>WSXY01000018.1 GCA_009773565.1 Actinomycetota bacterium | reverse complement strand
GGCTGTACGCCGGACGCCGCGGCCGCGGCGATGCGCTCGCGCCGCCCGCTGCGCCCGCTCTCGCGGTCGCACGCGGGGCGCTCGCGACGCCGCTCCTCCTCGGCTATCTCTTCGAGCCGCTACCCGCGTTGGTCTCGGGTGCTGTGGCCGCGCTCGTCACGATGGCTGCTTCGGCGGCCACCGGAGGCCGGGCACCGTTCCTCGTCGTCGATCCTCGCTTCTTCATCGACCCGTGGGCGCAGACAAGCGTCATGGCCGCCAATATGCGCGGACTCCTCGCTCCCGGCCCGGTCATCGCCGTGCTCGCCTGGGCGCTCGCGGCCGCGCTCTGCTCGTTCGCATGCCGACGCGCAACGCGCGTTGCGGCAGTCGCGGGCATCGCTCTCGGCGGCGGCGCGCTCGCAGGTGGCTATGCCGCATGGGCCGCTCTCGCCGGAACGGCGACGTTGCCCGCCGAGGCGTTCCTCCCGCACATCGGTGTCGCACTCATGCTCATGGTCGTCGTCATCGCTCTTGGCGCGCCGACAAGGCCTGAGGAACACTAAGTCGGGTTACGCCAGTCTCACGCTCCGGTAACGGCCACGCGTCGTCTCGGTGTCGCTGCTGGTATAGTCTAGTGTCTGGACATGCTTCCAACGTATCGAGGCTTCGCGCATGGGTATCCTCTCGGATTTCGAAGACCGCATCGGGACCAGTATCGAGGGTCTCTTCGCAGGGGCTTTCCGCTCGCCGGTGCAGCCGGCTGAACTCGCGAAGACACTTGGCCGCGCGATGGATGACGGTCGCGTCGTCGGTGTCGACAAGGTCTATGTGCCGGTCGCCTATACGATCGCGATCTCGCCGGATGACGATGAACTGTTCGGCACGTTCAAGCCGACACTCGCCGGTGAGCTTGGCACCTACCTCACAGATCACGCGCGCGAGCACGGCTACGCGCTGCCCGCACGACCGTCGGTGACCTTTGCGGTACACGACGACCTTCGTCTCGGTCGTTTTCGCGTGAGCGCCACGCTGGCTAAAGACGATGACGATCCCGGCAACCCATCTGCCGCCGTGCCGTCTCGCCGCCGTCCGACGATTTCGCCGGCGGGCATCGCGACGGTCACCGTTGGCGAATTCGCGCACGATGTCGCTCTTCGTGGCGACCAGATCGTGGTCGGGCGTCTGTCGGACTGTCAGATATGCCTCGCTGACGCGAACGTCTCGCGGCGTCATGCGGCGTTTGTCAGCATTGATGACGGCTGGGCGATCGAGGACCTTGAGAGCACCAACGGAACGCGTCTGAACGGCCTGCCCGTCACGCGGGCGCGCCTGAGCGATGGTGACGTCATCGAGATAGGCCTCACGCAACTCGTCTACCACGAACCGCGGGGCTAGGCATGGTCGACGTCGTTCTCCTCTTCGGTCGGATCCTTCTGCTGGCGATGCTCTATCTGTTCCTCTACGCCACGGTGCGCACCGGCGTCGGGATGGTCGCCTCTGGCGGCATCCGCAAGCGCTCGCTCGGCCTCGCGCTCACCGTCGTCGAGGGTCCCCGTGAAATCCGGGGTATCACCCTTCAGCTCGCCGGTCCGATCGTCATCGGTCGCTCGCCCGATGCTGACCTCGTGATCGCCGACGACTTCGTCTCCTCGATACACGCCAAGGTCATGCCCGCGGGCGACGGCGCGATCGTCGAGGACCTCGGATCGACGAACGGCACGATCGTGAACGGACAACCGGCAACGCGGCCGCTTCAGGTGCGTGTCGGAGATCTCATCGAGCTTGGCACGAACCGACTCAAGGTCGTGCGCGCGTGAGCCCGCGCAAGGGCGCGCTCCCGTATGCGGGCGGGAGCGACGTCGGCCTTGTTCGCTCCGGCAACGAAGATTCCTACCTCGTCAACGCGCCGCTCTTCGCCGTCGCAGACGGGCTGGGCGGTCACCAGGCTGGCGAAGTCGCAAGTCATCTGGCGATAGAAGTCCTCTTCGGTGAGGCGCCAAAACGCGCCGACGCCAAGGCGCTCGGCCGAGCCGTAAGAAGCGCGAACGCCGCAGTCATCGAGGCTGCGGAAACCGGTCGCGGCCGCAGTGGCATGGGAACCACGATGACGACGGCGATGGTAGACGGCACCAGAATCGTCGTCGCACACGTCGGAGACAGCCGGGCGTATCTGCTGCACCTCGGGACACTCTCGCAGATCACCGAGGATCACTCGATGGTCGCAGACATGGTGCGAGCAGGAACACTCACCCCCGAAGAAGCTCGTGTGCACCCGAGCCGGAGCGTCATAACGCGGGCCCTCGGCTCCGATCCCAACCTGCTCGTCGATGCCTTCGAGGTGACTGCCGCACCGGGAGACCGACTGCTGCTGTGCTCCGACGGCCTTACCAGCATGGTGGAGGACGAGGACATCGAGCGGATCGTGGCGGAGTCGCCTGCCCCGCAGACCGCAGTTGTCCGGCTTCTCGCCGCGGCAAACGACGCCGGTGGCCAGGACAACATCACCGCAGTCGTCGTCGATATCGGCACCGCAGCATCGGCAGCTTCCCCTGGCGCAGAAGCGGCACCCGCCCAAAGCGCTGATGGGCACCACTGGTTTGCGCGGATAGCGTGGGTCTTCGTGGCCGCAGCGATCATCACCGGTGCCCTGTACGCGGCGTATGCGTATGCGCACTCCCAGGCATACGTCATCGAGGAGAACGGTGTCGTCGCCGTCTACCGCGGCGTACCGGGCGAGTTCGCCGGCGTGACGCTCCACTGGCTCGAGTCCGTGCGAACCGACATCCCCACGAACGCGCTCGACCCGATCACCGCCGCGCGCCTCAAGGAAGGCATCCGCGTGGACGGTCTCCCGTCCGCGTTCAAGCTCATCGCCGAGTACCAACTCCAGGTCGGACCGTCGGAGATCACCTCTCCCCCGGTCGACCCGTCAGCGACGCCGTGATCGCCATGCGCTCGCGTCGCGACACGGAACTCCTGCTCATCCTCGCTGCCACCCCAGCGATCGCGCTGCTCTTCGCGCTCGTGCACGGGGCCGCGCGCGCGACGCTCACGTGGATGGACTTCGCGGTTCCCTTCGGCCTCCTCGTAGCGTTCCTCGGAGCGCATATCGCGGCGCGCTACTTCGCCCCCGGCTCGGATCCTGTGCTCCTCCCCATCGCGTTCGCTCTCACGGGTACCGGTGTCGCGTTCATCACGCGGCTCGACACCGGCCTCGCGGCAAGCCAGGTCATGTGGGTATTCGTCGGCGTTCTCGCGCTCGTCATCACGCTCGCAGTCGTTCCGTCGCTCGAGCGTCTCGCGCGCTACAAGTACACGATCGCGCTCGTTGGTGTCGTGCTGCTCGTTCTTCCCGCGATCATCGGCGTCGAGGTGAACGGCGCGAAACTCTGGCTGCGCTTCGCCGGCATGTCCTTCCAGCCCGCCGAGGTCGCCAAAGTCCTCATCGTGCTCTTTCTCGCCGCGTATCTGGCCGAGAACCGTGCGGTGCTCTCGGTCTCAACGAAGCGTGTTCTGGGCGTCTGGCTACCGCCGCTCAAGCACCTGGGGCCCGTCGTGCTCATGTGGGCACTCTCACTCGTCGTGCTTGTTGCCGAGAAAGACCTCGGGTCGAGCCTGCTCTTCTTCGGCCTCTTCCTGGTGATGATCTACGCAGCGACGGGACGCTCCGGGTACGTCGTTGTGGGAAGCGTGCTGTTCGGCATCGGAGCCACCGCGGCATACCTGATGTTCTCGCACGTCCAGACACGCGTCGCCATCTGGCTTGATCCGTTCGCGGACGCGACGGGGCGCGGCTACCAGCTCGTACAATCGCTCTTCGCGTTTGCAGCTGGCGGCATGGTGGGCGTCGGACCCGGTAAGGGACTCCCGACACGCATCCCGTTCGTCCAGACCGACTTCATCTTCGCGGCCATCGGCGAGGAACTCGGGCTCATCGGTGGCGCGGCAATCATCCTCGCGTACCTCGTCTTCTGCATGCGAGGTCTTGCCACCGGCACGCGCGCCCGCTCCGATATGGCATCGTTCACGGCGGTCGGACTTGTCGCCGCGTTCGGGCTGCAGACGTTCGTCATCCTCGGCGGCGTCACGCGGCTCATCCCGCTCACCGGTATCACGCTCCCGTTCATCAGCTACGGAGGCTCCTCGATTCTCGCGAACTTCATGCTGCTCGCGCTGCTCATGCGCGCGGGTGACTCCGCGACCGGGCGCGAGGAAGAAATGCTCTCGACCGGCGGTACCGGGGTGCTTGGCCGCGTGGCGATCGGACGCCGGCTCACCGCGGTGTCGATCGTTCTCGTGACGCTCCTCGGAGCGGTCATCGCGAACCTCACGTACCTCCAGGTCTTTGCGGCACCCGCTCTCGCCGCGAACCCCGCGAACTCGCGCGGTCTCGCTGATGAGCTTCGCCAGGAGCGCGGAGCGATCCTCACGCGTGACGCGGTCGTTCTCGCCGAGTCCGTACCGTCGGGCGGCGTGTTCGCGCGGCAGTATCCCGCGGGGACGCTCGGAGCGCATCTGGTCGGCTACTACAGCCCGAAGTACGGTCGGGCCGGCACAGAGGCCGCGATGAACGACGCACTGGCGGGTAAGCGCTCGTTCACCAACGTGCGCGACCTCGTCGACTCACTCGCCGGAACGCCGGTCCCGGGCAATGACGTTCGGCTCACCATCGACAGCGAGATCCAGAAGGCGGCGCAGAAGGCGCTCGGGAAGAACCGCGGCGCGTGCGTGGTGCTCGACCCGAAGACGGGTGCGGTGCTTGCCATGGCCGCAAACCCGGCGTACGACCCGGCACTCGTTGACGAGCAGTGGGCGACGCTCTCCTCGGCATCCTCAGCACCGCTTGTGAACCGCGCGACACAGAGCCTCTACCCGCCGGGATCGACCTTCAAGATCGTGACGCTCACCGGCGCGATCGGCTCCGGCATCGCTAACCCGAAGAGCACGTATGCGGGCCCCGCTCGCATCGAGATCGGCGGCGCTCCGATCACCAACTACGGTGGCGACGGATATGGCACGGTCACGCTTGAGAAGGCGACCAAATCAAGCATCAACACCGTGTACGCACAGCTCGCCGACGCGCTTGGCGCCTCCCGCCTTGTCGCGCAGTCAGAGCGATTCGGTATCAACACCGAGGCGGCGTTCGAACTGCCACTCAAGACCTCGCTCATGCCGGATCCCGCCGAGATGACCCGTTGGGAGACCGCCTGGGCGGGCGTCGGCCAGCCGGTCGGCGAGCACAAGAGCCCCGCAGGACCGCAGGTGACGGCGCTCCAGATGGCGCTCGTCTCGGCAGGCATCGCAAACGAGGGTGTCGTCATGCGGCCGTACGTCGTGGACTCGATCACTGACAGGGCGGGCAGCGTGCTCTCGGTCACGTCGCCACGCACGTGGCTGACCGCCACCGACCGGGCAACCGCCGCCACGGTGCGAGACATGATGGTGCTTGTCGTGAAGAGCGGCTCTGGCACGCGAGCCGCTATCAAGGGCGTTGCAGTCGCAGGCAAGACCGGAACCGCCGAGGCCGGGAAGAGCGTACAGACTCACGCATGGTTCATCGCGTTCGCGCCCGCCGACAATCCGCGAGTAGCGATTGCGATCGTCCTGGAGAACGCCGGTGTGGGCGGCCTGGTCGCAGCACCTGCGGCACGACCGGTTCTGGAGATGGCACTCGCGCGCACGAAGTAAATACCGCATAGGGTAGAATGGCTATCGATATCTGCAGGTAGTGACTGTAGAACAGGAACGGGGAGTCAGCAGTGGAAGACAGAGTGTTCGGACGCCGGTACCGCGCAACCGAGAAGGTCGGTTCGGGCGGCATGGCTGAAGTCTATAAAGCCGTTGATGAGGTTCTCGGCCGCACTGTCGCGGTCAAAGTCCTGCATCCCCGCTACGCGACCGAACCCAACTTCATCGCCCGCTTCCGCCAGGAGGCACAGGCAGCTGCGAACCTCTCGCACCCAAGCATCGTGAACATCTACGACTGGGGCCACGACGGCGAGACGTACTACATCGTCATGGAGTACGTGAACGGCACAGACCTCAAGCAGGTGATCGAGGAGCACGGTGCCCTCGACCCGATGAAGGCTGCCGAGTACGGCATGCAGGTTTGTGCTGCTCTTGGAGTCGCGCACGGCTACGACGTCATTCATCGCGACATCAAACCGCACAACGTGGTCATCATGCCCGACGGCACGATCAAGGTCATGGACTTCGGCATCGCTCGCGCAGGCAACACGACCATGACACAGACCGGATCCGTCCTCGGCACCGCGCAGTACATCAGCCCGGAGCAGGCGCAGGGTCGCGCTCTTGGCCCCGCCTCGGATCTGTACTCGCTCGGCGTCACCCTCTACGAACTCACCACGGGACAGTTGCCGTTTGATTCCGATACGCCTGTGGCGGTCGCACTCAAGCAGGTCAACGAGGCGCCCGTTCCCCCACGGCAGGTGCGCCCATCGATTCCCGCCTCACTTGAGGCGGTCATCATGAAGGCGATGCGCAAGAATCCCGCCGAGCGCTATGTCTCGGCTGCCGAGATGCGTGCGGACCTCAGCCGTGTCATCAGCGGCGCGCCCGTCGATGCCGGAGCTGTGGGCGCAGGCGTGGCGGCTGGTATGTACGCCGACCAGACATCCGTGATGCCCGCAGTCGAGCGAGCAGAGCGCCTCAACACCGCTCAGGCACCTCAGATTCGCCCGGTGCCGACCCGCCGTGGCCTGCAGCCCTGGGCGTGGGTGCTCATCGCCGGAGTAGTAGTGATGCTCGGTCTCGGTATCGCTTTGGCCGCAGGGGCTTTCGGTGGCGGCTCGGTCGCCGTGCCGACAGTCATCGGCATGACCGAAGAAGAGGCGTCAGCGACCATCGCCGCCGCCGATCTGCGCGTCGGCACCGTTACGACTGAGAACAGCGACAAGTATGAACTTGGAACGATCATGTCCCAGGACCCCGGCGCGGGTGGTCGGGTCGACAAGGGATCCACGGTCAACCTGGTCGTCTCTGCAGGTATCGCACAAGTCGAAGTTCCCAATGTCGTCGGTATGAGCGAGGCCGACGCCATCTCGACGATCGAACAGGCCGAGTTGGGCGTAGCCCTCCCCGTCCTGCGCGAGTTCAGTAAGGACGTGCCCGAGGGAACCGTTATCTCCTCGGAACCACTCACCGGAATCCAGGTGCCGAGAGGCTCCAAGATCGTCATCGTCGTCTCAAAAGGCACCGAACTCCTGAAGGTGCCCGATGTCGTTGGCAAGAAACGCACAGACGCGGAGATGGCACTCAAAGACGCCGGCTTTAAGGTGAAGATCACCGAGGCCTTCAATGAGACGACGCCCGAGGGTTCCGTTATCAGCCAGGATCCTAGTTCGGGTGTGTCCATTGATACCGGTTCGACGATAGCCATCGTCGTATCCAAGGGCCCGAACCAGGTGAGCATCCCCGACGTAACGAGCATGACCGAGGCTGACGCAACTGCTCAGCTTGAGGGTCTCGGACTTGTCGTAAGCGTCATCTACCAGGTAAGCCCCGATATCGACATCGTCATCAACCAGAACCCGCTGCCTGGCGTGAAGGCGGCTAAGGGAAGCACCATCAAGATCTACGTCGGCAAGGCGCCGTAGACCCTGATGTTCCTGACCCTGTTGCTTTCCTGCGGAACGGCGCTCGGCTTCGGTATCTCCGACTTTGTCGGCGGAAACGCGAGCCGCTCCGAGCGGCCCGTGCGCGTAGCCGCTTTCTCGCACATCGCAGGGCTCATCGGCATGCTCGTGGCAGCGATTCTCTGGCGCGCTACGGCGGTTTCCGGAAGCGACCTGATGTGGGGCGCGGCGGCAGGCGTGAGTGGCGGTATCGGCATCTTCTCGCTTTACGCGGCGCTGCGTGCGGGCCGTATGGGCGTCGTCACGCCGATCACAGCGGCCATCGGCGCGTCACTGCCTGTCATCTACGGGACGCTCATCGGCGAGCGGCTTGCACCCCTCGGTATGGTCGGTCTCGCCGTGGTGTTCGTGGCGATCCTGCTGGTCAGCATCCCCCGCATCGAAGGACATGAGCCGCTCAGCCGAGCGGCGCTCGGATTCTCGGTGATGGCCGGTGTGTTCTTCTCAGGTTCGTTCATCTTGCTTTCGAACACCACTGCTGCCAGCGGGCTGTGGCCGGCAGTGGTATTGAGAGTGGTCTCGGTCACGGTGCTGGGCAGTAGCGCGCTCCTGACAACGCGCGGCATCGTGCCCGCCCGCGCGGTTCTGCCGTCCGTCATTGCAGCGGGCCTCATCGAGACGACTGCCACCGTCTTCATGCTCCTTGCGGTGCAGAGTGGTCCTATCGCGGTCGCCGCTATGGTCGGCTCCCTCTACCCTGCCGTGACCGCCCTGCTAGCACGCGTCACGATCAAGGAGCACCTCGCTCGCCACCAGATCGTGGGGCTGGGCATTGCGATTGTCGGGATTATGCTGCTCTCGAGTTAGTGAGTCGGGTCCCGTTCAGGGTGCGGCTCCTGAGAGAGACTACATATTCCCGGCGGTCCAGCCCGCAGGTACAATAGGCGAGCACTTTCCCGCCCTCGTAGCTCAGGGGATAGAGCACAGGTTCCCTAACGAACCGGATGGGGATCCTACAAGGGCTTTTCAAGTCCTCTCAGACACAATCGAGGTCTTCTGAGCCCCGCTCGTCACCTGTCCGGTCGGCTGGTGACAGTTACTATGGATTTACTCGTTGGCGAATATCTCAACGTATGACGAGTAGCGGAACCTTCTGTTTCTGGCCTGTCCGGTGATCTCTGTGAGCAGACCGTGCTTCACGAACTTCGCCATAAGGCTACTGGCTGCCGGATATGTGACGTCTGTCATGGCTGCAATGTCATTCACGGAAATGTACGGGCGGGAATAGAGGCTCTCGAGCACCACTAGAGCGTTGCCGGCGACTCGCCCGAAGTGCTCCACTATGAGCGCTCTATGGCTCTCGCGAAGCACCACAATACGTCTTGCGATCTCTGTGGCCTCGCGGGAAACCTCAGCCATTCCTACCAGGAAGAACTTCAGCCAGCTCTCCCAATCACCGTTGTCTCGTATGTTCTGGAGGAGCGTGTAGTACTCGGCGCGGTGCTTCTTGAAGTAGTACGAGATGTACAGAACTGGAGTCATCAGAGTCCCCTTTTCGCACAGCAGGAAGGTAATTAGCAGCCGCCCGATCCTGCCATTGCCGTCGAGAAAGGGGTGAATCGTCTCGAACTGTGCGTGTGCCAGCCCTATCTTCACCAGCGCAGGAACCCTACTATCTGAATGCAAGAAGGTTTCGAAAGCTGATAGCGAGGGGCCCAACTCGTGCGGAGGAGGGGGCACAAACGTGGCCTCGTTCAACGTCGCGCCACCTGAACCGATCCAGTTCTGCGACGTGCGAAGCTCGCCTGGACTGAGGTGTGCACCTCGAACACCGCGTAGCAGGTGTTCGTGAATCTCACGTAGCAGTCGAACCGAGACCGGGAGTTCGCTCAGGCGTGTGAGTCCATAGTTCATGGCGGTGACGTAGTTGAGCACCTCATCCACATCGCGCGGTCGCTGCGGGTCTGTGATCGCCGCTTCCGCCTCGAGCACATCATTAAGTGAGCTCTGAGTACCTTCGATCTGACTCGAGAGAACGGCCTCCTTGCGGACGTACATGAATACAAATAGCCCGGGGTCAGGAAGCGTTTGGATGGAGCCATCAAGCCTGCCGAGGGCACGGTCTGCGTCAGACAACAGGGTGATCATCTCTTCATCCATGATGATTGGCGGGTCTGGCGGCAAAGGCGCCGGGATGAACGCCGAATAGCCCTCAGCTTGGCGAATGTAGCGCCCTGCCCTCGCGCTCGCTGTCATCATCACGTCCACTCCCCTGTTGTATTAAACCCTGCATTGAATATAGATCAATATGGCTCACATGGCAAAGGCTGCATTACACAAGAGCGCACTTGATCCGCACTAGACAAGGCTGCATTACACAAGAGCGCACTTGATGCGAGGTAAGCGAAGACCATGGGTGACATCGTCGTGAGGGAAGACGGCGTCGCAGATACCGTCATCTATGCTGACTTCGCAAGTTGGTCGACGAGGTCTGAGTCGGATACCATGTACGAGCGCGAAGACTGGGAATCACAGGCTGTATGACCCGCTACGGTTGCCATACAGTTACTCTCCTGCTCGGCATCTCGGGCATGTTGTTGAGAGTGAGCCTCTGACCAGCGCAAACGTACTAACCGCCCTCGTAGCTCAGGGGATAGAGCACAGGTTTCCTAAACCTGGTGTCGCATGTTCGATTCATGCCGGGGGCACCACAGCACACGTAAGGGGCGGGCCCGTCGGGCCCGCCCCTGTTCGTTCTTCGTACACGTTACGCCACTCCTATAGAAACACCGCTCGCACGGGCAGGGATTAATCGTCGGCACGCGAATACGTTTCGTGTAGAGGTATGCCCGAAGGGGGTGGCTCCAACGTGCCACAGAACGCTGACGAACGTCGCTCCTTCTTGCACGTGCGCGCACTCATGGCCACGACGGGAGAGGGCCTTGTTGCAATCGGCCCGGATGGCGACATACGGGTCTTCAACGAGACCGCCGAGGAGATGCTCGGCAAGAACCGTGGCGAGGTCGTAGGCAAGCTGTACACAGTACTCGAACAGCCGAAGATCGAAGCTGTCATCGAGCACCTCCTACGCCCGCGGGCGCACAAAGAACCCCGCATTGTCCGTGTGATGGTTGACGAGCGCGTACTTTCCGCAACAGTCGCACCGTACGACTGCTCGGGAAGTCGCGCCGCGGTCGTCACCATCCGCGATGACAGCGCACTTGAGTCATACCGTCGGCGCGCCGAGGCGATTCTCGCAAGCACCGGAGACGGCCTCATCGTCTTCGATCCCGAGGACATCGTCACGTACATGAATCCTGCAGCGATCACGCTTGCCGGACTCAACCCCAAGCAGTTCCTCGGGAAACGGTCGCATCTCTGGCAGATGCTCTCGATGACACCGGAGGACAGCTTCGACCCGCCCGTTGACGGCTCACAGGTCCGCGAGGTTCGTCTCGAAGATCCGGAGCACCGGATTCTGGACGTACGCACCGACCCGGTCCTGGACGAATCCGGTGGCTATCTTGGCTTCGTAGCCACGCTGCATGACGTAACCGCCGAGCGCGACGTCGGCCAGATGAAGAACGAGTTCGTTTCGACCGTCTCGCACGAACTGCGGACGCCGCTCACGTCGATCAAGGGATACATCGACCTCATCCTCGATGGCGAAGCTGGCGAGATCAACGAGATCCAGCGCGAGTTCCTCTCAATCGTGAAGCAGAACTCCGACCGGCTCGTCGAGCTCATTAACGACATGCTCGACATCTCCCGCATCGAGTCCGGACGCATCCACCTCAAGATCCAGCCGCTTGAGATGGCCGACCTCATCGCTGGTGCAGTCGACACGTTCCAGGCCGTTGCCGACCAGAGCGGCCACAAGATCATCGCCAAGGCTCCGATGGACTTGCCGAAAGCCGCTGGCGATCGCGATCGTGTCGGTCAGGTGCTCATGAACTTCATGAGCAACGCGATCAAGTACTCGCCGGAAGGTGGCAGCGTCACCGTCGCTGCGAAAGCAGACGGCGACATGGTCACGGTGAGCATCTCGGATCAGGGAATCGGCATCGCCAAGGATGACCAGGCGAAGCTCTTCACGAAGTTCTACCGCGTCGACTCGTCACTCACAAGAGAGATCGGCGGCACCGGACTTGGGCTGTCGATCTGCAAGAGCATCATCGACCTCCTCGGCGGCAAAGTCGGCGTCAAGAGCAGCGCGGGCAAGGGCTCGACGTTCTGGTTCTCGCTCCCGATGGCCTCGCAGAACCTCGTTCGCACGCCTGGTCTTGAGGGCTCCGGCGTCGCAGGCGGCACGGTTCTCGTGGTCGACCGGGATCCGGAAATCGCCAATCTGGTTGAAACCTACCTGGTGAAGCAGGGCTACGACGTCGTGAAAGCGCATACGGCCGACGAGGCGATGCAGAAGGCGATCGAGGCACATCCCCGCGTGATCACGCTCGACGTCATGCTCAATGACGGCGACGGATTCGACTTGCTCCAGCGACTCAAGGACCAACCGGAGACCGCCGAGATCCCGGTGCTCGTCCTTTCAATCGTGTGTGACGAGGGCCGCTCGTGCAGGCTCGGCGCATCCGAATACCTCGAGAAGCCCATCAACAAGGATCGCCTCACGCAGATTGTGGATAACCTTGTTGGCAGCGTATCCTCGCCAGTCGTGCTCGTCGTCGATGACGATCGAAACATCGTCGATCTGCTATGCCGCAACCTGAAGGCGAAGGGCTTCTCAGTGCTTGCGGCCTACGACGGCGCGGAAGCGATGGCGGCCCTGCGCAAGCAGCACCCGGATCTCATCCTCCTGGACCTTCAGATGCCGGTTATGGACGGCTACCAGGTCATCGAGAGGGTCAAGACGGATCCCACTACCAAGGACATCCCGATCGTCGTGATGACCGCACATCAGATCGATCGGTCACGTATCGACATCCTTGGCCTCGCAAACCAGCGAGTCGACAAGCCATTCTCCGCCGAGGACCTCGCACGTAAGGTCGAAGCGCTGCTGCAAAACATGGAGGCTCCTGAATGAGCAAGATTCTTGTCGCCGACGATGAGCCGCATATCCTTAAACTCGTATCGTTCACGCTCAGCAACCACGGATTCGAGATTGTGACTGCCTGCGACGGTGGCGCCGCAGTATCGGCAGCAGAGGTCGAACTGCCCGATCTCATCCTGCTCGACGTTATGATGCCGGTCATGAACGGGTATGACGCTGCAAGACTGATCTGCGAAAATCCGAGAACCGCACATATACCAATCGTGATGCTCTCTGCAAAATCACAGCAACGCGAGATTGCAGAAGGTTTGGACTGTGGGGCAAGCGAATACATCTGTAAGCCGTTCACGCCCAAGGACCTGGTACAGAAGGTGTCAGAGATTCTGGGGGCGTAAACCGAAAGGTAGGATCTCATCATGGCCAAGATCCTCGTCGTCGATGACGAGCCGTCAATCCAAAGACTGCTCACCGTCGCACTGACCAACCGCGGTCACACCATCGTTACGGCTGATAATGGCGTCGAGGCGCTCTCCCAGGCCAAACTTGAGAAGCCTGACCTCATTGTTCTTGATGTCATGATGCCGAAGATGAACGGCCATCAGGTGCGCGAGGAACTCAGGCGAAGGCCTGACACCAAGCTGACGCCGATTCTGTTCTTGTCGGCCGCAGGAACGTTCGAAGAGCAAGTCGAACAGATGAAGGATGATCTGGTCGACTACATCCCGAAGCCTTTCAAGCCCTCTGAGGTAGCCGAACACATCGAAGCGATGCTCGATCCGAAGCGTCGTGAAGAGGTCGCGAAAGAGCGGACCAAGCGCGAAGCGAAGCTTCACACCATAGTCAATATCATGCACCGAAACCGCGACTAGGCCTATCCACACCGTCACGAGGAGGGGCACCCGTGACGACATGTAAGATACTTGTGGCAGACGACAACCTCCAGATTCGTATGCTGGTGGGTGCGGCGTTGCGCTCACTCGGACACGAGATCATTGAAGCAGTTGATGGCGAAGCAGCACTTGCGACCGCCATCCAGATGCAACCAGATCTTGTCCTACTCGATGTAAACATGCCAAAGCTCGACGGTTTCGAGGTGCTCGCGTTCTTACGGAAGCGCCCCGAAACCGCCGATGTGAAGGTCATCATGCTGACAACTGCCGCGCAACAGACGGACCTCAAGCACGGAGCCGACCTGGGTTGCAACGACTACATCACTAAGCCGTTCCAGCCGAAGGTTCTTCGCGATACTGTCGAGGCGGTACTCGCTACGGCATAAGACGTGCTAGCAAGAAGAGCGTCGCCACTCTACAATATGGCTAGCGCTCACGGATGGTCAGGAGAGTTAGTGTCATTCGCACGCACACGGATGCTCGTCATCGGTTGTCTCGCAGCCGCCATACTGGCGCTGCCGGGAGTGGCTTTCGCTTACAACGAGACTACGAGCACCATCCCCGCGAGGACTGAAGCGAACTGCATCGGATGCCATGATCCGTGGGACAGCTCGGTTACCGGAACCGGCGTGAACGTGAGAATCGGCGTTCATGGCGGCTACACGGTCGCCACATCCAAGTGTGAAGCGTGTCATTCAGTTCACCGGGCATCGGCTAGTGGTGTATTGCTCCTCCCGGCGGCGACCATCAAGGCCACCTGCAACACGTGTCACGACGGCACCGCGGGTGGTGGAGTCTACGGTACGATCACTTCCCGATCGCTCGCTGTCGGAGCCGAACATTCCATTGAGGCGACGAACGTTGTTCCCGGTGGTAGTGCGAACACGGGCGGTTCTTTGATTGCAACCACCTTCTCTGGCTCGGGCAGCACGATGACCTGCACCGACTGTCACAGCCCGCATGGTTCGAGCATGGTCGCGCCATTCCCCGGCGAGCGCCAGCGCTCCGCAGCGTTTGGTCTTCTTTCGCTTCAATCATCGAGCCGCCTGCTCAAGCAGCGGCCCGGTGGCACGACGACAGCCACCGCCGTCTATGGCTCGGACTGGTGCATCAGCTGTCACCAGGGCCGTGACTCCGGGCTGTCGACCACGCATAATCACCCCGTTGAGTCCGCATCCACCTATGCCGATGCGGCGACGCGCTTCAACTACGGCAACGTCGCGCGCTTGAGTGCGGGCGCCGAAGCGAGCACGACGCCCACTGGACCACTGGCCACATTTAATGGCGGGTACCTGATGCCGTTCCCCCGCACCGCACAGCAGACCGGCCACAGGCCGATCTGCCAGCAGTGCCATGAGGACACACGAGCCGTCGGTACGCTCTCCGCAGCGACGGGGGCCTCGGGTACCGTAAATCCCTTCATGCAAAACGGTATTGACGGCTCGGCGACCGGAGACAACCCGCGGTTCACGAACTTCCCGCACGAGACGGTCGGTTACCGGATGCTCGTCGAGGCGACAACGGCCAGCTACACGGATGACCTCTGCCTAAACTGCCACCCCGGGCAACAACTGCCGTAGCCGGATGCCGCGCGACTAGCGCCCTACCCGCGTCCACCTGCACACGCGACCTTCCGCGACCTCAAGTAGCTCGTAGAGCACGACGCCGAGCAGCGCCATCGCGATGATCCCCGCGAACATCTCGCTGTACGCGATCCGACTCCACGCATCGATGATGTAGTAGCCGAGTCCCTCGCTCCCCGCCACCGTCTCCGAGAAGAACAGCACGGCAATCGCGGTGCCGGTGCTGATGCGGAGCGCGGTGAATATGTCGGGCAACGCGGCGGGCACCACGACATGGCGGAAGACCTGCCAGCGCGTCGCACCAAGCGAGCGCACCGAAAGGACCGCGGAGGTCGGAATCCCGCGCGAGGCATCACGCGCCGTCACAAGTATCTGGAAGAAGACGATGAGCGTGATGAGCGCGATCTTCGGCAGGTTACCGATGCCAAGGAGCACGAGCAACACGGGCAGGAAGACGACTTTCGGAACCGGGTACGTGAGGAAGATGAGCGGCGCGAACACAGCGTCGATACGCGGACTGCGGCCCACGACAAGACCCAGCGGCGTCGCAAGCGCGGCACCGATGACCATCGAGGCGACAACACGCCAGGCGCTGATACCGGTGTGTGGCAACAGGTCCGAGAAGAAGAGCCGCGCGAAGTCGGTCAGCGCCGGAACAGGACCCGGAAGCGCCTGCGAACCCACGGCGAGCGAAAGAAGCTCCCAACCGACGAGCAAGATAAGCGTCGCGGCGGCGTAACCTCCGAGGCGCCGCAGCCACGCGTTCACGATACTCTCCCGGCAAGCGCGGGCCCAGCGAAAGCGCCCTCCGCGGCAAGTAGGCGTCGGAGTTTGACGCAGCGCTCGAGGAACGCAGGGGTGTTTCGGAAACTCTCGTCCCCCATCCCGGGATTGTCGACGATAGCCGCAACCCGACCCGGCCGCGGCGAAAGCACCACGACCCGCCTGCCGAGAAAGACTGCCTCCTCGATCGAGTGCGTCACGAGCAACACGGTGTGGCCTCGCTGCCGCCACATCTGCAGCAGCAGGTTCTGGAGGTCCTCGCGCGTCAGCGCATCGAGGGCCGAGAGTGGCTCGTCCATGAGCAGCAGGTCTGCGTCGAGCGCAAGTGCGCGCGCGAGCGCGAGCCGCTGCCGCATACCGCCTGAAAGCTCGCCCGGATACGAGTCAGCGAACTCGGCGATCCCGAGCCGCTCAAGCGCTTCGGCCACAACGCGCCGACGCTCCCCCACCGCAACACCGCGCACCTCGAGGCCAAGTGCGGCATTGTGTGCGACCGTCTTCCAGGGAAGGAGACCGAAATCCTGCAAGATGAGCGCCGTTCGACGACGCGGGGCCCGCACAGGCTCACCGCCGACGAGGAGCTCGCCCTCATCCGCGCGCACGAGTCCCGCAAGCGCGAGCAGCAGCGTCGACTTGCCACAGCCCGAGGGGCCGATGATCGCGACCGGCTCGCCGTCGGCAACCTCAAGTGTGAGCGCGCTCAAAGCCCGCACGTCGCGACCGACGCCCGCGTAGGTGACCGCGAGATCGCGAACCTCGACGCTGGACACGCGCTCTCCTCTACTCGGGCAGTGCCTGCACGAGATCGGCGTAGGTGAGTTCCGTCTTGAGCAGACCCTTGGCCTTCATCCAGACGAGGACCGCATCCACTTCCGCCTTTGTGGGCGGCGCGGCCATCGGGTACGAGTTCACGGCGTAGGTAGTCTTGAGCGGCTCGGGCAACCGGGCCTTATCAACAAGCAGTGTCCGGAACGAGTTGGGGTCCGCGTTGATGATGACCGCGGCGGCGTCCCAGGTCTCGAGCAGGCGCTTGATCGTCAGCATGCCGCCAGGTGTCGCGAGGTACTTGTCGGAAACGCCCAGGACCGTCTGGGTGAGATTCTCGCCCTTTGTGTCGTCAGCGATGAGGACACCGCCCTGCATCAGCGCGAGCGAGACGAACGGCTCGGGCAGCGCGGCCGCCTGAAGCTTGCCGTTCATAAGCAGTTCGAAGCGAACCGGGACCTTGGCGACGATCTCCTTCTTCACCTTGGCATCCGCCACGCCGCCGGCCTTCATGAGTCCGTCGAGCACATACTCCTGGATGGTTGCCGAGGAAGTCGCGACCGGAACACCGGCAAGATCTGCAGCCGTCTTTGCCGTGCTACCCGGCTTCGCGACGATCGCGAACCGACCTTCTTTGGCAGTCGCGCCAAGCATGACCGTCGCAATCGACACCGGCGCGCCGCCGGCCTCAAGTGCGGCCGAAGCGATGATGTCGCCCATGTAGGCGTCGATCGCACCGGAGGCAAACGCGGCGTCGCGCTCCTGCGCTGCTTGGAACGTCGTGATCTCGACAGCAATTCCCGCCTTCTCGAAGAGGCCCTTGTTCTCGGCGACCCAGAGCGGCAATGCGTCCTCAGTAGGAAGCGTGCCGATGCGAATGGGTTCCGGCGCCGTTGTGATGGTGGTCTCGCCGGTCTTCGCGGGCTCAGCCTTCTTCGCGCAGCCAGCGACAGAGCCGACAAGCAGCAACATCGCGAGCGTGAGGGCGAAAAGACGGGTGCGGGTGGTTCTCACAGGGGGTCCTCCTCGATCGTCTGACAGTCGTGGTCTGGCGTGCTAGCGGCACACCGGGCGGCGCAGGCGGATCTCGTCTCGCACGGGGATGCCGGCAAAGCCGGAGATGGCCTCGCCGTGGTGGTCGATCATGATGCCGGTCTCGATCTCGTAGATGCCGAAACCGTGGCGCTGGTAGAAGTGGAGCGCAGGGATGTCGTCATTGGTGGTCGCGGTCTTGAGCGAGTAGACACCCTTGTCGCGCGCAGCGGCGGCGGCCGCATCCATGAGCGCGGAGCCCACACCGGAGCCCTGATAGCCGGGGTACACCGAGAGCAGCACGACCGCCAGCTCGCCGCGGTCGAGCGCGAGAGACACAAGGCCGGCGAATTCACCATCGGCCTCGGCAACGAGGTTCTCGCCGGCGAGCACATCGAACGTACGCCCGAAAGCATCGATGTCGGTCTCGCCCCAGGCGCGATCGCAGATCTCCTCGATATCATGACGGTCGGCCGCAACCGCAGGCCGCACGTTGTACGTGCCGCGGCCCCGGCCGGCGCGGTGCTCCTGGCAGGTGACTGTCAGGCGTGCCTCGGTCAGCGGCAGATCCTTCTCGCATACCGCGCAGCGATACTGCGGGTAGGGCATCTCCAGGCTCTCGTCCACGTGTTCCGGTGTCACGGCAAATCCTCCGTCATGCAAAGGCGCCCGGCGGGCGCACGCGTCACATTATAGAATAGACGACGGCCGAGAAACGCACCCATCGATACCGAGGAGCCACCGTGCCGCACACGCTGCCGTATCTCGATGAATCGCCGTTCGCCGCAGAGGTGCTGTCGCGGGCGCAGATCGCGCTCACTGACCTTGACGGCACGCTGCTGGGACTTGGCGGTTCGGTGCTCATCGACGCGACCGGCGCACCGGCGCTCACGACCGTCCAGGCTATCGTCGAGGTCAACAAGGCAGGGCTGGAGGTCGTCGTCTGCACGGGACGCAACCGCATCCAGGCCGGCGAGGTGAGCCGGATCCTCGGCTGGGAGTCGTTCATTGCCGAACTCGGCTGCATCGTGAAGCACGGCCGGGGTGAAGCGGTCGAGTATCTTCTCGGCGAGTGGCCGGATGGGGTTCTTCTCGCGAACGAGACGCCGTACCACGCGATCACCCGACTTGGCGGGCTGCGCGTGCTCACCGACACGTTCCCCGGCAAGATCGAGGAGCACGACCCCTGGCACACCGACCGCGAGGTCACGCACGTGCTGCGCGGCAGCCTCGACTGCGCGACCGCACAGGCGGCGCTCAACACACTCACGGTGCCGATCGACATCATCGATAACGGCATCATCCACCCGCCGCGCCACACGCTCATGGACGTCGATGAGGTGCACGTCTATCACCTCGTGCCGCGGGGAACGTCGAAAGAGCATGCGATACGAGAGCTCCTGGCACGTCGCGGGCTGACGCCGGCTGACGCCGTGGCAATCGGCGACTCTACGACCGATGTCGAGATGATGAACGCGGCGGCACTCGGGGTGCTCGTGAAGAACGCGCTTGCCGACCCGCGAGTACTGTCGGCGATCGAGGGGCTCGACACGATCGTCGCAACACGCGCAGAGCGGGGCGACGGCTGGGCCGAGTTCGCGCACGCATGGCTGGCGGCACGCGCTACCGCGCTCGCGCCCTTGTGAAATCAGATACACAAAGCATACAATCGTCCGTGCCCCTTTTGGGCGTTGACAACACGTAAGGCTCCGTTCCGTTAGGTGCGGCTCCTGTTCGAACACAGGCCACTGCCCGGAAATGTCGAGAGACGCCAATGGGTAGAACAACCCTCGCCGGCTTAAGGCGAAGGATAACGTGGCTGGGCGGTAAGGCCGGATACCTCCGGCGGCGAGACCATTTCGCTCCCTACGTCGGACAGTGCTCAAACCATGACGAGGGAAGGGACGCTCCGGACGATTCATCGTCCGGGCGATACGCGTGGCTGACACATGCCACACCCGACCCCTCGTCCGCACCGGACAGAGGGGTTTTATGTTTGTCGGACCTATAACCGTGAGAACAGGAACCTCGTGACTCCGTTCAGTCCGTAGGTCCCGGCTCCCGCTCGTCGGGGGGCGCGGGACCCCCGAAAGAGCCTTCCGGAATCTCTCCGGAGGGAGGGAGCTAGCTTGTTCTACTTGACCCGCATGCTGGGCAAGCCGGTCGTCGACGCCGCAGGCGACGAGATCGGCACCATCAGCGACGTTGCTATCGCTACGCGCGAAGTATTCCCGCGCGTTACATCACTGGCGTTTCTCGGCCCAGAGAAGACGCCCTTCATGCTGTCATGGCGCAAGTTCGTCGCCGAGATCGACGACGATCGTGTGACGTTGAACGTCACACGGGATGCCCTCAGGTTCTCGTACTTGCAGCCGGATGAGATCCTTCTCGCGCGCGACCTGCTCAGCCAGCAGATCGTCGACACGCAAGGCATGAAGGTCGTCCGCGTCAACGACCTCAAACTCTCCGAGTCACGCAACCAGCTCCGGCTGCTCGGCGCCGAGGTCGGCGTGAGGGGCATCCTCCGTGGCCTGTCGCCAGCACTGGAGCGAGGAGTTCAGCGCATCGTGCGCATCTTCGGCTCCGAGCTGACCGAAGACCTCATCGCGTGGAACTACATGGATCTGCTCGACCGCGACCTCTCGCACGTGCAGCTCTCGGTCACCCATAAGCGGCTGCATGAACTCCACCCTGCGGATATCGCCGACGTGCTCGAGAAGCTCACGCCAGCTCAGCGCGCGAAGGTATTCGAGCACCTCGACAACTCCCAGGCGGCCGAGACCATCTCGGAACTTGAGGACGAGTTCCAGGCCGACGTCATCGATGACCTCGGCAGCCAGCGCGCCTCGGACATCCTCGAGATGATGGATCCGGACGATGCCGCCGACGTCATCGGCGACCTCCCCTACGACAAGGCCGAAGCGCTGTTGCGGCTCATGGGCATGAAGGAGTCCGGCGCGATCCGCGGTCTTCTCGGCTATCGCGAGAAGACAGCCGGCGGCATCATGACGCCCGAGGTCACCACGATCTCTGCGGAGTGGACCGTACAGCAGGTCATCGAGCACCTTCGGGGCGAAGCTGCCGAGAACGAAAGCATCTACTACATCTATGTCACCGACGATGATGATCGTCTCGAGGGCGTCATCTCCCTCCGTGACCTGGTCGTCAGTGAGCCCGGGACGCTCGTCGCTGACATCGTCACAAAGGATGTCTTCACGGCAGACGTTGACGACGATCAAGAAGACGTCGCCGAGACGATGAGCAAGTACGACCTGCTCGCGATGCCGGTCATCGACGAGACGGGTCGGCTGCTCGGTATCGTGACCGTCGACGATGCACTCGCGGTACTTGAGGAGGAATCCGCCGAGGACCTCCAGATCGCTACCGGTCAGCGCGCGCGAGAGGGTGTCTCTGGTATCTGGCGGTGGGTATCGCGCAGGGGCTGGCTCGTAGTGTGGTCGCTCCTGGCGCTTGTTGCGGCCGCAACGATCCCGGAGGCCCTCATCGTGCTACTTGCCGGCACGGTTGTCCTCAGAATCGCCGAGGATGTCGCGTCGCATGCACTCTCCCGGGTGATCGAATCGGAAGATGAAGAAGACAAGATGCCTTTGTGGCGCCGGATCACCGGTGACGCGCTCGCGGGCACGGGGCTGGGACTTGTCGTCGGGTTGGTGACCGGGGCAATCACGTGGCTGTTTATCGGGCTTACCGATTGGCTCCAGCCGGGAGGCGAATCTGAGACCCTCATCCGCATCGAGGTTACGATCGTCGTCGGCCTCGTGTACGCACTCTCCGTGCTACTCGTCTCCGTGGCCGGCACACTCGTCGCCCGCATCGCCGAGGCAGCTGCATCTCGCGGCCGCCGCGTTTCCGGGACAGCCGTGACCGTGACCCTGATGATTGTTGGCGCGCTGTCATTCACCGGATTCGCGTATATGGCGTTCTTCGCCATCCGAAGCATTACCGGATCGTGACGGAAACGCACCGGTGACAAGCAAGAACACGAGACGGACGAGGACGGGCTTATTCGCGCTCCTCGCCGTCATTGGCCCGGGCGTCATCGCCGCCTCGGCGGGCAACGACTCCGGCGGCATTTCCACGTACTCGGTTGCCGGCGCAAAGTACGGCTATACCATGCTCTGGATGATGCTGGCGATGACACCCTCCTTCGTGATCGTGCAGGAGATGGCGGGCCGGATGGGCGCCGTCACCGGCAAGGGCTTCGCGGCGCTCATCCGAGAACGCTTCGGGGTGCGCCCCACGTTCCTCGCGATGCTCATGCTGCTTGCGAGCAACGCCGCGACCACGATCGCCGAGTTCGCCGGTATCGCTGCCGCGATGCAACTCTTCGGCGTCTCGAAGTACATATCCGTACCGATCGCCGCGATCGTCGTGTGGCTGCTCGTCGTGCGCGGATCGTTCCGAAACGTGGAGAAGGTATTGCTTGCGCTCTCATCGGTGTTCATCGCGTATGTCATCGCGGCGTTCCTCGCAAAGCCTGATTGGGCGGTCGTAGCCACGAGTGCCGTTGTGCCGAAGATCGTGCCCACGCAGGCATTCATCGCGCTTGCGATCGGCCTTACCGGAACGACGATCGCCCCGTGGATGCAGTTCCTCGTGCAGAGCAATATCGTGGACAAGGGCACGACCGTGAAGGAGTGGGCGCTCGCACGCTGGGATGTGATCGTTGGCGCGATCGTGGCCAACGTGATCGCCTGCTTCATCATCATCACCACGGCGACGGTGCTGCATCCGGCCGGCGTCGAGATCACCGGCGCAGGCGAAGCGGCGCGAGCGCTCGCACCGCTTGCGGGCCACTACGCCGAGACGCTGTTCGCAATCGGGCTTCTCTCGGCCTCGGTACTGGCAGCGGCGGTACTTCCGCTCACGGCTTCGTACGCTATCTGCGAGGCCTTCGGGTGGGAGGCGGGCCTTGACCGCTCCTGGAGCGAAGCGCCGCTCTTCAACGGGCTGTATACCTTCGTCATCCTGACCGGCGCTGCCGTCATCCTCATTCCCGGTCTCAACCTCATCACGATCATGCTCGTCTCGCAGGTCATCAACGGCATGCTGCTTCCGTTCTTGCTCATCTTCATGATGATCATCATCAATGATCGCCGGATCATGGGCAGATATGTGAACGGACGCGTTGGAAATACCTTCGCCTGGACAACGATCGTTGTCGTCATCACGCTGACAGCTCTCCTTCTCGGCATGACGGTCCTCGGCATTGGATAGGGGCATACTTGCTCATCCGTCCGTGCTAAAGCGTCTATAGACGTTCCCGGCCTAGCACCCTATACTTCCGTCGTCACCTTGGGGGAGGAGAACTGTGCCGGACGCTGAGCACATCGCACGCGCAAAGTCGGAACTACGCCTGAAATCACGGGCAGCACGACGCTCGGTCATGCCCGAGCTCCACGAAGCCGCGTCGCTCGCGGTGATGCATACGGTTCTCGCGCTTCCGGAGATAGAACGCGCCACGGCTGTCCTCGCGTACGGCGCTATGCCCGAGGAGGTCGACGCAACCGGCATCATCGAGGCGCTGTGGGACCGCGGTGTCCGTGTCGCGCTCCCGCGCGTGAAGGGACGCCGCGAACTCGAACTGCACTGGCACGAGCGTGGGCGCGAGCTCTGTACGGGCGCCTACGGGCTCAAGGAGCCCTGCGAGAAGGCGCCGGTTGCGCTTCCGTCTGAGATTGACGTCCTGGTCGTGCCGGGTGTTGCCTATGACCCTGAATGCCGCCGGCTCGGCCTCGGCGCAGGCTACTACGACACGCTGCTCGCCCGACTACCGGAGTCCACGATCACCATCGGCGTCGCCTTTGACGAGCAGGTGGTGGCGGTGGTGCCGTGCGGTGAGAAGGATCGCCCGGTCGACATACTTGTCACCCCGACCCGCGTCATCCGGCGGGGCTGAGCCCGAACGCTACCAGCGAGCCTTCGGCGCCTGCGGCAGGCCGTCGAGCAGAACGAACTCGTAGCCGCGCTTCCTGAGCGCGCCAATGATTCCCGGCAACGCCTTGATGGTCTCGGTGCGATCTCCCCCACCGTCGTGCAGCAAGATCACGGACCCGGGCCGTGCCCCGTCGACAACGGCACGCTCGATCCGCGCCGCTTCTGCGTCTCGATGCCAGTCCTGAGGATCGACCGTCCAGAGCACAGGTCTGACCTTCTCGGCCTTGAGTAGTGCGTAGGATTGCTCGTTCACGAGACCCATCGGCGGGCGGAACCACTCTGGGCGCTCACCACCGGCGCGCTTGATGGCCGCATTCGTGCCCGCGATCTCGCGCTGGAGTTTCTTGGGATCCGCAGTTGTGAGATTGGGATGGTAGTACGTGTGATTGCCAACGTCATGACCCTCGCGGGTCTCGCGCGCCACAAGCGCAGGATGTCGTTTGACGTAGACTCCAAGTGCGAAGAACGTCGCCGGAACCTGTTCCCGCTTGAGGATATCGAGGATCTTGTCGGTCTGCCCGGGCCAAGGGCCGTCATCAAATGTGAGCGCGACGACTTTCTTTCTGTCACCACTCATGCGGCGCAAGATCATCGGCTCAGGCGGCACGACCGTCTCGCTCGTGACGATATCGCCCGAGACAGTCCCGACGGAGACGCGCTGGACTCCGACCGATCCCGGCGCGGCCATCGTGAGGACCGCACCCTGGCCAACGACCTTGGTAGGTATCGAGATGGCGTGTGTTTCCTCGACAGTTGGCTCGACAGCATCGGCCCCGCGCTCGACCTCGATGGTGTCCCCCGGGGCGATTCGCACGTCGGGGGTCACAGGCCGCCCGTTGAGTCTTACGTGAGCGGGTTCTCCCCCGCCCGAAAGCACGACCCGCCCGTCAGTCACGGCGAGAAGATCTCCGGACCGGGCCAGGGATGGCCTCTCTGCGAGCGCCTCTCCGAGAGAGTCGCCGACGCCGACGGATGCCGGAACACCGTCAAGCACAACGGGAACGCGGCCGAAGAAACCCTGAGCGAGGAGCGGGAGTACCGCGAAGACGGCGAGCGCCGTCATGATCGCGGACAGGCCAAGGCGATGTGTGTGTGTCGGGTTCGTTTGCATAGGCACCGTGACTATCGCGCTATCGCGGCAATCCGTCCACCCGAAATGTCGAGGAGTTGCGCGAACGTCATCCGCACCATGGAGCTCGGCGTCCCACCGGCGGGATACACAACCTCGAAGCGCTCCAACGAATCATCGATGAAGACCGGGAGATCCTCTGGTAGCGCGAACGGCGAGACACCGCCGATGGCATAGCCGGTGGCAGCCCGAACAGTGTCAGGGTCGGCAAACGCCGCCTTTGCACCCTCCATGAGACGAGCGATCGCGCCCGTATCGCCCCGGCGATCGCCTGCGACGAGCGCGAGAACGGCCCTGTCGTCCACAACGAACACGAGGGACTTCACGATCTGCCCGAGCTCACAGCCCATCGCATCGGCAGCCATCTGCGCCGTCTTGGTCGACTGCTCGAAGTGCACGAGACCACCATCGAGGCCGTGCGACTCAAGAAACGAACGAACGCGCCCCGCCGAACCCGTCATGCGGTCGATCGGCTTCTCCGCACCTTCGCTCATGAACTCTTCTCCCTGATGTTGGGGACCGGCGCACCTCTCGGAACGCGCAGCGGCAACCGGAGCGACTCCAGCACCGCCTCGAGATTCTCCGTCCAGGAAGCCAGAGAGCGCAAGTCGAGCTGCATGAGTGGCAACTCGGGATGAGGACGCACAACGGTGAAGCCCATTCGCAGCAGAAACTCGACGCCAACGACCGGCGAGAGCGCGTATTCACCGCGGCGGGTCGTAGCGTACGACTGAACAGTGCGCTCGCCGCGAGTTGTGAGATCGCGAAGTGCAGCCTGGAGCAGCACCTTGCCAAGGCCGCGCTGTCGCGCCTCGGGAGCGATGTGCATGCACGCGATGAGGACCGCATCGGGATCTGGCGCACCCGCGGGCATCAACCGCGCCTGCGGCACGAGTCGCGCCGGTGCGTACTTGATGAAGCCGAGAATCTCGCCGTCTTCGACGACGACCCGTCCGCATTCTCCCCACTCGGACGACACCTCATCGACCCACTCCTTGGCGAGCTCTGGATCACAGCTCGCTCCGCACCGGAGCGGCTGAACGGAGATACTCTCCCAGAACACGCAGCCCGAGCACCCCGCAGGGAGGTCGGGCAGGATGTCGCTTGTAAGCGGTCGGAACTTCCGGGCCACTACGTTTCCTTGGTCTCGTCTTCGTCGCGAGTCATTTCGCGGAACTTGTCGAGCATACGCCGACCGGTGCCGCTCTTGAACGACTTCCCGACGGCAACTGCAGCTGACATGCCCGTATCGTATGCCTGCTTCGCGACACGGGTGCCCGCGACTTTCGCCGCTGAAGCGGTCTTCGCAGCGACTTTGGCGGCCCCGCCGCTCGCCCGCAGGTCCGCATAGCTGGCGTGAATGACCACGGCATCACCGTCGAATCCCTCGATGAGCGCAACTGGCACATCGAGACGCCCGACGGCGATATCACCGAGAATGCCGGTCGAGACACGGAGCGAGAGTGCCGTGCCTGTCGTGCCGTCGAACGACACATCACCGACCACACCGACAGCATCACCGTCGGTTGAGCGCACGGGCATCGAATCCCACAGCACCGTGTCGTCCCAGGACGCGCCGATCGCCCGTTCGCCCTCGACGTTCGTGGGCAGACGCTTTGTGGCAAGTAGCGCGCCACGGTTCTCGAAGGTCACCGCGGAGAGAGCCACGTAGGCTGGCTTCCGGGAGACGACCCCTACTACTCTCGGACGCGTCACAGCAAGGCCGATCACTCGCGCCTCCTTCGGGTGGAAGAGCACGCCGGAGATACTCCCGAGGCGCACACCAGTCGCCCCAAGGACGTCGACACCATCGAGCGTGGTCGTATGCGGCATCGCATCCCTCCGACTAATGACGGAACCGGCCGCGGAAGCGACCGGCTCCGAGAATGTCCTCGTCATCAAACGCTAGCTGAGTGCCGGCGCCCCGTCATCGGCCGCGAACGCAGCCTTGTCCGCAGCGGCCTTCTCGGCAACCTTGTTGAGTAGATCCTCGGCCTTGACCTCGGCCGTTGTCACGCCGGTCTTCACGGCATCGCCGACCTTATGGACGGTCTCCTTGGCGACGGGAACGACCTCGACGACCTTGTCCTTCGCCTGGTTGGAAACAGTCTCGACTTGCTCGCGAAGACGATCGCGCGCGGCATCGATCTTCACCTTGAGCTCCTCGGCGGTCTCGGTCGCCTTCTCGCGACCGGTCTCGTAGACTTCGGCGACCTTCTCGCGGCCGGTCTCGTAGTACTCCATACCTTCGCCCCAGTACTCATTCGCCTTGGAAGCGAGGAGTTCGCGATTCTCTTTGCCGGATTTTGGCGCGAACAGCAGGCCCAGAACAGCGCCGACGACGCCGCCGAGCAGGAACGCGCCGAGGATGCTCTCACCTCTGCGATAGTCGTACATAGCACACCTCCGTCATCGAACTAACATCTGCGGGAACTGTCCGTTCCCGTACCATTACCTATACCCATCACTCTAGCCCATCGAGCGCGGCCCGGGCGAGAAGTTCTACCAACTCTTGGAAAGACACGTCGACCGCGGCGGCGGCCATCGGGAGAAGCGATGTCTCAGTCATGCCCGGAGATGTATTGACTTCGAGCACCTGGGGCACGCCGTCGGCACCTACCACCATATCCACGCGACTGACATGACGGCAGCCGAGAAGCGTGTGCACCTCGCCTGCCAGGCGGACGACCTCGGCCATCACCGCGTCGTCGAGCCGCGCCGGGACGTAGTAGTCGGTCTCGCCGGGCGTATACATCGCCGAGAAGTCGAAGAGGCCCGACTTCGCAACCATCTCGACCGGCGGCAAAACGCGCACGCCCTCGGCGCCGTCGAGCACAGAGACCGCAAGTTCGGCGCCGTCGATCCACTTCTCGACGATCGCCTTGTCGCCATACGAGAGCGCGTTCATGAGTGCGTTCGGGAGCTCGGCTGCCTCTGTGACGCGCGTGAGGCCGAGCGCTGAGCCCTGCTCGGCGGGCTTGACGACAAGCGGGAAGCCGCCGACAGCATCGGGCACCAGATCGAGCGCGGTGGCCGCGCCCATCTGCTTGAACGCGGCGGTGCTGAAGGTCACCCACGCGGGCGTCGGAATGCCGTGCTCGCGGAAGAGGCGCTTGGAGACCGCCTTATCCCATGCGAGCGTTGACGCAACGACACCCGGCCCTGTGTACGGGATGCCGAGGAACTCGAGCACCTCCTGCACGGCGCCGTCCTCGCCGTCTTTGCCGTGAAGCGCAATGTACGCCGCGTCCGGGCGCTCCGAGCGAAGCGTCGCGACAAGCTCGGGCGTCACGTCGAGCGGCACCACGCGGTAGCCGCGTTCGGTGAGCGCATCGCAGACTCGCTTGCCGCTGCGAAGCGACACCTCGCGCTCGAGCGAGCGGCCGCCCATGAGGACCGCGATCTTCTCTTTCATGCGGACATGACCTCCTCGTTGAGTACGCCGGCCGCCTGGAAGGCGCGGTAGAGTTCGAGCCTGTCTTCGAGCACCTCGGCGAGGCGACGTACGCCTTCTCGGATATCGTCGGGCTCTGCGAAGCAGAATGCCAGACGCATGCAGTTGCGACCGCGACCGTCGGGGTAAAACGCATCGCCGGGCACGTACGTCACACCACGCTCGATCGCCTCGGCCAGCAGCGGCTTCACGTCGAGGAACGCCGGGAGCTCCACCCACACGAAGAAACCGCCTTCCGGGTGCGTGTAGCGCACTTCTGGCGGCAGGTGCTCATCGAGTGCCTCCAGCATTGCATCGCGACGCGCCTTGTACGTCCGTGTAAGGTCCTGGAGCACCTTTCTCCACCGTGTGCCCGCAAAGTACCGCTCGGCGGTCACCTGGGCGTACGCGCTGCCGCACAGGTCTGCAGCCTGCTTCGCGAGCAGGATCTTGCCGAGAATCGGCTTCGGCGCCGCCACCCACCCCAGACGCAGGCCCGGCGCGAAGATCTTGCTCATCGTGCCGAGGTAGATGACGTCCTCGTCGAGCGCGCGGAGCGGCTTCGCGTGCCCTCCCTCGAAACGGAGGCGCCCATAGGGGTCGTCCTCGACGAGCGGGATGTCGTACTCGCGCGAGAGTTCCACGAGTCGGCGACGGCGCTCGGGCGTGAGCGTCACGCCCGCGGGATTCTGGAAGTTGGGAATCGTGTAGATGAACTTCGCACCGCGCGGGCCGAGGCGTCTGAGTTCGGCCTCGAGCACGTCCACGCGCATGCCACCCTCGTCCATCGGGATGCACACGATGTTGGGCTGGTACGCCGAGAACGCCTGGAGCGCGCCCAGGTACGTCGGCCCCTCGGTGATGATCGTGTCGCCGGGGTCGATGAAGATCTTCGCGATCAGGTCGAGTGCCTGCTGCGCGCCTGCGGTCACGATGAGGTCGTCGGGCTTGAGGCGCACTCCGTTCTCGGCCATGAGTTCCGCGATGATCGTGCGGAGCTGCACGCGACCTTCCGAGGATCCGTACTGGAGCGCCTGCGCGCCGTGCTCGCGGATGGCGGCGGCCGCGGCGCGCGCGACGGCTTCGGTGGGAACGCGGGAGACCTCGGGCATGCCGCCCGAGAGCGAGATGATGTCGGGGCGCGATGCTGCGGCGAACAGGTCCCTTACTGCCGAGGAGCGAATGGCGCCCATGCGCTCGGCGTAACGGCCGTCCCACCTGTCGAAGACCACTCTCGCGGTACCCATCGCGATCACCCTCACCCGGGCAACGTGCCCCGGAAACGAAGAAACGGCCTCCCCTGGGAACAGGGCGAGGGCCGCTCGCGGTACCACCTGTCTTCACCGGGCGCCGATTGCGCGCCTGGTCTCGAGTCCGGAGATAACGGCTCCTGGAGCGCCGTCCGCTTCCTTCGACTCCCTGGAGTCGCCCTGGCGGAGAACCTGCGGAGGGGTGGCCGGGCCGATGATGCCCTCTTCCCTCACGTTCACGAGCTGTGGTCGGCGAAAGCCGCCGAGTGTTGGGGGACACCTTAGCGCGCGGGGGGCGCGGGGGTCAAGGGCGTGTGCTGGTCCACCACATATGGGACACCCAGGTCCAGATACATGCGCTACACCCATCAGGGTGATCCGTGTACGTCGGCTTGTCTTCGATAGTACTCC
>WSXY01000025.1 GCA_009773565.1 Actinomycetota bacterium | reverse complement strand
CTGAATGCGCTTGTTCGGTGTGCGTGCCGCAGACCATTCACCTGTTGTCGCGGCAAGCTGCACGGAGTGCGGCGCCGCCGCCACCCGCCAACACGAGCCCGGAACCACCCGGGAGCTTGCTGCCTGAGCCCTTTGCGTGACGGCCCGGTGCAGAACATCGATGCCCCCACCGACCCGGATCCCCCGTGAAGTCCGTTCCTTGCCGAGCGCACGTCGCACCGAACGATTCTGTGCTTCAGCCGCGAACGAGCGGCTCCAGTTCAGCCTAGCGCGTGCGTGAGTCGGCTGGAAGCACTTGTTAGGCCTCACGCCCCCAGCGACTTCTCAGCCTCCCAGTAGTCCAACCGCTGCCCGCCACCCACGTCGATCGAACGATCCGCAACGACCACGTAGCCGCGTCGCTCGTAGAAGCCACGTGATGGAAGCGAGACGTCCAGGCGGGCCACGAGATGTCCCGCTGCAAGAACCCCTGCTTCGAGCTCGTCCATCACGAGAGCGCCGATACCGCTGCCCTGCGCCTCTGGGGCGACGAAGACGCCGCTGATCTCATGACCCACGCGCGCGCCGGTCGCGACGATCCCCGAGCCATCCTCGACCACCACGACCTCTCCAGCCGCAGCGCGTCTGCCGACGGCCTCAAGCGAGTGGAACTCCCTGAAGAAGTCGACGGCCCGCGGTGGGTAGGCATCCGAGTAGCACGCATCGATCGTCCGCTGGATGAGCGCATGCACCGCGACAGAATCATCGTCGCGGAACCCCCGAAGTCCCACGTTTCCCCCTTGCAGGCCTAACGCATTTGCGCATCAGCTGCGCGCCGATGTCGTCCTGGTCAGTCTACCTCGTGCGCGTCAGCTGGATGCGCTTGTTAGCCGCGCAGCCGATGAATATCAGGAACCAGCTCCCCGCTCTGAATTGCGGCCAGAACGGCGAGTCGACTTTGCAGCTCTCCCTCGCTCAGGAGGCCAGACCGATACCGGGTCCGGAAGAAATCAACTACCGAGGTCGACCCCTTGGCCTTGTTGCAGTTGTGACACGAAGCCACGACATTCCTGAAGGAATTGTCCAGGCGCTCAGCCTGCGGCACAAGATGATCAAGCTCGCAAGATTCTGGCGAGATGACTCGCAGACAGTAGAAGCACGCATCATCCTGTCGTGCCAACAGCGCCTCGACATAGCGCCGCCCTGAGAAGAAATCGAGGGCTTCTATATCAATGTCCGGAGCTTCCCGGGATTCGCGAACGAGCACCGGAAGTTCCGAAGGAAGAACGACGTGAATCAGATGGCCGTGCCTCGAGCGATCCTCAATCCTGATGCAGCCCTTCGCATCCAGAGACCGCAGCACTTCTCGCACTTTGAAGTCGCTGATTGGGAGCCCCGTAGACAATGGCCCGACTGCGAAGTGCGCCGAAGCGATTCCCTTAAGGCGCGTATGACGCAGGAGGTGGTAGTAGAGGGTTCGCTCCCAAGTATCGAGGGCAAGTTGCGGCGCAAGCAGATCCTCGATGTCAGCGTAGACGCTATCCCAACTCGATTCCACGAGATCTCCTGTCCGGCTAACGTGTTGCGCATAACGCGCGAGCGACGCGCCTCTCTTAGTACGATAACGCTTTGCGAGTCGTGTTGATGCGCTTGTTAGGACGATCAACCCACGGGCCGCGGCAATATCAGAACTTCAGAGAACCACATACTGTGCGAGGCCAACGGCGACCGCTACGACAGGGGCAAGAGCAAGCACGCGCACCCGCTGTCGGTTGCCTTGTGGCAGCGCAACCACGAGCGCGACTCCGGCGACGAGATTGAATGCTGTCACGTAGTTGACCAGCGAAGCGACGGTCTCACTCACTGGCGGCAGCAGGTAGGGCAGCCACGAGAAGACCAACATCGCGAGAGGCACCGCCGCAGCGCAGGCGGCCAGCCATCCCGTCCCGCGGGAGTACCAGGTGATCATGGCAAACGGGACCCCGAGAACGAACGTGACCGCAATCCATCCGAGCGCGTAGCGCCAAGGCATGTAGTCGAAGAAGAGGGCCGAAGTCCCGAAGTACCCGAGAAGCATTGCGATCAAGAAGACTGTCACTCGCACGACGGCAGCCGTCCGGGACCGACTCTTTGCGCCGATAAGCGACACGACCAGAATCCAAAGGCCGAGATTAGCGACGAGGTCGGTTGCGACCGGCAGACCCCAACCGTCGATGAGTTTGGCCAAGACCCCGACGATGACACCGACACCGCCCAGCGTGATCCCTGATGACAAGAGCGACGACCCTCTAAGCCTGCCGTTGTTCACCGACCCTCCCTTCAGGATTCGTCCTAACGCATTTGCGCATCAGCTGCGCGCCGATGCCGTCCTGGTCAGTCTACCTCGTGCGCGTCAGCTGGATGCGCTTGTTAGGCACCCCGCCGATGACTTCATATCTGGCTTCAGTTCCAGTCTTGCACGCTTGGTGAGTCCGCTAGCCCATCCACGATTGCGATCTCCAGGTAGTACCACGCCGGGAGCTCGTACTGAATCACTCCATCCCCCGCGGCGTTGACGTCTTCCGTCTCCGGCTCGCCGAGGAGGCGCTTCACTTCGCTCACCGTCATGGACTCGACAATGGAGGATTGCTGAAGGCCGTATGCCATTCCGACCGTCCTGCGGTCGTTCCACTTCGCGGCATCGAACGTCTCCGGGGAAGTGGAGACACAACCTGTCACGGACAAGGCGCAGCAGATGACCAGAGCCAGCCAGGCTCTGGAATACGGGATGCGCGCGTTGCTGGCGATCAATGGACCACTCCTACGGTGCACGGGCGTGCCTAACGTTGTGCGCATCAGCTGTGCCTGAATGCGCTTGTTCGGTGTGCGTGCCGCAGACCATTCACCTGTTGTCGCGGCAAGCTGCACGGAGTGCGGCGCCGCCGCCACCCGCCAACACGAGCCTGGAACCACCCGGGAGCTTGCTACCTGAGCCCCTTTGCGTGACGGTCCGGTGCAGAACATCGATGCCCCCACCGACCCGGATCCCCCGTGAAGTCCGTTCCTTGCCGAGCGCACGTCGCACCGAACGCATTTGCGCATCAGCTGCGCGCCGATGCCGTCCTGGTAAGTCTACCTCGTGCGCGTCAGCTGGATGCGCTTGTTGGACAGCCGCCGGGCAGCTACAATCCCGCCACGACTAATCGGATCGCCGACAAGTCGTACCCTCTCCCTTTACGGCTATTCCATCCCTCGACCGCATCAACTGCTTGGACGACTGCGTCATGAAGGTACCTCGCTTGGTCATCTGGCGTTTCCACGGGGAGCGCGACCTGAACCATGAGGTGACAGTCCCGCTTGCGGAACGAGCCAGTTCGAACGCCTGAGAACTCCGGTTTGAGGATGCTCCCCGGAACGTGGAAGACGACGTTTAGGTTTAGCGGTGACTCGACGCCCTCTCGCACGGTCGCGACCCGATTGCTCAGCTCCTTGATGGCATCTTGCCACGGAGCATCTCGCCACGGCGAGAACTCGGGACCGCCGTAAATCGCGCCTATCGAAAGCACGTAGGCGGCATCGTAGTCTGTCGCATTCGCATCGGTCGCCACGTGCCACCTCCGCAACGCTCGGGGCCGGGTTTCGGTCTGTCCAACGCATTTGCGCATCAGCTGCGCGCCGATGCCGTCCACCCAGTCTAGCGCTTCTGCGCGCCTGCTGGATGCGCTTGTTAGGCGGCGCCGCGGATCCCGATAGCCTCCTTGTCCGTCGCTCTTTCCATATCCTTAATCCGAAGCCGAGTGAGCAGGCGAGGTGCGGAGCCAAATTGCCGCAGGCGGCAAGCGGCTCCGTCGCGCGTGCGTGGCCGGACGAATGCGGGCGCGCGTGAGAGCCGCCAAGCGCCGGAGCGCCGAGCGGTCGCTGCCCGGATGCGTGGCGATGACCCTTCCGCGCCGTACTGCGGGACCGACTTGATGGGAGCACCCTTCCCCGGACCGACCGCCGGGCCGCGACGAGTGCAGGCGGATATGGGCACGCCGAGGAATCCGGAGCCCGAGCCGAGAAGAGTGGGGATCGCCGAGGGTGGCGTTGATGCTTCCGTGCCCGCTAGCGTGTGCGAGCTGGAGTGCC
>WSXY01000017.1 GCA_009773565.1 Actinomycetota bacterium | reverse complement strand
CCTCGATCTCCGCCGCGAGGTACCGGTCGGGGCCCGGGCCCTCCACGTGCTCGCGCACGAGCGCGCGGGCGGCCGCAGCGCCGGCGCCAGGCTCCAGCGCTGCACGCAGGTCGAGTGCGCGGGCTGCCGTGAGGAGTTCGATTGCGAGCACCCGCGAGAGTCCGTCGACCGAACGGCGCAGCTTGCGAGCACCGTTCCAGCCCATCGAGACGTGGTCTTCCTGCATCGCCGATGACGGAATCGAGTCCACGCTCGCCGGCACCGCAAGCCGCTTGAGCTCGCTCACGATCGACGCCGCGGTGTACTGCGCGATCATGTGACCCGAGTCCACGCCGGGGTCGTCCGCAAGGAACGGCGGCAAGCCGTGTGAACGCGCCGGGTCGAGCATGCGGTCGGTGCGTCGCTCGCTCATCGACGCGAGGTCGGCGACCGCGATCGCAAGGAAATCGAGCACGTACGCCACCGGCGCGCCGTGGAAGTTGCCGTTGCTCTCGATGCGACCGTCTGCGAGAACGACCGGGTTGTCGATCGCCGAGGCAAGCTCGCGCGCGGCGACCATCTCGGCATGCGCGATCGTGTCTCGCACCGCACCTGCAACCTGCGGGGCGCACCTGAGCGAGTACGCGTCCTGCACGCGATTGTCGTACGTCCGGTGCGACGCCATCATCTCCGAACCCTCGAGGAGCCGCATGAGATTTCGCGCGGACGCAGCCTGCCCCGGGTGGGGACGCAGCGCAGCCAACTCCGGCGCGAACACGCGGTCCGTGCCGAGAAGCGCCTCGACGCTCATGGCGGCTGTGATGTCCGCGACTTTCGCGAGATCCCGCAGGTCCGCTATCGCGAGCGCCAGCATTCCGAGCATGCCGTCGGTGCCGTTGATGAGCGCGAGTCCTTCCTTCTCCTCCAGCTCGACCGGCTTGAGACCGGCGGCGGCAAGCGCCTCAGCGGCGCACAAGCGACTCCCGTCGACCGTGTGCACGACACCCTCTCCCATAAGCGCGAGCGCGCAGTGTGAGAGCGGTGCGAGGTCGCCCGAACAGCCAAGCGAGCCGTACTCGAAGACGACCGGCGTGATCCCGGCGTTCAGCATCCCCGCGTACGCGCGTACGGTCGAGAGACGCACGCCCGTACGCCCGGTCGCGAGCGTGGCCAGACGCAGCAACATCATCGCCCTGACGACCTCGGTCTCAACCTCCGCGCCGCTGCCTGCCGCGTGCGAGCGCACGAGCGAGCGCTGCAACTGGTGACGCATCTCGGGCTCGATGTATTTGGTGGCAAGCGCACCGAAACCGGTGCTCACGCCGTAGACCGGCTTACCCGACGCGGCGAGTTCGTCGATACGCGCGCGCGCCGCCTCAACCGCCTTGACGGCTTCTGCTGCAAGCTTCACCGACGCACCGCGCCGGGCAACGGCGACGACGTCCGCGATGGTGAGCGGACCCGCTCCGAGAGTGACGATAGGCTCCATGCGTGTGCGCCTTTCTTCCGGGCAAGGTGTGAGAGACTCTTGTAGTAGGTACCAACTTGGCGTTTTGTGGAATCTGGTGCAAGTGATGATATTCGCGGAAAGAGACCGGGGTGCCGCTGTGACTGCCGTGAAACTGCCCGAAGACCCACTCTGGCCGAGAGCCTCCACGTGGCTCAACCCCGTCGGTGACGGCCAACCTGCGGGTGACCTCGCTTTCCTCGGCGTACCCGCGCACGTGAACTCCATCACGCCAACCGGAGCGCACGCGACGCCTGCTGCAGTGCGAGACGCGCTGCGGCGCTTCTCGACGTACTCCGCAAGCACTGGCATTGACGTTGCGGCCCTACACGCCGTCGACCTCGGAGATGTGGCTGACCCGGACGGGACCGATGGCGAAGCACGCGTTTCGGCGACGGCCCAAGGCGCCGCCTGGCGATTCTCACTCGTGCTTGCGATCGGCGGCGATAACTCCGTCACCTTCCCGCTCATGCGCGGCGTGGCAGCCGGTCATCTCGAGGCGTGGGGCCTCATCACGCTCGACGCGCACCACGACCTGCGTGACGGCGAGTCCAACGGCTCGCCGGTGCGTCGGCTCATCGAGGCAGGCCTGCCCGGGGCGCACGTCGTGCAGATCGGCATCGGCGACTTCTCGAACTCGGCCGCCTATGCGGCGCGTGCGCGCGAGCTGGGCATCACCGTTGTGCCGCGGGCGTCGCTGCGCCGCCGTGACCTCAGCGAGATCGTGGCGGAAGCGCTGCGAATCGCGGGTCATGGCGGCCGCCCCGTCTTCGTGGACATCGACATCGACGTCTGCGATCGCGCTGAGGTACCGGGGTGTCCGTCAGCCGCACCAGGCGGCATCACCGCCGACGAGCTGCGACAACTCACCTTCCTGCTCGCGTCCGACACGCGCGTACGCGGCATCGATATCACCGAGATCGATGCGACAGCAGATGCAGCCGACGGTCGCACCGTGCGACTGGCGGCGCTGCTCGTTCTGGAGAGTGCGGCCGGCCTCACCCGGCGCACCGCAACGTAGGAGCTTCTAGCGCCTGCGCTCCGCCGGGACCTCTGCGACGATGTTGGTGCCTGCGTCACCCGCGACGATTGCGGCGATATCCGCGAGACGTCCGATAGCGGCGCGCTTGCCGGTGGCCTTCACGAACCGGCACGCGGCCTCGACCTTCGGACCCATCGAACCTGCCGGGAACTCGTGCTTCTCAAGCTCCTCGGGAGTCACCCAACCGAGCTGGCACTGCTCCGATGTCCCCCAGTCGAGGCAAACGCCCTCGGCGTCTGTCGCCATCACGTAGAGGTCAGCGTTGAGTTCGCGCGCGAGAAGCTCGCTCGCCAGGTCCTTGTCGATAACGGCCTCGATACCGACGAGCGTACGTTGGCCGTCGGGCAGATACACAGTGGGAATGCCGCCACCGCCCGCGCAGATGACGACGGCGCCCTTCTCGACAAGCCAGCGGATCGGCTCCATCTCGAAGATGCGCTTCGGCTCGGGCGACGCAACGACGCGCCGCCACTGCCCGCCATCGAGCTTGAAGACCCAGCCCTTCTGCTCCGCGAGCAGGTCGGCTGCTGCCTTCTCGTAGGAAGGACCGACGAACTTGGTGGGGTTATCGAAAGCCGGATCCTTGGGGTCGACCTCGACCATCGTAAGCAGGGTGGCGATGTGCTTCTCGAATGGGATGACGTTGCCAAGTTCCTGCTCGACCATGTACGCGATCATGCCCTGCGTCTGCGCGCCGAGGACGTCGAGCGGATACGGCTCCACGTCGGTGTACGCCGCCGCCTGAAGCGCGAGCAGCCCAACCTGCGGGCCGTTGCCGTGGGCGACGACGAGGTTGCACGTCTCGGCAAGCGGCGCGAGCGACTGGGCGGCGATCTTCACATTCGCCCGCTGCGCCTCTGCGGTCATCGGATCCGAACGCCGTAGCAGCGCGTTTCCGCCAAGCGCCACGACGATAGTCAGCTTCTCCATCAACGATCCCTTCGCGATCACGTCTCGTGTGAGTTGTGCGTATGCAGGATTTCCGCATGCTGATACATTCTACCCCGCCGGACACGGAGAAGTACGGGAACCTCTGCGCCAATCCACTCGTCTGCGACCGCTTTCTCAGTCGATCGCATCTCGCGAGATGGGGCACGTCATGCAGTGGCAGCCGCCGCGGCCCTTGCCAAGCTCCGAGCCCTCGATCTCGATGACCTCGATGCCGGCCGAGCGCAGTGCCGCGTTCGTATGCGTGTTCTTCGAGTACGCGACGACCACGCCAGGCTCGAGGGCGACGACATTGTTGCCGTCATCCCACTGTTCGCGCGCGGACTGGAACGCGTTGCCGCCCGTCGGAATCGTGCGCAGCTGCTTCACGCCGAGTGCGTCGGCAACCGCCTCGAGAAGACCCTTCTCGGCGGTTATCTCGAAGGAGTCCTCCCCGTCTCCAGGGCGAATGCTGTAGACCTGCATCGCGTCGATGACCTGCGGGTAGAGCGTCACCGCGTCGCGATCGACGAAGCTGAAGATCGTGTCGATGTGCATGTACGCGCGATCCTGCGGCATGCGGCAGGCGATGATCCGCTCGGCGGCGCCGGAGGCGAAGAGCGACCGCGCGATGTGCTCGACCATGCGTCCGGTGGATCGCTCGCCCATTCCGACGAGGACGGTCTTGTTACCGATCGGCATGAGGTCGCCACCCTCGAGCGAGTTGCCCTGGCCAAGGTCCTCCACGCCGAAACGGCCGGCGTCGCCTTCCGGCGGGTACCAGAACGAGAACTCCTCGGCGGCAAAACGCGGATGGTAGCGGTAGATGGTCGACGTGTTGACGACCTCGAGACGTCGCGCGTGCCAGAAGAGCGGCGGCAGCACGACTCCGCCGTAGAGCCAGGCGCTTGAATCGCGCGTGAAGAGGCTGTTGGGGAGCGGCGGCAAGACGAACGAGGTCGGCTCGGCAAGCACCGCACCGAGGGAGTGACGGTTGAGCGCGGCCAGGTCGAAGCCTTCCAGCTCCGAGATGAGCAGGCCGCTGACGAGGACCTCAGAAAGCCGCTCGGCCGGGAGCGCGAGCAAGAACGCGCGAAGGTCGCGCACGAGCGACGGGCCGACGGTGTAGGACGACACGAGACGCGTCACGATGTCGGCGCGCGCAGCTGCGGAAGCCGCAAGCGTCTCGACAAGCAGGTCCTGGAGGTAGAGCACCTCGACACCGCGGTCGCGCATGACGTCCGTGAACGCGTCGTGCTCGCTCTGCGCGCGCTCCACCCACACAAGGTCGTCGAAGAGGAACTCCTCGCGATTGCGCGGCGTCAAGCGCTCGAGCGCGAGCCCGGGACGATGAACGAGAACGGTCCGCAATGTACCGACTTCGGAATACGCACCGATTGTTGCCATGAGACCTGGCCTTCTGAGGGGGACACGCTGCTACGCCATCATATAGGGTCGGGTCGCAAAGGGAACACTGCCGCCACGGGCGAACAACACCCACGCCTGCAGCACCCAAAAGGGGGGAGCACGTGCGCGGACTACCGCAGGGGCGCGGGACGCGGTACCGCCGAGGAGACGCTATCGCGCGCACAGGCACACGCAAGGGGCGGGCCCGTCGGGCCCGCCCCTGTAAACTGCCATAGACACAAGACCCTTACGGCGCCTCGGTCACTCTGAGGATCTTGCCGCTCATAGCGTCCACCACGATGGTTGCCGCGTACGCGTCAGCGGGCTTTCCGTCAACGGATGTCCTGGAGTAGGTAAGCAGCCACTCCGACATAACCTTGACCTGGTTCAAGAGCGTGTAGGCTTCGCTGGTGTCGCCGTAGGCGTCTGCAAGCTTCGCCTCAAGGTGCGCTCGCAGGTAGTATGCACCGACGATTGCGGCCTCTTTCTCGCCAACACCGTCAGTCACGTCAATCATCGACTCGGCACCCTTACCTGACTCGATAGCCGCAAGCGGGCCCGGATCGGGAGTGATGACGACCGGCTCGCCAACCTTCTCGGTAGCCTTCTCGGAGGACTGCCCGGTACTGGTGGCTCCGGCTCCGGCCTCCGGCTTGGTTCCCTGGCACCCGAACATGAACGTCATAGAGAGTGCGAGCACGAGTGCGAGGAGTACCTTCATGGAGTTCAACCGCCTTCATTCGGAGTCGCGTCGTTAGCGTCATCGGACGTACTCTAGCAGTCCGCGGGGCGGCTGGTTAAGAATCCTTGCGCACCCAGAGCTTGGACGCGACAAACAACTCCTCGACCTGAGCGCGCGCCCAGGGAGTCTTGCGCAGGAACTTAAGTGACGAGCTGACGCTCGGGTCGCTCATGAAGCACTTGATGGCGATGCGACTGGCAAGCCCGTCCCAGCCGTACTCGGCCACGAGCCTGTTGAGAATGGTCTCTAGGGTGATGCCGTGGAGTGGATCCTTCGACTGCATGTCGGCCATGGCCGCTCCACTCCTCTCGATTCAGGTTGCGGCGCCACCACGTGAGCACCGTCGCGCCATGCTAGCAGAAGACGGCGGCGCGGCTAGGAGGTGCCGCGGACCGTCGTGATGATGCGGTCGATGATTTCATCGAGCAGCTCGCGATGGGTCGCGAAGTTGAGCCGCGCGAAGCCCTTCCCCGCCGTGCCGAAGTCCGGGCCGGGCGATAAGCCGACACGGCCGTGCTTGAGGAGGCGCTTCGCCGGATCCGGTGCGATATGCGTTGCCCGGAAGTCGAGCCACGCCAGATACGTCGCCTCGGGTGTCTCGACCGGAACCTCGGGCAGTTCGGCGGCGAGCCGCGCCATCAGGTGGTCGCGGTTGGCGTGAAGGACGCCCGTCGTCTCGGTGAGCCACTCCTCGCCGTGCGTCCAGGCCGCATGCGTGGCGTGCGCGCCGAGGGCGTTCACGCCGCCGAGCGACTGCGGGGGCAGCGCCGCGACCCCTGCGGCTATCCTCGCATCGCCGAGGTGAGCGACCGCACAACTCAGCCCGCCGAGGTTGAAGCTCTTGCTGGCCGACGTGACCGTGACACTCCGCCCCGACGCTTCGGGGCCAAGCGAGGCGAACGGGATATGCCCCTCGCCCCCCGGATACACGAAGTCCTGCCAGATCTCGTCGCTGATCACGAGCAGGTCGTGTTCCTGCGCGATCTGAGCGACCGCCTGCAACTCCTCGCGACTGAACGCACGACCGCTCGGGTTATGCGGATTGCAGAGAATCAGCGCCCGGGTTCCGGGATCGATCGCCGCGCGGAGCCGGTCCCCGTCTATGCGCCATCCGGCCTCATCGAGGCGATACTCGACCAGTCGGCGGCCGGCCTTCGTGACCATATCGAAGAACGGCGGGTAGACGGGCGTGAAGAGCAACACCCCGTCACCAGGCGCCGTGCCGATCGAGAGCGCGGTCGCGATGGGCTGTAGCGTCGTCGAGAAGACTTTCGTCTCGGCAACCTCGGGCTTCCAACCGAAGCGCCGCAACGACCACTCCGTCCACACCTTCGGAATACTGTCGTCAAACGAGGTCATGTTGTAGCCGAAGTCGCTCGACTCAACCATCGCCCGAAGCGCGTCGAGAACCACCGGGGCGGTCGGGAAGTCCATGTCCGCCACCCACGTGGGAATGACGTCGCCCGCGAAGCGCTGCCATTTGATCCCGGTCAGCGCCCGCAGGCGATCGATGTCATGTGATGTGCCCATGGGTTCATTCTATCCGCAACGCGAAGTCCCAAGCGTTTCGTCCGGCTTCGACTCCCAAGAATCGCGGTCAGAACCCATCCCCCACTTACGCCGTAGCAGGCGCAGGCTCGGGAGCCTTCTCGGCGACAGGCGCCAGAAGGAACATCACGTAGCGAACCAGCACATAGAGCACCATGACGGTGGCCAAGCCGTCCATCGCCATGATGGCGGCCTTCGGGATGAAGGATCCCGCGGCCGTCTTGGCGAGAATCACGTTTGACTGCTTGAGCGCGATTGCCGAGATCACGAACGGGAATGTCAGGGCGGCATACGTCGGGTAGAAGCGGGTCTTCAGGATGCGCGGCAGCCGCGTGAGGACGTACACCAGACTCGCAGCAGCGATTGCGAGCAACGCGTACACGACGCCAGCCTGCTTCGCCGGAGTCACGGCGAGGTAGCCAACGAGACAGAGGCTCGGCGGCGCGGCAAAGATGGCGACGGTGGGCAGCGCCGGCTCGGGCAGGTCTCCGACTTTGACCATGCGATACACGACCGCCGCCAGGACTCCGACGTATCCGATGAGTCCCGCGTACAGGAGAACCCGGCCAACGGACTGCGCGCCAAAGGCGGGGCTCGTAACGCTTCCAACGACGAAACCGACGAACACGAGGAACCAGCCGGGAAGCACCTGAGCGAGCTTGAACGACCCGATGAAGCGGTACGCGAATACCACCGCAACGAGAAGCTGCACTACGAGCGCACCCATCCAGAGAGCCTGCGCGGGTGCTGCAGCGTAGGGCTTCAGGTACGTTGCAAGCAGCATGAGCGCCATGAAGAACGCCGGGAACACCGCCATAACTGCGGGGTTCTCAAGCTCCTTACGCACACCCGAGAAGTCGAACGCGATACGCGCGAGCACGAGGAGCGCGAGCACAGCCGCAACTACGCCGCAGACGGCGCGGATAGCGGATGAATACGGAAGCAAGAGGTTGCCGAGCGACGCAGTGGCAAGCGCAAGGGCTGACATGGGGATGGGAATCCGGCGGATGAACGACATCTCTCAGGCCTCCTGGTCAGCGGTGACAAGTGACAGCTCTCGGGCGATTATCTCGGCCGTCTTTGCCGCCATCTCTCCGGTGAATGCGACGCACTGCGCCTTATGCTCGCCGCTCGCCATGTCCATCCCCTTGGTCTGGACGCTACAACAGAGCACGCGGTGGTTGTCGCGGAACGCTTGCTGGAGCTCGTTGGCAAGCTCCATCGTCTTAACCGATTTCGGATCCGAAGGAGCGCTCGGTTCGGTGCGTCCAAAAACGTAGCCCAGGCTGATGACGGCACCGGAGACCGCACCGCACATGCACTTCGAACGACCGACGCCCACAGGGAATCCGGATGCGGCTGCGATGAGCGCCTCGGGCATCTCGGGGGCGATGTTGTCTCGGACAGATGCGACGATCGCTTCCGAGCAGTAGTAGTTCCCCTGCCGGAAGTACGCCTCGGCGTCTTCCTGAACCTTCCGGACGCTGAGCGTCGTGTTCATGCGTTCCTCCTGTAGACGATGGTGGGAAGTGCCGCGCACAGTGAGCGACGGTTCGCACCCCACGCGGACGCGTGCTCATACGTGAGAGTATTTGATACTTAACATCAACACAAGTGATTGCACTGGGCAAGGCAGGGGGTGCACGTAGCACGAAAGGGGTGCGAAGCCAGAAGGGCGGGCAGCGTGACGCCCACTAGGAACCGATCGAGCCGCGACCTATCGACAGCTTGGTTTGCAGGCGTCGGGCGATCATCGAGATTGTGAAGTTGATTACGAAGTACACCATCGAGATCACCACGTAGATCGTGATTATCTGCGACGGCTTCCAGTACTTGGCCGCGAGGATCGTCCCTTTGAACATCAGCTCGTATGCACCGATCGCCATGGCGAACGATGAGTCCTTGATGGCGGTAACGAACTGGGAGACGATCGCCGGAATCATCTTCACGACCGACGGCGGCAGCACGATGTACCTCATCGACTGCAGGAACGAGAAGCCCTGCGACCGCGCTGCCTCCCACTGCCCCTCGGGCACCGAGTTAAGACCGCCCCGGATGATCTCGGCGATGATCGCCGACGTGTAGATGGTCAGACCGATCGTAGCGGCCCACATCGCGGGAAGGCCCAGCACAAAGTAGCTCACGAGAATAAGCAAAAGCGTTGGCAGGTTGCGGATGAACTCGATGTACGTCGTGGCGATCTGACTGAGGACCGGCAGCCCCGAGTACCGCATCGACCCGATGATCGTGCCGAAGACGAAGCTCAGCGCGATGGACATCACGGATATCTGCAGCGTTAAGAGCAGGCCGCGTCCGAGGCCGATATACAGCACCGGGTCTGACAGCATCAGCATGACTGGGGTGTTCATGAAGGCATCCACTATGCGGCCATCATGCGGTCTTCAAGGCGCCGCGTGAGCCGCGCAAGCGGGAAGCACATCAGGAAGTAGAGAAGCCCGACCACGACGTACGTCGGGCCGTAATGACCATAGCGACCCGCGAAGGAATCGCCAGCGTACATGAGGTCTCCGCCGGCGATGATGGCGATGACCGAAGTGTTCTTGATGAGGTTGACTGCCTGGTTGGTCAGTGGCGGAAGGACGATGCGCATCGCCTGCGGAATGATGATGAAGCGCATCGCGCCGACGTAGGTGAATCCCTGTGACAGCGCCGCCTCGAGCTGACCACGCCCGATGGACTGGATACCGGCGCGGACGACCTCGGCGATGTAGGCACCGTGGTACATACCAACGCCGAAGACTCCGATGACGATGACTGGAATGAACAATCCCGGATAGATGAGCGGAATCGCGTTGTAGAGCATGAACACCTGAATGAGCAGCGGCGTGTTCTGATAGAACTCGACGTAGACGCGAGCGAAGGCCCGCGGGATCCGCCAGTGCGACGCCGACATCACGCCGATGACAGTCCCCAGGGCTAGCGCCATGGCTAGCCCCAGGGATGCCACCAGAAGCGTTACGAGCGCTCCGGCCCAGAGCACATCGATGTTCGAGAACAGCGCCTCCCAGCGAGGGATAGCGAACGGTCCCTCCTGGAGAAAGCCTATGCCCGCGATGAGCTCCGTCATGCTGTCGTTATGTCCTGATCACGAGGATCAGTTCAATGACCACTTCTCGAGCAGGGTCTTCATCTCGCCGTTGGTCTCCATCTCGGCAAGCATGCCGTTGATGAAGGTCGTCAGATCATCCGTGCCCTTCTTGCTGGCGATGCCGTAGTCCTGCGGCGAGAAGCCATCGGGAAGGATCGTGGAGTTCTCGGTCAGGTAACCCGAAAGGATGGACTTGTCGACCGAGAACGCATCGACGCGGCCGGACTCGAGGGCGGCGTTGATCTCGGGATAGGTCGCGAACTCCAGGAACGTGACCTTGACGCCCGCCTTGTCAGCTTCGGCCTGGACCGCATCGTGCGACGTTGCGCCCTGCGCGACGCCGACAGTCTTGCCGTTGAGGTCGGCGAGGCTCTTGATGCCGGACGAGTTCTTCACAAGCAGACCGACTTCGTCCTGGTAGTAGGGCTTGGAGAAGTTCCACTGCTCGAGGCGCTCAGGCTTGATGGTGAAGGTGGCGATGACGAGGTCGAGCTGACCATTGTCGAGCAGCGGACCACGGGTCTTCGCGGTAACGGCCTCGAACTTGACCTTATCCTCGGCGATACCGATGCGCTTGGCGATCGCCTTCGCGAGGTCGATCTCCATGCCGGCAAACTCGCCGGTGGCCGCATCCTGCAGGCCGAAGTTCGGTACGTCGGCCTTAACGCCCACGCGCAGAACGCCCGCGTCCTTGATGGCCTTTGCGCCGGCCGGCAACTCCACCGCAGGCTCAGTCTCGGGAGCAGCTGCCTCCTCCTTTGCGCCACACCCGGCGAGAGCGAAAGCCCCCAGAACCAGGGAGAGCGCGAGCAGTACCAGCAGAGCTGATTTCTTCATGCTTCCTCCTTCGCCCCGGGCTGCGCCCGGGATACGTAACGCTGACGGTGCCGACAGTGCAGAAGAGACCGGGTGGTCTCGACGAACCAGGGTTGAGCGACTGAGCGTTACCGCAGGATCTTGCTCAGGAACTGCTTCGTTCGGTCGTGCTGCGGGTTCTCGAAGAAGTGCTGGGGCGTACCATCCTCGAGGATGACACCGTCATCGAGGAAGATGACGCGGTCCCCCGCCTCTTTGGCGAGGCCCATCTCGTGGGTGACGACGACCATGGTGATACCACTGTTCGCCAGGCCGATGATGACCTCAAGCACTTCCTGGATCATCTCCGGGTCGAGTGCCGACGTTGGCTCATCGAAGAGCATGACCTTGGGGTGCATATTGAGCGCGCGCGCGATGGCGACCCGCTGCTGCTGTCCGCCGGACAGCTGAGCCGGATACTGATCCGCCTTCTCGCGAAGGCCTACGCGGTCGAGATACTTGAGAGCCGACTCGGTGGCCTCTACCTTCGAGATACCGCACACGACGATCGGGGCGAGCGCGATGTTCTCGAGCACCGTCTTATGGGGGTAGAGGTTGAACTGCTGGAATACCATCGCGACCGATTGCCTGACCCTGGCGATCGGAGCGCGGTGAGGTCGACACCGTCGACGATCACCTGGCCAGAACTTGGCTTCTCAAGCATGTTCATGCATCGAATGAGCGTCGACTTACCCGAGCCCGACGGCCCGATGACGATGAGCTTCTGGCCGGTCGGAACCTCGAGGTCGATGTTCTTGAGGGCATAGTGACTACCGAAGTGCTTACACACACCGACAAGCTTGATCAACGTTGCTCCTCTGCCGGGGCAGCCTTGATGTTGAATAGTGCACGAAGTCGCACCTGCTGAAGCCCCCCGATTGTAAGGCGGATGACGCACACGGCGACCCCTCGCCTGTGCGTGGCAGATAGTGTACCAGGATGTGGCAACTCGACCATAATGCGGACCACACGCAGGTCTAGGCGGAGTGCCAGAGATTGAACGGCTGCGACCGCGTCAGATGATGCCGCGAAGCGCCTCCAGCAAGCGTTCGACGTCCTCGACACAACTGTACGGCGCCAGGCCGAGACGGACGCCGCCGGCTTCGCCCAACCCGAGCGCCTGCGATGCTTCGAGCGCGTAGAACGAGCTCGCGGGCGCGTTGATGCTGAACTCGCCAAGACGCTCGGAAACTGCTCGCGGCTCCATGCCGTCCACCGTGAAGAGCAACGTCGGCGTGCGCACCTGCGCGCGCGAGTAGAGCGTGATCCGCGGATGCCCGGCAAGGCCGGCTTCGATCTTCCGGCGCAGGGCATCCTCATGCGCGGCTAGTGCGGTCATTCCGCTCCGCAGACGCTCGCGGCGCGTCGGCGCCGCATCACCGAGACTTGCGAGGAAGTCGACCGCAGCGGTCGCGCCGGCCAGTAACTCCCACGGGAGCGTGCCAAGCTCGAATCGCTCGGGCACCGTGTTCACCGACGGCAACAGCTTCTCGGGCAGGAGTGTTTCGAGGAGCGCTGGCGACGCGGCCAGCACGCCGTGGTGCGGGCCGCAGAACTTGTAGGGTGAGCAGACGTAGAAGTCGGCGCCCATCGCGGGCACGTCGACGAACGCATGCGGCGTGTTGTGCACGCCGTCGACGTACAGATGCGCCCCATGCGCATGGACGCGCTCGGCGATCTCGCGAATCGCAGGACGCGTGCCGATGAGATTCGATGCTGCGGTGATGGCGACCAGCCGGGTACGATCGCTCAGCTGACGCTCGACGTCGTTGGCCGTGACCTCGCCGGTCGCAGGGTCGAATTCCGCGTAGCGGACCGTCGCGCCAACGCGCTTCGCGGCATAGACCCACGGGCGGATGTTCGCATCATGGTCCAGGCGCGAGACGACGACCTCGTCACCCACACTCCAGGACTCCGCAATCGTGCGTGCAAAGTCAAAGGTCAGCTGCGTCATGCTCCGCCCGAACACGACGCCGCCGGGATCGACGCCGAGAAGATCCGCCATAGCCTGGCGTGCGCCGAGAACAATCGCGTCGGTGCGCCGCTCCGCAGGGGTGATCGTGCCGCGCTGACAGGTGGCCGAGGCGAGAGCGTCGCGAACGGCGTCGGCAACCACTGACGGGACGAGCGTACCGCCTGGCGCGTCGAAGTGAGCTGCGCCTTCCCGGAGCGCCGGGAACGCTTCTCGGACCGCGTCTATCTGGAACGTCATGGGTGCGCCCTTCGCCGGTGAAACGCTTCAGGTGTTAGTCTACCGCCCGCGACGCCTGATACACTGCACGGATGTTTTCAAGGAGCACAAGTGCGCTCTTCGTCGCCGCGGTGGTTGCCCTGACCCTTGCGGTGCCGTATGGCGCGCCCGCGAACGCCGCGCCCTCAAGCGCCCAGACATCAGCAAGCCGCGCCACCGCGACGCGCGCCAGCCAGGAGTATGAAGCTGCGCAGACACGATTCCTGCAGGCCCAGGCATCGGCGGCGCAGGCCTCAGCGAGCCTTGATCGCGCAGTTCAGGCGGAGTCGGAGGCACGGGATGAGCTCGGTAAGGTGGTGCTCACCGCCTACCGCTCAGATAACGACGGCTTCCTGTCGGTGCTGCTCGACGCGACTTCGTTTGAGGAGTTCATCACCAGGTGGGATGTGCTGACACGCATCGCCCGACAAGACGTTGAGACGCTCGAGGCCCTACAGACAGCGCGAATCGAAGCGCAGGGCGCGGCCAGGAAGTTGCTGGATCTTCAAACTGCACAAGAGCGCTCGCTCGATGGACTGGCCGAGAAGGTCGCTGCGGCCCGAAAGGAACTGGCCGCAAACGAGACCGCTCTTCGTGAGTTCAACGCGCGAGCCGCCGCAAGCGCCAAGCGAACCCCGGCGAAGCAGCCCCCACGGGTCACGGGGTCAGGTGCCTGGAAGACCGCGGTCGCATCGCACTACGGACGCAACTTCACCGGACGCGGAGCCAGCGGCGAGGCCATCGGCCCCTACTCGATGATGGTCGCGCATAAGACGCTGCCTTTCGGAACGCTCATCGAGTTCGAGTACAACGGCAAGCGCGCGGTCGCCAAGGTCGCCGACCGCGGTCCGTACACCAAAGGACGGACGTTCGACCTCGGCCCGGGCGTGGTGCGAGTCCTCGACTTCAGCGGCGTGCACGAGGTGCGCTACCGCATCATCGGGAAGTAGAGACGCCCGCCTCTCGCATTCGAGAAGCGGGCGTCATCAAGTCCTCTATGGCGGAGGGGGAGGGATTCGAACCCTCGTAGGAGGGGATACCTCCTAAACAGTTTTCGAGACTGCCGCATTCAACCACTCTGCCACCCCTCCGCAGGGGCGCGTGCCGCATCGAGCGGCTCTTGAGCGCAACGGTTAGTATAGCCAGCGCGTGTGCTAGAGGCAAAACTGCGGCCGCAGCCGGCGCATTCCCACGCGCGCGCGGATTGCTCCATAATGATCAGGCAAGCACGTTCGTGCAGAGTGTCCAGCGTGCGGGACCAAAGCCGCATCGGACATCGCAACGTACGGAGCCCGACATGTCGGTACGCATTGTCGCCGTCGACGACGAGGAATCGATCCTCAAGGTCGTGCGCTACGCCCTCGAACAGGAGGGCTACGAGGTGCACGTCGCCGGGGACGCCAAGGGCGGCATGTTCCTCTTCACCGAAGTGAAACCAGAGTTGCTCATCCTTGATGTCATGCTGCCGGGCAAGAGCGGTCTCGACCTCGCGCGCGACATCCGTCAGACCTCAGATGTGCCGATCATCATGCTCTCCGCGCGTGGCGATGAGGTCGACCGCATCCTCGGTCTGGAGTTCGGCGCCGACGACTACGTCACCAAGCCGTTCTCGCCTCGCGAGCTTGTCAGTAGGGTGAAGGCGATCCTGCGGCGCGTGAGCCGGGGTGGTGGCGAGCGGCCTCGCATCACGCTCGGCGACCTGAGCATCGACTCGGACTCTCACCAGGTGCTGATGCGCGGCGAGCCGGTGCATCTGACGACGTCGGAGTATGGGATCCTGCAGCTCCTGGTGCGACAGCCGGGCAAGGCGTATTCGCGAGTCGAGATTCTCGCAGCGCTGTGGGATGAATCGCCGGTCGGAGATGAGCGGGCAGTCGACGTGCATATACACAACATGCGCGAGAAGCTGGAATCCGACCCCAAGAACCCCGAGTACCTCTTGACGGTTCGCGGTTTCGGCTACCGACTGAGGCAGGAGTAGGTCATGGCCAGGCGGCCGTCGGTTCGCCTCTGGCAGACCGAACTCTTCGTCATCGTCACCATCGTCGCGATCCTGATCCTATCGGTGACGCTCTCGCAGGGCCTCCAGATCACCCTCAATCAGCTTGGCGAGAGCGACAGCCTGAGTGACGCCACGGCGTTCGCATCGCAGCTGAGCAAGGAGTTCCCCCTCACCGTCGAGAGCCGCGCGCGCATACGCTCCGAGGTGGATCAGCATGGTCTGATCTACGGCGACGCCGTGTGGGTCTACGATATCGACGGCACGACGATCGCCTCGGTCGGCGAAGAGGGTCCCCCAGCAGGCGTGCTCGAGGAGGCCCGGATCCAGGGACTCGCCGACTCTCCCCCCTACTCGCACATGACACTCAAGCCCGGCGGCTACGTCGTTGCGGGCAAAGTCATCCATGACGCTGAAGGACGGCGGGCGGCAGTGCTCGTCATCGCCAGTCCGGTCACCGATTCGCTTGCGGTTCTCGATGCTGTCCGGAGTCGGCTCTGGACCACCTTCTGGATCGCCCTGATTGTCTCCGGGCTGCTGGGGTTCGCCTTCGCGGAGTTCATCGGACGCCGTGTGCGGCAGATGTCACTGGCCGCCGTAGCGATCGCGGATGGCGACTTCGACCAGCGGCTCCCGACGGGTCTCGTACCGGACGAGATCCATGAGCTTGCCGAGTCATACAACCGGATGGCCGTGACGCTCGGTGACGCATTCTCGGCGCTCAGGGCGCAGGAGCAGGCGCAACGCCGGTTCGTCGCCGACGCAAGCCACGAGATGCGTACGCCGATATCGGCGATCAAGGGGCTCCTCGAGTTGCTCGACAGCGGCGCAAAGGACGATCCCGCCGTTCGCGACGACTTCTTGCGGACGATGACGCTCGAAGTGGACCGCCTCGGACGACTCGTCGCAGACCTGCTCACGCTTGCGCAGCTTGACGCGGGAAGCCTCACGCTCAAGCAGGAATCCATGCCGGCGGCAGGGCTCCTCGACGACATCGCCACCGTGCTTCGCCCCCTCGCGGCCGGTTACGGAGTAACGCTTGCAGTCGATGCACCCGACGACCGGCTGGAAGTGTTGTGCGATCGCGATCGCATCACGCAGGTGCTCGTCGTCCTCCTCGACAACGCGCTGAAGCACTCCGAAAGCGGCGAGACGGTCACCCTGTCCGCGACTCCGGGTGAAGATGCCGTCTCGCTCGCGGTCCACAACGAAGGAGCTGCGATCGACCCGGAGGTCATCCCCCGCCTCTTCGATCGCTTCTTCCGCGTCGACGAGGCGCGCACCACTCCAAAGGGCACCGGCCTCGGTCTCTCGATCGCGAAGGAGATCGTCGAGGCGCACGAGAGCAGCATCACCGTCGAATCGACGCCCGGCAACGGCGTGACCTTCCGCTTCGACCTACCGAGGAGCCCGCTATGAGCGACGACGCGTCCAGCCGACAGAGCGAGCTCGAATTCGTGGAGCGCCTGTTCGCGCGCGGCTTCGTCATCCTCGGCGGCGTGTTCTGGGTAGCGGCGACGTTCGCGGGACCCATGGCCTTTGGCGACGTCGGTATCGTGGCGTCGGTCAAGACGGCGATCTGGCCGTTTCTCGCTACGCTGCTGACACTCGTCATCGGGTGGAAGTACGAGCGCCTCGCTGCTGTGCTGCTCTTCGGGGCATCCGCCGCCGTGCCTATCTGGGGATTGCTGTACAACTGGGAGACCGGCGTCTGGTTACTCATGGTGTGCTTGCTCATCGCCCCGATGGCGCTCGCGGGAATCCTGTTCCTGCTCGCCGAGCGCGCGGAGTTGCGACGCTCCGTGCGAACAGAATCGCTCCCGGAGCGCACCGGCGCAGCAACCTAAAGGGGGGCCGGCAATCGCCGACCCTCCCCGTAAGTGCTTCTGAGAGCGCTGTTCGCTACTGAACCGCTACGCGCACGGGCGCGAGTTCGGGATGCGCCAGGCGGAACTCGAGTGCCTCGTACTCCCTGCGAGCCAGCCAGAAGAGCACCGCGGCGGTCATCATGGGGCCGATCAGCGTGAGCGTGACGAGGAGCCACACGCCAACGTCGAACTGAACGGAGAGTCCGTAGTAGACGGCGCCGAGAGACGCGACCGCCAGCATGATCGCAGCGATCCGCTCCCAGTACCACCCGACGATAAGGGTCACGATCGTCGCAAGGAGCGGGATTCCTGCAACGAGGAACGCCCGCATCCCACCGGCATCCTGGAACGAGTAGAGACCTGCGAATGCCGCAATCGCCCAGAACAACCCGCCGCCGATAACAAACGCGCGCGCAACTCCGCGCTCAAGGTAGATGCGGCTCTCGGCGGCTTCCTGCGAGCGATCCCAGGCGACCTTCGGGTCAACAGCCGTCGCGACCTCGCTCTTCCGGGAGGCGATCACATCGTAGGCCATGATGCCGAATGCGACGGGGACCAGGATGAGCAAGAACAGCAACGCGATCGGGCCGACGAGCATGAGTAGCGCCATGAATACTTCAGTCATCTCTCTCACCTTCCATGCAGGGACGCCTTCCGGCGTTCGACCTCACAAGGTGAGTATTCGCCGATGAGAGAGGCCGCGGGTTCGTAGAGCGTTTCCCTCTTGTTAGAGTTGTGTGAAGCCGAGCCGACCTCTACGGCGCGACCGTCGGCTGCGGCGAGCCCGCCAGGGCCGCCGTATGGCAGTAGGAGCACGAGGACTGGCTGTGACACTCCGAACAGCTCACTGTCCCCCGCTCCGCAACGAAAGCCGGGTGCTTGCTCAGCCAGCCAGCCTCATGGTTGATGTGGCACCCCTTGCAGAAGCCGGTCTTGTGACACGTATAGCAAACCCGCGTGTCGGCACGAGCCTTGTCCGGGTGGCTGGCCCGCCATTGCTCGACCGGGCTGTGCGATGGCGGCTTCTTCGCGTGGCACTCATCGCAGAACTTGAGCCCGAAGTCGTGGCATTCGAAACACCGCTCTGATCCTGCCCCAAGCGCCTCTGTGCCGTGAACCGAGAGCCACCCGTCCTGCTCGTGACGAGGAGTCCACGGCAGCACCCGCGCGCCATGACAACCCTTACACTCCGGCGCCGGGATCTCGCGCGGCAGGTAGGGTTGCGCGTGCGTGGCCGCTCGGGCGCCCACATGACAACCGGCGCAATCCGAGTCGAGCCCTCCAGCGTGGCCATCAGCTCCTGGCGGCGCGGCAGGAAACGCAGAATGGCACTCGCGACAGAATCCGACGTCAACCCACGTGACTGCCGTCGTGCTTGTCCGCGATCCGAGATCGACATGCTGATGGCAGTCGGGACACGCCAAGCTCATGAGAAGCTCACTCTGCAAATGGATGCGGTGCACCGGCAGGTTTGATTGCGCCCGGTCTCCGTGACAGGCGACGCACTGACCGCGCGATCCGGCCGAAGCATCTCGGTGCAGCGCGGCAAGCACACTGCGGTCCTCGACGGGGAGCACCCGGTAGCGCAGCCGCCATGCCCATGCGGACCAGGCGCGAGTCGGGCTTACCACTGAATCAGACGTTGCCAATGCGGCTAGGGAGACGACCGCAAGCAGTGCCACAGCCGCAAGAAGCAAGATCCACCGCCTGCGCTCGCTCGCCACGGCCTACGACTCCCTCAGCCGGTAGCCAAAGCCGCGAACCGTGAGGATATACGTCGGATTCTTCGGGTCAGGCTCCAGCTTCTCCCGGATGTTGTGGATGTGGACGTCAATTGCCCGTTCATCACCGATGGGCGCGACATCGGAAAGCGCGTCGAGTATCGCCATCCGAGAAAACGCTGTGCCGGGGTGCCTGATCAAGAAGAGCAGGATGTCGTACTCGGTGCGCGTGAGTGCAACGGGCGCTTCACCGAGTACGACCGACCTGGAGAGCGTGTTCACGTGCAGATCGCCGACGGTGATGATCGCACTCTCGTCCGCGCAGCCGCCCGCCCGACGAAGAACAGCCTTCACCCGACTGACGAGCTCGCGGGGCGAGAACGGCTTCGTGACGTAGTCGTCGGCGCCAAACTCCAGGCCGAGGATGCGGTCGACCTCCTCGGTGCGGGCCGACAGCATCAGGATCGGGATGTCCGATCTGGCGCGCAGATCACGCGCGATCTCAAGTCCCGATTTCCCCGGAAGCATGACGTCGAGGATAACGAGCGCCGGCGCATAGCGAGCGATGAGTGGCTCGGCGGTGATCGCATCGCGCGCGGTCTGGACTTCGTAGCCCTCTTGCACCAGCGCGTACTCGACGACTTTGAGAATCGACTCCTCGTCGTCCACGACAAGAATGCGTTGCGTGCTCATCGGTCGCTCATGCTCTGCATCGGACGGGTCGCATCTACTTGACGAGTTTCGTGGCCGGGTTGTAGTTCAACTGCGGCACGACGCCATGGCACCGGACACAGAAGCTCGCGGGATGACAGGCCTCGCAGTTTCGCCGACCCTTGACGGCCGTCGCGTGCTTCTTGCGCCAGTCGGTCGAATGCGACGCGGGTCGCCTGAAGTGGCAGTCGGCGCACCAGTTCTTCGTCCACGCGTGACACTTAGCGCACTCGCCACCTGTCTGCTGCAGCGGGTGGACAACGACCCAGTCGGTCGCCTTGTGTGTGTCGGGGGCCGCCTTCGCGGTATGGCACGTCGTACACGCGCTCTTGGCCCGCTTACCGTCATGACAGGTGAGACACGCCGTCATGGGCGGCACGTGCGTGCCCTTAGCGTTCTTCTCGTGGACCGCATAGTCGTGGCATTCCACGCACGACATCTTGAGCACATCGACGTGAGCGCGATGCGGGATCTTGAGATCGCCGGAGGGAGACACGCTGACGAGGTCGGCGTGACACGGCTGGCACGACGCATTCGTGGGAGGCCTCAGCACGTCCAGTTCTCGCGAAGATGACACGAGCGAGAGGTAGTACTCGCCAAGCATCCTGGCCGAGAATGCGGCACGGGCCACAACGGTCGGTGGAACGTGACAGGACTCGCACGCCACATCCTTGTGCGTCGATGTGGTCCACGCCTTATAGGGAGCGCTCAGGTTCGAGTAGCGCGCGAGGAAACTCGGCTGCGAGGCATAGAGCACCGGCGCCACGACAAGCGCGGCGATCGCAACGAGAGCGATCCCGATGCGCACCAACATCCGCAGAGTGCGGGGCGTGGGGCGAAGTCGCGTCGCCATCAGTGACACTCCTTGCAGAACGTCTCGCCGCCGTGGCAGAAGTCGCAGCCCTTGGTACCCCTGACCTTGATGCGGAGCGGGTGCGTCTGCCTGAAGCTCCCGGCGTGCGACGGCGGGAGCTGCTTGTGACACGTCGTGTTGCAGTAATCGGGCTGGTAGCTGTGGCACGTGCCGCATTCGACCGTGTCGGTCCTGGTGCCGTGGACGTCGAGCCAATCGCGCTGCTTATGCGTGACCGGGACTTCTTTCCGGGTGTGGCAGTTGATGCACGCGTTCTTCGCCTGCTTGCCGTCGTGACACGTCATGCACGTGGCCATCACCGGCTTGTTGAAACCCTGAGGGTTCTCAGAATGCACGAGGTCCTTGTGACAGACCGCGCACCGAAGACCGAGGACCTCGATATGCGCACGATGAGGAATGAGTAAGTCGCCGTTTGGCGAAACCTGACGATTGATGGTGTGGCACTTCTCGCACGCAGCCGACGACGGGACGCCCAGCAGGTTCGTCGGAGTCGGCCCGAATACCAGCTGCGAATAGAACGCGGGCACCGACTTCGCCGCGAACACAACGAATCCGAGTGCTCCGGGATCGACGTGGCAGTCGGCGCACCGCATCTTGGTGTGCGTGGAGGTACGCCAGTTGGCCATGCGGCCCTGCAGCGACGGATACCGCTCGTAGTAGCCCGGCTGGAGCGTGGAGAAGACCGGCAGCACCAGCAGCACGACGACGATCGCCGCTGCGGCGATGAACGCCCACTTCCTGAATATCGGCCCGGGTCGAGCCACCTAACTCGTCTCCTTGAACTGATCGTGGCACTCGTCGCACCACTTCTGCTCATGGCACGTCAGGCAGCGCGGGAGATCCGCTTTCTTCCCCAGTGGCTGGTGCTGCATCAGCCATGTGGATTTCAGCCCGTGGAACGTCGGTCTTTGGGCGTGACAGTCAAGGCATTCACCATCCGAGATGTGGCAACTCATGCACACTGCCGCGTTCTTGAGCGCCACGCTGCCGTGCTGCGAGACCCACGTCGCCTTCACGTGCTGCGCCTCGACGGACACGCCAAGGGTCGGGACGCTGGATGGCAGGTCGGTAGCCTTGCCGGTGGTGTGGCACTCGCTGCACTGCGACTGCTTGTGGCACTGCATGCAGGCGTTCGGCCCGATCAACCGCACGGCATCCGGATGGCCGGTCTTCCATGCGGTCTGATCCTGCGCAAGTGCATGGTGGCAGTAACCGCACTCGTCGCGCTTCGCCGTGCCGACGTGGCACCCGAACGAGACGCACACGCCGCTCAAGGGCATCGTCTTGTGCTTCGCCTGGTAGGCCTCCTCGTGCGCGACCCACTTGTGACATGACACGCACGCGCGCGTCTCGCTCGCCACGCGCATATGCGCGGGATGCGGCACTTCGGCGGTTCTCGACGCGTCGGAACTCCACGCGTAGAGATGGCATTTGAGGCACGCCTTGTTGGTTGGTGGCGAGAACTTCACGAACCTCAGGTCGGTCGACGTGGACACCAGGCTGGCGTAGAACTCGCCAACCCGCGCCGCGCTCGCGCCAACCGTCGCAGCCGGATCTGTGTGGCAGACAACGCACTCGACCGCCGAATGACCGGAGGACGCCAGCATCGTGTGACGCCGCTCCAACCCCTGATAGCGCTCGAAGAATGCAGGCCGCGAGGTGGCGATAAGCGCCACCGCAACTGCAGTCACTGCGATGAGAACAACTGCGACGACCGCGATCGCGATGATTCGGCTTCGCTTGCCCGGGACGACGGTGCTCACAGCGCGGCCCCAGACTCCAGAGCCGGATCTCCCGACGCGACGGCGTGCGGCGCACCGACCTCTTCACCGTGCTCGTGTTCAGGAACCCGCAACGGCAGGACCTTTGCAGCAAGCGTCACGAAGAGCACCGCCAGTGCGAGAAGTCCCAGCGCGAGAAGCCCTTCGACGAGACTCGGAAAGTACGGCGCCTGCGGCTGCCCGAGCGTACCGATCGCAAAACCCATCGACATGAGGGTGTAGCGCTTGAAGAAGATCGCCACGACGTAGAGTGCGGACGCAGTGACCTGCACGGCGGGGATGTGCCGCGTCTTGCGCCGCGAAAGCAGCGCGAAGGCTGTGCCTCCGAGTATGAGGACCGGCAGGAAGATCCCTGCGTACGGGCCGGTCAGGAACTCCGAGAACCGCAGCGTATGCCCGATCTTGGCGGACGAAGGCCAGTAGACGAAGGCAATCTCGGCGACAAGCAGGAACAGGTCGAAGATCATCACGGTCGCAAGCAGCGTCGACAGGCTCCGGAACATGCTCGGCTTGAATTCGAGTACGTGGAACCGCTGCATGATGTACGCGACTATCAGAAGGAGTGCTACGCCTGAGGCCACGGCCGATGTCAGGAAGATGGGCACCATGACCGCCGTGCTCCACAACTCGCGAGACTTGTTGAGGGCGAGCACGAACGCTGTCGTCGTGTGAAGGTAGATGGCCAATGGGAGAGCGATCAGTGTCATCCGGTACGCGAGCTTCTCGCCACCCTTGCCGGTGATCAGAATCCAGAGGTCGACGAAGCAGATGACCATATAGATTCCGGCCGCGCTTCCCGTGTAGACGAAGATCGCGGAGAGGTTCGGCGTCAGCGCGAACCAGTAGATCCTCCACACCCGCACCAGGTCAGTGAGGTCACCGAGCACGGCTATCATCGTCAGACAACCAGCCATGAGCACGGCCAGGCGAGCCAGGGGTCGGAACTGTTCGGCTCCGAAAAGGTGCACGCTCGCGTACACCACGAGACCTCCGGCAGCGAGGCCGACGTAGAACATGTAGTTCGCGAACCAGATGCCCCATGTGAAACCATCCCGCTGGGCCATCACGGTTCCGCCCTTGGTCATGACGAGAATCCACGCCATGACACCAAGCGTGATCAGGATGCCGAGCAGGGCCACGAACGACCAGTACCGACGATCGGCGCTCTTGAGTGCGCCGATGTTCCAGTCCATGCCGATGAACCGCTTGATTCCGGGCTGTGAGGTCGTAGCTTCAGTCATCGTCATCACCCCACATACCAGATCATCGGTTCGGTCGAGAGCTCTTCTTTAAGCCGGAAGACGCGACGTGTTTTGAGCAGAATCGAGACGTCGCTGTTCGGGTCATTAAGGTCTCCAAAGGTCCTCGCCCCGACCGGACACGCTTCAACGCACGCGGTGGTCTGGCCGTTGCGCGTTCTCTGCACACAGAACGTGCACTTCTCGGGCGTCCACGCCTTCTCGGCAAGCGGGACCTTGGGGTTGACCTCTGCCTCGGGTACCTCGGGGTGCACCCAGTTGAAGTGGCGCGCTCCGTACGGGCACGTGATCATGCAGTTGCGACAGCCGATGCACTTGTTGTAGTCGACGACGACGATGCCGTCGGGCTCTTTCCAGGTGGCCTTGACCGGACAACCGGTGACGCAGGGCGGGTTCGCACATTGCATGCACTGGACCGGCAGGTACCATTTGTCCGGTCTGCCGGCCTCCTCGTAGTCGAGAACCGCCGTATCCAGATCCAACTTCCCGGGCTCCATCTCAAGCAGCTGGATGTAGGTGAAGCCCGACGTGCGCCCGATGTTGTTCTCCTTCACGCACGCGAAGGCGCATTTCCGACAGCCGACACACGCTTTCGTATCGATGACCATCGCCCACTTCTCGGGACCGGCCAGGTCAGCATAGTAGACCGGCTTGCCCGGGTAGTTGAGTTCGCGGTTCTCCTCGATGATCGTCGCGATGGGATCCTCGCCGCCACCGGGCACCGCCGCTGTCGTTGTAGCAGTCGCTTCCTCGGCGGATGTTGGTGCGGCCGAGAGCACGGCCGGGATGACTCCGGCCGCTACAAGTCCGGCTGCGACACCTATTCCCTGGAGAAAGCTTCGTCGCGAGAAGGTCGTTCCGTCTGGCGCCGTCGCATTGTCCGGACGCACATCGTTGTGCAACGTGTCGCTCATCGCTTCAACCTTTCAACGACGGCCGGTCTTACCAGCCCGACCACGATGACGAGCACGAGAAACAAGCCAACACCCGCGACGATCTGGTACCACAACGGCGTGACCGTTGCGGGCGGAAGGGGCGGCGGCATGATCGGCCTGAACGGCTCGCGCTCCTGCCCGACGGCCTTGATCTGGAAGCCCGTCCCCAGGAAGGGAGCGAGCGGACCTACGTAGATGTACTGAGGCGTGTGCGGGTCGTGACAGCCGGCGGCGACGCAGCTGGCCAGGTGCTTACCGTGCGTCCCCTGCTTGAACTGGTTGTACTTCTCGAAGTGACACTTCTGACAGAGGCGCGCTATGTCGCCCGTCTTCACATCGATGCGCGTCCCGTCGACGGCGCGAAGCAGCCCGGGGTTGTGCTCCGAGTCGTCATGACACGTGAGGCACGCCGCTTCGTCCTTGCCGAGCACGTCGTGTCCCTCGAGAACGATTCCGTGGCCTTTGAAGTCGATGGGAATCGGGTGTGACGGCTTACCCGTCACCTCGTCCACGGTCACCGGATGACAGTCCGTGCACGGGTAGAAGAGAAGCTTGCCCGTGGACGCCTGCCCGGCGATGGCGGGCACTACTGGCAATAAGATGAACATCGTGAGCGTCAGAATCGCGCTCGCGAGAAGCGCCCGTACCAGCGGACTCCGGGCGATACGCTCGGGCCAACCCCACAGCGATACAGCCATACTCTCTCTCCTGCCGGTCGTGTGAATCGTGTGAAGCATTCGAGTCCTATCGCTGCCGGTGCGCGGACTGCTGGGAGAATCTGCGAGTACCTGACGAGAGTATCGCCAGGCCAGAGCTTCAGGAGTTTGTTGCAGGATTGGGGTACTGTTAAGGTTCCGTTAGCGCCCCCCGCAAACGAGCTTTGTCGGTACAACATGACCTTGACGTACCTGTGGTGCTGTCAGTAGGTTCATGTTCAGTATTGGTCGGCTCTGCGCGCCACTCGCCGGGCCATAGTGCTGGGATGGGTTTATGTGCAACCGTACGGTTGATACCCAACAAGCGCACACACGGCTCCGGGGCACCCGATGAAAAGTCGGTTGCGCGCAGCCCTTCATGTCGGCTGGATCGCACTTGCGACCCTGGCCGCGATCATGGCGCTCGGTTTTGCCATCGACCGCGTCTCAGCCTCCCCAGATCTCTGCAACGCGTGCCACGAGATGAAGCCTGCCGTCGCTTCCTGGAAAACCTCATCGCACACCCGGGTTGCCTGCTCGAAATGCCACGAGACACCCCGGCCCTGGTATCAGCTTCCGGTCACCCTCTGGGAGCGCGGGGGCCTGCTGGGCCGCGACCTGGGCGCGCACGTGTCAGGTGGGACCGGCAGAACCCCGACAGCCGTCCCCGACGAGACCTGCCTCCAATGCCACGACCTCGGCCGTGAGATCACCATGCGCTACGGAACGCTCATCAAGCACTCGGAACACGCGCAGCGCAACAAGTCGTGCGTTTCGTGTCACCTGTGGACCGGACACCCCGACCCCGCGGCCGACAGACCCCTGCTTCTCATGAGCCAGTGCTTCACCTGTCATGGCCAAGCAGCTCAGCCGAAGGCGTCCGGCACCTGCAACACCTGTCATCCCGCATCCTTCGATAAGCGTCCCGCGTCGCATGCGCCATCGAACTGGCAGGCTGCCCACGGGAAGAATGCAAAGGCGGATCAACCCGAGTGCCTGATGTGTCACGAAGAAACCACCTGCCGCACTTGCCACGGACTCGAAATGCCGCATCCGCCCACATGGGCAGAGGGCGCCACTGGCCATGGTGTGATTGCCGCGAAGAACCGAAGCACCTGCACGAAATGCCACGCAGGCGGGGTTCAGTTCTGCAGCATGTGTCACCACGGAGGGTACGACACGAAGCGAGGGCCCTGGGTCTCGCAGCACCCCGATGCAGTGGAGAAGAGCGGCGCGGCCGCCTGCATTGAGTGCCACGGCCCGATGTACTGCGTCAGGTGTCATACGGCAACCGACGACTAGCGCGGGCGGCACGGTCCAGTCACGCTGCTGCCACGGCTTTGAAGTGAGAAACGGCCCCTGAGGCCGGAAGTAGCATCTGGCGGAGAGTCAGGGATTCGAACCCTGGATACGGTTTAACGCCGCATACACGATTTCCAGTCGTGCTCCTTAAACCACTCGGACAACTCTCCGCGCGCGCTTCTTGGAAGGCTTAAAAGCGCAAACGCGAGTATACCCAGGATGTGCTACAGCGGCAAACGGCGCGGAGGCATGAATTCGAACCTCAGCGAGCAGGGGTGACCTACCCGTCAGGCGAGTTCGCGAACACGCTGTGCGGCGGCAGTGGCAAGGTCCGGACCGACGACCAGCTTCAACTGCTGCGCCAGGTTGTCAGCTATCACCGGCAGATCGATCCGCGTGATCGAGTCAGGATCCTTGCCGATTCGGCGGCTCTCGAGGTCGACCGAGACGCTCGCAAGCACCGTCCCGACAATCGGACGGAGCACCTCCTCGATGCGCTCTGCAAGCACGTTAGCCAAGGGAACCATCCTCGTTCGCGAGGGGCGCGTCGACATCGATGACGGATATGAGGTTCTGCTCTTCGCCCGTAAGGCGACCTAGAAATCGGGACATCGCGCGCCACACCCGGTAGAAGTAGATCCCGAACAGTACCATCGCAGCCACCGACAGCAGATCCGCTCCCAAACGCGCCTGCTCGGCACTAAAACCTACCTGGACAAAGCGGGCGAACCAACCTGCAAGCACCGACGCCGCAAGGCAGATGACCGCAAGGATAGCGTAGGTGATGTTGTCCGCGATCGCCGCGCCATGCGCAAGCTTGCGAAGTGCGAGCATCTCGACGAGGAGAACTGCAGCGACGACAAGTGCAACCACCCCGGAACCGGTCAGGATGAACTTAGGAATCTCCGCAACCCCCTGCGCATACGCAGGAGACGGGGTGTTAAGGATGAGAACACCTGCCATGAGTGCAACGTTCCGTGCGCGCATGCTCTTCCTTCCGTTGCTTCAATCGACCAGCGCACCAAGTGCGTACTCATGTATCGTCGCTCAGGACAAAAACCACCGTGCGGATGATCACAATTCCGCGACTGCCGGTGACACGTTGCCCTTCCTACTTCGTAGCAAACCAAAGAATTCCTTGAGCAGTGCCGAGCTTTCCTCGGACAGAATACCGGAAGTGACGGCAAAACGATGGTTGAGTCGTTCGTCATTTGAGAGGTCGTAAAGCGTCCCAACTGCCCCCGCCTTCGGGTCGGGCGCTCCATAGACCAAGCGCTCGATCCGCGCCTGATGCATCGCCCCGGCGCACATGGGGCACGGCTCAAGCGTGGCATAGACCGTACAATCCGAGAGACGCCACCGGCCAAGCCGCTGGGATGCCTCGCGAATCGCGATCAGTTCCGCGTGCCCCGTGGGATCGTTGTCCATCTCGCGCGTGTTATGCGCACGAGAGACTATCGCCCCGTCGCACACGACGAGTGCGCCGATGGGGACCTCGCCCTCGGCCATTGCCAGGCGGGCCTCTTCAAGCGCAAGGGCCATATATGCGGTGTCTGCGTCCATGCCTGGAATGCTACACTACTGCCGCCGAGAAGCGCGCCTGGTGCTTCGCCGTCACCCATGGAGGGGTGGCAGAGTGGTTGAATGCGACGGTCTTGAAAACCGTTGGGCCCGCAAGGGTCTCGTGGGTTCGAATCCCACCCCCTCCGCCATCGACCACAGAATCAGCCCCGATTGCCGACACGGTGACCGGGGCTCACGTATCGCCTTGACCGGCGTCCTGGGACTATACTTCTGTCTCTAGAACGCTCGTGAACGGCACGCCTGCAAAATCGTTTCTGACTGGATGCGAGCTCCGGGGAGGTATTCCTATATGCGCCGCATACAACCAAGCCGGCTTATGACCGCTCTACTGTACGCAACCCTGTCGGTCGGGACTGTGGCCGGCGCCTGGTTGCTTGGTCAATGGAATTATCTCCTGTTCCATACCGCTGTTGAGTTGTTCGTGACGACGATTGCTATTGCGGTATCACTCGTCGCATGGTCGACCAGGAAACAGGCGACGAACGGTTTCCTGGTCGTGCTAGGAGCGGGGATGGGGCCGCTTGCGGCAGTTATTGTTCTACACATTCTCGCCTATAGGGGCATTGGCGTTCTCACGCCTCCACTAACGGCGGGCGACCCGAATCCAGCGACTCAGTTGTGGATTCTCAGCCGATACCTTCTGGCCGCGACTCTGTTTGCCGCGCCGTTCTTTGTGGGACGCCGCGCGCGTATGGGCATCGCTGCGGCCATCGCCGGATTGCCTTCGATCGTACTTGCACTATCAATCGTTGTCTGGCACACCTTTCCGACCGCCTTCATCCCCGGAACGGGATTGACGCGCTTCAAGGTCTGGAGCGAATACGCGGTCATTGGAGTGCTATGTGTTGCCGGCATCCTCATATGGCAGCGCCGCGACAGAATCGATCGCCTCGTCGTTAATATGACGCTCCTGGCGATTGCTGCGTTCGTCGCGTCCGAGCTTTTCTTGACGCTGTACGTCGATATCTACGGCTTGCTTAACATCATGGGCCATCTGGCCCAGCCTATTGGCTTCACTCTCGTTCTTGTGGGAATCTTCCGAACGGCCGTTTCGAGACCCCTGGTAATGGTGTATGCGGAACTTGGTGCGAATGATGCGAGGCTGACACGTTCGAACCGCGTATTGAATATGCTCAGCGAGTGCCGCCGTGCAATCGCCGATGCCGAAACCGAAGAGGCGCTTCTCGCTGCCGTATGCCGATTGGCCGCCGAGAAGGGCGAGTACACCCTGGTATGGATTGGCGAGGCTGTCGACGATCAAGATCGTAGCGTGAGGATCGTCCATGCGTGCGGGGAGGCATCCGGCTACGCGGCGGACCTGAATATCGCATGGTCCGATACGCCTCTGGGACAGGGGCCCGTCGGAACTGCGATCCGCACCGGTGAATCAACGGTCTCTCGCGATATCGCCCACGACCCGCGCCTGGCCCCGTGGCGCGAAAAAGCCCTGGCCTTCGGGCTGCGCTCGACTGCATCGCTTCCGATCGATGCTGGCGCACGACGGTTTGGTGCGATCGCCCTCTACGCTGACGAGATCAACCGATTCGATCAGGAGGAGACCGCTCTCGTTGTGCAACTTGTCGCGAGCATCGGCAACGGCATTGAGGCGCTCCGCCTTCGAGCGGAGCGAGAAAGACTGCTTCTCGATACCGAGAAGCAGAAGGTTGACCTTGAGAACGTGGTCGCTGAACGAACCGCGGAGCTGGTGAAGGTAGTAGCTGACCTGGAGAATGCCAGCCAGGTCAAAGACCAGTTCATGCGCAACATGAGTCATGAGCTCCGTACCCCGCTCAACTCAATCATCGGATTCAGCGGTGTGATGCTGCGCGGCCTTACCGGTCCGCTCAACGACGAACAGACGACACAACTTAAAATGGTGGAGTCATCGGGTCGTCATCTCTTGGATCTGGTCTCGGAGATTCTCGACCTGGCGCGCATCGAAGCGCGTGTTGCGAAGGTCGAATGCGCCGAAGTGGATGCATGCCTGCTTGTAAGCGCAGTCGTGGACACCATGAGCGTCCTCGCGGAAGAACGCGGGCTCTCCTTGTGCGCAAGTACGCCAGGACATCCGATTACCATCACGACCGACGAGGCCAAGTTACGACAAATCATGCTCAACCTCGTCGGAAACGCCGTCAAGTTCACCGATGAAGGATCCGTCGTAGTGAGCATCGATGACTCCGATCCGCTTTTCTTGCGGCTCACGGTCACCGACACGGGCTGCGGGATTGCCGAATCCGAAACATCCAAGATTATGGAGCAGTTTCATCAGGTATCCCGGGTGGGCGGCGTCAAGCCGGAAGGCGCCGGCCTGGGCCTGGCAATCGGGAACCGCCTGGCTGAGCTTCTCGGAGGTCATATCGAAGTATCCAGTCACCTCGGTGCTGGCTCCGTCTTCTCAGCGGTGGTCTCTCGAAACCTGCAGACCCCTCAAGACGACCCCGGGTCGACGTCGTCCTAGAGCCGCCATGTCAGGTTCAGGGCTGCCGTCTCCTGGGCGGCCCGGGGCTTCATCGCCGCACATAGGGCGCAAATAGCGGGGTTCTACCCACGACACCCGTCGGGAGGAGTTCGATGCGAGAAGCATCTGTACACGCGAGTGAGACTCTGATCGCTTCGGTCAATCGGATTGCGGAGTCGGCACTCCAGCTTCAGTGGAGGCGTTGGCCGGGTCTCCGGGAGTCCTTCAGTGAGCCTCAGTACCTGAACGCTATCAAAGACACGAGGTATCACATCCAGTTCCTTGCCTCGGCCCTTTGGGCAGGCGAGCAAGCACTCTATGACGACTATGTCAGGTGGGTAAAGGTCCTGTTTGAGAACCTCTCGCTGCCGGCAGAGTGGCTTAGCTGCAGCCTTGAGGATGTTCGCGATGCAATCGCAAATGAGTTGGACACCGAGACCGCAGTCCAATCGACCGCTGTGATCAACCGATCCCTCGATGCGCTGAGCACCGTGGATGTGGCCATCCCGACGTACATCACTCCCGACCAGCCACTAAGCGCTCTGGCCATCAGGTATCTCGGTGCCGCGCTTAGCGGCGACCGACATGGGGCATCACGCTCAATCCTTGATGCCGTCAGTTCCGGCACGCCCGTCCGCGACGTGTACACCCACGTGTTCCAACCGGCGCAGCTCGAACTGGGCCGGCTCTGGCAACTCAACCGCATCTCGGTCGCTCAAGAGCACTGCGCAACGGCAATCACAGAGCTTGTAATGTCGCAGCTCTATGGCGAGATATTCACTGCAGAGATCAAGGACCGGATGCTCGTGGCAGCGTGTGTTGGGGAGGAGCTGCACGAAATGGGGCTCCGCATGGTCACTGACTTTTTCGAGATGGACAAATGGAACACGCACTACCTGGGTGCGAACATGCCTGCAGCCTCCATCGTAGAGACCACGGCGGAGCGTCAAGCCGATGTTCTCGCACTCTCGGCCACCATGTCGTACCACATCAGGGAAGTCGCTGAGATCATCCGCATGCTGCGTACCGATGAGCGCACGAGTGACGTGAAGGTACTCGTCGGGGGCTACACGTTCAACACCGCGCCAACACTGTGGAAACGAGTAGGCGCAGACGGTTTTGCGCGAAGCGCCCAGGCGGCGCTGGAGATAGGTCGGAGGCTCGTCGCGTCGTAGACAGCGCCTCGAAGCGTTCTCGCTGATAGCACATGAAGAGGGGGGTAGCCGGAATCGGCTGCCCCCCTCTTACAAGACTCCACGCACAGACGCTATTCAGCCTTCGGCAATTCTGCCCGAAACTTCTGCGCCATCGTGTCGGCCAGCGTAACGAACTCGCTCGGCATCATGATGATCGTGCTCGTGTTCTGCTCGGCGCCGACCTCGGTGATCATCTGCATGCGCCGAAGCTCAAGCGAAAGCGGGTTGGCGGCCATGAGCGCCGATGCCTCACCCAGCTTCTTGGCCGCTTCAAACTCGGCATCGGCTTTGATGAGCCGCGCGCGCTTCTCGCGCATTGCCTGAGCCTCCTGCGCCATCGCACGCTGCATGCCCTCAGGCAGTTCAACATCCTTCATTTCAACCATCTCGACCTTGATGCCCCAAGGATCGGTCGCCTTGTCCACAACCTCGCCGAGAATCGTCGAGATCTTGTCGCGCTCCTTGAGAATCTCGTCCAGCTGGTGCTGCCCGATGATGTTGCGCAAGCTCGTCAATGCGATTTGGTATGTCGCGGCGTAGTAGTTGGCCACCTCGGTCACCGCTTTGACCGGATCCATGATCCTGAACCACAGCACAGCATTGACCTTGATCGTGACCGAGTCCTTCGTGATGGTCTCCTGGCGCTCAACATCGACCGTATTTGTGCGCAGGTCAATCTTGCGTTGCGTCTCGATGCCGAGCGGAATGAGCCAGTACAGGCCCGGACCCTTGAGCTCTTGGAGTCGACCGAGCCGAAAGACCACGGCTCGCTCATACTCGTTAGCGACGCGCAAACCCGAGAGCAAGACTGCGATGATTCCCAGGATGACGACAAGCCATATCGGCCACACGGCGGTTCCCCACTTTCGTCGAGCCGCCCCGGCGGCGGCATACTCTGATGCTATACCCTGTCCACACCTCAAAGCGACACGACTCTTTCGTGTTCCGATTGGTTGATTGACAAAGCTAGTGCAAAACGGGAGTCCGGTCCGCCGCCGCCGTAGTTAGTGCACAGATTCGCTGGTAGAAGGCTCTGTTTGCCGCGGGCCGGAAGGAGGATCTGCGTGTCCTCTCGTCCTCTTGGGCGGCTCGGCGGGT
>WSXY01000016.1 GCA_009773565.1 Actinomycetota bacterium | reverse complement strand
CGCACGCTCACGGGTTCGCCCGCGCGCGAGTGGGTGCGCGAGCTTACCGAGACGCCACCTGCCGGCTGGGTCGGCCTCGCGTCCGCGGACGGCGGCGGCGAGTGCCTGTTCGTTGACGAGCGCGAGATTGCCGTCGCATCAGGCGGAACGGTCGCGTCGCTGCGCGGAGCCGACGCTGATGCGGCGTGGCACGGGCTCCTCGGCAGCTGCAAGCTTGCCGCTGCCGACATGAAGGCGCTCGTGGAAGCTGACTGCCCGCCGGGAAGCGTTGCGTCGCGCGACCATAGCGCGAGCGACGCGCTTGACGACGCTCGGCTCTTCGACTGCGGCATTGCGGCATACGTGCTCGCGTCCAACCGATCGACATACGACCTGCAGACGCTTGCCGGAGAGTTTCTCGGCAGACGGCTTCCCGAGAACGCAACGCCCGCTGACTCCGCGCAGGCTGTCGCCGAGCTCGCGTCGATACTGGATGCTGCCCTTGAGCGCGAGGCGTCAGCCGACGTCTTCCGCCGCTGCGAGATGGCGCTCGTGCCCGTGCTCGTACGCATGGAGGAAGTCGGTGTCGGCGTCGATCGCACCGTTCTGCGCGCCCTTGCCGAGGAGACCGGCGCGGGCATCGAAGCGTTGCGAGCCGAGATTCTCGCGCTTGCGATGTGTGACTTCAACATCGATTCGCCCAAACAGCTCGGCGAGGTGCTCTTCGACAAGCTCGGCCTGCCATCGGGTAAGCGGACGAAGACCGGCTACTCCACCGACGCATCGGTTCTCGGCGGTCTCGTCGGGGCATACCCGATCGCGGGGAAAGTCCTCGAGTACCGCGAACTCACGAAGCTGCGCAGCACGTACATCGAGGCGCTGCCACGCCTGGTGGGCGAGGACGGGCGGCTCCACACATCGTTCAACCAGACGGTTGCCGCGACCGGTCGGCTTTCGAGCAGCAACCCGAACCTCCAGAACATCCCCGTGCGCACCGCACTCGGTCTGCGTATCCGCGCCGCGTTCGTGCCACCCGTGGCGGGCGACCTCATGGTCTCGGCCGACTACTCGCAGATCGAACTCCGGGTGCTCGCGCATCTCTCGCAGGATGCTGGCCTCATCGAGGCGTTCACATCCGGCCACGACTTCCACTCCGTCACCGGGTCGCGCGTCTTTGGCGTGGATCCCGCCGATGTCACGCCCGAGATGCGCCGCCGTGCGAAGGCCGTCAACTTCGGCATCGTCTACGGGCAGAGCGCGCACGGGCTGGGCGACACGCTCAAGATCGGCTACGGCGAGGCGCAGGAGATGATCGACCGCTACTTCGCCGCGTACCCGCAGGTACGCTCGTTCCTTGACCGGACGGTAGCCGAGGCACACCGCGAGGGCTATGCGGTCACGATGTTCGGGCGCCGGCGGCCGATCCCCGAGCTCGCCAGTTCCAACCACAACATGCGAGCGTTTGGTGAGCGAACGGCGATGAACCACCCGATGCAGGGGAGCGCCGCCGACATCATGAAACTCGCGATGATCGAGGTCGATCGCAGGCTTCGCGCTGACGGGTTCGCGAGTCGGATGGTGCTCCAGGTGCACGACGAACTCGTCTTCGAGGCGCCACCGGCCGAGCTTGAGCGTCTCTCGGCGATGGTGCGCGAGGCGATGGGCCATGTCGTGAAGCTCGCGGTGCCGCTTGAAGTGACCGTCGGCTCCGGGCCGAACTGGGCGAGCGCGAAGTAGCGGCTATTCGGGTGGTACGAGCCGCTCCAGCGTGTCGATGAGGTCCGGGAGGTCGTTGGTGACCGTCCGCCACACCTCGCCAACGTCGGTGTCCCAGTACGCGTGAACAAGCCGGTTGCGCATGCCGATGACATCGCGCCAGGGCACGTCCTCGTGGGCGGTTTGGTACACGCCTGAGATCCTTGAAGCCGCCTCGCCCACAATGCCAAGCTGGCGCACCAGGCCATCCTGGAGCAGGGTGTCGGTGCTGAGGTCTTCGAGACTGGTCTCGCCGAGGTACGTTCGGGCTCTTCTCGCGGCAATCAGCATGTCGAGGACGAGCGCCTCATCCCGCCACATAGAGCGGCCTCGCTGTCTCAAGGATGTGGCGCCTGCGCAGGTAGTTCTCGGTCTGCATGACCGAGACGCGGGTTCCAAGGTCGGCCTTGCGCCGGAAGAGACCCGAGAGCTCCAACTCCAGGTCGGCCAGCGTTGAAAGAGACTGTGGTGGCGAGTCAGCCGCGAACGTGACGAGTACGTCAACGTCACTTTCAGGTCCGAAGTCATTGCGTAGTACCGAGCCGAAGAGTTCGAGACGCTCCACGTGGTGAGTCCTGCAGAACGCTGCGATTGCACCAGGGAAAGCGCCGGTCCTCATAAGAGCGGCATGGGCCTCGTGATCGGAGCCTCGAAGTTTCGTCACGTATGCTGAGCGCTCCTCAGCCGCAAGAGCGGTATCACCGGGCGCATCCGCATCCGGCTGGATCCCGAGCACTTGTGCGACGGCAGCCACGCTCTCGAGTGCTGCGGTGCGGTAGGCAACCGCCTCCCAGCGCGCGATCTGAGGTTGCTTCACGCCCAGATGCTCACCGAGCTCGCGCTGGGACATTCCCAATGAAATGCGCCGCGAGATCAGTGAGGAGCCGATGTCAGAGAGAGTCTTCATACTGGCAAGCATAGCAGATATGTTATAGCATGGCAGGAAAGTTATGAGTTCGATTTCATCTCGCACTTCCTTCCCTGCGGTGGTATCATCTCAGGGCTTGCGCGCGCCCGCGTGTGAGTGAACAGTCCTGTAAGCCCCCCGAGAGCATGACCGACCGGACAGCAAGCGACCGAGACGTTAGCACCCGGGGCCCCGAACTTGGAAGGGGCCACCACAGTGGTAGAGTACGACAGCATTATCGAGGACGACCGCGAGTATACCGATGAGGAAATGCATGCTCTCATCGACGGCACCATCACCGATTTCGATGACGGTGACCTGGTAACCGGTATCGTCGTGCAGGTTGAGCGGGACGAAGTCCTGCTCGACATCGGCTACAAGTCCGAAGGCGTCATCCCGGCCCGTGAGCTCTCCATCCGCAAGGATGCCGATCCGAGCGATATCGTGAAGCTCGGCGACGAGATCGAGGCTCTGGTTCTCCAGAAGGAGGACAAGGACGGCCGTCTCATCCTTTCCAAGAAGCGCGCCGCCTACGAGCGCGCCTGGGTTCAGGTCGAGGAGAAGTTCACCTCTGCCGAGAACGTCGAAGGCGAGGTCATCGAGGTCGTCAAGGGCGGTCTCATCCTCGACATCGGCCTGCGCGGCTTCCTGCCGGCATCGCTTGTCGACCTTCGCCGCGTGAAGGACCTCCACTCGTTCCTCGGCACGCGTCTTGAGTGCCGTGTCATCGAGATGGACCGCAACCGCAACAACGTCGTCCTCTCGCGCCGCGTGGTGCTGGAAGAGGATCGCAAGCAGGAGCGTTCGGACATTCTCGGCAAGCTCGTCAAGGGCATGATCCTGCCGGGCGCCGTCTCCTCGATCGTCGACTTCGGTGCCTTCGTGGACCTCGGCGGCATCGACGGACTCGTGCACATCTCCGAGCTGTCCTGGAGCCACGTCAATCACCCGTCCGAGGTCGTCACCGTCGGCGACAAGGTCGAAGTGCAGGTGCTCGACGTCGATCTCGACCGCGAGCGCATCTCGCTTGGCCTCAAGCAGACTCAGGACGATCCGTGGAAGCAGCTCGTCAAGGGCTTCGAGATCGGCGCGATCGTGACCGGTAAGGTCACCAAGATCGTTCCGTTCGGCGCGTTCGTCGAGATCGGTGACGCCGTCGAGGGTCTCGTGCACATCTCCGAGATGGCCCAGGGCCACGTGGAGAAGGCCGAGGACGTCGTGGCTGTCGGCAAGGAAGTCCAGATCAAGATCATGGATGTCGACCTTGAGCGCCGCCGCATCTCGTTGTCGCTTCGCGCGGCGAACGAGGAGCTCGGTATTGAGGACGCCGTTCCGGTTCCCGCCGAGGACTTTGTGTCCGAGGATGACGACGCCGAGACCGTTGAGGCCGACGCCGTCGAGACCGAGACCGCCGAGGAGCCCGAGGTTGAGGCTGTCGAGACCGCCGAGGAGCCCGAGGTTGAAGCCGCCGAGGTAGAAGCTGCCGAGGAGCCCGAAGTCGAGGCTGCCGAGCCCGAAGCCGCACCGGAAGCCGACGAAGCCGTCGACGCCGATCCTGAGGCTGACGCCGAGGCTGACACCGAGGCTGCCGAGTAAGACCGGCTTCTGCCGGGAACGTATCTGTAACGCACGGGGTCGGACCGCCGCTCGCGCGGATGTCCGGCCCCGAGGCATCTCTCGGGGAGGGTGATCGCACGTGTTCGTACTCGCAGTGACCGGTGGTATCGGTTCGGGCAAGTCGACCGCGACCGCGTTCTTCGAGGCGCGCGGCGCCATCGTGCTCGATCTTGACGACATCGCAAAGCGCTTGCTCGATCCGGACATGCCCGGCTACCGGGCGGTCCTTGAGGAGTTCGGGCCGGAGATCCTCGGCGAGGACGGCCTCATCGACCACGCCCGTCTCGCAGCGCTTGCCTTCGCGACGCGCGAAAGTGCGCTCGAGCTTGACGCTCTCATGCATCCGCCGGTGTACGCGATGACCGTCGGTGCACTCGACGCGCTCGCGCTCCAGGCGCAGCCGCCGCGGGTCGTCATCATCGATATCCCGCTGCTTGTCGAGGCGCCGCTCTTCATCGAGCTGGTGGATGCCGTGCTCGCGATCTCCTCGAACGAGGACACGCGCATCGAGCGGCTGCTTGCGCGCGGAATGACCGAGCACGATGCCGAACGACGCATCGCGTGCCAGGCCTCCGACGCCGAGCGCCGCGAGATCGCCGACTACGTCATCGAGAACGACAGCGACCTTGCGAACTATCGCGAGGAGCTCCAGGCGTTCTGGGACGGGGAGGTGGCGCCGCGTGTCGCGTGAGCACCCGCTCGCGCTCCATCGCGCCGTCCCGGTGATCGTCATCTTCGTGCTGGGAGCGGTGCTTCTGCTCGCGCTCCGGGGACCCCTCTGGTGGCAGCGGGCGTACCATCCGCTGCGCTACACGACCGCCATCGAGTCGGCTGCAGACCGCCACAAGCTCGACCCCTACCTGATCGCGGCGGTCATCAACGCCGAGTCCGGCTTCGATCGGTCGCAGGTTTCGCATGCCGGCGCCGTCGGCCTCATGCAGCTGATGCCGTCGACAGCCGAGGAAGTCGCCACTGCGGAAGGCATCGCAGGCGCCATCGATACCGAACGCCTGAAGGACGCTGACGTGAACATCGCGATCGGCACGAGGCACCTGGCCGACCTGCTCGGCAAGTACGACGACACGGAAACGGCGCTCGCGGCGTACAATGCGGGCTCGGGCAATGTCGATCGTTGGATCACCGAAGGCAAGACGACGACGCTGACGGTGGCCCAATTCCCGGAGACGCGCGTGTACGTTGAGCGCGTTCTCGCGGAGCAGGCGCGTTACCGGGAACTCTACCCCGAGGCGTTCGGCGGCTCGTAACGAAGGAGGCATCGTGGGCGCACTCAAGGTCGTTGCGGAGTACGAACCGGCGGGCGACCAGCCGAAGGCGATCGCCGAGCTGACCGCGGGTATCCGCGCAGGCATGCGCGACCAGACGCTTCTCGGCGTGACCGGCTCCGGCAAGACGTTCACCGTCGCCAAGCTCGCGGAGGCCGTCCAGAAGCCGACGCTCATCCTCGCTCCCAACAAGACGCTTGCGGCTCAGCTCGCCTCGGAGCTGCGCGACATCATGCCGGACAACGCCGTCGTCTACTTCGTGTCGTACTACGACTACTACCAGCCGGAAGCCTACGTGCCGTCCTCTGACACGTTCATCGAGAAGGACGCGTCGATCAACGAGGAGGTCGAGAAGCTCCGGCACGCCGCCACGGCAGCGCTGCTCTCGCGCAAGGACGTCGTTGTGGTGGCAAGCGTGAGCTGCATCTACGGCATCGGTTCGCCCGAGGATTATGCCGGCATGGCCGTGTTCCTCAAGGTGGGCGACGAGTACGACCGCGACGCGCTCATCCGCGATCTCATCGAGATCAACTACGACCGCAACGACTACGATCTTTCGCGCGGCACCTTCCGGGTCCGCGGCGATGTCGTCGACATCTTCCCGCCCTACAACGACAACCCGGTGCGCGTGGAGCTTTTCGGCGATACCGTCGAGGCGGTCACCGAAGTCGACATGGTCACGGGCGAGGCCATCGCACCGTTCGACTCGCTTCCGGTGTGGCCGGCAACGCACTATGTGACGCGTCCCGACAAGGTCGCCGAGGCGCTCGACACAATCCGCGAGGAGTTGCGCATACGACTCGGCGAGCTTAAAGCCGCCGGCAAGGTGCTTGAAGCGCAGCGCCTCGAGATGCGCACCAGCTACGACCTCGAGATGCTCGAGACGATGGGCTACTGCAACGGCGTCGAGAACTACTCGCGCCACCTTGACGGTCGAAATCCCGGCGAGCCGCCACACACGCTCATCGACTACTTCGGCAAGGACTTCCTGTGCATCATCGATGAGTCCCACGTGACCATACCGCAGTTGCACGGCATGTACGAGGGCGACCGCTCCCGCAAGCTCACGCTCGTGGAGCACGGCTTCCGGCTGCCGAGCGCGCTCGACAACCGTCCATTGCGCTTCGAGGAGTTCCGCGCGCGCATCCCGCAGACGGTGTTCGTCTCGGCCACGCCTGGTGACTTCGAGATGCGGACCGCCGATCAGGTCGTGGAGCAGATCATCCGTCCGACAGGCCTCGTGGACCCAAAGATCGAGGTTCGCGAGACGCGCGGCCAAATCGATGACATCATCGCCGAGATTCGCGAGCGTGCGGAGCGCGACGAGCGCACGCTCATCACGACCCTCACCAAGAAGATGGCCGAGGACCTCACGGAGTACCTCTTCGAGCACGGCATCAAGGTCCGCTACATCCACAGCGACATCGGCACCCTTGAGCGCATCGAGATCCTGCGTGACTTGCGAGCCGGGGTCGTCGACGCGGTGGTCGGCATCAACTTGCTGCGTGAGGGACTGGACCTGCCCGAAGTCTCACTGGTGGCGATTCTCGATGCGGATAAGGCGGGCTTCCTCCGCAATCACCGCAGCCTCATCCAGACCATCGGCCGCGCCGCGCGAAACGTCTCTGGCGAGGTCATTCTCTACGCCGACAAGGTAAGTGATGCCATGCGTACCGCCATCGAGGAGACCGACCGCCGCCGCGCGATCCAGACCGCGTATAACCTCGAGCATGGCATTGAGCCCAAGACCATCCGCAAGCTGATCCACGACATCGCACAATACGTGCGCGAGACGGAAGCGGGTCTCGAATCGAGCGTTGTGGTTGCCGAGGAACTTGGCAAGCTTCCGCGCGCGGAGCTTGCCCGCATCATCGCAACGATGGAAGAGGACATGCATGGCGCCGCCGAGGCGCTCGACTTCGAGACGGCGGCGCGACTGCGCGACCAGGTCGTCAAGATCAAGGCCGAAGTGGAGTCATCGACCGCCGACGAGGTGCTCGCGCGCCTCAAGCAAGGCGCCCGCAAAGGATCAGCCCACGGGGTCAGGAAGCGCAAGCGGTAGTTCAACAAGGACAGAGGGCGGGGCTGACCGTTCGTCAGGAAAGCCTTGCCAGTCTCTGTGTTGTGTCAACCCGATTGGACACTTTTGTCCCGGAATACGTCATAACCCTGTCTCGCGGTAGGCCTCGATCGGCGGTCGCTGACCGAGCGTCTGGTGGGGCCGCTTCGTGTTGTAGAACTCGATGAACCAGGCGACCTCGTCCATCAGCGTGGCGGCATCCGGGATCGGGAGCCGGTAGAGGTGTTCGTACTTGAGCGTTGAGTTGAACCGCTCCACCACCCCGTTCGTCTCCGGAGCATGATGTCTCGTGCGCACGTGGCGGAGCTCGGCAAGCGAGTCGATGAACGTCTTGAAGCGCGTCGCCTTGAACGCGGCCCCGTTGTCCGTGACGAGGGAAAGCGGCACGATCTCTCCGGTCTCGACGTCCACGCAGTCGTGCGCGAGCTCATGATCCGAGAGACGCTCGGCCTCCGAGATCGCATCCATCACGGTCTGGATGGCGTCGAGCGCCGTCGAGGTCCCGGCGATGCGAGCAGCGAGCACCACCTTGGTCGCATAGTCGATCACGATGCATATCCTCCAGGTGCCGCCAGCGTCGGTCTCGTACTCCGTGAAGTCGGCTTGCCACACCCGGTTGCGGGTCTTCGGAGGGTTCAAGAACGTCTCCTTGCGGACCTGGGCGTACATCTTGCGTTCGTGCCGGAAGTTCGGCGCTTGCAACAGGCCCCTTCGCTTGAGGGCGCGTGCCACGCTGCTCGCAGACGCCCGCGCCCCCTCGGCACGCATCATCGCCCATATCTTGCGGTGACCCCAGGCAGAGTACGTGTAGGCGTGGGCCGCGGCGAGGGGCTCGATCTCGTCGACGACCGGCGCAAGACGACGGACGGGCGTCCGTCCGTTCAGGTGGGCGTGACGCCACGCGTACCATGTCGAGCGGGGTATCGAGCAGATGGCGCAGAAGCGTGAGACAGGGACAGAGTGCCTTGTCCGGATCTCCTCTAGCTTCGCGTACGGGGGGAGTAAAGACCCCCTTTTTTCCGCCAGACCCTGAGTTCGGCGTAGGCTTCCCCGAGTGCGGTCGTGAGTTCGTCGACTTTGTCGGTGAGCTCCTCCTCGCGCTTGGTCGCCTCGCTCTTGGCGTTCTCGCCCCGGGCGAGACCCTCCCGTCCGGACTCGAGGAACTGCTTCTGCCACTTGGCGATCGTGGTCTGGCTCAGCTCGAGACGCCGAGCGATGTCGGTCTGGGAGGTCTCACCCCGCAAGACCGAGAGCACGATGTTCATCTTGTCGTCGGGCGTGTGATACGGTTTGCGTCCCATGGAAACACCTGCCAGAATCGGGGACATGGGTATGACGTGCATGTGTCCAATAGATTCTGACACGCAACACGCCTTCTACGGCTACGACGCCTTCGGACGCCCGACCGAGACCACGACCACCCCGACCGCGAGCCTCGACGCGACCACTGCCGCCGAGGTCGCAGCGGCCAACCCGCTCCGCTATGCCGGATACTGCTACGATGGCTTCTCGGGACTCTACTACCTCTCCCAGCGTTACTACGACCCGGCCACCGCGCAGTTCATCACGAAGGACCCCGCCAAGGCCGACGGGGAAGAGAGCGCGTATCAGTACTGCGGCGGGGATCCGGTGGGGAAGGTCGATCCGACGGGGGAGCGCAAATCCTTAATATACCGCACCGAGACGGTTGTGAAGTCGTGGTACGGCAACTACAAGCTGAATGCGAACAGCTGTCATGGCTACTCGGGGAAGTGGTACTGCAGAGTCTTAGTCACACTCCACACCGTGTACATCCACGAAGTAGTGGTCGATGCGGCTGCTCTCTATTACGGCGGCAAGTCGGGCTCAAGCCAAGGCGTGAGGAAGATGGGAAGAGCAATTGCGAGTAGCGCGGGTGCGCATTACACAAAGAAGTCCCTAACCGCCACAGGATACGTAGGTAGTAAGGGTGACTATTGGTACGTGCAGTTCTACATGACGGGCTACATCAAGAAGTGGAGGGCCGGATACTAGTGAGAACTGGTAAGGGCGTAGCTACGGCCGTGGTAGTTGGCCTCCTCTTCGGTTTGGCGCAGTGGGCCACTTGGACCGGAGGCGAAGGTGCGGTGGTGTCCGCTGTTCTCGTCACAGTGTGTGTTTTCCACACATCGGCAATCAGGCTGGATTCTGGATACCTGCGATGGTTCTCGCACTCGCTGGATTCGCGAATGTGCTGGATGGGGCTGTCAGTCACGGTTGCCGTTCTTGCGTGGGTCGCTATGTCCTACCTTGCGGACACTCAATCCGCGCTTGCGTTAGGTCTGGCTCTGGGAGCATCGATTCCGACAATTCGAGAAGTGGTCTTGGTCTGCGCTGAAAAAGCGTGAGTGGGTTTTGTCGCCGTCTGCATACAAGATGCAGTGACGCCAAACACAAGGAGGCGAAACCCCGACATGCCGAGCCCCAACACCAGGTACTCCCCCGAAGTCAGAAGACAGACCGCCGAGTTCATCCTCTCCTCAGGCAAGTCCGCCACGGGTGTGGCCGAGGAGATGGGCATCGACACCAATACCGTGTGCAAGTGGGTGCGCGAGTACCGAAGGACCCACGACATGCCCACCTACGCGGAAGAGAAGGGGATCAAGACGCCGACCCCGGTCTCCTCGGCCGAGTTCAGACAGAAGGCCAAGGATCTCGAGCATGAGCTCAAGCGTACCGAGAAGCTGCTCAAAGAGGAGCGCGAGAAAGTCGAGATCCTGAAAAAATCCCTGCGCATCTTCATGCAACCACAAGGATGAAGTACGAAGCGATCCTTCGTCACAGCCCCGTCTTTACCGTGGAGAAGATGTGCAAAGCGCTCGGGCTGAAGCCTTCTGCCTACTGGCAGTGGAAGAGGAGACGGCAGCAGCGTGCCGAGCGCGCCGAGGCGTACCGCGACCTCACGCGCCACGTGCGCAAGGTCTTCGAGGACAACCGACGTGTCTACGGCTACCGCAAGATGTCGCGGGCGCTCAACGAGAGCGGTCTTGCCGTGTCCGAGTACAAGGTGAGAAGAATCATGCGCGAAGCCGGCCTCTACCCCATCACGACAAGACGTTTCCGCCCTGGTCGCTCCGGCAAGGCCGACGGCAGGTTCTTCGACAACGCCTTGGACCAGCATTTCTTCGCACCTCGTCCCAACGAGGTGTGGGCTGGTGACATCACCTACATCAAGACCAGGCTCGGGTGGACGTATTTGGCGGTCGTGATCGACCTGTTCAACCGGGAAGTGATCGGACACGCGCTCTCTAAGTCGATCGATGTCGAGTTGGTCAAGCGCGCCTTGTCCTCGGCGATAGCCAGGCGCGGCGTCACCGATACGCCGACGGTCTTCCACTCCGACCGCGGCATCCAGTACGCGTCGAAGAGCTTCATGCGCATGCTGGCCGACAACGGGATCGTGGGCTCGATGTCGAAGAGCGGATGCCCCTTCGACAACGCGGTGGCGGAGAGCTTCTTCTCCTCGGCTAAGCGCGAGTGCATCCACCACAAGGACTACAAGGATCTCGAGGAGGTGAAGCAAGACGTCTTCTCCTACATCGAGCTGTTCTACAATCGACAGCGTATGCACTCGACGCTTGGATATCGGACTCCGGTGGAGTACCGGCTGTCCTACCTCGAGCGCCTGGCAACTTGAAAACCGAGCAGTGATACAGGACAGAAGTCACTCACAAAAGTCGACGCAGGCCAGGGGGATCGGAGCGACCTTCGCGTACGATTCACGTGGACAGCGCACGCGGTCAACCGTCACGAGCGGGAGCATCACCACAACGACGACATACACGTATGACGGTCTCACCATGCTCGCCCTGTCTGCGGAGCGCAGCAACGGCACGACTTGGGGTGTCACATACGTGCCAGACGGAGCGGGGCGTCCTTGGCTCGGTGTGTACGCTGGAACGGAGACGACTGTGCCCGTCTCGTTCGGCATCCTGACCACTCAGCGCGGCGACGTCACTGAACTCATCGACGCGAACGTGGTGGTATTCGCATACATGACCTACGACGTGTACGGCAATCCCGGTAGTGTGGCGACTACGGGGACTGCAACGATTCCCGCAGCCGTGGCGGCGGCGATCGCGAACGCCAACCCGCTCCGCTATGCCGGATACTGCTACGATGGCTTCTCGGGCCTCTACTACTGTTCCCAGCGTTACTACGACTCCGCGACCGCTCAGTTCATCACCAAAGACCCTGCAAAGGCCGACGGCGAGGAGAGCGCGTACCAGTACTGCGGCGGGGATCCGGTGGGGAGTGTCGATCCGAGTGGGCTGAGGTCAGTCAAGTGGTTCACGATATGGGCATACGACCGGTTTGTTAGCCCGTCTGCGAACTGGCGTGAAATGGCGGCATCTTTGTTTTACGCAGCGGGCGAGACGCTCAAGTGCAGACTGACCGTGGACTGGTTCTACTCTTCAGGGAGCGGTCGCCTCGCTGTGGACTGGCAACTATCATGGTGGCGTAAGGGAAACGCTCACAAGATCCATAGGCTCCTGGACATGGGCACGGTCTTTGACATAGGCGTAGGGTGTGCGCAGCGGTTCCCCGGCATGCAGGGCTGGCACAACTACCGAGTGAAGACCGCGAAGCGGGGGGCCACGAATCGCAAGGCCGGGAGCATCACAGGGAAGATTGGACCCTACACGGCTTTATGGGTGTCAAAGTTGCGGTTCAACGTATGGCAGAAATGGGCGGATAGGAACAAGCCGGCAATCGTCGTGGTTCAGAATTCCCGTGGACTAAGTCGTCCATGAGGGCGCGAAGTCCACGCGCGTCGCGTTCTCGGCACTTCCTTTCGGGACAACGATTTCTAGTTGGAGGACTCACGATGAATGATACTCCCAGTCAAGATACTTCGCGGCAGAGTGGTCCCTCCGCCGTCAGTTCAGACTTCGATACGCGATTCAGCGTTGGAGCGTTTCTTCTCCCGATGCTGTGGTATCTCGTTCACCGGGACTGGTGGCGAGCCGCGTACTTCTTTGGCTTCAGCGTTGTGGTGGGGGGCTTCTACGCATTCTTCGCCTGGGGCGACAGCCCCGCCCAGCCTCTGCTCGACACGGTGCGCTTCGCTGGCTTCTACGGCGTTTCGGCATGGCTTGCCCGCTCGGCAAGGAGGCGTGCGATTCAAGCGTCCGTGCTCTACCATGATTCGGTTGCCTTCGCCAAGAGCGAACGTGGCTGGACGATCGCCGGGCTCGTGTGCTTGGCGATCACTTTCACGACATGGGTGTTCTGACACGCGTCTCCGCAAGCTACACCTATGGTTCTCACTTTGGTAGGCATGTTCGCAAGGGCTGGCGGTGTGGTTCTGCTTGTACTGAGCGCACTTGAGTCAGCCGCCATGAACGCCGTGTGGCTATCTGCGATGTACGTTGGGGCGGTCCTCATCCTGCAGTCAAAGGCCCATCACCGTGGACATCAACCACCGGTCACGGATATCTCATGATTCACCACATGTCCCGGAAATACCTCTGCCGAACGAAATGCTCGACTCCGGCGTGCCAGATCGCGACTGCAGACACCATTAAGGCGGGTTCCCCTCTCGGCACTTTAGAGTTGCTTGAAATCGTCATCGGTGGAGAGTAGTGTGAACTGCGTGTTGTAAACGGTTTGAAACAGGTGAGTATCTATGGTCCGCACAGCCACAACGATTGGCTTCTCGGTACCGCCAGAGATCGCTGCTGATGTGGAGCGCATCGCGGTTGCGCAGGGATGTTCGAAGAGCGAACTCTTTCGCGAGATGCTTCGCGTCTACAAGCGGAATCGCGAGCTCATGGTCTTCGAGGATCTCTCGGCGTACGGACGTTCGCGCGCTCAGGAGCGGGGAGTGCGTACGGAGTCGGACGTCGAGAGGCTGATCCATGAAGCCCGCGAGGCGTAGGGTCGTTCTCGATACAAACGTGTACATCTCGGCGTACGGTCTTGGTGGAAAGCCGGCCGCGTTGATGCGGGCGGCGATCCTCAGTGAGTACACGCTTATCACCTCACCCGCAATCCTGACCGAAGTGGCCGACAAGCTGTACGAGGTGCTCGGTTTCGACGATGAGCACGTCCGCGACGTCATTCGACAGATCGCCCGCGTCGCAGAGGTGGTGCGGCCTACGGATAGAGTTCATATCCTTGCCGACGATGCCGACAACCGCGTGCTTGAGTGTGCGGTCGCGGGCGAAGCGGATTTGATCGTGTCAGGCGATAAGCACCTGCTCGACCTCGGTGCGTACGAGAGCGTGCGCGTTGCGCGCGTAGCAGAGCTGCTCGGCGAGATGCGTCTATAAGTCGCTCGGGTCTTACGGCTCGTAGAACGGGTCTCTCGGCTGCTCTTGGATCTTCATACATACGCCGCTCGTGACCGTGAACCAGTAGTAGCGGTTGATGAGGTCGTCGGTATCACCGTTCATATAGATCTCGTCGTAGAACTCACCGAAGCCGATGTTCTGCACGGCCATCCCCGGGCCATAGAATCCGGGAGCAGGAACTGTCGGCCATGAGTACATCGCGACCTTCACCTTCGTTGCGGCGCCGGTTGCGGGCAACTTGTACGAAGTGACCGCAGCACCTTCCTGGCGCGCGTACCAGTAGTCGGGGCTGTAGCCACCCTCTTCGCCCACGCTGGTGAGGTAGTCGAGTGCTGCCTGACCGGTCAGGTAATCTGCGCGATCGACATCGATCCACAGATCCGACCAAGCACCGCCGCTCTCATCCCGGATTCCCTTGAGCTGACCGAAGATGCGCTTGTCGACCGGCGGCGCAGGTTTGACCGGTGTCGGTTTCTTGACGGGAGGTGTCGCCGTCGCCACAGCGGCCTGAGTCGGCTCGATCGTGACGGTCGGCTCGACGGTGAGTGTCGCTTCGGGGAGCGGCGCCAGCGTAGCGGCTGGCTTCTCGTCGCCGCCGAGCAGCACCACCGCCGCGATGATGCCTGCGAGGAGCAGCACCCCGCCGCCGATGATCGCGTATCGCGCCGCGGGCTTCAGTTCGGACCATTTCATGGTGAGCCTCCTTCACCACACGCTAGGGCAGGTATTGCTCGGCGATCTTTGTGGCTTTGCCGTTCTTGATGGTGATCCAGTACGGGACCATCGTTGCTCGAGGGAAGTCGTCGGTCACGCCATTGATCATGTCGCTCCACTCGGAGAACTCCACGGGGTAACCTTCAACGGCGAAGTGCGCCTCCCAGGTTGAGAGCAGTACCTTGACGCTCGCACTGACCGGGACGTTCCTGAGCTTCTGATTCTCGTTCACGATGTAGTAGTCGTTTGGCGGCGGTGATTCGTCGCCCGCCTTGGTCGCGGCCGCCGCAGCTGCATCGCCGGTGAGCATCTGGGCGTAGTCTGCGGTGATGTACGCTGTGCCGCCCGTGACGGTGACCTTCTCGATGAAGGTGAAGAACGTCCCGTCCTCGATGCCGGTCGTCGTCGGCGTATCGCCGGTGGCCGCTGGAGTAGGCTCAACAGAGGCCGTGGGCTCGAGCGCGGGCGGCGTCTCGGATGGTTGCCTGGAGGCCACCTGCTCCTCGGCGAGGCGGGCGCGCTCTTCAGCATCCTTCACCGCACCGCGAGACATGAGGAATGCGGCGCCGAAGCCGACCGCCAGGGTCAGAAGCGCGATCCCTGCCACGAGAGCGATACCCTGCTTGCTACGAAGATCGATAGCCATGACTCCCCCTGGTGTTTGCGGTCTCTGCGGTGATGATACCCCCGCAACAGAGGTGCGGTGTAGGATTGTGCGAAGTTACCATGCCGATAGGGGAGCCGATGAACGCCGAGCCCGTTGAACACTACCGACCGCTCCCGTCCCTCGGGTGGCTCTGGGTGCTCGCACTGGCGATCGCGATGGTCGTCCCTATGACGGCAGCCCTCTTTGCGGAGCCGATACCGGCCGAGGCCCTTGCCATCATAATCGGCACCTACGCGCTCATTGGCGTGATCGTCGTTTGGTTCCTGGTCACGATCGCGTTCTTCCCGCGCATGCGCTACGACCTCACATCGGACGCGCTCGTGATCACCTACGGTCCGATCCTTCGCTACGCCCTGCCGTACGCGAGCATCACCGACGTTCGCATCGAGAATCTGCGCTTCTCGCCGTGGTCAAGCTTCCGCTTCCCGGGCCTTGCGCTCTGGAAGGTGCAGTACGGCGGGGGTATCGGCATCGTGAAGATGTGCTCGACCCGGTCGCATCGCGGTGTTGTGCTCATCGCCGCCGGTGGCGAGCGGTATGGCATCTCGCCGGACGAGCAGGACCGCTTCATCCACGAGCTCGATTCGCGAAGGAGCCGCGCCCGTGAGGGTGGACGATGAGGTGAGTGAGCCGTCGACCTCAGCCGCGGCCGTCTACCGGCTCACGGGACTCGATTGACCGGATTGTGCGCGCGCCGTCGGCGCGTCAGTTACCGGTATTCCCGGGGTGCTGTGCGCTGACGTCAACTTCGCGAGCGGCCTGCTGACGATCGATTACGACACAGCGATCGATCCTCGGGACACGGTCGTGGCGCTCGTGCGCAAGAGCGGACACGGTATCGAGGCGCTCGGTAAGGGCGCGGCCGAGCTCTCGCCGTCGTCGTGGTGGGAATCGAACCGCACGACTGTCGCGATCGTAGCGAGCGGCGCGCTCATCTCGCTCGGGTGGGGACTCGACGCGCTCGAGGTGCCCGCCGCTGTCGCGATAATCGCGTATGCGCTCTCGATTCTCGCGGGCGGCACTATCACGTGGCGACGTGCGCTTGTCTCACTCAAGGCCCGCATGCTGGACATGAACGTGCTCATGACGATCGCTGTCATCGGCGCGGCGGCCATCAGTCAGTGGCAGGAGGGCGCGACCGTCATCTTCTTGTTCGCGCTTGGGGGCTGGCTCGAGTCGCGCTCGCTTGCGCGCACGCGCCGCTCGATTCGCGACCTGCTGGCATTCGAGCCCGAGCTCGCCCGCGTGCGTCGGTCCGGAGCCGACGTGCTCGTCCCACCTGCCGAGGTTCTCATCGGCGAGACGCTCATCGTTCGGCCCGGCGAACGCGTGGCGCTCGATGGCGTCATCGCGACCGGCTCCTCGGCGTTCGATGAAGCTCCTGTGACGGGCGAGTCGGTGCCGGTCGACAAGACAACGGGCGATCGCATCTTCGCGGGTTCGCTTAACACGAGCGGTCTAGTAGAGGTCGAGGTCACGGCGATCTCGACCGACTCCACGCTCGCGCGCATCATCTTCCTTGTCGAGGAGGCGCAGGCCGCCAAGGCGCCGTCGCAGCAACTCGTCGAGCGCTTCTCGCGGTGGTATACGCCCGCAGTGGTGGGACTCGCGGTCTTCATCGCGATCGTGCCGCCGATAGCGGGGGCGCTGCTCGGACAGCCGTGGGGCGGCTTCGAATCGTGGCTCTACCGCGCGCTCGTGCTGCTCGTGATCTCGTGCCCGTGCGCGCTCGTGATCTCCACGCCGGTTGCGATCGTCTCGGCGATCACGCGGGCCTCGCGCGACGGGATCCTCGTGAAGGGCGGCGCGTTCCTAGAGACAGCCGCGAAGGTTCGTGCGATCGCGTTCGATAAGACGGGCACCCTGACGTTCGGTAAACCCGAAGTCGTCGAGGTCTTCGCCGAAGAGCCGCAGGCCCTTCTGGCGCTCGCCGTCTCGCTTGAAGCGAATTCGAACCACCCGCTCGCGCGCGCGGTCGTCGCGCACGGGGAGCGCGAGGGCGCTACGCTCGCGCCCGTAGCAGCATTCGAGGAGCTTCCCGGCCGTGGCGTCGCCGGTGTCATCGACGGTCGTCACATCCGACTTGTAAGCCCATCGTTCGCCTCAGAGATCGGCGACGTTGCTGAATCGCTTGCGACACGCATCGAGCATGCCGAGGAGGCCGGACGCACCGTCCTCGTGCTGATCGCCGACAGTGTGGCACTCGGCTACCTTGCAGTTGCCGATACCGTGCGTCCCGAGGCCGCACCGACCGCCGCCGCGTTGCGTGCTGCGGGTATCGAGCATCTCGTCATGCTCACCGGCGACAACGAACGTACCGCTGCTGCGGTTGCCGGGAGCGCCGGGCTGAGCGGGTACCACGCCCGACTCCTGCCCGAGGACAAGACGAACGCGATCCGCCTGCTGCGAGAACGGTACGGGGTGGTAGCGATGGTAGGCGACGGCATCAATGACGCACCTGCGCTCGCCGCGGCCGACCTCGGTATCGTGATGGGCGCCGCCGGAAGCGACACTGCCGTCGAGACCGCCGATGTCGCACTCATGCGAGACGACCTCTCGGCGCTGCCGGGCTTCTTCGCACTCGGCCGCCGTACGGTCGCGAACATCACCCAGAACGTCACGCTCTCGATCGTGGTGAAGTTCGCGGTGCTCGTGCTCGCGATTCTCGGCAAGGCGACGCTGTGGATGGCCGTGTTCGCCGACACCGGCGTTGCCCTCATCGTCATCGCGAACGGGTTGCGGCTGCTGAAGAAGCGCTAGGCGAGCGCGCGACCGACGACGAGACCGAGCGCGGCTGCGAGGAGACCGGCGACACCGGTTCCCGCCATGTTCAGGATCCCGAGGCTCATCGCGCCGTCGCTCGCCAGTGTGAGTGTCTCGTACGCCAGGGCGGAGAACGTCGTGAAGCCCCCGAGCACACCGACTCCTAACAGCAGGCGCCACGGCTCTGCCGCGTCGTTACTTGCGAGGGCGCCCATGAGAAGCCCCAGTAGGAATGCGCCGGTGACATTCACACCGAACGTCGCCCACGGGAAGCCGCCTGACTTGCTCCCAACGAACGTGCCCACGGCGTAACGCGCGCCCGCACCGAGCGCGCCGCCAAACATCACTAGAATCAGGTGTCCCATACGCATGGTGGGCAGTGTAGCGTATTCAGTGGCAGGGGTCAGCGGGGAAACCCGACGGCCGCCTGGGGGAAGTGCGAATCGACTGGAGGGTTTCTCATGACCGACAACGTGATGAGCTTCTTCGCAGCGTGGATGCTCACGCACGAAGTTGCCGACGAAGGTCTCAAGGCCGCGGTGCTTCGCGGCGAGGACGGCGGTCCGGAGGGTATGGGCGGCGGTCCCGATGCGTTCGTCAACGGCCTCGCCGCGATGGTCGCGGAGGAGAAGGAGAAGCTCAAGCGCGATCTCGAGGCGCGTGCACGTGGCGAGGAAGTCGCCATCGAGCAGCAGACCGACCCGGCATTCGAGGAGCTTCGCTTCGAAGTCGGCGAACTCCGCGGGCGGCTCGACAATATCGAGGGTCTGCTCGAAACGCTCGTTCGCAAGTCCGGGTCGTAGGGGCCACCATGGCATCCAGACGGCTTACCATCATCAGCGTCATTGCCCGACGCCTCATCGCGGCCCTACCCGCCGCGGGCTTCGGTCTCGCTTCGGGTCACGTGCGTCGTACGGCGTTCGCGCGAGCATGGCGGCAGGCATTCGAGGACCTCGGTCCGGCGTTCATCAAGCTCGGTCAACTCATATCGGTACGACCCGATGAGTTCTCCGACGAACTCGTGACCGAGATGCGATCGATGCAGGATGCCGTGCCCGCGGTGCCCGCCTCGGTCATACGGAATGTGATCCGCTCGGAGTTCGCGTGCGATCCCGAGGATCTCTGGGCGACGTTCGACGACGTGCCGCTCGCCTCGGCATCGATCGCACAGGTGCACCGCGCAACGCTCGCGCAGGCGTACAAGCCCGTGTGGGGCGAGGAGCTGCCGGCCGGAACCGCGCTTGCCATCAAAGTCGTCCGCCCCGGTGCTGCCGAGGCGATCCGCGCGGATGTCGCGATCGCGCGCTCGCTCGCGGAACGTGTCGCGCGCATGCGCGTAGCGCGCAGGTTCGATCCGGTCGCGCTCCTCGATGAGTTCGCCGCCACGGTCGACCGCGAGCTCGACTTGCGGGTTGAAGGCCGCTTTGCCGACCGCTTCACGTTCGACTTCCGCGACGACCCCAAGGTGGTCGCGCCGCGCATCGTGTGGCCGCGCACGACCGCGCGTGTGCTCACGATGGAGTTCATGACCGGCTGGCGTCTCTCGGAGATCGATGTCGCGAAGGCGAACGGCGTGGACTGCTATGCGCTCGCGGTGCATGGCGCTACGGCCTTCATGCGGCAGGTGTTCGAGTACGGTCGCTACCACGCGGACCTGCACCCGGCCAACCTCTTCGTGACGCCGGATAACACCATCGCGTATCTCGACTTCGGTATCGTCGGCTATCTGACGCCCGAGGAGCGCATGAACATCACGCAGGTCATGGCCGCGCTCGTCTACCGCGACCCCGACCGTGCGCTGACGTACTCGGCGAAGCTTGGCGTGAACGTTCCGCCCGACCGCGTCGAGCCGGTTCGTGCGGGTCTCGGCGAGCTGCTCGACGGCACCTTCCGACCCGACGGCACACGTGACTTCGCGCATTTCGGTCTCGGGTTCTTGAAGTTGCTCGGTCAGCATGGCGTGCAGATCCCGAGCGGCTACGGCCTGCTCATCAAGTCACTCGCAACGGTCGAGGGCGTGGCGCGGGCACTGTACCCCGAGATCGATATCGTCGAGACGGCGAAACCCTTCACGACGCGAATCCTCGGGAAAGCGATGGGAGATCCGGCGCGCCTCAACGAGCGGATGCCGGCGGCGATCAGAGCTGCGCTTCGGGAGATCGTGGCGTAGCGCCCTTACGCAAACGGCGTCGGGTCGCTCTCGGCATCGAGCGACGCGTTCATGCTGCCGGTGTGGTAGCCGTTGAGGTCTTGTGCGGCGAAGAGGAACCCGGCGCCCTTCATGGCGGCGGAGACCCGGTCGCGCAGCTCCCAGGCGCGCTCCATCTCTTCGGGCTCGACTTCGACCCGGGCGACGTCGCCGTGCGAGCGGACGCGGAACTGCCGCAGGCCGAGCTCACGTAGGGCCGCCTCGGCGAGACGCACACGCTGGAGCCCCTCATGCGTGATGGGCGTTCCGTACGGGAACCGGCTGGCGAGGCACGCCATCGACGGCTTGTCCCACGTCGGCAGATCGAGCATCTGAGAGAGTTCGCGTATCTCGTCCTTGTGGAGACCCACTTCCAGAAGCGGGCTGATGACTCCGTATTCGACAGCAGCCCTACGACCGGGTCGATGGTCAGATGCGTCATCAGAGTTGCTGCCGTCGATCACCCACTTGATGCCGCGGGCCGTGGCGATCGTGCGGAAAAGGCCGAACATCTCAGACTTGCAGTAGTAGCAGCGATCCGTCGGGTTCGTGAGGAATCGCGGATCGGAGAGTTCGTTCGTGTCGACCTCATGCAGCCTGAAGCCGAGAAGCGTTGCGGTTCGACGCGCGTCTGCGACCTCATTGGCGGTATGCACATCGGATGTCGCAAGCACGGCGAGGCACTTATCGCCGAGAACTGCGTGTGCCGCGAAGGCGACCAGCGTGGAGTCAACACCGCCCGAGTACGCGATGAGCGCACTGCCAAGGTTCGCCAGTCGGTTCCGAAGACTGTCATACTTTTCAGCAAGCAATGGTCCCCCTGGGCCGTTCGAGCGAGAGCCCGTCTATCGTGCCACGTCCCGCGCAGGGTTTGTAGTGCCCGAAGGGGAAAAGACTGAGCAAGCCGACGAACGGAGGGGTTTGCATGCCCGAGGAGCAGGAACGAGCGATCGAGGCACTGAGCGCTGAAGGTCGTACGGTGCAGCCGCCGAAGGAGTTCTCGAAGCGAGCGGTCGTATCGGGCGCCGAAGCATACGAGGCGCTCTACCGTCGGTCTATCGACGACCCCGACGGCTTCTGGGGCGATGCAGCGCGCGAGGAACTCGACTGGATCCGCCCGTTCGACACTGTTTCTACCGGCTCGTTCGAGAATCTCGACTACACCTGGTTCGCCGGCGGTCAGCTCAACGTAAGCGCGAACTGTCTCGACCGTCATCTCAACACCTGGCGCAGGAACAAGGCCGCGCTCATCTGGGAAGCCGACGACGGCACGTCGCGCACCTACACCTACCAGCAGCTGCACTACGAGGTCTCGAAGTTCGCCAACGTCCTCAAGAAGAAGGGGATCGAGAAGGGCGATCGGGTCGCGATCTACCTCCCGATGCTCCCGGAGCTGGCGATGGCGATGCTCGCATGCGCGCGTATCGGCGCGATCCACTCGGTCGTGTTCGGCGGCTTCTCGGCAAGCGCGCTCCGCGAGCGCATTCAGGACTGCGGCGCGAAGCTCCTCATCACCTCCGACGAGGGTATCCGCGGCGGACGCAAGGTGCCGCTCAAGGCCGCGGCCGACGAAGCGCTCTTCGAGTGCCCGAGCGTCGAGGCGTGCATCGTCGTCAAGCGCGGAGCGGGCGACGTCGACATGGAGCCCGGGCGCGACACCTGGTGGCACCAGGAGATCAGTGCGCCTGAGGTCCGCAAGCCCTGCGAGCCCACGCCGATGGACGCCGAGGACCCGCTCTTCATCCTCTACACGTCCGGTTCGACGGGAAAGCCGAAGGGCGTGCTCCACACGACCGCCGGGTACCTGCTCTACACAAAGATGACGTTCCAGACGGTCATGGACTATCGCGACGAGGACGTCTACTGGTGCACGGCGGACATCGGCTGGGTCACCGGCCACAGCTACATCGTCTACGGGCCGCTCGCCGCTGGTGCGACCTCCCTCATGTTCGAGGGTGTCCCGACCTATCCGGATCCGGGCCGTTTCTGGTCCGTTATCGAGAAGTACCGCGTCAACATCTTCTATACGGCGCCGACTGCCATCCGCGCGCTCATGCGCCACGGTGGCGGATGGCCTGCCCGCTACGACGTGTCGAGCCTCCGTCTACTCGGTACGGTCGGCGAGCCGATCAACCCCGAGGTGTGGACCTGGTATCAGGACACCATTGGACGCGGCGAGATTCCCATCGTCGACACCTACTGGCAGACCGAAACGGGCGGCTTCCTCATCACGCCGTTCCCGGGTGCGACGCCGCTCAAGCCAGGCTCGGCCTCATGGCCGTTCTTCGGCATCGAGCCCGAAGTTCTTGCCGAGGATGGCTCCCGAGCCGAGCCGGGGCAGGGCGGGTATCTCACCGTCAAGCGTCCGTGGCCGGGTATGCTGCGAGGCACGTGGGGCGATCCCGAGCACAAGCGGATGCGCGAGGTCTACTTCGAGCGCTTCCCGGGGCGGTACTTCACCGGTGACGGCGCCCGGGTGGACGCGGACGGCGACTACTGGCTGCTCGGCCGTCTCGACGATGTCATCAACGTGAGCGGGCACCGGCTTGGCACGGCAGAGATCGAGAGCGCGCTTGTGAGCCACGATGCGGTGAGCGAGGCGGGCGTCGTCGGCTTCCCGCATCCGGTCAAGGGCGAAGGCATCCACGCGTTCGTGATACTTCGCGACGGTCAGTTCGCCTCGGATGACCTGGCGACGATCCTCAAGGGACACGTTCGCAAGATGATCGGGCCGATCGCACAGCCTGACAAGATCCAGTTCGCCCGCGATCTCCCCAAGACCCGGTCCGGCAAGATCATGCGGAGGATCCTGCGCAAGATAGCCGCCGGCGAGACCGACACAGAGGGCTTCGGCGACCTCTCGACGCTTGCCGATCCCAAGGTCGTGAAGGACCTGCTCGCTGGAGTGTAAGAGTGTGAGCAGGAAAGCGGGAGCAGCGACGCGTTAGCTGCTCAGTCGCGTTCGGAGTCGCATCGCGAGGTGCCCGAGCGCGCCGGGGTCGCGTGGAGCCGAGCCGTCGGTGTCTACCAGGTGAAACGTGTCGTGCGCGCGTGCGCCGCGGGTGAGCGCGTTCGCGCGCGTGACGATATAGCCGGCTGCGGCGATCTCGTCGGCTATATCGAAGAGCAGGCCGGGCCGGTCGCCGGCGCTGACGCGAACGGCGGTCGCAAACGCTCTGGGAGCTGCGATCGTCACCCGGGGGCGTCCCGCACTGCGGATTCCGTACTGGCGCTGCCGCTCCATGAGGCGGGTACGCAGGTCAAGGCGACCCTCGAGCGCGGCTGCGAGATATCGCTCAAGGGTCGCCCAGGTGTTGTCGTCCGGCGTCGCGAGCGTCGCGGGACGAACCGTGAACGTGTCGAGCGCCGTCCCCGACGGACCCGCGTCGGCCGAGGCACCGAGCGCGTCAAGTCCCGAGAGCGCGACGACACCTGCGATGAGTGCGAACACCCCCGGACTGTCGATCGTTGCGATGGCGAGCCGATGCGTTCCCGGCACGCTCCCCGGCGAGACCCGCAGCGCGAACTGTCCGCGGGAGCCCGGCGCACCGAGGGCCGCCAGTAACCGCGCATCTGATGCAGCCTCAGATGGCGAGCGGGACGCGAGATACCGCACGGGCGCGGCGGTGAGGACCTGCGTCGTTGTCGGGTCGTCGTCGACGAGAGCGATCGCGTCGCGACGTACATCCCCGGCGGAGCTGAGCATTCCGGCGCCGTCGATCTCGTCGGCGAATGCGGCGTCGAGTCGCGAGACAAGCGTGCGTACCAGCGATGCATGCCACGCGTCCCACATTCCCGGTCCCGTAGCGAGGCTGTCTGCGGCAGTGAGTACATAGAGTTGACCGACGAGCTCGCGACTGCCGATACGCGCGGCGGTCCGCAGTACGATCTCCTCATCGTCGATGTCCTCGGATGACGCGGTCTCTGCGAGAAGCAGGTGTTCGCGCGCGAGCGCGCCCGCACTGTCCGCTCCCATGCTCGTACTGCCGAGCGCGAGCGCGGTCGCACGCGCTGTAGACTCGCTCCTGAGCGCGTGGCCGGGTCCCGCGATGGTCTTACCTGCGTCATGCGCGAGCGCCGCTGCCAGCAGGGGACGACGGTCGGTGACGGCCGCTAGTGCACGCGAGGTGAGCCTGTCGTGTGTTCCAAGCTCGGCGAGCAGCGCCGCAGTCAACAGTGAGTGTGCGCCGACAGTTAGCCGGTGGGAGAGCGCAGGCCGGACGAGCGTCATGAGTTCCGACAGTCCGGGTACGATCGCATCGAGTGCGCCGCGGCGGGCCGCACTCTCGAGTGTTGGCAATGCGGCAGTACCGCGTGCGAGCGCCTCGAGGAGATCCGGCGGGCGCCACGCGGCGGAGGAGAGCGCGTGCCCGGGAATGCTCCCCCGGGCGACGAGCAGCACCTCGTGTGCGGTGGCTCGCGCGTTTGCGAGTGCTTCGCGATCGAGGCCGCTCTCCCCGGCGATCTCGTCATCGAGGAGCGCTGTCTTGCGTCCCGCGTCGAGGTGTAGCACCCACCGTGCGGCGGAGATGACGTCCTGTGCGGCGGCAAGCTCCCGCGCGGTGTCAGCGTTCTGAGGATCATCGCCAAGCAGTTCTCGCCAGACGAGTTCGTCCAGATCTCGCTGACCACCGGCGCCGTCTTTGAGCTCGGGCTCCAGCGCGTACGGCGAGCCGATTCCTTCGCGTGAGGCCAGCAGGTGCGTGAGGGCCGGACGCCTTCTGCGCGCAGCTTGAAGGACGCCGGCAGTCATCGCCGCAGAGAGCGCTTCGTCGCCCGCGAGATGTCTCGCGGTCAGGGTGGCCGTGAGCGTGTGCAGCTCCTGTCCGCACGCCCGGGCGTGATCACGTCGCGAACGAACCGCGTGGCCAACGTCGAAACCCGCATCCCAGAGCGGATAGAGTAGCGCTGCGACCGGCTCACGCAGTTTCGAGGCGCGTGCGTCGGTGATCACAAGCAGGTCGATATCCGAGAACGGCAGCAGCCGTTGCGAGCCATACGCGCCAAGCGCGAGCACTGCCCACCGGTCGGGGAGTGACGCGAAGGCCGCCTCCGCAAGAGCGGAGACGGCCTGGTCGGTGATGTCGGACAGGAGCTTGGTCGCGGCAGTCCCCGGTATCGATGACGCGAGCATGCGCCGGCGCTCGACAAGGAACTCCCCGAGCTCGTCGGACTCGACGACGGGCCCTGGCACGGCTAGAGCGCGTCCGGACCGCGCTCGCCGGTGCGAATTCGGACGGCGCTCGTACAGTCATACGTGAAGACCTTGCCGTCACCGATCTTGCCGGTGCGTGCGGCATCGACGATAGCCTGCTCGACCTTGGGCGCGAGTTCGTCATCGACGATGAGCTCGATCTTCGTCTTCGGCACGAAATCGACCGTGTATTCCGACCCGCGGTAGATCTCGGTGTGACCCTTCTGACGGCCAAAGCCCTTCACGTCGTATGCGGTCATGCCGGTGATACCGAGGGCCGCAAGGGCTTCCTTGACCTCATCAAGCCTGTGCGGCTTGATGATCGCTTCGATCTTCTTCATGTGAGTCTCCTTGTCTTGTGCAGACTGTTACAGCACATACCCGGTTTCGGCGTGGTCTGCGAGGTCCAGACCGCGCTCTTCGGCTTCCTCATCGACACGCAGACCGATGACCTTATCGATCACCTTGAGCAATACGAAGCTGACGGTGAACGAGAACACGATCGTCGCGACGACGCCAACCACCTGCGGCCACAGCTGGGCCGCGTTGCCTGCGATGAGACCACGGTAGGTGGGGTTCGTGACGACGCCTGCGAAAACGCCGGTGAGCAGTGCGCCGGTCGTTCCTCCCACACCGTGAACGCCGACGACGTCGAGCGCGTCATCGTACCCGAAGCGGCTCTTGAGCTTCACGCCGAAGTAGCAGAGCACGCCCACAGTGAGACCGATAGCCATCGCGGGGAGTGCGTCGACAAACCCGGCGGCCGGCGTGATTCCCACCAGTCCGGCGACCGCGCCCGATGCCGCGCCGAGCGTGGTCGGCTTGCCGTGCTGCCACCACTCCATGCCTATCCACCCGAGCATCCCGCATGCTGCGGCAAGGTGCGTCGCCATGAATGCGGCCCCTGCAACGTGGTTCGCCGCGACGGCAGAGCCCGCGTTGAAGCCGAACCACCCGAACCACAGAATGCCGGCACCCAGAAGCGTCATCGGTAGGTTGTGGGGCTGCAAGTCCGGCTTGCCGAGGTCCTTGCGTCGACCGACGGCGATCGCCGCCGCAAGCGCCGCAGCCGCCGACGCGATATGTACGACGGTGCCGCCGGCAAAGTCGAGCGCACCGAGCTTCATGAGCCAGCCGCCGCCCCACACCCAGTGCGCGAGCGGGCTGTATACGAGAATCGTCCAGAAGGCGATGAAGACCGCGTACGCTTTGAACTTCATGCGCTCCGCGAACGCGCCGGTGATGAGCGCGGGCGTGATGATCGCGAACATTCCCTGGTACATGACCCACACACTGTGCGGGATCGTCGGGTAACCGGCGTATACGCTGCCAGCGACACCCTTGAGTCCGATGAACTCGAGGCTACCGATCACGCCGCCAACGTCGTTCCCGAAGGCGAGCGTATAGCCGAGAAGCGCCCACAGCACGCTCACGATGCCCATGGCGAAGAAGCTCTGCATCGTGATAGAGAGCACGTTCTTGGAGCGGCCCATGCCCGCGTAGAAGAGTGCAAGTCCAGGCGTCATGAACAGGACAAGTGCCGCTGAAAGCAGCATGAATGCGGTGTCGCCGGTATCGATTGGCGGCATGGAACCTCCCCCGAGTCGTCCTACATTGCCAACAGGTTACCGGCCACTTGTTACGGGCGTATTTCAGGCCTGTGTCGGCTGCGCGAAACATGACACGCGCTGGCACGTGGCCCGGCACCTGCCCGGCAACCGGGCTGTTTCTTCACGACTTGACGCGGGGGTACAATATTCATTTGGCCGCAAACGAGTCGCGAGATATGAAGGCAGGTTCGAATCCCGTGTCACCTCTCGACAGCATCTCCATTCGCGGCGCGCGCGAGCACAACCTCAAAGGCTTCGACCTTGAGATTCCGCGCGATCGCCTCGTCGTCATCACCGGACTCTCCGGTTCGGGTAAGTCCTCGCTCGCCTTCGACACGATCTACGCCGAGGGTCAGCGCCGCTACGTCGAGTCACTCTCGGCATACGCGCGCCAGTTCCTCGGGCAGATGAGCAAGCCGGACGTCGACCATATCGAAGGGCTTTCGCCCGCGGTCTCCATCGATCAGAAGACGACGTCGCGCAACCCACGCTCAACGGTCGGTACCGTGACCGAGATCTACGACTACCTCCGCCTGCTCTACGCCCGCATCGGCGTGCCGCACTGTCCCATCTGCGGGTGCCGTATCGAGAAGCAGACGGCCGAGCAGATCGTTGATGCGATTCTCGCGCTCGGCGATGGCGTGAAGTTCCAGGTGCTGGCGCCGGTCGTGAAGGGCCGCAAGGGCGAGTACGGGAAGCTGCTCGAGGAGCTCAAGCACGAAGGGTTCGCCCGGGTCCGCATCGACGGCGAGATCCATACCCTCGACGAGGAGTTCAAGCTCGACAAGAAGCTCAAGCACACGATCGAGGTGGTCATCGACCGCCTCGCCATCAAGGCCGGGGTGCGGACGCGCCTTGCCGAGAGCGTCGAGATGGCGCTCAAACTCGGCCAGGGCTCGCTCACCCTGGACGTCGTCGATAGCGAGGAGCAGAGCTTCTCGCAGGCGCTCGCGTGTCCCGAGCACGGCGTCTCCATGGACGAGCTCGCCCCCAGGGATTTCTCGTTCAACAGCCCGTACGGCGCGTGTCCGGAGTGTGCCGGCCTCGGCAACAAGCTCGAGGCCGACCCGGACCTCGTCGTGCCGGACCCGACGCTCACACTTGCAGAAGGCGCGATCAAGCCGTTCTCGGGCAACCTGAACTACTACCCGCAACTTGTCGAGGCAGCCGCGAAGCACCTCGGCGCCGACATCGACACGCCCTGGAACGAGATGCCCAAGAAGGTGCGCGAGCAACTCTTGAACGGCCTTGGTGAGACGCGCATCCGCATCGATTACGTGACCCGCGACGGTCGCGAGACCTTCTGGTTCACCAAGTACGAAGGCGCGCTTCACTCGGTCATGCGGCGCTACGAGGAGTCGGAATCCGAGCAGGTGAAGGACAAGCTGCAGGAGTATATGGCGCTCATCCCGTGCAAGGGCTGCGGGGGCGCGCGCCTGAAGTCGGAGATTCTCGCTGTCACCGTCGGCGGACGCAATATCAACGGGGTCACGACGCTCTCCGCGAAGGACTCGCTCGGGTTCTTCGAGTCGCTCGAACTGACCGATCGCGAGCGTCAGATCGGCGAGCGCGTCATCAAGGAGATTCTCGAGCGCCTTCGCTTCCTCGTGGACGTCGGCCTCGACTATCTAACGCTCGATCGCACCGCGGCGACGCTCTCGGGCGGGGAGGCGCAGCGTATCCGTCTCGCCACGCAGATCGGCTCGGGCCTCATGGGGGTGCTCTACATCCTCGATGAGCCGTCGATCGGCCTGCACCAACGCGACAACGCGCGACTCATCGCGACCATGGAGCGGCTCCGAGAACTCGGCAACACGGTCATCGTCGTCGAGCACGACGAGGAGACCATCCGCGCGGCGGACCACGTCATCGACATGGGTCCGGGTGCGGGCGAGCACGGCGGCGAGATCGTCTGCCAGGGGACGCCCGACGACATACTTGCCTGCGAAGGCTCGCTCACGGGCGCGTACCTGTCCGGGCGCGCGAGCATTCCCGTGCCCAAAACCCGTCGCGCCGCCGAGCGGGGCAGCGTGCGGATCCTCGGCGCGCAGGAGCATAACCTCAAAAACATCGACATCGAGATACCGCTCGGCAATCTGGTGCTGGTGACCGGCGTGAGCGGCTCCGGCAAGAGCTCGCTTGTGGCCGACACGCTCGCGCCCGCGCTCAGCAACGCCGTCTACCGGACGCGTCACCGCACCGGCAAGCACCGCGCGATCGAGGGGCTCGCGGCGATCGACAAGGTCGTCGTCATCGACCAGTCGCCGATCGGCCGCACGCCTCGCTCCAACCCGGCGACGTACACCGGGTTGTGGGACGACGTCCGCTCGCTCTTCTCGTCCACTCCCGAATCGCGCGCCCGTGGCTACTCGCCGGGTCGGTTCTCGTTCAACGTCCACGGCGGTCGTTGCGAGGCGTGCAAGGGTGACGGCCAGATCAAGATCGAGATGCACTTCCTCCCGGACATCTACGTGCCATGCGAGGTCTGCAAAGGCAGGCGCTACAACCGCGAGACGCTCCAGGTCACCTACCGCGGCAAGACCGTGAGCGACGTGCTCGAGATGGCTGTCGAGGAGGCACTCTCGTTCTTCGAGAACATCCCGCCCATCCGGCGCAAGCTCCAGACGCTCTTCGACGTCGGCCTCGGGTACATCAAGCTCGGTCAGCCTGCAACGACGCTCTCCGGCGGCGAGGCGCAACGCGTGAAGCTTGCGAGTGAGCTTCAGCGTCGCAGCACGGGACGCACGTTCTACATCCTCGACGAGCCGACGACGGGCCTGCACTTCGATGACGTGCGACAGCTCCTCGCGGTACTCGAGCGACTCGTTGAGGCGGGCAACACCGTGCTCGTCATCGAGCACAACCTCGACGTCATCAAGAGTGCCGACCACATCATCGACCTCGGCCCCGAGGGCGGGGACCGTGGCGGCGAGATCATCGTGACCGGCACGCCTGAGGAAGTCGCGGCGCATCCCTCCTCGGCAACGGGGCTGTTCTTGAAGCCGGTGCTGCACGGCCGCGCGGCGACGATCCACCCCGATAGCGCGTAGGACTGCCCATGCCGCTCGACGACATCCGCATGACCCTCGGCGACGTGCCCGACACGCCGGGAGTCTACCTGTGGAAGGGTGCCGAGGGCGAGGTGCTCTACGTCGGCAAGGCGAAGTCGCTCCGCAAGCGTATGAAGCAGTACGTCCTCGGCCAGGATGATCGCGAGAAGATCCCGTTCTTGATGGAGCAGGCCGCCGGCTACGACTACATGGTCACCGACACCGAGGTCGAGTCGCTCATTCTCGAGGCCAACCTCATCAAGCAGTTCGACCCGCCGTATAACGTCGACTATCGCGACGGCAAGTCATTCCCTTTCATCGCGATCAACTTCGACGACCCGTACCCGGCAATCAAGTTCACCCGCGAGAAGCATCGCGCAGGCACGCGCTACTTCGGGCCGTACACCGATGCCCGTGGCGCGCGCGAGACGGTCGAGATCGTGCGCCGCGTCTATCCGATCTGCCGCTCGACGTGCGCCGAGTGGAAGCGCCTGACGGCACACGGTGGCGAACCGGCCGGGAAGCCCTGTTTCGACTACCACGTGAGCAAGGGCCCGGGCGCGTGCGTGGGCGCGATCACGCGCGAGGAGTACGCGGAGCGGGTCGCCGATGTCGTCGCGTTCCTTGAGGGCCGCCACCGCGGCGTCGCCGACGACCTCGAACGTCACATGCGCGAGGCGTCGGCCGACCTGGACTACGAGCGCGCTGCCCGCTTCCGCAACTCGCTGGACGCCGTCCGAAGCGTTCTCGAGAAGCAGAAGGTCGTCTCGGACCGACCGCTCGATATGGACGTTATCGGTTTCGAGCGCGAGGAGACCATCGCGGGCGTCCATGTCTTTCTCGTGCGCGAAGGTCGCGTACTCGCCGGGAACGATTTCGTGCTCGACAAGGGTCTCGATGTGCCGGAATCGGAGCTCATCGAGGGCTTCCTGCTGCGCTACTACGGCGAAGCGACGTACATGCCGCGAGAGGTCATCGTGCCCGCGATGCCCGAGGATCCGGTGGTGACCGAGGAGTGGCTGAGCGGCCTCCGGGGAGCGCGGGTGAGCCTGTCCGTCCCGCAGCGGGGCGAGAAGCGCGCGCTTGCGGAGCTCGCGGCCACGAACGCGCGATTCACGCTCGCTCGCTACAAGCACCGCACGCGCTACGATGAGGAGCGCCTGAACCGTGCGCTGCTCGAACTCGAGAGCGCGCTCGCACTGCCGGCGCCACCGCTGCGCATCGAGTGCTTCGACATCTCGACGCTGCAGGGGACGTACTCGGTCGGCTCGATGGTCGTCTTCAGCGGAGGCCGCGCCGACCGGGCCGCATATCGGCGGTTCCGGATACGTATGCCCGCCGAGGAAGCGAACGACTTCGCGATGATGCGCGAGATTCTGGGCCGACGATTCGCACGCGACAAGGCCGGCGATGCTCGATTTGGCGCCCATCCCGACCTCATCGTCGTTGATGGTGGAAAGCCACAGCTGACGGCGGCGTTGGCCGCAGCGGAAGCGCTCGGTGTCGACGTCAGGATCGTCTCGCTAGCCAAGCGCGAAGAGCAGCTGTACGTGCCCGGCTGGGAGGATCCCGTCACGCTCCCGACCGGCTCGTCGTCGCTCTATCTCGTGAAGCGGGTCCGGGACGAGGCCCACCGTTTCGCGATCGAGTACCACCGCACGCTGCGCGCGAAGGCGATGACCGCTTCCGTGCTGGATGACATCCCCGGCGTCGGGCCGAAGCGCAAGAAGGAGCTCCTCAAGGCGTTCGGCTCCGTGAAGCGTCTGCGTGCCGCATCTGCCGAGGAGATCCGGGCTGTTCCCGGCGTTTCGGGCGAACTTGCCGCTGACATCGTGCACGCGCTCGAAAGGCCAGGTGAAGGCGCCGGTTCTTAGGCCATCGTGTTGGTCGGGGCTGGTATACTGCTTCCACCAGGCGTACGTGTCCCGGGTTCGAGAGAGGGGAGTCTCGCGATGAAGTTCGTTCTTCGAATGCTCGTGTCTGCAGCCGCGCTCTTCGGCGTCGCGTACCTCACCGGCGGTGCGCTGCTGCAGGTGGACTCGTTTTGGCCCGCCGCCGTCTTCGCTGCAGTCGTCCTCGCCGTCGCGAATGCCATCGTGAAGCCGATCATCCAGGTGCTCGCATTCCCGGTCACGGTCATCACGCTCGGGCTCTTCTCGCTCGTGATCAGCGCGTTCATGCTCTATCTCGTCGAATGGATCGTTCCCGGCGTGCACACGACAGGCTTCTGGCAGACGGTCGTTGCGAGCCTCATCATCTCAATCGTCTGTTCGATCGGCTTCCGGGTCGTCGACCCGGAGCGCGATAGGGATCGGGGCTGAGGTGTTCGAGAAGCGCCCCACAGAGCCCGAGGAGCTGGAGGCGTGCATTCCTGACGCCGAGCGTGAGCTCGTCGTTATCACCGGCATGTCTGGCGCCGGGCGAAGCGAAGCGATGCACACGTTCGAAGACCTCGGCTACTTCTGTATCGACAACATCCCGCCGGCCCTTATCGGGCAGCTCGTCGCCCTGACAGCACTACCCGGCAGTCGAATCCGGCACGTTGCGGTGGTATGCGATGTCCGGGGCGGGTCGTTCTTCAGCGAGCTTTCTGCGGCGCTTGCAGAGCTCGCAGCCTCGGGTCATCCGTATCGGGTGCTCTTTCTGACGGCTGATGACCGGACGCTCGTCAGGCGCTTCAAGGAGACCCGTCGGCGGCATCCGCTCGCCGACGACCAGTCGCTTGCGCAGGGTATTCGTGCCGAGCGTGAGTTGCTCAAGCCCTTCGAGGAGAACGCTGACCTGCTTATAGATTCAAGTCAGCTGCGACCACAAGAGCTGCGCGCGGTCATCCGGCAGCGGTTCATCTCGGGAGGAGCGCTCGACGCGCTGAACGTCACGGTCTCGTCTTTCGGCTTCAAGTACGGACTGCCGATCGACGCTGACATCGTCATCGACGTCCGTTTCCTGCCAAATCCGTTCTACATGCCAAAACTGCGAGACCGTAACGGGCTCGAGAAGCCGGTCCGTGCCTTCGTTCTCGGTCGTGTCGAGACCGAGGAGTTCCTTCGCCGTTGGTACGACATGCTCGACATGCTCCTGCCGGGCTACGTCGCCGAGGGTAAAGCTCAGTTGCACATAGCGCTTGGCTGCACCGGCGGCATGCATCGTAGCGTCGTACTGGCCGAGCAGACGGCAGAACACCTCCGTCGACACGCGTACGTCATCAACACGAACCACCGCGACCTCGGGAAAGACAAGGACCGCACGTGACAACCCCGAAGCGGGCGGTTGCGATAGGCGGGGGTACGGGGCTTCCGCTCGTTCTTGGCTGTCTTGTCGCTCACGGGTACGAAACCTGTGCGGTCGTGACCGTGGCCGACGACGGAGGGTCGTCCGGTTGGTTGCGCCGAGAACTCGGCATACTGCCGCCGGGCGATATTCGCAACTGCCTCGTCGCTCTCGCTGAGCCGGGTAATGCGCTTGCGGAGCTGTTCCAGTACCGATTCCCCGCAGGCGAAGGCTTGACGGGCCACGCGCTCGGCAACCTCATCATTGCCGCGCTCGTCGATATTCGCGGCGAATTTGCGCTGGCTATCGACGATGCGGCCGCGTTGCTCGGTGCGCGCGGTCGTGTTCTACCATCGACCCTCGCCGATATCGTACTTTCCGCCGAGGATTGTGCGGGTGAAACGGTGACCGGTCAGGCGAATGTGGCGCGAAGTGCGGTCCCGCTGCGCCGAG
>WSXY01000024.1 GCA_009773565.1 Actinomycetota bacterium | reverse complement strand
TCGGAACACCTCCGTGCCGCAGGTTCTCCTACGTACACGGAATCATGCTCCGTTAGGTCACTAAAGTGTCTCGTATGTATCTGAACCTGGACAGGGCGCGTGCTTATTCGTCGAGCAGACCGCGCGTCTTGGTCGTGTCGACCGGAACGCCGGGGCCCATTGTGGTCGTGATGGTGATCGACTTGATGTAGCGGCCCTTTGCAGATGAGGGCTTCGCACGAAGCACCTCGTCAAGCACGGAACCGTAGTTCTCGACAAGGGCGCTCTCGGCGAAGGACTTCTTGCCGATACCGACATGAGCGATACCGAACTTGTCCGCGCGGTACTCGACCTTACCGGCCTTGAGCTCCTTGACGACCCGGGAAACGTCCATGGTGACCGTGCCCAGCTTCGGGTTCGGCATCAGGCCGCGGGTACCCAGGATCTTTCCGAGGCGACCGACCTTGCCCATCATGTCAGGAGTAGCGACGGTGGCATCGAAGTCGAGGAATCCCTTGGAGATTCGCTCGATGAGCTCGTCGTCCCCGACAACGTCGGCGCCAGCCTCTTCAGCTTCACGGGCCTTCTCGCCCTGGGCGAAGACGGCAACGCGGACCTTCTTGCCGGTACCGTGGGGAAGAACAACCGAGCCGCGAACCTGCTGGTCTGCCTGGCGGGTGTCGATACCGAGTCGGAAGTGGACCTCGACCGTCTCGTCGAACTTGGCCGGAGCCACTTCCTGCGCAAGGCGGACAGCCTCGAGCGGCGTGTACAACCGGTTGGGCTCAATGCGCGCCTGCGCGGCGATGAGCTTCTTTCCTCGCTTCATGCGTACCTCCTCGTGGTCAACGGGTCGCGAGCGACCCTCCCACATCATCGCGTCGCAGATGCGACACGCACTGCGTCGTGACTAGCCTTCGACAACAAAACCCATCGAACGCGCGGTTCCTTCGATGATCTTCATGCCGGCTTCGACGTCGTTCGCGTTGAGGTCGGGCATCTTGGTCTCCGCGATCTGACGAACCTGAGCGCGCGTGACCGTGGCCACCTTATCGCGATTCGGCACAGCCGAGCCCTTGTCCACGCCGGCTGCCTGCTTCAGGAGCACTGCGGCCGGAGGGGTCTTGAGGATGAAGTCGATCGAGCGATCCTCGTAGACGGAAATCTCGACGGGGATGATCGTGCCGATCTTGTCCTGCGTCGCAGCGTTGAACGCCTGGCAGAACTGCATGATATTGACCTGGTGCTGACCGAGCGCAGGTCCGACTGGCGGCGCCGGATTAGCCTGGCCACCGGGAATCTGCAACTTGATAAAGCCAACAACCTTCTTCTTCTTCGCCATCTTCGTTCCGTCCTAACGTGCGGCATTTCCACCGCGTTGGTTGCTCTCTATTCAACGGCCGTCTTGTGCCGAGAAGCTCCGGGGGCATCACTCCCCGGCGACACGGATGTGCGACCAATCGTTGCCTCGTCTAGAGTCTCGCCACTTGATCGAAACCGAGTTCGACCGGTGTTTCGCGGCCGAAGATCGAAACCATGACCTTGAGCTTACCCTGATCCGCATTGACCTCGGAGATAACGCCATCGAACTCGGCGAGCGGACCATGGGTGACCTTCACCGTCATACCCTCGGCAAAGTCAGTGAGCGTCTTCGGCTTGGCAGCCGCTGAAACCCGACCCTGGATACGCTCGAACTCCTTGCGCGACAGCGGAACCGGCTTGCCCTGTGAACCGACAAAACCCGTCACTCCGGGGGTGTTACGCACGACATACCAGGAGTCGTCATCAAGCTCCATCTGCACCAGGATGTACCCCGGGAATACCTTCTTCTCCAGAGTCACCTTGCGCCCACCGGTCTTGAGGTCGGTGACCGTCTCCTTCGGGATGAACACGTCGAAGATCTTGTCCTGCATACCCATCGACTCGATGCGGTGGAGCAGGTTGGTCTTCACCTTGTTCTCGTAGCCCGAGTAGGTGTGAATGACGTACCACTTCTTCGCCATGCGTTACCGACCGATCTTGCCGAGGAGGTCAATGAAGAGCCACGAGGAGATGTTGTCGATGATGAACGTGAACGCAACGAAGAAGAGTAGCGTCATGATGACGACCACGCTTGAATTGATGACCTCGGCGCGATGCGGCCACACAACCCGCTTCATCTCAACGCGCACATCCTTGATGTACTTCGTTAAGCGGACGAACACGTTGGGCCGTTTCGCCTTGCCTGTCTGAGCCATCGTTCACCTATCCTCGTCTGCCGGAAACACGAATCCGGCACCTGTATCTGAGCCGCAGCTAACACGGCGGACGTTCGTGGCAGGGCAGGAGGGATTCGAACCCACAACATCCGGTTTTGGAGACCGGCGCTCTACCGTTGGAGCTACTGCCCTACATCGTTGCAGGTCCTGCGTCTATCGGGTCTCTTTGTGCAAAGTGTGGGTGTGGCACCACTTGCAGTACTTCTTGTACTCGATACGCTCAGGGTTGTTCTGCTTGTTCTTCTTGGTCGTGTAGTTGCGGCGTTTGCACTCGGTGCACGCCAGTGTTACGAGCGTTCTCATTCGTCCTCCTCGGCGGCCGGAAACCTACGGGCCGATACCCGGGAATCGGTCGGCGGCACGGTAGCGTAATCTAACACCCGCCCTTCAGGAGTGTCAAACAGCGACACACCTTTCATGCGGGAAAAACGGGGCCCGGCGGCATGCCGGGCCCCGTCCCGTTGATCTGCGGAGCGTACTTACTTCAGGATCTTGGTGACACGACCCGAACCGACGGTGCGGCCTCCCTCGCGAATAGCGAAGCGCAGGCCCTCCTCCATCGCGATCGGGGCGATAAGCTCGGCCTTGACCTCGACGTTGTCGCCAGGCATGACCATCTCGGTGCCTTCGGGCAGGTGCGCGACGCCGGTGACGTCGGTGGTACGGAAGTAGAACTGCGGACGATAGCCGTCGAAGAACGGGGTGTGACGGCCGCCTTCGTCCTTGGTCAGGATGTAGACCTGGCCCATGAAGTCCGTGTGCGGTGTGATCGAGCCGGGCTTGCAGATGACCTGGCCACGCTCGATGTCGGTGCGGGCGACGCCACGGAGCAGAACACCGACGTTGTCGCCG
>WSXY01000015.1 GCA_009773565.1 Actinomycetota bacterium | reverse complement strand
ACCCGCCGAGCCGCCCAAGAGGACGAGAGGACACGCAGATCCTCCTTCCGGCCCGCGGCAAACAGAGCCTTCTACCAGCGAATCTGTGCACTAACTACGACGGCGGCGGACCGGACTCCCGTTTTGCACTAGCTTTGTCAATCAACCCGCCGCACGGAATCTCTTCTCTCGCCTTGTCTCTCCTCAGCTTTCACGTGTAGTTCGACCCCCGCTGGGGTAGGATTTTCCTGACAGCACCGAGAGGAGCCCGATGACACGCAGCACCTCCGAGACCTCCGCACGAGCCGAGGCGCTCATGCTCGAAATCGACCGCCTTATATGTGCGCGCGATCGCAACGGCGCCATTGCTGCTGCGCACGCGGCTATCGTCGGCGATTCGCTCACGATCCCGCAGCTCTACGCGCACGTGCTCTCCCCGCTGATGACGCTCACCGGCACACGGTGGCAGGCCGGCGAAGAGGAGGTGTGGGAGGAGCACTACACGACAGCCGTGGTGCGCACGATCATCGAGTCGCTTCATACCGAGGTCGCAGCGCGGGCGCTCCCGCAGAGCGGCCGCACGATCGTGCTCGCCTGCCCCGCCGACGAGTACCACGACCTCGGCCTGCGCATGCTCACCGACCGCTTTGCGCTCCTCGGCTACCGCACGCACTTTCTCGGAGCCGCCGTGCCGCGAGACGAACTCGTGAGCGCCGTGCGGGAACTCGGTGCCGACACGGTGCTGCTCTCGGCATCCACGCACTACAACCGCGTGCAGCTACGCGACTATGTGAACGCGCTCGCATGCGCGATGCCGGGCCTCATCGTGTGGGTGGGCGGCCCGGCGTTCGCGCACGGGCATTCCAGCTGGAGCGACACCGAGGTACCCGACATCGCATCGATTCTCGACGACCTGGGTGAGGCGTAGATGCTGTCACTCAAGATCGCCTGGCGCTTCCTCCAGAAATCGCGTGTCCAGTCCGCCTTCATCATCGCCGGCATCGCCGTCGGCATCGCTGTGCAGATCTTCGTCGGCTCGCTCATCACGAGCCTCCAGGATTCCCTCGTCCAGCAGACGATCGGCTCGACATCACAGGTAACGATCACGGCACTTTCCGAGGGCGACTCGTTCAAGGTGGACGAGCGCGTCCTCGCAGTCGTCAGGAACGACGCGCGTGTGAAGTCCGGTGCCGTCGCGCCCACGCTCTCCGTCAACGGCCTCTACTCCAACGGCAATGAGAGCACCCCGCTCACGCTCAAGGGTGGCGACCTCAAGTCGCTTGACGCGCTCTCCAGCATCTCCGGGCGACTGACCGCCGGCACCGCGCGCCTCAACCGCGGCGACATCCTTGTCGGCAAGGACTTCGCCGACAAGTACGCGCTTTCTCCCGGCACGAAGATACAGCTCACCTTCCCCGGCAACAAGGAGCGCACGCTCACCATCTCCGGCGTCTTCGACCTCGGCAGCTCGCAGGTGAACGCTCGACAGGCGTTCGTGAGTGCCGAGGTTCCCCGGGCGCTCCTCGGCTGGCGCTCAGACGAGTACGCCGCGCTTGAGACGCAGCTCGTGGCGCCGTTCGACTCGGCAGCAGTCGCGACCGACTGGCGCGCGCGGCTGAAGGACCTGCGGATAGTCGAATGGCAGGAGCAGAACAAGGACCTGCTGACCGCGCTCCAGAGCCAGGGCTCGTCGTCGTATATGATCCAGGCGTTCGTGCTCATCGCGGTCGCGCTCGGCATCGCCTCCACGCTCGCTATCTCGGCGGTCCAGAAGACGCGGCAGATCGGCATCCTTAAGGCGATGGGCATGAACGACGCGGCAGCCGGACGCATCTTCCTGTGGCAGGCGACGATACTCGGCGTCGGTGGCACGCTCTCCGGCCTCGCGCTCGGCTTCTTCCTGCTCTTCGGCTTCTCGTTCGCGGGCGCGTCCTTCTCGATCACGCCGAAGCCGGGGTTCGTCGCGTTCTCGGCCGGAATCGGTATCGTCGTCGCGCTGCTGTCGAGCATCATCCCGATCCGAAAAACGTCCGCGCTCGATCCGATCGAGGTGATCCAGGGTGGCTGACGTGCTCCTTGAGGCCACCGGCCTCGATAAAGTCTACGGCGAGGGCGACACCTCCACCCACGCGCTCCGCGGCGTGAGCTTCACGCTCAACGAAGGAGAGTTCGCGAGCATCGTCGGGCAGTCCGGCTCCGGCAAGTCGACGCTCCTGAACCTCCTCGGCCTGCTCGACACGCCAACGGCAGGAACGGTCGTCTACCACGGCCAGGATGTCGGGAAGCTCGGCAAGCCGGCACTTGCGAAGCTCCGCAACTCACTCGTTGGCTTCGTCTTCCAGTTCCACCACCTGCTGCCGGAGTTCTCGGTTCTTGAGAACGTGCTCATGCCAGCGCTCATCGGTGGCAGGCCTCCTATGGAGTCCAGGAAGCTCGCCGAGGAGACCCTCGGCCTGCTCGGACTGACCGGGCTGGAGGACAAAGGCGCCGACCAGCTCTCCGGCGGTCAGAAGCAGCGCGTCGCGATCGCGCGCGCGCTCATGAACCGCCCGGCGCTCCTACTTGCCGACGAACCCACCGGCAACCTCGACACCGTCAACACCGAGCAGGTATACAAGCTCTTCCGCCAGGTGGGTGCCGAGACGGGCACGGCGTTCCTCATCGTCACGCACGACCGCGCGGTCGCGCAGCAGACGGATCGGATCCTCGAGGTTCGCGACGGGGAACTCGTGCAGGACGTGCGCAACTCGTATCTGCCGCCTGCGCAGTAACAGCGCCAAGCGTTCCTCAGGCCGAGACGCGAGAGACAAGTTTGCAGGCAATCTCGATCGCCCATTTGTGCACGACGTCGAGATCGACCCAGTCGCCACTCGGAAGCTTCGCCATCTTCATGACGAACCGCTGCTGCGGTATCAGTTTATGAGGGTCGACCCGACCGGCGAAGTAGCCGCGTGGCGCTGCACTGCCGAGGTTCGGGTGGTCGCAGATGGCCTGGCCGAGCACCGTGTCGAGCTTCGCACGGACCTCGGGAGTGTCCTCTCGCATGGTCGCGCCGACCACAAAGACCGCCGTCGGCATCAGCTCAAGCCGGTCAGCGTGCTTGTTAACCCAGTCGCAGAGTCCCGTGTTGAGCTGACCGCTGTAGACGGGTGCACCTAAGACGACGGCTGAGTAGTTTTCGAGATCAGGATTTGCGCCCACCGAGAGCACCTCGGTGCCAAGACCGACACCGCGGATTGACCGGCTGATCTCCTCGGCGATGTCGCGCGTTGCGCCGAATCTCGAGTCATACACCACCAGTACGCGCCCCACGCTCATCACCCCCCAGAGTGTCGTCCCTTAGGGTGGTGCTTCGGCAGGAGACTGGCGATTCCCTTTAAGTGGTCGCGCGCACAGACCGGTCAGAGCTTGAGATCGAGCTGATCATCGGGCTCGGCGGCGCCCTCGTACGGCGCAGCACTGTCACCGAGCATCGCGATCATCTCGCGCGCATTTCTCGGCGCGTAATCGTACTTGCAGTTGTTGAAGAGCACCCACGTGACGTCGCTTTCGGCTGCAAGATCGCGCACCCGCGGCGCCCACTCGCCAAGTTCCGCCTCGTTATAGAGATAGTCGAAGCGATCGGCGGCGGTTACGTTGCTCGCGAAATACGTGTCGACGTTGCGTCCATGCATCCGAACGCACGACCAGTCACTTGTCGCAGCAGCGATAGGCGGCATCGTCGACTTGTCTTTGAACTGGGGCGTGTCCACGCTCACGTACGTGAACCCTCTGTCCGAGAGGAACTTCAACGTCTCGGCCTCTTGCTTGCCGGTGACCCACGACGGATGTCGGAACTCCACGAGCATCCGCATCCCGGCGAGTTTCTCGGCCGCGTACTCCAGGAAGTTGAGATGATCGAGCATCTCCGTGCGATCAGTAGCGGTTATGTATGGCGCGAACTGCATAAGGATGCCGCCAAGTTTGCCGGCTTCGCGCAGCGGCTCCACGAACTCAGTGAAGCTGGCGAACGTCGCGTCGAGCAGCTCCTTCGACGGATGACGCACACGACCGCGCTCGTCAACCTCGCCCACAAGCTCGCGAAGCTCGGGCGGAAGCTGCCGCAACGCGACGCTGTGGCGCGTGAGCAGGCCGAACGCCTTCACGTGGAAGATAAACCCCTCGGGCGTGCGCTTTGCCCAGTTCGAGGCGATCGTCGGGCGCGGTATCGCGTAGAACGGCGAGTCGGCCTCGACAGTGTCGTAGCGCGCAGCGTAATACCGAAGCATAGCGTCCGCCGAGGTCGTCTTGGGCGGATACCATGTCTCGATCATCGTCTTGTCTGTCCACGAACAGGTGCCGACGCGAATCCGGCTCACGGTATCGCCTCCCGGGGGGTGCAGGCTATTCCTCGAAACCACCGCGGCGTGTGCCGAGGACAAGCGCTAGAACGAGTGCGAAGAACGCACCAAACGCCGCGCCCACAAAGACCGCCTCACGCGGGCCGAACATGACGTCGACACCTTCGGCGATCTCGACGTTGCCGCCGATGGCAAGCCCGACCCAGCCGTCCTTGATAGCAATCTCGCGACCGGCAACGATGCCAGCGCCACTGGACTCCATGCTCACCGAACCGCCTGCGAGAACAAGTTCGGCGCCCGCCTGCGACAGAGAGATGTCTCCGCCCGCGATGACTGCTGCGGCACCGGTCTTATCGAGCGTCACGTTTCCCTGAGCGGCAACAGCACCGGCAGCGCCTGCACTCATCGTAACATCGTTGCTCGCCAGCAACGCGCCGACGGCGGAAGTCGTGACTTTTGCATCCCCCACTGTCGCCGCACCGACGGCGCTCGTAATCAGCGTGAGCGTGTCAGCCTCGAGTCGCGAGATCACCAGATTCTCGGCCTCAAGCTCCTCGAACCAATCGCTGTCCGCGGTCGCATCGGCCGGAGTCGTCATCTCGTCGGTCATGGTGCCTCCTCGGGAATCGGAATTCACACCTCTGACGATACCCGATATCGCCGATGGAGACAGCCGAATATGCGTTCTCAACGCCTCTTACAGGCTCCGCGCGATGGCCAAAGCACGCCTACCAGTCGAGCAGCGCGGCGAAGTCGTTGGTGTACTCCTCAACCGTCAACGGGTGCGGCGAGGCGTGGTACGCCCAATCCCAACGCTCCTCGGTGAGGTCAGGAAACTGCGCTTTCACGAACTCTTGTGTGAAACCGAAATCGAGCATCGGGTCGTTCACCGACATCCCCAGCAGGCACGGAGCATCAAACGGGCCGGCAAGGTCGTCGCCCTCGGTCGTGAGGATCTGCGCGACTTGCGCCAACAACACGTCAAGCGTGGACGCCGAGAACCCCAACAGCCGCTTCTTCAGGTCCGCTGCGGTCTCGAACTTGCCCACGTCACGCATGTACCAGTCGATGAGCGAAACAGTCGCCGGGTTGCGGAGCAGTGACAACATCCCGCGGCGCGCGAGCTCCGGCCTGAGTATCGCTATCGTGCTGCGAAGCATCGCGAGCTTCGCCGGAGAATGCCTGAGCGCCTTACGCGACACAAACGGCGAGAAGAGCACCACGCGATCGACTCGCGGCTCATGCATCTGGAGCGCCTTCAGGGTGAGGAGCCCGCCAAACGAGAAGCCGAGAAGCGTGAACTTCTCGGCTCCGATGGCGTCTGCAAGATGCCCGATCGTCTCGGCAACACGCTCTGCCGAGTAGCCCTCGGCAAAGGGAGTGCTTCCGCCATGCCCGGGGAGCTCAAAGAAGTGCGCCGTGAAGCGCTTGCCGATGAACTGGATCATCGAGGACCAGTCCTCGATGAGTGAGATCGTCGCGGGAACCATGATGACAGGCGGACCCTCGCCGGCGATTCCAACGCGAAGCGACGTAAGCGGCAGGTCGAACTGCTGAATGCGAAGCTCAGGCGCGTCGGCAGAGAGTAACTCGGGCACGCGCTTGTCTCCAGTCCTCGGTTGTGTGCGCGCTGATTATGCTGCCACTGACCCGCCGGCGCAACCGCAGGTCTAGCGGTTCGACAGATAGATCGCGATGGCGGATTGCTCTTCGGTGGTCACTACGGCCCCATGCTGCGAGACCATCCGGTTGATCGTCGACTGCCAGCCAACAAGATCTTTGCTCGCCTGATTGATACGATCGCGCGAGTGACACTTGGTGCACACAGTGTCCACCAGCGTCGAGCCATCGAGAACGCCTGCGGTGCCGCCAGTCGCTGGAGGAGTCACCGGGTCGGGGGTCGCAGCGCCTCCACACCCCGCCAGTAACAGCATCGAAAGTAGCACGGCTACTATCGCCGTCATGCGAACCCGAATCGACATCAAGCACCTCCGCGCGTACCGTCAGCTACCGCATTGCATGGTAGATACCCGCTCGGGGTACTATGCGGTCATCACCCCGAACCGTCGAGGAGACCTCATGACCGACCGGCGCTGGCGCCTGAGACTCGCGATCGGCCTTCTGATCGCGTCGACTGCGATGTACACGATCCAGTTCCTTATCTTCCACGACGCGCGCAGCATTTTTGTGTACCTCATCGGCAACATCGCCTTCGTCCCGATACAGGTTCTCCTGGTGACGATGGTCATGAACGAGCTGCTCGAGCGCCGCGCCAAGCGCGACCTGCTCCACAAGCTCAACATGGTCATCGGAGCGTTCTTTGCCGAGATGGGCACGGACCTCCTCGCGACATTCGCGACCTACGATGCCGCGGTCGACGAGGTCCGCGACGACCTCGTGGCACAGCCGGGCTGGAATGACCGCAGGTTCGCCGATGCTCAGGCAAAGATCGCGCACCATGACTTCAAGATCGATGCGAGGAACGGCGACCTGGGGGCGCTCAAAACGTACCTGAGCGAGAAACGGGCGTTCCTGCTCCGGCTGCTGGAGAACCAGAACCTCCTGGAGCACGAGTCATTCACCGACACGCTGTGGGCGATCTTCCACGTCGCCGACGAGCTTGAACACCGCACGGACCTCGGCGCGCTCCCGTCAAGCGACCTCGCGCACCTCTCGGGCGACATCAAGCGCGCGTACGCTGCACTCGCGGGTCAGTGGCTCGGCCACCTGCAGCATCTCAAGTCGCAGTACCCGTACCTGTTCTCGCTCGCGGTGCGGACGAACCCGTTCGACAGCTCCGCGCGCGTAGAGGTAACCACGGGCTCAGCAGGAAAGTGACTCCTCGGCTACGCCCTCGTGCCCGGAGCGGGCTGCATGAAGAAGCTCCACGACGGTGTCGATTGTCGCCATGCGGTTCACGCCGTGGCGCCGAAGTCGATCCGCATGCGAGACGACGAGTCGTGTCTCGTGCAGGTTGATCTTGCTGAAGTGAAGGGTGTCCCACTCTTCCCGCGAGCGGTTCGCCCAGATCTCGCCAGCCATCCAGCGGAGATTACCGATGTCCTCATACGAGAGTAGCGACCAGTCGGCCTTCAGGCCGTTGCGCCACCGCTGAATACAACGCTCGACAGCACGCTGCCGGCTCACCTCGAACACGCGCATGCCAAGCGTCTCGTCGGACGTCTGACGGGTGCTCTTCTCCATCATGGGGCAACCTCCCGGAATCACGTGGTTCCAGGGGATTCGGCGGCTCATGGAGACATCCTGCAAGTCTGATGAAATCTGAGTCCACCTGAGAAAGGCTGACAGGCGGTATCGGCCCCGGGAAGCCTAGGTTCCGCTGATGACTCGCGCAACCATCGCGTCAGCCGCACGGCGCACCATGATGACCTCAGGATCGACGTCGAGGGCGGCCTCTAGCTGGTCGACCAGCCGATCACCATCGATGAACGAGGCCGCGCGCAGGCGCTTCGCGAGCGGTTCCCAGATGCTCCGGCGCTGGATGAACCACACGTACACCGCCGCTGCGGCGATTGCGACGAGTGGCAGCGTTCCCAGCCATGACTCGTGCGGGAATTCCGCGATAGCGCGCACAACGACCACAAACGCACCGAGTAGCCACACAACGGGGCCTGGCTGGTTCATCACGCCGAACATGAGCTTCGGCACCTCGATGACATCGCCCATCGGGTGGAAACTCAGCTCCTCCCGGCGAAGGCGAATATAGACCGCGAGCGTTCCTCGCCGCCTCCGCATGTCCCACATCGTGACGAGGAGGAAGATAGCGAGCGCTATTCCAGTGACGGCGCGGGCCAACGGCGGCACATTTCCCATCGACGCGATTACACCGACGCCGGGCGCCAGGACCGAAACGAAGTAGATGACGGGAATGCCGTGAAGCGGCTCGGAAAGCCGTGCATCAGCGACGACATCGACCTTGCCGGAGAGGAGGTACCCCCACCCGATCGGGTCGAAGAATGCGCCGATCAGCACGAGGGCGAGAAAGATGATGAGACCCGCAAGGATCGGTAACACGATCTCACCTCCGAAGAGCGACGCCTACGCGACAACGAACAGACTTCTAGCGCGTGAGGCCTGGCGACATAGTGCTTCACGGTCCAGTCGCGGTCAAGCGTTTGCTAGCCCGCTTGCTGTCCAGAGAGCACCTTCTGCAGGTCAATGAGCAGCACTGGCACAACCATCGCCGGCACCATGATCGCCCATTCGGAGAGACCGAGCGGAATCGTCCGGAAGATCGCACCCGCTCCCGGGATGTATACGACGGCAAGCTGAAGTACCGCTCCTCCGGCGATTGCCCAGAGCAGCAGCGGGTTCTTGAACGACTCCCGGGAGAAGATGCTGTGTGTGTGCGACCGGAACGTGAGCGAGAAGAGCAGCTTCTGCAAGACGAGCGCAGTGAATGTCGCCGTCTGGGCGTAGAGGACTGCCTCGGCGTAGACAGCATCTCCGGCCGAAAGCAGCGGCACCCCTCGGACGAGCAAGACGCCGAGGAACACTGAGACCGTCCCGAGCATAAGGACGCTTCCTCGGCCGAGCATACCAAGGACTGCCGGACGCGATACGACGCTCTCTTCGGGGCCGCGCGGGCGACGCCGCATGATGCCCTTCTCCTCTGGATCGACGCCCAGGGCTAGTGCCGGAAGGCTGTCGGTCATGAGGTTCGTCCATAGAAGGTGGACCGGGAAGAGCGGTACGGGCAGCCCGGCAACTGTCACGAAGAACAAGAGCATGACCTGACTGACATTGGCTGAGAGCAGGAAGTGGACGAACTTTGTCAGGTTGTCAAACACCACGCGGCCCTCGCGAACGGCTGCGACGATCGTCGCAAAATTGTCGTCGGCGAGCACCATGTCCGAAGCGTCCTTGGCGACCTCGGTGCCCGAGACGCCCATCGCCACACCAACATCGGCGGTCTTAAGTGCGGGAGCGTCATTCACGCCGTCACCGGTGACCGCGACGACGTGTCCGCGCGAGCGAAGCGCCTGCACGACGCGCATCTTGTGGAGCGGATCGACGCGCGCGATGACGGTGGTGGACTCGAGAATCACGGCGAGTTCCTCGTCGGACATGCGGTCGACATCGCGCCCGCCGAGAACCGCGCCTGTGTCAGGGAGACCGACTTCGTGCGCAATCGCACGCGCAGTGACCTCGTGGTCACCGGTCACCATGATGACGCGGATACCGGCATCCTGGGCGATACGGATCGCAGCGGGTACCTCGGGGCGAGGTGGGTCGATAAGACCTACGATACCGAGGAAGGTGAGGCCATTCTCCTCGGCCTTGAGGTCCGTAGGCTCGAGTTCGAAACGACGCTCGGCTACCGCGAGCGTGCGTAGACCGTCGGAGGCAAGATCGATCACCGTCTGCAGGGCACTCGCCTTCTCGGCGGGGTCGATCGCGCACAACTCGAGGACGACCTCTGGCGCGCCCTTGGTGAAGGCGACGAAGCTGTCCCCGTCGCGATGGAGCGTCGTCATCATCTTGCGATCCGACGTGAAATCAACCTCGGCGATACGCGGGAAAGCGGTCTCGAGGTCAGTCTTCTCGATACCAGACGAGCGAGCAATCTCCACAAGTGCTGTCTCTGTCGGGTCACCGATGGCGTGACCCTCTCGCACCTCTGCGTCGTTCGCGAGCACGGCCGCGCGCATGATGTCGCGCGTCCATGCGGGCGAGTCGGCGCTCAGGTCGGATGCTTCAATTCGGCCCGATGTCGTATGGAGTGTCACGACGGCCATGCGGTTGCGGGTCAGCGTACCGGTCTTGTCGGTCGCGATGATGTCTGTCGCACCGAGAGTCTCGACCGAGTGCAGCCGACGTACGATCGCGTTCTGTTGAGCCATGCGACGCACGCCCACACCGAGACTGATGGTCACAACGGCGGTGAGCGCCTCGGGCACGGCTGAAACCGCCAGCGAAACCGCAGCGAGGAACATGAACTCGAGCGGTCGGCCCGCCAACCAGCCCGCCAGGAAGACGCCGCCCGACGCCAGTACAACGACGAGCGCGATCACACCGCCTACCCGCTTCAGCTCGTCTTGCAACGGTGTTGTCGGGTTTGGTGCCCCGGTCACTGCGGCGATGCGCCCCATCTCGGTACGCGCCCCTGTCGCCACGACGACCCCGACTCCACGGCCTCGTTGGATCGTCGACCCAAGGTGGACCATGTTGGTGCGGTCGCCAAGCCCAACATAGTCACCCGTGACCGCATCGATGTGTTTCGGCACGCCCACGGACTCGCCGGTGAGTGCCGACTCGTCAACCTCGAGGTTTGGTGCCTCAATGAGCCGAAGGTCGGCGGGAACGATGTCGCCAGCCGCGAGGATTACCAGGTCGCCTTTGACGATCTCGCGCGCGGGTAGTTGGATCTTCTGGCCGTCTCGAACGACGGTAGCCTGCGGCGCTGAAAGCAGCCTCAGCCCTTCGATCGCCGCCTCGGCACGAACTTCTTGCGCGTAGCCCAATCCGGCGTTGATCAGCAGGATGACGCCGATAACCGCAGCGTCGATGGGGTCGCCACTCCATGCAGAGATGATGGCAGCAACCATGAGCAGCCAGATCATCACATCATTGAACTGCGCGAGATAGATTATGATGCGCAAGCGCCGTGGCGGCTGCGGCAGTTCGTTCACGCCTCCAGCCGCTCTCGCTGCATCGACCTCTGCGGAAGACAGTCCGTCACGCGAATCTGTGCCCGTCGCCGCAAGAACCTCTCGCGCGGCCATGCCGTACCAGCGGACGGCGGCGGGGCTCTCGGGAGAGGTTGTGGCTGTCTCGGTCATCGTGGTCCTTCGGTCGTGGCGGTCAAACGTACTATGCGCGCCACTCTCGTCCCGGAGTCCCTGGGCCCTTTTGGATGTAGGCCTCCGGCACGACAGTGCCGAAGGTCTCGCCACGGAGGATGCGACCGGGGCCGTATGGCCCGAGATTGTCGACCGCATCACCCGGTATAGTACCGGGCCGGCTACTCCCCTTCGTCGAGCACATGGTAGCAGATTGGCAGGTGCAAGCGTGTGATGGTGGGCGATGAGGGGTTCGAACCCCCGACCTCTTCCGTGTAAAGGAAGCACTCTCCCGCTGAGTTAATCGCCCACGACCGGATCCACGAATCTGTCACCGAGCGAACGTATTGTATCTCACGAACGCTCTGACTGCTCCAGAGCAGCCTTTAGCCGCTTGAGATCCCCGGCGATCGCGCCATCAGCTTCTCGCTGTATGCGCGCCTCGAACAACGCGGCCGGCCCGGGGATGTCAGCGGCAAGCGACATGTTGAACCGCGTACCTCCGGCCTCGGGGACGCACGTGTAGTTGATGCGCGCGCGGAGCTGACCGTGTGTTCGAAAGCCGATGCGCTCTGGCGGTGCGTATTCGGTGACCTCGACTTTGAGGTCAGCAGTGCGCCCCTGGTACGAGTAGGTTTGGCGCACACGCGACCCGACAGCCACTGCACCGTCCGAAGCGTGCGAGGCGGTTACAAAGCTCCGCCATGACGTGTCTTTCGCGGGGTCGGAGACAAACTGGAAGACCGCTTCCGGCTCCCGAGCAATCACGATACTTCCTCGCGCTCGCATGCGCTTCCTTTCGGCTCTTTGACGGGTCCCTACTCTTGTTCCCTATCCCCCGACGTAGCCGTCGCACCTTCTGTGAATGCCGCGCCGGGTGACAGGCCGACTACAGTCGATATAGGTTACACAAGACTTGATTGTAGACGTAGCTGACCGCAAACGATGCCGATATCAAGCCTATCGGCAAGTCTGTGCATTCTGTGTGATATCCATGCAGGCGCATGCCTCCTGTTAGAATCTGGTGGACCGGACGCAAGGTGAGTCCGGCGGACAGAGCGCCCGCTTTACGGCAGGTGCCTCAGCATTGGAGGAGCCAGATGGCTTTAGGGAACATCTTCGACACGCTCAAAGAGACGGCCGGCGGTCTGCTCGGCGGCCTTGGCGACATGGCGACGACGGCTGCCGAGTCGGCTGGCTTGGGCGATGTAGTGCAGCAGGCAACGGACGTGCTCGGCGGCACAACCGGGGCTGCGGGTGACATCGCGGCGCAGGCCGGCGACGCACTCGGCGGCGCGACGGGCCAGGCGACCGACGTGGTCGCCGGGATCACCGACATGCTCACCGGCGGCGGGAAGTAGAGCGTCGTACGTGTACGTCTGACTAGCCTTGAGGGCCGACTGGAGACAGTCGGCCCTCTGCGTCAGGCCTAATCCGTTGAGCGTCGGCCCGGCTATGGACCCTCTTGGCCGTCGACGTACTCGCCGTACCAGGCCATGGCGGCCAGCGCGCGTACGGCGGCGACCGGCGAATAGAGCATGACCGGGTCGTATCGACCACCACCCGGGAAGGTCGCGGCCTCGAGGGGGCGCAGGGGAACGTTGATGATCGGCTTGCCCGTGCTCGTCATGAGCTCGGTGACGCGGTCGAGGAAAGCGTTCTCGGCAGTGTTGAAGCTGCCGCGCCCGGATCCGCCCGCTACGCCAGCGGCTGCGGGCTCGTCCGACGTCCAGCCGGTCGACGGGCTGCGAAGGATGCCCAACACGACGACAGCGTCCACCATCTCGCTCTCCGCGAGTACCGTAAGCGCGCGGCTGGAGAGGTCCGAGCCTATGGCGGCCACCAGGTCGACGGGGTTGCTGCGACACCAGTAGCCGGGAAGCAGCTCATCGAGGGCAGCAAGCACGCTCGGCTCCAGCGGGGCCAGTTCGAGGTCGTTGCGAGCCAGCTCATCGGCCGCGAGCACGCCCCAGCCTCCACCGAGCGTCATGACCGCCACGCGGCGGCCGGCCGGCCGCGGCAGTGCGCTGAGACACAGCGCGAGGTCCAGGCTCTCATCCGGGCCGGTGCGCACAAGGCAACCCGCCTGATGGGCTGCCGCCATGAAGACGTCGGCCGAACCCGCCATGGCGCCGGTGTGCGATGCGGCTGCGCGGCGACCGTATTCCGTCAGACCGCCGCGCAAAACCACGACCGGCTTCTTGGGCGTGATGCGACGCATGACTTCGAGAAAGCGACGACCATCGCCAATGCCTTCGAGATAGACGAGGGCGGCGGCCGTCTTCTCGTCGTCTCCGAGCGCGTCCAGAACGTCGAGGGCGCTCGTGCTCGCCTGGTTGCCGACCGACACGTACTTGTCGATGCCGACGCCGCGCCGCTCGGCCCTGGTGACCAACTGCACGCCGATGTTGCCGGACTGGGAGATGATGCTCAGACCGCCGGGCTGCGGCTGCAACTCCAGGAAACCGACGGCGTGAAGCTTGCTATGCGTGGCGAGCAGGCCCATGCAGTTGGGCCCAATGAGCGTGACACCCGAAACCCGGGCCGTCTCAACCAGCTCCGCCTCTGCCTCGGCGCCCGCCTCCCCCGCCTCGGCAAAGCCCGCGGCCACCACAAGCGCGACGGGTATCCCGCGCTCGCCACACTGCTCGATCACGGCACTCACGTGAGTAGCCCCCAGCGCCACCAACGCCAGGTCCGGGACTTCCGGCAGCTCGACGATGCTCGCGTAAGCGGGCAGACCCTGCACGGTGCCTCCGCGGCCGTTCACAGGGTAGATGGGACCAGCGAAATCGCCGTCGATGAGGTTTCGGACGAGAGATCCGCCCCATTTGCGAGCATCGTCCGAGGCACCGATGACCGTGACGGCCCGCGGCGAGAAGAGCGGCGTCAGATCCGGGGTTGAGATGACACGCGAGTGGGTCGCAGACGCGCCTCGCCCCACGGCGTGATCGAGAATCACGAGCGCATCGGCGGCTACCGGCGTTGAGCCCTCCACGATGAGGGGGTTCACGTCGATCTCCATCACGGCCGGGTGCTCCTCGGCGATGCGCGCGAGCGCGCGGATAGCACCTACCAGCGCCGCGCGGTCCACGGGTGGCATGCCGCGGAACTCGCCGAGCAGTGCGCTCGCCCTGATCCCGGCAAGCATGCCTTCGATGTCACGGTCCCTCAGGGGCGTCACGCCGAGCGCGATGTCCTTGTGCGCCTCGGCGAAGATTCCTCCGATGCCGAAAACGATGACGGGGCCGAAGAGAGAATCGCGCTTCATGCCGATCATGAACTCGCGTGCTCCCCGAACCATCCGCTCGACGAGAAGCCGGGCGCCCTCACCTTCAGTGAGCGCCAGAAGCGAGCGAGCAGCGGTCCGGACGGCCTCGTCGTCGCTCAGGTTCAGCGCAACCAGTCCGCACTCCGTCTTATGAGTGACGTGGGCGCCGATGGCTTTGATGGCCACCGGGCCGCCGAGCCGCCGGGCGATGGCTACGGCCTCATCCTCGCTATGTGCAAGGCCGCCCCCAGGGATGGCGATGCCGTAAGCGGCGAGTAACGACTTCGCCTGCCACTCGTCCAGCGCGCCGAGCCCTCGCGCCACGGCCGCAGCCACGATCTCGGCCGCCGCGCGTTCATCTGCCGATGGTCGCGTCACCATGCCGCGTTCACCGTCCCGAGTACTCGCTCTCCACCGCACAGTCGCACCATTGCGTGTACTCCTACTCGTGTGTCCGAAGGCGCTGACACGGCACTCCGCAGTCGGAGAGCCGCTCCCACTCAGTATATGGGCTTGTCCGCTCAAACGTGGACACAACAGCAGCGAGAACGCAGGCGAGCCCCCTGGTTGCACAGAGGGACTCGCGTAGAATCTTTGGTGCCCCCAAGGGAACTCTGCGACGCCGTCCAGCGGCATCTCGCCACGCGATCGCCGTGACTCACGTTTACAGGCCGGGGGCGAACACCGCCCGCTCACCGCCTCGCCATTCTGGCGTTTGCTCTGCGACTACTCTGTGCTACTATGTACCAGTACCTAGTAGCGCTTAGTAGACCGAGAGGTGTTTTGTGGGCAAGCAGATGACAGAGATGCTCAAAGGGACGCTGGAGGGCATCGTCCTCGCGATCCTGTCTAGACGGCCAGCATACGGATACGAGATCACCACGCGGCTGCGGGAGATGGGCCTCACGGACATCGTCGAGGGAACTGTCTACGCGCTGCTTATCAGAATCGAGCAAAGAGGCCTCGCCGACGTAGAGAGGCACCCTTCCGAGAAGGGGCCGCCTCGGAAGGTGTACTCGCTCAACGCGCAGGGACAGGCCTATCTCGAGGAGTTCTGGCAGACCTGGAGCTTGCTCACGGCACAACTCAAGCAGCTACACGAAGGCGAGGAGTAATCATGGCCAACTGGATCGAGACCGTCATCGGATCGCTCGAGCAGAAGAAGCAGTACAAGCAGTACAAGGCACGCATCGACGCGCTTCCCGAGCCGTACGGCACTGTCGCGAAGGCGCTGGACCGGTACTTCATGTACTACGCGGGCATCGTGGACGGAGAAACCCTCATCACGATGATGGGCGACCACGTCGAGCTCTGGGAGCGCGCCGTCGCGGACGGCACGCCGGTGCGCGCAATCGTCGGCGAGGACCCGGTCGAGTTCGCCGAGACGTTCGCCCAGGCCTACAGCGGCACCCATTGGATCGACAAGGAACGCGCACGCCTTATCAAGTCGATCGGGGACGCGGAGCGAGGCGGACAGCAATGAGCGGAGATATCGCAATCCGCGTGCGCGGCCTTGAGAAGTCGTACAAGGAACTCAAGGTGCTGCGCGGCGTGGACTTCGACGTGGCGTCGGGCAGCATCTTCGCGCTGCTCGGCTCCAATGGGGCCGGCAAGACGACAGTCGTGAACATCTTGTGCACGCTACTCAAGGCCGACGCAGGGACCGCCAGCGTCGGCGGCTTCGATGTCGCGAAACAAGCCGCCGACGTGCGGGAGTCCATCAGCCTCACCGGGCAGTTCGCAGCCGTCGACGAGATCCTCAGCGGGCGCGAGAACCTCGTGATGGTCGCCCAGCTGCGGCACCTCAAGAACCCCGACGCCGTCGCGGATGAACTGCTCGAACGCTTCACGCTGACCGAGGCGGCCGCGAGGAAGGTATCGACGTACTCCGGTGGCATGCGCCGCCGCCTCGATATCGCGATGAGCCTCATCGGGAATCCGCCCGTCATCTTCCTCGACGAGCCGACGACCGGGCTCGACCCCCAGGCGCGCCTCGAGGTGTGGCGGACCGTCAAGGAACTCACCGAGCGCGGTACGACGGTGTTGCTCACGACTCAGGATCTGGACGAGGCCGAGCATCTCGCCGAGCGGATCGCGATCCTGCACGATGGCCGGATCATCGTCAACGGCACGCTGGCTGAGCTCAAGCAGCTGCTCCCGCCCGCCAAGGTCGAATATGTCGAGAAGCTGCCGACCCTGGAAGACGTCTTCCTTACCATCGTCGGTGACGGCGGCAACGGCAGTGACGTCGGCACCGCATCGGCGGCACTCACGAGTGAGGAACAGCGATGAACACGCACTTCTTCGGCGACACCGCCGTACTGACGGGGCGATCCCTGCGCCACATCATGCGCAGCATGGACACCATCATCACGACAACGATCATGCCGATCATGTTCATGCTGCTGTTCGTCTACGTGTTCGGCGGCGCGATCAACACAGGGTCGGGTTCGTATGTGAACTACCTACTGCCGGGCATCCTTCTCATCACGGTTGCTTCAGGCGTCTCCTACACCGCCTTCCGGCTCTTCTTGGACATGAACAGCGGAATCTTCGACCGATTCCATTCCATGCCGATCGCGCGGTCCTCCGTGCTGTGGGCGCATGTCCTGTCATCGCTGGTCGCCATTGTCATGTCGCTCGTGGTCGTCGTGGCCGTCGCTCTCCTCATGGGCTTCCGCTCGGGGGCGGGAATGCTGGCGTGGCTCGCGGTCGCTGGCATCCTGGCTCTGTTCACCCTTGCATTGACGTGGCTCGCGGTGATTCCGGGCCTCTCGGCGAAGACCGCGGACGGCGCGGTCGTGTTCTCCTACCCGCTCGTCTTCCTGCCGTTCATCAGCTCGGCATTCGTGCCCACCAGCACCATGCCCGGCCCGGTGCGCGCCTTCGCCGAATACCAGCCGGTGACATCCATCGTAAACGCGATCCGCGACCTTCTCACACAACAGCCGGTCGGCAGCGACATCTGGATTGCCCTTGCCTGGTGTGTGGGCCTCCTCATCGTCTCGTACATCGCCGCCATGATCATCTACCGCCGGAGGATCTCTTAATGGAGTCGTGAACGGGGCTGACGGCTTGGTTGGGCAATCGCCGAGGGCAGAACCTTGTGAGCTTCCGCGGCCGCCCAGCCGCAAGCCCGTCAGCAGTCGAATACCGACCAGCAGATATCGTTTCGCATTCGCTGGTCGTCCAGGACAAGGTCGCGAATCGCCTCCGGCAACTGCTCGCGCTGCCACTGACACTCGAGGCGGCCGACGCGCTCTGAATCGCCATCGGGTGCTGCCTCACGCGCGGCCTTGATCGCATAAGCCGCAGCACCGAGCTCGTGTGCGGCGACATGCGACACGGCTACCGCTTGGCCGGCGGCATATGCAGCGTACCGAGCGGCTCCGCTCAGCTCTCGTGCCGCAGCGTTGGCGCCAGCCGCCGCGCGGGCCTGAGACATCGTCATCTCGCCGCGCGCCCACGCCCGAGTACTCTCGATCGTCCGACGGGGCCGCGGGTCCGATGGCTTCACCGACTCGAAGAGGGGCAGAACATGCTCTGCGCACGCAGCCGCCCACCAAGCCAGGAGCCGATGGTCGTCGTCCGTGAGCGTCCCCCCGCGGCGGATGGTGATGAAACGGGGGTCACGGACCTTGGGGAGGATCATGGCTGTGACGAATCGTCGTGCTTCATCTCATCCAGCCTCAACGTGCTCGACCATCGCTATGCGGACCGCCGGAGCCAACGTGTTAGTCATTGAACTGAGCGCCGTTCCGTATGACGTGAACCAGTGCCATAGCGTACGCCAGCCTTCTGCCTGCTGTACCCGACAACCGGGTTGCCGTCCAAGAACCAGACCGGATGACCATGCCAAACCCTGTTCTCCCGAGATCGGTTCAACGGCGCACCCGATAGCGCACGTGAAGCACCCGGTTGCCTTGAACCAACGCGTCAGGATCCTCCAAAAGGTGCTGCGCTTCGACCGACCCGAAGTAACGCTTGCCCGACCCGAACACCACGGGTACGACGTCCATCCGCACCTCATCGATCAGACCCGCGGCAAGTACCTGGCCACCGACGTCGCCAGCGGCGACCTCGACAACGCGGTCAGCCGCAAGCTCCTGCGCCTTGGCCAGGGCGGCCTCGACGCCTTCGACGAAGTGAAACGGCACCTCGGGGTCCCAACCCACCGGCTGCGGCCGGTGGGTCACGACGACCACGTGGTCAATGCCGCTCGGAGGCTTCTCGTCCCAGCCGTCTGTCATGTCGAAGACGTGGCGGCCTACGACCGTGACCCCGATCTGGTCCCAGTACGGCTGGACATAGTCGTAGGACGCCTGAGATACCTTCACGTAGCCGCTCTCGTCCAATGGGACGTCACCGCTGACCAACCAGTCGAACAGCGGTCCGGGCTGGTCATTCTCGTCCGCGATGAAGCCGTCCACCGACACCGACGCGTACATGACTACCTTGCCCATGGGGCGCTCCTTTGGTACTTGGGTGGAACGCAGCGGTGAACGACTGCGCCGATCAAGATGTTCGCGACCTCCAGGACCGCCATGTCCTTATACCCGTGCTGATGACCACATCATCCTCGTCCGTAGACGAGAAGCCGAACATCCAGCCACCTCCTCTATCGGTATCGACCATGTAGCCCGAAGGCACTGAATCGGGTGTGAGATCCACTTCACCGGCCCAGAGAAACAACAAACCCCCAGCTCAGAGAACTGCGGGTTTGCTTAATCTTTGGTGCCCCCAAGGGAATTCGAATCCTGATTGTGCTTGTGACTATTGGGACTCGCTGGTACTCGTTGGTACTCAAGAGCTGCGGCGAGTCCCAATAGGTACCAACGAGTACCAACAGTCACCAGGTATTTGGGCACCAAATCCGGAGCAGACACAGAGTGCGCCGCCATAAGACGATTACCGTCCCTAACGACGTGTCGTCGTTCAGTGGTCGGGCCTAGTAGACGCGCTTGTAGGCGCTGCGGCCCAGCAGACCCGCTGACGTTCACGCTATCCAGCGTGGACACGCGGCTTCTCGGGTTTTGCCCTATGATTGCCCCATGTCGACGCCGATTCTCGACACCAAGCTCTATCTGCCGCCGCCTCGACCCAACGCGGTTCTTCGCCCCTGCCTGATCGAGCGGCTGGACGAGGGTCTGCGTAGCCGGCTGATCTTGGTGTCCGCGCCGGCTGGCTTCGGCAAGACCACGCTGGTCTGCGAGTGGATGGCCGGCCTCGAACGCCTCGATCTGGATGTTCGTCCGGCCTGGCTCTCCCTGGACGAAGGGGACGGCGACCCCGCGCGCTTCCTCGCCTACCTCGTCGCTACCCTGCGGACGGTCGCGGCGGATGTAGGGCAAGGGGTGCTGGACACGCTGCAGTCCCCCCAGCCGCCGCCCACCGAATCGATGCTGTCTACCCTACTCAACGAAGTTGCGGCCCTCCCGCACGGTGTCGTCCTCGTTCTCGACGACTACCATCTCGTCGACTCCGAACCGGTGGACGAAGCGCTCGCGTTCCTGCTGGAGCATCTGCCGCCACAGTTGCACGTTGTCATCGCCACCCGGGAGGATCCGCGTCTTCCCCTGGCCCGGTGGCGGGCTCGGGACCAACTGACCGAGTTGCGCGCGGCCGACCTGCGTTTCGCGCCTTCCGAAGCCGCCGAGTTCCTCAACCGGGTGATGGGCCTCGACCTTTCGGCAGAGGACATCTCTGCCCTTGGGACCCGCACCGAGGGCTGGATCGCCGGCCTGCAATTGGCGGCGCTCTCCATTCAGGGGCGGCCGGACGCCACTGGCTTCATCCAGGCGTTCACCGGCAGCAACCGTTTCGTGCTGGACTACCTGGTCGAGGAGGTCCTCCAGCGCCAGCCACAACGCACACGCGACTTCCTGCTGCAGACCGCCATCCTCGACACGATGTGCGGGTCCCTGTGCGATGCCGTCACCGGGCAGAAGCATGGCAAGGAGATGCTCGAACGCCTGGAGCGCGACAACCTGTTCGTCGTCCCACTCGATGAAGAGCGTCAGTGGTACCGCTATCACCACCTCTTCGCCGACGTCCTGCAAGCGCACTTGCTCGAGGAACTGCCCGATCAGCTGCCGCTTCTGCACCGCAGGGCGAGCGAGTGGTACGAGGCGAACGGCTCGCGATCCGAAGCGATCCGGCATGCCCTGTGCGCCGAGGACCTCGGGTGGGCGGCTGATCTGATCGAGCAAGCGGGCCTGATGACGGAGGACAGCTCCCAGACCCCCACGTGGCTCAGGTGGACGAGGGCACTGCCGGACGAGATGGTCCGCGCCCGGCCCATGCTCAGCGCCTGGTATGCCTGCGCGCTGTTGGGCGGCGGTGAACTGGAGGCCGCCGAGGCGCGGCTGAAGGACGCAGAGCGGGGGCTGAAGCCCGGGCGAAGCGGACGAACAGTTGTCGTGGACGAAGAACCGCTTCGGTCACTGCTGGCGACAGTAGCTGTGGTACGCGCCTACAACGCCATGGCTGTTGGTGACGTGCCCGGCACCCTCGAGCACACTCAACGGGTACTTGAACTCCTGCCCGAAGGCGATCATCTCAGGCGCGAACAGGCAATCGGACTCATGGGGATGACGTACTGGGCCAGCGGCGACCTGGACGCCGCCGACCGGGTCTTCGTCGACTTCAGCTCGAGACTGCTTGCAGCCGGCAACCTCCCTACCGCGATCAGCGCCCTGTCCGTCCCGGCCGACGTCAGGCCGGCGCTGGGTCGTCTGCGCGAGGCCGCGGACGCACTCGAACGATTGTTGCGGGTCGCGATGGACCAGGGCGAGCCTCTGCCTCTGGACGCGGCCGAACTGTATCGGGGACTGGCTGAGTTGGCCATCGAACGGGGCGACCTGGCTGCCGCCTCGGCACACCTGCTGAGAAGCAAGGAGCTCGGCGAGCAAGGCGAGTTACCGTTCTGGCGGTACCGCTGGTGTATCGCCCAGGCTCGGCTCCGCGAGGCGCAAGGCGACTTGGAGGGCGCTCTCGGCCTGCTGGACGAGGCTCAGCGCCTGTTCATCAGGAGCCCCACGCCGGACGCGCGCCCCATCTCGGCTCAGAAGGCCCGGATCTGGACTGCGCAGGGCAGGGTGACCGAAGCGCTGGAGTGGGCGCGTGAACGGGACCTGTCCGTCGACGACGATCTCAGCTACCTGCGCGAGTTCGAGCACGTGACGCTGGCGAGAGCGCTCATCGACCGGGGCGAGAGTGAGGGCGCGACGGGCGCGATCCGCGACGCCGCAGGACTACTGGAACGCCTCCTGGATGCGGCGGAAGCGGGCGGCAGGATCGGGAGCGCGATCGAGATCCTGGCGTTGCAGGCGCTCGCCCACCAGGCGCTCGGCGATACTTCCTCGGCCCTGGCGCAGTTGGAGCGCGCCCTTTCCCTGGCTGAGCCGGAAGGCTACGTCCTGGTTTTCGTGAACGAGGGCGCGCAGATGGCCCGGCTGCTCAAGGAGACCGCTGACCGAGGGGTGGAGCCAGAACGCGCGAGGCGGTTGCTGGCGGCCTTCCCGTCAGCTGAGTCCGATGGCACCGACTCGTCCGGAGCGCGAACCAAAGACAAGGAACTTCTGAGCGAGCGAGAGATCGAAGTGCTCCAGCTTATCGCCGCCGGACTCATGAACCGAGAAATCGCCGCCCGGTTGTATCTCTCGCTCTTCACGGTCAAGGCCCACGCGCGCAGCATCTACGACAAGCTGGATGCCCACAGCCGCACGCAGGCCGTCGCCAGGGCACGGGAACTGGGCATCCTGCCCCTCCTCTGAGATTAGTCCCCTGAGTAGTCCCTTCGACCGATGTCAGTGTACTGGCGCGCGCCCATGCTCTTCCAGGCGGCGCACCTGGACGCCTCAACCGGTGGCAAGGGCGATGAGGACAGTGGCAGAGCGGCGAGGCGAGAGAACAGACCCGGTTTGGCCCGCGGTCTACCAGATCAGGATCGAAGGCCATCTCGGACACGCGTGGACAAGCTGGTTCTCGGGCCTGTCGATCGCACTGGAAGACAACGGCGACACGCTCCTAACGGGCGCCGTAGTCGACCAGGCCGCGCTGCACGGACTCCTCACGAAGGTGCGTGACCTGGGTATACCGCTCGTCTCGGTCAATCGCCTTGAAGCCGACCCGGCGCCACAACCAACAGAAGAAGGAGATTGAGATGCGAACGTACAGAGGAAGCGCGATCGCGGTAGGGGTCCTGTTCATCCTGTGCTCGGCAACGTCGATCCTGAGCATCGTCCCACTGGGCGGTGCGCTGGTCACCCCCGTCGATATCGCCAAGTTGGTGGCGAACGAAGACCGCGTGGTGATGACCGCGCTCATCGAGTTCGTGTGGGCACTGACCGGTGCGGGCATCGCCGTCGGACTGTATCCGATCCTAAAGAAGCTCAACCCGGCTCTGGCCCTTGGATCGGTCGCCGGCAGGTTGGTCGAAGCCGTGTTCGTCGTGGTCGGGGCCCTCGGGCTGCTTGCGCTGCTGACTGTGGGTCAGGGTGCTGTAGCAGCAGGCTCCGCCGGCTTGTCCTCGGCGATGACGACCTCGAATCTGGTGCTCGCGGCGCGCGAGTGGGTGCATGGGTTCTTCGCGCTGCTCCCGTTCGGCGTTGGAGCATTCATGTACTACGTCGTGCTCTACAGGTCGCGGCTCGTTCCCCGCTGGCTGTCGGGTTGGGGACTCGTCGCGATCATGTTGTTCATGGTTTCGACCGTAATCGCGGGCTTCACGCAGGAGTTCGGCTTCACGACGGTGAACACAGTGCTCAACATCCCGATCGGTCTCCAGGAGATGGCGCTGGCCATCTGGTTGATCGCCAAGGGGTTCGATCAGCGGGCACTGGCCTCCGTTGCCGAGAGCCAGGCGTAGTCACATGGATGCACACGCTCGAGCCCGTGCGGCGATGCAGAGGGCAGGCGGTATCGCGGCACTCTACATCGCGGTGGCGTACCTCGCGGCGATCCCCTACTTCGTCTTCCTGGTGAACTACCCCGGCGTGGTCGACCCGATCCAGAAGGTCATCTCGCTCAGGGACAACTACGCCAGCATGTACTGGATGCACGTCGTCTCGTTCGAGTTCGTCGCACTCGCGCTGATCGTTGTGACGCTGGCGATCCACCAGCGCCTGAAGGAGTACGCGCCGTCGACAGCGCAGTTCGCAACGGTCGTGGGACTCATTCGGGCCGGCCTTCTGCTGGCAAGCGTCATGGTGTTCAACTACGGCATGGGAGTGGTGGTCCGGCTCTACGCCACCGCCCCCGATCAGGCTGTGGCGGCGTGGCAGGTGATCGAGCCCGTAGCTTCGGCCCTGGGCGGATCCGGTGGCGAAGTCCTCGGCGGAGTTTGGTTTCTGCTCTTGAACGCAACCGCACTTAGCGCGAAGGTGTTCCCACGCGCCCTGAACTGGCTGGGTGTGGTAATCGGCGCAGCCGGGATCCTCTCAGTGGTGCCTGCGTTGAGCGGACTGGAAGCCGCGTTCGGACTGCTGCAGATCGTGTGGTTCTTGTGGCTCGGGATCGTCATGGTGCGAGCCCTCGACAGACGACCGGAGACCGAGTGATGGTTAGTGGCGAAGGCCGTGGGCCGTCTGCCCAAACGTTCGCACGAAAGGTCGGGTGTGTAATGTTGATCGCCGCTTCCGTCTTGCTGGTTTCGGCACTCGTTCTTGTGGGCGTGCTGCTCCTCCTGAGTCCAGGACGGCCGACGCCATTCGTGGATGACAACGGGAGCCCGTTGCCGGACAGCATCTCGGAGAAGACCCGCGTCACCATCAACGGTGTCGAGCAGGGCATGTTCATTAAGGGCAAGGGCGCGAGTAAGCCGGTGCTGCTCTACCTCCATGGCGGCATGCCTGACTACTTCCTGACCGAGCGTTACCCCACAGGTCTCGACGAGGACTTCGTCGTGGTCTGGTGGGAGCAGCGCGGCTCGGGCCTGTCTTTCAACCCAGGCATGGCACCGGAGTCCCTGACAGCGGAGCAGGTCGTGGCCGACACGCTGGCGCTGACCGATTACCTCCGCAAACGCTTCGACCAGGACAAGATCTACCTCATGGGGCACTCGGGCGGCACCTTCATCGGCATCCAGGCGGCCGCGCGGGCGCCGGAGAAGTACCACGCCTACATCGGCGTTGCCCAGATGTCCTACCAGCTCCGCTCTGAGCAGTTGGCGCACGACTACATGCTCGAGCGCTTCGAAGCGAACGGGAACGCCGGCATGGCGCGGAAGCTGGAGGCAGCGGCGGTCGGTGACTCGGTCCCCCTGCCGGACACGTACAACTCGATCCGTGACGTCGCGATGCACGACCTCGGCGTCGGCACGACCCACGACATGCGCTCAATCGTCACCGGTCTGCTCCTGGAGTCCTTCCGAAGCCCGGAGTATACGCTGGGCGAGAAGATTAGCGTGTGGCGCGGCAAGATCGTCTCCGGCAGACAGCTGTGGAGCGTCGAGCTCGCGACGGACCTGACCAAGAGGGTCACGCGGCTGGAGATCCCCATCTACTTCCTGCACGGCACGTACGACTACACCGTCTCGTATCCGCTGGCGAGGGCCTACTACGAGCAGTTGGACGCGCCGCTGAAGGGCTTCTACACGTTCGAGCACTCGGCGCACAGCCCGCTGTTCGAGGAGCCTGCGAAGACGTGCGAGATAATGCGGGCGGATGTACTGGCAGGCGCAAACGGGCTCGCGGACCCCAGCGAGGAGGACTGATGGCAGAGGACAAGCGGTTCCCCTACCGGTTCTTCGTGGTCACGTTCGCGTGGTCGTGGCTCATCTGGCTGCCGCTGGTCCTCGCGGGGGCAGGAATTGTGCTTGTGACTATTGGGACTCGTTGGGACTCGTTGATACAGCGAAGCTGCGGTGAGTCCCAATAGGTACCAACGAGTACCAACAGTCACCATGTATTTGGGCGACAAATCGGGCGACAAATCTGGGGCGTGCTGAATGATCATCTCACCCAGCAACCAAGGCCCCCCGGAGCGAACGTGGGCATCGTGGATCAGCCGTCAATTCCCTGCGCGCGGAGTGCGTCAAGCAGCTCTCGACACAGCGCGGCGCACGATGCTGCGATCACGTCGGGCGGCTCTGGCGCTGCTGCCTCGGCCGCGAGCTGACTGCCTGGAGAGTCGGGGTTGCCGAAGAGATCCGGCAGTTTGCTGAGCGCCTCTGAGGTGACGGGCCCGGCAGTCTCATCTTCCAACAGACCCGCAATGCCCTCAGCCAGCCGAACGCTCGGGATCGCCTGCAACAGTCGAAGCACGTCAAGTGCATCCTTGGGCTTCACTCTGTCGGGTCGTCCTCGTTCGAGCGCACCGGCCGTCACCCGCTCGGACAGCTTGATCGTCTTGGAGATCAGCAGTGCCGTGGGACCGGCCACCTTCATGGAGAAGCTGCGTGTATCCGTCACTTCGAGCGCACCGATGCCCATCACGATATTGTCCACCAGCGCCGCCTCTAACCCGTGGACCTTGAGCATCGAGCCCTTCTCGTGCTGTGGCACCCGGGCGGCTCGCCGCCCTGCGCCCCCGAGGGCGTCGGGCACGAGAAGATCGACGGTCACCTTCGCAGGCACGCCGGCAATCTCTCGCATCGAGGCCCACACGCCCACCAGTTCCCTGCCGTCGCGCTCATCGAGAAAGAACTTGGCCTTGCGCATCGCCGAAGCGATCTCGGGATCACCCGACAGAAGGCGCGGGTCGATGGCGACGTCGCCATCAGTCGTGAACTCGGCGACGGCGAACTGGGCGGCGCCGGTGTGGAGGTAGATCGCCTGCGCGCCGACGAGCACGAGTGCGTCGCGGTGGCCCTCGAGTGCATCGAGCGCGTCGAGAAGAGTCCTGCGGGCGACGACGTACTCCTCGCTATACACGCCAGGCCTCCTCGTCGGAGAGCATCCACTCGATGAGCGCTTCCGCTTCTTCCGGCCCGCGGCCGGAAGACGTGAGCAGGTCGGCGGCGATCTGCGAAGGGGCCACGTACCTCAAGCCCTCGTCGAGAACCGTGCGCTCGAAGACGACGCTGTCGAACGGCTCGACGAGAAGCACATTCGCCCCGGTCTCGGCGGGGAGCAGACCGAGCACTTGCGCGGCCTCGTCGAGGCGCTCGACGTAGACGACACCGAGGCGTGCCGGAGCGATCGGAGCCCGCCGAGCGGCGGCAAGCGAGCCGGAGATCGCGTAGGTCAGACCATCCTCGCTGTCCTGCCGGCGCAGGCCGTCCAGCAACGCCGGAAGGCCTCGAGGCTGCAGATAGGACGTGGCAAGGTTGGAGGAATCGAGCGAGTAGTCCTTGGTCCACGCGCGGAGAAGGTTGGGCCAGTCGATGCGGGTGACCGGGCCGCGAGGTTCGCGCCCTATGTAGTCGTCTCGTTCGAGCAGCGCGAGCAGACGCGAGACGTAGCCGGCGTCGATTTGCGCGATCTTCGCGATTTCACGTGTTCCGAGCGGCGGGGTGAAGTCCGCGAGCGTCCTCACGAGCCGACCGGCCTTGGCCCCCTTCAGAGAGCGCGCGGGACGCTGCGTCGGCTCGGGATCCTTGTCGGCGCCGGCCCGCTCGATCGCCACGGCCGGAGCATTGAGTCGCAGGTACATGTTGCCAGTCAGGTCGATGTAGCCGGCTTCCCGCGCGCGCAAAGACTCGCGCGTCCGTTCGCCGAGGTAGCGAGCCACAACGACCGGGGTCGCTTCACTGTTCTGCCAGAGTCGCATCTCGAATCGAGATACGAGCGGGTCGACGTCTTTGGGATCGAGCCGACTCTTCACCTCTATCAACAGGATCGACGCTTGCCCGTCCGGTCCGGCGACACGCACGACCGCGTCCGGCCCGGGGAGATAGGCCCGCTGATCGATGACGTCCACGCGCCACGTCTGGGGTAGGCGCGAGCGAAGTTCGTCGAGCGCCCGAGAGAATGTGCTGTTGTCTGAAGTGGTTGTGTTGCGCATCATGCACAACATACTACTTCCAGACAACAGCAATCGCAAGTGACGGTCGCTGGGCCAAGAAGACGACCGCCTTTCATGCCTCTGAGCTGCGGCTTTGCTCTCATGGATCGGGTTTCAAGTGAGCAGGCGACATCGGTATCGCAGCCCGACCTTTCGCCGCGTATTTGGGCGACAAATCGGGCGACAACTCGATCTCGCACTCCGATTATCAGCAACAGGGATTTTTGGGCGACAAATTGGGGCTGAAATGGCTTCTGACCTGCGGCTTTGCCCCCAATGAGGCCCCAAAACGACGAAATCCGGACCCAAATTGTAGCCCGATTCTATGCACGCAACAGGGAATTTCAGGCCTTTGACCTGAGGTTTTATGGTGCCCCCAAGGGAATTCGAATCCTGATTGTGTTGGTGACTGTTGGTGACTATTGGGACTCGTTGGTACGGCGGAGCTGCGGTGAGTCCCAATAGTCACCAACGAGTACCAACAGTCACCAGGTATTTGGGCACCAAATCGGGCACCAAATCGAGGGCATGGCAGAGCGTCGTCGAGAACATTCAGTCGACTGCCCTCCGCGACGATGTGACGGCGTTGGAGGGCCGGACTCAGTGGACCCGCTCACGGGGGGCTTTCGAGCAGTGACCTTGGGATTAAGAGTCCCCGTACAAGTAGTGGTCAGATCGGTAGAAGCGATCCTGTTGTGCCCTATGTGTCACGAACTGCCTTCGTCGTCGCCCGAACCAACTCGGCGGCAACCGCGATGACGCCGCACATGACCCAGTGCTATCCGCCTACTTCAGGCTCACTCCCAGCCGACACGCAGCGTCTGGAAATACTGAGACCTCGATGAGATTGCGATCGCCGCACCCAAGCGCCAGCACTTCGCCGGCGTTTGCCCAACTCAGATACCTGATGATTGTCATGTACGAGTCGACCAGCCCTTGAATGGTCCGCGAACTCCCGCTCTTGGCTGTTGCCCGCAACACCGCCCGCTTACCTCCCATCAGTCGGGCATCGTTCGCGTAGAACCGGTCGATCACCGCCTTCAGCTGCGCCGACATGTGGAAGTGGTGAAGCGGCGTCACGAATGCGACGAAGTCTGCATCCACAAGGTGCGGATTCAAGACGGACATCCCGTCGTTCTGCACGCACGGCTTCGTTCCTCGCGCACAGTAATCGCAACCTCGGCAGCCACCAACGGTCTCGAAGGCAGCATCAAACCGGAACACCTCATGACCCGCTTCGCGGGCTCCATCGATGAACCGATCCGCCAAGAATGCCGAAGCTCCCTTCCGGCGATAGCTACCGCTGATGACGACTACTTTCACGCCAAGTTCTCCTTGAAGAACGCTTCGAGCTTGTCGAACGGGATGAGGTCGGTCTTGTCATACAGATCGACATGGCCGGCGCCAGGAACGATGTAGAGCTCTTTGGGCTCAGCAGCCTTCTCGAAGGCACCTTCGCCGAGGTAGCGGGAGAAAGCCTTCTCGCCCACGACGATGAGGATCGGACGCGGAGAGATGGTGTGTACGTACGCGAGCAGCGGGAAGTTCATGAACGACAGAACGCTCGTGCGGGTGTGCTGAGTCAACGCGTTGTGATGGGATCCACGAGGAGCCGAGTAGAACTCGCCGAACTCCCGGCCAATGTCGTCGGTGTTCTCGTCCACGAACGGAGCGTCACGTGGTGTCAGCGCAGGCTGTGGGTTCTCGAAGTCGACGTAGCGCTGCTCGCCCAAGTCGTCGAGGATCTTGTTGCGGTCTTCGTCGGTATAGCAGTCTTCCCAGCCCTCGTGGTAGAAGCGGTGATGGTCCCACATGCTGGTCGTCGCGACGGCTTTGATGCGACGGTCGACCTGTGCGGCACACAAGCTGAAGGCACCGCTTCCGCACATGCCGATGGCACCGATGCGCTCGCGGTCCACAAACGGTCGTGTACCCAGGAAGTCGACGCCGGCGCTGATGTCCTCGACGAAGATGTCAGGGGACGTCACGTAGCGCGGCTCGCCACCACTGTATCCATTGAACGACGGGTCGAACGTCAACGCGACGAACCCGCGTGCCGCCATCTCCTGCGCGTAGATGCCAGGTCCCTGCTCCTTGACGCCGCCGTACGGTGCGCCGATGACGAGCGCCGCATGGCTCGTCGACTCATCGAAATCACGCGGCAGATAGAGGTCCGCTGCAATCGTGATTCCGTAGCGGTTCTTGTATGAGACCGGCTTACGGGTCACATCAGGCCGCAAATCGAAGATGTAGTCGTCCACCTTCACCACTCCATTCCTAGTCTTGTGTCTCGCAATCCGAGAGGCATCTGATGCTGTCGACAATACGTGCTGCTTCCTGCAGTAGGAAGGTCAGTGGTTGTCGATTCGTAGCCTATTCCTGTCGCCTACGGTATGATTGCCCCGTTGAGGTACTTACGGAATAGAGGACGACATGCCCCAATCAACGGAACTCGCAGAACTGATCTCGCAGCTCGCTCCCAAGTCCGGGCAGACGGCCACGGCCATCCCGGGAGTGACAGTCTCACGGTTTGACGAGCGGATTCCTCGGACCCCGATGATGTACTCGCCCTCTGTGATCGTCATCGCCCGGGGACGTAAGAGCGTGTGGCTTGGCGAGGAACGCTTCGACTATGACGCCAACAACTACCTAGTTCTTTCGGCTCCCATGCCGATGGACTGTGAGGCGACGCCTACACCCGGAGAACCACTGCTCGCCCTCACGATCGAGCTAGACCCAATCACCGTGGGCGAGCTCTTGCTGGACACCGATCACCGACCCACCGACGAGAAACAAGCACGCGTCGTGGGCGCGACGAACGTCACGCACGACCTCCTGGATGCGGCGACCCGCCTCGCATCGGTCTTGAACTCACCGCTTCATGCGCGGATCCTCGGCAGGCAGATCATCCGAGAGATTGTGTTCCATGCACTGCTCGGACCTCAGGGCGACACCGTTCGAATGGTCGCGACCAGTTCGGGCCGACAGGGACAGATCGCTCGCGTCTTGCGACGCATTCATGATGACTACGCATCGGAACTCGATGTGTCTTCTCTAGCCCGCGAGGCGAACATGGGAACGTCGACATTCCATCACGCATTTCGCGACGTGACCTCTACGACACCGCTGCAGTACATCAAGCAAACGAGACTGCACCGCGCTCGGACGCTCCTCATGTCAGAGGGCGTGAGTGTCCAAGAAGCCGCGTACAGCGTCGGTTACGTTAGCCCGTCCCAGTTCGGACGCGAGTACCGGCGTATGTTCGGCGTGAGTCCAGCAGCTGATCGGGCACTGACAACCGCGTAGGTCACGACTGCTTCCATAACGACCTCAGGATTGAGAGTACAGGGGTCACCGTCGTGCTCGCACGGGGACGGGGGGTGTTCGAGCCCGACACACACTTTGTCTTGTTTCGGGCACCAAATCGGGCACCAAGCCGATGTCGATGGCCGATCCTCTGCAACAGGGATTTTTTGGCACCAAGATTGGGCTGAAATGGCCTCTGAGCTGCGGTTCTGCCCTCTAGAGGGCCCTCACGACGGCACGATTTGGTGCCCGATTTCAAGCACGCTTCAGGGATTCACAAGCCCCTGACCTGCGGTTTTATGGTGCCCCCAAGGGAATTCGAATCCTGAAAGTGCTTGTGACTATTGGGACTCGTTGGGACTCATTGGTACAGCGGAGCTGCGGTGAGTCCCAATAGGTACCAACGAGTACCAACAGTCACCATGTATTTGGGCGACAAATCGGGCGACAAATCGTGGACAGACCGAGTCCCGATTAGGCCCGGTCTACAGGTCGAGCTTCCTCGTCCCGAGCCACTTCACCATCGCCGGATCCTGATGCGAGAAGAAGAGGCTGCACGCTGTGTCCAGCGCCGCGATGCGGTCCATCTCGGCGCCACTCAGTTCGAAGTCCCAGATCGCGAAGTTCTCGACCATACGGTGTTTGCGCACCGACTTCGGGATGGCGACCACGCCACGCTGCATGAGCCACCGGAGCACGACCTGCGCAACCGACTTCCCATGACTCCCTGCGATCCCGGCCAGGACTTCATTGCTGAACAGCTCATTCTTCCCCTCCGCGAACGGCGCCCATGACTCGATCTGCACACCCTCGGCCTTCATGATCTCGCCTGCCTCGATCTGCTGGCAGAACGGGTTGGTCTCCACCTGGTTCACCGCGGGCACGACCTCGTTGTGGAGGATGAGGTCGACGAGCCGATCCGACGCGAAGTTGCTCACACCGATTGCGCGGACCTTACCCTCGGCGTAGAGCTCCTCCATCGCGCGCCACGCGCCGTAGTAGTCACCGAATGGCTGATGGATCAGGTACAGGTCGAGGTAGTCGAGCTGTAGCCTGTCGAGCGAGCGCTGGAAGGCAGCCTTGGTCTTCTCGTAGCCCGCGTCCTGGATCCACAGCTTCGTGGTGATGAAGAGCTCCTCGCGCGGCACTCCGCTGCGCTTGAGCGCCCGGCCGACGGCCTCTTCGTTCATGTACGAAGCGGCCGTGTCGATAAGGCGATAGCCCACGTCGAGCGCATCGGCTACTGCCTGCTCGCATTCGGCCGGTTCGGCAACCTGGAACACACCGAAGCCGAGCTGCGGCATCTCCACGCCGTTGTTCAAAGTCACGTGCTGCATGTCTTCCTCTTTCCTCTAGCGGCCCGTGAGGCGCTCGAGCGCCTCCGGGTAGCGATCACCCTGAACCGAGGCGGCCGCTTCGTCGATCTCGGCCAGCTCGGCTGTGGTCAGCTCCACACTCGTTGCACCGAGGTTCTCTTCGAGTCGCCCGACACTACGCATACCCGGAATCGGAACGATCCACGGCTTCTGCGCGAGGATCCACGCGAGCGCCACCTGGGCGGGCGTCGCGCCCTTCCGCGCGGCGACTTCGCCGAGAAGGTCCACCAGGGACTGGTTGGCGGCCATCGCCTCGGGCGTGAAGCGAGGCAGCGTGCTGCGCAGGTCTCCCTCGCCGAAGTCCGCCGAGGCGTGGACCTTCCCCGTCAGGAAGCCCCGACCGAGTGGAGAGTACGAGACCAGCCCGATACCCAACTCCTCGAGCGTGGGCAGAAGCGCCTCCTCGGGCTTGCGCCACCACACCGAGTACTCGTTCTGCACGGCCGTCAGCGGCTGCACCGCATGTGCGCGCCGAACGGTCTCGGACGCCGCCTCGGACAGGCCGAAGTGCTTGACCTTGCCTTCGGTGATCAGATCCTTCACAGCTCCGGCCACTTCCTCGATCGGGACGTCCGGGTCCACCCGGTGCTGGTAGAACAGGTCGATGACGTCGGTCCTGAGGCGCTTCAGTGATGCCTCGGCAACCTCCTTGATGTGCTCCGGCCGGCTGTTCAGCCCGCTCCACGGCGTCGTCCCGCTGGGGCTCACGTTGAAGCCGAACTTCGTCGCGATCACCACCCGGTCGCGAACCGGCTCGAGCGCCTCGCCGAGCAGCTCTTCGTTCACGAACGGGCCGTAGACTTCGGCGGTGTCGAAGAGCGTGATGCCGAGTTCCACGGCCGAGCGGATCACGCGGATCATCTCCGAGCGCTCCGGTGCCGGACCGTAGGACATGCTCATTCCCATGCAGCCGTGGCCGATGGCCGATACCTCGAGAGCGTGCGCTCCCTTGCCAAGCGTGCGTGTGTTCATATCGATGCCTCTCGTTCGCTTTGTGCTAGAAGGTGAGTCCGGTCGATCCGATCCAACGCCGGATGCTGTCCTCGGCGCCGTGCACCGCCCCGCCTCTGATGGCGAGGCCGGCGAGCACCGTTGCGCCGGGGCACGCGGCGGCGATGTCGCGCTCGCTGCGGCCCATCCCGCTTCCCTCGTGCGTGCAGAAGGGGACGATCGTCTTGCCCGAAAAGTCGAAGGACTCTAGGAAGGTGAACACCGCCATGGGCGGCGTGCCCCACCAGTTTGGGAAGCCGAGGAACACAACGTCGTACCCGTCGATGCTCACCGGAAGATCCTGCAGCGCCGGCCGGGCGTGCTCTCGCAGCTCTCGGCGGGCGACGTCGGTCGTCTCCGTGTAGTCCACCGGATATGGCGTAACCGTGTCGACCTCCAACAGGTCACCGCCCGTCACCACCCGGACCATCGCCGCGGCGACCTCGGTATTGCCCACCGCGAGATCGACGATACTGCCGCCGACGTAGTTCTGGCCCCTTCGGGAGTAGTACGTGATCAGTACAGGTGAGTCACTCATGGTTCGGTCCTCTCTCAGTCACAGTCCGCCACTGGCGGATCTGCCGAATCGAATCGTCTGCCCGCACGCGTGTCGGCAACCGCCAGCGCCGTCAGGCCGACACTCCAGATCCCGAGCTGCACAACGCCAGGGGCAGACGCGGTCGCCAGACCGGCGAATGCCAGACCTGCGGCTCCGAACAGGATCCACCGGGCCGAGAGCCGCGGAACGGCCCGCAAGTACCATGCGTGTGCCACGAGTCCGGCCATCGCACCACCGAACAGCAAGGCGCCAACGACAAGGGAGTCACCCCGGGCCGAAGGTGCACCGATGACGATCTCGCTTCCCACTGCGATTCCGATCAACCCCGCGACCATCACAACGAGGGCGTTGCCGGCCAGTCGGCTCGCCTTGACCGGATCGCACGTCCGGGCGATGTGGTCGAGCGTGGCTCGAACGCCACTGCCGAAGTACAGTGCCCACAGCGCGATCATCCCGGCGAAGGCGACGACGCCCGCGAACACGGTCAGTCCAGTCATTCGGGAGGACGCAAGGGCGCTTCCCATCGCAACGACCGTCTCACCGAACGCGACGATGAGAAGCAGCCTGCAGCGTTCGAGCATGTGGTCGGCATCGAACTCAAGGTATACCGAGTGCAGTCGCTGGCCAGGAACCGGGTGTGCGAGCCAGGTCCCGATGAGATCGATGACGGTCGCCGCTCCCCAGTACGAGAGTCGCGCCTCAGGCGGACTGACCGCACCGATCAGCCACAATGGAGCGCTGATGAGCTGCCACCCCACCGTCCTGCGGTAGTGCTCCCGGTACACCTCGTTTGGGGATGCCGCGACCATCCAAGCGCTCCTACCCACCTGGCCCAAGACGAGGGGCAGCGCGAACATGAGACCCATCGACCCGTAGGCTCGCCCAATCGAGGCGTTCATGAACATGCTGAGTAGCATGGTGACGAGGATCATCGTCAGTACTCTCGGTTCCTGGGCGTGAAGAACGGTGGCGATCCAGCTCGTGTTGAGCCAGACCAGGAAGACCCCCACCAGCAGGATGGTCGCCTCGATCAGACCCCGGGTGGTGAGATGCCCGAGCAAGTGATGCGCGATCTCCGACATCGCAAACACGAAGACCAGGTCGAAGAGCAGTTCCACCGGCGTGACCCCGTCGCGCTTGCCGATCACGGGAAGAGTGCTCACGTCGCCTGCACCCCGCTTGTCCTGGCATGCTGTCCACCATCCACGCGCGGCCGGACTATCGCCATCATCACCACGATCCATGACAACGCCAGCATGACCGCTCCCGCCGTCAGCGCCGCCGACACGCCGCTCGCGAGAGCTGCGGATCCTCCGGCAACCGCACTCGCCCTGGCGAAGGCTACCACCGACGCGCTCAGTCCGAGCGACAGGCCGAGCTGGTGCGCGACGTTCACGAGTCCGGAAGCGGCGCCGGCATCCTCCTCGGCTACACCACTGACACCCGCGACGGTGAGCGGACTCAAGGCACAGCCCTGTCCGAGGCCGATCAGAACCATCGGCAGCGCAACGTCGCGCAGGTACGTCGAATCTGCGCCGAGACGGCTCAGCCATGCCATCCCCACGAAGGTGATGGCCAGCCCGGCTGCGAGTAGTGGTCCATTACCGAAGCGCCGCGTGAGGCGCGGCACATTCAACGCCACCGCGAAGTTCACCAGTGTCATCGGGAGGAATCCGAGACCCGCCTGGAACGCGTCGAAGCCCAGCACGCCCTGCATGAACTGCGTGGTGAAGAAGAAGAATCCCACCATCGCGCCAAGGAACAGCAGACGACCAGCGTATGCCCCGGAACGCTCCCGGCTCGCGAAGAGCCGCAGCGGCATGATCGGCTGACGCGCCTTCGACTCGCTCACAATGAACATCACGAGCAAGGCCACTCCAGCCATAAGCGAGAGTCCGGTCGACACGTCCGCCCATCCCGTATCCGCCGACCGCACCACGCCGAAGACGAGTGCGAACATTCCCGCCGTGGACAGAATCGCGCCACGCAGATCGAAGTGACCCGTGTGCCGCTCGGTCTCCGCCACATACCGGGCAGTGCCCAACGCCAGCAGCACGCCGATCGGCAGGTTGATGAAGAACCCGACACGCCACGATACCCAGTCTGCGAGGACGCCACCCAACACGAGCCCGATGCTCGCGCCGATGCCCGCAGCGGCGCCATAGTAGGCGACTGCTCGGGTGCGCTCCGGCCCCTCGGCGAAGTTCGACTGCAGAAGCGCCAGCGTTGTCGGTGCCAGGATCGCCGCGCCGACGCCCTGAACCGCGCGCGAGGCAAGCATCCATGCGACGGTCTGCGCCGTGCCGACCCCGAGCGATGCCACGGTGAAGATCCCGAGCCCCGCGAGGAACATCCGCCTGCGTCCCAGGATATCGCCGGCACGCGCCGCCAGCAGCAGGCACCCGCCGAACGCCAGCGTGTACGCGCTCTGTATCCACGAGAGGTGCGTGGCCGAGAAACCGAGCGTCTCCTGGATCTTCGGCAGCCCCGCGATCACGATGGACGTGTCGAGGATGATCATCACGTAGCTCACCAGGATGATCGCGAGCACGGCCGTCGTACGGCGGCCGGTGCCCGGATGCGAACTCATTGAAGAAGCCAACTCATCTACCCCTTTGATCTTGTGATTCGGCGTCGCTTAGAGCGAAGCGCGCAGGATCGCATCCACGTGCTCGAGCGTGAGATCGCCCGTCTCGCCGAGTGCTGTCATGCCCTGTGCCTCGAGGCTCTCGATGACGCGCGGGATGTCGGCCTCGGTCACGCCGTAAGAGCCGAGGCGTGTGGCTATGCCGAGGCTCTCGAAGAACGCCCTGGTCCTGCCGATTGCTCCGTCGATGCGCGCGTCGTCGTCGCCCATGTCGAGGTCCCACACGCGAGCGGCGTACTGCAGCAGCTTCTCGCGCTTCTGCTCGCGGCGCACATCGAGCAGCGACGGGTGCACGATCGCGAGCGACTTGCCGTGATCGATGCCGAAGAGCGCAGTGAGCGTGTGGCCGATCATGTGCGTCGCCCAGTCCTGCGGGACGCCGGCGCCCACGATGCCGCACAGCGCGAGCGTCGCGCTCCACTCGTGGTTCGCGCGTGCAGCGTAGTCCTCGGGCTCGGCAACGGAGGTGGGTCCCACGTCGATGAGCGTCTTCAGGACCGCCTCGGCGATCCTGTCCTGCACGGCGGCGCCCACGGGGTAGGTGATGTACTGCTCGGTCACGTGCACGAACGCGTCCACCACGCCGTTCGCCACCTGCGTCTCCGGCAGCGAGAACGTGAGCGTGGGATCCAGGATCGAGAACACCGGGAACACGAGGCCGCTCATCACCGGATACTTCACCTCGCCGCGGCTGATCACGGCGCCACTGTTCATCTCCGAGCCCGTCGCCGGCAGCGTGAGCACCGTGCCGAGCGGGAGAACGCGCTTGGCCGCATCGGCGGTGATCGGCGCGAGGCCGTACGCGAGGAGTTCCGCCGCATCGCCATCGTAGTGCGCGGCAAGCGCGACGAACTTGGTGCCGTCGATGACGGAGCCGCCTCCCACCGCCAGCAGGAAGTCGATGTTCTCCGCACGGACGACCTCGACGGCCTTCATGAGCGTGTCGTACTGCGGGTTCGGCTCGATCCCGCCGAACTCGTGGACCTCTCTGCCCGCGAGCGTCTCACGCACCCGCTCGATGATTCCCGAGCGCTTGGCGCTACCGCCACCGTACGTGATGAGCACCCGCGCATCGGCCGGCACGAGCGACCCGATCGTATCGAGCCGGTCCTTGCCGAAGATGATGCGCGTGGGGTTGTGATAGTCGAAATCAAGCATGCGTGTACCTCTGCCTTCCGTCCAGAGTGGAGTGGTGCCGAGGTACACCCTACTAGCGACTCCCGCTCAATCCCATACACAGGACTGCGTCGTTCTTGCCTATTTCTCTTGTGCGGCGTAGTATCTCGTCCACTGCATCTCACGTGAAGGAATTGCCCCATGCCGAATGCCGCCAAGACCCGCCTCGCCGAACTGCTGGAACCGCTCATCAAGGTAAACGGCTTCTCGCGCTCGCCCGTGTCCGGCGTCGAGTACATGCGTGCCACCGAGCGCACGGACCGGCGCCCGATCATCTACACGCCGCGGATCGTCATAGTGGCGCAGGGCTCCAAGCGCGTGTGGCTCGGCGACGAATCGTACGTGTACGACGCGAACAACTACCTGCTGCTCTCCGCACCCATGCCCATGGAGTGCGCAACCACGGCTTCCGAGGACGAACCGCTCCTCGGCCTCGTGATCAACATCGACCCCATCCTCGTGGGCGAGCTCCTCCTGGAGATGGGCGACATCCCCGGCATCGAACCCTCAACATTCGTGAACTCATCGCCGTTCACCGCCGAGGTGATGGACGCCGCCGAGCGACTCGCTCTCGCGCTCGCCTCCCCTGCAGACGCGCGGATCCTCGGCCTGCAGACCGTGCGCGAGATCGTCTATCGCATCCTGGTGAGCGAGAACGGCGAGGTGCTGCGCCTCGCCACGTCGAACGCTGGCCGCTACGGCCACATCGCCAGGGTGCTCCGCCGCATCCATCAGGACTACGCCCACGACCTGGACGTCCCATCACTGGCCCGCGAGGCGAACATGGGCACATCAACCTTCCACCACACCTTCCGGGAAGTGACCGCCACCACGCCTGTGCAGTACGTCAAGCAGGTCCGCCTCCACCGCGCCCGCGCGCTGCTCACCGCCGAGGGCGTGACAGCCCAGGAGGCGGCACAGCGTGTGGGCTACGCAAGCTCGACGCAGTTCAGCCGCGAGTACCGGCGCATGTTTGGAGTGACACCCGCGTCGGACCGGGTGGCGCTGCCCCAGTAGCGCCTCACTGCCAAGTCAACCGTCGGGCACGCCCGCAACCGCCGGACAGGAATGTGAAACGGGACGGCCATCTGGCCGTCCCGTTTCGTTTCAAAGAGCACGCAAGTGTGCTCGCAATCGTGATGATCGAGCTGACGGGATTTGAACGTGCGGGCAGGCAAGGCCAACAGGACTGTGAGCAACAGGGAGTGCTCCTGAGCCGCACGTGGGCAGATACACCCCCTCTAAGCTGAATTCGAATCCTGAAAGTGCTTGTGACTATTGGGACTCGTTGGGACTCGTTGGTACAGCGGAGCTGCGGCGAGTCCCAATAGGTACCAACGAGTACCAGCAAGTACCATGTATTTGGGCAACAAATCGGGCAACAAATCTGGGGCGCTCCGATCCGAGTCGAGAATGGAGCCGCTCTTGCCTTCTTTGTGATTAATCATATAATCACGTTAGTGTTTGATGCTTCAATCAGAAGGGCTCACACCGTGTACCGATACGAGATCACCGAGGCCGTCGCCACCGGCGTCCGCCGGATCGAAGAACTCCGCGCCCACCTGGATGCGCAGGGGCCGCTCCCCCGGATCTGGCTAGGCCGGACGCGACGCGACCTTGAGGCCGAGGCAATTGCCGCCTCTACGATCATGGAGGGTGTGGCGGTCACCGTCGACGAGGCCCGCAGGATCCTGGCAGGCGACAGACCGACCGGCGTCTCCGTCGAAGACATCGACCTGGTCGACGGCTACCGGGATGCGATGCGCTTCGTACTCGCCCGCGCCGACGCGGATGCGTTCCAGTGGCAGAGCGAGCTGGTGCTCTCACTGCACCACCTCGTACTCGGCGGTTCATATGCCAAGGGCGCGGGCCGGTTCAGGGAGACCCAGAACTGGCTCACCAACAGGGCGAGCGGCTCACAGGTCTACCTGCCCCCTCCCGCCGAGAAGGTGCCGTCGCTCGTGGACGACTTGGCGGCGTGGCTTCAGGCAACCGAGGAGCCCGGGCCGCTGACATCGGCGCTCGCGCACGTGTCGGTGGCGGGCATCCACCCGTTTTCCGATGGTAACGGTCGAACTGCGCGTATCGTCGCATCGCTTTCGATGTATCGCGCTGGATTCCGGTTGCCCCAGTTCACCAGCCTTGAGGAGTGGTGGGGCCGTCACCTCGAGGACTACTACTCCGCGTTCGACTGTCTCGGAACAAAGTGGGCTCCTGACACCGACGTCACCCCGTTCCTCGAGGTCCACGTGCAAGCGCAGGTCGCCCAGGTCGAGGCGCTCTCGTTGCGCAACACCACCGAACGCGCCCTGTGGACGGTGCTGCAGGACACCGCAGTGAGCGACATGGGCCTGAACGAACGCGCCACGCATGCGCTCTACGACGCCTTCTTCGCGCGCGAGGTCACCAACCGTTACTACCGCGGGATGGCAGACGTCTCTGAGGTGACCGCCTCACACGACTTGGGCAAGCTGGTCGCATCCGGTGCCCTCGAAGCCAGGGGGGCCGGACGGAGCGCGCACTACGTCGCTGCGCCAGCGCTCTATGAACTCGTGGTAAGGCACGCCGAACTCGATCCGCGATGGCTCGGCACGCCGGGGGACATTGTCGCCCAGAGGGACGCCGTTCTCATGGGACTTGCGAATCGCTTGCATGCGGCCAACGAGGCGCGCGAAGCCTGACGGCCGTGGACCGCATGACCAGCCCGCGCATGCAGCAATCCCTTTGCACAGTTCGGCCCGCCTGTTTCGCAACAGACGGAATTCGAATCCTGAAAGTGCTTGTGACTATTGGGACTCGTTGGGACTCGTTGGTACAGCGGAGCTGCGGCGAGTCCCAATAGGTACCAACGAGTACCAACAATCACCAGGTATTTGGGCGACAAATCGGGCGACAAATCCGGGGTGCGACGCCAGCGGGAGTGCCTCTGTCAAACGCGGGGCGTTTCAGTGTGAAGCGCCCCGGGTTTGACGGAGGCTCCTTGGCTAGGATTCCTTAGAATCCTGGAGGGAAGGAGTCGTGTCTGATGCGAGCTTCGAAGTATCCACCCGAGTTCCGGGAGCGCGCGGTGCGCATCGCCCGCGAATCGGACCGTCCGATCGCTGCTGTGGCGCGTGATCTGGGCATGCATCATGAGACCCTGAGGGTCTGGGTGCGCCAGGACGAGGCCGACGACGGGACGAGGTCCGATCGGCTCACCACGGCCGAGCGCGAGGAACTCGCCGCCCTGCGTCGCGAGAATCGGGACCTGAGAAGATCCAACGAGATCCTGAAAGCGGCGAGCGTGTTTTTCGCCCGCGAACTCGACCAGCCCCGTCCGAGGTGAGCGCGTTTCTCGATGAGCATCGCGCACGCTTCGGGGTCGAGCCGATATGTCGGGAGATAGAGGCGTCCGCCTCCGCATACCGTGCCAGACGCACCCGGCCGCCCTCGGCGCGGGCGCTCCGCGACGAATACCTGCTCGGTGAGATCAAGCGCGTGCACAGAGATGCCGGTGGCATCTACGGGCAGCTCAAGATATGGGACGAACTCAACGACGAGGGCATCTCGGTGGCTCGCTGCACCGTGGAACGCCTGATGCGCCAAGAGGGCATAGCGGGCTGCGTGAACGGAAAAGCGCAGCGTACGACGATGCCGGGTCCCTCGCCGGTGGCCGCCGACGACCTCGTGAGGCGCGATTTCACCGCGGATCGCCCCGACGCGGTGTGGCTCTCCGACTTCACCTACATACGCACCTGGGAGGGCTGGGGCTACCTGGCCGTCGTGCTTGACGTCCACACGCGACGCATCGTCGGCTGGAACTTCGCGAGTCACATGCGCCAGAGCCTGGTGACCGACGCACTTGAGATGGCGATAGCAAGCAGACGGGAACACGCGGATGGCACGATCGCACACTCGGACAACGGATCTCAATACACATCCTATGAGTACACAGAGCGCCTGAAGAGGGCCGGCATTGCTCCGAGCAGGGGTCGGACAGGAACGGCACTGGACAACGCGATGGCCGAATCCATCATGTCGACGCTGAAGCGCGAGCTGACCAAACGCTACACGTGGAGGACCCGACTGGACCTCGAGCTCGCACTCGTGAGCTACATCGGCTGGTACAACGCCCGTCGCAAGCATCGTTCGCTCAGAGTGATCGAGAACGGGAGGATCAGGCGGCTGGCGCCGCTCCAGGTACTCGAGCGATACAATCAGGAAGTCGCCACGCTAGCCGTGGCATCCAAATGAACGAGCCGACGTGAAACCCGGGGCGTTTCAGACGCCCCCCAACAACCAACACAAGTCAGCCCTGCCTAACGTCTTGGCGCTTCAGCTGCGGACCAAGCGCCTCTCTTCGTAGCCTACACCTCGCGCCGTCAGCTGGAAGCGCTTGTTCGACAGGCAGCTGCGCATCGCACGCCTACCCGGCGAGTGAGACCAGTAGGTTCCAGGACATATGCAACACCAAGCCAGGCACGATGCTGCCGAGACGCTGATACATGAGGCACAGGTACAGACCTAGAGGGAGCGCTGTGACGAATGCCACCGGCGACAAATGGAGTAGCGCAAAGATGACCGACGAGATCAGTGCGGCGATGACGACACGATGCCGATGGCGGAGGAAGCCGAATATCATCCCGCGGTGGATGAGCTCCTCACCGAGTGGCCCGATGATGACAGCACCCACAAGCAGCCAGATCCACGTTGACGCGCTCCGAGCGGGGCGCACCGCCATCTCCGGTTCTGGCACCTGCAGCGCGACCATCACAGCGACGAGCCCCAGCACTGCCATGACGGCCAGCGCCAAGAAGCCGAACATGTACTTGAGGCTGCGCCCGAGCGGTGCCTTGCGTACACCGAGAGACGCCCAGGTCATGCCATGAAGGCGATTGCGTAAGGCGATATAGGCCAGCGCCAGCAGCGTACCCGGCAGCGAAACCACAGATGCTACCACCGCAGCGGTTGAGGCTTCATCAGCAGTGCCCAAGAGGACCTGCCGAAGACCTTCTTGATCGACCAGCAGCCAGGCAGCCCCGACGGCAAGCAGCAGGACCATGGGCGCGTAGTAGAGTGCAAGTACCTTGGCGACCTCAGGCCACGCATAGGCTCTGGCGATGCCGAATTGACGTTCGATCGTGGCCTCTATGTCCTCAGCCGGAATTGTCCCAATCTCCAACCCCGCCCCCTGCCCTGTCGAACGCATTGGCGCTTCAGCTGCGCGCCACCGACTTCCCTTCACAGCTTAACGCTTGCCGCGCCAGCTGGAAGCGCTTGTTAGATTGCCGCGGACAGGACGAGCGATCCGGACGACGACAACCGTGTGCGCACACTCATCCGCCCGGCAGACCAGACCCGCGCCTGCAGTGCGTCTGCTTCCTGGCCGTTCGTGATGCTTATCGACGCGCCGAGAAAGACGTGCACCGGCGTGCTGGCGATGGCGCGGTGATAAGCGAACAGCGACTTGCACCACAGACCGCGCTGGTTGCGAGGCGACCGGACACGGATGCGGCGCCCTTAACCGCGCTCTCCGAAGCAACCGATGGCCCAGGGCTATCTAACGCATTTGCGCTTCAGCTGCGGACCGAGCGCCTCTCTTCGTAGCCTACACCTCGCGCCGTCAGCTGGAAGCGCTTGTTAGGCACCACGCCCACGATTGCGAAGTGCTAGATGCGCGCGACTGCAACCCAAGCCGCCACAGCACTGACGATCGATGCGGCTGCAGAAAGCAGCGCAACTAGCCAGAGCCATGACTCTCGCCTGGCTCGCTCTGCCTCCAGAACACGCCGCTGCAGCTCCGGCTCGTCACTGGTGCCGCTATTCGGGTTCACGAGGTAGTTCAGACTCACGCCGAGCTCGCGAGCACGCGCCTCCAGTTCCTGTCCTTGAAGCAGTCGCCTCACGATCATGCCCCTTCGCAAACGTCAGTTCTTGTGTCGCAGTCCGAGGTATATGCCGGCTCCGACGGCGACGCCGGCCAAGATGATGGCGCCTCCATAGATCAACGCGGACATCGTCGTGGCTTCGGCGGCGGTTTCTGCAGCGTCTCTCGTCGCCGCAGCACCCGCGACATCCCTGGGAACGTAATCTGCGTAGGCGATGCACGGGAGCGCCATTAGAACGCAGACCACGAAGATGAACTGAACCACAAGACGCCTCATGCCTCGCCCCCCCCGATCGATGACCACTGTGTGCCCAACGTCTTTGGGCATAACCTGCGGCCTGAGTGCTTGCGGTGTCAACCGTGACGCTTCTGGCCGTCAGGTTGATGCCCTGGTTAGCCATGTCCAG
>WSXY01000014.1 GCA_009773565.1 Actinomycetota bacterium | reverse complement strand
CTTCTCCGGTGCCATGACGCTCGTGGGCGGACCGATGAACATGCGGATCATCCACTACTTCATGATGTGGGTCTTCATCCTGTTCACGATGGTTCACGCATACCTGGCGAACATCTACAACCTCAATCCCTCGAAGATCATCTTCTTGTGGAAAGAGACGCCCTCCAAGGGCGATCACTAGGGCATCTGGCGCTCCAGCGCCATGCCATAACCCTCCTTGAGAGAGGGGCTGGACCCTTGACCGGGCTCCAGCCCCTCTCGCGCGTGTAGGGGCGATGAGGGCGTCAGCGCGACATGCACGGCGCCGGCAGGTGTTGTGTGATTCGTTGCTTTCAGGCGCGAGGCAAGGTATAAGAAACATGCAACACAACTATAAGCGCAGATACGGTGAGATTGATTGGAGTCCCTGATGGCCGGCGAAGGTGTTGACTACCGTCCGATGTGGGCCGAACTCGGCCTCGATCTCCCCATGCATGACGCGCTGCTCGAGGCAGTCGGCGGCATGTACGGCCAGACATTCATGACGCAAGCCAACCGCCCCGAGGGTATGGGCTACCTGGACTTTGTCATGAGCGAAGTCCATGGCCTTCGCATCAAAGAACTTGACGACTTCCGCAAGTCGGGCGGAAAAGTCGTTGGAACGTACTGTCTCTACGTGCCCGAGGAGCTCATCCGGGCGGCGGGCGCCTGGTCGGTCGGCATCTGTGCGGGTGCCGAGTGGGCCTACGATCAGGTCGAGCAGATTCTCCCGCGCAACACCTGCGCGCTCATCAAGTCCATGATGGGCTTCAAGCTCGGCAAGGTCTGCCCGTATCTCGAAGAGGCCGATCTGCTCGTCGGCGAGACCACGTGCGACGGTAAGAAGAAGGCGTACGAGGAGCTTGGCAAGTTGCAGAACATGTACGTCATGGAGCTGCCGCAGATGAAGCGGGCCAAGGACGTGGCGTTCTGGCGCAGCGAGCTCGTCGACCTCATTGCGAAGCTCGAGGCACTCACCGGTAAGAAGGTCACCGCCGAGTCGCTGAAGGCATCCATCAAGGAGGTAAACGACAAGCGCAGGGCATTGCAGCGTGTCAATGCCGCGCGTGCGGCCGACCCTGCGCCAATCTCCGGTCTCGACTCCCTTCTCGCGGTGCAGGTCGCCTTCTATGACGATGTGCCACGCTTCACGCAGATGATGAATGCGCTCGCCGACGAGCTTGAGGCGCGCGTCGCGGACGGTGTCGGTGTCGCGCCGACGGGTGCCAAGCGCGTTCTGATCACAGGAACGCCCATGGCGCTGCCTAACTGGAAGCTGCACCAGATCGTGGAGACGGCCGGCGGCGTCGTTGTCGGCGAAGAGATGTGCACCGGTTCTCGCTACTTCGAGAAGCTCGTGAACGAGGATGCGTCCACGCTGGACGAGATGCTCGACGATCTTGCGGCGAAGTACCTCGACATCAACTGCGCATGCTTCACTCCCAACGAGGGTCGACTCGACGACGTCGTGCGTATGGCGAGGAATCTCAAGGCTGACGGTGTGATCGACTATTCGCTGCAGTTCTGCGGGACCTATCAGATCGAGTCGACCGCGGTCCAGAAGACGGTCCACGACGCAGGCCTCCCTGTGCTGAGCATCGACACCGATTACTCGGCCGAGGATGTCGGCCAGCTTTCGACGCGCGTTGAAGCATTCCTGGAGATGCTGTAGAGGATGCGTGTTCTCGGCCTCGACATCGGTTCGCGCAGTGTAGATGCCGTCTGGCTCGACGACGGCCGGATTGTTGATTGGGCGGTGGCCGACTCGGGATTCGACCCCGGGTCGGCCGCCGCCATATTTGTCGATCGAGGCGCGCATGATGCGATCGTCTCTACCGGGTACGGTCGTCATGCTGCGCGCGAGCGTTTTGGCGGCACGGCCATCACCGAGATTACCGCATACGGCATCGGTGCTGCGGCACTGCACCCCGACGTCGCCTCGGTGCTCGATATCGGTGGGCAGGACACCAAAGTGATCTCACTCGGGTCTGCCGGTAAAGTCACCGACTTTGAGATGAACGATAAATGCGCCGCCGGGACAGGTAAGTTCCTTGAAGTCATGGCACGGGCGCTCGGTTTCACACTCGAGGAAATGGCCGCAGCTGCCCTCGCCGCCAAGTCCGGGGTCGTCATCTCGTCGATGTGCACCGTCTTCGCCGAGAGCGAAGTCACGGGCCTCGTCCACCGCGGCGAAGACCGAGGGCGCATCGCTCGCGGCCTTCATGAGTCAATTGTGACTCGCACGCTCGGCTCGCTGCGTCGCATTGGCGCGAAGGGACCGCTGGTCTTCGCTGGGGGCGTGGCCAAGAACCCGGCGATGGTCGAGTTGGTCGCAAAGGGCTTCGACGGTGCGGTGCTCGTCCCCGCTGAGGCTCAGACTGTCGGAGCGTTCGGAGCTGCGTTGTGCGCGGCACGGTCGGAGGCGTAGGTGGCCAGGGTGGCGAAGGTACTTCTGGAATTCGTGAACACGTGCCCGCATTGCGCGGGTCACGAGCGCGACGTCCGCGATGTAGCGGCGCAGTACGGTGATGCGGTCGAGACGCGCTTCTACGTGGCCGGCAAGGACTTCGACTATGTGCGCCGCTACGGTGTGATCACCCGCGGGACGCTGATAGTGAACGAGACCGTGCGCTACGAGGAGCCCAGCCGTGGTGTCATTGAACGCGCCGTAGCCGAAGCGATGGCGGAGGCATAGTGCTCGCCGTCGCCAAAGACGTTCTCGCTACAGCGTTCGCGATTCTTGCGGGCGCCTCGGTGTGGCTCGTCATGAGCTTCGTGCTGGCAGGCCTCGTCCATTCGTTCGCCGACCCAGTCGGGCTCCAGCGTGTCCTCGGCAACCGACGTATCAGCACACTCTTCAAGGCTGCGTTCTCCGGCATGATGCTGCCGCTCTGCAGCTGCGGCATCATCCCAATCGGCCTGAGTCTCTACTACTCCGGCGCGTACCTGGGGCCGACTCTGGCGTTCATGACCGCCGCCCCGATCATCAACCCCGCCGCTCTGATTCTCGCATACGCGTTACTCGGTCCCAAGATTGCGACCATCTACGCATTAGGGGGCTTCCTTGTGTCGATCGCCGTCGGGGTCGCGGGTAACCGGTTTGGCGGTCCGGAGCTCAAGATGGACGTCCCCGAGTCGGCGGTCGAGGCCCGGGCGGCCGTGCGGCGCGAGCCGTTTCCCCGGCGGGTGCTGGCGGGTCAGCGCTGGGGCTTCCTGGAGCTGGGCGCGATGATGAGTCGCTACGCGCTGGTCGGCATGCTCCTGGCGGGCGGGATCATCGCGCTCGTGCCCGACGCCTTCATCCAGTCCTACCTGGGCAATCCCGGGGTGCTTTCGATTGGCGCCGCTGCAGCGCTCGGCGGCGTGATGCATGTGTGCGCGGTGGGCCACATCCCGCTCACCGCCGCGCTTGTCGCCGCCGGAGCGGCTCCGGGGCTGGCGATCACGTTCCTCATGGCGGGTGTCGGCACCAACATCCCAGAACTGGTGAGCATCTGGAAGCTGATGGGCCGACGCTCGGTTCTCATCTACGTGGGCTGCATGGTGACGGGCGCCTTCGCTGTGGGGCTCTTCGCGAACGCTGTGCTGGGAAGCGGGTTCACGCCCGTCTTCGACACCTCCGGTGCGACCCTGGCCCTGCGGGTCGCGAGCGGGCTTGCGTTGGAGGGGATTCCCGAGTTCGCGCAATACGTCTGCGCGGCCGTGATCATTGGACTCGCGGCGTATTCCTGGGCCTCGAACGCTCCCGCAGCGCTCGCCCGTCTGAGGCGGGCGGAGGCATGAGGCTGCTTTTGTTTGCTACGGCTGCGGTCTGTACGTTTCTGGTAGGCGGGTGTGCGTCGACGTCGGCGCCGGCGGCGGACGCGACACTCGTGCACGCGTTTGAGGAGGCCGTACCGGGCACGACCGTGATCTCTGCGCGGAGCGGCGACATAGATGCCGACGGGACGCAAGATCTTGCCGTCGTTTACCGCACGGCGGAGGGCACCTTCCGCACGCGCGCCCTGTTGTCGCACGAAGGTAGCGCGACAGTCACGAATGAGTTCAAGGCGCCTGTCGAGGCACAGGCTGTCCAACTGCGCGACATCGACGACAAGCAACCGGTCGAGGTCATCGTGCGCGGCTCGAAGAACGGTGCAGTCGGATATGCGGTCTACCGCGTCGAAGGCGACCAGCTTGTCGACGTGTTCGATAGTGGCATGGCGAACTGCTGCGGTAGATAGGGGAAGGCGACCGGGCTAGTGCACGGTCGTGTCGGTGTGGAAGGCCAGGGGCTGACTACAAACACACAGAGGAGGAACGTATGCGGAGGTTGACGGCACTGATCTTGGTTATCGGGATGTTGGCTGTGGCGCTGGCGGGGTGCGCGTCGGCTGACAAGAAGCCCACCACGGAAGGGACGACCCCGACTGAAGACATGAACTACGTCGTCCAGCTTGGCTACTACGGTTGCGACCACATGGTGGCCGCGGCGGTGGCGCGCGACGCTGGCATCTACGACAAGCTCGGCATCAAGGTCAACTCGGTTGGCGGCGGCAACGTCCCCGAGGCTATGGCGGCTGGGAAGATGGACGTCGGCTATGTCGGCACCGAGGGTGTCGTACGCGCCGAGGCCAAAGGTTCGCCGATCTTCGTCGCGGCGAACAACCACCTCGGCGGCTCGTTCTACATCGTCATCTCGTCGAAGCTCAAGGACGTGAAGGACCTCGTGGGCAAGCGGTTCGGCATAGCGCCGGATGCGGACAAGAATGATTCCTACTGGGTCCGTATGGCGGCCGACGCCGGCATCCCTGCCAGCCCGGCCTCGTACAAGGCGACGGCTATTGGTGGCAGTGACGCCTACATCGCCGTGAAGAACGGACAGCTCGACGGCTTTGTCGACTGCGACCCGTGGTGCTCGGCATCGGATCTGGACGGTTCGGGCAAGATCGTCCCGACAGAAGCCAAGCTCCCCAACGGCGAGTACGGCTCGTGCTGCGTGTACTCGATGAACCGCAAGTTCCAGAAGGAACATCCTGAGCTCGCCAAGAAGATGATTCTGGCGCACTCCCTGGCGGTGCAGTACATCTACGAGAACCCGCTCGAGGCAGCGAAGATCTTCGCCAAGGAGAAGGGCATCGACGAGAAGGTCGCCCTTCGCACCATCTACATGAAGACCAACAAGGACGGTCGCACGCTCACGTGGAAGATCGAGCCGGAGCGCTTCAAGGCCGAGTTCGACTACGCGAAGTCGGTCGTGCCCATCGATGTTCCACCGATTGCCGAGTGGCTCGACAGCTCCACGCTCGACGCGGCGGGCACCAAGGATTTCGACACCTTCATCAAGGAGAACGTGGATCCGAAGTATCCGCTCGGCATGACGTATGAGGACTGGCTCAAGGCGATCGGCGCCTAGAGCGGTCTAACTGCGAGGGACTCTGTGTGAAACTGATCGCGACCGTGATACTGATCGTTGCGCTCGGGGCTGGATCGGCGGCGTGTACGCCGGTCCAGCCCGCGGGTTGCGGCGGTTCAGTGCGAATCGGGGCTCCTGACGATATCGCCGGGATGCTGGTTGATAGAGCGGTGCGCCTCGCTCCGACCAACCTGCAGCGCACGGATGACGGGCTTGAAGTGTATGGACTCAGGGACTGCTGCTCGACGAATTCGCAATACGCGCTGTCATCGGACTCGCTCGACCTGGCGGTGCTGTGCCCTGGTGCGGCAGCGGATCTCGTGAGCAAGGATCGCCGGTTCGTGGTCATTGGTCCGCTGATCGAGAACTCGGATGTCGTTGTCACGCGATCGGGAGCGATTGTCGCGCGCATGGGAGTCACCCAGAACCGGTCCTACCAGTTGGACATTGTGAGAGAAGTCGTCGGCTCTGAGGCGACTGTCGTCCCGATGATGACGACGAGCCTGCCCTACGCGCTCGAGAAGGGCATCGTGGACGGGATCGTGATCGATGCGGTCAAGGCGCTGTCCGTGCCCGGAGACCGTCGACCGTCGGCTCCGGCACAGGGAGATCGCGTGACGTACGTGTTGGTCGCGCGTGAGGACCTGCTCGGCTCGGAGCGCTATAGCATGGCCATCGACCTGCTTGGAAGGGCTGCCGAAGCGCTTAATGATCCGGCGGTGTTCGGCGAAGAAGCATCACGCGCAACGGGACGTTCAGTGACGGCAGAGGAGGTGGAGGAATGGCAGACTCTGAGGGTTCGGCTGCTGCACGTGTCAGAGACCGCGAGATTCTAGACGGCACCCGGGTTCTCGGGGGTGGCCGCAAGAGGTCGTGGTGGTGGCTGCTGTCGATAGCGATCGTGTTCGCGATCTGGCAGTTCGCGGCGTACTCATACGACAGCGTCTTGCTTATGCCGCCACCGCTCGACGCGCTTGCGGCCTTGTGGAGAGCTGTCCGCGACCCGGAGATCCTGCTCAATATGGGAATCACGATCAAGCGGGTCCTCATCGGCTTCAGCATCGCGATGCTCATCGGTGTGCCGCTCGGATACCTTATGGGCTATTCGCAGCGCGCCAGCGCGGTCATCGATCCACTCATCAATACGCTGCGTCAGATTCCGATCATGGCGTGGGTTCCGCTGTCGATCGTGTGGTTCGGCCTTGGTGATGGGCCGACGATCTTCATCATCGCGTTCGTGGGCGTGTTCGCCGTCATTCTGAGCACGATTGCCGGCGTCCGTTCGATTCCGAAGGACTACTATGACGCCGCTCGCAGCATGGGAGCGGGGCGTCTTCAGATACTCACCAACGTAATCCTGCCGGCAACCGTGCCGGATATCATCACCGGCGCCAGACTGGCGCTGGGAGCTGGCTGGGGATCCGTCATCTGCGCAGAGTTCATCGCCACGAGCGCCGGCTTCGGGTACGTGATGGTACGCGCCCAGACGCAGCTTGAAACCGGCACGCTCATGGCATTGATGCTGATGGCGGCCTTGGTCGGCTTCACAATCGACCGCGGGCTCATCAAGCTCAACCACTCGCTCGCGAAGTGGAGGTTTGCCGAGTGAAGCTGGAAGTCCGAGGCATCCACAAGCAGTATGCGAACGCGGGCGCTCCGCACACCGTGCTCTCTGACGTGAGCCTTACCGTCGGCGAGGGTCAGTACGTTACGCTCCTGGGGCCGTCGGGATGTGGCAAGACGACGCTCCTTAACATCGTCGCCGGGTTCATTGCGGCCGATCGGGGCACCATCCGGGTCGCGGAGCGCGAGGTGTCGAAGCCCGGACCCGACAGGGGATTCATCTTCCAGAGCTACGCGCTCTTTCCCTGGATGTCTCTTGCGGACAACGTGCGCTATCCGATGAAGCGTCAAGGCGTGCCGAAGGACGAGCGGGAGAAGCGTCTGGACGACCTTCTAAGCATGGCCCGTCTTGACGGCAAAGGGCATCTCTACCCGCACCAACTCTCAGGTGGGATGAAGCAACGCACGGCAGTCGTACGCGCGCTTGCAGGGCGACCACAAGTACTGCTCATGGACGAGCCGTTCGGTGCCGTCGACTTTCAGATGCGACTCATGATGCAAGAGGAGATGGAGCGACTCTGGTTGAAGAATCGCACCACCGTCCTCATGGTTACGCACGACGTCCAGGAGGCAATCTACATGTCCGACCGCGTCATCGTGATGTCGGGGCACGGCGGGCGCATCATGGCGGACCTCCCGATCGACCTTCCCCGGCCGCGCGAACGCCGAGGCGAGATCTACCACCAGTACGAGGACCAGCTCATCGATCTGCTCCAGCAGGCATTCGTGGACGGTGAGCGCCCATGACCGGACGATTCACCGACTACCCTGAGGAGCGCCTCCGCATCTCCAGCATCGACTCGCGGTGCACCCCGGACGAGCGCGCGATGCGATTCGCGATCATGAACGCGATCATCGACCGTGGCGGTATCGTGCATCCTGATAGTGTCGCGGGTCGACTCGGCGTGGGAACCGAGGTCGCGCGCTCGCTGACCGCGTCATTGGCCGAGAAGAACGTCGTCGTAGCCGGTGATGATGGCGCTATCCGGGTCTCGTATCCCGTGTCCGCCATGCCGACGGCACATCGCGTTTCGCTTGCGGATGGACGTGCGTTCCACGCCATGTGCGCGATCGACGCTCTCGGAAGCGCGTTCACCTTCCGCCAGGACATCGAAGTAGCGACCTCCTGCCATCGGTGCCGTACGCCGATTCGTGTCGTCGTCCGCGACGGCGAGGTCGTAGACGTCGAGCCTGCGGGTCTTCACGTGGTGCACGCGGACTTGAACGTGCAGGAGAACTGGGCGGGTAGCTGTTGAAACGACATGAACGCCTTCTGTGCGAAGGCGCACTTCGAGGAATGGGCCGAGGCGAGAGGTCACTCTGCCGAGGACCTGTTCATTCTGCCCGTTGCCGAGGCGATCGTCGTCGCGGAGTGGCTCTTCTCGGCGTAGCGTCTGGCGGTGCGTGATGTACACCTCCCGTATGCTCTCCCACTTCCACGAACCCCGGAATGTCGGCGATGTCGAGCCGTGCGATGGTTCGACCGAGCTCTCGCTCGATTGGGTCACCGTTCGGATGAGCGTCCGCATTTCGGGTGGCCTGGTCGAGGTGGCTCGCTTCCGCTCAACGACGTGCGTGGTCGCGGTCGCGTGCTGTAGCGCGTTGACCGAGATGGCGACCGGTCTTCCGGTCAACGAAGCACGTGCGATCACTGCAGATGATGTTGCCGTGGTCGTCGGCGGGATTCCCGCGAGGCGAATGGGCCGGTGCAAATTGGCTGTGGAGGTTCTACGTCGCGCGCTTGCAGATGCAGCCGCGGCCTCATGACAGGTCTGACACACAACGAAGGGAAGGGAACATGAAAGTAGCGTACGTATTTGCCACGACCACGAGTCAGAAGATCCTTGACACCATGATTATCCCGCAGATGGAAGAAGGCAGGCACGGCGTTGACGTCCTCGGTATGTTCTTCTTTGTCGACAACACGTTCTTCCTGCTCGATGGCACCGAGACGGGCCGCAAGCTGCAGGCACTCCAGGAGAAGACAGGCATGCTGCTGATGGCGTGCGACCAGTGCGCGTATGAGCGCCACATCGCCGACAAGCTCATTCCGGGCGCCGGTATCGGGTGCTTCCCCGATCTGTACGCCGCACTCGGCCCCGCCGCTCCGGATCAGGTCATCACGCTCTAGGAAGACGGCTGGCGGTGGGTGCGCGGACGCCGCGCGCCCACCGCTGCGCCCGGTCACGCAGGGTGCGATAGACTTGTGCAGCGGTCGCTCCAAAAGCCTGACTGCGTCGATGAGAAGAGGACACGTGGGTCGCACAATCGGTGAGATTCTCGCAGAGGTCGATCAGCGTCTTGAGTGGGCACAGATCCGCTTCAAAGAGGCCAAGGAATCCGGCCTCAAGGTCATTGGCCTGTATTGTGGCTACATCCCGTTCGAACTCGTTCGCGCCGTGGGTGCAATACCGGTCTCCTTGTGCGGTAGCGACGCGGATGCGATTCCGAGCGCCGAGCTGGAGCTGCCGCGGAACTTCTGCCCGCTCATCAAGTCAAGCTATGGGCTCGCCATTACCGACACCTGCCCGTTCTTCCACTTCGCCGACGCGCTCATCGGTGAGACGACGTGCGACGGGAAGAAGAAGGTCTTCGAGTTACTTGCCCGGCTTCGTCCTGTGCACGTCATGCAATTGCCGTACGACAAGAACGCTCCGGGCGCGCTTGACCAGTGGCGCAGCGAGATGAAGCGTGTCTCTGAGTTTCTCGTGGGCGTCACAGGCATCGAGCCGACCCCCGAACGGCTCTCGGCCGAGATCTACTACGAGAACGAGCTCCGGCGCGTGCTCCAGCGCATCGTGCGTACTTTCGAGCGTCCAGTACCGTCCCTTACGTGGACCCAGATGTTGTCGGTGCGCTCGCTCACCGACTTCGTCGTCGACCGGGCACCGTATCTCGCGCTCATCGAGGAACTCGCCGAGGCGGTTTCTGTGGCCGATGCGGCCGTCGGTGATGCGTCGACGTCTGGCCGTATGCCGCGCGTTCTCGTCACCGGTTCGCCGATGTCTCCCGAGACGAACAAGGTCATGCGCATTGCCGAGGAGTCGGGGGCGCTCGTGGTCGCGCATGACGCATGCAGCGGCACCAAGATGTTCGACAGGCTCGTTGACGAGGAGGGCGACCCACTCGACGCGCTCACCCGATACACGCTCTACATCCCGTGCGCGTGCATGAGCCCGAATGACGGTCGGGTCGACTTGCTCCGGAGCAGCGTCTCGACGTACGGCGTCGAAGGCGTGATCGATACAGTGTGGCAGGCGTGCCATACGTTCAACGTTGAGTCGGTCATCGTCCAGCGTGCCTGCCGAGAGGAACTCAACGTCCCGTGTCTCAAGATCGAGACGGACTACTCCGCAGCTGATGAAGGCCAGCTGAGAACCCGAATCGAGGCGTTCGTCGAGCAGATGCTGTAGTCACACGGGGTCGCGCTCGGTCAGTCGCGACGCTTCGAGTCACTCGCCGAGTAGCAGCACCTGTTCCCCAAGCCCTACCTCGCGAGCGATTCCTGCGAGCACGCGATCGGCGGTCACGAGCGTGTGGCCGGTCTGTATCGCTGCCGCGACGTAATAGCAGTCGTAGATCGAGTGGTCGAACCTGAGTGCGATGCCGAGTGCGTCGGCGGTGAGGTCGGCCAGCGGCAGGGCTTCCATCGGGTACTCCGTGAGACGAGCGAGGGCTGTCTCGGTGTCGACTCCCGACAGCCCGCCGCGACGCGCTCGCTTCCACAGGGCATTTGCGCACTCGGCGTAGACGAGGTCCGGAGCAACGATGTTCGTGGCTTCTCGCATGATGTGTACAGCCTCCGGTGAGCCTGGCTCCTCGACCAGGCACTTCACGAGCGCCGAAGCATCCGCGACCAGTCCGGTCATCGCGAATCCCGATCCTCACGGATGAGGTCGGTGCTGTCGTCGGTGATATTCCACTCCCGGGATCTGGCGCGGAACTCATCCGCCTTGGCCCACCACTCTTCCCACGTGGGCTTCACCGCGGCATGCAGAATGGAGGTGAGCTCCACCTGAAGCGAGTGGTTCTTGGCGGCGGCGCGCTCTTTGAGCTTGGCCACGAGGTCCTCCGAGACGTTGCGGATGAGCAAATCGGGCATGTCGCGCCTCCTCGGTCGGGTGATAGCATTATGATAGCACCGAGAAGGACACGCGAACATCGTAGCGGCGCGACCTGTGCGGATCCTCACCAGAACCCAAACCGGAAGCATTGAGGCATACTTGCTGCAGGCAAAGAAGGAGGGAACGATGCACGTGTTCAAGGAGTTCAAGGAGTTCGCGCTCAAGGGCAACGCGATCGACCTGGCCGTCGGTATCGTCATCGGCGCCGCATTCACGGCGATCGTGAACTCGCTTGTCAAAGACATCATCATGCCGCCGATCGGGCTGCTGCTCGGCCGCGTCGACCTCATCAATCGCTTCGCCTTGCTCCAGTCGGGGACGACTCCCGGGCCATACGAGACACTCGACGCCGCGACCAAGGCCGGCGCGCTCACGCTCAACTACGGGCAGTTCATCAACGCCATCGTGAGCTTCGTGCTGATTGCCGGGGTGGTGTTTCTGGTCGTCAAGGCGCTCAATAAGCTGCACCGTCCCGGGCCCGAGGACGCGACCACCAAGGAGTGCCCGTTCTGCCTCACCGCGGTGCCGCTTGCTGCCGTGAAGTGCTCGGCGTGCACGAGCGAGCTGGGGAAGTAGGGGTCAGTCGCGGCCGTAACGCGCCGGTTCCTCGGCGACATAGTAGCGCCGATGAGGATCGTTCGGCGCGCTGCCGATCTCCACGACAAGTCCCGCTTCGATAAGTCGCTGTAGCCGTGTTCGAGTGGCCCGCGGCGTGCGGTTGATGCGTTCGGCGATCTCTCTGGTGCTCAAGCCGTCCGTATCGCGCAGCGTGGAGAGCGTCGCCTCATCCAGGGCATCGAGTGGGCGCGCGCCCGTCCTTGTGGCGAAAAGCGTCACCCGGAAGGTCGTGGCGACTTCTTCGATGAGCGGCTCGCCCAGGCCCGCCGTCAGGCATGCCTCCCGCATCCGCTGGATGCCGCTGCCCCACTGCTCGATGAGGCCGGCTTCGCGGAACACGCGACCGATCACGCGGTTTCGAAGCTTCGATACGCCGGAGAGGACATCGGCGATCGTGAGACCCGCGACGAGGATGCCGGGACTGGTTATCTCGATGCGGTCATCGAAGATGGCGATCCGGATGGGTGCGCCGCGTTGTGAGTAGTCGGCGTGCACCACGGCATTGACGATGGCCTCGCGTACTGCCACGGGAGGATACTCGGGAACCTCGAGCCGCCGCGTGCCGCTGATCTCGTACGCGACCGATGTGTTGCGGGTGACGAACGCAATCGCGTGCTCGATCGCTCGCACGGGGTATTCGTTCAGGTCGGCCGAGTCGATGACCGTGGTCTTGTCACAACCCTTGAAGCGACCGACCTGGATCCAGGCATCAGGGAACTGGTCCAGGCGGTTTCTGCCGAACATGAGCACGGCGCCGGTCGTGGCGACCTCGCGTCCCTGATGTTCGGTGATGAGGCGGAGCGTCTTGAGTTCGCGAGGCCGCAACTCTCGCACGCTGTCCAGCGCCTCGCGCGCGGCATCGAGGTCAAGCGCGTCTTGCTCGAGCTCGGGCACGGGTATCTCGTCGAAACCCTCGTTGCGGGCGCCACGGGCGAGCTCTGCTGCGAGCACGTCGTCTGCGATGCGATTGGTGGAGCCGATACGCACATAGGCGCCCGGCTGCGCACTTCCCGACGTCACTCGATACGGGCGCGACGGTCCCGGGTAGACGCGCACGGCGATCACACGCGTGTCGCGCCAGGGGATGAGCTCGATGTCCGGCACGAGTGTGGGTGCGATGCCGTCAGCGATGATGCTTGCGAGCCGCTCTTCGGTGTCGAGTGGATCGGCCACGCCGAGAACGTCGCCCGTGCGGTCTTCGATGCCGATGAGCAGCGTGCCGCCAGCGGTGTTGGCGAATGCGCACACCGTGCGAAGAATCGGCCCTGCCGAGGAGGCATCGCGCTTGAATTCGAGCGTCTTGCCTTCGGTTTGGCGCATGAGGTCTGCAAGTTCCATAGTCGGAACTCTACTCAGAAGTGTTGGAAGCGACAAGGCTTCCGAGTAGATTACGGAGTAAAGACTAGCGAGCGGACTGGGCCGAACAGAGTTGATCGCGAGCCAGCGGTGGCTCTATGGCCGCTTCTCGGTCAACCACGGCTCGGCGGCGTCGCGAAAGTGTCGAATAATCGCTGTTCCGTCGGTTCCAGGCGGCGTGTGTTCTGCGACCTCGCGCATCTTGACGACTGCGGCACGGATTCGCTCCGAGCGCGCCTGAGCGTCCGCATCCTGAGGCGAGCCTTCAGGGGCTGGGGTGTGAGTTGCCATGATGATCCATCCTTGGTGTCGCGCACTGAGTAGAACAAGGCACTATGCAACCGCAGAGCGCATTCGATGCTTGTCGAGTGCTTCAAGGTTCGGTCGTGCCTCGGCGTCACGAGGGATCCAGAGTGGTTGCTCGGCATACTGTTCGTACATGGTTCCCTGGAGTTCGCTCGCGAGCCGCAATCGCATTGAGTCCGTATCCACGGCCATCAAGCCGAGGTCGAATAGGTCGTGCATATCCGCCCGGAGGAGCAAGCCATTTGTGGGGTGATTGGTTTGTGGTCCTCGGTACGGGACGATGTGTGCCGCCTCAAGAGCGGGTTCCGCGTCGTACCGGGTCACCGCGCACCGCCCCTGGTATGCGTGCAGTAGTGCTCGTCGGAATCGGGGAGCGCCCTGACGCCGATACACCTCAGCGACGACCTTCAGGCGGCTGTCTTCCTCGGCATTGGGATCGAACGCTCCGAGCGGGAGGCTGACAAGCGAGACCGAGAGCGTCGATGGCGCCTCGGCTGCGATGAGCTCTGCTGGTGCGACAACCGAAATCGGTCCAACGAGTTCGAAATAGCCCGACGCATAGCTCTCGACCATTGCCAGTCCAAGCACGTGGTAACCGCGACCGTTCTCGGCCGGGATGATGACTCCGACGGGGACCCTGTCGCGCATGCAGGCGAATAGCGCGGCATTCGAGTACAAGTGTCCAGGGTCTTGAAAGTCTTCGGCCGTCTTGCCCTCTTGGTGATAGAAGTAACGCCAGGTGTCGTCCAGGTAGTAAAGGGGGTCTTGATCGTCGTAAATGCCCTTGTGTGTCTGCACAACGCTGATGGCATAGGGCGTGCCGGATGGCTTCCAAATTCCTCGCTGCTGAGAGGTGACTTTGATCTGGAGACCGACATCGAATGGTCGCTTGGCGAACTCCTGCGCCGCGTGGGACTCAAACCAGAGAAGTGCTTCGCGATGACGTGCGTCAATTTGGTATGCAGTCCCCACGCGCTTCACCTCCCCGGAGCAAGTCTACCTTATCCGCTAGTGTGATCGACGTCGGCGATTTCTTATCCCGCCCCCAGCAGCCCCCGCACCTGCTCGATCGCCTCGGCGCGCTCTTCGGCCGCTAGTTCGTCGACGCGCTTGAGCGCGATAACGACGCCCTTGTACTCGTCCTTACGTGCGCGAGCGGAAAAGCGTCCCGGCTCGGGCGGCAAGAACCTCGCGAGATCCCCGGAGAGCTTGTAGCGCTCGGCGGAGCGTAGTGCGCGCGAGAGCTCGGCTTCGGTCGGCGCAGTCCACGGTTTCAGCGCGTACATCACGCGCGCCATCACGAACGCGCCAGCAATGCCGCTGCCGCCCTGGAGCCCGGCGAACGCGGCCATCATCGCCGGCGGAATCTGCTGCGTGCGACTCATCGCGCTCCCCGGTGGTCGGCTTTGGTGTGCATGGTGCGATTGTAGCGCTCGGCAGCGGCGGGGTTGGATTCTGGACAGACCCGGGTAAGGCTCGGCACCTACGCTCAAAGAACTCAGCGAGAGGAGCCCTGCCGTGAGCCAAGGAATTGATCTGCCCGTTGACGACGCCCTGCTGTCTGAAGTCACCGGCCTCATCGAGCGCGCTCGAACCCGGGCCGCGGTGGCCGTCAACAGCGAGCTCGTGATGCTCTACTGGTCTATCGGCAAGCGTATCCGCGAGGACGTGCTGGGTGGTGAGCGGGCGGGGTATGGGCAGGTGGTGGTGCAGCGGTTGGCCAACGCGCTGACCAGACGATATGGTGCAGGATACGGCAAGTCGAACCTACTGAGGATGGTTCAGTTCGCTGACCTCTACCAGCATGAGTCAATTGTCGCGCCAGTGGCGCGACAATTGACATGGACCAATGTCACGATTCTCCTCACCATACCTGACCAGCAGAAACGCGACTTCTACCTACTATCGGCTGCGCACGAACGCTGGTCAAAGAGAACCCTGCGTTCGCGCATCAACGGCAAACTATACGAGCGCACCATCGCGGCTCGGGGTTCGGTGGTTGGTCTTCAAGATGAACTTGCTGCCCCAAGAGAAACTGGTTCCGCGCGCGGATTGGCGTTCCGTGACCCCTATGTTCTCGATTTCCTTGGGCTCCCTCCGCAGCAATGCGAGGCCGATCTCGAGCGCGCGATTCTCAATGAGATGCAGCAGTTCTTGCTCGAACTCGGCTCAGGCTTCGCGTTCGTCGCACGGCAGAAGCGCATCATCGTCGATGGGGAGGACTTCTACCTCGACTTACTTTTCTATCACTATCGGATGCGTTGTTTCGTGGCGGTGGAGCTGAAGACACGCAAACTTGAGCCGGGCGACTACGGTCAGATGACGCTCTACCTGCGCTGGCTCGACGCCCACGAGCGCGGGCCGGGCGACGAAGCGCCTGTGGGCCTCATCCTGTGTACTGACAAGGGACCACAGCAGGCGGCGCTTCTCGGACTGGACGAAGGGGAGATTCGTGCAGCTCGCTACATAACGGAGCCAATACGCGAGGAGTTGTCGCGCAGGCTGACAGCAACCGTTCAAGAGTTGCGGGAGGCGAGTGGTAGATGACCCAATCCATGCGCACAGCGAAGGTACCCTCGTCTCTGGCGTCTCTGGCTTCAGGAGATTGTGTCGCCACTGGCGACACAATTGACGTGGACGAACGTTGTCATCGCTCTCACCGTATCTAATCAGCAGAAACGCGATTTCCTCCCCACATACGCCGCCCAGGAGTGGTGGTCAAAGAGGGCCCTGAGTTTACCGAGCTCTGTCCCCATCCGGTGATTTTGTCGCCACTGGCGACAAAATTGACCTTATCCTCGCGCGGCCCTCTCCTCGGCTCGGCGTAGCGCGAGTCCGCGCCACAGGTAGAGCGACGCTGCCGTCCGGTACGGACGCCACGCTTCGCCGATGCGGGCGATGGGTTCGCGGTCGTTGGCGTCATCGAGTCCGTACAGCCACGCGACGGTCGCTCGTAGTGCGCTGTCATCGACCGCCAGAACGTCCGGTCGGCCAAGCGAGAAGATGAGGAACATCTCGGCGGTCCAGCGACCGATGCCCTTGACCGACACAAGCGCGTCGACGATCTCATCGTCGGTGAGGGCGGCGAGCGCAGTGAGGTCAAGCCGGCCGTCGTCAACGCGCACTGCGAGATCCTGCAAGAACGCGACCTTGCTGCGCGAGAGTCCCGCGCCGCGGAGCGTCTCGGTGTCCGCGGCGAGCACCGCTGCTGGCGCGACGCTGTCGAGCACGCCGACGACGCGCCCCAAGATCGTGCGCGCTGCCGCATCCGAGAGCTGCTGGCTAACGATCGCGCTTGCAAGCGACCCGAACGCGTCAGATTCGAGCTGCTGATCGATTGGCCCGACCCTCGAGATGATCTCGCCCAGTACCGGATCGACTGCCGAGAGGTGCAGGACCTCCGGGGAGTCGGGCGTGAGCGTGATGTGAGTCTTCATGTGTCGAGTCTACCCGAAGCGCACTTGACCCTGCGCTCCTCGCGGCGTAGTCTCGGTGCTACCAGAGGTGCTATAGCAGGTGCTACTCGGAGGGCTATCGTGGGTAAGGCAAACATCTCGTTCCCGGAGGGCATGCTTGAGGCGGTCGATCAGCGATCGGAAGCGTCGGCCACGACCCGGAGCGCCTTCATCCAGGAAGCCGTCACCCGTTACATCGCCGAGCTTGACCGGGACCTTGCGCGCGTCGTGCGCGTCGATAGGATCGAGCGGGCAATCGTAGGCATGCGCGAGATCGGTCGCGGCCTGCCCGGCGGTTCGGACGGCGTGTCTCTCCTGCGCCAGCTTCGGGACGCCACGCCCGTTTGGATCGAGCAGCGGACGACTGGCGATGAGTAGCGGCTCTCGCTCCTCGACGGGCGCACCGGTCGTCGTTGACACCTCGATCGTCCTCAAATGGTTCTATCCCGCTGAGGACGGTGCCGGCCCCGCTATCGAGCTCCTGCGTCAGCACGAACGAGACGAGGTCACGCTCGTGGCGCCGGCCGATCTGCCCATCGAGGTCATCAACGTGCTCACCTACCTCGGGGCTGATAGCGACGACGCCGAGCGCGCGATTCGGCTGCTCACCGACGTCGGTCTACTCATGGCGCCCGTCGATGAGGGGCTTCTCGTGGATGCCGCGCGCATCGCGAGCACCGAGAAGCTCGCCCTCTACGACGCTGCCTTCATCGCGCTTGCGGCGCGTCTCGACGCCGAGCTCGCCACGGCGGACCTGCGTCAGGCCGCGACGACATCGTGTCGCGTGCACCTCATCGCATAGGCGTCATGAACACTTTGTCCACGTACGGCGAGGTGAAGAGCCGCAACATTGCCGAGTAGTTCGGCACGAACTTCAGCGTATCGCCCACCTTCGGCACGGTAGGAAGATCCTCGACGTCCACGATGAGATGGTCGCTTGAGGCGCCGAGTACCTGCGCTCGCGGGTCGACGGCGATGAGTCCCTCGGGCGGTGCGTCCTGGCGGCCGATTGCACAGATCGCGCGCCGCCGTACGCCGCGATCCTGGAAGCTCGGCCGTCCGCCGAATGCATCTTGCGCGCTTGTGCCGCGCGGCTTCGACGGTTTGCGCAGGCACTCGATGATCGGAGCCGACAGGGTGATGGCATCGGTGTGCAGCCCGAGGATGGGCTCGCGAGTGACGGTGCTGACCCCGAGAAGGATGCTCTCCCCGATGCGTAAGTTGGTCACGGCAGGCGGCAGGTCACCGGCTACGAGCGCATCGAGCGAACTCGACATGCCACCACTCACGACAAGCGGGTGACCCACTTCCTTCTCAGAAACGGAAGCCAGCGCGGCGAGCATTCCCAGGTTGTCTGCCGTCGGAATGATCGCGCCGTAGCAGGTGAGGCTTGTGCCGATGCCGATGATGTCGATGTTCTCGAGCGCCATGACGCCCTTGAGGAAGCGCGGCAACTCCTCGGGCATGACTCCCTCGCGGAGGTCGCCGAGGTCGACCATCGCGATGATCCCGTGCCGCGTGCCAGCTTCGCGGGCGGCCGCGTCGAGCGCCCGTACCGTCACAAGCTCACTCTCGAGTGACACATCCGCATAGCGAACGGTCTCGTCGGCGAGCGCCGGTGTTGGCGAGCGAAGCAGCCAGATGGGTGCGGTGATACCCGCTTCGCGCAGATGCGCGATGTTCTCAAGGCGGGAGTCGGCGAGGCCGCTCGCACCACCGGCGAGCATCGCGCGTGCGACCTCGGGCGACGCGCAGGTCACCTTCGTGACGCCGATGACCTCTCGACCCCCGAGTGCATCGACGATGCAGCGAGTGTTCTCGGTAATCATGGCGAGGTCGATGGTGACGGTGGCTCGTGAATGCATGACGGCTCCTAAAGCCCGATGCTTGTCCGCATAAGCGCGACCACGGCGCCGGCGGGGAAGTGCGTCGAGAGCGCGCCGCAGCACGCGAAGATGTAATCGCGATCGAGTACCGCGCGCGAGTCAGCGGGCGGCAACAGCTTGTCGCTTGCCGCAGAACCCGCGCGTACTGCTTCGAGCGCCTCCAGGCCACCCGGCAGCCGCGTGAGTGCGCCGCCGGTGCCGACGATCAGGCGACACGCGGTGAGGTCGCGGCCGCGAGCGACCGTCTTGCGGCCGCTTGGCGTGTAGAGATGCGAGAGGTGACCCGCGTGACGCTCGACTGCGGTGACGGTTGCGATGCGCGCGAGCGCGGCCGCGGCCGCGACGTCCGCGGGCGTGAGCGGGATTGCGGGCGGTAGTGGGTTAGGGCGCTCCGCAGGTGGCAGCAGTGCGGCGACGTGCGCCGCGCTCACGAACGTGCCGAGGTCGCCCTCGACGGTGCGCTTTGAGTGCGGCTGGGGCTCCACGGAGATAGCCGCGATTTCCGGGCTTCCGTCGGTGATCGAGTGCACGTCGGAGGTCGCGCCACCGACGTCGACGAGCACGAGGTCGCCGAGTTCGGCCGCGAGAAGCTCGCTCGCGATGAGGACCGCGCCCGGGGTGGGTAGGATGCGGCCGGTGACGAAGCCGCCGATGCGCTCCATGCCCGGTGCGTGCGTGATGTGCTCCTCGAAGGCGTCGTGGATGACCGTGCGGGCCGGCACGATATCGAGTTCGTCGATGCCAGGGTAGACGTTAGCGGTGACGCGCACGCGGAAACCGGCGCTTTCGAGCAGCGTGCGGGCCTCCTCGGCCACCACGGAGTTGCCGCCGTAGACGATGATCGGGCGAATGGAGAGCTCCGCGAGCCGCGCGGCGTTGTGGAGCACGACCTCGCTGTCACCGCCTTCGACACCACCGGCGAGGAGGATGAGACTGGGATGCACCTCTTCGATGCGCCGCAGGTCGCCATCACGTAGCCGACCGGCGGTGGTGTACTCGACGACCGCGCCAGCGCCGAGAGCCGCCTCGTGTGCGGCAGCAGCCGTCATCTTCTGCGTGAGCCCGTGCACGGTCATGCGCAGTCCGCCCGCCGCCGACGACGTCGCGAGCGTGACGGTCGGCTCGAGCGCTCCGAGCGATTCCTCGAGCATTGCGCGAGCAGCATCGAGGCCGATGCGCACGTCACCTTCTGCCACCGAAGTCGGCGCGAAGCCCTGGCCGAGGAGTCGGGGAGCGCCGTCAGCGCCGGTCGCGAGGCCGTCGAACGCCGAGACGACCGTCGTCGTCGAGCCGATCTCGGCGACGAGTGCATCGATGGGGCGTGGGGAGGTCATCTCGAATCGCTCTCTGAGAGTCGGGTGCACATACGCTGATGATGGCATGAGTATGCCGCGATGTGTATCAGCGTGACTCGCCCAAGGGTCCTTGAGTAGCCCGCTCGGCCCACGCCAGGAAGCGCTCAGCCTGGTCAACGAGCTGTTTCGCTTCGGTCTTAGTGAGGAGTCGCTGCTCGTAAGCAACGGCATTCTTCATGCTGAGAAGCCCGACTAGCTGCCTTCGCTGAGGCGCGCCAAACGCTTCCACTCCGCCGAGCAACTCGATCACAGCAGCATGATCCGGCGATGTGCTCCTGACCCCCAGAACTGAGATGGTGATTGCGTCACCAGCACAGATTCCGGCATGGACTGCCGCTAGCCCGGCTGCGTTCCAGCGGCTTGCATTCTGGTCGTCGTGCGCCGCAGCAACGAACTCCCGGGCCTTGCTGAAGGACGCGCGGGCGTCATGCCCCGACACCGTCCTGGTTGTTCGCCTGCTTGTCATCCCATTTCCATTCGTAAGGAGCAAGTCCGGACACAACCAGACCGTCCTTGCGCAATTCCCCGTAAAAAGCGGGAGACCGATCTCGTAGTCCGGCCGCCTCAGCAAGGCTGTATGCAATGACGGATATCGGTGCCCCGTATCGCGATGTGAGTTCGCGCGATTGCTGTAAATACGTCTCCTGCAGACGCTCTTTCGCTGCCTCATCGGCGCCCACCACAATCACATCGATGTCGCTGTCGCGGCGCTGATCTCCGCGCGCGTAGCTGCCGAAGAGGATTACCGAGACTGAATCCGTGCAGAACACCTTCTTGAGGTCAGACTCGAGTATATCGGGGACCTCTAACTCGAATTCAAACAGGGGCTTAACAATCTCTTGCACGTAGATGTTCTCGTGGATGATCCAGTAAGCCGTCGCCCGTCCAATTGGGCTGAAGCCCACGAGACCCATCTCGATCAGATCATCAAGAGCTGTCGCAACTGCAGGTTTCGACAGCGTGGTACGACGCGCAATCTGCGCGGCGTTAAGCGGCACACTGACGCCGTTAAGTACTCGCAGGACGCGGATTCTGCTCCGGTTGCCGAGAATGTCCTCGACTGAGTGTGTTGAAGGCATATATGTAAAGTAAACCTACCCATAGGGAAAGTAAACCGCTCCATAGCGTGCTCGATTTGGTAGCCAGGGCAAATGCAACAGAGGGCGCCACACGGCACCCTCTGTAGTCACGCAGTTCTGTGAGGATTACTTGGACAGGGAGATCTCGCCTGTCTCTGTCCCAAATAGACCTGTCTGAACCTGCAGCTTGAGATCCTTTACGCCTTCAGGAATGGCGAACAGTACCTTACCCTGCTTCTCGAGCTTCGGGTTGATCTTTTCGAGGAAGAAGCTCTGCTCCGCATCCAGGTACATGATGTTGTCGCTATCAGTCTCGTAAGCGGTGCCATCACCCTCGAGGAGCTTGAAGTACGAGGAGTCTATTGTGACGGCCTCCTTCGATTCATTCTTCACGGTGACGGTGACAACCATCCAGTTGCCGGTCTTGTTGCCGAGTGGGCTCTTCAGTTGCTTGGTCGCCTTCGCGTCGACAACCGTGAAGACGAGGTCGCCCACCTTGAGTGCGTCGCCGATCTTGGCTATCTTCTCCGCGGGCGCAGCTGCGGGCTTCTCCGCAGAGGTCGTTGATGTGGACTCACTGGATGCTGGAGTCTTCGCGGTATCGGTGCTCTTTGTGCCGCCGCCCCCACTCGACGCGATGACGCTAAGAACCAGGATGGCGAGGATCCAGAACCACACTTTCTTGTAAAACGGCTTCTTCGGCTTACCTACAACTTCGTCTGCCATCAGACCCCCCTATCAGTAGGAACTGCACCGGGTTTGCTTATCCGCGGTGATGACTATACGTCAACATTCTTGATGTTAGCGTAAGCGGGGTGTGACTCATAGTCCGTAGACCTATGGTCAACACCGGCATTCACTTCAGGCATGGAGAAACCACTACTAGACCCCTACTGCGTGGACTTCGGGCGACGCTTGCGATGCCTTCGTCAAGAGCGCGGTCTATCGCAGGAGCAACTTGCGCACATTGCGCAACTCGACCGCACCTACGTGAGTAGTTGCGAGGCTGGAAGACGTAACGCGACCATAAGAACCATCGCGCGGCTCGCGAAGGCACTGGAAGTAGATCCGGCGGCGCTGGTGTCCGACCGCTGCTAGCGGTACCTGCTGGTGGATGCGGAGCCCCGTCGCAAGGGCCTCAGTGACCCTACAACCCTCGCTCGCGCATCGTCTTCACGATGAAGCTGGCGACGTCGATGCCCTTGGTCCTGCGGCCGAAACCGGCGTCCATGCCCCAGCCGCATGCCTGCTCGTCGGTGACCTGCGTGCCGCCTGCGATGAGCAGCAGCTTGTCGCGCACACCCTTCTCGGCGGCGAGGTCGGCGAGCTTCTCCATGTTGTCGCGGTGCATGTCGCCGTGCGTGATGATCGTCGAGATGAGCACCGCGCTTGCGGCGTGCTCAATGGCGGCGTCGAGCAGCTTCTCGATCGGCACGGACGTGCCGAGGTAGGTGATGCCGAAGCCCCACTTCTCGAGCCCGCCGTGCTTGATGTCGATGATCTCGCGCATGCCGACCGAGTGCTCGTCAGCGCCCACGGTGGCCGCGACCACGCGCAGCTCGCGCGCGTGCACGAACTCGCGGATCTCCTCATCGGTGAGGACTTCGGGCGGCTCGGGAATCACGAGCGTCGTCGGGTCGATCGCCACGTCGAGGCGGCCCTTGATCTCCACAAGCGTGCCTTCGGCGGGGTGCATGACCTGGCGGTGGATGACCTCCGGGTCGATGAGGTTCATGGCGCGCCCGATCTCAAGCGCGGCGGCTTCGGCCACACGCTCGGAGGCGGGGAGGAACATCGTGACGGCCACCATGCCGTCGCCAGCCCACTCGACCTCGGGCGTGATGAGGTCGCGTTCGCGCTGCTCGGCGGTTGCCGCCAGACGGGTGTTCACGTTGTCCTCGGGGTCGAGCTCGTCGGCGTACGGCACCTTTGTGTCGTCGCAGAGCGTGCATCCGCCGATGAGGGTGCAGGCGTTCACGACGCCCTCGGGCAGGTGATTCACACCGAAGTGGTGGCAGACGGGTGCGAGGTAGTCGTCGGCGCGCGGGACTATCGTGTCCACGGCCACGCCGCCGTCGGAGCATCGTGCGATGCCGTCGTCGTTGGTCTCGGGGTATTCGCCCGAGTCGACGAAGTACGCATCCTCGACGCCGGCGAAGTAGCCGCCGTCAGCGATCATCGCCTCGAGGAAGAGCACCGCGCGCTCCTTGAGCTCGCGGATGCGGCTCTTGAGTTCGGGGTTCTCGCGGTCGATCTTCACCATCTCGCGCAGGCCGTCCATACCCACGAGCGACTGCTTCGCAGTATTCACGGCTGCGACGTTGTTGTAGTGCCACGGCACGTTTCGGCCCTCGTCGGGCGTGATCGTCGACTGGATATCGGCAGAGGTCAGCCGCGAGATCATCAGGTTCATCACGTGCGAGACGGTCGCGTCGCGGCCTTCGGACTCCATGTAGCGCGTGTTCTGCTGTGCGCGCATCTTGTACTGCCCGAAGAGGTCGCGTAGTGCGATCGCGTACGGGAGATCCATGCGCATGCAGGGCGCGGGCGCGGCGTCCGGCGGCACGGTGGAAAGCGCGATGCTCTCCTTCGGCATGCCGACCGCCTCAGAGAACGCGCAGTTGATGGCGTGCTGGACGAGGAGCTCCGGCATGACCTTCCACGCCTTCACAGCCGTGGCATTGGCGTTGTGCGCCCCGTCGATCTGGAGCATCCCGACCGACGCCATCACATGCTTGGCGACCGCGGCATCCACGAACGAGCGGTACATGTTGATGTTGCGATACAGGATGTTGTACTGCGGGTCCTGGTGGGCGCCGTTGACGCCCTCCTCGGCGAACATGACGGCCATCTCGGGGCCGGCCACGCCGCTGACGTAGCTGTGGAAGTTGATGAGGCGACCGACCTCGTCCTCGATGAGGTCGAGCGCGCGGCGCGTGAGACGTAGCTGCTTGCGGGTGATGGCGATGCCGCCGACGCCCTCCGGCGTGCCTTCGAGCAGCCCGTCCATGTGCGACTGGCCGGCCGTACGGATGACCATCATGTGGTCAGCGCCGTGCCAGGCCGCCATGCGCATGCGGCGGATGTCGTCTTCAGGCCTGCCGGATGCGATCTCGGTCGTGATGACGCAGTCCGGCTGCGGGTCGATGTTCTCGAAGTAGTGCGCGGCGGGCAGCGGAACGGAGTGCTTGAGACCCTTTGAGGTCTCGTGATAGGTGAACTCGTAGAGGCGCTGCCCGGGTACCTGCTCGCGCCAGTGCCACGCGCTACGGCGGGGACGGTAGGTGTCGAGTCCGTCGAGCAGGGCTGCGACGTCGAGCTTCTTGTTAGGGTCGAGCGGCGGCAGACGATCGCTCATCGCGCACCGCCCCACTTCGCAGCGGGCGTTTCCCAGCCCTCGCCGGTCGCGAGTTTTGCGGCGGCGGTGCGAGCATCGCACGACCACGCCTGCATGCAGACGAGCAGCACGTGTCCGGCGCCATGGCCGAGGAGACCGCGCTTCTCGCACTCGCCGACGACCGCCATACACGTGCGCGAGTCGATACCCATGCGCATGAGCACGCTGCGCTCGATTGACGGCGACGTATGCGTGCGGGCGAGCTCCACGAGCGGATCCACGCACTGCTGCGAGAGTTCCCAGAAGCGGGCCTCGAGGGCTTCATCAGAGAGCCCCTGGAGGTGTTCCCGGGCGTCTCGGAAGGTGTCTTCGCGTGCCACTAAGCACTCCTATCCCTGCAGGTTATGCAGAACTGCTCGCTGATGATGCAAGCATACACGTCGCGAGGAGTTCCGTGCGAGAGGCTTGGAGACGATGATGATGGCAGAAGGACGCTTGCAGGCGTTTGACAAGAGGAGTATTGAAGAATAGTATTCTGCAAAAGATGAATCTCGAAGGGCGAGAGATGGCAGGATTACTAGAACTCGGAAAGGAAGAGCTGGAGAACCGACTGCGAGAATTCGATCGTGCAGTCACGCTCCTGTACCCGGGCCGATCCTTCCGCCTGGTGCTGGTCGGCGGTGGAGCAATGGTTCTACTCGGCTGCCTCGCGCGGTCAACGGCTGATCTGGACACACTGGAGGTTCCACGCGAGCTAGTCACCCTGATGGGCAAGTACGACATCAGCAGCCGGGTAACTGCCTACCTGGACCACTTTGCGTACAACCTCGAGGACAGGCTCGTTGCTCTAGACCTGGGAACCACGGCAGTCGAGTGTTACGCCGCGTCACTCGAGGATGTGGTTGCCTCCAAGCTGTACTCGGATAGAGAGACGGACGCGCATGATATCCGCCGTCCGGAAGTCCTTGAGGCGCTCGACTGGGAGCGCTTGGCTGAAGTGGCGACCGACATGCAGGGCAGCATGATGAACGAGCGCCGGTACGAACAGTTTCTCCATCACTACACGGAGTACCGAAAGGAGCACGTACCATGCGACGCCTGACATTCGCCGGATTCCTGGAGTCTTACGTCCGTGCCCTGGCGGGCGAGAGGACACTGGCCCTACCCAGGCTTGTGAATCTCAGCGGGGCTGAGCCGCGGCTCGTCGAGCCCATGCTCCTCTGGGCAGTCGCCACGAATCGTGCCGATCGTCTGAATGGTCTACTGAAGGGTCGGGAAGACGTTCAGCGGGAACTCGCGTCGCTTGTAGCACTCCAGGAAACTGGATCGCTTCAGCGTGCGTTGGCCACCGAAGACCCCGGCCAGCGACCTGAGTACTCAAAGGTCTGGCGGAGCTATGTAGTGCGACGCGACGCGGTGGCCCGCGATGCGGAGCTCCGGCTCGAGGCGCGAAAGAGAGTCCTCGCCCTTGAGGCGCGCAAGAAGGTGACGCGCTATCGGATGGCAAAAGACCTGGGGCTGAATCCGGGTAACCTGCACGCCTACCTGACGCAGGCCAATCCAACCAAGCTCTCACTCGAGCGGGTCGCCGAGTTGCTCAAGTACCTCGAGGCGGCGTAGCGCAGGGCAATACGAGCGCAACTAACGCGTTGCACCCGCGCCGCGCCGCCTCTTGAGCGCGAAGCCGATGAGCGCCGCCATAACAAGCGTGATACCTCCGCCGACGATACCGGCGGTGCTGGTGCTCGCGGCGGTACCGGTACCGTAGTCCGGCATGAAGGCCGTCTTCTCTTGAAGCGCCGTCGAGGCTTCGTGGACACCCGATCCGGCGCCCTCGATCTCCTCGACGCCTGTGACGCCGGCAATCGACCACTCAAGACCGTCGGGGTTCGACGACGCGAACCACGACAGCGCGCCGCCAGCGATGACTGCGGCGGTGAGCAGACCGATGAGGACCGGCTTGAGGTCGAGTCCGCCGAGCGGACGGCCTGCCGATACACGAGCGAGCAGCTCAGGGCGAGCACTCTTCACGAAGAGAATCACGCCCGCGGTGACGAGACCTTCGACGATGCCGATGGCAAGGTGAATGGGCATCATGGCCGCGGCGAACGTCCCGAAGGGTAGCTCACTGATGCTCGATGCGGTCGTCTCGAGGACGACGCCGAACGCGCCGAGCGAGAGCCCGACGACAACTGCGGCGATCGCGCCTGCGACGAGCCGGTTGCGCGACGGGTTGTTCCCGACGATGCGCTTATAGATGAGCGGGTAGGCGACGAACGCCGGGAAGAAGCCAAGGTTGAACACGTTGGCGCCAAGGGCGAGCAGCCCGCCGTCGGCGAAGAAGAGCGCTTGTACGCCGAGGACCGACGCCATCACGAGGAACGCAGCGTATGGCCCGAGTAGCACGGCGAGGATCATTCCGCCGCCGAGGTGACCACTAGAGCCGGTGCCAGGAATCGTGAAGTTGACCATCTGCGCAGCGAAGATGAAAGCCCCGAGCACGCCCATGAGTGGAATCTTGCTCTGGTCGAGGTCTTCCTTGATCTTCTTCGCGCAATAAACGGCGGTGGCGCCTGTGGCGACCAACATCGTTCCACCGACTGCCGGCGAGATGAGTGCGTCGGCCATGTGCATGCGTACGTCCCCCTCGTTGACTGTGTCGCGCTTCGGGCTCAGGCGTCTTCTATGCGTGTTACGCATTAGAAACTCGTGCTACACTTCCAAAAGACCGTACGACGTGAAAAACTGCAGGTCAAGCATATCGTGGCAATTCGCAACTACTGGTCACCGAGTGTGTTGTACGTGCGATTGCGCAACCGCATCAGTAGCACGAACCGAGCACGAAGGAGTTCTGACATGCCCGAAGTCGTGAGGTTCGGCATCTCTGCCGACGAGCGCCTGCTCGAGAAGTTCGACGCGCTTATCGCCGAGAAGGGTTACGTGAACCGCTCCGAGGCTGTCCGCGACCTCATCCGAAACTCGCTCGTGGAAGAGCAGTGGGCGGTGGGGGACGAGGAAGCCGTCGGTACCGTCACGCTCGTGTACGACCACCACGCAAGTGACCTCGGCGACAAGCTCACCGAGCATCAGCACTCACATCACGAGAGAATCGTCTCGACGCTCCACATCCACATGGACGCGCATCACTGCCTCGAGGTCGTCGTCCTTCGCGGTCCGGGTCGCGACATCAAGCGCATCGCTGACGAGCTCATCGGCACAAAGGGCGTCAAGCACGGCAAGTTCGTCGCGAGCACGACCGGCGAAGGCCTCGTGTAGGCGTCTGCGGCAGTGAGCACACTCGAACAGGGACTCTACGAACTTGGGCGCCTCGATCAGGCGGCCTGCGCCGACACGCCGGTGCACCGCCTCGATCCGCGCGCCAAAGTGATCACCACGCTGGTGTTCATCGTGTGCATCGTCTCGTTCGGTAAGTACGATGTCCTCCCGATGCTGCCGTTCATGGTGTTCCCGATCGCGCTAGCCTCGGAAGGCGGGCTGTCGTTCGGGCTCATCGGGAAGAGACTCCTGATTGCGGCGCCGTTTGCTGTGTTCGTCGGTATCTTCAACCCGCTTCTTGATCGCGAGATCGTCGCGCACATCGGAAGCATCGCGATCAGCGGTGGGTGGGTATCGTACGCGTCGATACTCGCGCGCTTCGTGCTGACGGTAAGCGCAGCACTCGTCCTCATCGGCACGACGCGCTTCAACGACGTCGTGCTGGCGCTCCAGCGCATCGGCATGCCCGAGGTTCTCGCGACGCAACTCCTTCTCCTCTACCGCTACATCTTCGTTCTGGCCGAGGAGGTCATGCGCATGTCTCGCGCGCGGACGCTTCGCTCCTTTGGCGACCGGGGGATGGGGATGCGCGTCTACATCCAGATGCTTGGCCAGCTGCTCCTGCGCACGTTCGCGCGCGCGGAGCGGATCTATGCGGCGATGCTCGGCCGGGGCTTCACGGGTCAGGTGCGTTCGGGTCGGCGTCTCGTATTCACCGCACGCGACGCCGTCTTCATCCTCGGTTGGTGTGGCGCGTTTCTCGCGTTCCGGCTGTTGAATATCCCTCTGTTGCTCGGGAGTGTCGTTATGAGGTTGGGATCATGAGCCACCACACGATCGACGTCGATGCGCTCGGCTTCACGTACCCGGACGGGACGTGTGCGCTCGACGGCGTCTCGTTCCATATCGGCCACGGGGAATCGATCGCGCTCGTCGGCGCTAACGGAGCGGGCAAGTCGACGCTGCTCATGCACCTGAACGGGCTGCTATCGCCATGCTCGGGCACAGTCGGTATCGGTGGCACGCCGGTCACGAAGGGCACGCTGCCCGACATCCGCAAGACGGTGGGGATGGTCTTTCAGGACCCCGACGATCAACTGTTCATGCCGACGGTGCTTGAGGACGTCTCATTCGGTCCCGCGAACCTCGGGCTGCCCGAGGCCGACGTGTTGAGGCGTGCGACCGAAGCGCTTGACCGCGTCGGTGCACTCAAGCTCAAGGACCGGCCGCCGTATCGACTGTCGGGCGGCGAGAAGCGCGCGGTATCCATCGCGACGGTGTTAGCGATGAACCCGAGCGTTCTCGTGATGGACGAGCCGAGCTCGAACCTAGACCCGAGGGCGCGCAGACGTCTCATCGAGCTGCTCGCGACGTTCGAGCACACCAAGATCATCGCGACACACGACCTGGATCTGGCGCTCGATCTGTGCGAGCGGACGATCGTGCTCCATGAGGGCCGTGTCGTTGCCGACGGGGCGACCCGGGAGATCTTCACCGATGATGCGCTCCTCGAGGCGAGTGCGCTCGAGCGGCCTGCGGGGTTGCGAGTCTGCCCTGAATGCGGCAACGCCGCCGGGGGGACCAGCGGCGCCGCTTACACGTGATGAAGGGTTCCTACCCGAACTACGTTGCCTTAAGCGCGGCGATGATCTCCTCGACCGCGGCGGGCGTGCTGTTAGTGTCGGCTGCGAGGAACTCGATGTCGTCCGTCGTCGGTACGTAACCCTCGCCCGCGTGTGCGAGAGCGTTGCGGACGTAGGAGCGCCTAATCTTGCCGAGGTCGAAGTCCCTTGCGCGGATCTGCTCGGGTCGCTCGGGGATGATGATGCTCTTGCCGGGCACGTTCTCGGTCGGGTCGCCTGCGCGGACCTCGACGCCGTTCTCGCGTGCGAAGTTGAGCTGTGCCCAGTGGTGCTTGCCGGCGCCGGTGTACTCGGTCTCCTGCACGACGACGGTCGCGTCGGTCGGCAGGTCGCGGGCGAGTGACATCGCGGCGGCCATGGCGGTGTTACCGCTCGGCCCGCGCTCGAGGCCTTCGAGCTTGGCCATCGCCTCGGTCACGTAGAAGACCTCGCCCTGGCTCACGGTGAGGTACCGGTCCATGTAGCGGAGCGCCCGGGCCGCGTTGCGCGGTACGTCGGCGCGGTCGGGCCAGGTCGCGAACGGCACGCCGAAGCCGGTGTGCCCGGTCGTGAAACTCTTGCGGTTGAAGTCGGCGTCGCTGGCCATATGGAGGCCCGAAAGGTCGACGCTGGCGCTGACGATCTCGGTCCTCGCGCCAGCGCGCTTGAGGCCGCGTGCCGTGCCGGTCGTGTTGCCGCCGCCGGCGTGCGTGACGATGACGTGCGTTGGCGGTGCACCGGTGACGGCCGTCATCTCCTCCGCAAGCTCCCAGCCGAGCGTCTCGATGCCCGACACGCCGAACGCTGAGTAGAGCGACGCCGCGAGGTAGCCGGTTTCATCGAGGAGCTCGAGCATGTGGCTGAAGAGTTCGGGCCCGACCGAGAGCTGCACGACCTCGGCGCCGAACGCCTCGCAGATGCGCGACTTCTCGACGATCTCGGGCTGGCCGACGTGGCGCGAGTCGAACGCCTCCTGCACGATGATGCACGCGAGGCCCGCGCGCGCCGCCTGGCTGGAGACTGCGGCGCCGTAGTTGCCAGACGTTGCGGCGATGACGCCCGCGTAGCCCTTCTCCTTCGCCACGTGGATGCTCACGCTCGCGCGGCGGTCCTTGAAGGAGCCGGCCATGTTGGCGGCCTCGTCTTTCACGAAGATGCGCGCGCCGTGTCCCGGCTCGGAGTACGAGCGTACGAGGTCTGTCAGGTTGCGGAGCTCGAGCAATGGCGTCTGACCTACGCCACCGGCCCGCTGGATGCCGACGATGTCCTGAAGCGAGTAGCCGTGCGCGGCCATCATGCCGTCGTAGTCGAATGCGATGGGGCTGCGCTCAAACTGCGAGTAATCCATCCCCAGCGCGCGCCTCATGATTTCGCCCTTGCGCGCGAGGATCGCCTCGGTGCGATTCGCCACGTTACTCACCCGCCTTCGCGGGAGCGCTCGCGCGGTACGCGGCCACGCGCGCACGCAGGTCGCGGCCGACGTGCGTGAGTTCGGGCGCGGGCCTGCCGAATGTGTGGAAGTAGCCGGGGTTGATCGCCGAGAGACGCCCGGAGACGGTGCGGCCGGTCATCGTCTCGAGCGACAGCTCGTCGCCGAGGGCCGCATCGGTAAGCGCAAAGCCCTTCACCCACACCATGAGCGGCTGGGCGGCGGTGTCCTCGGGCAGATTGGTCGAGCGGTCGACGGGTTCGAGCAAGACGCGCTCGACTTCCACCCAGTCGCCAGCGGTGCAGCGCGTGATGTCAGCCATGGGGGCAATCTCCTAGACGGTCGGGGACCAGAAGCGTGGAAGCGGCATGTCGACCACGGTCTGGATGCCGGGTGCTGCTGCGCCGATGAGCGGGATGTAGTTGCCGGTGCTCGCGTACGTGCCCTTGCCGCCGGGAATCTCGGGGCCGTCATGGAAGCTGATGTTCGGCTCGCCCACGATGGTGATGTAGTCACCGGTCTCGACACCCTCAAGGTGCGGGTGGATCTGCTGCGGGTGCACAAGTTCGATCTTGAGTTCGCCTTTGCTGTAGGCGCGAGCGATGTGGCGACAGCCTGCAACGTCGCCGGGGGCGACGTGAACGTGCGGCGTGGAGCGCTCCACCGTCGAGACGATCGGTTCGCGCGTCTCGACGACCTCGTCGATCTCCCAGCCGAGCGCGTAGGCGATGAGTCCGACGGACTCCTGGAAGCCGATGTGCCCGACGATTGAGCCGTCGGCGATCCCCGCGTTGAACTGCTCGACGGTGGTACCCACGCCCTGACTCTCCATGACGGTCGGCCCGAACGGCGAGAGGTCGTTGATGCGTGCGGCTTCGATGCGCTCGATGCTAAGGCATGCCGAGGAGAGCAGGATCGGCAGCGCGTCGAGGACGAAACCCGGGTTGACGCCGGTGCCGAGCACGCTCACACCGTGTTCGCGTGCGAGCGCATCGATTCGCGCGGCCCACGCGGGGTCGGTCGCCCACGGGTAGCTGAGCGTTTCGGCGATTCCGATGACGTCGGCCTCAGCGCGAATCGCAGCCTCGACCTGGTCGGTGATTTCGTGCAGGTTACTCGCGGTCAGGATGCATACGACATCGGGCTTGAGCGCCAGCACCGCTGCGGAGTCGGCGGTCACGGGAATGTCGCATTCCCGGCCGACGACCTCGCCCACGGTGCGGCCGTGCTTTTCCGGGTGTCTGTCGATCACGCCGACGAGCTCGATATCATTCGGCCTGTCGAGGATGTAGCCAAGCAGACCCTGACCCATCATTCCAGTACCCCATACGGCGACCTTGATCATGCGAGACTCTCCTCGGGCGAGTTTGGATATGCAGAAGCGCACGGTATCCATGCAACCATACCGTGATGGCCGTGCTTTTCAAGAGGGAGAAGGGCCGAAGGTTACGCGCTACCGGGCTGCGCCGAGCCAGGTGTCGTACGTACGCTGATCAAAGAGCACCACGTGGACTTCACGGACTGACGTGGCGTTCTTGAGCGCGTCGCGCAGTGTTCGCAGCGCGACGTGAGCCGCATTCATGAGCGGGTACCCGTAGATGCCCGTTGAGATGCTCGGGAACGCTATCGACTGGAGGCCGAGCGCGTCAGCGAGTTTGATGGAGTTGCGGTACGCGTTTGCGAGCGCTTCAGCCTCGCTCTGCTCGCCACCGTGCCAGACGGGTCCGAGAGCGTGAATGACATAACGAGCGTGCAGGTCGCCGGCGACGGTGGCGACGGCCTCGCCGGGCGTGAGCGGGCCACGGTCTGCCATCACGCGGCGGGCGTCCTCGGCGAGCGCGGGACCTGCAGCCGCATAGATCGCACCGCACACTCCGCCGCCCGCGCGCAGACTGGCGTTCGTCGCGTTCACGATCGCATCGACGTGCTCCGCAGTTATGTCACCGCGCACGAGACGGATGAGGCGGCTACCGAGGCGTATTTCTTCAGGAATCATAAGGTGCACTATAGGGGGAATGCGTCCGCGAGGGAAGATGAGCCTCGGGACGGTAAGTCCCGCTGCTACAGTGCCCCCACCCAGAGCACGTCGATTCCCACAACACCTGCCACGTCCCGCAGCCGGGCATCGGCGGTGACGAGCGGGATGCCCTCCTGAAGAGCGAGCGCGAGGTAGATACAGTCGTACACCGGGTGATCGAGCGACAGCGCAATTTCGAGTGCGTTCTCAAGGAGTGGAGCCGACTCGAAGACCGCAACATCGATCGATCTGAGTAGTCGGAACGCCTCTGAGATACACGCGGGGTCGTAGCCTTCGTAGCGGCGCTTCTTCCAAAGCGCGCTGGTACATTCTATAGAGGCGCAGTCGGGTGCGATTGCCATCTCGATGTCCTTGTAGAGGCGCGCCGCCTCGCCGGAGTGTGGCTCCTCGATTGCGAGCTTCACCAGCACACTCGCGTCGAATACTGCGGCGTTCACCGGGAGTCCCGATCTGCTCTGATGTCCTCGGTGGAATCCCGGGTACTAGCGGGGAGCCGACCTCGCAGCGCTTTCAGCATCGCAATCGACTCGGCCTTACTCAACCGCACCGAGCGCTTGAGTGTGTCGTGGATCTCGGCCTGGAGCGATCGGCCGTTCTCGCAGGCTCGCCTTTTGAGTTGCTCGATGACGTGGCTATCCACGTCGCGCAGCAGGAAGTCGGACATGGTCGGCTCCTTGGTCTGGTTTGACCGTGATACCACTATGATACTACCCATACTCCACCACCTCCATCGCGCGCCGGCACGGACTCCTCGGCTATACTGCCAGCAGACGCTGAACAGAACCTGAACGCGCTCTGACCGGAGGCTTACCATGCTCGACGCACGCTTCGTCCGCGAGAACATCGACGCCGTTCGCGCCGCGGTGACGAACCGCCAGGGTACGTGGGATTTCGACCGGTTCCTTGAGCTGGACGAGGAGCGGCGCAGGCTGATCGGCGAGGTCGAGTCGCGGCAGGCCCGGCGCAACGAGGCATCGAAAGAGATTGGTGCGCTCATGAAGGCCGGCGACCGCGATGCTGCGGAGGCGCGCAAGGAGCAGGTTCGGGTCATCAACGACGAGATCGCCGCCGATGAGGCGCACCTGGAGCAAGTCGACGTGGACGTGCGCGACATGCTGCTGCGCATCCCGAACATGCCGGATGCGAGCGTGCCGGTCGGCCCGAACGAGAGCGCGAACGTTGAGGTGACCCGGTGGGGCACGCCTCGCGAGTTCGACTTCGAACCCATCGCTCACTGGGACCTCGGTCCGGCGCTTGGCGTCATCGACTTCGATCGTGGCGTGAAGCTGGCAAAGTCGCGTTTCGTCGTCCTCGGCAAAGACGGCGCGCGGCTCAACCGTGCGCTCATCAACTTCATGCTCGACACGCACGGCGCGCGCGGCTACACCGAATGGTCGGTGCCTGCGATGGCCAATGCCGAGACGCTCACCGGCACCGGACAGCTGCCCAAGTTCGAAGATGACCTCTTCAAGACGGCCGACGGCCTGTACCTCATCCCGACCGCCGAAGTGCAGCTGACCAACCTGCACCGCGACGAAGTGCTTGAGGCTGCGGAGCTGCCGCTGAAGTACTGTGCGTACACGCCCTGCTTCCGCGAGGAGGCAGGATCTGCGGGCCGTGACACACGCGGGATGATCCGCGTGCACCAGTTCGATAAGGTCGAGATGGTGAAGTTCTCGGCGCCCGATACAAGCTTTGACGAACTCGAAGATATGGTCGGCGATGCCGGAAACATCCTCGAACTTCTCGGACTGCCGTATCGCGTGATCACGCTCTGCACCGGCGACATGGGATTTGGCGCCGCCAAGACGTACGACCTTGAGGTCTGGCTGCCGAGCTACATCGCGTACAAGGAGATCTCGTCCTGCAGCAACTGTACCGACTTCCAGGCACGACGCGCAGGCATCAAGTACCGCGGCGGCGAGTTCAAGGGCAGCCGCTTCGTGCACACGCTCAATGGGAGCGGGCTTGCTGTCGGTCGGACGCTGGTGGCGGTTCTTGAGAACTACCAGCAGGCCGACGGATCGGTCGTCGTGCCGGAGGTGCTGCGCCCGTACATGGGTGGGCAGGACGTCATTCGACCACTCGGGTAACAGCGTCGCGGGTTTGAGGGAAGAATCCTTTGTGTACACCCGACTTCCCCGAGGAGCGACACCCGTGACGACACCCGAGAGCAACCGCCCGACGATCCTTACCGTCTTCGGCGCGACCGGCGACCTCATGGCGCGCAAGATCGTCCCGTCGCTTGCGTACCTGCAGGTAAAGGGCCGTCTGCCGGAGCGCTTTCGGGTCATCGGGTTCTCACGGCGTGACTGGAGCGATGACGATCTTCGCGACCACGTGAGGGGCATCCTCGATGCCTACCAGGGCCTTGCGCCCGAGGGCGACGCGCGCGAGGCGTTTCTCGGGATGTTCACGTACCAACGCGGCACCTTCGATGACGGCGCCGCGTATGAAGCGCTCGCCGCCGACGTGCAGGCCATCGACGATACTTGGGGCCTATGTTCGAGCAAGCTCTACTACCTCGCCGTCCCCCCGGAGAACTACCGCACCATTTTCGAGCGGCTTTCGGCAAGCGGACTCACCCAGGGGTGTAGCGATGACACCGGATGGACTCGCGTGCTCGTGGAGAAGCCGTTCGGGAGAGACGGCGCCACGGCGCAGGAGCTGGACGAACTCCTCGGCAGTTTGTTCGCCGAAGAGCAGGTGTACCGCATCGATCACTACCTCGCGAAGGAGATGCTCCAGGGCATCATGTCGTTCCGGTTCTCGAACACGCTGTTCGAGCCGTCGTGGGATGCGGGATCCATCGACCGCATCGACATCACGCTGCTGGAGTCGATCGGTGTCGAGAAACGCGGTGCCTTCTACGACGGCGTCGGGGCGCTGCGCGATGTCGGGCAGAACCACCTGCTGCAGATGCTCGCGCTCGTGCTGATGGACCGGCCGCGCGACCTGTCGGCTGAGTCGATTCGCGCCAATCGCGTCCGCTTCCTGGAGGATCTGCGCGCGCCGTCTGCGGACGATATCGCCGCATACTCGTTCCGTGCGCAGTACGACGGCTATCGCGAGATAACGGGTGTCGATCCTTGCTCGGACACCGAGACGTACTTCCGACTGCGGTTCGCGCTACATGGCGGGCGCTGGGGCGGCGTGCCGGTCACGATGGAGTCTGGCAAGCGGATGGGAACGCCGCTCAAGGAGATCGCCGTCACGTTCCGAGCCCCCGAGGCGTGTCTGTGTGACGCAGCCGGTCCCGGACACTTCGAGAACCGCGTGACGTTCCGACTGGAGCCCGAGGAGAGCATCAAGATAGAGTTCTGGGCGAAGAAGCCCGGGTTCGAGCGTGAGCTCGAACTGCGCGAGTTCACCTTCTTCCTCTACGAGAAGGAGGAGAAGGTCCAGTACGTCGAGGAGTACGCGAAGCTGCTGCTCGATGCGATCGCCGGCGACCAGACGCTCTTCGTTGCGACCGATGAGGTTCGCGCGATGTGGGCGTTCATCGACCCGTTCACGCGAGCGTGGGGGAGCGGCGCCGTACCGCTCGAGACCTACACGCCTGATAGCTCGAGCGTGACCGCGCTCGCGCGCGAGCGCGTGGACGCGTCCCCGGTTGCGAAGCTCGAGATAGGCGTCGCGGGTCTCGGGAAGATGGGCGCGAACCTTGCACGCAACCTCATCGACCACCGGTGGCGGGTCGTCGGCTGGAACCGCACGAATGCGGTTGCAGAGGCGATGGAGGCCGAGGGTCTCGAAGCGGTCGAATCGCTGGCCGACCTCGTCGCGGCGCTCGATCCACCGAGGACGGTGTGGTTGATGGTGCCGTCGGGTGCGCCGGTGGACCAGGTGCTCTTCGGCGAGGGCGGCCTTGCAAGCCTGCTCGAGCCCGGCGACACGGTCATCGACGGCGGCAATTCTCACTACATCGAGACGATCGAGCGGGCACCGAAGCTCGCCGCGCTCGGGCTGCGCTTCCTTGACTCCGGTACGTCGGGCGGCCCCGGCGGAGCGCGCAACGGCGCGTGTTTGATGGTGGGCGGCGAGCGCGCCGACTTCGACCGCCTCGAGCACCTCTGGCGCGACGCGTCGGTGCGTGACGGCTACCGGTTCTTCGACGGTCACGGCGCTGGGCACTTCGTGAAGATGGTCCACAACGGTATCGAGTACGGGATGATGGAGGCCATCGCCGAGGGTTTCGCGATCATGAAGCGCTCGCCGTTCCAGATCGATCTCGATGCCGCCGCGGAGGTCTACAACCGGGGCAGCGTCATCGAGTCCCGGCTCGTCGGCTGGCTTGAGGACGCTTTCCGGACCTTTGGGCAGGACCTCGAGAGCGTGTCGGGCACCGTCGCGAGCACCGGCGAAGGCGAGTGGACCGTGAAGGCCGCCGAGGCGCTCGGCGTGGACGCGCGGGTGATACGCGATGCGCTCGAGGTGCGCCGCGAGTCCGAAACCGCGCCATCGTACGCGGGGCGAGTGCTTTCGGCGCTTCGGAACCGCTTTGGCGGGCACGCGATCGGTTAGCGGGCGTCGCGCCGTCTACTTCTTGATCTGCGCAAAGTGCGCCTGATAGCGACCGCCGTTGCCCTTGACGAGCGTCTCGTACGATGGCACTTCGTAGACGCGCAAACGATTGTCGAGGAAGTCGCTGAAGATGAGGATCTTGCCGTCGTCACTCACGTCGAGTGCCGTGCACTGATTGCCACCGATGACTGCGTCGAGCGGTTTGGCGGTGGCCGCGTCAAAGACGAGGATGGAGCCCCACTCGGGGCCGGGGATGTAGTACGACTTCGGGTTGTTCTCGCCGCGGCAACTCACGAAGAGGACTTTGCCGTCGAGTGCGAGATCGATGGTATTCGGCTTCTCGTCGACATCCACGAACGTCTTCGTGGTGCCCGTCTTCATGTCGTGGACGTAGATCTTGTCCTTTGACATGTCCGAGATGAACAGCCGGCCGGTCTTTTCGTCGGCCACGAGGTGACGGAGCGCGCCGCCACTCTTGTAGACCGTCGTGACCGTTCCGCTCGCCAGGTCGATCTTGTCGAGGAAGCCCGAGTCGAAGCCCGCGACGTAGAGCGTCTTCCCGTCAGCGGTCGCGTACATCCCGCGCGGCGTGTTCGATACGCCGATGCGCTTCGTGAGCTCGCCGGTCGTCAGGTCGATGATCGAGACGTCATCGCCCGACCAGTTGCTGGCATAGAGCGTCTTCTCGTCTGGCGAGAGCTGCACCCACTTCGTCCACGCGCTGCCGCTCTTGAACTCGCGCAGGACCTTTCGGGTCTTCACGTCGATCTCGAAGCACTCGGCCGTCTCCATCTGCGACGTGTAGGCAAGGGTTCCGGCCTTGTTGAAGATGACCTCCACGGCACCGTACTTACCGATGTCGACCTCGCCGATCTTCTTCCCGCTCCTCGGCTCGAAGATCTCGATAGACGGCGGGCCGTTCAGGATCGACGTCCACGCTTCGCTGCCATCTGGCGTGACCGAGACGCCCTTGGGCGCCCCTTTCGTGGTGATGGTGCCGAGACCGCGGAGCACCTGGCCCTCGGGATCGAGGTAGAAGTTGAAGGAGAGTGATTCATCGAGGAAGACCTCGCGCTTGATGGTGTTGTAGCCCGCCATCACGACCGTGAGCGTGCACTTCCCGGCGGTCGCCTGCTGTTCGAATGGAGCCGTGCCGGTGAGTGCCGTGCCAGCGGCAGTGGTGAGCGTGCAGGCCGCGCCCTTGGGATGCGTTGTGACCGAGACCGCAAACGGCATCGGCTTGAGTGAGTAGGTGAGCTTTGTCTTCTTGCCGCGCTTGAGATCGACCGAGACACTCACGGGTGCGAAGCCCTTACGTGTGACTGCCACTGTGTATCGACCGGGCTTGAGGTCGCCTGCTGTGAGCGTGCCAGAGGCGTTCTGAGAGCCGTTGAAGACGATGCTCGCATCCGAAGGCGTTGCGGCGATGGCGATCGACGCCGGTCGCGTCAGCAGCCAGGCCGTGATGCCGATGGTGAGCGCGAGAACGCCGATGACGAGGGCGACGAACCCGATGGTCGCGGTGTTGCGCCGGCTGCTCCCGGTGAAGATTGCCGTTTCGCGGTGACGGCCCTTATGGCTGCGGGTGTGCAGGTTGCCCCCGCCCCAGCCGCCACCTCCCGGTTGCGAGAAGATGCCGGAGGTGTGCGATTCGACTTTCGACACGCGCGTAGCGCGCTCGGGCGGCGCAACCTTGCGCATGCGCGATGACCGCGAGCGCGGTGCCGGTTCACGTCGTCTGTACTCGTAGTCGCTCAAGCCGCCCCCTGGCGCCCCGTGCTACTTCTTCATCTTCCCGCTCATTCCATACCATGACATGAGCGCGATGCCCCGCGCCAGCCTCGTTCCCCGCAGCAGACTGTAGATGCGGCCGGTCTCGCGTCCGGGAGGGATCGAGAGCACGCGCACCGCCTCGAGTCCGACGGTCTCCAACGGCACGCCGAAAGCGTCCATCGCGAGACGCCAGTTGCCGACCGTGGACACCAGCCGGGGACTCGTCTTCATGTCGACGTAGAAGTCGGTGAGCACCATCCCCGGCACGAGCGCGTTCACCGAGATGCGGTCGCAGTCCTCGTTCTCCTCGGCGACGCTCTTTGTGATGCTGGCGATCGCGGTCTTGGTGGCGGCGTATGCCGCGGTGTGCGGTGTTGCCTCGCCGCGGTAGCCGCGTCCTGACATGTTGAGGAGCTGGCCGCCATGCTCGCGGAAGTATGGAACGAGCAGCCGCATCGCGTACAGGCTGCCGAGAAGGTTGATGCCAACGATGTCGTCGATCTCGGATACCGAAAGCTCGTCGAGCGGCCGGTAGCCGAGCGAGATGCCCGCGTTGCTGACCCACGCGTCGATGCGCCCGTGGGTCGCAAGTGCATGATCGTAGAGCGCCTGCACATCCTGTGCGCTCGCGACGTCAGCCGCGATGCCCGAGCAGCACCTGCCGCACGTTTCGAAGGCGCTCACGGCGTCTCGCACTGCGCCTGCGGTGCGAGACGACAAGACGACGGTCGCACCCGCGTCCGCGCACGCCTCCGCGATCGCGCGCCCGATGCCGCGCGTGGACCCCGTGACGACGATTACCTTGTCGCTGAGTGAGCCAGCCATGCGTGCTCCTTCCGGCGAGGCACAGAGAAGGGCGGCCCCGTTGAGGGCCGCCCGGATGCTGTCGTTCCCTCAGGCCGATGTTACTTCAGTTCGAAGATGACCGTCACATTCGCGGTGATGTCGAGGGTGCCCTTTTCGATGGGTACAGCCGCGGCGGCGTCGAGCGCATACGATTGCGCTCCACGCGACAGACCCCAGTTGACCGGTGGAACATTGACTCCGGCCTCACTGATGCTCAAGACCTCGCCGACGCTCTTACCCGCGGCTTTCGCCATAGCGTCAGCGCGCGCACGGGCGTCAGCGACAGCCTTCTCGATCGCTGCGGCGCGTGACGTTGATTTCTCGGAGAGGGTGAACGATGGTCCGTTGATCTCGTTCGCGCCGGCATTCGTACCAGCGGTGATCACGTCTCCGACCTTTGCTATGTCTTTGATCGTCGTTCGCACCTGCACCGAGGCCTGGTAGCCGGTGATTCGCGGCGCCTTGCCGGGGTAGTAATCCTGCTGGGGATAGAGGTTCACGCCTGATGTCTGGATGTCCTTCGCATCGACCCCTGCTTTCTTGAGGGCAGCGATGATCGTTTCAGCCTTCTTCCCGGCGTCCGCAAGTGTCTTCTTCGCGTCGGTGCCCTGCACCGAGACGCCGAAGCTCATTTCGGCCTGGTCTGGTGCAGCGAGCTCCTTACCCTCACCAGAGGCAGTCACCGTGTTGGGGACGCCTGGAGTGGGCTCCTTCGCCACTTGTGCAGCGCAACCCGCGAGTCCAACTGTGATTGTGAGGAGTATGACCGCGAGGGTTGCCAGCGTTCTGTTGCGCGCCATGATGTGCCTTTCTGCTTCGGGCGACCGTGAGGGTCGCCACGACTACTCTGTTGTCGTTCAGACGCTTGTATTCCCCTCGGGGTTTTCGGGAAAACGAAAGACCCCGCCGGCGTGGCGGGGTCTCGCAAGTGCAATGGTGCGCCCTGCAGGATTCGAACCTGCGACCTCCCGGTTCGTAGCCGGACGCTCTATCCACTGAGCTAAGGGCGCGCGGGCCGTAAAGGCTCACGTATCCTGCCACCGAAGTGCCGCTGCTGTCAATCGGGAGCATCGGGGCAGGAGCTGTTGTTAACTGGCGGAGAGTGAGGGATTCGAACCCTCGAAAGGGCTTCAAGCCCTTTACTCGCTTAGCAGGCGAGCGCCTTCAACCGACTCGGCCAACTCTCCGCGCGTCTGAGACGCGGAAGTGATTATACACGGCAGGGCGAAAGGCGGCGACACAGACGCAACGAATCGGAACACGACCTTGATTGCAGAAGTTAGTGCAAAGCCTCTTGCACTGAGTCTGGCGGGGCTCGATCTTCGTCCTTCCCCTTGCGTATTGCTCTATCCTCTTGCCGCTT
>WSXY01000013.1 GCA_009773565.1 Actinomycetota bacterium | reverse complement strand
ATCGAGGCCGCACACGGGCTCGTCGCGTCCGGTGCGATCGTGCGGGCAGTCGAAGCCGCCGTCGGAGAGCTCGAATAGCGCACGCAGACCGAGATCGAGCAGCTGGAGGGCAAGCCTGTTGAGATTCGCGTCAAGATGGCCAAGATGATCAAGGAGACGGTGAAGTGAGCGTGGGGGAGATCAAGAACACACACGAGGTGACCTTCGAGTCGCTGAGACACGTCGATGACGGCGGCACCGAGTATTGGCTTGCTCGCGAGTTGCAGCCAGTGCTTGAGTATGGCACCTGGGACAAGTTCAAGCGTGTCATCGAGAGGGCCATTGTCGCCGCCGAACAGTCGAAAATGCCTGCTCAGAACCATATTTCCCGCGTGGGAAAAATGGTCGAGCTGGGCCTTGGCACTGAGCGCGAGATCGAGGATTTCGAGCTGTCTCGCTACGCCTGCTACCTCATTGTCCAGAACGGTGACCCGTCCAAGCCGGTCATTGCCAACGGCCAGACCTACTTTGCCATCCAAACGAGGCGCGCCGAACTCGCGGACGACGAGCAGTTCCGTCAGCTGACCGAAGACCAGAAGCGCGTGTTCCTGCGAGGCGAAGTCCGGGAGCACAATAAGCTGCTCGTGGAGACCGCGCAGCGTGCCGGCGTGGAGACACCGCAGGACTTCGCCGTCTTTCAGGACCACGGCTATCGCGGGCTGTACGGAGGTCTTGGGGCGCGCGACATCCACGCGCGCAAGGACCTGAAGGAGCGCGAGGCGATTCTCGACCACATGGGAAGTACGGAGCTGGCCGCCAACCTGTTCCGCGCGACGCAAGCCGAGGAGAAGATTCGCCGTGATAACGTCAACGGCAAGCACGTCGCCAACCAGACGCACTACGATGTAGGGAAGCGGGTGCGTGAGACGATCGCCGATCTTGGCGGCACCATGCCCGAGGACCTGCCCACGCCCGACCGCAGCGCGAAGGAGCTCGAGCGCGAGCAGAAGCGGATGGAGGGCGGGGATGAGTAGCAGCGCAGGCACCGCCCGGAGCTGACGTCTTCGTAAACGCTCTAACAAGGAGGCCGTCATGACCGAAGGCGCACGCCCGGTTCGCGCCCCGCGCGGAACCGCACTCAACACACAGGGCTGGCAGCAGGAAGCCGCGCTGCGCATGCTCATGAACAACCTCGACCCGGATGTGGCCGAGCGGCCCGATGACCTCGTCGTGTATGGTGGCACCGGCAAGGCTGCCCGCGACTGGAAGTCGTTTGACGCGCTCGTCCGCACACTTTCCACGCTCAAGGCCGACGAGACGATGCTCGTGCAGTCGGGACGCCCGGTCGGCGTCATGCAGACGCACGAGTGGGCACCGCGCGTGCTCATCGCCAACAGCAACCTCGTGCCGGACTGGGCGACGTGGCCCGAGTTCCGCCGTCTCGAGCATCTCGGCCTCACGATGTACGGCCAGATGACGGCCGGCTCGTGGATCTACATCGGCACGCAGGGGATCGTCCAGGGCACGTACGAGACCTTCGCCGCCATTGCCGAGAAACGCTTCGGAGGTACGCTCGCCGGCACGCTCACGGTGACCGGCGGTTGCGGCGGCATGGGTGGCGCCCAGCCGCTCGCCGTCACGATGAACGATGGCGTCGTGCTCGTCGTGGATGTGGACCCGTCGCGTCTGGAGCGGCGCGTCTCGCAGCGCTACATGGACGAGTGGACGGCCGACCTCGACGACGCGATCGAGCGCGTGCTTGCCGCCAAGCGCGAACGTCGGCCGCTATCGGTCGGCCTGCAGGGCAACTGTGCCGAGGTGCTGCCGGAGCTCCTGCGCCGTGGCATCGAGGTCGACATCGTGACCGACCAGACGTCGGCCCACGATCCGCTGTCGTACCTGCCGATCGGCGTCTCACTCGAGGAGTGGCACCTGTACGCCGAGCGCTCTCCCGAGGAGTTCACCGCGCGCGCCCGGACGTCAATGGCGGCGCACGTTGAAGCGATGGTCGGCTTCATGGACGCCGGTGCGGAAGTCTTCGATTACGGCAACTCGATCCGTGCCGAGGCCGAACTCGGCGGCTACACCCGCGCCTGGGAGTTCCCCGGATTCGTGCCCGCATACATTCGCCCGCTCTTCTGCGAGGGGAGAGGCCCGTTCCGCTGGGCCGCGCTTTCCGGTGAACCAGCCGATATCCACGCGACCGACGAAGCGATTCTCGAACTCTTCCCCGAGAACGAGCCGCTCCACCGCTGGATTCGCAACGCGCGCGAGAAGATCGCGTTCCAGGGACTTCCGGCGCGCATCTGCTGGCTGGGTCAGGGCGAGCGCGATCTCGCCGGAGTGCGCTTCAACGAGATGGTTGCCGACGGCACGCTCAAAGCACCGATCGTGATCGGCCGCGATCACCTCGACTGCGGCAGTGTCGCAAGTCCGTATCGAGAGACCGAGGCGATGATCGACGGCAGCGACGCGATCGCCGACTGGCCGATCTTGAACGCGCTCGTGAACGTGGCGTCCGGTGCGTCGTGGGTGTCGTTCCACCACGGCGGGGGAGTCGGCATCGGCCGCTCACTCCACGCCGGGCAGGTGAGCGTCGCCGACGGGACACCGCTTGCGGCCGAGAAGCTCGCCCGTGTGCTCACGAACGACCCCGCGATGGGCGTCATCCGCCACGCGGACGCTGGTTACGATCGGGCGCTTGAGGTTGCCGACGAGCGAGGCGTTCGCATCCCCATGCGCGAGGGCCTAGACGCGGACGGGTCCGCCCGATGACCGCCACACTCATCACCAACATCGGCGAGCTCGTCACGAACGACAGCGAGATCGGAGACGGTTCGCGTCTCGGCATCCTGCGCGACGCGGCCATCGTGCTCGACGGCAATCGCGTGGCGTGGGTCGGACGCGCCACAGACGCTCCGGCGACGGACACCCGCGTGGATGTCGAGGGCCGCGCCGTCGTGCCTGGCTTCGTCGACAGCCACACGCACCTGGTCTTCGCTGGCGAGCGGTCCGCCGAGTTCGCTGCGCGGATGGCGGGCGAGCCGTACACCGGCGGTGGCATCATGACGACCGTCGCGGCCACGCGAGCCGCTTCGACCGACGAGCTTCGCGAGAACACCCGACGCCTGCTCGCCGAGGCGACCGCCTCGGGCACCACCACCGTCGAGATCAAGAGCGGCTACGGCCTCACCATTGCCGACGAGCGCCGCCTGCTTGAAGTCGCGAGCGAGTTCACCGACGAGACGACCTTCCTCGGTGCACACGTCGTTCCCGCTGAGTACGCGAACGACCGTGCCGCATACGTCGATCTCGTCTGCGGCGAGATGCTCGTCGCATGCGCACCGCTCGCGCGCTGGATCGACGTCTTCTGCGACACCGGCGCCTTTGATGAGGCCGAGACCCGCCGCGTCCTCGCCGCCGGCATCGCCGCCGGGCTCCTGCCGCGGCTGCACGGCAACCAGCTTGAGCACGGCCCCGGCGTGCGGCTTGCCGTGGAGTTCGGCGCAGCCAGCGTCGATCACTGCACGTATCTCTCAAGCGTCGATATCGACTCGCTCGCCGCGAGCACCACGGTGGCGACGCTCCTACCCGGTGCGGACTTCAGCACGCGCGCGCCGTATGCCGACGCGAGACGTCTGCTGGATGCTGGCGTGACCATTGCGCTTGCGACTGACTGTAACCCGGGGTCGTCGTACACGACGTCGATGCCGCTCATGATCGCACTCGCGGTTCGCGAGATGCGCCTTACGCCAGCCGAGGCGCTCTTCGCCGCGACGACTGGTGGAGCAGCCGCACTCCGGCGAGACGACATCAGCCGTCTTGCACCCGGGATGCGCGCGGACCTGGTCGTCCTCGACGCGCCATCGTATGTGCACCTTGCGTACCGGCCGGGAGCGCCTGCCGTTTCGCAGACTTGGCGCGGGGGCGCAAAGCACGCGCTCTGATCAGGGTCGGAACTCCGGAAGGCTCTCGGGGCCGAGCGTACCTGCGACCGTCTCGAGAGCATCAAGTACTGCTCGCATGGCGGGGGATCTACCGGAGCCACGCCGGACCGCGGCGAAGATGCGGCGTTCCATGGTCGGCTCGATGAGTGGTTGAATAACGATGTCGAGCCCCCGGAGGTCAGTCATCAGCGGGGCGATGCCTACGCCAAGTCGTGCCTCCACCGCCGACCCGATTGCGCGGAAGTAGTTGCTCTCGAGGATGATACGCGGTTCAAATCCCGCGGACTGCGCGACCCGGTCGACTGCCAGACGGCTTGCCGCGCTTTCGTGCGCGACGCACCAGCGCTCCTCCGACAGATCCTTCAACCGGACCGGCCCCGAGGCGAGGGGATGGCCCACGGGCAGCACCACGACGATCGGCTCGAAGAGCAAGTCATAGCGATCGACGCCTCTGTCCTTCGGCAGCGGGACGAAGTCCCATTCATGTGAGAGGGCGATATCGATCTGCCCTGCTTTTAGTGCGGGGATGGCGCGCAACGGCTCAAGTTCGCTCACGACGACATCGAGTTGCGGGTACTTCTTGAGAATATCCGCCACCGCCGGAAGCGCGAAGCTCTGAGCTGCCGTCTGGAATGTTGAGAGTCTGATGTGCCCGGAGATCTCGATGGAGAAGGACACGACGTCGGCGTACGCTTCTTCGCATTCGGCCAGGATCGTCTCGGCGTGCTCCACAAGGCGTCGTCCCGCGTCCGTGAGCCGGATCGACCGGGCGGTGCGCTCGAGAAGGGGGATGCCCATCTCTTGCTCGAGGACCTTGAGTTGATGGGATACCGCCGGCGGCGTGAGGTAGAGCGCTTCTGACGCCGCGATGATCGTTCCACGTGCGGCGACTTCACGCAGAATGCGTAGCCGGGTGGTGTTCAGCATTGTCTGCTCCATGAGGATAACAAAATACGATGCTTACCGAAACTAAGAACAAATAGACTCTACTCTTATCAGGCCCCAAGATGAAGAGGTGTTGTTTCTGAGTTTACGTCTTGGAGTTCCGGTGACACTCGTACTCGCCAAAGTTCTGATCAGCCCGCTGCTTCTGGTGGCTTGTACGTTTGCTGTACAAAGATGGGGCATCACCCTCGGCGGCCTCCTGTTGGGCTTGCCGCTTATCTCCGGTCCCGTATCGATACTCCTCTTCGCGCAGTACGGCTCGCGTTTCGCTGCTGACGCGGCATACGGGACGCTGCTAGGCTTCGTTGCAGCCGGCGTGTTCTGCGCCTGCTACGCACTTCTCTCGCGCACACGCTCGTGGTGGCTATCGCTTATTGCCGCCTATGTCGCGTTCATGGTGGCAGCGGTCGTACTTTCCTTCGTCCACCTGGGTTTTGGATGGGTAATCGCTCTCGTCTTGCTCGCGCTTGCCGTGCTTGCTTTTGCAATTGACGCTCCCGAGGATTCCACAGCTGTGACACCTGTCCCGCGTAAGCGAATCCTTGCGATGCGTATGGTCATCGCGGCCTCAATGGTGTTGTTGATGACCACTAGCGCTCAATTCTTAGGGGCCGAGGTCAGTGGCCTTCTCGCCCCGTTGCCTGTTCTGGCGGCGATCATGGCGGCGTCGTCCCATCGGCACGAAGGGAGCGAAGCGGTGCATAGTCTATTGCGCGGCACAGTGTTTGGGTCCTGGGGTGGCGTTGCGTTCTTCTCGGCGGTCGTGTTGCTTGTCGGTACCGTGGCTCCGGCGGTCACGTATGCGGTTGCAGTGATCGCGGCCGTGCTTGCCGGGACGGCCGCACTTCGGCTTCAGGCCGCTGCGCGCGACGTCGACCGGAAGGCATGGCTCGCACGGGCACGAGATGACGTTCGGCGCACTTCGCCGTCCTCCGCGATGTGTTCCGACGCTGTCTTCTCGGTGCGGGTCCTCAATTGCACGCCGCAGGTGCGTTAGACGTCTCGCCCTGGGAGCCCCTACGCGTTCGGTCGTCAGGGCGTCTTAGATCTCAACCTCATCCGGCGTTGCGCGGACATCAGCGAACCACTCGGCGTGGAAGTCACCCTCGGCGATCTTCTCGATCGGCATCTTCATGTACTTGCCGGTCGCCTCTACCGCCACCGAGCCGTCCGCGAGCACGATCTCGCCGGTGCCCTCGAACAGCCGCTTCGAGTCGCGGGTGAGGCGGGCAATCGCACGCACCTCGCCATCAAGCGGCACGGGCTTGCGGAACTTCAGGGTGAGCTCGACCGTCACACCGAACGCGTCGGGGTCGGTGATGTTGATCACCCGTCCGATGGTCTCATCGAGAATCGCCGAGGAGATCCCACCGTGGAGTCGTCCCGGGTAGCTCTGGTGTTCCTCAAGCGGCTCGAAGATGCCGAGGAGTTCGGCGCCTTCCAGCTCGTAGAAGCGCGCTTTGAGGCTTGACGGGTTGTCCCGACCGCACACCATGCACATGCGGCTCACATTCTGGGTCGCGCGAACAGATCTCGGCATGCTTTTCACACCGCTTCGTCGAGCGCGTCGGTGAACTGGCTGTTGTAGAGGCTGAAGTAGAAACCCTGCTGCGCGAGCAGTTCAGTATGCGTTCCGGACTCGATGATCTGTCCCTCGTTCATCACCAGGATGAGGTCGGCATCGCGAATCGTGGAGAGCCTGTGCGCGATGACAAAGCTCGTGCGGTTCTTCATGAGGCCCGTCATCGCTTTCTGGATGAGCGCCTCGGTACGGGTGTCGACCGAACTCGTCGCCTCGTCGAGGATGAGGATCGCCGGGTCGGCGAGGAACGCGCGCGCGATGGTGAGCAACTGACGCTGGCCTTGCGAGATGTTCGAACTGTCGTCGTTCAAGACGGTGTCGTATCCCTCGGGCAACGTGCGCACGAAGTGGTCGACGTACGCAGCCGCCGCAGCCGCCTGGATCTGCTCCTCGGTGGCATCTTCTCGGCCATAGGCGAGGTTCTCGCGGATGGTGCCCTTGAAGAGCCAGGTGTCCTGCAGCACCATGCCGAATGTGTGGCGCAGGTTATCGCGCGTGAGCTCACGGATGTCGATGCCGTCAACGAGGATGCTACCGGCGTCGATCTCGTAGAAGCGCATGAGCAGGTTCACGAGCGTCGTCTTCCCGGCGCCGGTCGGGCCGACGATCGCGACCGTCTGCGCGGGTCGTGCCTCAAGGTTGAGGCTCTCGATGAGTGGCTCGTCATCCTTGTAGCGGAACGAGACGTCGCGGAACTCAACGTGGCCGGTCGCGTCAGCAAGTACCTGCGGCGTGGCGGTTTCCGGGCGCTCCTCGGCTGCATCGAGCAACTCGAAGACGCGCTCGGCCGAGGCGACAGCGGACTGCAGCGTGTTGGCGATGCTCGCTGTTTGCGCGATCGGCTGTGTGAACTGGCGCGAGTACTGGATGAACGCCTGGACGTCGCCGAGCGAAATGCGACCCTGTGCGACCCGCAGGCCTCCGATGACCGCGATACCCACGTAGTTCAGGTTGTTGAGGAAGTTCACTGACGGCATGATCGTTCCCGAGATGAACTGCGCCTTGAAGCTTGCCTCGTAGAGACCTTCGTTCTCACGATCGAAGATATCGATAGCCTCTTGCTGGCGACCGAAGACCTTCACAACGCTGTGGCCCGAGAACATCTCCTCGATGTGGCCGTTGAGCTTTCCGGTGCGGTCCCATTGCGCGACGAACTGCTTCTGCGAGCGCTTGGCGATGAACATCGTCACGACGACGCTCAGCGGTATCACGAGGAGTGAGATCGAAGCAAGGAGCGGGCTGATCGTGAACATCATGATGAGCACGCCGATAATCGTCAGCACCGAGGTGATGATCTGCGTGGCACTCTGCGAAAGCGTGTTGGCGATATTGTCGATGTCGTTCGTGACCCGGGAAAGGGTGTCGCCGCGCGCGTTGTCGTCGAAGTACTTGAGCGGCAGGCGCGCGAGCTTCTGATCGACTTGGCTTCGCAAGCCGTACACCGTCTTTTGCGCGACGCCGGCCATAAGGTACTGCTGCAGCCAGCCGAAGAGTGCGCTCAGAAGATACACGCCGGTCAGCAAGATGAGCAGTTTGCCAATGGCCGTGAAGTCGATTCCGGCGCCTGGCTTCAGATCCATCTTCGCAAGCATGTCCGCGCGTTGCGCATCCTTGGTCGTCCCCGACGCGCGCAGGCCCGCAATCATCTGGTCCTGCGTGATGCCAGCCGGCATCTGCTTACTGATGACGCCCTCGAAGAGCAGGTTGGTCGCGTTCCCGAGGATCTTCGGGCCCATGATGCTGAACGCCACGCTCACAATCGCGAGGAGTACGACGATCGTCAGCATCACCGCGTGCGGTTTGAGGTAGGAACCGAGGCGCTTTGCCGAACCCTTGAAGTCCTTTGTCTTAGCGGGCGGCATCATGCCGTGCCCGCCGAAGGGGCCTCCGCCACCGGGTCCGCGGCCGGGGCCACCGGCGGGAGGGGTGACTGATTTGGTGTTCTCGGGGCGGTCGCTCATGATGCGATCTCCTCCTCGGTGAGTTGCGAATGGACAATCTCGCGGTACGTCTCGCAGCTCTCCATGAGCGAGTCGTGCGTGCCGGTTCCCACGATCGTGCCGTTATCCATGACGATGATGTTGTCTGCGTGCATGATCGTGCTGACGCGCTGGGCCACGATGATGACGGTCGCGTCCGTGATGTCGTTCTTGAGCGCGTTGCGCAGCGCGGAGTCGGTCTTGAAGTCGAGCGCCGAGAACGAGTCGTCGAAGATGTACACCTCGGGCCGCTTCACGAGCGCACGCGCTATCGCGAGTCGTTGGCGCTGCCCACCGGAGACGTTCGTGCCGCCCTGTGCGATCGGCGCGTCGAGCCCCTCGGGCATAGCCGAGACGAACGCTTTGCCCTGCGCGACCTTGAGCGCGTGCCAGAGCTCCTCATCGGTAGCATCCTCTTTGCCGTAGCGCAGGTTGCTCGCCACGGTGCCGCTGAAGAGGAACGCCTTCTGCGGGATGAAGCCGACCTTGTCCCAGAGTCGCTCCTGCGTCATCTCGCGGATATCGACGCCGTCGACCAAGATGCTCCCGCCGGTGACGTCGTAGAAGCGCGGGATGAGGTTGATGAGCGTTGACTTACCACTGCCGGTACTACCGACAAGCGCCGTCGTCTGACCGGGCTCTGCTTTGAAGGAGATGCCGCAGAGCACCGGGTCTTCAGCGCCGGGGTAGCGGAACTCGACATCGCGGAACTCGACGATCCCGCATGCACCTGTGTCTGCCGCCGGTGCCGCCGGATCGCAGATCTGCGGCTCGGTATCGAGAACCTCGTTGATGCGCTCCACTGAAGCTGCTGCGCGGGGCACCATCACGAACATGACGACGGCCATCATGACGGACATGAGGATCTGCATGATGTACGTGAGGAACGCGGTGAGGTTACCGATCGGCATTGCGCCGCTGTCGATACGAAGCCCGCCAAACCACATGACGGCAACGAGTGACAGGTTGAAGATCGCCATGACCGACGGCATCATGATCGCGAACAGGCGTGCGACTTTGAGCGAGGTGTCCGTCAGATCGAGGTTCGCTTCGTCAAAGCGGGCTTCCTCGTAGTCGCTGCGTACGAACGCGCGGATGACCCGAATGCCCGAAAGCTTCTCGCGCATGACCTGGTTCACGCGGTCGATCTTGACCTGCATCGCCTTGAACAGCGGGATGGCCTTGCGCATGAGGCTGCCGATGATGATGGCCATGAGCGGGATGATCACCACGAGCAACCCGGACAGTGGCACGTCCTGGCGGAGCGCCATGATGACGCCGCCGATCGACATGACCGGCGCCGCCAGCATCATGTTGAGTCCGAGCAGTACAAGCATCTGAACTTGCTGCACGTCGTTCGTGTTGCGGGTGATGAGCGACGGGGGGCCGAACGTGTTCACCTCGGCCAGCGAGAAGCTCTCAACGCGACGGAAGATCGCATGGCGGACGTCACGGCCAAACCCCATCGCCGTCTTCGAGCCCCAGTACACGGCGATGATGGATGTCACTCCCAGGAGCAGGGTCACCAGCAGCATGAAGCCGCCGGTGCGCAGGATGTATGCGGTGTCACCGAGAGCCACGCCGTTGTTGATGATCTCGGCGTTGAGTTCCGGCAGGTAGAGGTTGCCGATCGACTGTATCAAGACGAGCGTCGATACAAGCGCGACCTGCAGTCGGTATGGTTTGAGGTATTTGGTGAGAAGTCGAATCATCGGCTCTGATCGCTCCCTTTCTCGGCTCGACGGCAGGGTCGTTCTCGGTGCGAGTGTTCCGGCATCGATCGCGCGAATACCGCTGTCAGGCTCCGAAGCCCGACTTCGATTCGTTCGAGCTCTTCGTCGCTTGCCGCTGAGAGGGCTGTCTCCAGTTGCGCGATTCCCGCGTCGAAGGACTCGCACATCTTCGTGCGTCCCTCTCCGGTCAGGTCGAGCTGCACGCGGCGACGGTCGGTTACGTCGGCCGTGCGCTCCACCCAGCCGCGACGTTCGAGGCCGGTGAGCGACTTGGAGATCGTGGGGAGCGAGACCTCCATGCGTTCGGCCAGATCGCTCGGGCTCATCGCACCGCCGTGCATCATCATGAGCATACGGAGTTGTGACGGGTGGATTCCCTCGCCGGATTCGCGGAATCCCGCAGCGAGCGTTCCCATGACCCGCGGAATCGTGCGTGCGGTTTCGCGCGCCACGCGCTGACGCTGTGTGAGGCCTGCTTCCGAGGAATCGTCGAATGATGCGTGGAACATACTTTGCCTTCCTAATAGTTAGGGTGGCTAACTATAAGAGCGACGATAGTGTCACGTCAAGCCCCTGCGGGAGGGGCTACATATTGGCGTACAATCTCAGCGGGGATTCTCGGGGGAAAGGATGTCCTGATGAGTGAGACGCTGGACGTGCGTATCGGGCGGTATCTGCGCGAGCTGACGTCGCACCCCGACCGGCACGTTGGCGCCCCCGGCAATCATGCGGCGACCGCGATGTTCGCGGAGCGTATCGCGGGGTTCGGCTTCGATGTTGCGCGCACCAGGTTCGACTGTATCGAGTGGAAGTACGGCGAGGCCGTTCTCGAGATGGATGGTGAGCGGTTCGAACTGCTCGTGGGCCCGTACTCGCTTCCGTTCGACGGGCGGGCGGCGCTTGTCGGCGTGTCGTGCGTCGAGGAACTCGAGTCGGAGGCGATTCGTGGATGCATCGTCGTCCTCCACGGATCGATCGCGGCGGGGCAGATCATGCCCAGGAACTTCACGTTCTACAACCCGGAAAGCCATCGCCGGATCATCCGCGCCCTCGACGCATATGCCCCGGTCGCCGTTATCGCTGCCACCGGGCGCGATCCCGAGATGGTGGGGAGCCAGTATCCGTTCCCGCTCTTCGAGGATGGCGACCTCGATGTCCCGAACGCATACATGACAGACATCGAGGGCGAGCGGCTCCTTGCACACGCCGGAAGCATCGCATCACTCCGCATCGATTCGCGCCGGGTGCCGACGACAGCAGAGCATGTTGTCGCAACGCTGCAGGGCGACGCGCCCGGTCGCATCGTCGTCTTCGCACACATCGACAGCCGCAAGGGCTCGCCCGGAGCGCTCGACAATGCGAGTGGTGTCGCCACGCTGCTCGGTCTGGCGGAGCTGCTCGCCGATTACACCCACGGGCCCACGATCGAGATCGTCCCGCTCAACGGCGAGGACAACTACGCGAACCCCGGCGAGATGCTGTGGGTCGGAGCGAACGAGGACCGGATGGACGACATCATTCTCGGCATCAACATCGATGACGCGGGAATGCGTGGCCAAGATACGCATGTGTCGTTCTACTCGTGCGACGATCGGCTTGAGGCGGCCGTCCGCCAGGCCATGGGCGGGCGTGTCGGCATCTCCGAGGGACTCAAGTGGTTCCAGAGCGACCACGCCATCTTCGGCATCTACGGCCGACCGGCCATCGCGCTCGCGTCGGCCGATATCGCCGGCTTCATGGCGAAGTACGCGCACTCGGAGCGGGATACGATCGAGCTTGCCGACCCGGGGATACTTGCGAACGCGGCGCGCTTCCTGCGAGACGTGATCGACGCGATTGCTACTGGTGCGTCGAATCCGTCAGCGGTTGATCCGGCAACGACAGCGTGAACGTCGAACCACGTCCGACGACGCTCTCGACTTTGAGTATCCCGCCGAGCCGCAAGGCCAGCCCGCGTGAGATGGCGAGGCCGAGGCCGGTTCCAACCTGTGGCGAGTAGCCGTCGGAATCGCCCTGGACAAACTCGCCGAAGATGCTCTCAAGACGGTCCGGCGCGATTCCCGGTCCGGTGTCCGCGACGTCGAAGGTCATGGTCCCGATACCAAGACCCGACTGCCGGGCGCGCAATGTCACGGCGCCAGATGAAGTGAACTTCACGGCATTACTGAGGAGGTTCAGCAGGATCTGCCGCACCTTCCGGGCATCCGAGAAGAGTGTCAGGTCGGGCTCAGCCAGTTCCAGTACGACCGAGACGCCCTTTGCTTCGGCATCGGGAGTGACGGTGTGAAGCACCTCCGTCGCAAGTGCGGGAATGTCGATCCGCTCGAACCGGTACTCCAGGCGGTTTGCCTCGATTCGTGAAAGGTCCAGGATGTCGTTGACGAGATCGAGCAAATGACGGCCCGAGTTGTTGATCATCTCGACCTGCCGGTGCTGCTCCTCGGTCATCTCGCCGGCCATACCTTTACCCAGGATGTCCGAGAAGCCGATGATCGAGTTGAGCGGCGTGCGTAATTCGTGGCTCATCGCGCGCAGGAAGCGCGTCTTCGCCTCGCTTGCCTCAGCAAGGCTTTCGTTGGCAGACTCCAGTTCCTCATTTGTCGCCTGCAACTCTTCTGTTCGCTCGTTGACCGTCTGCTCAAGCGACTCATTCAGATGGAGTATCTCGAGTTGCGACCGCTTCTTCTCGCCTATGTCACGGGTTGTTCCGAGGAAGCCGATGGGTTTGCCGATGCTGTCAGCCATGACCGTACCGGTGAGTTCGGCGGGAACCTGGAGGCCGGCCTTGGACGTCAACTCGACTTCGACAGTGACTGGCCGGAAGTCAGGCTGCTGATCAAGACCCGCCTGAGCCGCCGCCATGATAATGGCCTGGTTCTCCTCGTTGTAGAAGTCCAGGGCCGACTTGCCGATCCACTCCTCCGGAAGGTATCCCGTGAGCCGCTTCAGGGCGGGGTTCACGTACGTGTAGACCATGTTCGTGTCGACCGTCCACATGCATTCGACCATGTTCTCGGCGAGGAATCGGTAGTTCGCTTCGCTCTCTTTGATCCTGCGGTCGGATTCAAGCCGCTCTTCCTGGTCGAGCATGAGGCGGCATACGAGGAGTGTCGCGATGGGATACAAGACCATTACCAGCAGCGCGATCTGACGGAAGGTGTCGCTACGGATCTCAGCAGGGAGCGTGAGGGTGAGCGCCAGCATGATCGCGTGGATGACGAGCCCGAAACCCCAGAGCGCGGGCAGGCTGGTGACTCTCGCGTCGCGACGTCGCCAGTAGTAGAACACGACGCCGAGGAGTGCTGACTCGATGATGACCGAGACGCCCATGAGGGTGCCGCCCCCGCCAAGATACAGCCGGTAGGCGCCGGCCATTGCAGCTGCGGTTAGGGCGACGACAGGTCCGCCGAAGATGCCAGCGACGCCAAGAACGATGGATCGACCATCGAAGACGGTGCCCGAGAAGAGGTGCACGCCGGCCATCATGCCAATGACCGCGACGCTTCCAAACAGGAGGCCGGAGAAGACCCGATACCACGTGCTGTGTCGCTTCCAGCGGCGAAGTATGAGCTGCTGCACCACACTGAGCATGACGAGCAGCGCAATATTCTGGGCGAGCTCTAGGACGATCAACCGGCACCTCCTGCGCTGATGATACTCCCACGAATCGTGCGCGAATACACGAACCCCTCGGGACTTTCGCCGGGTTCGGCCGATGACTCCTGCACGGGTGGGTTCTACGCGCTATTCTGAGGGTGCCAATATCGAACCGAGGGAGGTACGGTGACCGACAAGCAAGGTCGTCTGCACGTCATCGCTGGCTGCATGAGCAGCGGTAAGACCGGCGAGCTTATCCGCCTTCTTTCTCGCCATCAGGTGATTGGCGATTCGATCGTCATCTACAAGCACTCGGTGGACACACGTGACGGCACGAAGGCACGCTCGCGACTTGGCACAGAGCGAGAGGCGATCGTCGTCTCTGACCCGGCTGAGATAGCGTGCACTGACTGCAAAGTCGTGGCGATCGAAGAGGCGCAGTTCTTTGGCGACGGGCTTGTGCCGGTCGTGCGTCAGTTGCTGAACGATGGTCGGCTGGTCTATATCACGGGACTGAATCAGGACTTCCGCGGCGAGCCGTTCGGCGTCATGCCGGTCATCATGGCGCTTGCCGACGAGATATCGATGCTCACAGCCATCTGCCAGCGCTGTCACGGCGTCGCGACTCGCACGCAGCGACTTATCGACGGGAAGCCCGCGTCGAAGGACTCACCGACGGTGCTTGTCGGTGGCGCCGACTACTACGAAGCACGCTGTCCCGACTGCCACGAAGTCGGTTAGGCGCGTGCTTTCGGACATCGTCGAAGTGCTGGCATGTCCTCTGTGCGGAGCAGACCTCACTGCGGCTGACGACGCGCTGGGCTGTTTAGCGGGCCATTCGTTCGACATCGCCCGTCACGGCTACGCGAGTCTTCTCCCGGGCGATGCACATACCGGAACTGCTGACACCCAGGCGATGACCGATTCGCGTGGCGCGTTCCTCGGCGCCGGACACTTCGCGCCCGTCGCCGAGGCGGTGACTGATGCCGTTTCGCGCACGGTCGGCGAAGCATCAGGTTGCGTTGTCGACGTTGGTGCGGGCACTGGCTACTATCTCGCGCAGGTGCTGGACCACCTTCCCGGACACACGGGTCTCGCGCTCGATATCTCCAAGTTCGCGATGCGCCGCGCAGCCCGCGCGCACCCGCGCATGGGCGCGGCCGTGTGCGACGCCTGGCGTACGCTTCCGGTGCGGAGCGGTTCCGCCGCCGCTGTTCTCAACATCTTCGCGCCTCGCAACGCGGCAGAGTTCCAGCGGATTCTGCGGCCCGGGGGCGTTCTCATCAGCGTCACGCCGACCGCGAAACACCTGCAGGAGCTGATCGAACCGCTCGGGCTGCTCCGTGTGGACGAGGACAAAGCGCAGCGGCTGGAAGACCAACTCGGATCCCGGTTTGAGCGTGTCTCATCGACTGGTGTCGAGGGTGTGACGACGCTGAGTCATGAAGATGTGAGCGCAGTCGCCAGTATGGGGCCGAGTGCGTGGCACACCGATGGAGCAACGCTGCAGGTCCGGATAAGCGCCCTTGAAGAGCCCGTAGAGGTCACGTTCTCGGTAACCGTCGGAACGTATAAGGTGAAGGCCGGCGACGACTCGACCCCGACGGCCGGGAGCTGAAACCGTGTATCCACTTCGACGAATCTGGACGCCTGCCCTGTATCAGGGCGGGTCTCGGTCCCGGCGGTACTTTGAGGGCTGGTACTTCAAGCTCGTCGCTGCCGGCGGCGAACATGCGCTGGCGATCATCCCCGGGGTTTCGTTCTCGGCGGATGGCACGGCGTCACACGCGTTCGTGCAGCTGATCGAGTCCGGCGGGCGCACACGTTACTTCGCGTATCCTTCGTCCGCATTCTCGTTCGACCAGCGTGAGTTCGCGGTGCGTATCGCTGGCAACTCGTTCTCGCGCACCGGGGTGACCCTGGATCTTGCAGATGAGTACGGTGTGGTCACCGGCAGCATCGACTTCGGCCCATGGTCGCCGTGGCCCGTGACGCTGTCGTCACCCGGCATCATGGGACCGTTCCGTTTTGTGCCCGGCATGGAGACATACCACGGGGTTCTCTCGATGGACCACGGCACGAGCGGAGTCATAACGATCGGCGAGAGGGTTCTCGGCTTCGACGGTGGTCGTGGCTATATCGAGAAGGACTGGGGACGTAGCTTCCCGAGTTCCTGGGTATGGGCGCAGTCGAACCGGTTTGAGCGGACGGGCGTCTCGGTCACTGCGTCCGTAGCGCGCATCCCCTGGATGACCGGTGCGTTCGTGGGTCACATCGCGGGAATGCTTCTAGACGGCGAACTGTATCGGTTCGCGACCTACACAGGTGCAAGGCTTGAGAGCGTCGCGACTCGCCCTGACGGCGCTGAGATCGTCATTCGAGACCGGCATCGGGAGCTCGAGCTTCACCTCAGCGGTGCCACGCCCGGCGCCCTCAAGTCACCGACGCTGGGCTCAATGGAGGGTCGGACTGACGAATCGCTCGACGGGACGATCCATGCCACGCTCAGAGTGGTGCGCGGAGGTCGTGCGTCTGTGCTCTTTGAAGGAACCGGGCGCACTGCGGGCATCGAGATCATGAACGAAGCTGGCGAACTCGGTCAGGCCCGGTAGCGAGTGTCGGCCCCGGAATCGATCGCATACACCGTGCGCGTAAGCCCCCGTGCGAAGCACGTTCGGTTGACCGTGTCGCGCGACGGTGAGGTCGTCGTTGTCGTCCCGCGGCGATTCAGCGTGAAGCGAGTACCCGCCATCGTCGCTGACCGCGCTGACTGGATCGCGCTGGCTCGCACCCGCGCGCTCGAGCGTCGCGCGATGCTCGCGGCCGCGCACGGGGAGGGCCTGCCAGCGGAGGTCGTGCTGCAGGCCACCGGCGAGACGTGGCGGTTCGCATACCGCGCGACTGCAGCTGTCTCTGTGACCGCGCGAGCGTCCTCCGGCAACCTGTTGACGCTTTCCGGTGCGATCGATGATCACGACGCCTGCACCACCGCCCTTCGCCGCTGGGTGCTCAGACATGCACGCGAACAACTCGCGCCGATGCTTGAGGAGATCTCAGCATCCCGGGATCTCCCACACACAACGGTGCGTTTTCGCTGGCAGCGCACGCGGTGGGGGAGTTGCTCGGCGAAGGGCGCGATCAGCCTGAATGCGAAGCTGCTCTTCCTGCCGCCGCACCTCGTGCGTTACGTGATGCTCCACGAACTCTGCCATACCCGTGTCATGGACCACTCGGCGCGCTTCTGGGCGTTTCTCGGCGAGCACGATCCCCTGTGGCAGCGACATCGTCGCGAGCTGAGAGCCTCGTGGCTGCACGTTCCAGGCTGGGTCGAGTAGAGCGTCCTACCGTTCTCGGTCGCGGAAGCTGCGCGCGAACTCGATGAAGCGATACACGTCGGCGAAGTTCGACGCGATGCCAAGCGAGATGCGGATGGTGTTCGGGGCGACGCCGCTGGAATCCTGGATGAGGCTCTGGCAGTGCTGGAGCGTCACGGGAACCTCGGGCTCCGCGAAACACGCTGCCATCTCCGCCTGTGTGATGTTGTGCGCGACCTCGCCGTCACCCGGATTGCAGAAGCAGCCCGTGCGTACCGAGATGTTCTCCAGACCAGCCAGCCGCTCCACCTCGTACACGTCGTAAACAGACCCGTCTGGCGCGAGTAGATAGAAGGCGATCGTTGACGCGCGACGGTCCATCGTCTCGGGCCCGAAGATCTGCACCATGGGCGCGCCGTTACGATGGCGGAGGGTGGTCATCTCGCGCAGGAGCCACGCTGCCAGCGCTGCGACCCGCGCGTGGATGGTCTCCATACCGATGGCCGAGAGGTGATTGAGCCCGATCGTAACGGCGGGGAGCCCCAGGTAGTCGAGCGTGCCGTCTTCGAAGCCGGTCGCTCCCGCCGCGAGGTGATGCCAGCCGGTTCCCTGCACGCTTGCCAGGGTTATCGTCCCGCCGGCAAACCAGGGACGGCGCAGCTTCGCGAGCTTCTCGCGCCGGGCGATGAGCGCTCCGGTACCCGTGGGGTATCCGAACATCTTGTAGAACGAAAGCGGCACGTAGTCCGGCTTCACGACCGACAGGTCGAGGCGATTCGTGGGGGCGAAGGCGGCTGCATCAAGTAGCACGTCCCAGCCGGCCGCTTGCGCCTCGGCGACCCACTCGAGCGGATGGAGCACCCCACTGAAGTTCGATTGCGCCGGGTAGGCGAACAGGTTGTCGCTCCCTGGCTTCGCGCATGCGAGGCCCCGGATGATGAGGTCGGGGTCCAGACGAAGATCGGGGTTGTGCACGGGCACGTATGTGACCTGCGCACCCTTGCTGCGGGCGAACTCGCGGATGCCGTTGACGGAGTTGTGGTTGTCGTACGACACGAGGTAGCAACTCTCTGGCGTGAACGGGTATGCCTCGCCGACGAGCTTGAGGGCACCGCTCGCGTTCCCGGTGAAGACCACCTCATACTCGTCCGGCGACGCGCGGAAGAAGTCGAGGACTGCTGCGCGCGCCTGCTCGGCGAGGTTGGCGCTCGCCATCGAGGTCGGGTTGTGTGAATGCGGATTGCCGAAGATCCCCTCGGTCAGGAGGTCGCGGTGTGCGTCGATCTGCGATTGCCCGTACAGTCCGCCACCGGTGTAGTCCAGGTACACGTATCCGCGCTTGTCGAGCCGCGCGTAGTCGATAGCCCGCAGCTCGTCGATGCGGTTGGTCTCGCGGTAGGCCGGAAACTGGCCGAGAAACTTCTTGAGCGCTGCGTCTTGCTCGGTCTCAATCAGCGACATGTGCTGCTCCCTTGCGCGTGCGGCGTGCTGGTCTTCGGCATGCACAGAATGGTAGCGTTCTCGCGGACCTTATGGGGAAGTACTCTGTATACCATTCCGCATTGTCGCCGAGAGGAACCTTCATGGCCGAGGAGCGCACGGCAACGATCAGGGCTTTCGGCTGCCTCCACGACCTCCTGTGCGAGCGCGAGGAGCCGACGACAGTACATCTCGATGTCCCGGAAGAGGGGCTGCCTGCAAGTGAGATCGCACGGCAGCTCGGTCTGCCGCTCGATCTGATTGAAGGCGTCTTCTGCAACGGCACCGTGTATCCGGTTGAGCACGTCGTGCTTCCGGGAGACCGTGCGGCGTTCGTGCCGTATGGCACACCGGGGCCGCACCGGTTCTCGCTTGGTCTGTACGCCGCGGGCAAGGTCGATACAAACGCACGATGACGACGGCGATCAAGGGAGCATCATGGACGACCGCATGACCGCTAACCGCGACCTCTGGAACGCATGGGCAGACGCCCACGTCGGTTCAGAGTTCTACGACACCGAAGGCTTTCTCGCCGGTCGGGATTCGCTCGACTCGGTAGAGCTTGAGGGTGTCGGTGACGTCAGCGGTCAGTCGCTCCTGCATCTGCAATGTCACTTCGGGCAGGACACGCTCTCGTGGGCGCGGCATGGTGCAAAGGTGGTCGGTGTCGACTTCTCGGAACGTGCTGTCGCGCTTGCGAGCGACCTTGCCGGGCAGCTCGAACTCGACGCGCGGTTCATCTGCACGGACGTCTACGACACGCTTGCGCACCTGGATGGCGAGCGGTTCGACGTCGTGTTCACTTCGTACGGCGCCATCTCTTGGCTGCCGGACCTGAAGCCGTGGGCCGAAGTCATCGCCGGCGCGCTCAAGCCGGGCGGCCGCTTCTTCATCGCCGAGCACCATCCGTATCTCTGGGTCTTTGACGATGTATCCGAGGAGATCGTCCCGCCGTTCCTCTACTCCTACTTCGACTCGAAAGCGCTTCGCTGGGACGAGGACGGTTCCTATGCGGCGCCGAACTCGGGTATCAAGGCGGTGTCGTACTCGTGGCAGCACACATTCGAGGAGATAGTCGGTGCGCTCGTTGCGGCAGGCCTGCGCATCACGTCACTTCGCGAGTATCCCTACCTCGCATTCCAGTGGTTCCCGACGATGGTTCGCGGCGAGGACGGCTTCTGGCGCATGCCTGAAGGCGGTCCCGATCTGCCGCTCATGTTCTCGCTCACAGCAGTCGCAGATGAGTGAGGGGGTGCCGGCGGGCGGCAGCTCCGGGCCGCGCCGTGGTACCGTGTGCGCATGACAACACTTAATTTGATCGCCACATGCCCCATCGGTATCGAGCCGCTGCTCGCCGACGAGCTTCGCGCACTCGGTGCCGCCGAGGTCCGTGAGTCGCGCGCGGCCGTTGCGTTCTCGGGCACGCTTGAGACCGCGTATCGCGCGTGCCTCTGGTCGCGTCTCGCCAGCCGCATCTTGCTGACGCTCGCTACATTTCCCGCGATGACCGCCGAGGAGCTCTACGACGGCGTCTCGACCGTGGCGTGGGAGGAGCACCTCTCGGCCACGCTTACGATCGCGGTCGACGCGGTCGGACGGACGCCGGGTATCACGCACTCGGGCTTTGCCGCACTCAAGGTCAAAGACGCGGTCGTCGACCAGGTGCGGGAGCGAACGGGCGAGCGACCCTCGGTCGACCTCGAGGCGCCGGACGTGCGTCTCAACCTGCGGCTCCACAAGGGCGCAGGCTCGCTTTCAATCGACCTGAGCGGCGAGCCGCTCCACCGTCGCGGGTATCGCGCGCCGGGCGAGCAGGCCGAGGCGCCACTCAAGGAGAGCCTTGCGGCCGCGATTCTCGTGCGCGCTGGCTGGCCCGCGATCGCAGCGGCTGGCGGCTCGCTCTTCGACCCGATGTGTGGCTCCGGCACGTTGCTGTTGGAGGGCGCGCTCATGGCCGCCGATCGAGCGCCCGGATTGCTCCGTCAGCGCTGGGGCTTCGAAGGCTGGCTCGGGCACGATCCCGCGGTATGGGAGCGGCTGATCGACGAGGCCGATACTCGTGCCGAGGCGGGAGCAGATCTCCTGCCGCTCATCGGCGGCAGCGACAGTGACCCGGCTGCCATCGAGCTTGCGCGCGGGTGCATCAAGCGCGCTGGCCTCGGCAGTGCGGTGCGCGTGGACGTGCGCGAGCTCGCGCATGCGCGCCCGGCCGTGGACGCGACACCCGGACTTGTCGTCACCAACCCGCCGTACGGCGTGCGACTTGGCGCCGGCGAGGATCTCGCCGCGCTCTACGGGCGTCTCGGCGAGCAGCTCGTTGCCGCATTCGACGGCTGGACAGCGGCCGTCCTCACCAGCGAATCCGACCTGGCGCGCGCGACCAAGCTTCGCTCGCACAAGGCGTACGCATTCATGAACGGCGCCGTCGAGACGAAGCTCTACCTCTTCGAGATCTCGCCGAGTGTCGTGCGTGCGGAGGTTCGCCCGGCGCCGCTCGGCCTCTCCGCAGGTGCCGAGATGTTCACGAACCGCCTGCGCAAGAACCAGCGACACCTCGGTAAGTGGGCACGACGCGAGAACGTCACGTGCTGGCGCGTCTACGGTGCTGACCTTCCCGAGTACGCGGTCGCGATCGACGTCTACGAAGGCGCCGGTCCCGATGAGGGTCGCCGCTTCGCGCATATCCAGGAGTACGCGCCGCCGCCCCACATCGATTCAGGTCGTGCCGAGGAGCGTCTCGCCGAGATCGTCGCTGCAGCTCCGGAGTTCCTTCGCGTGGCGCCTGAAGACATCGCGCTCAAGGTGCGCCGACGTCAACGCGGCGAGTCGCAGTACGAGCGGCGAGAGGATTCACTTGGCACGCAGGTCGAGGTCGCCGAAGGCGGGCTGCGTCTGCTCGTGAACCTGCACGACTATCTCGACACGGGACTTTTCCTTGATCACCGGCTCACGCGCGACCGCATCCGCAACCTCGCGCTCGGTCGTCGCTTCCTCAACCTCTTCGCGTATACCGGTGCGGCGAGCGTCTATGCGGCCGACGGCGGTGCGACGTCGGTCACGACCGTCGACATGTCGTCGACGTACCTGAACTGGGCACGCCGCAATATGGCCCTCAATGGCTTTGCCGAGAGCAACACCGTCCGCTTCGAGCGCGTCGATGTGCTCGCGTGGCTGACCGACGAACGCAAGCGCGTCGAAGTCGGTCACGTCCAGCCATACGGCCTCATCTTCCTGGATCCGCCGACATTCTCGAACTCAAAGAAGATGGGGGAGCGCACCTTCGATGTGCAGCGCGACCACGTGGCGCTCCTGCGCGACGCCACCGCGCTTCTCGCGCCGGATGGTGTGCTGCTGTTCTCCAACAACTACCGCAAGTTCAAGCTCGCGTTCGAGGAGTTGCCCGAACTCGACATTCAGAACATCTCCGCCGCGACGATTCCCCCGGATTTCGAGCGGAACCCGAGGATTCATGTCTGCTACGAGGTGCGGCGGCGGTAGGTCTCAGCTGAGGCGACGCAGCGTCTCAGCAGCCTCAACCAGCAGCACGGGCACGTCTTCGCGCACAATTCGGTAGACCTCGCGGTCATCGATGTGTTGGTATTCGTGGACGAGCCGATTCCTGAAGCCAGCCACGGCTCGAGCGTCGGTCTGCCACTCGTCGAGCAAACTTGACTGGTCCCTAAGAAGGCGTCCGAGCGCCTCCGCGCCGACCTCCAGCTCCCGCTCGACCGCCGAGCGGGTCTTGCGATCGGCTACGTACCCGGCCTCGGACATGTCTCCGACGTGAGCCAGAGCGTTTTCGCACGCGGTCACGATGTCGAGCAAGTGCGATCGTGCATCACGCCGACCCATAGATCCGCACCTTGTCGGACTCGATCGACTCTTGAACATACGGGTTCGCCGTCGAGCCCGACTCAACCACGTCGACCGGTGCGCCGAGCGCGGTAGCCAGGTCCTCCTCGAGGTCGAGTAGATGCGAGAGCCATGGGCCCTTCGGCGCGTCGGGCATCCATTCCACGAGGAAGTCGAAATCGCTCTGTCCAGGATTGAAGTCGCTACGAATCGCCGAGCCGAAGAGCCAGAGCCGACGCACCTTGTGTTTCCGACACACGTGACTGATTCGCGTACGCGCATTTCGCACGACGTCGAACCCGGCTGACGGTGTTGTTCGTTGGGTCGTGTACGCCACTGAGGGCTCTCGGGCAATGGAGCCGCTGATTATCGCGCTGTACGACCGCACCGCCTCACGGATGAGTTCGCTTCGCGTACGGCCCTCGAGCTCGGCCATGCGGTCTATCTCAGCTGCCATGATCGGTGTGGTTGAGAAGGCGACCACTCTGGCGGTTCTTGGCACGATGGCTCCTTTGTAAACGGTTAATAACAGTTATATACCACGCGCTACTGACACGGGAAGGGTGCGCGGGCATATACTCGCCTGAAGCGACCATCTCTTCGCGAGGAGTCTCATGAACCTCACCTGGTACGACACGCTCGTGAAGCCGTCGTGGACGCCTGCGCCGGGTGTCATCGGTACCATCTGGACGGTCCTGTATCCGATCATCCTCGTGGTCTTCGGCTACATCGCGTTCCGTGTCTTCAAGGGAGACATGCCGAAGGCGCTGCTTGTGCCGATCATCATCAACATGATCACGAACATCGCCTTCACGCCGATCCAGTTCGGGCTGCAGAACCTGCCACTTGCGACCGTCGACATCCTGCTCGTGCTCGTGACGATCGTGTGGGCCATGATCGCGTTCTGGCCGTATGCGAGAATCGCGTCGCTCGCGCTGATCCCGTACCTGATATGGGTCAGCACGGCTTCGGTGCTCCAGGTGACGATCACATTCGCGAACCGGTAGCGCGTCTGCCGGTGCGCCGTCTCGCTTTGTGCAGTATCGTCATACGCTGATGCGTTCTTCCGCCGAGAGGAGCCACGATGACCGCGGTCATCGAGTGTTCGGGACTTACGAAGTTCTACGGCAAGAACCGGGGGATCTCGGATCTCACGCTCTCCGTCGACAAGGGCGAGACCTTTGGTTTCCTCGGCCCCAACGGTGCCGGGAAGACGACGACCATCCGGTGCCTTCTCGGCATGCTCAAAGCGTCGAGTGGAGAGGCGCGTGTGCTTGGCGAGCGCGTCACCCTCGATGGCGCAAAGCTTAGGAAGCGCATCGGGTACGTCGCCGGCGAGGTGCACCTCTACGATCGCGAGACCGGGCAGTGGCACCTCGACTACGTCGCCGGTTTCCGTGGCGGCAAGCGCCTGCTTGAGAAGGAACTCATCGAGCGCTTCGAGTACGACCCCTCGCGCAAGGTGAAGGAGCTCTCCAAGGGCAACAAGCAGAAGCTCGCGCTCATCATCGGCATGGCGCACGACCCGGGGCTTCTCGTTCTTGATGAGCCCACAAGTGGACTCGACCCCCTCAACCAGCAAACGGTCTTCGAGGTCGTTGAGGAGCGCGTACGCGCTGGCGCCACCGTCTTCCTCTCAAGCCACATCCTCACGGAGGTCGAGCGCCTCTGCGAGCGCGTCGCGATCGTGCGTGAGGGCACCCTCGTCGCCGAAGAATCGGTGGCCGGTCTCCTCAGTAGACGCATGCGCGACGTGGAAGTGACGTTCGGCGAGGAGGTCCCGCTCTCGCTCCTTTCAGAGATACCCGGCGTCAAGACCGCCGAGCAGCCGTCACCGACCATGCTGCGTGCCACGATCAAGGGCGGCGACATGAACGCCCTTCTCGCCGCGCTCGCGTCACACCCGGTGCGCGACCTGCAGATCACGCACGCATCTCTCGAGGACGTCTTCATGGAGTTCTACCGCGATGGCGAGCCGGAAGGCGGTGAGCAGTCGTGAGCTGGCACCTGCTGAAAGCGACGCTCTACCAGCGCAGGACGGCGCTGCTGTGGTACTCGATCAGTCTTATCTCGTACTCGGTCATGATCGTGTGGTACTACCCGATCATTGCGAAGACGGACCTCAAGGGGATGCTGGACGCGTTTCCGCCCGAGATGATCAAATTCTTCGCCGGCAGCGACGTGTCGCTCTTCACGTTCGGCGGATTCCTCGCAACTGAATACACCGGCTTCATCTGGGTGCTCATCATGGCGGCGGCCGGCATCACGTTCGCAACGAAGTCTTACTCGAGCGAGATCAGCGCCGGCACCATGGAGCTCTTACTTGCGCAGCCCATCTCGCGTCAGGCACTCGCCGTGACGCGTTCTGTCGCGCTCACCATCTATCTCGGGGTGCTCGTGCTGGCGACTGTGGTGCCAATCCAGATCACGGCCATCGCGATGGATATCAAGTACAGCGTCAGCCACGTGTGGTTGTTTGCGGGAGTGGGTCTGCTGATGTCGCTGGCAATCTCTGGCGTCGGGATGCTCGCCGCGGCGGCATCACGCGAGAGCGGCAAGCCCGCAGGTATTGTGGGCGGTCTGCTGGGTGCGATGTGGGTCCTGAACTTCCTGGCAGGTAGTGCGAAGTGGGCGGAAGCGCTCGAGCCGGTCAATCTCTTCAAGTATTGGGACTCGGCAGTCATTCTTGATAAGGGAATCGTGGCCGCCAGCACCTGGTGGGTGCTTGGCGGCGTGGCACTTGCTACGCTCGTGGGTAGCGTTATCGTTTTCTCTCGAAGGGACGTTGCATGATGCTTCTCCGAAAGCTCGCGACCGTCGTGGTTGCTTTTGCGTTCGTACTCGCGGGGACGAGCGCGTGCAAGAAGGCCGAGCCGGAGGCCGTTCCGGTCGCCGCTGTTGTATCCGATACCGCCGCGGTCGCTTCCACACAGGGCTCCGCGCCCACCGCCGAGGAACTCGCTGCTGCGGCCGCCGTGCAAGACATCTTCGGGAACGCCGATGATACCGCGGTGACGGCTGGTGCCAGCGGCCCTACATTCCCGCTGGTAGAACCGATGAAGGTCACCGTCGTCGTGACGATGCATGTGGGTGCGAACGTACCCGCCGGATCGATCGCGCTCAAGGACGCTACCGGTAAGACGTGGGGTCCCTGGGCAGCGCAGGTTTCTGACGCGCCCGACGGGAACACCTACTGGTCCTGCGTGCCGAACGCTGTGCTTCCGATAGGTGAGTACACGGTCGTCGACAGTGATCCGAAGACCTGGGCCAAGAACGACGGCAGCGACGGATTTGGGTTCGTCAGCGTGCAAGGGGTCGTGAAGTAGCGAGTAGACTGTTCTACGAGGGGTACGATACTCGACGACGCACAGGAGAAATCGCTGAGCGGGGGCGCAGGGTGAGCACGAGCCGCACGACGGCGCAGATTCGCGGCCTTCAGTACGCGGCCGCGTTGCTGATGAGCGTGATCTCGCTTGTCTCCCTGGTCGGTTGGCTCGCAGGAAATCTGGACCTCGCCGGTCGTGTGGTGCGTTACGACCCGATGGTGCCGGTCACAGCACTCGTGTTCTTGGCTTTGTGTATAGCGCTTGTCGTGCGTCTGCGGTTCGAGCGTCCAAGGGCACGACGTCTGATCTGGGGTACAGCCCTCTCCATCTGGCTTGTTGTCGTAGCCGAGATCGTCGACTTCTTGGCCGGAATCCCGATTTCTCCTGACCGACTGTTCGTGACGGCAGCTGACATGGTGCAAGGCCGTCAGATGGGCAGGATGTCACCGGTGGTCGCCCTTCTGTTCGCCGCTTTGGCGACAGCGCTGGTGCTCTATGAATCGATAGACCTGCGAAAGCGATCAATCGCAGTAAGCGTGTCTATGGTTGTCGCTGTTGTCGGCTTCACCCTCTGTGTCGGCTATGCGTATGATGCCCCGCTGCTCTATTCACTGAGTCCCTTCACGCCGTCGGTCTTCGCGTCCATCGGCATGTTCGTGATGGGGCTTGGGATAGCGGCACTTGGCCTTGAACAACGACCATTCGCGCTCTTCCTGGGAGACTCGGTTCAGGCCCAGCTCATGCGCGCGGCAATGCCTGCGACGGTGTTCGCCGCGCTGGCCTTCGCTGCACTCGGGGTTGTCGATTTGCGGTTCGGACTGGCTGTCGGACCGATTCCGACGTCGCTTGCTGTCATCCTTGTCATCCTCGTCGTCACGGTGGTCATTCTCCAATCAGCATCGCGCATCGGTGCGCGACTCGATGCGGTCGAGGCAGATCGACAGGTGGCCGAGGACGCGCTTCGCGAGAGCGAGTGGTCGTATCGCAATCAATTCGCGGGAAACGCCGTCGTTATGCTGCTTGTTGGTCCAGTGAACGGTCGAATCCTCGACGCTAACGCGGCCGCAGCCAGCTTCTACGGCTACCCCCGAGAGATCATGATGGAGATGAGCACCGCCGATCTCAGTACCGACCCTATTGATGCGGTCTCAACGACCATGGCCGGCGACAAGGAGCGGGGCGGCGGACGATTCGAGTTTCGCCATCGGCTTGCAGATGGTGCGGAGCGTGATGTGGACGTGTCATCCAGCGTCGTGCAACTTGGCGGTCGCGAGGTGATCCATTCGATCATCCTGGACATCACGGAGCGAAAGCATATCGAAGCTGAGCTGGCGGCACAGCATCAGACCCTTGAGGCGCTTGTCGAGTATCGAACGACTGAGCTCCTGACCGCGAATGAAGAGCTGCGCGAAGCCACTGCCGCCAAGAGTGATTTCCTTGCGTCGATGAGCCACGAGCTGAGAACGCCACTGAACTCCATCATCGGTTTCTCGGACATAATGCGCCGCGGTATGGCCGGAGAGCTCACCGAGGAACAGCGCAAACAGATCGGGATGATCCATGAGTCCGGACTACATCTGCTGACGCTTATCAATGCGGTGCTCGACTTGTCCAAGGTCGAGGCGGGCAGGGTCGAGTTGCGTATTGAGGCCCTGGATGTGGCGGCACTCGTTCGCGAGGCGGCCGAGATCGTGCGCCCTATGGCCGCGAGCAAAGCCCTGGGCCTCTGTATCGACGTCGATGGGGGTGATTGGACCCTTGAGTCGGATGGCTACAAAGTGCGGCAGATCCTCCTGAACCTGATCAGCAACGCCGTCAAATTCACCGAGGCCGGCGAGGTGGTAGTCGCGGTAGAACGCGCTCCTGATCGCGCGCTGTGCATAGCCGTTTCGGACACCGGCTACGGCATCAGCGAGACCAATCTTTCTCGCATCTTCGAGGCCTTTACGCAGATCGACACGCCCGACATCATCAAGCCGCCGGGTACCGGCCTCGGTTTGAGCATCTCGAGGGAGTTTGCGCACCTCCTCGGGGGCGAGATCAAGGTGCGAAGTGAACTGGGTGTCGGTTCGACATTCACTCTTACACTGCCTGCAATAGCGCCCGTAGCGCCGGTAGTCGAGTCCAAGGAGAGCCTGGCATGAGCGAGCCGCGAAGCACGGTCGGAGAGCAGCCGGCCTCTCTCGACGCGATCCTGCGCAGCGCTCTTAAAGGTCAGTATCACGGGGCTCTCACTATGTTGCGGCGTGCTATAGAGCTCTGTCCGGACGATTTATGGGTGGCGACCAACCTCGGAGGCGCGCCGTTCTGGCGGGTCGCTTACCACACGCTCTATTACACGCATCTCTATCTGATGCGTGATGAGCACTCTTTCACTCCCTGGAAGTGGCACCAGACGGGGCTTCAGGACCTTGACGACATCCCGGCACCTCCAGAATTGCAGGATCTTCTGGAATTACCCGACCGACCCCGGCAGACCGGGGTTCCTTATACCCGCGGAGAGATTCTCGCGTACTGGGACATCTGCGAGCGGATGGTCGACGCCGATATCGATGCGCTTGATGTGCTGAATCCCGACACCGGGTTCAGCTGGCATACGCCCCGTAGGTCAAAAGTCGAGCAGCACATCGACAGCATCCGGCACATCCAACATCACACCTCGCAGCTTGCTGTGCGCGTGCGCGCGGCGACCGGGGACAGCGTTGAATGGGTCGCGAGCCGGTAGGGTTTGGTCGGGGAGCGGTGTCGTCTTTGGATGCTACACTCAGCGCGGAGGCGAATCGCGATGGGAAACCAACTCAAATCACAGCCGAACAGGCGTATCTATTTGGAGACGCTGCGTTCAATGACGCCCGGGCAGCGCCTCGATAAGGCGTTCGAGCTTTCGGAAATGACGCATGAAGCACTACGTGTCGGGCTGCGGGCGCGGTATCCGGAGGCATCGGATGAAGCTCTGCACGCCCTCTATCTCGAAAGGCTTGAGCGGTGTCGCAAGCGCAACTCCTAAGAGAGGCTATCGCGGCGCTCGAATCTGCCGGAATCGGCTATTTCCTCAGCGGATCACTGGCGTCAAGCCTTCAGGGCGAGCCGCGCGCGACGCATGACATCGATCTGGTCATCGAACTCGATGCCTGCGTTGTCGATGCGCTCGCACAAGCGTTCGGCGCCGACGCGTACTTCTTCGACGGTCGAGCTGCCAAAGATGCTCTCGCGCGTCGCGGCATGTTCAACCTCATCGATACCACATCTGGCGATAAGATCGATTTCTGGACGCTGACGGAAGAGCCATTCGATACAAGCCGGTTTGTTCGGCGGATCAAGACGGCTGCGTTCGGTGCTGACATCTCTGTCTCGGCGCCCGAGGACACCATCCTGCAGAAACTCAAATGGGCTGCTGCGAGTGGCGGGAGCGAGCGTCAGATTCGGGATGCAGTTGGCGTATACGAGCTTCAGCGGGGCATTCTCGACGAGGAATACCTCGATCACTGGGCGCGCGAACTCGGTGTCAGCGGCATTCTCGATGACGTTCGAGCTGCTGCCAAATCGTGAGCGCTCGTCCCGACATCCGGGCGCTCCTTGCGTCAGCGAACGTCGTTCTCGGCCCAATGGCGAGGAACTCCTCGAGTACTGGAGTCTGTGTGACCGGATGGTCGACGGCGCCATTGACGTGCTTGACCTCCTCGCCCCGACGAGCGGATTCAGCTGGCATTACCCGGTCAGGACCAAAGTCAAGCACCGGATCGCAAGCATCCGTCACATTCAACTCAACGAGGCGCGGCTGGCGAGCCGCGTCTACGTCGCCAGCGGCACGAGCGTCGGCTGGGTCGGCGGACGGGCCATCAGCGAACAGTAGCGTCACTTTCGGGAGGATCGACATGGGGCACGAAGCTGAGGCAAATCTGCATTTGTGGAGTAGCTGGACCGACCTGCACATGGCCGGCACAGCCTACGACGTCGAAGGGTTCTCGCCCGTCGAGGACTCGTGATTGAGTCGCTGCGGGAGTACCCGGTCGTTGCGTTGAAGGCGCTCGAGTTCCTCGTCGAGGATGTCTAGAGTCTCTGGCGGATGCCGGATGGCGCCAGCGACATCCGGCTCATGTTCAGCCTTACGGCCCGGAAGCCCGGGTAGTGGACGCGTCAGATTCGCAAATCGTACTGTCCGAGGTCGCGGCTTCCTTGAACTCCGCCTGAAATCGGGCGGTGCGATGCGTTTCGTCGCATACAATCGACGAAGCCGGAGTACGGAGTGCACATGACTGACCGCATCCTCATCGTCGAAGACGAGCAGCCGATTGTCGATCTGCTGCGGCTCGTACTCGAGCGTGAGGGCTTCTCGGACATTACCGAGGCGACCACCGTCGCGGCCGCGCTTGCCTCGGTCAGCGTCGGCGCGCCCGCGCTCATCGTGCTCGACGTCATGCTGCCGGATGGCGACGGGTTTGCACTCGCGGGGCAGCTTCGGCGGGTCACCTCGGCGCCAATCCTGTTCCTGACGGCTCGAAGTGGCGACCTCGACAAGCTTACGGGCTTTGGCGTCGGAGGCGACGACTACGTCACAAAGCCATTCAACCCGCTTGAAGTCGTCGCGCGCATCAAAGCGCACTTACGCCGGGCGGGGGCGGTAGTGACGTCGGAAGTCCGCGCCGCCGAGACGCACGACTGGGGCGTTTTCCGCCTCTGCGAAGCCGAGGGTGTGCTCGAGGTCCTGGGGCGCGATGTCGCGATTCCGGCACGCGAGTTCCAGCTCCTGGCGTTTCTCTGCCGACATCCGGGTCACGTGTTCTCGAAGCGGCAGCTATACCGTCAGGTTTGGGGAGAAGACGCTCTCGGCGAATCGGACGACAACACCGTGCAGGTCCATATCCATCGCCTGCGCGAGAAGATCGAGCCGAAGCCGGGACAACCGCTCTACCTGATTACGATGCGCGGGCTCGGCTACAAGCTTGTGCCGCCCGAGGCCGGTGATCGCGCATGAAGCTCGAAGGTCGCCTGAGCGGGCACTTCCTTGCGCGCGTTGCGTTGCTCGTGGGTGCGCTCGGTCTCGTCTTCTTGCTGTGGCTGGGCGGGCTTGTGTTCACGGCGTTGCAGGAGCGACAGGGTGAGGTCTACCCGGCATCCATTCTAGGCGATGCGGCGGTTGACACGCACGTCACCAACGGATCCGTGGTACTCGGCGCCACGACCGTGTCAGCAGTGAGAGCAGAAGGCTACTGGCTGCAGGTCCTCGACGAACACGGCGACGAAGTCACGCAGGTGGACCGACCCGCCGACGCGCCCAGGCGCTTCACGCCCGGGGGACTCGTGCTTGCGCGTCAGCGGCCCGCCTCTATCGGACAGGCGAAGATCTCGACCTGGGTCGATACGATTGGCGGGCGCGAACTCACGTTTGTTCTCGGCAAGGAAGTGAGCCAGATACCTGGCGGTCCACAAGTCTACCTGGGAGGCGATCGTCCGGTCTCGCAGCGAACGCTGTGGGTCCTTCTCGTTTGCCTGCTTGTCGGCGGCGCGCTCGTCGTCCTCGGCTCGGCGTGGCTGTTCGGGCGCGGGCTCTCGCGGCCGCTCGTTCACATGATGATGTGGCTCTCTGCACTGGCTGAGGGCACCTACGCTGAGCCACGCGGGCGCAATGGGCTGCCCGCGAGTCGAACGTCGCCCGAGGGGCCGCGCAAGCTCCCGTATTCGACCTACCGCGAGGTCTTCGACTCGCTTGACTCGCTCACAACGGAGCTTCGCTCCACGACTGATGAGCGCAGGCGATTGGATGACGCACGCAACGAGTGGATTGCCGGTGTCTCGCACGACTTGCGCACGCCGCTCACATCTATACAGGGGTATGCGGACGTGCTCGCGAGTGACTATGAGTTTACGCCTGAAGAAGTCCGTCGCCAGGCGCAGGTAATCGCGCGGCAGGCCGGACACATGGATGCGCTGCTCGACGACTTGAATCTGTCGTTCCGGCTGAGCGCAGACGCACTCCCGCTCAAGTGCGAGCGCGCTGACCTGGTCGAGCTCATCCGGGATATGGCGGTTGAGCTTGCCAATGATCCGCGAGCCGCCGGTCACGGAGTCGTTTTCGTCGAACCGCCGGGCGAGGGTGTCATCAACGCAGATGTCGACCCGGTGATGCTTCGGCGCAGCATCATGAACCTCCTTGTGAATGCTGCGGTGCACAATCCGACAGGCGCCACGATTGAAGTCGCACTCGTGCGCAACAGTTCCTCGGCAACGATCAGAGTCTCCGACAACGGCGTGGGTATGGATGGAGACACGCGCGCGCGGCTATTCGATCGCTACTTCCGGGGCACAGCGACCGGCGTTGACGTCGAGGGCACGGGACTCGGCATGGCGATTGCGCGGCAGGTCATAGAAGCGCATGCAGGTGCCATCGACGTGACGAGCGAACCGGGCAGTGGCACGACCGTGCGGGTACGCATCCCGCTCAAGTCGAGTTAAGCCCGAGTTCAGCTCCCGTTTCGCCGCACTTCAGGCTGTCGTATCACGCTTGTTCTCGGAGGTGATGCGACGTGAAAGATCTCGTCGTACAGACGGCCGGACTCACGAAACGCTACGGAAAGCGCAACGTTGTGAACGGGCTCGACCTGCGCGTGGAGCGCGAGCAGATCTACGGGTTCCTTGGCCTGAACGGTGCGGGAAAGACGACGACCATCCGGATGCTGATGGGACTCATCCGTCCGACGTCCGGCTCCGCACGGCTCTTCGGGCACCCGATTCCTGCCGAGCGCATGAAGGTGATGCGGCGCGTGGGCGCGCTCGTCGAGAGCCCGAGCTACTACGCGCACCTGAGTGGCCGAGACAATCTGCGAGTAGTCGCAACGCTGCTCGACGTGTCCGCCAAGCGCGTCAGCGAGGTTCTCGAAATCGTACGGCTGACAGCCGATGCGGGGCGCAAGGCGGGCGACTACTCACTTGGCATGAAGCAGCGGCTCGGCATCGCCACCGCGCTCCTCGGCTCGCCCGAGCTTGTGGTTCTCGATGAGCCAACGAACGGCCTCGATCCGGCCGGCATCCACGAGATCCGCGATCTCATCCGCAGTATGCCGCGTGAGCATGGCATCAGCGTGCTGGTCTCGAGTCATCTGCTGGCCGAGATCGACCAGATGGCAACTACCGTCGGTGTCATTCACGGCGGGCGGTTGCTCTTCCAGGGGCCAATCGAGGACCTGCGTGCGCGCAGCCACGGGCACGTTCGGATCGAGGTCGACCGACCCGAGGCGGCAATCGCGATCGCCGAAGGGTTCCCGCTTACACGTGACGACAGCGACGGCGGACTCCTGCTTGATTCGACGCTGCCGGGCGACGCTGCGCGTCTGGTGCGCACGCTCGTGGGCGGCGGCGTGGCAGTCTACCGGGTGGAGGAGCGCCAACGAACGCTGGAGGAGATCTTCCTTGAGCTTACCGGCGAGGGGGCGGCGGCATGAGCGGCGCGGTGTCTGCGACGCGTGCCGCCGCGCCCGCGGCCGGCAGGGCTTCGACGCTCGCGCTGGTGCACGCCGACTGGCGCCGGATGCGCGGCACATGGCTGCTGCCGCTGACGGTGCTAGGACCGCTCGGCGTGACGCTCCTCGGCGTCGTCTTGTTCCTTCTGAGGGGTGAGTATATGGTCGGCTCGTTCATCTCAGGGGAGAAGACCGGCTGGCAGGTCGTGATCGACCAGATCGACATGGTGCACGTATTCGCTATCGCGCTGGGAGCTGCGCTCATCGCGTCGATGATCGTCGACGTTGAGCACCGCTCGGACACCTGGAAGCAGATGTTCGGGCTGCCGGTTTCGCGCGCTCGTTCGTATGCGGTGAAGTTCGCATGGGGCGCAGGGCTGCTCGCGGTCTCCTCGGCGCTCATGGCGGTCGGCTATGCAGGAATCATGGTGTGGCAGGATCTCGGGCCGCTTCCCTGGGGCAACCTGGCGCGCGTTGCGTGGATGCCCTGGGTTGCGGTGCTTCCCCTCTTCGCTTTGCAGCTCCTGCTCTCGGCGTTGATGAAGAACCAGGCGTTGCCGCTGGCGGTCGGGATCATCGCGCCCATGTTCGGGATGGTTATGTCGGAGATTCCGGCGTGGCTGCCGTGGAGGCTCGTGTCCGAGGCAATGACGGTTGCCGTCGGCGGCGCGGGTGCGGTCGGACCTGGCGAGACGCTGTCGGGGCTCTCGCCGACGCAGATCGCTGCGGCTAGCGGCGCGTGGGTGCTCGTGTTCGTGACCGTCGGCGCCGTGGTGCTGGCGCGCCGCGAGATTAGATAGAGGAGCGTTGTGATGCTCAAGGTGCTCAGGGTTGAACTCATGAAGCTACAGTGGTGGCTTGTCGGGCTGCTCATCGTGGCGGGACCGGGCGTATCGGTTCTTCTCGACGCAAGGCCGGACCAGGAGACCGGGGTCGATGCGTGGCAGATCGCCTGGGGCCAGGTGACGGTGCAGTATGCGTGGCTGTTCTACCCGCTGCTCGCCGGCGTGCTCGCCGCGCTGTTGTGCCGTCCCGAGCACATGGGTGGTGGGTGGAAACAACTCCTCGCGCTGCCGGTATCGCGATCGAATGTCTACCTCGCGAAGTACGTCGTGCTTGCAGGGGTTCTGGCGGCGACGAATCTCGCATTCGGCGGGATCTTCGTGCTCACCGGACTGGCGACAGGCCTCGGCGAGGGTATCCCGTTCTCTACGATTGGCCTGTCGCTCCTGGCCGGCTTGGTCGCGGTGTTGCCGCTCGCAGCGGTGCAGCTGTGGGTTTCGAGCCGGTGGAAGAGTTTCGGTGCCTCACTGGCGCTCAATGTGTGCTTCACGTTGCCGGCGATCTTTGCCGCGCAGTCGTCCGAGTACGGTCCGTGGTACCCGTGGGCGCAGCCGGTGCTTGCAATGTCGCCCTTTGCTGGCGGGCTGGGAGGTGATTCCGTGCTCAACGTATCGCCGATGACGCTTTGGGTCGTGATTGTCGGGGGGTTTGTTGTGGCGATGATCGGTGGGCTTGTGACGTTCGTACGGGCGGACTTCGCGGGGTAGAGGACCTCGTTTCAGGGCAGGCTCGCTGTCGGGGTATGCTAATCACGAACCCGAGCACAAATGGAGACTCACGCGGAAAGCCGTAGAAGTGAGTCTGGTGTATACGTTCATGTCATCCTCCAACGTTGCGCCCAGAGCGGGCGGACTCTTCCTTCTCGGCCGGGTCCGCCGTCTCGTACCCTCCAATACGCAACCTGTGCGCCAGAGACTGCTCGTGCGTGTGTGCTTCTTGTGAAGGTGTTGGCGCCCCCGCTTCCCGCTCGTCGTATCATCACTCCATGACCCCTCGTCCCGATATGCGCACGCTTCTGTCCCAGGCCAACGTGGTGCTGGGGCCGATGGCGGGCATCACCGAAGCGCCGTTCCGCGGCATCTGCAAGCGCCTGGGCGCCGGGCTCACGTACACCGAGATGGTCAGCGCGAAGGGGCTCCACTACAACCCGGACGCCGCTATCTCGCGCGCGCTTCTGACGTTCGACCCCGCTGAGACGCCCTGTGGCGTGCAGCTCTTCGGTGCGGAGCCACAGCTCATGGCCGAGCAGGCCGCGCGCATCGTCGAGCGATATGGCGATGACGTCGCGCTCATCGATATCAACATGGGGTGCCCGGTCACGAAGGTCGTCGCGAAGGGCGAGGGGAGCGCGCTCATGCGCACGCCGGAGCTTGCGGCGGAGATCGTGACGCGCGTCGCTAGCGCGACTGGCGTCCCGGTGACGGTGAAGTTCCGCAGCGGCTGGGACGCCGAAAGCATCAACGCCGTCGAGTTCGCGCGGACGATGGAGGCGGCGGGCGCGTCAGCGATTGCCGTGCACGGACGTACGCGCGACCAGTTCTATCACGGTCGTGCTGACTGGGACGTCATCGCAGCCGTGAAGGCGGCCGTAGCTGTGCCGGTCATCGGCAGCGGGGACGTCTTCTCGGCGGACGACGCGGTCGCGATGCTCGAGTGCACCGGCGTCGATGCGGTCATGATCGCCCGGGGCGCGCAGGGCAACCCGTGGATCTTTGCGGCGGCTCGAGCGCTCATTGACCGGGGCGAGGTGCTCGCACCGCCCTCGGCGTTCGAGCGCATCGATATGGCGCGCGAGCACGCGGCCGCGCTCGTGGGCTTTGGCGGCGAGCACGCTTTCAAACGCATGCGCAAGCACGTCGCGTGGTATATCCGAGATATGCCGGGCGCAACATACGTGCGCGATCGCGCGAATACTGTCGGCAGCTTCGCGGAGCTCGATGAGATGCTGGAGGAGTACCGGGCGTTTCTCGAGTGCCGTGACGTAGGAGAAGATTCAGGGGGATAGCACCGTCGATATCGACCCCGTGGGCCGCCCAGGTTCGCAATTGGCCCACTACCTGCTATAATCCCTCAGCAATCCCAAACGAAGACCCGGTTGTCCTTGTGCTGTGCGGTTCGCAGACGTTCGGATCAGCTGCGTCTGCAATCGTGGCGTGGAAGCGCCCAGCATAGGAGAACAATTGAGTTTCGAATCGCTCGGCCTTGAGCCGCGCCTTCTCAAAGGCGTGGCCGCAATGGGGTACACCGTACCCACTCCCATCCAGAACGAAGCCATTCCGCACGTCCTCGCCGGCCGCGACGTTGTCGGCTGTGCGCAGACCGGAACCGGTAAGACCGCCGCTTTCGTTCTGCCGCTCCTGCAGAGCATCAAGCCGCAGGGCGGCATCCAGGCGCTTGTCGTGACGCCCACCCGTGAGCTTGCGGTGCAGATCGGCGACGTCGCCCGTGACGCTGGCAAGTTCACCGGCCACCGTTCGGTGGTCATCTACGGTGGTGTCGGCTACGAGCCGCAGCTGCAGAAGCTCCGCAGAGGCGTCGATCTCGTCGTCGCCACGCCGGGCCGCCTGCTCGACATCCAGAACCGCGGCTCGATCAACCTCTCGAAGGTCAAGATCCTTGTCCTCGATGAGGCCGACCGCATGCTCGACATGGGCTTCTGGCCCGATGTCCGCAAGATCATCGCGCTCCTCCCGACCGAGCGCCAGAACCTGCTCTTCTCGGCAACGATGTCATCTGATGTGATGCGTATCGCGGGCTCCACGCTTAAGGATGCCGTTCACATCGAGACATCGCCGACGACCAAGCCGGTCGAGAAGATCCATCAGGCGATCTACCCGGTCAACCAGATGCAGAAGGCCGAGTTGCTCGTTGAGCTCCTCAAGGGCGGCGAGCTCAACCGCGTGCTCGTCTTCACGCGCACCAAGCATCGTGCCGACCGCGTGCATCGCATTCTCGACAAGGCCGGCATTTCCGCTGCCGCCATCCACGGTGACCGCAGCCAGTCGCAGCGCCAGAACGCGCTCGACGGCTTCAAGCGCGGCTCCACTCGCGTTCTTGTCGCGACCGACATCGTCGCCCGCGGCATCGACGTCGAGGAGATCTCGCACGTCATCAACTACGACATGCCCAACTCTGCGGAGGATTACGTCCACCGCATCGGTCGTACCGCTCGTGCCGGCGCCGAGGGAAGCGCGATCAGCTTCCTCGCCGCAGAAGAGACCAGCACCCTGCACGAGATCGAGCGCGCGCTCGGCGAAGTGCTCGTGTGTGAGGATCATCACGGTTTCGACTACAAGGATCGTGTCGTGCCGATGGCGGATCGCACCGTCAACACCAAGTCACGCGCTGTCTTCTCAAGCGGCGTCATGGGTCGGCGTGGCGGCGGCGGTCGTCGCATCGGACGGAGATAACCTGTGCGCCAGAACGACGTACGTAACATCGCGATCATCGCTCACGTCGACCACGGCAAGACCACGCTCGTGGATCGGCTGCTGCAGACGACCCACGTCTTCCGTGACAACCAGGATGTGCCGACGTGTGTTCTGGACAGCAACGACCAGGAACGCGAGCGCGGTATTACCATCCTCGCGAAGAACATCTCGATCCGCTACAACGACGTAAAGATCAACGTCATCGATACGCCCGGCCACGCCGACTTCGGTGGCGAGGTCGAGCGCGTGCTCAAGATGGCCGACGGTGCACTGCTGATCGTCGACGCGTTCGAGGGTCCGATGCCGCAAACCCGGTTCGTGCTCAAGAAGGCGCTGGAAAACGGCCTCAAGCCGTTCGTCGTCATCAACAAGATCGACCGCCCGGGCGCCCGTCCGCTCGAAGTCATCGACGGCGTGTTCGACCTGATGGTCGACCTCGGCGCGAATGACTCGCAGCTCGACTTCCCCATCATCTACACGAGCGCCGTGAACGGCTACGCGCGCTACGAGCCCGATGACACCAACGACGACATGACGCCGCTTCTCGACGCGATCATCAAGCACATTCCCGCGCCGGACGTTGACGTTGAGGGTCCGGTCGCCATGCAGGTCTGCACGATCGACTACTCGTCGTTCGTCGGCCGAATCGGCATCGGTCGCATCTTCTCGGGCACGCTGCACAACGGCGAGAAGATCCTCGTCGTGAAGAACGACGGCAGTCGCTATCAGGCACAGGTCAAGAACCTGTTCACCTTTGAGGGCATGGGTCGCCTCGAGGTCGAAGCCGCTCACGCGGGAGATATCTGCGCCGTTGTGGGTATCGAGGACGCGGACATCGGTGACATGTTCACCTGCCGTATCGACCCGATCCGCCTCGACCCGATCCACGTCGAAGAGCCGACGATGTCGGTCGTCTTCGCGCCTTCAACCAGCCCGCTCGTGGGCCAGGAGGGCAAGATCGTCGGTGGACGCCAGATCAAGGAGCGCCTCTTCCGCGAGGCCGAGTCCAATATCTCGATGAACATCGTCGAGACCGAGGACAAGGGCGGCATGGAAGTCTCCGGCCGAGGAGTGCTGCACCTCTCGGTACTCATGGAGACCATGCGTCGCGAAGGCTACGAGTTCCAGGTCGGCCGTCCGCAGGTCATCCTCAAGAAAGAGGGCAACAAGACCTTCGAGCCGATCGAGCAGGCGGTCGTCGACGTGCCGAGCGAGTATGCCGGCAAGGTCATCGAGATCTTCGGCTCGCGTTCCGGCGAGATGACCGATATGGTCCAGCGTGACCAGCACGTGCACCTCGAATTCAAGATTCCGTCGCGAGGCGTGATGGGTCTGCGTACGCGTATCCTCAACGCCACCCGCGGCGAAGCGACGCTCTTCCACCACTTCGCCGAGTACGGTGCCTTCAAGGGCGATCTCGGCGGTCGCATCAATGGTTCGCTTATCGCGATGTCCACGGAGAAGTCGGTCGCGTTCGCGCTCGATGCGCTCCAGACACGCGGCATCCTCTTCGTAGGCCCGAATGTGATGTGCTACGAGGGAATGATCGTTGGCGAGCACGCCAAGGACAACGACCTCGTCGTCAACGTCTCGAAGGCCAAGCAGCTCACAAACATGCGTGCCGCCTCCGCCGATAAGGGCATTCAGCTTGCACCGCCGTCGACCTTCACGCTGGAGGAGGCCCTCGAGTACATCGAGGACGACGAACTCGTGGAGATCACGCCCAAGAGCATCCGGCTTCGCAAGCGGTTGCTGACCGAGAACGAGCGCAAGAAGAATCGCAAGAGCTGACTATTGGGTCGGCAGCGGGTGTAGATTGTGTCCGGGCCTTCGTGACCGGCCAGCTCGCGCAGCCGCTCAGCGCCTCGATCGTTGGTCGGGCGGCTTTGTTTCCGTAGCGAGAATCCATAGACGGCCGGGTGGCGCGATGCCATCCGGCCGCCTTGTATTCGTGTACGTGAACCAGGTGGAAAGCTCCGGGTAGCGGCGGGCATCGCGGCGCGTTTCCCCGGGATACGGGTGTAGACTCGAACCTGGATCGTTTGCCGAGGAAGGGACTACGCGACATGCCCGCAACCGTCGCCATCATACGTTGCGATTCCTACGATGAGTCTTCGGTCTTCGACGCCGTCGGCCGCGCGCTTGAGCTTCTGGGAGGCGCGGAGCGCTTTGTCCGCGATGGCGAGCGTATCGTGCTTAAGCCGAACTTCCTGGTCGGCGCGACGCCGGACAAGGTCGTAAACACGCACCCGATGGTCTTCTCGGCGGCTGCGCGTCATCTCCAGGCCGCCAGCGCGAAGCTCAGCTACGGCGATTCGCCGGGCTTCGGGAACGCGCTCGCCGCCGCGCGCAAGATTGGCATCGCACAGGTCGCCGAGACGCTTGGCGTGACCTACGCCGACTTCTCCGAGGGTCGGCAAGTGTCGTTCGCGGAAGGCGAGCTCATCAAGCAGTTCACGATCGCCTCAGCGGTGCTCGACTCAGATGGGCTCGTCACACTCCCGAAGCTCAAGACGCACGCGCTCACGCGCATGACCGGAGCCGTGAAGAACCAGTTCGGGTGCATCCCCGGCATGCTCAAAGGCGAGTTCCATATGCGAATGCCGGATGTGGACCGCTTCGCGCAGATGCTTGTCGACCTCAACCGGCTCCTGCGCCCCCGGCTTGCGATCGTGGATGGCATCGTGGGCATGCAGGGCAACGGTCCACGTGGAGGCGATCCCCGACAAATCGGCGCGATCATCGTTTCGGATGACCTGGTCGCCGTGGATGCGACGGTGTGTCGCATCATGAATCTCGATACCGCGCTCGTCGGAACGGTCACGTACGGTACCGCCTGGGGCCTCGGCGACGCTGATGACATCACCTATGTGGGCGACCCGATCGAGGAGTTCGTGGTTGCCGACTACGACGTCAACCGCAGCCCGCAGTCGACAACAGGTAGCACCGGCGGCGGGACGCTAGCGAAGCGGCTCATCGTACCCCGACCCGTTATCGATCCAACGAAGTGTACGGCGTGCGGCACGTGTGTGAGCGTGTGTCCGGTCGATCCCAAGGCAGTCGATTGGGCAAATGGCAAAGGCGTTCCGCCGGTGCACGACTACGGCAGGTGCATTCGTTGTTATTGCTGTCAGGAGCTTTGTCCAGAGCGAGCGATCGATGTCAGAGTCCCACCGCTTGGAAGATTCCTCCACGCCAGGCAGTAGGATGGCTTGCCATTCGCTGGGTGAACATGCATTAATCGCGAGAGACGAATCGAACCAGTGAGGAATCGCCGCCGAATGCGCGCACCTGCAAGAGCTTTCATAGTGTTGGCGACCACTGCGGTGGTCTTGTTTGCGCTTGCATCAGTCGCCGTTGCCTACGATGAGCCCGGGGGCCTATCCGAGCATCACAAAGACGCAGACGGCGTTGTTCACGACTGCATCTCGTGCCACATGCCCGATGCGTCGGGAAAGACCGCCTGTAATATGTGTCACTGGCCGCGTCCTACTGACGTTAATACCAGCGTAAAGGGGCCTCACGGCTCCTACTCGACAGCAACAAAGCGGTGTGACGCATGCCACGCCGTGCACGACGCTGGTGGCACAAAGCTGCTACCCGGTGCGACTACCACAGCATCGTGTAACGCGTGTCATGACGGTACCGGCGGCCGGGGTGTCTACGGCGCGATCATGGCTCGAACGGGTACCGATCCGGTCGTCGCCGGTGGAATGCATGCTATTGATACGACTTCTGTCGTACCCGGAGGTAACTTCGAGACGGGCGGAAGCGCGACCATGGCGCTGACCGGTGTAGGCGGCACACTCGGCTGCGATGACTGCCATAGCCCCCACGACTCACAGACGGTGACAGGATTCCCGTCTGAGCGGTGGCGTTCGTCCTGGCGGCTTAACGTCATCACCGGCTTCAAATCGAACAAGCTCCTGCGTCAGCGTCCGGGAGACACCACGGGTACCCCGGTGACCGAGTACGGTTCTGACTGGTGTCTCGCATGCCACAAGGGTCGCGGTGGCTCGAGCGTGGCACATAATCACCCGTCTGAGAGCTCTGCTACCACGTCGACGCCGTTCACGTACGCGAACGTCGCGCGTCTCGCAAGCGATGACGCAACTTCCGTGACCACCACGGGAACGCTTGCTGCAACCAACCGCGGCTACCTGATCCCGTTCCCGCGTACTACGCAGCAGGGTGCGCATCTTCCCATCTGCCAGCAGTGTCATGAGGACTCTCGCAATGTAGGGACGCTCAATGAGAACATCGGCGATGCCACGCCGTTCTCGATAACCGCAACCGACGGTCTTGTTCCGGCCGATAATCCGCGGTTCCAGAACTTCCCGCACGAGACGCTCAGCTTCCGGCTCCTCGTCGAGGCGAAGCCGACGTACTACGATGACGATCTCTGTCTCAACTGCCACGTGGGAAGCCAGTTGAATTAGGCACGCTCGTACCCCGTTGCGCTACACTTCGCGAATGCTGATCGACTTCCATGCCCACATCTGGCCGGACACGCTTGCGCCGGATGCGATGGCAACACTCAGTGCCGAGGGCGGCGTCCCCGGCTTTCACGACGGTACCGTCGCGGGGTTGCGTTCCGCCATGCGGGCCGCAGGGCTTGGCCGCTCTGTCGTGCAGCCGGTTGCAACCAAGCCGTCACAGGTCCGCGTCATCAACGACTGGGTCGCCACGCTTGCGAGCGATGATGTCGTGCCGTTCGGCGCGATGCACCCCGACCTCGAGGACCCGGTTAGCGAGCTCGAACGGATGGCTGACCTCGGACTTCGCGGCTTCAAGATGCATCCCGAGTATCAGTCGTTTGTTCCTGACGACCCGCGACTCGCGTCCCTCTTTGATGCCGCCGCGGAACTCGGGCTGATCCTCTTCTCGCATGCGGGAGCGGACATCGGGCCACAGACGGTCAACGGCACGCCCGAGGTCTTTGCGCGCATGCTCGACCTGTATCCGACGCTTACAGTCGTGCTCGCGCATCTCGGTGGCTTTCAGCAGTGGCATGACGTGCCCGCTCACTTGGCCGGCCGCGATGTGTACCTCGATACCGCGTTCACGCTCGGTCATCTACCGGACGAGGAGTTCGTCGCCATCGTGCGTTCGCACGGGCCGGAGCGCGTGTTGTTCGGGAGCGACAGCCCCTGGACCGACCCCGCCGCGGAGATCGCGCATTTGCGATCGCTACCCTTTAGCGGAAGCGAGCTTGAGGCGATGCTCGGCGGTACCGCGGCACGCCTACTGGGCTGGTAATTCAGCGCTGTCCAGGTTCAGATACATACGAGACACTTTAGTGACCTAACGGAGCATGATTCCGTGTACGTAGGAGAACCTGCGGCACGGAGGTGTTCCGATGGTC
>WSXY01000005.1 GCA_009773565.1 Actinomycetota bacterium | reverse complement strand
CCCCGAGATGCCATGGCTGTCCCCTCTCGACCGCCCCCCGGCGGCGCCACGCCAATACACTCATCCGAGAATGGCAGGTGCTGGAAGGGAAAGATAGGGTTGACTTTGAGCAAGAACGTTTCCTGCGTCGATTCGCTTCGTCGCTTCAGCCGAGGATGCGGCGGATCTTCTCGACATCGGTCTTGATGGCCGAGGAGAGTTCCTCGTCGGAGTCGAAGCGGCGCTGGTCACGGAGGCGCTCGACGAACTCCAGCACGACTGTCTCGCCGGTAAGGTCGCCCGACGCGCCGATGAGGTGGGCTTCGACGCGGTCGTGCGCGTCCGGGAATGTTGGCGGGATGCCAAGTGAGACTGCGGCCGGATAGCGGGCGGTTCCCACCGTCGCGTAGGCGGCGTAGACACCGTCGGCCGGGACCGCGCTTTCGTGATGCACGGTGAGATTCGCAGTCGGCACCCCGAGGCCCGTTCCGGCTCCCCTGCCTCGAACGACGCAGCCGCGTAGCCGGTGCGGGCGCCCGAGAAGTGCGGACGCGAGCGCGACGTCTCCGGCGGCAACGGCGGCGCGCACGCGGGTGGAGGTGACCGGGGCGCCATCGGCCATGACGAGGTCGTGCGCGACGACAACGAAGCCGTTCTCGCTGCCGAGTGACTCGAGTGTCGCGACATCGCCCTGTGCGGCGCGCCCGAAGCGGAAGTCGTAGCCGACGAGCGCAGCCACCGGGCGCACGGATGCGAGTAGCACCTCGTGCACGAAGGATTCGGGCGTCATGGCCGCGACTTCTGCATCGAACGGCACCACAAGGATCGCGGACGGTCCCTGCTCGGCGATGAAAGCGAGCTTGTCCTCGAGGTCGAGAAGCTGCGGCGCTGCCGTAGCGGGCGAAACGACGCGGTCGGGATCGCAGTCAAACGTCACGACGACGGAGTCCACACCGGCCTCGCGGGCCTGCTCGACGGTGTCGCGGATGAGCGCCTGATGCCCGAGATGCACGCCGTCGAAGACGCCTATGGCGATCGTCGCGCGACCGAGGGCCGCATCACCCTCGCGCGTCCAGGTCACCGTGCGCGTCACTGCGCGCTCCCCAGTACGGTTTCGGGAACGAGCCGTTCGCCTTCGCGGCGGTAGATCGCGCGGAGTGTGCCGTCGACCAGCACGCTGAAAAGCGGCGCGCCGCCCGTGAACTCCGGGAGTGCAAGCGGCCGTCCGGTTGCGATGGCGTCTGCCTGGGAATCGGCGACAAGAAGCGGGAAGCCGAGTGCCCCGGGAGCGTCGTAGAAGAGCTTGGCGATGGTGCCGGTCACGCCATGCTCGACGACTGTTGTAAGCGAATGCGCGCCTTCGATGAAGACCGAGCCGCTGCGTGTACGCCGGAGGGCGGACAGGTGTGCGGCACTCTTGACCGACCGACCGATGTCGCGGGCGAGCGCCCGGATGTAGGTGCCTTTGGAGACGAGGAAGTCGACGTCCCACGTGCGCGCGTCAGCGTCGAAGCCGCTCAGGTGCGCGTCGTGCACTACGATGGAGCGCGGCGCAAGTGCGAGCGCCCCGCCCGCGCGTGCGACCTCGTGCGAGGTCTTCCCGTCGAGCTTGATGGCGGAGTACGCGGGCGGCAGCTGTTCGCTCGCGCCGATGAAGGTGCGGAGAATCTCCTCGGCATGCTCGGCGTCGAAGATGCCTGCCGGGACCGGGGCGGTCTGGACGACCTGACCTTCGGCGTCATCGGTGTCGGTCTCGCTCCCGAACGTGATCGTGGCCGAGTACCCTTTGTCGTGACCGCTCAGGTACTTCTCGAGGCGCGTGTACGGGCCGACGAGCACGACAAGAACGCCGGTCGCCATCGGGTCGAGGGTGCCGGCGTGGCCGACTCTCCCCTCGCCGGTCGCACGGCGAACCGCGGCGACGACGTCGTGGCTGGTCATGCCCGCAGGCTTGTCGATGACGATAACGCCGGCCAGACCCGTAGCTCCTCGGCGTCGGCCCATCAGGAACCGCCGGGCATCAGGGGTAGCAGTTCGGCGAGAACCGACTCGAGGGTGCCCTCGCGCGTGAAGCCTGCCGCGGCGCGGTGGCCTCCTCCGCCAAACGTGCGAGCGACTGCCCCGACGTCATGGCCGTTCTTGGAGCGAAGGCTGACGCGGACGCTGTTCTCGCCGACTTTAAGGAGCGCGACCGCTTCGATATCGCGGACGACGCGGATCTCGTCGATGAGGTTCTCGGTCTCCTCCGGGAGTGCGCCCGTCTCGACGAAGTCATCCGGGGTCACCCAGGAGTAGATGACGGCGTCGTTGTTCGCGCGCGTCATGCGCGAGAGCGTACGCGCGACAAGCGCAAGCGCGCCCGGCGTGCGGCTCTCGTAGACCTGCCTGAAGAGGTCGGAGACGTTCGCGCCCGCTTCGATCATCTCGGCGGCCGAGCGAAGCGCCTCCGGCGTTGTGTTTGAGTACGAGAAGCGACCGGTGTCGGTCATGAGCGCGGTGAAAAGGCACGTCGCGATGGTCGCGTCGGGCGCCAGGCCGAGGGCCGGAAGCAACCGCCAGAGCATCTCGCCGGTGGCCGCAGCCGTAGGATCCACGAGGTTGATGTGGCCGTAGCAGCGGTTGTCGGGATGATGATCGATGACGATGAGCGAGTGAGATGCAAGCGCGGCTTCACGTGCGTCGCCGAGGCGCACCGGATCGGGCGCGTCGAGCGCGATGAAGAGGTCGCACGCAGGAGCATCGCCGGGAGCGCGAAGCGTGTTCGCGCCGGGGAGAAACGAGTACGTGGAGGGCGCGGACGAGCCGTTGGCGAGCAGCGGCACGACGGTCTTGCCGAGGCGCTCCAGCATTGCGCTCAGGCCGAGAACGCTGCCCATCGCGTCGCCATCGGGGTCGACGTGTGCGCAGATGGCCACCGACGACGCTCCGGCGATCGCCTTCGCGATCACCTCGAACGAATCGACACATCCGGTCACGCCGGCTCCTCCCCCTCCGCGGGTTCGGTCTCAGGCTCAGGATCCGGAGTTATCGGGCGTCGCTCGGCTTCTTCGCGAAGCGCGACGGCCATGCGCTGACCCGCATCGACGCTGGTGTCCACATGGAAGCGAAGCGCCGGCATGAACTTCATGCTGACGCGCTCGCCAAGAGCCACACGCATGCGGCCCTTGGCGGATTCCAGTCCTTGGAGCATCTCGGCGTAACGCTCTTCATCACCGTGCGTGGTGACGTAGATGTCGGCGTAGCGCATGTCGGAACTCACGCTGGCGCCGGTAATCGTGACCATTTCAAGCCGCGGGTCCTGGACTTCCTCGATGAGGATCGTTGCCAGGGACTCCCGCACTGCTTCGCTCAGCTTGCGGGTCCGAGGAGTGGATTTCATCGCGTGCTACTCCTCTCGGGCGACCGAGATCGTCTTGTAGGTCTCGATGACGTCGCCTTCCTTGAGGTCCTGGAAGCCTTCGATGCCGATACCGCACTCATAGCCGGCCTTGACCGACTTCACGTCGTCCTTGAAGCGCCTGAGCGAGTGAAGCTTGCCGTCGAAGACGATGGCACCGTGGCGAACGATACGGACCTGGTCGTCGCGGAACACCTCGCCTTCCTGCACGAGGCAACCGGCGATGACGCCGATCTTCGGGACCTTGAACAGCTCGCGGATCTCGATGCGGGCGGTGTCGCGCTCCTCGATGGTCGGCGCGAGAAGACCCACGCGCGCGGCGTTGATCTCTTCGATGGCCTGGTAGATGACGCGGTACAGGCGCATGTCGACCTTTTCCTGGTCGGCAAGCGACTTGGCCTTCGGCTCGGGACGGACGTTGAAGCCGATGACGATGGCGTCTGACGCGTCCGCGAGCATGACGTCGCTCTCGGTGATGGCGCCGACACCCGAGTGGATGACGTTGATGCGGACTTCGGTCTGGTCCATCTTGTCGAGGGCATCCTTGAGCGCCTCGATGGAACCGCCGACGTCGGCCTTGACGACGAGGTTGAGCTCGCCAAGCTCGCCTTCGGCGATGCGCGAGAAGAGGTCGTCGAGTGAGACGTGCGTCTTCTTGCCGTGTGCGAGCAGGCGCTGCTTGAGCGCGCGCTCCTCGGCGATCTGGCGTGCCTCGCGGTCATCGCAGACGACGACGAACTCGTCACCGGCGGTCGGCACGCTTGCGAGGCCGACGATCTCGACCGGGTCGGCGGGGCCGGCGCTCTTGACGGTGTCGCCGAGCGGGCTGATGAGCGCGCGGACGCGACCATGTGCGGTGCCGGCAACGATCGCGTCGCCGACTCTCAGCGTGCCGCGCTGCACGAGGACGGTCGCAACCGGACCGCGGCCCTTGTCCAGCTTGGCTTCGATGACGACGCCGTGCGCGTCGGCCTTCGGGTTCGCCTTGAGCTCGAGGACTTCGGCCTGGAGCAGGATCATCTCGAGGATCTCGTCGATGTTGAGGCGCTTTTTGGCCGAGACGTTCACGAAGATGTTGCTGCCGCCCCACTCCTCCGGCACGATCTCGTGCTCGGTGAGCATCTGACGCACCTGATCGGGGTTCGCGCCGTCTTTGTCGATCTTGTTGACCGCGACGATGATCGGCACGTTTGCGGCCTTCGCGTGGTGGATGGCCTCGATGGTCTGCGGCATGACGCCGTCATCGGCGGCAACGACCAGGACGACGACGTCGGTGATGTTTGCACCGCGGGCGCGCATGGCGGTGAACGCCTCGTGACCCGGGGTGTCGATGAAGGTGATCTTCTTGTCGTTGTGGTGCACGACGCTCGCACCGATGTGCTGCGTGATGCCGCCCGCTTCCGTCGCGGCAACGCCCGTTTCGCGGATGGCGTCGAGGAGCGACGTCTTGCCGTGGTCGACGTGGCCCATGACTGTGACGACCGGCGACCGGAACACGAGGTCCTCGGGGAGGTCTTCAAAGACCAGGCAGGACTCTTCCTCGGGAGCTATGACCTTCAACTCGAGGCCGAGGTCCTCGGCGAGGATCTCCATGGTGGTGCGGCCCATCGGCTGGTTCAGGGTGAGCAACTCGCCGAGAAGGATGAGGCGCTTGATGATCTCGCTGGGCGTGAGGCCTGCGGCATCGGCGAACTCGCCAACGGTCGCGCCGTCAGTCAGCGTGATAGTGCCTTCACCCTGGACGGGAGCAGGCGCAGGAGTGTTGCTCGCATGCGGCTCGACGCGCTCGCGCTGGCCGGTCGGCTTCTTGACCTTCTTCTTCTTGGTGTTGGGACCGCCAGCGCCGGCAGCCATCTTCGCGGCTTCCACGAGGATGTTCTGGTGGCGCTGCACTTCCTCGGCCTCATGGGCCATCTTCTTGTAGCGGTCGGCCTCTTCGGCCTCAAGACGCTTGGCCTCGGCTTCGAGCGCCTTGCGCTCCTCCTCGGCACGAGCGTGGGCCTCGAGGCGGGCGTTCTCCTCGTCACGACGGCGGACGCGCTCTGCTTCTTCCTCGCGCTTGCGAGTCTCTTCCTCGTCACGCTCGCGATCCTCGACAGCGCGACTCTCAGCGTCGAGACGGGCAGCGTCCTCGGCGATCTTTGCGGCAGCCTCGGCCTTCTTGCGTGCGGCTTCGGCAACCTTGGCTTCGGCGGCGAGACGTGCGGCAGCCTCGGCCTCTTCCTTGGCGCGCTCAGCTTCGACCACGGCCTGATGCTCCGCGATGATGGGAGCAAGCTTCTTGCGGATCTTGTCGACATACGCTTCCACAAGCGTGGAGGCATGGTTCTTTGCGGGTATCTTGAGTTCGGTCAAGTGATCCAGAAGCTCCTGGGAGGTCATCCCGAACTCCTTGGCCAACTCATGTACTCTCATCGCGGGCATGCGCGTCACCGTCCTGGTCGCGAACAGACTCTACTTCTCGAGGGTCTGTTCGAATTCTCGTCTCAATCGCTCTACGTCTTCTTCTCGCAGGTTGGCGTGCAGCGAGCCTGCAAACCGCTTCCTGCGTACTGCCGCCTCAAAACACGTGCTCTTGCGGCAGACGTACCCACCACGTCCGTTGAGCTTGCCTGATGGGTCGACGTTCACTTCGCCGTCAGGTGTGCGTACGAACCGCATCAGATCCTGCTTGTCGGCCCCTTGGCCGCAACCGAGACAGGTGCGCAGTGGTGGCTTTCTCGATTTCATGCCGACGCATCGGCCCCCTTGTCGTGGATACGGCAGAACAGGCTGCCGGGGAGCGACTTATTGCGGCAACGGATGCCTTCGCTGGTTTCGGCGGTGCAACGGCCGTCGCCCATCTCGACAACGCCCTCTCCGCTTGAGATGGCGTGTGCGAGACCGCTGTCAACGGCCTGCGCGACGCTCTTGATGTCGATGCGCCAGCCGGTGAGCTTCGCTGCGAGGCGGGCGTTCTGGCCCTCCTTGCCGATGGCGAGCGAGAGCTGATCGTCGGGAACGATGACCGTGGCGGTGTGCTCGGCCTCGTTGGTGATGACGTTGGAGACCTTCGCGGGCGAGAGCGCGTTGCCGACGAAGTTGGCGGGCGTGTCGGACCATGCGACGACGTCGATGCGCTCGCCACGGAGCTCGGCGACGACCATACGCACGCGGCTACCCTTGGGGCCGACGCACGCGCCGACCGGGTCGAGACCCGATTCGCGCGAGGAAACGGCGATCTTGGAGCGCAGGCCGGGCTCGCGGGCAACGCTCTTGATCTCGACGATACCGTCGTAGATCTCGGGAACCTCAAGCTCGAAGAGGCGCTTGATGAGGTTCGGGTGCGTGCGCGAAACGACGATCGAGGGCTCATTGGCGCCCGTCTTGCGGACGTCGATGATGAGCGCCTTGATGCGCTGGTTGTGGTCGTAGCGCTCGTTCGGGGGCTGCTCGGTGGGTGGCAGCAGGGCTTCGACACCCTCGCGGATCTTGATGAGGGTGTAGCGCGAGTCTGACTGCTGCACCGTGCCGGTGACAGAGTCGCCGATGCGGTCCGCGTATTCCTCGAAGATCTGCTCGCGCTCGGCTTCGCGGATGGACGACGTGATGACCTGCTTGGCCGCCTGCGCCGCGAATCGCGAGATGTCCGGAGGAGTGATGTCGGTCTCCTCGAAGACCGGCTCTTCCTCGGTGCCGCCAACGGGCACGAGTTCGAACACGTAGATGCGACCACTCTCGCGGTCGATGCTCACGCGGGCGTCGTTCTCGAGATCGAGCGTCTTCTTGTACGTCGTCGCAAGCGTCGATTCGAGCCTGTCGAGCATCTCGAACTCGTCAATGTTCTTCTCACGCGCGAGCTGACGAAGCGCGTCCATCAGTTCCGAGCTCATCGCGCTTTCCCTTCGTCGATGGAATCGAAATCTACTTTGAGTCGTGCAGTGCGTACCGCGTCGAGCGGTATGCGGTAGGTGACGTCGTCGATGCTGACGAGCGTCTCCTCGCCTTCAAGGCCGGCGAGAACGCCGGTGAAGGTGGAGCGACCCTCGATGGGCCGCGACGTCTTGACGACCGCCGTCTTGCCCGAGAACCGTTCCCAGTCAGATGTCTTGCGGAGCGGACGCTCTATGCCTGGCGAGGAAACCTCGAGGGTGTAGGCGCTCTGAACGATGTCCGCCGCGTCGAGTTCGTCCGAAATCCACGAGTTCGCCTGCGCGATCGCGTCGATGTTGATGCCACCCTCACGGTCGAGGAGCACACGGATGATCGGCGAGCCAGCGTGGCCCGCCATCTCGATAGCGACAAGTTCGAGGCCGTGGTCGGCCGCGAGCGGTTCGAGCAATGCGGTGACGCGTGCAACGATATCGACTGTCACCTGGCCGACCTCCTTCCAGACGAAAAGAAGCGGGTGTAAGCCCACTTCTCGCAAGGACGCTTCTGTTCGTACGAAGAGAGTTTACCACAGGGTACGGGAGGGTCAAAAGGGCGTGGAGAGGCGTGAGCGCTACTTCGAGGCAGACCCTTTCGCCCAGGTGTGCCCCTGTCCGCCGGTCCCGGCGTTCTGAGCCCACGTTCCCGGGTCGGAATCGGTGACTGTGTAGGCGCCGGCTGGCAACACGACGTTGGGCTTGGCGACCCAGTACACTTTGTTCAGCGCCGTCGCCTTCCATGGACCGTATACGGTTCCGTCAGCAGCGGTGAGGGTAATCGTTCCGGCCGGCGCGCCGGCCCCACCGTTCCAGTGGTATGTCCAAACCTCGGTGACGGTGGAGGACTCTCGCAGTTCAACCGTCGTGGGCCTTCCACCGCCGAACACTTCTTGATCATTGCCGACCATGAAGAGCTCACCGGGCTGTGTGGCGGTATCAGATGTCGCGCTCGTGTCTTCTGAGAAGGCAGTGTCGCCGGTCTCGGACTTCGAACTATTGAACTTCCGCCTGTCGATCTCCGCGGCCAATCTGTCCTGGACGACCTCGCGCTCCTTGCGCTCCTTGACTTCGGTGTCGGTCTCGTTGATACAGCCTGCGAGGGATGCAGTCAGCAGACCGACGACGAGGAATACGAGAACGGCCCGGACGAGATAAGGGATTCGCATCGTGAACTCCTCGGTGGCTCGATGAGATGGCAACTAGATTGTGAAGTGATTTGGGTTGAGGGTGCAAGCGGTGAGTGGCCGAGAATGGGCGAACGGGTCACCGATGAACAGCGCAACGGCCGACGGAATTGAGGAGCGGCCGAGTCAGTCTAAGCAAGCAGCGCGCGGAGGCCGTCGATCTCGTCGCGGTCAGCCCTGATTTCGTCGATGGCGATGTTCAGGTGCATGTTGAGTCTCGCAAGATCAACCAGTGTTTGGTCCACGGCATATCGACGACTTGTGATAAGCCATTCAAGCACCGGGGCCAGGTGCCACATCGACGGGTTGCCTTGGTGGGTGGGTGCGGGAAAGGCCGGAGTACTACCCAAGGCGACCTTTCGCATGTACTGACGGCTGAATCCAAGAATCTCCGCAACTTCGGTGAGTCCGACAAGGTCCGGTTTGGCCTCGACAAGCTCGGCGTCGGGTATTGCCGCCTTCACGTCTTCAATCGCACTCAATACAGCCTCGCGCGCTGATGACGCCTCGCGGGAGAAGTCCAGCCCGATCATTCCAATCCGCCCGATGCCGACCAGAGCGTCCGTGCAGCCGCTCTCACCGAGTGCCTCAACATAGATCTCGGGGTCGGCGGTAGCGTCAGGGAGACGAAACGTCAGATCGAAATCGAAGACCTGCATGGCTACTCCTCAGTTCGGCTCTCGGCTTGGTGCTTCATGTGTTCGACGCATTTGTTAGCAACAGATCGGATTGTTCTGGCCAATCTTTCGGGGTCCATGGGCGTTCCCCAAACGCTCATTCTGCAGAAGATTCCGGATCGACAGGTCTTGCGGTTGTACGGGCACATGAGCGTTCCCCAGGCGTGCGCCGCCCCACCCTCGCACTTCATTACTCGCCAGCCGCAACTCTCGACGAACCTGAGCGATGCCTCGACGTGCTTGTTTGGGTGAGCCTTACGCCGCGCCAAGATGACCTCCACTGTGGCACCGATCTGCACGAGGTGTCAAGTGACAACCATCGCGCAAGCTGACGAGTCAAGCGCTCGTTAAGCCACAGTGTGGCGTCTCGGCCTTACCGGAATCTGAACAGAAGCTTACCGGTCGGAGTGGCTGACGGAATCGTCGACCACGGGGTCGAGTTTCGGCCTGGCGAGGCCGTCTTCGTACCAGTGCAGGATGCGCCAGGCTTCCTCCTCGTCGAGGTGCGAGACGCCGTAGGTTGCCTTCGACGAGCCGGAGACCGAGACGGTTCTGAGTGTTGCGAGCTTGGCACGACGCTGGAACGGGCTTTGGTGTACGTCGAGCGACTGGATCCGTGTCCGGGTGATCCGTACGCGCTTGGTGCCCACGGCGCCAGAGCGGAATGCGACGGCGATGTCGTCGGTGCCTATCCCCGCCCCTCGCCACTGCAAGGTGCGAACGCCGATTGTGACAGCCGCCGTGAGAACAACCGCGGCGATCGCCCACGGCAGTGCCGGGCGATAGAAGAACCAGCTCACGGGTCCCGTGGCCACAAGCGCGATGAGCGTCGCATACACGGTCGGCAGAAGCAGGTAGAAGCGCAGCGCGCGGCCGGGCAGGCCGCTGGTTTCGGGGAACACTTCGGCTTCGGGAAGCAGCCCGTGCATGAGCTCGTCGAGATCGACAGCCCTGGCAACCGGGATCATCGCCGTGCTCAGCGTCGTCTGGCCAGACTCCTGGCCGCTTCGCTCGATGCCGGCCGTGTCGACCTGGACGACGACAAGGCCGAGGAGTTTCCTCAGCCACGACGCTTCGATTCGCACCGCCTGGATGCGGCCAACCGGAATGCTGGTCTGTCGGCGCTCAAAGAGCCCGGCCTCGGTTTCGATGCGCGTCTGATAGCGGCGCGCTGTGAAGCCGTAGTCGCGAGATATGCCGATTGTCCCGGCAACCGCGACCAGGAGCATTCCGGCAGCAACCACAAGCACGATGAGTACGGGCAGGGCGAACTGGCTGGCGCGCGAGGCCGTCTCGCTGAGGAACTGCTGGTCGACGATCTCGTACCCCTGGGCGATGAAGCCCACCACGATCGCGAATACCAGCGGAATGCGGCTGGAGGTCAGCACGCCGAGAAGAAGTCGCCCGAGCGGGATCTTGTGCTCGAAAAGCACCTCGCGACCGCGCACCTCGGCACCGCCGAACGCGCCACGGAAGTCGCTGATGCGGCTGAGCGGATCCAGACCGGAGGTCGTTTTCGCTGCGGTGTCGGAGATGTCGTGCAGCAGCGTGTTGCGAAGCTCCTCGGCACGTTCGGGCGGGATGGCGCCGATCTTGGCTTCCGGCTCCTCGGCCCCGCCACCCGCGGTCTGCACGATGACCTCGACCAGGCCGAGCATGCGCATGAAGACGTCGGCCTTCACGTTTACGCCGTGCACGCGCGCGATGGGAATCGTGCGTCGCTTGCGGACGATCCAGCCTTCATCGATGAGCAGGTCTTTGCCGACGATGCCGTACGAGAAGCGCCACCACGAGATCCACCGCATGGCGATGGTGCTGAGTACGACGAACGCGATGACCGCAGCGATGATGAGGGCCGGGACTGCGCGCTTGCCACCAAGGCTGCCGAACACGATGAGTCCGAGAACATACAGGCCCATCTGCACGAGCGTCTGGGCGGTACGGATGGCGACAGTCGCCGGGTGGGTCCTCTGCAGGCTAGAGTCCGCCATCATCGGTCACCTGGGCCGTCGCGGCGATGCGGTCGCGGATGTCGGCGGCATCGGCGTCGGCGAGCATGGGGATCTTGTGCTTGCCTGCAGCGGTCGAGAAGCGAACCTCGGAGAGCGAGAAGAGCCTTAAGATCGGCCCCTGGCTCGTGTCGACATGCTGGATGCGCGCCATGGGAATGACGGTGCGCGTGATGATGACGAGCCCGGATTGCAGGCGCACGTCCACATCGGAGACGCCCCAGCGCCAGCGGCGATACATGATCTCGACGACCACTGTCATCCACACGATGGTCGCGATCACGGTGATGATGAGCGGGAGTACCCAGACGACGGGCGGGCCGTCGACCAAGGTCATGACGACGGCAAGGCCAATGCAGACGAGCAGCGCTATGCCGAAACTGATGCCCTCGTGGAGGCGCCACACCGTCTTGGCGCGCGGGTCGAGCTTGTTTGGAGGAGTGCCAGAAGTATCCATGTGGACATGGTACTGCAACCACGCGAGCCTGTGCGTGCGCTTCAGGAGGTGACAGTTACTCGCGTCCAGGGCCTGCCGATTCACGCCCCAGGTTCGTTCCGCCTGCCGTGACTCCGAGGGTTGCGGCAGGGTTCACCTGTGCTCTGACGGGCGACGTCACACCGACAGCGAGACTGTCGGATTGGGTCGCCTGGTGCACCGGGCCGACGGGCTCTTGCGCGCCTGGCCGCGCATCTGCCGGGGACTTCGTTACCCCGCTCGCACTACGCGTCTGAACGCGGGTGACAGCATTCGCGTCCGAACCTGTTCGGGTGCGCGTACGAGTGAACTCGTTCTCGGCGGCTCTCACGGTAGATTCAATGCGGGCCGATGTGGCCCACGTACGCGTCGATTCTCCCGACTGGTTTTCGGCATGCCATTCGATCGGGAGAGTCGGAGGTGCCACGGTGCCCTCGAGGGCCCCAAAGGAGCCGAGAGCGGCGAGCGCAATCGTAACTGCCACAGCCATAGTGGCCGTTGTCGCCTGGAGCGCTTCCGGCGCAAGCTGCGGGAGGATTGACGCCGGGTGGAAGTGCGAAACAAGCCGCCAGCGAAGCATCGACGGGAATGCGAGCGCCGCGCCGAGGGCCGAGAGTCGCTCGGTTCGGGCAAGTCGCCGTGCTTCGGCCGCGCAATCAGTGCAGTCACGGAGGTGCTGCTGAAGGCGCAGCTCTTCAATCTCGGGCACGCCTTCTGTGCGGCGACTGTGCATCACAGCGAGTGCCTGTCTGCACGGCGCGCTGAGCTGCTCGGCGCGACGGTACGCCGCTTCAAAGCTGTCGCGCGATCGAGAGAGGAGCGTGTAGGTCGCGCTCATGCTGATGCCGAAGGCGGCCGCGATCTCTGTCGGCGAATTCGCGTGCATCTCGTGCATCACGAGGGCCATCCGGTAGCGCGGATTGATGCTCCTAAGTGCAAACGCGATCAATTCGCTCTTCTCACGCATCGTCACCGACATCTCGGTGTCGCGGGAATCGGGCATGTCAAGCTGCTCCAGCGCCGTGGCGACCTCTCGCTCCCGTCCCCGTGCGACGTCGATGCACACGTTCCGAGCGACGCCGAAGAGCCAGGCAAGCGGGTTTCGGATGGAGCCCGGTTCGGCCGAGATGAGGCGGACGAATACCTCCTGCGTAGCGTCCTCGGCTGCAGGTGGTTGCATGAGCCGAGAAAGGCAGAAGGCGTAGACGGGCGTTCGATACCGACGGTACACCTCGGAGAAGGCGATCGGGTCTCCGCGTACCGCAGAGTCCACGAACTCGGCGACGGGACTTCGCCGAAGCGCGGATCCTCGCAATGACGCGACTTCCAGTTTCATCGGTTCACACCTTCCGTAGGGTGATATACCCACGAGGGCAACGAATCCTCGTGGGTATATCCGGAAGCGCCAAACGGCGAGCGCACGTACCTAGCCGCGACAGGCTCGGGCTTGCGTGCGGATCTGATCCCTGGTCTGCTCGCACGCTACGACCGTCTTGCAGCTGCCGTCCTTGAGCCGGTCGCGATCGTGGTCTCGCTCCCTGAGCATATCTCCTGCGAGCGCCATGCTGGCGCTTCCCAGCAGCAGCATGGTGACGAGGGCCGCGGTCGTGACCGCCGCTGCGATTGATCTCCTCATGATGAGTCCCCTTCCTGATCGACATGCACCCGAGCGAATCGATCGCTCTGGATGTAAGTCGCAGAAGGGCGCTGAATCTTACAGTTCGGGGTGAGCTTGGTACTCCCCGCTACTTCTCTTTCGCAAAGACCGCTTTGAGCGAGACCTTATCCGTGTAAGAGATCGATCCGTAGCGGAAGAGGCGGACGGCGATTCGAAGGACGATGATGCCCAGGCCGAACAGTTCCGCGATGACAATCGCCGCTTCAAGCATGCTCAGTGAGCCGAACGCGTTGCGCAGCAGCGCAGTCACCGCCGCCGAGTACGGGAAGTACGTGAACAGCTGCACCACGAATGAGTGCGGATCGGATACCACGATACTGATCGTGTAAAACGGCACGAAGATCAGCACCATGAGCGGAGCCAGGACCTGACCGGCATCCCGGGCGGTCGGCATGATCGCGCCGATTGCTACGAGCGTGGTGGTGAAGAGCGTGAAGCCGCCGATGAGAATCAGCGCCCCAACGATCATCGGGCCGGGTGAGAACACCAGATGTGACAGGTCGAGGTCAGGCATGTTCAGCTCGGTACGGAAGAACAGATAGCCGCCGACGACGGGCAGCGCAAACGCGAGCATCTGTACGAGGCCGATGATGAAGAGCGACACGACCTTGCCGGCGACGAGCGTCGTCGGATCGAGCGTGGTCAGGATCATCTCGGTGACGCGGTTCTCCTTCTCTTCCAGCAGGCTCATGGCCATCTGGTTGGCGAGCAACACGATGACAACGTAGAAGATCACCAGGAATCCCATCGGGGGGATGACTTCGTTGATTCCGCCGGATTCCCGACCATTCTTGTAGGTGGTGGAGACGACGGGAAACGTTCCCTCGACAAGCGTGGTGAGCGTGTTGTCGCCGATCTTGTCGCGGGCGCTGGTGAGGAGAATGTGGGTCGCCACGGCAGCGTACTTGCCGTTGTCGAAGATCCCGTTGTCGGCGCCGTACACCTGGGTGGGCTGTTTCGTCGGGTCGGCCGGATAGTCGAAGTGCGCGTCTACGACGCCCGCTTTCACATCCGCAATCGCCCGGGTCGGGTCGGTTGCCTTGGTGCCGCCAAGCGTCGCCACTACGGCCGGGTTCACGTAACCGGAAGCATCCGTGTACGTGAAGGAGAACTTGGAGAACTTCTGCGACTCCGTCTGGCTAATCGTGCTTTCGTTGGATGACACGACCAGTCCGATGACGATGGCGAGCGCGATCGGCACCATCAGCGTGGCAAGCCAGAAGCGCCGCTTCGTGAGCGTGCGGATGACTTCGAACGATACGACGGTGCCCAGGTTATGTCTCTTCATCGTCTACTCCCCCGCTCGATCGTTCTGGGCGCCGTAGACCTTCACGAAGATCTCCTCAAGTGACACCTTGGTTGTGGCGAAGCTGCGGACCATCACGCCGGCTTCCACTAGCTCGCGAACGATGAGCGCCTCGTCAACCGCATCCGTGACCGCCATCTCGGCGTAGTGCTTCTCTCGCAGGGTCACGCGGTAGTGTGCCGAGTCGGGCAGCGTACCGGAGTACTTGAGGTGCACGGTGGTGCCGCCGTATTGGTCCTGCACCTCGGAGATGGTGCCGTAAGCCTCCGCGACGCCGTCTTTGAGCAAGACCACGCGGTCGCAGAGCCGTTCCACCTCTTCCATCTGGTGGGTGACCATGAGCACGGTCGAGCCGGCCTTTCGCTGCTCCTCGATGATATCCATCAGGAGCCGACGGTTGACCGGGTCGAAGCCCTTGGTGGGTTCGTCCAGGATGAGCAGTTCCGGGTCGTTCATGATCGTCACACCAAGCTGCACCTTCTGCTGCTGACCGCTCGAGAGCTTGTCAACGCGGAGCCTGGCCTTGTCTCCCAGGGCCACGCGTTCGAGGTACTCCATCGACCACGCCACAGCCGCAGGTTTGCTGAGACCCTTGAGCCTGCCGAAGTACGTCATGACGTCGATGACGGACTCCTTCTTGTAGAGCCCCCGCTCCTCCGGCAGGTAGCCCAGGCTCCCGCCGTCTTCAGGGCGGAATGGTCGCCCGTTGATGTGCAGGGTGCCTGCTGTCGCCTGGTATATGCCGAGGAGTGCCCGGATCGTCGTGGTCTTGCCCGAGCCATTGGAGCCGAGGAACCCGAAGGTCTCGCCCCGATTGATGTCGAACGACAGGTCCCGGACGACGGTGTTCTCGCCGAAGTCCATCCGGAAGTTCTGGATGTGGACGAGCGGGCCGTCATTAAGTGTCATCAGAATCCCCCGGCGAGTAATGGTCGGTCCAGCATGGAACGTACTGGAAGTATTCTACCGCTTCGGGTCCTCGAGGAAGCCCTGAGCCCGGGCGGCGAGCGCCACCTTGAGCATCCCGATCGCCTTTGCGCCCATCCCGTGCAAGCGGGTGAGGTCAGACTCCCGGATAGCGGTCAGCTGCTCGAGATGCGTGTAGCCCGCACGCGAGAGCGCCCGCCGAGCAGGGCTTGCGAGACCCTCCGGAAGGTCAGAGGGAGTGTCGTGTGTGTCTGGCATGCGGGGCCCCTTTGGTGGCAAGTCAGTCGCTAGCGAATCCAGGTCACGATGAGATACAGCAGAATCGGCACGCCGACCACGAGGCCTACCGCAAGGAGTTGCTTCCAGCCATAGCCGGCGGGTGTCTCGTCTTGGGCGCTCTTCGGGTGGACGGGCTCAGAGGCCGTTGCACGTGCCTGGGTCCCCTGTGGGTCTCCGACTATCGGCATGTGTGCCTCCCCCTAAAGCGGACCTACCTCGTGCACGCCTGCCGGATGCGCTGGCTAGCGTCCGCGTCGCAGGCGCTGGCTCCATTGTTGCGGATTCCTGCGAGCGTGCAGGCAAGCGACAACAGTGATGGAGCCATTCGCCGCAACGAAGAACAGACCGTATGGGAATCGTCGGAGCAACGCTCGATGCAGCTCACGATGAATAACCGGGAACCGTTGTGGCGCCCTGGCGACGTCAGCGAGGCAGGCATCGACCGAGCGCAGAAAATCGGATCCGAGACCCTGCGACTGCCCCTCGTACCAAAGCGCAGCGTCAGTGATGTCGGCTTCCGCGTCCGGGCGAACGATCAAGTCGTGCATTAGGAGCAGAGCCGCAGACGGTCTTCAACCCGGGCGCGAACCTCATCCCAGGGAATGCCGGCACTCGGATTCGCCTCAAGGTCATCGAGTCTGCGGTCAAGCTCTTGGATCTCAGCCGCCGTAAGTGGGATGTCGGCCGCACTTGCGGCGATACTGTCCCAAAGATCCTCAACGAGCTGTATGCGCTCGGAGACCGTCAGACGATTGAAGTTATAGACTGCGTCGCTCATGTGTAGAGTGTGCCCCCTCGCGCGCGGTTCGGCAACAGCGGTTCACGTGCATCTAGCAGGGCGCGTCGCGCAGACCCTAGTTGGATGGTTGTGAAGACGCGTTGTTGTCAGGGTGGCAAGCCAAACAAGGTGCCGTAGCGTTCAGGCGCGTCCATTCACCGGCCTGGTACCTGATGAACAGCCGCGACCCATCTCCGCCGGTCATTTGCACCTCATACGCATTCCAGCCTTGATCAGCCGCCTTGGGACAAGCGATGGTCTCCGGGTTGGAGACTTTGGCGGAGGGCACGTCTGAGAGCTTGGCCGCCGCTGCGAGAATCTCAGATTCGGTGGGAACCGACCCGATTGCTGAGCGCGGGGGCACCGTTTCTGCCTTAGAGCACCCCACGAGTAGGCAGGCCGCAACGATCACCAGCGCGAGGAACACAAGAGCGGCTGGTGCTTCCGAGCGTCGAAGACCGTTCCCGAGACGGATCATCTCTCCCCCAAGCTATCGAACGCACGCGCGCGACAACTGCGCGCTGATACCGTCAAGGTTACTCTACCCCGCCTGACGCGGTTCGAGGCCTTTGAGCACGACGTCGAGCGCTCCCATCATATCAATGTCTGCCGTCGTCCCCGCTGCGTGTGCCAGGCGTCGGGAGGTCACAGCTGTGAAGGGAATCGCGAAGAGCGTGAAGGTGTCGCTAGTTGGTCGACACAGCACGAGCGTCGGATTGCTCAACTGAGGATTCCTTGTCCGAGCCAGTCACCGTCTTGCCGCCGGCGGCTACGAAGAGTCGAGCTGGTCGAAATCCACACGGTGCTACACCTGGCGTCACGTCACAGCCAAGGGCGTTCCCCACCGCGACCATCGTACGAAGCGTCGGACTGGACTTGTGGCGCATGAGTTGTGAGACCCGCGCGCGAGAAACTCCAAGACGCCGGGCAAGCTCAGATTGCGAAATCTTCTGTTCGTCCATCAGGCGAGCGACGTCATTCGTGAACGCACTGAGTGCGAGTTCGTGCTTGTATTCAACCCGTGCGCTCTCATCCGAGATGAGGTCGTTCAGGTCATCAAGCAAGCTAGTCGACATACTTTTCGCCATCCTCAAAGAACTCATCGATTGCGGCCTTGATCAACTTCATCGTGTCGTTGAACTGCTGATTTTTGAGGGTCTTGTCATCGATTCTGACTACAACGTATCCACGGTCGGTCCTGATTGCGTACGCCCTGCAGGTCCGCGGATGGTGAACCTTGTACTCGCACAACCGGAGGCCTTTGTAGCGGTGCGCGTCCAGCCAACGGAAGAGCTCTTGATTCGGAGGCGGACCGTTCTGGTCGACGTCGTGAAGACGTGCCAGCACAGCCGGCGCGGTCTCGCGGTTCTTCTTGAGGTACTTCTTCGGTTGGCACTGACCGGAACTGGAAACGAGCATCCATGTTCGATCACCTACCCTCTGAGCCTCCACGGCCGTCCAATCTGTTTCTACCGCGGGTACTGACTATGTAAACAAAGAACTTGACATCTGTCCAGCGATTCCCTGATGAAGTGAGACTATCAGCCCGGTCTGACACGCAGCGCATCAGCATCGCTCGCTATAGCAATGCGATTGCTGACATGACCGAATGCGACTTTGGGAGGGTGCCGTCCGAGCGTCCTACAGCGCCCCGTCTAGGAACGCGTCGACCGCGTCGAGGAAGGCGGCCGGCTGCTCCTCATGCGGAAGGTGACCGCACTGCGCGACGGTCACTACCTCCGCGCCCTTGATGAGCGCCGCGGCGCGTCGGGTGTCCTCGGGTGGGACGACGCGGTCGTCATCGCCGGTGATGAAGAGCGCAGGCGCCTTGATGACGCTCGTGAGCTCGGATACGTTCGCGGGCCGCGGCGCGATCGTCAGCAGCCACAGGGCGGTGTCCCAGTCCTTCACTCGCAGGGGCGCGCGGTATCCGGCGAAGGTCTCCTCGGTGATCCTTGAAGGGTCGTGCCACGCGGTCTTGATGAAGTCGGTACCCGCCTTCCCGCCGAGACTGCGGGCGAAGAGCGGGCCGAGGCGCCTGAACTGCGGCGTGCGGAAGAGCGGGGTGAGGAATGCGGGTGGTCCGCCGGCGAAGATCGCGGGATCCTCGAGAACGATGGCCGCGACACGCTCCGGGTAGCGCTCTGCGACCAGCGCCGCCACGGTCCCCCCTGCCGAGTGCCCGATGAGCACCGCGCGCCGTATGCCGAGTTGGTCCATGAGTTTCACGGTGAGGTCGGCCTGGGTCTCGGGCGCGTACGGGTCCGCCCCGGTCCACTTGAGCGGACGGTCGGTCAGTCCGAAGGCCGGGCGATCGAACGCGACGACCGGCATCCGGCCGGACAGGGGCTCGGCCACCTCATGCCACGAGAACGTGGAGGCGCCAAAGCCGTGAAGCAAGACGATCGCCGTGTCGACACCGCTGGTTGCGGCCGAGGAGGGCAGCCCCCACACCTTGTAGTGAACGTTGAGGCCGTCGATATCGATGAAACGAGAGTCGCTGTCTGCGAGAGACGCCGCGGTGACCGTATTCCCCAGCGGTGGCACCGGCCAGATGAGGGGCACCACGAGCAGCGCGACCAGCACGGCGGCCACAACGAGCAGGATTGTCTTCTTAGTTGAGGTTCCAGACACGATGCCTGCTCTCCCTAGCTACCGAGCTTCTCGGCGAGGTCGTCGGTCCATCTCGCGATAGCATCCCAGTCGCGCAGGTCGATCTGGCCCATCCGGCGGATCGCGGCGTTGTTGTCCGGGAAGCGCAGGCGTTCCGGAGTCAGGCGTCCTCCAAAGACCGCTACGGAGACGGGCGCGAGCCACTCGTGTTTGGCGAGGCCCTTGTCGAGATGCTCACGTGCACCCGTGTAATGCTCGGGCGCGTCCTCGATAGGACCCATGCCATACACGGCGACCGGCATCTGTTCGAGCGCGCGACGGTGACGCTTCAGGAACGTATGGGCCGATCCATGCCACATGAAGAAGTACAACGCGACACCGAGCACCACTGCCGAGTACCCCTGGAGATCCGTGACCGAATCGACCGGCTGAGCGACAGCATCAAGTCCGCGCTCGCGAAGCCGCGTCGCAATAGCCTCCGCCACTTCGCCCGTTGAGCCGTACTTGCTTGCGTGGGCCACAAGCACTTTCGCCATGTTCCTGTCCCTCCCAAATCTGCCCTGACGCTTCAACTACTCGAGGAATCCTGGTCCTACGGTGCGACCAGCCTGCCCAGCTTCTGCAGGACCTCCGTGACGCTCGCCGGCGGAAGCGTGCACGCCAACTCGGCGCCACGGGACCTCCAGTCGAGGCTCTTCGCTTGGTCCGACAGGATGACGCCCTGTAAGAGAAGTCCATCCGGGACTGCGACCTCAAACGGGTGGCCCTTCACCTGGCTGGTGATCGGGCACAGTATCGCGAGGCCCACCTTGCGGTTGTAGGAGCCCGGCGAGAGGACGAGGGCGGGCCTGCGACCAAGCTGCTCGTGTCCGACGCTCGGGTTCATCGTGATCCAGACCACGTCGCCGCGTTCAGGTGCCCACGTCATGGCTACCACGCCTCCGAACCCTGAGCCGGGCCTGTTTCTACCTCGTCGTGCAGGTTGGAATCGGTGACGGTCGCGAGCATTTCATCGAGGCTCGGCGTCCATTCTGATGTGGGCTCCAGGAGTAGACCGCCCTTCACGAGACGCATCTCGATAGAAGAGTCGTCCTTGAGGCCGACCTCTTCCGCGAACGTCTTGGGAATCCTGACGGCGAGGCTGTTGCCCCATTTCTGGACCTTCGTCTTCATAGCTGCCTCCCCTGCGCGGTGTATCTACAATGAGTATACCGATTTGGTTGATCATCGCAATCGGTCGCGGCCTGCAGGATTCGCTTCTTACGTGTCGCAAGGATTGTGCTGATGAGTCTACGGTTTACTCGCGCCGACGATCTGTCCGGAGCCGTCGAGCGTGATCGTGATCTTCTTAACAACAACCTGGTTGGGCGCAGTCTGCCGCAAGTACTCCCAGGTGTACGAGGTGTTGGCGCCATCCCGCGCGATGATCGGTGTATCGGGGTTGGTGAGCGCGGCCCCAGTCTTAGGGTCGGCTTCCGTGAGGCGCTGACGAGCCAGCGCCACATCCGAAGTTGCGGGCGGGACGCCAGGTGTGACGATTGCGAGCGATTCAGCTGGTGAGCGCTCGGAGAGCAGACTCTGCATGCTTGAGGACCAGCCGGCGAGTCCCAGCAAGGCAATTGGCAGGATCAGAAGCCCCACCCACCTCCCGCCACCGGTAGGTTCAGATTCCCGAATGGGCCACAGGAGCGATGGTAGACCCTTTGTCGAGAGCGAATCAGCCATGAGGTGAATGAACCATCCGAGCCCGAAGAGCAGGCCATACAACAACGTCACTCCGAAGGCGGCGCAGGCCGTGAGGGCAACGAGTGTCATGCCACTCGCCGCCACGAGGGAATGGGTGGGACCGCGGTGCGCCCAGGCATTCGTCGCAGCCAGGGACAACAGAAGTAGGGCAATGCCAATCGCAACGAGGATGCCGCCCCACCTGGGCCACGACGCGAGCGACGGTAGGACTCCAGCCCATAAGCCGGCCTGCGATCCTCCTCGTGCGGAGGCCAATCTGAATGCGGCAGGTATGCCGAGGAGCGCCAGACCCGCAGTCAGGCACATGAATGGGAGCTTGCTGCCGATTGTGGCGTCTCGGTGGTCAATGTCAGGTGCCAGGGACCCGAGCGCGGCTACAGCCGCTCCGCTCGCTGCAGTCGCCAGGCTGAGAGGTGCGCCGACCGCGTCAGCGCCCCAAACCACGATTCCGACAGCTGCGACGCCTATGCCTAGGTGCGTGGGACCGTTCATCTACTACCCCCTATATCGTTCGACGAAGCGGCCGTTGAAAGGCCGTGCATCACTGCACACCAACGTCTGTGCGTGGCCGTGGTTCCCAATGCCGACACCAGCCGTCGGGCGGCGACGACGGTACCCAGGCGACCCACGTCAAATCGGCCGCGGTCTTGTTCGCAGCCAACGGTCCGAGTCGCGGACCGACGTACCTCGGGCGAAACGGGGGAAACAGATGACATCCGGACTTCTCTTCGCTAGGAGTCTTACACCAACACATGCAGTCCTCACAACGCTGGTGATCCATGTCGCCTCCAGTGTTCGCTTGTGTCGGATACTCTCCTACGGCAAGCCTAGTACGCGGGTCTGACACGTGACCCTGGATGACGGGATCGAGCCGGTTGTCGGGGTGATCGGTCATTGACAGTCCACTTGTGGGACATGTCGCCGAGCCCGAGGACGAGTCGCTGCGCTCGTTGCTAGTTTGCCTAAATACAAGGGGTAGCTACTCACTATGCCGATTCGACTTGCCGGCGCTGCATTCTGCGCAGAGTACCTGGAGATTATCCAGCCGCGTCTCGCCACCGTTCGCCCATGGAACGATGTGATCGACCTGCAGCTGGATACCAGCCTCGTTAGCGGGTGAGCGGCCGCACCTCACGCAACGGAAGCTGTCGCGCTTCAAGATGTCATAGCGCATCGAGACGGATACGGCACGGCGAGTTGTGTGACCGTCGTTGGGCTTGGGTTCTGCAATGTATGAGGGCCTGCGCACCAGTGCGGGAACGGAGTCGCCCGCGAGGGAGCGGAGAAGTCCCATCAAGTACTCGCCGTCTTCATGTGGAATCTCTCGACCATCGCAGCGAAGCGCAGATCCCCAAGTCCGACCGCTCAGTCCATCAAAGAGGTGCATATCACCAATCAAGTCCCGCGCGACGAGGCCGCACCCGAACTCGAATCGCGGCGTAGCTGGTTCTACGGGCCACCGGTAGGGCCAGACGCCATCGCGATAGATGGCCTGGTCGTCGAAGAACATCTCTCCCACGGCTTGCTGTGCGGACGTCCATTGGCCCGGCATACCACCCTCGCCGCGTACGTATGTGAGGAAGATGTCTCCCTGGCTGAAGGGTCTCGGCCGCTTTGCACCGATAGCTGAATGCTCAAGCTCCATGAAGGTGCACCATGCGTTTGAATCGTAGGTGGCAAGCCAGTATCGGACGCCCATGTGTCCCCCTTGGGTCGAACTGCAAGACCAAGCAAATGACCGCTAGCGCGAGTATGGCTCAACCGTCAGTGTGTGCCGCTCAGAACGTTCCGGCGCCGCCGCATAGAAGACACTTCTTCTCTCCACTGCCTGAGCAGGCCCAACAGGTTTCGATGTCGCTCCCCCTACAGGCGGAGCATTGATCGCCCCCAGCTCCTCCGCATCCGTAGCAGGATTCGCTTCCTACCCCGTAGCAGCGATAACACTGACTGCCGGAACTGTAACCGACTCCTCCGCACGAGGAGCAGGCGAGCCTCCCCTTCCCACGGCATATGCTGCAGACACTGCCTCCCACACCGGTGCACCACTCACAGGTGTTCTCACCGCGGCCTTCGCATGTCGTGCAGCTGTCATGACCTTGACCCCCGCAAAGAGAGCAAGGCTGGGGCGTCGGTGGTACATACCGTGGTACGGTCGCAGGTGCAGGTGCTGGACCTGCGCCAACATAGCCGTAGTAGCAGTAATCGTTGATGTACGCGTTGAGCCCATCACCCTCAGATGCCAACCACTGCATGTTGGATACGTTATCCAGCCCCGCGCTCTCGTTCGTATAGAGGTACTCTGTGTCGTCGCTGAAACGAACCTCGATGTACCCAGGGCCGCAGCGGTACGCGGTCACATCTGAATCATCGTCCGTGTTCGCATACTCAACCCACCCACCTGAATCGCTCGCCGCCTCTGTGGTTAACGGGACGGCAGGAGAGATCCCATTTTGCACGGGCGGCGGTGGGGGCTTGATGTTGGCGGGCGTCGACTCTGCAGGGCCACAACCACTCACTGCGACGAGTAGCACGGCGACTAACATGAGGTGGACTCTTCGCAAAGATGCACATCCTCGGCATCGATTTGGGTACGGGACGCCGCCTTGCGCGTTCCGGACTACCTTAATGCTCTCGGGCGTAAGCTGCTGCGCCCCGCTCGATCTCCCTGCCCGAGTCTACCGTACAAGGGTTACTCCACTGGACTTAGGTCAACCGCCTACTTGTGGATTCGAAACGACGCAACTTAGAACGCCTATCCAATCGACATCATCAGCTGCGTGATTCGCTTCGTTCGATAACGCAATAGGGCCTCGATCTTCCTGCTCCAGTCTGCTGGTAGTGGTGGGTCGATCCACACGAGCGATTCGTACCATGTAGGGACGAGTTCACTGCGGAATCCAACGCGCCCGTTAAGTGGTGCCTCACCGTATAGATCGATGTAGCGCTGGTAGAATGCTGCCTTGATTGCAGCGGAGTTGTCCGTGGGACGAACCGTACCCTTCGGAAGTAGTACAACGTTGCACGCGCACGTGAAGTCACCGTGGGGCAGCAAGTTCACATCGACGTTCGAGAAGAACTGAGTCTCGAATCTGACTTCCGATTCCTTATGCGTGAATACGTGAGCTAGCTCGAACTCGCCGAGCCCGGAGTCCCTCCAGAGTGGCCCGCTGTAGCCCCTGCCACTATCGAGGTAGCACCAGATGTGTCGAGGAAACTCGTTGTCGTCGATGATTGCGTGAAGTTCAGGATTGAAGCACCGTTTGGTCCCCCTGCCGCTGATGTACCTACGGACACCCGGGAACACACAAGCAGACCCTTCGAAGAGATAGTTCTCGATGTTGATGCGACCACTGAAGAGATCCTTGAAGTAGTCCGCCTCATCTGAGTTGCGTTCCTGGATTGCCAGCACAATGGCGGGATGGATGTGGTACGCCAGGCTAGACAAGACAGCACAAATCTCAAACTCGTACTGACCGATTCGGTTCTCGACAAGCATCAGGCCCACTCCTTTGAAATAGCGCATTCAGTCGAACGTCCTCCGATTGGGCTGCCGCGTTTCATTCATAGGGGACCACGTGGCGCAGACACTGCCTACCCCTCTTGAAGTGCTTTCATGAGGAAGATGGGGGCAACGATGACTCTACTATCACCTGTGTCTCAACAGACGGAAGTCCGGGATTACGAGGCTTGAGGGCCTGACTTGGGAGGGTGTCCTTGGCTCCATTGGCATCGCCGGCTCGCTCAACATCGCTGGGCGTGCCGTATTTGTGGAGGTGGGCAAGGCGCGCCAACCTCGGCACCACAACGTTCACAGAACATAGGTCCCCCAATGAACGCCCAGTATTCCTTACTGCAATACTTGATCAACCGACTGATATCGAATGCCCGTCCAACGGTTCAACGCTTTAGCTTCGCACCGAAGCCCTCTCTTCGCCAGCCAACACAGTTGCGTATCATCTGGATCGATGGTTGGACAGAATGCAGTCTAACCAGCTGCGCCGCGTCTGAATGAACGCCTTATAGCGAGCAGAGCCAGGGTGATGCAAGACGGACCAAGCACGTAAGAAAACACCTGAACCATGCGCAGCCAATTGCTGGTAAGCGCGACGTCCTGACCCGGTCGGAGGATCGCAATGGAGAAAGCGTATGCCATGGCCCATAGGTAGTCGGCCAGAAGCTGCGCTGGCCGAAAGTAGCCCTGGAGCCCATACTGCATCGTTCGATACCCTGTGGCGGGCGATCCGATAACGACTCCGCCAAGCAGGAGCAGAAGCGCGAAGAACATCGACCATAGGGCGAGAACGAACAGCGGACGAAGCCAGTTCTCGCCATATCCGGACATTGCCTTGTACAGCTTGAGAGGAATCAGCTCTCTGAGTCTCCTGTCGGTCGTAGCAGATCGTAGCCTCATCTCCATCTCGCCGACATAGAAGTCGCTCGCTTGGTGATATGCGAGCCTCGATTCGAGGTTTCGGCGCAAACCCCGGTACACCTCAGCGACTGAATCCGGTGTGAGATCGTACCACTGGGACCCACCTAACAGCTGAATCTCATCAGCCGCTGCCTGACGCTTGCCGATGCGGGGCCAAGTGACGTCGGTGAACGTGCAATTGGAGAGATCCGTTCCGAGGAAGCTTGCCTTTGACAAGTCAGTGTTAGCGACTCTGAGGTAGTCACCGGGAATCACGTTGCGCAGAACCAGCACAGGCTCGTTGGCGAAGGTTGGGTCCGTCTGCGGCTGGAACTGGATTTCAAGTTCGGTGAGGTTCTTGAACACGCAGGACGTTAAGTCGAAGTTGCTCGTCGATAGCGCTTCAAGCCTCGTAAGGCCCTCGAACACGGCATGATCCATGCGGATGCTGTCAATATCCGAACCCCAGAAGTTCGTGTATCCAGAGAACTCCGCTCTGGTAAACGTCATCCAACCTCGACAGTTTAGGAACTTGAATATCGCATCGCCGCCAAAGCGTGAGTTGGAGAAGTCAACCGAAGCACCTTGGCTGGTGAACTCAGTGCCTTCGAAGTAGGCGATGTCTCCCCTGCAGGTCATGCCGCGAAAGTTAGCGTCGCCGTCGACGGTGACACCCTGGAAATTGAGGCGGCTGTTGAAACGGGTTCCCTTGAAACTCACACCTCCAAGGAAACTGGCATCGCGGAAATAGGCCAAACCCGAAACGGTGACACCCTCGAATGCCATAGCCTCGCAGAAGACTGTCTCTCGACAAGTTATGGTCTCCATATAGGGCGATCCAGAGTAGAATTTGAACCCACGTGGAAGGGTCATGTAGCTCAAGTCCATGAAGTCGGAGGTGCGCTCCCTAAACGCGTCCACAAACTCCTCGAGCGGCTTGTATTCCCTCCGGTCGTGGAGGATGCATTTGGGGCTGTCCGGTAGCGTTGGTCGGCCGCAAAGCGGCCCAGTCCCGGCGAAAGTGGGTGAATCACACTGCCCCAACGGTATCCCCTTCTGGTTCACTGTCGTTTATGCCGAACCTCATTCTGAGCGGCCTCTGCCAGCGACTGGAATCCTGTCCGTCTATCCAGGATATTCCACCATTGTAAGGCAACTCTTGGAGATCCGCGCGTCCGAGGAATGCCTCGGGGGTAAGGTTCGAAACTGCACGATCATCATGGCTTCGATAATGTCACGACTTACTGTGTGATGAGTATGACGGCGGAACAAGTACCCAAAGCAGGCCCTTGCGATGGCCTGAGAAAGCGCTTATACAGCCAGATCGAGCGGCAAATCGGAAATGTCCTTGAGCCGGTCGCCGTTGACCATCACGGCAAGTGTATCTGCGGCATCGTCCATTCCGAGTGCCTCAATAGTCTCCTGCAGCTCGTACAGCGCGTAGTGGTAGACGCAGTCGACATCTCCGGTACCCAGGGCAATGGATGCAAGTCGGCTTGGGGTGGGCTCAGCCGTCACGACGACGACGTGCGGAAGACGGCCCTTGCGATTGCGAACGAGGTTCAGCGCTTCGGACCGTGCGTTCTGCGCGCGATCGCTCCGAATCGTCCACTTGCAGGAGATGCTTGCGTGCAGCAGAGGCAGTCCTCCGTCCCGGCTCCGCAGGCTTGCGAGCGTCGCCACTCGGTCATCAACGAGCTGCTCCGTGGCGTTGATAGCGGCGTCGTCTTCGGTCTGGCGAACGATTACGACGTCTGGAGTGATGGTGTAGTCGCTTCCGAGCGCCGCAGCCAACTCAGGGTCATTGCGCGCCGCCTTATCGAGTGCGACGAGATGGGAGTACTGCTCGTAGCGAGCGATCTCCAGACGGTTGTGACCTCTGACGTGCTGTACATCCCACTTGCCAGGTCGCAAGTGTCCGAGCTTCAGAAACGTTAGCCGGACATACTCAGCGCATACGGCCTCGAACTGGTTGCCGGAAGTCTGACCCGCAGCTCGCTCGCCCACAGTCTCGGCCTTCAAGAGGTCGGCAATTCCCTTTGCCAGTTTGATGCTGGTCTGATTCGAACTGTCGCTGTTGCTAGGGCGCCCCTGCGAATCGATGGTAAGGCATGTTCGTAGAAGTGCGTCGTGGAAGGCCTTTCGTGCTTCGGCAAACTGGACGGGGCCGTACATCAGGCTACTCGGAAGCTGCGCCTGGCGGACAGTGCAGCGATGATTTGGCGGGCAACCGCCTCAGCGACCGGCGGCGGGAATGCATTGCCGATCTGGCGATAGGTGGCCGTCTTCCGTCCAGCGAACCGCCAATCGTCAGGGAAGCCCTGGACGCGTGCAGTCATACGCGTGGTGAGCCGCGGCATTCCAACGAAATCCGGATCTGGAGCTGCATCCCACAGGCCGCGGCCGTCAACACCGAGAGACTCCCAGGCGCGTCGGGCTCGGGTCGGGCCGAGATCTGGTCCGCCATGTCGCTTCGAGCCCCCGACAAGCGTAGGCGCAATGGCGTCTGCGCGGTCGCGCCACTGGTCTACTCCACGCCAACCATTCTCCCCCATCAGGTCATGTAGTAGCGTGCCGACGGTAGAGGGGCGGGTGGCGTAGGGAGTTGGCCACTCGAACTGATCCGCCACATCCTTGCGTAGCCCCACGAAGACTACCCGAGGGCGCAGCTGGGATACTCCAAAGTCGGATGCACTGAGCAGGCGCCATCCCGGCACGTAGCCGAGGGCCTTGAGCTGCTTCTCAACCTTGTTGCGATAGTCGTCAAAGACGGCGTCAAGTAGTCCTCTAACGTTTTCAAGCATCACGGCCTGCGGACGGCACTCGTCAACCAGCCTTATGGCCTCGGGAAACATGTCCCGGTCATCGTCAGCGCCTAGCTGCTTGCCAGCCCTAGAGAACGGCGGACAAGGAACGCCGCCAGCCAGCAAGCCAATTCCCTTGAATGATGTGGCATTGAACGCTCGCAGGTCGCCTTCAACCACGTTCCAAGTAGGACGATTCAGCCGCAGAGTCTCACAGGCGACGGGCTCGATCTCTACGAGCGCCGAATGAGCGAAACCGGCCAACTCAAGACCCAGCGCTTGTCCGCCAGCGCCCGAACAAATCTCTATGGACTCAAACTTCAAGAGGCGTATCCCTTCATCGAAAGCTGCTGACACGCATGAACTGATACTAGCAGGAGTGCTGTGCCGCTGCTGCCAGGTATGGCCGCCACTTACTACATATTGTATGCGAACACGTGTTCGCTTGAGAAGTAGCTTCACAAAGATGCTGCGGGTGGAGTCTTCGTACATGAGCTGAGTGAGTCCGCGGAATTCCGCGTACAGCGTCGATTATCGGCTTAGAAGGGGATTTCTTCGCCGTCAAGGTCAGCGGGACATACCTCGACGGGCTTGCCTCTCGGCGCCGCCATAGCTCTTGCCGACGTCTCCGGCGACTTCTTGCGCTCCATGAACTTCTCGAACCGGGCTGTCAGTACGAACACGTATTCACAAATCGCATTTGTGAACTCAATCAGGTCGCTCGCATCAGTCTTCGTGATGTCACCGCCTGAGGCATGAGCCGCAACATTGCGTTCGCTACGGAGGGCGTCCCCCCACTCGTACAACCGGTGATCGATGACACCAGCGTCACGCAAGTCCTGGAGACCGCCAGCGAGGACCTTCTTCTTGGTTCCAAAGGCGTGTGCCACGGCTTCAAGAGCCCGACCGCACATTACTGCGCAGGCGTTGTAGGCTCCGGCGCGAAAGCACTTCTGGGCCTCATCGATGTTCTTGCGAACATCTTCAGGGATGTCCTGTGAGAGCGTCTTGAGCGCGCGCGGCCAGACTCGCCATGGGGTTCCCCAGTCATACCCTGGTGCATCAGGAGGATTTCGATCAGCCTGCGCTACGAGCACTGCTGCGCTGCAAGCCGGGCACTTCACAAGAGACACGTTCTCGTATCGGTCGAATACGTCGTCCCAGCCGATGTGGCTTGCAAGCACATCGCCCCTCGACTTGGCTTCACAGACCGGACAATCGACCACGAGGTTCACCACGTGCCTCCCCCTTTAGAACACCTGCATTCCGCCGAACAGACTTGGTCGCAACCTGGAACGTCTACTCGCGCGCCCCGCCCGAGTGTACATTACGCTGCGCTGTATGGTTGACACCGGGCTAGCTGGACGCCCACTCGGCCTCGCTGAGTCGCAACAGGAACAGGAGCAGGGACTCTACGCGGGAGATCATCGCCTCCAATTGCACCCCGGTCAGCTCCGACGTGATGGTGTGCGTTCCCGCATTCAAGGACTTGACCAAAGCAAGTGCGGCGGAGACATCCGCGTCCACGAATTCCATGAAGGGCCCACTGTTTATTCGTCTACAGATGTACATGAGCCGCGCGCGTCTAGTCGGGCGACCGTCGTGGTAGTCGCTTGAGGAGGTGGACCAGTTCTTCACGTCCGTATCGGGTGCGAGTCGGCGAAGAACTTGCGTCATGACTTCCCTTAGAGACGTCGTGATGTACCGAGGGCGTTCTGGGTTGTCGTCTTGAAGCGCCTGTCGAGCTCCAATCAGAAGGGGATGTAGCGCGGGATCAAGTGCGAGCAACACATCATCAACGGTGGGTGCTCCAAGATCGAGGGAGTCGAGTATCGACTCGCTCGAGTACTGCTCGCCGTCAATTGGTAGGGTGATGGACTGTATGGCCTCAACGTGCCGATAGTAGTCAACGGGCGGGTAGGAGGTGACCGCTGGGATATAGTCGGCGAGCGAGCGATCGACTAGAGCCGCGCCCATCAACGATTCGTACGCCCGAGTCACACGCCCGAGGTGTGCCGATGTCGAGCGGCGGAAGGTTGAGTCCGACTGGATAAGGCCGCCGAGCGGGACTGTGCGCAGCGCGGTCAACTTCAGCTGAGCTACCATCGACGCTGCAAGACCGGTTGAGGCGTTCAACTGGAGATAGGAGCCAGCGATCGAGCCTGACAGGCCAGCGAGTTCCATTGCTCTGCCACTGCCAATTTGGGCAGCGAGGCTGACCGGTAGTGCCAACTTCAAGATGCCCATCTTGCCAACTACGTCTTGCAGGTGACTATTCGCATCCATGATGCTCGCAAGCTGACCATTGTCGATTGAAAGCGCCATCTGCGCGGTTCGAATCTGCTGAGTCGATGCTAGGAGCGAGGTATTGAGCTTGGCTGTTCTCGCAAGTGAATCGCGGATCGCATCCGTGGCCAAGGTGGCGCGCATGTACGAGAAGTTGCGAACCAGCGGGCCGCTGGCCAGCGCCAGCTGGCGAGCGACGCCAAACACCTCATCAACGTGTGTTCTATCCCCCAATGGTTCTCCTCCAGCGTTCTAGCGGATGACCTGCGAGTGAAGCGAGTCAGGTTGATCTGCGGGTTATGCAGGAACCTGTGCAAGCTCAGAATACAAGGTCCTCAGATGATGGTCCGACATGTCCAGAATCGGCTCGTACATGAATGAGTTGAGGTGAATTGACTCCGGAGTCATCAGCATCACTCGCTCAAACAGGGCAATGCGCCCTAGCTCAGCAGGTTGCTCATCCAAGTACAACTTGAAGAGGTTCCTTGTCTGCTTCGGCCCGATGGCCGTGGCGGCTTTGTGGGGAGGTATCCCCGCAAGCATGAGCCTCTCTGCAACAAGCCGGATTGCGATGGACAACACAATCTTGGACTCAAGATCCAGCGGCGTGCTGCTGTTGCTCATACATGACTGTGCCGCAGCCGCAATCGCATCGACGACCTTCCCCTGCCCGCGAGGAGCTGCTACTCCGAGAGTCTCGGAGATGACGTCGGCGAGAGCGTCCATGGTAATGCTGTCCGTCTCAGGCTTCACGTGCAGGAGCTTGGTCAGGAAGATGTACCTTTCGTCATCCGTGCCGCGAGCATATTCGATCAGATTGCGCATCAGCGGGATGCTAGCCACGAGCATTCTCGTATTCGTGCCCAGTCCGCTCCGCCAGCGCTTGAAGGGCTGGTAGAGGTAGGAGGCGTCTAGAAGCTCAAAAGCGCCGGCATCATCGCTATCTGCCATTAGGCAGTTCCGGCGATGAACGTCCAGTCGACTCCAGACCGTTCGAAAGAAGTCGAAGTTGTGTGTGAGGATGAACATCGTGAAACGGTTCGACTGCAGCAAATCGTTGAGATATTCCACTATCGCGTATTTGTTGATGTAATCGAATGAGTCGGCAATGTCGTCGATTACAAGAACCGTGTCGTCGGGATCCTTCTTCCGGGCTTCAAGCTCGAAGATGACATTGAGAAGATAGAGCGCGCGCTTCTCGCCTTGGCTCAACACGGTCAGGAGTGCACCCCGAGTGATTTCGGGCTCCCCTTCGCATTTCCAATGGAAGACGAGGGTCGGGAGTTCATTCCTCAGAATCACGTCCTGCTGATTCTGTACCTTGAGTCGGAATGGTACCTCGAACCTGTTATGGAATACCTCGACAGCTTGCTCCCACTCGGTGCGCTGTCGACTGGCCTCCTCCGTAATCTCAAGAATCCGAGCGCGGGCTTTTGTGTACGTGTTCGCGAACTCCGCAACTGCTTCGGTTTCGGCGAAGGCGTACGAAAGCCACAGCTTCCTCCCAAGGGCGGGCAGATCCTGTAGTTGCGATATCACCTCGGGATGAGCTTCGAGATAGCTGCGAAGACCTCGAAGCTGGTCGTTCTTATTGAAGGCGTCGTCGAGAGCGTGAAAGCGTTTTGAAAGTTCGGGGTCGCTCAGAATCGCAGACTTTTCCCGTTCTATGAGCGCATCGTATTCGCTCTTGTTGGAGATCGGGTCGGTTGGCTTCGAATCGCGGTCTACAAGGGAGACGCTATGCTTTGCCTCGAAGAAGCCATGCTTCACGAGCGCTCCGACCACGCTGACAGCCCCGAAGTTGTCGAAGCCCCCACGGCGAAAGTACGACGATCGGTCCAACAGCTCGTCGTATCGCTCCACGTACTCCGCTAGGTGCTGTCGGGCCGCCGGCGTGGCAAGGAACTGAACAACTTTGGGATCGAACAACTGCCGGTGCTCAATGTGCGATAGTCCGGGGTCCGGAGTGTCTTCGATCGCCGAGTGTAGTTGGACCAGTACCTCGTAGATCCCGTCCGCGCCCAAATCAAATGCTTTGAGTAGCGGGTCTTCGGGGTTTCGCGAGTACCCTCCTTTCTGCCCAAGTGCTTTCACTACTGCATCGCGCTTGGTATTGATGGACTCGACCAGTTCCTGGTAGCGCGTCTGAAGCTTCTTGTCCACCATGAGCGTGGACATTCGCTTTGCCGTGTAACTCTCCTGGTAGGGTTCCACCACCATGATGCGATCCGGTGGAATCGGGACGCCTTCGCAATCCGTGATATCGCACTGCGCGGGAAGCTCTGGACGAACAACGTCGCTCGGTTCGTCGCCATTCGACTTGTCGAAGAAGGCCTTTGCAAAGGACGTCTTCATGGAGCCATTGGGCGCATAGATCAGGTAGACGCGTCCATCCGCACATCCAAACTCATGTTTGAGAGCGCCTATCCCGTAGCAATACTTGAAGTCAACGCTGACTCCCCCCATATCCCCGCCCCCAGTCAAATGTACTCTCTGCACAACGCATCTTGCGCTTGACTCGCGAGCTTGCGCTCCCATTTCGCGACGCCTGGCGCGAGTCGAGTGGAAGCGCGGGTTAGGCATACCTACGCAGCTGAATCGGACTCAACAACACGCCAGTCCGCCTCGGCGGCACACTCACTCCAAGTGGTGCCGACGTGGCGGTGGCGCGCCTATCTAGCCGACTCTAACGAAGTTGGTGCCGTTGCAAGATGGGCAGGGCGGCAGCGTGTCCGTGGAGTCATCGAGCACCACGAGCTGCCCGCACTTGGTGCACTTGTACGTGCCCTTGCCAGGTTTCTCACCCATTGTGGCCATCGCACATCACCTCCCGCCCGGACGCATGTCTGGCTCGCCATCGCGCGCTCGCGTCCGACGGCATTGTGCGCTGGAGGTGTGACAATCACTGATCACACCACAGCGCAGGTTCGTGCTGTGCCTCGAGCTAGCGCCATTTCCGCGCGTAGCCTGTTCGCACGTTTCGCATGATGAACGAGTTGAGGCCGTCGCCCGAGGCTGCGAGACTCTTCATTTGCTCACAGTTGACCGTCCCACAGCTAGCGTACGTGTAGAGGTACTTCCAGCCATCGGTGAACTGAACAGTGATGGATTCAGGTGCACACTCGTAACCCGCAACACTCGAGTCGCCGCCGATGTTCGTGTAACGCTGCATGATCCCCACCCCCCGGTGCGAACTGTTGTGCATAACGTTGTTGCGCTCAGCATACGCCGAGCGCCTCTCTTCAGCCTACACGCGCGCGGCGTTCTGCCGTAAGCGCTTGTTAGACCTCGTCCTCAGGGATGCTGAAGTACTCCGCGATCGCCTCAATCAGCCCAGGGTAGGCAGTCGAGCAAGAGGGGTGCAGATCAAACGCCTCGTCGACCATAGTCAGAGTCTCGTCTAGGTACTGTGCAGCTAGGAGCGAGTAGTGCGGGTCCCTACCGCCATCTACGATGGACGGAACCCGGTGGAATCGATGCAGGGGGTTATCGCACATCGCGGTGTTCAGTCGCTCGACGTGCTGCCATGTCGAGTGAACGCACGCGCTGAATGGCACGTACACGTAGTCGTAGTAGTCGTGCAGTCCGGCATCATGCGCCATCTGACGCGTCGACGCGCCAGACCAGCTTCCCACATTCACTTCAGTGAGGAAGGCATAGCGCTGGGAGTCAACCCATGACTCAAGGAATTCGACGAACGACTCCTCGTCAGCCTCAGTGTGTTCAGATGCCGCAAGTCGCGTCTTGCGCTTCTCGATGTCGAGCTTGGCCTGACCCAACCCATAGTGAATGAACTGACGACTTCGCACCTTGGGATGTTCAAGAATCCAAGCCAGCGTGATGTGCACATCAGCCATGGCTCGTAGGAAGAGGGGCGCGGAATGCGCGGTCCACAGTCCGGGCTGCTGGACCAAGTCGATGGCCAGTTTGGCCTGACGGGACAACAGGCTGCCCAGCACCTCCTTGGTTTCACTCTCAGTGATGTCTACACCGAGCTCGTCCCAACGGCAGGAGACGTCTGTCCTAGCATTACTGTCGAACTCCGCGAGCGCAGCGAACAGGACATCGAAGTTGGGGTGCCGCTTGTCATTCATAGCTGTGCCCTGCACGGTTCAATCTCAAGACCTCGATTCCAGAAGTACGCGGACCAAGCCGTCTCGTATGCCTCTTCCGGCGGTCGAACGAGCAATGGAACCGCCGACCTTACTGAGGCCGCAACGAGCCGCGATTCGGCTGTGTCAGGGTAGTTCTCCAGTTCAGGCAACTGGGCCAAGCCGATACCGGGCGCAACTCGTAGGCGATCGAGTTCGAATGCCACGTAGATCAGGGTGCCTTGCATTATAATTGCCTGCCGACTGGTCTTGTCAAAGAGGTCCATGAGCACCTCCTTGAAGTCTTCCACGTCATGTCTCAAGGGGTCAGATGCGTGCTCCCAGTCGTTAGTGATGAATTGGAGTGGCGAACGCGGATACAGGACATTCAAGCTTCGAAGCCCTTTGCGCAGGTCGTCGAGGTCGCCATTCGACTCGAGTATGAGAAGGATTCTCGCCTGCTCCTCCGGACTTAGGGACAAGAACTTCGAAACGGGCCCGAAAAGCTCGGGTGGCTCAGGGTGAGCCTCGTCCACTGCGCGTGCGAGGACGACGGCCAATGCAGTTCCACGCGCGTTTCCGTACCCCGAATGTAGGCACGCAAGCCAGACTAGCTCTGGCAGAGTCTGGCGCCAGGGCGTCTCATTCAGCAGTCCGCCCATTGCGTCAAGCATCGGTGGGATGAAGCGCTTGCCGACTCGTTTATGGTCACCCAGCGGGCGGCTGCCCGCGCTTGAAGTCAAGAGACGCCCCCACCAGTAGGCCTACGTGCTTGCGCTTCACCCGCGCGCATGCACTCCCATTATGCGGCAACCATGTTCGCGTCGGTGTAGAGCCGCGGGTTAGATGGATTACCGGGTGAATGATTCGAGCGCAACACTGCCCGCGGAAAGCAGCCTCAGAATCCAAGGGGCAGGTTCGTGATAGATGACCACCGTGTCGGCGTGGCTGGCCAACCTACGGTTGATGTTCTTCACGATTCGCTGCGTCACATCCTTGAAGACCAGCCTGTCAGCCGATGGTCGCCATGAGCAGTTCAAGGTTGCATTCGTCGTCAACGGGAACGTGACCTCGGAGTGCGCATTGCCGATGCCTCGCTCAGCGAAGTAGAAAAAGGGGTTGTCGCAGGTTACGAAGCACTGTGGACCGTCAGTGCGGAGGATGTGCCAGTTCATCGAATAGATTGCGTTGAGCACTGGCTCGCCAGGCCATGGCTCGTATGCATCTTCAAGTACTACTTTCGGGATCTTCTCCCGATACCTCACGTGCAGTTCGTCCAATTCGCTCAGGCGAGTTGCGAGTCGCCCCGACGCAATGTCAGAGTCGTCAGCCACCTCGTGGAGTTTGGTGCGGGTGTTCTCGATGGCACGGTCCAGTACTTCCGGGGCAAGCTCATCAATCTTGCGACGCGCCGCAGGTACTCGCTCGTGCATGACCGCAAGGTAGTAGGTGAAGTGCGCCCTCTCTTCATCCGTGATCGAATCTCCTGCGGCTAGCTTTCGTAGTACGGCGTTCGCCGGCTTCTCGACATCACGAGCAAGCGAGACTTCAGTCTCTGGGCGGTAGAATCCACGCGACTGCAGGGCCTTGGCAATCGGTACGTGTCGCGGTTCAGAGTCTCCTCGCGCGTGCAGCCACACGTACTCTTCGCGAGCGGGGCTCGCGAAGCCGCGAAGATACTCCTGGGGGACGGTGTGATGACCCATGATGTCGTGATTCCATCCAACGTGTTATACGGATAACCTGCGAGCGAAGCGAGTCAGGTTGATCCGTTTGTTCGACGTGCTACCACGTGACCAGTGGGACTGATAGATCCTTGAAGTCCTTGTAGAGATTCGCTTTGCCGGCCTTGACCAAGTCAGCGAGGAGATAGTCGAGCATCTCCTTGAGCCGCTCTGAGATTGCGATTCCCCGCAAGATTGTGAGAATCGATCCGAGATGCTGACGACAAATGGAATTGCTCAGTTTCGAGTTGATGTCCGGACGGAAGAGCGCCTTGATGCATTCAAGGATTCCCGCATCGTCGAGCATCCCAAGGAACTGGTCGTAGAGCAAACGGCCCGCCGGACTGACTCCCTCGCGGTACATCAAGCCGCGACCAAGGCGACATCGAACCACGACGCGAGTTAGCCGAGGAAGCACCTCGCGCGGGATGTCTGTTGAGTCGTTCATGTAGCCGAGAATCTGTCGCATGATCGGTGGCTCGTTGTAGAAATTGTCCCGGCCGTCATGAGCGTCATCGAGTTGTGATGCGAGGTTCTCAAGTGCGACGATCTTGGCTGGCAACGATTCGTACTTCTTGCCATCGACCAAATCAAGGAACTCGACGCCTTTGGCGAGCTTCTCCTGCTGCAAGTTCGTGCGATAGCCGTCCACAATTGTCCCGATGCGATACTTCACGTCATCGTCCGCACAGCCCCAAACTAGTGGCGCAATCTTGGCGATGTTGGCCCTGAGTATCTGGTTTGATTCCGGCGAGCAGAACATTCCAAACATGGCCACGAGCAGATTCTGTACGTGGGATGAAGCTAAGTTCGGGAGTTCTTCGCCGAACCGATCAGCAGTGGTCTGGTCCAGAACATCAGTGCGCGCCTTGATGTTGTCCACGAGCGCCTTGATGCGGATGGCGGAGTCCGACATCCGGTCTTGGAGCACGTCCGACACACACGTCTGAAGCCATCCCAGTAGTTCGAAGCCGCCAATGCTTTCGACGTTGGGATGACTCGCGGCCACTTCGTTTCGCATCGTGAGAATGTGGTCGAGTTTCCGGTAGACGATGTCGGAGATCAATTCGAGTTTGCGACAGGTGTCGAGCAAGACACTGTCTTTCAGCCCGTCAAGGTCCTCTTCGTCCTTGTAGAACTCACGGTTCTTGCCGCCAACCGCCGCGTCATAGAAGAGCTCGATTCCGTATACGGACGCCTTCTGACGGAGACTCAGAACAACTTCGTTCCAGATGTAGTTCAGAGCCGCATCGAAGAGACCGATCGCTGACGCCCCGACGAACTTAGAGAGATAGCGGGCGTTTCCCCTCTCTTCCGGCGATAGAGAATCGAGGAACGACGGCAGGTTTGAGGCAACGATCGCTCTCTGTTCCGTTGTCGCAATAACGTTGTCGACCGGCAACCCGTAGGCGGCGAGGTACTGTTGAAACACAGTCGACTCTGCCGCGAGGTCCATGGCCGATGGCCCCGCAGGAACAATATCGCTCACGTTTCCCCTCCACAAATAACCATCGTGCTGCGTCGAACGCATTTGCGCATCAGCTGCGCGCCGATGCCGTCCATGTCAGTCTACCTCGTGCGCGTCAGCTGGATGTGCTTGTTAGGTGCCCGCCACTCCGCAAGGGGCCGCAAGACGGCAATCGCCTGTCCCAAGATCAGGCTGGGCCGACTACATGAAGGTTCAGTATGCGAAGCCGATGCATCGTCTTGAACTCGGGTTCGACCTGAAACGTGTGGTCGCCCTGCAACTCAAGCGTGAGGTACCAAGCACGCGGCCTATCACGGAACCCCTGGAGGCGCGTAGAGAGCACGTCAATGAACCGGTCATCGCTGATTTGCACCAGCGTGAGTTCATCAATGCCGCCGCTGGCCAAGTCCCGTGCGTCCAGGTATGAGTTGTCCTGCTTCGAACGACTCCTCAGATTGCCGTTGAGATCCATCACGATCTCGATGTCCGGACCTTCCGAGAAGACTCGAGAGTTCTGTACATTCAGGTTGTTGCTAAACCCGCCGTGGCAGTCAGAGACGTGAATACCTGCGTCGCCCTTTCGGGCAGTCATCCAGTAGCCCATACCCGTCCTCCAGCGCCCTTGCGGTGCACCTAACCCTTGAGTGAGCGGCCTGCGCGCGTAACATGTGTAGCGTTGCACGCGAACACATTCATTCGCGGCAGCTCACTGCCCCACAATCATCCACCAGTGTAGCTCACCAGACTGACATCGGCGCGTGGGATACGCATTCCGCGTAAGCCCCTAGGTCGCGGCTGCCCCGCACCCTACCCCTTCGCGACCCGCACCATCTCCGCGACCACCCGCGCCGCATCATCGATTGCGACCTCGACGCGCTCGCCTGTCGCCCTGGTCTTCACCTCGACCACACCGGCGGCCACGCCCTTCTTGCCCACGACCACCTGGTACGGCCAGCCGATTAGGTCAGCGTCGTTGAACTTGACCCCAGCCCTCTCGTCGCGGTCGTCGATAATGACCTCGACGCCGGCCTTGGCAAGTTCGCGCCAGATTGCCTCGGCAACGGGCCATACGACGTCCTCGTCCACGTTGAGCGGCACGACGGCCACCTCAAGCGGGGCGATCGCGACCGGCCACACGATGCCGTTCTCGTCGTTGTGCTGTTCGATGACGGCCGCCAGCGACCGCGTTACGCCCACGCCGTAGCAGCCCATGAGGAAGTGCTGCTCGCTGCCGTCCTCGGCGGTGAAGGTTGCGCCCATCGTCTCGGAGTAGCGCGTGCCCAGCTGGAAGACCTGGCTGACCTCGATGCCGCGCGCGCCCTTGAGCGTGCCACCGCACTCGGGGCACCCGTCGCCGGGCTGTGCGAGCACGAGGTCTGCCCACAGCTCGACCTCGAAGTCCCGGCCGGGCATGGCGCCAAAGAAGTGGAAGCCGTCGTCGTTCGCGCCGATGCCCCAGGCGACGTCGCCCTTGAGCGACGCGTCTGCGACCACGAGCGCGCCCACGGGCGGGTTCACGGGGCCAAGCGAGCCCTTGGGGATGCCGTACTTCTTGAAGTCGTCCTCGTCGAGCAGCTCCACACCGGGAACGGCCCACTCGGCCTTCACGGGGTTGAGTTCGCGATCGCCGGGCACACAGAAGAACACGAGGCGGCCATCGGCGGTCTTGCCGGCCATCGTCTTGACGGTGTCGTGCTCGGCGATCTTGAACGCGGCCGCAAGTTCGGCGATCGTGTGGAGGTCCGGCGTCGGCACCTTCTCCATCGGCACGGGCTCGGTCACGGCGCGGTTCCTCGGCACGACGGTGTCAGCGGCCTCAACGTTGGCGGCCCATCCGCAGTCGCAGTAGACAAGCTCGGCTTCGCCAGATTCGGCAAGCGCCATGAACTCGGTCGTGACCTTGCCGCCGATCTGGCCGGAGTCGGCCTGCACGGGGCGGTAATCCAGGCTCAGGCGCTCGCAGATGCGCCCGTACGCGCCCGCCTGCGCGTCATAGTGCTCCTGGAGCGACTCCTGCGTGTCGTGGAAGGAGTACGCGTCTTTCATGATGAATTCGCGGCCGCGCAGCAGCCCGAAGCGGGGGCGCATCTCGTCGCGGAACTTCATGTTGATCTGGTAGAGCGACAGCGGCAGCTCACGGTACGAGCGCACCTCGTTGCGCACGAGCGCGGTGATGATCTCCTCGTGCGTGGGTCCGAGGCAGAACTCGCGACCGGCACGGTCGGTCAGGCGGGCAAGCTCGGGGCCGTAGAGTTCCCAGCGGCCGGACTCGCGCCACAGCTCGGCGGGCTGCACGATCGGGAGCAGCACTTCCTGGCTCCCGATCCCGTCCATCTCCTCGCGCACGATCTGCTCGATCTTGCGGACGCTGCGGTACCCAAGCGGCAAGAACGAGTAGATGCCCGCGGCGGCCTTACGGATCATCCCGGCGCGCAGAAGCAGCTGATGGCTGATGATCTCGGCATCGGCGGGGACTTCTTTGAGCGTGGGAACGTAGACCTCGGACATCTTGAGTGTGACTGACATGGAGACTCCTTAGCGGTGAAAGCGAACGGGCGCCAGACGTATCCGGCGCCCGCGTGTGCGGTCAGTGGTGCCGGACTTACCCGATGCCTTCGTCGCCCGGGTGCAGTGTCTCGATGAGCTCGTTGCTGTTCTGGATGATGCTGATGAACAGGCGCGCCACGACGTCCTGCAAGATGATCGTGTGGCGGTTGCCCTGGGCCATGAACGCGTCCTTCAGCGCCGGCTTCACAGACGGATCGCCGGAAACCTCGATGATGACGTCGATCTCGGACGCCTTGGCAGCAAGCACGTCGGGATGCACGGTGAAGAAGATGTCATTCTCGCGTGCAAGCTTGGCGCCGGGGCTCTCCGGGTCACGATCGGCAACGCCGATGACCTGGACGTACGGCCTCTTCAGGAAATCCTCGAGCAGCGGCATGCCGGTGCGGCCTCCGCCGACGAGCGCAATGCGAACGATGTCACCCATGATGTGTCCTCCCCGAAAGCGGTACATACGTCGCGTTCAGGATAGCAGTACGACAGGGTGCGTGCCACGAAGCGCGCTAGGAACCCGCAGGCCCGCTCGCCTCGGCCTCGAAGGCTGCGATCTCCTCGAAGAGCGCGTCGACGATCTCGGCCTCCGCTACCTTTCGCACGACTTCGCCGCGGCGGAAGATGAGGCCGACGCCCTTGCCGGACGCGACTCCCACGTCGGCGTCGCGCGCCTCGCCGGGGCCGTTGACGACGCAGCCCATGACGGCGACCTTCACGGGCGTCGTCATCGTGCGCAAACGACGCTCGACCTCCTGCGCGATGGGCACCAGATCGACCTCGCAGCGACCGCACGTGGGGCACGACACGAGCTCGGGACCGCGCCGGCGGATGTCGAGCGCGGCGAGGATCTCCCAGCCGACGTGGACTTCCTCGACAGGGTCGGCCGTGAGTGAGACGCGGAGTGTGTCGCCGATGCCCTCGGCAAGCAGCACCCCAAGGCCCACCGACGACTTCACGGTGCCGGAGAGCATCGTGCCCGCCTCGGTCACGCCGATGTGCAGCGGATACGGCACGCGGGTCGAAAGCAGGCGGTATGCGTCGATGGTCGCGTTCACCGACGACGCTTTCGCCGAGACGACGATCTCCTCGAAGCCGCGCGCGCTCACGTGCTCGCAGAACGCGACGGCGCTCGCGACGAGCTTCTCGGCAAGCGGCCAGTCCTTATCGCGGTACTCCTCGGCAAGCGAACCGGCGTTCACGCCGATGCGGACGGCGATGCCCGCCTCCCCTGCTGCTTCGATGGCGGCATCCACGCGATCGAGCGAGCCGATGTTGCCCGGGTTGATGCGAAGCTTCGCGGCACCGCGGCGTGCGGCCTCGATAGCGAGGCGATGGTCGAAGTGGATGTCGGCGACGACCGGTAGCGGCGATGCCTCGCAGATGACCTGGAAGCCGGGCAGCGCGTCGGCGTGCGGGATGGCGACGCGGACGATCTCGCAGCCCGCCTCGGCAAGTCGCGCGATCTGCGCGAGCGTGGCGGCCGGGTCGCGGGTGTCGGTGTTGGTCATCGACTGGACGGCAATGGGCGACCCGCCGCCGATGACGACGGCGCCGACGGAAACCGCCCGTGTGAGATGCCGGTCGGGCATAGCTCGCTCCCCCTCAGACGGACTAGCTCACGATGCGGACGACATCAGCGTACAGGAGGTAGCCGATGAGCGAGAAGAGCAGGATCGCTCCGGCCGCGCTCATGGCGATCGAAAGGCGACGCCCCAGCGGACGACCCGCGATGCGCTCGACGATCTCGACGGCGATCTTGCCGCCGTCAAGCGGCGGTATCGGCAAGATGTTCATGGCGCCAAGCGACAGCGACAGCAGCGCGATAAGCCACGCGTAGTCGAGCGGACCCGACTTGGCCGCGTCTGACGCCATCACGGCGATGCCCACGACGCCGCGCGCGCCCTTGATCGACTCGCCAAACGTCGACGGGTTGAAGAAGTTGACGACCGCCACAAAGACCATGCCGGTCCACTGGAAGCTCTGCCCCAGCGCCTCTAGCACCGGATATTTGGTGTATTTGGTGCCGGCACCCACGCCGAGGAAGCCGCGGCCGTCCTGCTCGCCAAGCGTGACCGTGGCGACGGATTTGGTGCCGCCACGCTCGTATGCGATGGTGACCGCCTGCTTGGGCGACGTCTTCCCCATGATCGCGAGGAACGCCTCCCAGGACTCGACGGTGGTGCCGTTGACCGCGGTGATCCGGTCGCCGACGGTGAGGCCGGCGGTAGCGGCGGCGGACGCGGGCACGACCGAGCCGAGTGCGAGGTCCGGCCCTGGAATGCCCCAGACCGACAGCACGATGGTGAAGGTGAGAATAGCGGTGACGATGTTGACGGTCACGCCCGCGCAGAGCACGACGATGCGCTTCCACGTCTTGAGCCCGCGATACGTGATCGAGCGCGCGCGGTCGAGCATCGGGACCTCGTCGGCAGTGCGATCGACGTTCTCGGCGGCCGCATAGTGCATCTCGTCGAGCGGCACGATCGCCGCCCAGTCCTCAAGCGTCGTGAGAATGGCGGTCGCACGCTTGCGCGGTACGCCGAGCAGCACGGCAAGCTCGCCGGCCTCCATCTTCTCGCTGGCTGCGACGGCCTTGAGTGCGGGCCCGAGGAGTTCGTCTTCGGCACCCGGCTCCATGCCGGCGATGCGGACGTAGCCGCCAAGCGGAATGGCCGTGACGCCCCACGTCATGTTCTTGGTCTCGATCCTGAGCGCCGGGCCAGGAAGCCCGAGCATGAATTCGTGGACCTTCACGCCAAATGCGCGCGCGGCGAGAAAGTGACCGCCCTCGTGCAAGACGACAAGGATCGAGAACGTGATGACGCCCCAGAAGACCACACCAAGCGAGCCGAGGAATCCTGCCATCGAGTCACGCATTCCTTCCAGAGGTTCGAACAATCAGAGGCATTTGAGCAAACCGCGCGCCAGCAGAACCCTAGAGGAGCTGCCCGGCGAGTATCCGTGATGTTCGGTCGATAGCTTCGACGTGCTCGACCGACTCAAGGTTCTCGCGAGTGTGGGCCTCCATAACGGCAGATACCACCCGGGGTATATCCATAAACCCTGCCCGACCGGCGAGAAATGCCGCGACGGCAACCTCGTTGGCGGCGTTCATCGCAGCGGGCATCGTGCCGCCTGCGCGACCTGCGGCAAGCGCGAGGTCCAGGCACGGGAAGGCCGCGTAGTCGGGCTCCTCGAAATCGAGGCTGCCGATGGTGGCGAAATCGACCGGCGCGAGCGGCGCGTCCCAGCGCTCGGGGTGGCTGAGCGCGTACTGGATGGGGATGCGCATGTCGGTGGCGCCGAGGTGCGCTTTGACCGAGCCGTCGACGAACTCCACCATCGAGTGCACGCACGACTGCGGGTGCACGACGATGCGGATGCGGTCCAGGCCGATGCCGAAGAGGTGGTATGCCTCGATCGCTTCCAGGCCCTTGTTCATGAGCGTTGCCGAGTCGATCGTGATCTTGGGGCCCATCGTCCACCGCGGGTGCGCGAGGGCTTCCTCGCAGGTGACAGCGCCAAGGGTGGCTGCGTCGCGACCGCGGAACGGGCCGCCGGACGCAGTCAGCCAGATGCGCGAGACCTCACGGGCGTTCTCGCCGACGAGGCACTGGAAGATCGCCGAGTGCTCGCTGTCGACGGGGATGAGCATCTCCGGGCGGGTGACGAGCGACGTCACGAGCGAACCGCCAACAACGAGCGACTCCTTGTTGGCGAGCGCGAGCACCTTCCCTGCCGTGAGGGTGGCGATCGACGTGCGCAGGCCCGCAGAGCCCACGAGCGCGTTCAGGACGAGGTCGACGCCGTCAGCGCCTGCAAGTGCGGCAACCGCATCGGGGCCGGCACCCACGTGAGCGTCGGGCACGAGCGCGCCGAGCTTCTCGGCCAGCGCGGGATTCCCGATCGCGAGCGCGCGCACGTCAAACGCGCGCGCCTGATCGGCCAGGAGCGCGACGTTCTCGTGTGCGGCCAGCGCGACGACGCGGACGCGCTCCGGGAAACGGGCGGCGACGTCGAGCGCCTGTCGCCCGATCGAGCCGGTCGAGCCCAGGACAGCTATGCGCAGCGGGGCGCTCACTTGGCACCCGCGAAGACAAGCATGTAATAGGTGACGATGGAGACGAGGATCATGGAGTCGAAGCGGTCGAGGAAGCCGCCGTGGCCGGGCAGCAGCGTGCCAGAGTCCTTCACGGACGCCTCACGCTTGAGGCGTGACTCGGCCAGATCGCCGACGACCGCCGCGACAGACGCCGCGAGGCCGACCAGCACGAGCCAGCCGAGGGACAGTCCGGTGTCGGCGAGATAACCGACGGCGACCCACACGCCGGTCGTGAAGATGGTGCCGGCGATGAACCCCTCCCACGACTTCTTGGGCGAGATGTGCGGCGCCATCGGATGCCGGCCGATCGACGTGCCGACGAGGTACGCGAAGGTGTCGTTCACCCAGACGCTCGCGACGGTGGCGAGCGCCAGCTCTGCGCCCGCGTCGAGCTCGCGGATGAGCACGAGGTGCGCCAGCGTGAAGCCGACGTACACCGCGCCGTAAACGGTCACCGCGGTGTCGGTCGAGCGAACCTGGCGGAAGATGATGTGCCACGCGAGCGAGCCGATGACGAGCGCGCTCACGGTAGCGGTCAGCCCGCGCGTGCCGAGAAGTGCGGCCGCAAACGGCATGGCAGCGACAGCGGCGAGGCCGAAGAGCTCGTTCGGGAGCCGACGCTCGCGCCTCAGGATCGCGTAGAACTCAAGCGCGGCGAGCACTCCGACGACTGCCACGACGACGGCCAGCCCGAAGGGGCCGCCCCAGAAGATGCTGCCGATGAACGCGACGCCGATGGCGCCGGCAGAGATCGCCCGCACGCCGAAATCGCGGAGCGAGCGGGACTTCTTGATCTCTTCAGCCATTTCTAGCGGCCTCCGTAGCGTCGGTCGCGGCGCTGATACTCGATGACGGCGCGCAGCAGGTCATGGCGCGAGAAGTCCGGCCAGAGCACGGACGTGATCCAGAGCTCGCTGTAGGCGATCTGCCAGAGCAAGAAGTTGGAGATACGCATCTCCCCGCTCGTGCGGATGACAAGGTCAGGATCGGGTATGCCGGTCGTGAAGAGCCTGCTCGTGATCGCGGCTTCGTCAACGTCGTCGGCCGACATGCGTCCGGCAGCAACGTCCCGGGCGAGCGCGCGCGCTGCGTGCGCGATCTCGGCGCGACCACCGTAGTTGAGCGCGATGGCCAGCGTGAGTGTGGTGTTGCTCGCCGTGCGCTCCTCGCAGCGTCTGAAAGCGGCCATGGTGGCCTCGGGGACGCCCTCAGGGCTGCCGATGATGACGACTTTGACGCCGAGCTTATCGAGGGTGTCCGTCTCGCGCTCGAGCACCTCGACGAAGAGCCGCATGAGACCGGTCACCTCGTCGGCGGGACGGTTCCAGTTCTCGCTGCTAAACGAGTAGAGCGTGAGGACGCGGACGTCAAGTTCGATGGCGGCGGCGATCGTCTCGCGGATGGCCTTCACGCCGGCGTTGTGACCGGCGATACGCGGCAGCCCGCGCTTGGACGCCCAGCGGCCGTTGCCGTCCATGATGATAGCGACGTGCCCGGGAACAGCTTCGATAGCAAGCTGCCCGAGAAGTTCACGGTCGCGTTTCGCGCGGAAGAACTCCGCGAGTTTAGACGGGTCGGTCGACATCGAGGCTAGACCTCCATGATCTCCAGCTCTTTGCGCTTGAGCATCTCGTCGATGCTCTTGATGTGCGCGTCGGTCGTCTTCTGGACCTCGGTCTCGAGACGGCGAAGGTCGTCCTGGGAGATCTCGGCGGCCTTCTCTTCGCGCTTGAGATGGTCGTTCACGTCGCGACGGATGTTGCGGACGGCAACGCGCGACTCTTCGGCGTAGTGACGGCACAACTTGACGAGATCCTTGCGACGCTCCTCGTTGAGCGGCGGGAACGGCAGGCGGATGACCTGACCGTCGTTTGCGGGGTTAAGTCCCAGGTCGGACGCGAGAATCGCCTTCTCGATGGGACCGATGGCGGTCTTGTCGTACGGGCTGATGACGAGCATCTGCGGCTCGGGAACGCTCACCGAGGCGACCTGCAGAAGCGGCGTCGGCGACCCGTAGTACTCAACGACGATCTTCTCGAGCAGGGAGCCCGACGCACGACCGGTGCGGACGCTGGCGAACTCGTGCGACAGCGCACCGAGGGCCTTATCCATGTGATCGACGGCTTCAGCCAGGTTCTTCGCGCTCATCAGTTTCCTCCTCGAACGATCGTACCAACGGGCTCGCCCTTGAGGGCACGCTCTATGTTCCCGGGTTTCTCCATGTTGAAGACGATGATCGGCAGATCGTTGTCCATGCAGAGCGAGATGGCGGTGTTGTCCATGACCTTCAGGCCGCGGTTGAGCACCTCGATGTACGGGAGCTCATCGAACTTGACGGCATCAGGGTTGGTCTTAGGGTCGTCATCGTAGACGCCGTCGACCTTGGTCGCCTTCATGATGCAGTCGGCGCCGATCTCAAGCGCACGAAGCGCTGCGGTGGTGTCGGTCGTGAAGTACGGGTTGCCCGTGCCGGCGGCGAAGATGACGACGCGGCCCTTCTCGAGATGACGGATCGCACGACGCCGGATGTACGGCTCGGCGACGGTGTTCATCTCGATGGCGGACATGACGCGTGTGTGGACCTCGCAACGCTCGAGGGCGTCTTGCAGCGCGAGCGCGTTCATGACGGTTGCGAGCATACCCATGTAGTCGGCCTGCGCGCGGTCCATGCCCTTGGCTGACGCCGCGAGCCCGCGGAAGATGTTGCCGCCACCGACGACCACGGCGATCTCGATACCTGCCTTGTGTACGGAGTCGAGTTGTAGTGCGAGTGAATCGAGGAACGCAGGGTCGATTCCGTACTCCGAATCCCCCATCAGCGCTTCACCGGAAATCTTGAGGAGCGCGCGATTGAACTTGAACCTGGCCATGGCCCTCCCTCTCGGCGGCGGTAGACAGCGCGAAGCGATGCGCACCATCTAGGAGATTCTAATCTAACGGGGCGGCACTTGCGCGCCGCCCCGTTGAGTTCAGGCTGTACTAGCAGCCGGCAGGTGCCGGCTCCCCGGTCTCGCCGAGAGCGAACCGGTCGAACCCGACCACGGAGATCTCGTCGCCGACTTCCTTCGACACGCGTGCAACAAGCTGGCTGACGGAGATGTCGGGATCCTTGACGAAGACCTGCTCGGTAAGGCAGACCTCCTTGAAGAACTTCTGGATACGACCCTCGGCCATCTTCTGCTGGATCTGCTCGGGCTTGCCGGACTCGGCGGCCTGGGCGCGGTAGATGGAGAGCTCGTGCTCGACGATGTCAGCGGGCACCTCGTCGCGGTTGGACGAGATGGGCGCTGCGGCCGCAACCTGCATCGCGAGGTCACGGATGAGCGCGGTGACGGCCGGGTTAGCAGCGGAGGCCGCATTGGCGAACGCGACTTCCACGACGACGCCGATCTTGCCGCCCATGTGGATGTAGCTTCCGAGAGCACCGGTGCCACTGAGCTCACGACGCACGAAACGCGTGATGTTCATGTTCTCGCCGAGCTTGCTGACAACCTCGCCGAGGACACCCTCGGTCGTGATGTCGCGGCCGGTGAACGTCTGGGCCATGAGCTCTGCAACGTCGGCAGGCTTCGCAGTTGCGACGTGCGCGGCGATAGATGCGACAAACGCCTGGAAGTCGGCGTTCTTGCCGACGAAGTCCGTCTCGCAGTTGATCTCGACGATGGCGGAAACCTGCGCGTCAGCGCTCACAAAGGCGTCGACCATGCCCTCGTTAGTGGCGCGGCCGGCCTTCTTGGCAAGCGCGGCGAGGCCGCGGGTGCGCAAGACGTCGACAGCAGCGTCGATGTCGCCGTTCGCCTCGGTGAGTGCCTTCTTGCAATCCATCATCCCGGCGCCGGTGATCTCGCGCAGGTCTTTCACCATCTTTGCGGTGACTTCCATATCGTCCTCCTTGAAAGAACGGGCGCCTCTGCGGGCCCGGTAAGTAACTACTCGGCGTCGGCGGCCTCGGGTGCGGTCTCCTCGGCAACAACTTCCGCCTCGACGGCGGGCTCTGCGACGACTTCAGCCTCAACAGCGGCTGCAGGTTCTGCGGCGGCCACAGGTGCTTCGACGGCTTCGACCGCATTGGCTGCAGCGGCGTCGGCGACGGGAGCCTCGGGGGTGAGCCCGGCTGCTCCGCGACCGTCAACGGCGGCGTCAGCGATCACGCGGCAGATGAGACCGACGGCACGGATGGCGTCGTCGTTGCCAGGGATCACGAAGTCGACTTCATCGGGATCGGCGTTCGTGTCCACGAGGCCGATGATCGGGATATGGAGGCGGCGTGCCTCGGCGATCGCGATCGCTTCCTTCTTGGTGTCGATGATGAAGACGGCGTCGGGCAGCGCATGCATGTCCCGAATGCCGTTGAGGTTCTTCTGAAGCTTCTCGAGCTCGCCGCGCTTCTTCAAGGCTTCCTTCTTGGGAAGGCTCGCCATAACGCCGTTCGTCTCCATGGTCTCAAGCTCGACCATGCGGGCGATACGCTTGCGGATGGTCACGAAGTTCGTGAGCATGCCACCAAGCCAGCGCTGGTTGACGAACGGCATCGAGGAACGGGTTGCCTCGGCGGAAACGGGCTCCTGAGCCTGCTTCTTAGTGCCGATGAACAGCACCGAACCACCGCGGGCAGTGAGGTCGCGAACGAAACGGTACGTCGCGTCGATCTCGCGCAGGCTGCGCTGGAGGTCGAGGATGTAGATGCCGTTACGCTCGGTGAAGATGTACGGCTTCATCTTCGGGTTCCAGCGGCGGGTCTGGTGGCCGAAGTGCACACCAGCTTCGAGCAGCGCTTTCATAGAGACAGCGGCCATGGTAGTACCTCCTACATCGGTTGTTTCGTCCGCCTGCTTCATCCCCTATGCGCTTTCGTCTCAGGAATGGTCCTGACACGGCACCAGCGCATGAGTCCACAGGCGTGCAAGATTACGAGCCGAGATAATGTACCACAGACGGGAGCGCGTTCCAAGCACGTTGCGTGCTCAGTTTAGGCGAAGTCACGTCCGCATTTGGGGCAGATGACATGCGCGTCGTACCAACCGGGCCGACTGGCATTGGGGACCATCTCCACATTCAGCTCGACTTCGCACGCGGGGCACCAGAAACGGCGCGGCAGCTTAGCGTCCGCGATGAAGCACTCCGCGTCGCCCTCCCGGTCCTTGATGACGAGGTTGAACGTCGTCCCACAGACGACACCGATGCCGAGACTGTCCAGAACGAGGCGGATCTTCTCGGCGACATCCGCGGGTTTTGCGGAGTTCTTGATGAGGTAGTCGGCGGCGCCAAGCTCGACCGCCCGCCCGATAGCGCTCTCCTCGCCGAGGTTGGTGAGGATGACGACGGGGATCGAGGAGGTCCTCGGGTCGGCCTTCATGTTCTCGAGGACATCGAGGCCGCCCATGCGCGGCATGATCAGGTCGAGCAGGACGAGGTCCATGGGGTGGGCGCGCAGGACGGCCAGCGCTTCTAGTCCGTCTCCGGCGGTGAGAACCTGGTAGCCCTCCTGCACGAGCTTGTCGTGATAGATGCGCCTGAGCAACTCGGTGTCTTCGACGACCAGAATTCGTTCGGATGCCACCGGGTGACTCCCTTCTAGATCGCGGACGCGTAGCCCTGCGATGCGTGCAGGCGAGCGCGCAATCGCAGCACCGCTTTTGTGTGGAGCTGGCTGACGCGTGACTCGGTGACGCCGAGAACGGCGCCGATCTCCTTGAGCGTCAGGCCTTCGTAGTAGTAGAGCGCGATGACGACCTTCTCGCGCTCGGGGAGTCGCTCGATGGCGCCTGCGAGGATGTCTTTGACCTCGGCGCTCTCGAAGACCTGCACCGGATCCTCGGCCGTGTCGTCCTTGATACTTGCGACAGGGCTGTTCTTGTCGTCGCGGTCGGCGCCGCCGGACCACAGCTCCTCGAATGAAACCACGGACGTGTACGACAGCTTGGTGAAGATGTCGTGGAGGTCTGAGAGCGGGAGGTTCATCTCCTCCGCGACTTCCGCGTCGGACGGCACCCGCTTGAGCTTGTTCTCGAGGGCGATGTACGCCGTCTCGATCTCACGCGCGCGGGCCCTGACCGAACGGGGAACCCAGTCCATCGCGCGGAGCTCATCGATGATCGCACCCTTGATGCGGGCGATAGCGTACGTCTCGAACTTGATCCCGCGCTCCGGGTTGAACTTCTCGATAGCGTCGATCAGGCCGAACACCCCGTACGAGATGAGGTCGGCGGTATCGACATTCTGCGGGAGATTTGAGGAGAGTCGACCGGCCACATACTTCACCAGCGGCGAGTAATTGAGGATGAGCTTTTCCCTGGCTACAGAGTCGCCGGTGTCCTTGTAGGCGGTCCAAAATATTGTGACGTCAGACCCCGCATTTGACTTCATCCAGTAATGCCCCTCTGAGTCATCCTCGCGGATGCGCGGTCTTATGGACGTCTCTCAGACGCCGTGCGCTGAGGTGAGTATAAATCTGGGTCGTTGACAGAGCAACGTGTCCGAGTAGTTCCTGCACGGTTCGGAGGTCCGCGCCCTCCTCGAGAAGGTGTGTGGCGAAGGTGTGTCGGAGCGCGTGGGGGCTCAGCGCGGACGGTCCTGACGACTCTGCGAGACGCCGCTTCATGAGCCGACGCACTCCCCCGGTCGACAACCGCTCGCCGAGCCGATTGAGGAAGAATGCCTCGGAGTTCGCTCCCTTACCAAGCTTTGGCCGCGCTACACGGAGGTACTCCTCGAGACGCGTCGTGGCGAGCCGGTGAATCGGGATGATGCGCTCCTTGGAGCCCTTGCCGAGGACTTTGACCTGCGCCCGGGCGAAGTCGACATCGGCAAGATTGAGTCCGGACAGCTCCGAGACACGCATGCCGGTCGCGTAGAGAAGCTCGAGAATCGCACGGTCTCTGAGGCCGAGCGTCGTCGTCGGATCGGATACCTCGATGAGCGCGGTCACCGCGTCCGCTCCAGCGATGACCGGAAGCTTCGACGGCAATTTGGGAGTGGCGACAACGTCGGCGGGACTTCCGGCGACGATTCCCGCCTCGGCGAGATACGCGTAGAGCGACCGAAGCGCCGAGAGCTTCCGGGCGATCGTGCGGCGCGAATACCGGGCGCGATCCAGCTCTGCAAGGTACCCCCGCAGGTCACGGTAGCGGAGCGTGATGATGTCAAGTTTCGCGCGCTCGAGCCAGCCGCAGAACTGCGCGAGGTCCGAGGAGTATGCGGCGACGGTTCGCGGCGAGGCGTTGCGCTCCACGGCGAGGTGCTCAAGGTAGCGGTGGACGAGCTCGTCGGCAGTCGGCGTGCTCACTGCGTGAACCCGGCAAGACGGTCGTGCGCAGGCGCGAGGAGCTCGCGGTGCTCGTGCGCGAAGGTGTCGAGGGCGCGAGACGCACGCTCGGCGATAGCGGCTCGACGCGCGCGTTTGCCTCGAGTGTGGACCTCCGATGGCGGAAGCAGTCCGAAGTTGACGTGCATCGGCTGGTAGCGAACCGTCTCGGGATCAGTCGCGTAGGCGATGAGGCCCCCGAGCGCGGTCTCCGTCGGCAGCACGGGACTAACGCCGCCCGAACGCACCGCGATGATGTCGAGCGCTGCGATGAGGCCGGCGGCTGCGGCTTCCATGTAACCCTCGGTGCCGGCTATCTGACCTGCAAGCCGGATGCGCGGGTTCACGTGAAGCGCGAGTCCGTTCGTGAGCAAACGTGGCGCATCGACGAAGGTGTTGCGATGCATCACACCGAAGCGGGCGAACGTTGCGTCGGCGAGGCCGGGAATGAGCCCGAAGACGCGCTTCTGCTCGGTGAAGGTGAGATTGGTCTGGCAGCCGACGAGGTTGTAGGCGGTTGCGGCGCGGTTCTCGGAACGGAGCTGGAGCACAGCCCACGGACGCTCGCCCGTGGACGGGTCCGTCAGCCCCACCGGCTTGAACGGGCCGAAGCGCAGGGCGTCGCCTCCCCTTCGGGCAATCTCCTCGATGGGCTGACACGCCTGGAACAGATCGGCGGACTCGAACTCCTTGAGCACGACACGTTGCGCACCGACGAGCGCTTCGATGAACCGCTCGTACTGTTCACGGTTCATCGGGCAGTTGAGATAGTCCGCACCCTCGCCCTTGTCGTAGCGCGACTGACTGAATGCGATCGCGCGGTCGACAGAATCCGCTTCGATTATGGGTGCGGCCGCATCGAAGAATGCGAGGCGGTCGGTGCCGACAAGCGATGAGAGCGCAGGCTCGAACGCGGCGCTCGTGAGCGGCCCCGTGGCGACAACGACGTCGCCCTCGGCGGGAATCGAGTCGACCTCCGCCCGCACGACCTCGATAAGCGGGTTGGCGAGAAGTTCGCGGGTGATGGTGTCGCTGAACGCGCCCCGGTCGACGGCGAGCGCCCCGCCGGCAGGCACCGCGGTTGCGCGGGCGCATGCCAGGACGAAGCTCCCAAGCGCAGCCAGCTCCTGCTTGAGGAGTCCCGGCGCCGTCTCGGGGTCGTTGCTCTTGAGCGAGTTGGAGCAGACCAGCTCGGCGAAGCCGCCGGTATGGTGTGCGGGTGACGGGGTTTCCGGACGCATCTCAAAGAGCCGCACGGGTATACCGCGCGCCGCAAGCTGCCACGCGGCTTCGGAGCCGGCGAGACCTGCGCCGATGACCGTGACGGGATTGTCGATATGCGACACGCACACTCCTGACGTGGGGGTTCTCGGGACATTCTACGTCACTGGCGCCTCGCAGTGGGCTGTGGGACGCCGTAGCGTCCGTCACGGAGGCGTATCACCCTGTTGGTGAGTTCCAGCTCGCCAAGGATGCGCAGAACCTTTACGACGTCTTGTGTGAGCGCTCGCGCCAGATCGTCCGGTCGCATCGGGTCACTTCGAACCGCCCGCTCGATCTCCGAGAGATGCGCCTTGTGGTTCACGGCCTCGGGAGTGCTTCTGTCGACGAGAAGTCCGGCGGCCTCAAGCGCGTCGGCAAGATCGGTGGCGTCGGTGATGATCGTTGCCCCGGCCTGGATGAGCCGGTTCGGGCCGCGACACTCCGGCGCGTTGATCGACCCGGGGATGGCGAGCACATCTCGGCCAATTGCGAGCGCATGGTCTGCTGTCGAGAATGTGCCACTCGGGAGGCCGGCCTCGACAACGAGAACGGCAGCTGAGAGCGCGGCGATGATGCGGTTCCGCCTCACGAACGCCCACCGTGCAGGATGTGAGCCCCACGGCAGCTCGGATACGACCGTGCAGTTCTCGCGTAGCTCGGCCAGGAGCGAGACGGCGTTGTTCGGGTAGTCCACATCCGCCCCACAGCCGAGAACAGCGACCGTCGGTGCGGGGACTGCCCGGGCGGCGCGATGAGCCGCCTGGTCGCAGCCGATCGCCGCGCCGGAGATGATCGTTGCACCTGCGGCGGCGGCCCAACCCGCAAACCTGGATGCACATCCAAGTCCGTAGAGCGTCGCACGCCGGGCACCGATGACGGCGAGTCCTGGCCGGAGGTTCGCGGGGTCGCCCGCGACATACAGGACCTTCGGCGGATCCGAGAGGTCGAGCAGGCAGCCCGGATACGCGGGATCCCCGAGTCTGATCTCCGAGCGGCGGTAAGGTTCGCTCATTCTCCGCTCCTGTCCCGGTAGCTGACTGCTTCGGAGATGTGGGACGTCATGACTCGCCGGGATCGCTCGATATCGGCGATTGTGCGCGCGACGCGCAGCACGCGCGTGACCGCGCGCCCGGAGAAATGCTTGGTGCGGGCGATCTCCGTGAAGAGGCGCGACGTCTGCCCGTCAAGCGCGCATGCGGCGAGGAGCGCTGTCCCTGAAAGTTTCGACGCAAGGTCTCCCCGCTCAGCCGCGAATGCCCGCGTTTCGAGCACACGCTGTCGAACCGGCGCTGACGGCTCGGAAGGTGACGCTGCAATCAGCAGGTCGGGATCGATCCGGTCCATTCGGATGACGAGGTCCATCCGGTCCATGAGCGGACCGCCGACGCGCGCATCGTAGCGGTTGATCGCCCATGGTGAGCACGAACAGTGTCGTTCCGGGTCTCCAAGGTATCCGCAGGGGCACGGATTCATCGCGCCGATGAGCGTGAAGTCGGCCGGATAGCGGACGCGACCTTCGGCTCGCACGAGCGTCAGGAACCCGTCCTCAAGAGGCTGACGCAGCGTCTGAAGCGCTGCAGGCCCAAACTCGGGCAGCTCGTCGAGAAAGAGCACGCCGTTGTGCGCCAGGCTCATCTCGCCCGGACGAGGCGGACTGCCGCCACCGGCCAGCCCCGCTATCGAGCAGGTATGGTGCGGCGCCCGAAACGGCCGGACACCGGCAAGCGTCGGAGCCTCATCGAGCCCGCCAACTGAGTGCACCAGCGCCGTCTGCATTCGCTCCAGTGGAGACAGCGGCGGCAGGATTCCCGGTAGTCTTCGCGCAAGGAGCGTCTTGCCCGATCCTGGAGGTCCGATCATGACGAGGTTGTGACCTCCGGCCGCAGCGATCTCAAGCGCCCGTTTCGCGGCGTTATGTCCCGCGACTTCCGCCAGGTCCGGCTGAGGATGCTCGGTCTGCCGGATTGGCACGCACGTCCCCTCCGGCAGCGGCCCGGTTCTGAGCTGGGCGAGCGAATCGAGACGCCGTGACCTGACCCCGTCAACCACGTGGGCGGTTCGGAGCGCCGCAGACGGGCCGATGATCTCCACATCCGCATCCGCCGCCGCAATCACGAACGCAAGCATGCCCGAGACCGACCGAACGCTCCCGTCGAGCGCAAGCTCGCCGACGGCACTCGCCCCGGCTGTAGCGTTGACGTGAATCTGTCGCGTCGCGGTGAGTATCGCGAGCGCGATCGGCAGGTCGAAGCCCGTGCCGTGTTTGCGAAGCGGCGCCGGTGCGAGATTGACGACCACGCGCGCGTTGGGGAAATCGAATCCCGACGCTTTGATCGCACTTCGAACGCGGTCGCGTGCTTCTTGCACGGCGGCATCGGGCAGGCCGACGATGATGAACGACGGGAGCCCCGACGTCACATCGGCCTGCACTTCGACAGGCAGCGCTTCTACACCACTGAGCGTCGCCGTGAGAACGGTCGCCTGCACGACCTACTCCTCGACTTCGAACGCCGCGCGATGGTGTCGAAGCAGCGCGCGATCCTCGCCGAGAACGATGATGGTGACGACATCGAAGCGTACCGAGCACGGCTCGACCTTCGCCTTCGCGATGTACGTCTTGGCGAGCCGGATGATTCGTCGCTGCTTTGTCGGGGTCACCGCCTCTTCCGGCGTCCCCTTCGCGATCGTCGTGCGTGTCTTGACCTCGACCAAAACGAGCGTCGTTCCGTCGATGCAGACGATGTCCACCTCGCCCGCCGGGCATCGCCAGTTGCGCTCAACAAGCGTCATGCCGACTCTCTCGAGATATGCCGCAGCCGCGTCTTCCCCACGCCTGCCTGTTTCCAGTCTGTCCATACAGACCACCCCCTTGAAGCCAGCATGGAGGTCGGTCCTGAACAGTCCCTAAACCCGGACGAAACAGAATCAGAACAGGTGTTGTTGCGAGCAGGGCGAGAAGCTCATCCGGTGGAGCGGGCAGGGTCCGCACCGCTCGATGATTTCTATGTGCTCGAGAGTCCCGTAGCCCTTGTTCTGGGCGAAGCCGTACGCGGGGAACAGCGCGTCGTTCTCGCGCATGAGAGCATCCCGGGCGACTTTGGCGACAATCGAGGCCGCTGCGATTGCTGCGACAAAGCGATCGCCGCGAACGATTGCCGTCGTGGGAAAGCCGAGCTCGACGTGCAAGCCGTCGATAAGCACGTGTCCGGGCGCCAGCGACAGGCCGAGAAGAGCCTTGCGCATCGCATGGGTGTTGGCGGCGGCTATGCCGTCCCGGTCGATGATCTCGGGGCTGACGTGAGCGATCGAGACGGCGAGCGCGGTCTGCATGATTTCTGCCGAGAGTTGCTCGCGCTGCTCGGGCGTGAGCTTCTTAGAGTCGTTCAGACCGATGATGCGCACCGATACCGGAAGTACGACCGCAGCTGCACTGACCGGCCCGGCCAGCGCTCCCCTGCCAACCTCATCAACGCCGGCGACAACTGCGACTCCTCTCGCATGAAGATCGGCCTGTACCGCGGTGAGCGATTCTAGCCGCGACAGTTCCGCGTCACGCCTGCCCACGCGCTTGCGTGCCGCGTCGCACGCGTCTTGTACGCCCGGGCGCGCGTCAGTGGCAAAGCGGCCGATGAGCTGAGGGAGTTCGTCGACGTCGGTCCTTGAGAACATCGACCGGATGTCGGCGACTGTGTGCTCGGGCACGTGCGCTCCTCGAAAGTGGTTCGGTGGCTCTACCCTAGCGGAAAAGCAGCGGGCCCGGAAGAATGCTCCGGGCCCGACAGATACTCATGGATAGCGATGCGCTAGGAGCGCAGCTCCTTGACGCGGGCGGCCTTGCCAACCCGGTCGCGGAGGTAGTAGAGCTTGGAGCGGCGAACCTTACCGCGGGTGAGGACTTCGATGGTGACGATCTTGGGCGAGTGCACGGGGAACGTGCGCTCTACGCCGACTGCAAAGGACAGCTTGCGGACGGTGAACGTCTCGCGAGCGCCGGCGCCATGGCGGCGGATGATGATGCCCTGGAACGGCTGCACGCGCTCGCGGGTGCCTTCCACGACCTTGTAGTTGACCTTGACGGTGTCGCCGACCGAGAACACGGGCAGGTCTTCACGGATCTGCTGCTGCTCGATGGCGCGGATTCTATTCATTATGGATTCGTCCCTATCTCATGCGTTGGAGGGGTGGTCGTGAGACACGAGTGCATAGTATAGACCAGGGTATCGACCCGTGCAATCGTGTATCAGAGTTTCGCTATTCGCTTGAGCGGCCAGTACCTGAGGAACGCCTGACCGCGGATGATCGAGACCGGTTGCGGACCAAAATAGCGGGCATCGTGACTGTTCGGACGGTTGTCTCCCATGAGGAAGACCTGCCCGGCGGGAATCGTGATCGGCATCGCGACGTCGCCCGGCTCGGTCAGCTTGCCGTAGGTGTACGGCTCGTTCAGCTTCTTTCCGTCGACCCAGACCGCTCCGTCGCGGATGTCCAGGGTTTGACCGCCCACCGCGATGACGCGCTTGATAAGCGTGGGTACGGAGCCCGTGGGGTCGTCAAAGACGACAATGTCGCCCGGCTTCGGTGTGGAGAAGCGGTAGATGAACTTGTTGGCGAGAACACGCTCGCCGATCTCGATCGTCGGAATCATGGAGCCGGTGGGGATGACGTACGGCTGGATGACGAAGGTGCGGATGCCGCTCGCCAGCGCGAACGCCAGGACGACCATGAGTACAAGCTCGCCGAGCCAGCGCAGGAACGACGGTGGCTTGTCGGAGGATACGGCTACGACATCCTCGATCGGCGCACCGTAGGCGATGCCCTCCGATTCGATCTCGCCGCGCTCGTACGAATCATTCTCGACAGTCACAGTCAGTCCCCTTTCCGGGCTGAATCGCCGACAAGCTTCTCGGCGAATGTGCGCTCTTCTGGTGTTAGCTGTGCCGAACTCAGGAGATCAGGTCGTCTCTCAGCAGTGCGTCGAATGGCTTCCATGCGCCGCCACGTGTCGACCCGTGCATGGTCGCCGCTGAGAAGCACGTCAGGAACGCTCATGTCCTCAAACGTCGCCGGACGCGTGTACTGAGGATACTCGAGAAGTCCCCACGAGAACGACTCCTCCTCGGTGGCATCCGCGGATGCGAGGACGCCTGCCTGGAGGCGCGTGATGGAGTCAACGAGCACCATTGCAGGCAGTTCGCCGCCGGTCAGAACGTAGTCACCGACCGACAACTCCAGATCGACGATGGAGCGGACGCGCTCATCGACTCCCTCATAGCGACCACACAGGACGATGAGGCGCTCACTTCTCGCAAGTTCCTCTGCAAGCCCCTGATCGAGCGTGCGACCCTGAGGGCACATGAGAACGACAGTGGCGGGGCGCGCGTCGAGGGCCTTGACGGCCGCAACAGCAGCGAAGAACGGTTCCGGCTTCATGACCATGCCGTGTCCGCCACCGAAAGGAGCGTCGTCGGTGGTGCGGTGCTTGTCCGACGTCCAGTCGCGCAGATCGTGAACCGCGAACTCAACGGCGCCCTTGTCGCGGGCGATGCCGAGCATCGACGAGCCGAGTACCGGCTCGAAGACCTCAGGAAAGATCGAGATGATATCGATACGAAGCATGTCAGTCTCCGTCGATGAGGCCGGGCAAGAGCGCAATGCGTGCGATGCGCTCGTCTTCGTCGATCGAGATGATGACGTCGTCGATCACCGGGATGAGTACCTGTCCGAAGGCACCTTCCACGACCCACACGTCGTTTGCGCCCGTGACGATCACGTCGCCAACGATTCCGATCGTCCCGCGGTTCTCATCGATGACTTCAAGGCCGATAGCATCGGGCTCGATATCCTCGAATCCCACCGGGAGATCCCCGCGGCGGGCGATCAGCGTCGTACCGCACACCGATCGGGCAGTGGCGATGTCCGCGACCCCGTCGAGTTCGAAGAGCGGGCCTTTCGGACCCGGGCGAACTCCCACGACCGTCGTTTCTCGCAGCGTCGCGATTGGCGGAACCACGTAGACCGTCAATCCCTCCAGGGAATGAGAAGGGAGGTCGACGAGTGGTTTCACCGCGACCTCCCCGTGCAGTCCGTGTGACTTGACCACGCGCGCAACTGGAACAAACGGCGCGTCCATGGCTTTAGCCGAGTACCTCCACCATCGCGTCGCTTCCATTCACAGAAGCGGCTGCGCGAACGAGCGTCCGGATGGCCTTGATGACGCGACCCTGCCGACCGATGATCTTGCCGACATCTTCGCTATTCACGGCGACCTCGAACAATGTGCCGTCCTCGTTCACTTTCGACTCGATCTTGACGTCATCCGGGTAGTCGACCAGGGACGTCACGAGAAGATGTACAAGTTCGTCAAGGTTGGCGTTGCCAGTCATGTGCTACTCAGCCTCGGCAGGAGCTTCGGCTTCGGCAGGAGCGGCCTCTTCGACGACAGTCTCTTCGACAGCCTCGGGAGCGGCTTCCTCGACAGCAGCCTCTTCGACAGCTTCGGGAGCAGCTTCCTCGACGACCGTCTCTTCGACGACCTCTTCAGCAGCGGCTTCCTCAACAACAGGCTCCGGTGCGGGTGCTGCGGCAGCCTTGGCCTTGGCCTCGACTTCAGCGGCGGCCTTTGCGGCAGCCTTCTTGGAGATCTTCGTACCGCCGACAGGCGCGGTCTTCTCGCCCTTAGCGATGGCGATCAGCTTGGTGACAGCCTCGGTCGGCTGCGCACCCTTTGCGATCCAGGCCTCGATCTTGGGAAGGTCGATCTCGACCGTCGAAGGCTGAGTACGCGGGTTGTAGCGCCCGAGAATTTCAATGAAACGGCCATCGCGCGGTGCGCGGGCATCAGCGGCAACGACGCGGTAGAACGGCGCTTTCTTGGCGCCAGCGCGTGCCAGACGAATCTTAAGTGCCAACAGGTTCACCTCCGTGTAGGGCGGCATATGCCGCCACGTTCGAGCAAGAGCAAGTGCCAATGATAGGTCATGAGTCAAGGGCGGTCAAAACGGGGCATGAAACAGGTGCGTAGGAGTAGCATCAGACGCCAGGTGTTCCCTGTCGAATGGATGAGGAGAAGCTCGTGGCGGTGTCATCCGGCACGGCACATGAAGTGACCAAACCCAGCTTGCTTCGCCGAGCGCTCGGTATGCTGTGGAGATTCAGATTCACCATCAGCATGCTCACCGCTCTGCGTGTTGCTGCATGGATGACAGGTACTCGTTTCGCGACCATAACAACGGGCGCCCTCGAAAGCTTGGGCGTTGCCCCCCGGGATCTCTGGCAACTCGAGATCTGGCGCGCCCTGACATCGGCTGTGGTGACCGATGGCGGCGCGGTCTTCCATCTCGCGCTTCTGGCGGTTCTGGCCTTCGTCGGCAGCGCGGAGTGGCTCCGGGGCTCTTTGCGGACCGCGCTGACGTTCTGGGGCGTGCACCTAGCGACGCTACTGATCGAGTCGTTTCTCGTCGCCTTACCGTTGCACCTCTCGGGCGACCCGCTCGGAACCGCACTTGTGGCAGCGCGCGACGTCGGACCCTCCGCAGGATACTTCGGGTGTCTCGGTCTCGTACTCGTGTCGTTACCAGTGACAAAGCGCGTGCGGCTTGCGCTTCTGGGCGCAACGTTCAGCGCTCTGGTGCTAGCCCTCATAATCCCGCTCGGAGCGCTTGTCGAGGAGGTGCGTGAGCTGTCTGCGAACATCGCACATATGATCGCGCTGCCCCTCGGCGCGCTCTCATCGATCATCGGTCGAAGGCGCTCGTCGGAACCGGGCTAGAACGGCGAACCCATCCCGGGCATTCCCGGGAACCCGCGGTTCTTGCCCTTGCGCTTGCCCTGGGACGACTGAAGCTGCTTGACCATCTTCTGCGCCTGGGCGAACTGCTTGAGCATCTGGTTCACGTCGTACACGGTCACGCCGGCGCCCGTGGCGATACGCTCGCGCCGCGATCCGTTGATGACGGAGGGCTTGACGCGTTCGCGCATGGTCATCGACTGGATGATGGCTTCCGTGCGCACGAGTGCACCTTCATCGATCTGGGCGTCTTTCGGAAGCTTGTTGGCACCGGGGAGCATCGCCATGATGTCCTTGATCGAGCCCATCTTCTTAATCTGGCGGAGCTGCCCGAGGAAGTCGTCGAGGGTGAGCGTGCCCGCGCGCATGCGTTCCTCGGCCTCAACGGACGTGCTTTCGTCAAAGGCGTCCTGCGCCTTCTCGATGAGCGAAACCACATCGCCCATGCCGAGAATTCGCCGGGCCATGCCATCGGGTCGGAACGGCTCGAGCGCGTCGAGCTTCTCCCCCATGCTGGCGAAAAGAACCGGCTTCCCGGTGACCGCGCGAACGGAGAGTGCGGCGCCACCACGGGCGTCGCCGTCCATCTTGGAGATGATCACGCCGTCGAAATCGACTCGCTCGGAGAACGCGGTCGCGGCATTGACGGCGTCCTGACCGGTCATCGCGTCGATCACCATGAGCACTTGTTCGGGACGTACCGCTGCCTTGATGCGCGCGGCCTCGTCCATCATCTCTTCATCGACGTGCAGGCGGCCCGCAGTGTCGATGATGACGACGTCCCGCAGACGGTCGATGGCGTCCTTAACGCCGGCCTTGGCGATGGCGACCGCGTCGGTCCCCTCGCCACGGTAGACCGGGATGTCGAGTTCTTTACCGAGCGCCTCGAGCTGGTCGATGGCGGCCGGGCGGTAGACGTCGCAGGCGACCAACAGCGGCCGCTTGCCCTGCTTGCGCAAGACGTTCGCAAGCTTTGCAGTGGCCGTGGTCTTTCCCGAGCCCTGCAGGCCGACGAGCATGATGATGTTGGGCATGCGGCCCGAAAGCGCGAGACGGACCTCGTTGCCGCCCATGAGCGCGGTGAGCTCCTCCAGCACGATCTTGACGACCATCTGGCCCGGCGTGAGGCTCTGCATGACATCGATACCGATCGCCCGCTCGCGGACGCGCGCAACGAACTCTTTGACGACCTTGAAGTTGACGTCCGCTTCCAGCAGCGCGAGTCGAACTTCGCGCATCGCCTCGTCGACGTCGGACTCGGAGAGCTTTCCACGGCCAGTGAGGCGCGAGAAGACTGCCTGGAGCCGATCACTGAGATTCTGGAACATGACCATCCTCGGTCGCGGTTTCGGTGAGTTCCCAGGCTACGAGCGTCAGCCCTTCGAGTCAATGTGACGGAAGCGAGTGATCGGCGAGAAGATCCAGACGATCTTGCCGCGGATGTTCTTGAGCGGTATCCCGCCGATGAATCGACTATCGAGAGATATAGGGCGATTGTCGCCCATCGCGTACACCTGTCCGGGAGGGATGGTGAAGGGTCCGAGATGGAACTGCTCCTGGCCGATGAGCACCACATTGTCGATCGACGGCTCCACGCCGTTCACGAACACCCGGTCTCCGTAAACTTCGACCGTGTCGCCAGCAATAGCTACAACGCGCTTGATGAGCGTGTCCGGCTTTCCGCTGATAGTCGCTCTGAACGAGATGATGTCGCCGCGCGTTGGTGACGGATACCCCTTGGTGATCAACATCCGATCACCACTGAGCAGCGTCGGGTTCATCGAATCGCCGTCAACTTTGGCGAAGTCATGCGTGATGTATAGCACGCCCACGAGGGCCGTGAGCATCACGATGAGCCCTACCACGAGCGGCAGGTGCTTCCGGTCTGATGGGAGTGTCGGGATGAAGCGTGGCATCGCCATGGTGTTCAGCTCAGCCCGACGAGCGCCGAGGCGAACTCGGCCGCGTTGAAGGGACGGAGGTCGTCTGCAGACTCCCCCACGCCAATCCGCAGGATCGGCACCCCGAGGTCCCGGGATACGGCGACGGCGATGCCGCCTTTCGCAGTACCGTCGAGCTTCGTGATGACGATGCCATCGACGCCCACGGCGTCACGGAACTCGCGTGCCTGTGTGAGGCCGTTTTGCCCGGTCGTCGCGTCCATGACGAGTAGTGTACGGACGGGGGCTTTGCTTTCTCGCTCAACGATCCGCTTGACCTTGGTGAGCTCGGCCATGAGGTCCTTCGATGTGTGGAGACGGCCGGCAGTGTCGATGAGCAGGAGGTCAGCCCCGCTCGCGTGTGCAGCACGGACGGACTCAAAGGCCACTGACGCGGGGTCAGTGCCGCGCTCGCGTTCAACGATCGGAACCGACGCGCGGTCTGCCCATACATGGAGCTGCTCGACTGCGGCTGCACGGTAGGTATCCGCAGAACCGATCAGGACCGAGCGACCCTCCTCGGCGGCTGCCTTTGCAAGCTTCCCGACAGTCGTTGTCTTGCCGGTGCCGTTGATGCCGATGACGAGAATCGTGACGGGACGTTCGTCGAGGAAGTCGACTGCCTCAGGAAGGGTGACTTCGCGGGCGATCTCCTCGGCCAGATGCTGGAGAACCGCTTCTGCGTCCGGCAGCGCCTGGCGCGTTGCCGCGTCACGCAGCCGGGCGACCATCTCGCCGACCGCAGGCGCGCCCATATCGGCGGAGATCAGCGCTTCCTCGAGGTCGTTCCAGAACTCGTCATCCAGATCCGGTCCGCGGCGCAGCAAGACGTTGAGCTGCCCCGAGAGCTGTTCGCGTGTGCGCGAGAGTCCGGCTGAGAGCCGGTCGAACCAGGCGGCGCTCACGACGGGACGACCTCGGTCGTTCGACGCGCCTGCTCGATCTTCTGGCTGACGAGCTTCGATACGCCGTCAGACTGCATGGACACACCGTAGAGCACGTCGGCCATCTCCATCGTTCGACGCTGGTGCGTGACGATGAGGAACTGGGTGTGGCCTCGCATGCTGTCCGCGAAGGCGATGAAGCGGCGCAGGTTGGTGTCGTCGAGCGCTGCTTCGACCTCGTCGAGGATGTAGAACGGACACGGCCGCGTGCGGTAGACGGCGAACAGAAGCGCGAGTGCGGTGAGCGACTTCTCGCCACCTGACAGCAGCGTCATCTTCGAGAGTCGCTTACCACGAGGCTGAGCGACGACTTCAACGCCGGTGGTCTCGGGATCATCGGGGTCGGTCAACGTGAGTGCCGACTGCCCGCCCGGGAAGAGCAGCGAGAAGATCTCCTGGAAGTGGTGGTCGACGAGTTCGAACGTCTCGAGGAAGCGGTCTCGCATCTTGCGATCGATCGCGGTGATGACCTTCTGGAGCGCCGAACGGCTCGCGTTGAGGTCATCAAGCTGGCGCTGGAGGAACTCGCGTCGCGCGCCAAGCTGCTCGTACTCTTCGACGGCGACCGGGTTGACCGGCCCGAGGTTAGCGATCTTCTTGCGAAGACGGTGCGCTGCATCGACCGTGGTCTGGCGATCGGCAACCGGCTCGAATTCAAGTGCGCTCTCAAGTGACAACCCAAGCTCGTCGACGATACGTGCAGCGGCAGAGCGAACCTGGACCTCAAGTTGAGCCTTTGCGATCCTGATGTCAGCCATCGCCTCGTTGACGATATCGATCTCCGCCTGGGCCGTTCTGACACCCTCCTGGGCGGTATGGATCGTCGTGCGAAGCGACTCTGAGTCGGCCTGCTCGAAGCGGGCACGGTCACGGAGACGTACGGCCCAGTGCTCGGCGCGCTCAAGCAAGTCCGCGTACAGGTCGTGCAGCGGCTGGAGACGCTCGCGCAGGATCTCGAGAGAAGCCGCGGTCTGCGTTGACTGCTCGACGAGCACAGCAAGCTCGTCACGGTCAGCGTTGACGGTCGCGTGACGCCGCTTGAGGTGCACCTCGCGCTCGGAGACGGCAGCGATCTCGACCTGGCAGGTGGAAAGGCGGTTGGAGACGGCGGTCTCGTCTCGGAAGCGCGTGTCGCGCTCCTCGCGCAGGCGGGCGGCATCCTCTTCGAGAACCTCGATGCGCGCAAGGCCGGTCTGGATGGCATCTGCGAGTTTGCGCTCCTGTGGGCGGTCCTTACTTGTGCGCTCCTCGATCTGGCGGATGCGGAGGTCGATACGCGAGGATTCTGTGTCGAGTTCGGTAACCGACTGCTCGAGACGGCCGACCTCTTCACGCGCTGATGAAGCTTCTCCGCCGAGGACGGCGATCGTCTGAGTAAGTGCCAGCGCATCCTGCTGTGCGGCACCGAGCGCTTCAGTCGCGGTGGCGACGCCGGCTTCAGCATCGCCAAGCGCGGCGTCGACTGCCGAGAGGCGGTCACGGAGCTCGGTGATGCGACGCTTGCGGCCAAGCACGCTCGCATCGCCGCTCAACTGCTGCCCGACTCGAACTTTACCGGTCGGCCACACGATGTTGCCCGCGCGCGTCGCAAACCGGCACTGCACGCCGGGCTTTGCAGCCGCACGAAGCGCGTCTTCCAGCGAGTCGACGACGCGGATGTCTCCGATAAGTGCCCCGAGTGCGTGCGAGATGCCCTCATCGCAACTCACAAGATCGGTCAGCGGCGTCCCGGGGCCGTCCGGACACGAGACAGCTGTCCCGTCGAGCGGCATGAGCGCGAAATCGCCGACGTCGTTGTCCTGCAGGAGTGCGAGAACAGACCCAGCCGCATCGCGCGACTTCACCAGCACGCAGAAGACGTCAGCACCAAGTGCATTCTCGAGGAGCGTCTCGTATTCTTCCGGCGCCGAGATGTGCTCGGTCACGGGGCCGATGACGTCCGGCAGTTCGCGCTCCTTCGAGATCAGCCACGCATGCGCGGGTGAGGCGGCGTCAAACGCGCGGTCGATCTCCTCGAGCGCACGAATCTCGGCGCGTACATCGGCAAGCTCGCTGCGGCGTGTTGCAAGATCGGCATTGCGGCTCTCGAGAAGTCGCACACGACGGTCAACGTCGGATTCCGCAAGCGTCGCCTGTTTGCGCGAGTGGTCGAGACGGGCGCCGAGCGCTTCAACCCGGTCGCGCCGGGACGTGAGTGTCTGTGCGAGAGCGGAGCGCTGGGTCCTGACGGCCTCGATGCGCTCGGCGAGCATGTCTGACTCAAGCGAGAAGCCCGAGAGCGCCTGCTGGACCGAAGCAAGGTCGGCGCGGGCGTCGTCGGCTTCCTTCCGCGCGCGACGCTGATCCGCAAGCGATGCCGAAAGCGCATCTTCTGCGGCCATGCGACCTTTACGCGCGGCCTCGGATTCAAGCCGCAGGGCACCAAGCTGCGAGTAGAGCGCCTGGAGGCGCGCCTCGGTGACCGCGCGTTCCTCGGCGATCTGCTCGCCTTCCGTTCCGCGTGAGCCAAGGCGTGATTCGTTCTGGTGGATCTTCTGACGGAGTTCTGAGAGCCGCTCGACGAGGTTCTTGCCCTTCTCTTCGAGCAGGAGCAGCCCGGAGTTCAGGCGCTCGAGGCAGGACTGGAGTCGCCGGCGCTGCTCGCCGAGGTCGCCGACGAAGAGGCCTTTCTCCTCGAGCAGCGACTGGAAGCTCTGGAGCTCGCGCTCCTTCTCGGCGAGGCGATAGCGCGCCAGATCGACTTCCGCGTCTTGCTCGCGCTCGGACTTCTCGACGCCGTCCCACTCCCCCTGCAGCGTGCGCAGGTCGGTCACGGCGAGAGCGATCTCAAGGTCGCGCAGTTGCGCGGCCGCATCGCGGTACTCGGAGGCTTTCGTCGCCTGACGCGCGAGCGGCCGCAACTGGCGGTCGATCTCGCTCAAGATGTCGCGGATGCGGTCGACGTGGACGTCCATCGACGTCAACTTGCGCAGCGCGCGCTCCTTGCGCTTCTTGTGCTTGAGGACACCGGCGGCTTCGTCGATGAGCGTCCGGCGGTCTTCCGGCTTGGAGTTCAGAACCTCGTCGAGACGGCCCTGGCTGATGATCGAGTGGGTGTCGCGGCCAAGACCCGTGTCGTGCAGCAGCTCCTGCACGTCCATGAGTCGGCACGGCGACTGGTTGATGAAGTATTCGCTCTCGCCATTGCGGAACATCCGCCGCGAGATGGTGACTTCGTCGAATTCAAGCGGCAGCGTGCCTTCAGAGTTGTCGAGAACGAGGTCGACCTCGGCGATTCCCACTGCCTGCCGCGCCGACGACCCGGCAAAGACGACGTCTTCCATCGAGTTGCCGCGCAGCGACTTCGCGGACTGCTCGCCAAGAACCCAGAGGACCGCGTCCGAGATGTTGGACTTGCCGGAGCCGTTCGGGCCGACGATGACCGTCACACCGGGCTCGAGTGCCATGCGGCTGCGGTCGGCGAAGGACTTGAAGCCCTTGAGCGTGAGTGACTTGAGGTACAACGGCGACCCTTCCGGATGAGTTCCCCACTGCGAGCGAGTCGTGCAGACGCCTCTCGGCGACGCGCACCATGCTACCACAGGAAAGGCGCGCTACTCCCCCGTTTGGTGAGCGCCGAGCGTGCTCAGCGCCGCTGCCGCGGCCGCCTTCTCGGCTTCCTTCTTGGAGCGACCCTCGGCGGAACCACAGACCGCACCGTTGACGACGACTTCCACTACGAACACCCGGTCATGAGGATCGCCCGTCTCGGAGACCAGCCGGTACTCAGGTAGCGTGCCGAGGACCCCTTGCGTGTGCTCCTGCAGGAGCGACTTCGAACCCCCGGTTCTGATGGCCCCTTCACTGGATTCGATCGCATCCGCGAGGAGTCGTAGAACGAGCTCCCGGGCAGATTCCAGGCCTCCGTCGAGATAGACCGCACCGATAAGCGCCTCGAAGGCGTTCTCCAGTCGAGACGCGCGCCCGCGCGCGCCACTACGCGCCTCACCCTTGCCAAGCCGCATGAACTCCGCGAGACCGAGCTCCTCAGCAACCGCGGAGAGCGTCTCGCCGGTGACGACTCCGGCCTTGCGATTCGTGAGCACGCCTTCAGGAGAATCCGGATGCGCGCGGAAGAGTTCCTCTGCGACGACGAATCCGAGGACAGAGTCACCCAGGAACTCGAGGCGCTCGTAGCTGTCGCCCGCGTTCTCGGTAGCGTGCGAGGGATGCGTCAGCGCGGTATCGAGCAGCCCACGGTCCCGGAACGTGTAGCCGAGGACCTTCTCGACGGCGGCAAGCCTATCGGCAGTGTCGGTCATGACACGTGCGCGAAGATGAGGCACGCGTTGTGACCGCCGAAACCGAATGAGTTGCTGAGTGCGGCTGACACGCTTGCCGTGCGGGCGACGTTCGGCACGTAATCGAGGTCACACGCCGCATCCGGGACCGTGAGGTTGATCGTGGGTGGCAGGATGCCGTCTCGCAGTGCGAGCACGCAGACGACGGCTTCAAGCGCCCCGGCCCCGCCGAGCAGGTGGCCGGTCATGGACTTGGTGCTGGATACGGGCGGTGCGTTGTCACCGAAGACGGCCTTGATCGCGCCCGTCTCGGCAGCATCGCCAAGCTGTGTGGATGTCCCGTGTGCGTTGATGTAGCCGATGTCAGCGGGTGACAGACCCGATTGCTCGAGCGCCTGGATCATCGCGCGACGCGCGCCGTTGCCATCGGGTGCAGGAGCGGTCATGTGATACGCGTCAGCGGTGGCGCCGTAGCCGACGAGTTCGGCGTAGATCCGCGCACCGCGCGCCCGAGCGGACTCGAGCTCTTCAAGCACCAGAATGCCGCCGCCCTCACCGATCACGAAGCCGTCGCGACCGGCGTCAAACGGCCTCGATGCGGCAGTGGGATCGTCGTTGCGGGTCGAGAGCGCGCGGGCGGCCGCGAAACCGGCAAGCCCGAGCGGGGTGATGCCGCAATCGAAACCGCCAGCGATGACGGCGTCCGCCTGGCCGCGGCGGATCACCTCGGCCGCTTCGCCGAGTGAGTGGTTACCGGTGGCGCACGCCGAGACGGGTGCGTAGTTGATGCCTTTGGCGCCGCTGCGGATCGAGATATGCCCCGCCGCAAGGTCGACGATCATCATCGGCACGAGGAACGGGCTGACCCGGCTGGGACCCTTCTCGAGGAGGATCGTGTGCTGGTCCTCCATGGTGCCCAGGCCGCCGATACCGGAGCCGACGATGACTCCGACACGCTCAGCGTTCGACTCGTCGATGACGAGACCGGAATCCTTGAGCGCTTCGTCAGCCGCGACGACCGCGAACTGCTGGAAGCGTGCCATGCGGCGGGCCTCTTTCGAGTCAAGCCACGGTGATGGATCCCAGTCGTTCAGGTACGCGCCGAACTGCGTGGAGTACTCGCTGACGTCGAAGGCCGTGATCGGCGCGACGCCCGAGCGACCCGCTACAAGCGCGTCGAAGTTGGTCGCGGCTCCAACGCCGAGCGCGGAGACCGCGCCGACGCCCGTGACGACGACTCTTCTCATGCGAGTCCTCCTTCGCTGGCAGCTTGCCACTCGGCGACGAGGCGCTTCATGAGAACCTCGACCGTCGGAATATCGTGTACGCGAGCCGCGGCTGATCCGGCGAACACCAGACCCTTCTCGACGTCTCCTGTCTGGGCGAGAACCAGTTTGTCGACGATGCAGTACTCCTTGCCGCACTCCTTCAGGCACGCCACGCACCGCTCGATCGGCGGGTAGTCGTTAGCCAGGAGCCGGTCGGTGAGCGGATTCCGGAGTGCGCGACCCGGGAGCCCGACAGGGCTCTTGATCAAGACGATGTCCTCATCGGTCGAATCGACGTACATCTGTTTGAACGCATCGCACGCGGATGACTCGACAGTCGCTACGAACCGGGAGCCCATCTGGACGCCGGCGGCACCCTTGTCGAGCGCACGTTTGATGTCGGCACCCGTGATGACGCCACCGGCGCCGATGACAGGGATATCGACGGCTTCGACGATCCTCGGCAGCAGATCGAGCATGTACTCGTCCGTACCGAGGTGCCCGCCGGCTTCGTGGCCCTCAACGACGACCGCAGAGGCACCGAAGCGCTGCGAGAGCTTGGCGACGCGCTCAGAGCCGACGATCGGGACGCACTCGACGCCCGCGTCACGGCACCAGGTGAAGACGTCTCGCGAGAACCCGGCCCCGCAGACGATGAGATCGGCGCCTTCAGAGATCGCCGCGTGCACGAGCTCCTTGAACTTGCGGATAGCGACCATGATGTTGACGCCGATAACGCCGTCGGTCGCCTCGCGCGCGGCTCTGACTTCTGCGGCAAGTTCTTCTGCCGTGAGTCCCGAACCTGCGATGAGGCCGACCCCGCCGGCTTGAGCGACTGCAGTCGCCAGAGGAGCCATCGAGATGCGGACAGCCATGCCGCCCTGAACGATGGGCAGCCGGGCCGTGCGAGTTCCGATTGTCAGTGTGGGCATCTCCACGTGGAGCCTCCGCGAGTTCAGGTCAGGAGCGCCGTCGTCCCGACCGGCCACGCGGGCCGGTCGGGCGACTACGACGCTCACGACGTAAGGTAGGTATCAGGCGCTTGCGACGATGTAGTTCACAGCGTCACCGACCGTCTTGATACCCTCGGCCTCCTCGTCGGGGATTGAGATGCCGAAGGACTCCTCGAGAGCCATGACGAGTTCGACGATGTCGAGCGAGTCGGCACCGAGATCGTCGATAAACGACGCCTCGACGACGACGTCATCCTCATCGACGTTGAGCTGGTCGACAATGACCTCTTTGACCTTCACCAAGATTTCTTCGTTGTCCATGCTATCCACCTCCTCTCCCCTGTCACAGGCGTATCAATGCGCGTTGCCGCGATCAGGCGAACGTCATGCCCCCGTCGACCGCCAGAACCTGGCCGGTCACGTACGCCGCGTCATCGGAGGCCAGGAAGGCCACCGCAGCGGCTACATCGGCGGGGCTCCCGAAGCGCTTCATCGCTATGCTACCAAGAGCGGCGGCGCGTGCAGCTTCGGGCAGTTCGGCGGTCATGTCGGTCTCGATGAAGCCGGGTGCGATCGCATTCACACGTACGTTGCGAGACGCGAGTTCGCGAGCGACCGACTTTGTGAGCCCGATAAGCCCGGCCTTAGCGGCCGAGTAGTTAGCCTGGCCTGCATTACCGACAAGCCCGACGACCGAGGATATGTTCACGATCGAGCCAGAGCGCTGCTTCATCATGTACTTGGCCGCAGCGCGGGTGATGAAGAACGCACCGCTCAGGTTGGTCGTGATGACTGCATTCCAGTCGTCATCCGACATCCGAACGAGGAGCCCGTCACGCGTTATGCCGGCGTTGTTAACGACGACATCGATGCGTCCGTAATGAGTAACGACTTCGTCAACAAGCTGCTGACATGACGCTGAGTCGGAAACATCGCCCTTGAAGGCGGCGTGGTTGCTCGTGTCACCCTCGGCAGCAAGCATGGCGAGCACCGCTCGAGCGCCGGAATCATCGCCACGATAGTTGATCGCGACGATCGCACCACGGCGAGCGAGACCGAGCGCGATCTCTGCGCCGATACCGCGGTTTGCGCCCGTGACGAGCGCTACTTTGCCGGAAAGGTCGCTCATCCCTGCAGCACCTCCAAGACCTTCTCGATACCGTCATCGATCGCGATGGCATCGAGGCCATCCACGCGTCGTGCGAGGCCCGTCAGGACAGAACCGGGACCGGCCTCGACAAGGACTTCGACGCCTGTCTCGCGCAACGCGCCCATTGTATCGGTCCAGCGTACGGGCGACGTGATCTGACGCTTGAGCCGCTCCTTGATGAGCGTGGCGGACTGCTCTGCGATCGGCTCGGCATTCTGAATGATAGGAATACGCGCATCGAGAAACAACGCGTGCTCAAGCACGAGTGAGAACGGACTTGCAGCAGGCTCCATCAGCGGAGAATGGAACGGGCCCGCGACTGCGAGCGGGACGACGCGGCGGGCGCCGGCGGCGGTGAGTGCTGCGGTGGCTGCGACAAGACCCTGGTGCGTGCCCGAGAGCACGATCTGCCCGGGAGCGTTGTCATTTGCGAGCCATACGCCACTGATGTCACCGACAAGGTCGGCCACCATCGCGTTATCCATGCCGAGCACAGCGGCCATCGAGCCCGGTGTCGCAAGTGCGGTCTCCGACATGAGCTGCGAGCGTTCGGTCACCAGTTCGAGGCCGGCTTCGACCGAGAAGACGCCGGCAAGCGCCAGGGCCGCATACTCGCCCAGGCTGTGGCCCGCAACGGCCGCAGGATCAAGCCCTACGTCGAGGAGCGTCGAGCCCCAGATCCAGTCGGAGAGGTAGAGAAGCGGCTGAGCCGCGCGCGTGTCGTTGATCTCCTCGATGGTGCCTTCTGCAGCAATCCGGCGGAGTTCCAGTCCCGAGAGCGCCTCGGCGGCATCGAGCAAGCGACCGAGATCGTCATGTTCGGGAAGCGCATCGAGCATGCCGGGACGTTGCGAACCCTGCCCCGGAAAGACGATCGCATGTTTCCTCATGCCGATCACGCTGCTGGAGTCGATCCGAGCCGACGCATGACTGCCTCGGCGTCGCGCATCATCTCTGCGACGATGTCGGCGGCGGGTTCGATGCGGCATACCATCGAGGCGACCTGGCCAGCCATAAGGCTTCCCATCGCGGTGTCGCCATCGCGCATCGCAAGCGCGAGCTTCCCGGCGCCGAGCGCTTCGATCTCCTCGGCCTTGTTCTCGCGGTCAAGTTCCATGATCTCGCGGGCGAGCTTGTTCTTGAGCACGCGAACCGGATGACCGGTCGAGCGACCCGTGACGACCGTATCGCGATCCTTCGCCTTCAGGACCGCGGCTTTGATGTCGGGGTGAATGGTGCATTCCTCGGCACACATGAAGCGCGTGCCGACCTGGACGCCAACTGCGCCAAGCGCGAATGCCGCCGCCATACCGCGACCGTCGGCGATGCCACCGGCAGCGATCACAGGGATCTCGACGGCGTCTACGAGCTGCGGCGTAAGCACCATGGTGGTGAGGTCGCCGATGTGGCCGCCGGCCTCCATACCTTCGCCGATGACCGCGTCGGCGCCCATCGCCTCCATACGCTTCGCGAGTGCGACCGAGGGAACGATCGGGATGACCTTGATACCGGCCTCCATAAGGGCGCTCATGTACTTTCCGGGGCTGCCTGCGCCCGTGGTGACCATGGGTACGTGCTCATCAAGTACGAGCTGAACTATCTCGTCGATGTGCGGCGTCAGCAACATGAGGTTCACACCGAAGGGCTTATCGGTGAGCAGTTTCGCATTGCGGATCTGGACACGAAGGTTGTCGGTCGGCATATGTCCGGCGCCGATGACGCCGATGCCGCCCGCATTGCTGACGGCGGCAACGAGTTCGGCCGTTGCAGTCCACGCCATACCGCCCTGGATGATGGGGTGCTCGATACCGAGCAGGCTCGTGAGTCGCGTTCGCAGGGCCATCTAGCGGTCCTCCTTGGTCCAACGGACGATAGCGGCGCCCCAGGTGAGTCCGGCTCCAAACCCGACGAGCGCGAGGATGTCGCCCTGGTGCAGGCTGCCGCCAGTATACAGGTCGTTCACAGCCAGCGGAATCGACGCGGAGGAGGTGTTCCCCACCTTCGCGATGTTCGAGAAGACGCGCGCATGCGGGAGTTCGAGACGGTCGGCGACGGTGTCGAGGATGCGCTGATTCGCCTGGTGCGGAATGAGCCACGTGAGGTCTTCGACGCTGAGCTCGGAAGCCGCGAGCGCCTTCTTAGTGGTTGCCGGAATCGCTCGCACTGCGAACTTGAAGACCTCCTGCCCGTTCATCTGGACGCGGTGTAGGTTGGCTTCGATCGCCTCGCAGGTCACGGGCATCGCCGAGCCACCCGCCTCGATCTGAAGAACGTCAGGCCTGCTGCCGTCGGAGCCGAGGTCGATACCAAGCACTCCGGCTTCCGTCGACGCTTCGAGAACGAACGCGCCGGCCCCGTCGCCGAAGAGAACGCATATGCCGCGATCGGTGAAATCAACATGACGCGTGAGCGCGTCCGCGCCCACGACGAGCACGCGCGTGGCGCGGCCCGACTCGATGGCTGTTGTGGCAGAGTGCAGCGCGTAGACGAAGCTCGTACACGCCGCCATGACGTCGACTGCAGCACATGAGAGTCCGAGCTTGGCCTGAATGAGGCAGGCAGTCGACGGGAAGATCATGTCCGGGCTTGAGGTCCCAACCACGAGCAGGTCGATATCCTCGGGCGCGAGATGAGCATCGGCGAGTGCCGCACGGGCGGCTTCGACGCCAAGATCCGACGTCGCCTGATCGTCCGCGGCAAGCCTGCGCTCGCGGATGCCCGTACGCGTGGCGATCCACTCGTCGGACGTGTCGACCATCGTCGCGAGGTCGTCGTTGGTGAGAATCCGCTCCGGCAGGTACGCGCCGACGCCGGTAATTGCTGCATGCGTCATTCGGAAGGTGCTCTCCTCGCTCGGGCGGCGACCGGGGGGCTGCCGCGAGTGTCCGAGTAGTTTACACGTTGAGGCGCTGGGACGGTAGCCGCTTCAGACGGCCTCGGTCGGGCCTGCGATAGCTTCGGCGATCGTGCCCGTCAGCCCTCCGCGTGCGGCGCGGGCAGCAACCGCGATGCCTGCCGCTATCGCGCGCGAGTTGCTGCTTCCGTGCCCGATGATGCACACGCCGCGGACGCCGAGAAGCGGTGCGCCTCCGTAGACGTCAGGGTTAAGGCGCTCCTTGAGCTCCATGAGCGGCTTCCTGAGAACTGAGGCGGCAATACTCCTTAGGGTATTTGATGTCATCGCGGTCTTGATCTGACCGAGAAGGCTCTTGGCGGTTCCTTCAAGCAGCTTCAAGGCTACGTTGCCGGTGAAGCCATCCGTGACGATGACATCGACCGTGCCGCTCGAAATGGCGCGGCCCTCGACATTGCCGGCGAATCCGGGAACCTCAGCCGCCATGAGCGCGTGCGCCTCTTGAGCGAGAATCGAGCCCTTTGTGGGCTCCTCGCCGATGTTGAGGAGGCCGACCGAGGGATTCTCGACGCCGAGGATCACCTGCGCGTAGGCCCGACCCATCAGGCCGAACTGGAGGAGGTTCTCAGGCTTGCAGTCAGCATTCGCGCCGACGTCAAGGAGGATGCAGGGGCGCTCGGCCGCGGGGATGATGGTCGCGATGGCCGGTCGGGAAACCCCGGGTATACGTCCCATCACGAGCGTGGCTGCCGCCATGCACGCGCCGGTGCTTCCAGCCGAGAAGAACCCTTCAGCCTCCCCTTCTTTCACCAGCCTGCACCCGACAACGATCGACGAGTCCTTCTTGGCTCTGACGGCGTTGGCAGGGTGCTCGCCCATGTCGATGAACTCGGTGGTCGCAACAGCCCGGACGTTCTCGCGCGCCGCAGCAAAGGGAACGACGACCTCAGACGGACCCGTGATGAGAAGCGTAAGAGCGCTGTCTCCGGCGAGAGCGGCGTCGATGCCCTCCAGCACGACTGCGGGAGCGAAATCCCCGCCGAGGACGTCAACGACAATGGTCACGTTTCTCTCAGTCAACGCTCACTCCCCGGGTGTCACGAACGGATATCGAACGACTTCATGAGCGCGGGAAGATCAACCGAGCTCTCGAACATCTCGCGTATTCTAGCAGCCTTCGTGGCGTCATGGAGACGGATATGGCCCATGAGGCCCTCCATCTTCTCGACAGCTGACAGCGTGTCAGTGTCGACCAGAAGCATCGGCACGCCAAGCTCCTCTGCGCGTGCGAGAACGTGCGCTGAGGGGGGCAGATTGCCCGTCAGGATGATGCAGCGGGTGTTCGTCTCGAGCGCGGCGAGTTGCACGTCGGCGCGGTCACCACCAGTGATGACGGCCTTGCGCGCCTTGCGACGGAAGAATCGCAGCGCCTTGTCCTGTCCCATGGCGCCAACCATGAACGTCTCGACTGGTTCGTCGAGCCGGTCGTCTGCGGAGAGCACCGCGCCGTCGAGTGCCTCGCAGATCTCGCGGACCGTGACCGAGGAAAGCGCGGGGTCATGCGGAAGCGAGCCAAAGACCGTGACGCCCTGCGACTGGAGAAACGGCGTGACGCGTCCGGTCACGAAGTCCTGCTGGGATTCGTTAGCCCAGTTGAAGATCACCCCTCGCATACGGTCACCGAGGCGCCGGGATTCGCACATGATCGCATCTGGCAGGTCCGCTCCCGAGACACGATCGACGAGCAAGATGGGCGCGTCCAATAGCTCAGCCAGATCCGGAACGGCCAGGCCGACAGAAGATGCCTGGAACGGATTGCTTGGTCCTTCGATCACCATGACGTCGCGTCCGTCTGCGCACGTCGTGAAGGCATGCGTGACCTGCGAGGTGAGTTCGCTCGCGTCATGGGCAAGCGTGCGCTCAACGAACGAGGGTGTTCGTACGACCGGACACACAGCCTCGAGCGGCGCTGGTTTGGCGAGGATGCTGTTGATGTACTGCGCGTCTTTATCGGTGAGGATGCCGTCGACCGTGACCGGCATCGCCCCGTACGGTTTGAAGTACCCGACATCAAGCCCGCGCGCGGCCAGCGTACTGATGAGCGCAAGCGCAAGACCGCTCTTGCCCGAGTACGGCGTTGTGGACGAAACGAGGATTGAACGCATGTCAGCCTCCGATGCCAATGCGGATGTCGGCGGCGACTGCGCCGGCACCCTTGTCCGCGACGATGAGCGGGTTGATGTCGAGCTCCGTGATCTGTGGGAAGTCCATGACGAGCGCTGATACCTTCACGATGACGTCAATCACCGCGTCAAGATCCGCCGGACGCTGTCCGCGGGCGCCGCGCAGAAGGCCGAACCCGCGAATCTCGGTCAGCATGTCGCGCGCTTCTTCGACGGTGACGGGGCAGAGCCGGAAGGTGACATCCTTCATGACCTCAACGTAGATACCGCCGAGGCCGAACATCAGAAGCGGGCCGAACTGCGCATCCCGGTTGATCCCGATGATGACCTCGCGACCCGGGGGCAGCATCTGCTGGATCGAGACGCCCCAGATGAGCGCGTCTTCCATGCGCTCGCGCACGCGGGCAAGGATATCCTCGTACGCTTCAGCGAGCTCGACTTCATCTGAGATATTCACGCGAATGCCGCCGATGTCTGATTTGTGCAGGATGTCGGGGCTCGCGATCTTCATGACGACTGGATAGCCGACTTCGGCTGCGAGAACGCGTGCTGCTGCCAGATCCTTTGCGATGCCACCTGGCGGCACCGGGATTCCGTACGCTGCAGCGATCCGCGACGCTGACTCCTCGGTTATGAACGTGCGCCCGGCCGCGCGCGCGTGGTCGATCGCCGCATCGACGACCTTCTTGTCCCCGTTGATGGTCGGTACCACAGGCTCTTTCGAATTCAGGCGCTCAGAATGGGAGAGCATCGCGGAAAGCGTTGCGACCGCGCGCTCAGGGAAATCGAACTGCGGTATCCCACCCGAAGTGAAGACGGGCACTGCGTCGGCAACACCGGCGCGACCCATGAAGCTTGCAAACGTCGTGATACCGGAGCTCTTCGCAAGGTCAACGACCACGCGGGCCGTCTCGCCGGCAGCAGTACCCGCTTGCGGCGTGAGTATGACGAGGATGGCGCGCACATTTGGGTCCTGCACGAGGATCTCGCCGGCCACGCGATAGCGCTCAGGGTCGGCGTCGCCAAGCACGTCAACAGGGTTGTAGAGCGCGCATGCGGGTGGCAGGGCCTCGCGCAAGGCGGTGATCGTCTCGCTTTCGAGTGATGCGAGCGAGACCCCGAGTCGCTCACAGGCGTCGGTTGCGAGAATGGCAGGGCCACCGGCGTTCGTGAGGATGACCAGGCCGGGTCCCGCCGGTAGTGGCTGTCGGGAGAATCCCACCGAGAAGTCGAAGAGCTCTTGGATGTTGGAGGCGCGGATGACGCCAGCTTTGCGGAACGCCGCGCTATACGCCTGCTCGGATCCGGCGAGGCTGCCCGTATGCGAGGAAACAGCACGGGCACCGGCGTCGGAGCCACCGGCTTTAAGTGCGATAAGTGGCTTCTTGAGCGTGAGCGTCGATGCGGCCTCAACGAACGCGCAGCCGTCGGTCACTGCCTCGAGATACGCGGCGACGACCTTGCAGCCGGCGTCCGCCTCCCACGTCTTGATCAGGTCGACCTCGGAGAGATCGGACTTGTTCCCGAGTGAGACGAAGTGCGCGAGTCCAATGGACTCCCCTGCCGCCCAGTCAAGAACCGCGGTGCCCAGGGCGCCCGACTGTGACATGAACGAGATCGAGCCGGGAGACGGCATCGTGGGCGCGAAAGAGGCATTCAGGTGCGTCTCGGTAGCGATGAGACCGAGGCAGTTCGGGCCGAGGATGCGGATCTTGTGCTTGGCAGCAGTAGCGATGACCTCACGCTCGAGCACAGCCCCTGCGGGGCCGGACTCCTTGAACCCTGCGGAGATGACGACAACCGCATGGATGCCGCTCTCGCCGCATTCTTCGATGACCGCGGAAACGAACTTGGCGGGAACGACGACGACCGCGAGATCGACGGGAGCCGGAAGATCCTTGACCGAGGCGTAGCAGCGATGCCCGTGGACCTCATCCGCTTTGGGGTTCACCGGGTAGACGGAACCGGCAAATCCTGCAGCGAGCAGGTTATCGAAAACGTAGTGGCCGACCCTGCCCTCTTCTCGGGACACGCCGACCACTGCAACAGAACGAGGAGAGAAGAACTGCTCGAGCACTGGTGCGCACCCTCCCCTTACGAAGAACGGCGCCCACAGGGGGCGCCGGGTTCTTAGTCCGTTTCGACGATTTCCTTACCGTCATAGTACCCACAATCGGGACATACCCTATGCGGCAGCTTTGGCTGATGGCACTGCGGGCACACAGAACGGGAAGGAGCCTCAAGCTTATGGGACGAGCGGCGCGAGTGGGTGACGGATCGGCCCGTCTTCCTCTTCGGGACTGGCATGCTGGTGACTCTCCCTTCAGGCACCCGGGAACGGGTGCGATGCTTGCGTGTTCGAGCGCCATGCAACGAGGGCAGGCGCAAAGCGACATGATAGCACACGAGAACGCCGTTGAGGCAAGCCTCAGGCCGTGTCGTCCGACTCGGCCACCAGACCCTGGAGTGCGGCAAAAGGTGAATCTGCGCGAACTGGCTCGCAGTCACACGCGCCATCAGCAAGATCGGCACCGCAGGTGAGGCAGATTCCGGGGCACGACTCGTCGTGCAGCGGGGCGAACGGAAGCTCGAGTATGAGCGCCGAGCGGATCGCCGGCAGGATATCGATCGACCGGTCGGTGATGAACTCGACTTCCTGCTCTTCGGGAATCTCGTCATCATGACCAGGCTTGACGTAGAAGCCTTCAACGTCGCCGCTTGCGGTCATCGTGAACTCGGTAAGGCATCGCGAGCAGTGCGTCGAAACATCGACTTCTACGCGCCCAAGGGCGACGACCTGTCCGGTCCCGGTGTATGTGACGGTCACTTCGACTCGCGCGCGGCTGACCGGAACGAATGACTCGGTTCCGATGACAAGCGGCTCGAGCGGAAACTCGACATCCACGACCACTGAATCGGCCAACTCGTCGAGTATGGACTTGATGTCGACCAGGAACTGCTGTGGCAGAACCTCAGCCACGCTGCCCGACCTTGCCCTGGAGCCGATCGCGACCGCGCTGGACTGCCGTGAGGAGCTTGCCGAGGTTCACTTCGAGGTTGGCGAGCATCTCGTCGGCGTAGTCTTCAGCGCCGAGGCGAATCTCTCGCTCACGGGCGCGTGCATTATCGAGGATGTCAGCAGCCTGCTGCTCTGCGAGCTTGACGATCTCCTGGTCGCTCGCAATGGCCTGAGCGCGATCCCGCGACTCCTCAAGGATGCGGTTCGCCTCCTTCTCGGCCTCTTCGAGCATCTCCTGGCGCTCTTTGACGATCCAGCGCGCCTGCTTGAGCTCGTCGGGGAAGTTCGCCCGGATCTCGTCAACGATCTCATAGATCTTGTCCGGGTCGACCATCTTATTTGCCGAGAACGGCATGTTACGACCAGAGTCGACCATCTCTTCGATCCGGTCGATAAGCGCCATGATATCCATCGTGGTGAACCTCCCTAGAGGGACTGCTTCAAGCGTGCAGCCAAAGCCTCGCAGACTACGTCTGGCACAAGTCCTCGGACTGAACCGCCGTGCCGTGCTATCTCTTTTACTGCTGAAGAACTCAGGTACGCGTACTCCGGTATCGACATGATGAACATCGTCTCGATGCTCTCGTCCAGCCGGTAATTCAACTGTGCCATCTGAAACTCACGTTCGAAATCTGTGACTGCTCGCAGGCCCTTGATGATTGCTCGTGCATCCATCTTCTGAGCGAAGTCCACTAGCAGTGTATCAAAAGGTTGCACAACAACATTACCGAGATGCGCCGTCGCGACTTCTATGAACCCGCAACGCTCCTCCACCGAGAAGATCGGACCCCCGCCTTTGTCCGGGCTGAGCGCGACGCCGACGACGATCTCGTCGAAGAGCGCGGAGGCTCGAACGATGATGTCAAGGTGACCTGACGTGACCGGATCGAAGGTCCCCGGGCAGAGCGCGCGCCTCACGTCAGTCGCTTCCCTTCATAGGTCGCGTACGAGATTGCTGTGGTGCCGTACGTACGCTCCCCGGTTACGGCAAATCCCTCGGGCCATACCGGAACAGCCCGGCTCGCGTGCTCGTACACAACGACTGCGCCCGGAGCGAGCGCACCACTCTCGGCGAGGTCTTCCATAAGCTGGCTGACCAGCGCCGGAACGATTTTATAGGGAGGGTCGAGAAAGAGCAACGTAAAGGCCCCTCCGTGCAGGCCGCCTCGGGCGAGGCGGAACGCGTCCCCACCTAATGTGGTGATCTTATCGGAGCAGCCGAGAGCAACGGCATTACGGGCTATGGCGTCCCGCGCGGCGCGGTCCTGATCGATTGCCACCGCAGAATCGGCGCCACGGGACAGTGCCTCCAAGACAAGAGCTCCGCTCCCGGCGAAAGGGTCGAGAACTGTAGCGCCTTCAAGGCTGCCAATGCGAGATTGCAGCGCGGAGAAGACCGCCTCCCGGACGCGGTCGGACGTCGGACGCGTGTCCGCACCCTTCGGGGCGAGAAGTATCCGCCCACGCCACTCGCCTGCGACGATTCTCATCCGCTGCGCACCCACTCTCCGGCATCCGTCAGAAGCCTCGCGTTCTCCCGGGCGAGCAGAGCGTGCTCGGGTCGCGCCAGGTGGGGATCGCTAGCGATGAGCTCGAACGCGTCGGCCCGGGCGAATTCCAACAGATCGCGATCACCGGTGAGTGAAGCGGCACAGAGCCCGGGAAGTCCGCTCTGACGCAGTCCGAGGAGATCTCCCTCTCCACGGAGCAGGAGGTCCTCCTCGGCAAGGGCGAATCCGTCGTTGGTAGTGGCGATTGCCTGCATCCGGCGTCTACTGTCCTCCGTCTTCGCATCTGCGAACACGAGGAACTCTCCCGGATGGTCGCCTCGACCGATGCGACCCCGGAGCTGATGGAGTTGTGCCAGACCGAAACGCTCGGCATCCTCAACGAGCATGATCGTCGCATTCGGGACGTCGACGCCAACCTCGATGACCGTCGTGGCGACCAGAACATCAACCTCACCGGCCCTGAACGCTTCCATGCTTGCGATCTTCTCGGCCGGACGCATCTTTCCGGTCAGGAGCCCGACGCGAAGCTGCGGGAAGACCTGCGTGCGAAGGCGCTCTGCTTCCCGGGTGGCCGCGCGTGCTTCGGCAGAGTCCGACTCGTCGACGAGCGCGCACACGACGTACGCCTGGCGACCGGCCGCAACAGCAGCTCGGACCGCATCATACGCTTCCGCCCGCCCGCCGCGCGGGACGAGCCGCGTCGTGACGTGGTCGGCAGGACGTGCGCCGGGACGTTCTCGCAGGTAGGACGTGGCGAGGTCACCGTAGGCGGTCAGCGCAAGGCTTCTCGGAATGGGTGTAGCCGTCATGACGAGCAGGTCGGCGGTCTCGCCCTTCTCTCGGAGCGAAAGACGCTGCTGCACACCGAACCGGTGCTGCTCGTCAACGATCGCCAAGGTCAGAGTCGCGTAATCGACGTCTGGCTGGATGAGGGCGTGGGTGCCGAACGCAACCGTCACGGACCCGTCCGCGATGCCAGCGAGAATGCGCTTGCGCTCCGCGGCCGACGTGCTGCCCGTGAGAATCTCCCACTTGACTCCGGCAGCGTCGAGCCAGGGCCCAACTGCACGCGAATACTGCGAGGCAAGCACCTCGGTGGGTGCCATCATCGCGGCCTGCGAACCCGAATCAGCAACGGCGGCAAGCGCAAGCGCGGCAACCGCCGTCTTCCCGGTGCCGACGTCGCCGAGCAACATGCGATTCATCGGTCGCGCCTGCTTCATGTCAGCGAAGACCTCGGAGAGGGCCTTCGTCTGATCCTTCGTCAGCGGGAATGGAAGCGCGGCTTTCATGCGTTTCAGGTGAGAACCAGTTGTCTTGTGCGCGTGACCCGGACGTTCTAGTACCGTGCGGTGTCTGCGCGTGGCCATCGCAAGCTGCAGGGCGAAGAACTCATCGTAGGCGAGGCGACGTCGTGCGGGCTCGACGTCGTGCGTACTCTCCGGGAAGTGGATCGCGTTCAGCGCCCATCTGAGCGGCGGCAGTCCGCGAGCGATGCGCACACTCGACGGAAGCGAATCCGGCAGCTCCCCTACCTCGGAAAGCGCCTCCGCGACAAGCTTCCTCATCCAGGTGGTAGACAATCCCTCAGTCGCACGATGAACGGGCAGGACACGTCCCAGCTCTTTGGGCGATTCCGCTGCATCCATCCGCTCAAGGAAAGGTGACTTCATCTGGCGCAGCCCGAAGTCCATCTCGACTCTTCCGGCCATTGCGACGCGGTCGTCCACCTTGACCCGCTGCGCCACGTACGGCTGGTTGAACCACACTCCGACGACAACCCCGGTCTCGTCGGCGACGGCGACTTCTATGATCGTCAGGCGCGGTCGAGGCCGTTTCACGCGGACATCGCGCACTGTGCCGAGAACCGTCGCATCGGCGCCAAGCGGCACATCGCGAATGGCGGAAGCCGTTGTCAGGTCGAGATAACGGAACGGGTAGTGTCGCGCAAGGTCACCGACCGTCTCGATTCCAAGACGCGTGAGAGCCTCAGCGCGGCGGGTGTCGACGTAACGGAGTGTGGAGACCGGCTGGCCCCACAGGTCGATTGCTTCGGGTTCAACCGCTGTGAATCTCGTTTGACCCGCAGATGACATGATGCGGCTATTGTACCGGGCAGTAGACCGCGCCTACGGCTCGGGGGCCGGCGTACGTGCCGATCACTGCGCCAACGATGGTCGTGTGCACCAGTTCATAGTCGACGCCTGTTGCTGCAATCTCTGCGAGCAGATCGTTCGCGAGCTCGGGGGCGAGCGAATGGAGGAGCGACACGCGAACCTTTCGTCCGTTCGACGCTTCTGCGACGCGTGCAGCGATCTCCGTAAGTGCCTTCTTGGTGCCCTTGACCTTCTTGAACGGCTCGATAGTGCCCTCGTTGTTGAAGGTCAGCACCGGCTTGATGTTAAGGAGCGACGCCGCCAGTCCTTGTGCCTTGCCGGCACGCCCGCCCTTGACGAGGTAGTCAAGCGTATCGAGCGCGAAGAGGAGCTGCGTGTTGTCGACGGAATAGCGCGCAGCCGCCTCGATACCAGCGGCATCCTCGCCCGCAGCACGTGCGTCGAGCGCCGCCTGAATGGTCATCGCGAGCCCGGCAGATACGGTGTGAGTGTCAACGACGCGTACCGGAATCTTCGACCCTGAGGCGGCGAGCATCGCAGATTCAAACGTACCGGACAGCGCGGCCGTCAGGTGTATCGAGACGATCTCCTCGCAGCCCTGCTCCGCGAGAGCCGCATAGACTGCGGCGAATTCAGCCGGTGATGGTTGTGAGGTCTTAGGCAGGATCGGTGAGGTTGCGAGCTTCTCGTAGAACGCCTCGGGTGTAAGGTCGATCCAGTCGAGATAGGTCGTATCTCCGAAGAGGACTTTAAGCGGCACCATGACCACATCGTGCTGTGCAAGCCATTCGGGACCGAGATCACAGGTGCTGTCGCATACGAGACCGACCTTGCCCATTTGGAGCCTCCCTGTTTGCTGCCGGACGGACCGTGCCTATTCGAGACCGATGATGACGGGATAGAGCGGCTGGCCGCCGCGATGGGTCTCGACTTCAAGGGACGGGTTGGCGGTCTCTGCTTCGGATGCGAGGCGTGCCAGCGAAGCGTCGTCGAACTCCTCGCCGGCAAGGATAGTGAGGGTCTCGGCGTCTTCAGAAAGGAGGGCGATTAGCTTGAGTGCAACGTCGATAACATCGTCACCAACGACTTCGATCTCATGGTCGGAGATGCCGATTACCTGCCCCTGCTTGATGGCGCCGACCTTGCCCTTGGCGTTCTTCACGGCCGTGGTCACTTCGCCGGTACGAACGCCCTCGGCTGCAGCGGTCATCTCGGCAACGGCCTCATCAAACGGGAGTGTCTGATCAAAACCAAGCAGCGCCGAGAAGGCCTCGGGCACCGACGTCGTCGGAATCACGGCAACCGGACGCTCATCGAGGCCGATAACCTGCTGGGCTGCCATGATGATGTTCTTGTTGTTGGGGAGAATAACGACCTTGTCGGCTCGAACGGTCTCGACCGCAGCGAAGATTTCGGCGGTCGAAGGGTTCATGGTCTGACCGCCGCTGACAATCGCGTCGACGCCGAGGCTCCGAAGGATGTCCGACAACCCGTCTCCTGCTGCAACTGCAACAAAGCCGACGGGCTTGAACGGCGTGGGCGCCGCACCTTCGGCCTTGAGATGCTCGGTGCGCTCCGCGGTCTGACGCCGCATATTATTGATATGGACGTCGGCCACATCGCCAATCGAGGTAGCCCAGCTCAAGACGGCACCGGGGTCATCAGTGTGCACGTGGATCTTATAGGTCTCTCTATCGCCTACGACAAGCTCCGAGCCACCCTTTGCTGCAATCCAGTCGGCGACAGACGACTTGTCAGCGTCGGCGTCATGCAACAGGAACTCGGTGCAGTAGAGGTACTCGTCATCATCCCAGTCATTCACCGGGCTGACAGCGAGCTCGCCTGTGGCGACCGCGATGTCATGCTCGGAGAACACATGTCCGTCCATACCGGTGACGAATCCTTCGGCGAGAATCGCAAGTCCGAAGCCGCCGGCATCGACCACGCCGTGCTCCTTGAGAACCGGAAGCAGGTCGGGCCCGCGACGGACAGACTCGAAGGAGGCCTTGACGACCATGTCGAGAACCTCGTCAAGCGATGCCGATGCCCGGGCGCCGGCAGTGGCAGCCTCGGAAGCATCCTTGAGAACCGTCAGCATCGTCCCCTCCACCGGCTTTCGTACCGCCTGGAAGGCCACGGTCACCGAGCGCTGCAGCGCATCAGCAAGGACTGATGATGAAGACTCGGTGCTTGCACCGATTGCTTCACAAAGGCCGCGAAGTATCTGGCTCAGGATAACGCCGGAATTGCCGCGCGCACCCATGAGCGATCCGTGAGTGATAGCTTTGCAAATCTCGGCAACGGACGGATCGGGATCCAGCGCAGCGAGAGCCGTGGTTACTGCGTCCATAGTGAGGCTCATGTTGGTGCCGGTGTCCCCGTCCGGAACGGGAAACACGTTGAGACGGTTGATCTCTTCTCGACGTTCTTTGAGGGCCGAGGCTGCGGCAGCGATGAGATCGAGAACGTCGGGAGTTGCGTCTTTGGTGGTCATCGATGTCTCCAGCGTCACTTGCGGACCTTGATGCCCTGGACATGCACATCCACCGAAGCGACCTGAACATCCGCGTCGTGGGTCAGAGCGTATTTCACGCGATCAGTGAGGTTGCGAGACACCTCGGCAAGGTTCGTTCCGTGCTCTATGACGATGTATAGGCCGACTTGAATCTTTCGTTCATCGACATTTGTCACGGCGACACCCTTGCGCAACTTATCTCTGGAAAGCAGTTGAGCAACACCGTCGCGAAGCGAGGGACTCGCCATCCCGACAACGCCATAGCACTCAAGCGCGACGAAACCGGCGATGTCGCACAGGACATCGTTCGCGATAGTCACGGTTCCTTGTACAACATCCGCCATCGGAGGCCCTCCTTGGAAGAGCGGTTACCGCGCAAGTTGTGCGCGTTGTGTAGTATAGCGGAGGTCGCGGACATGCACACCGTCGCTACGCTGCGTGTTCGCCTTGCCCGTGAAGTGCACGCATGGTATTATCGCTGCGCTTTCGCCCCGTCCGGTCCTGCTTCTGTGCGGGCCGATGATATACGACAGGAGTTAGACGATGTCCCAGGTATGCACTGTGTGTGGCAAGCACCCGGCCGCCGGCCGCAACGTCAGCCACTCGCACCGCGTCACGAACCGTATGGTGTTCCCGAACATCCAGAAGGTACACGTTGTCGTCGAAGGCACCACCAAGAAGATGAACGTGTGCACCAAGTGCCTCAAGGCTGGCAAGGTCGTGCGCGGCTAGACTGTTCTACCGCGGTATTTAGGATCGCATCCAATCAGGAGCCCGGTCGTTTCCCGCTCGGAGGATGTCTCGAAGGACATCAACAACAGCGGGGTCGAACTGGGTTCCTGCCTTTTCCTGGAGTTCACCCATCGCCTGAGACTGCGAAAGCGCCGCGCGATATGAACGGCCGGAAGTCATCGCGACATACGCGTCCGCGACAGCAAGTATGCGCGCACCGAGTGGGATCGCCTCGCCGGATAGACCATTGAGGTAGCCTTGCCCGTCAAACCATTCGTGGTGGTGGTAGACGATAGGCGCGACGCTGCGGAGTGCGGGAAGCTCATCGAGTATCTCGGCTGCGATCTGGGGATGCAGTTTGACGAGTCCGTGCTCGATAGTCGAGAGCGGGCGTCGACCGGACCCGAGCGAATCCCCGGCGGTGGACATGCCGATGTCATGCAGCAGGGAGGCGACTCTGAGCGCTTCCTGCTCGTCATCAGGCAGCCCGTATGCCTCACCTATGGCGGTCGCAAGCGCGAGCACGCGCTCCGTACCCCCGCGTGCGTATGGATCCTTGGTCTCAAGTGCCAGCGAGAGTGCCTTGAGGGTGTCGAAGTAGAGTTCCCGGGTTGATGTGAGTGCTCGTGCGTTGCGCAGTGCAACCGCAGTCTGCTTACCGAGCGTCTCAAGCGCATGCATATGTGACTCGGTGAAGCGCGCCGGGAAGCCCCTGCTCCCCACGTTGATGACTCCGAGTGCCCCGTCACTGTCTGCAATGGGTACCGAAACCGCCGAGCGCACACCATGTCGTCTACCGGTCTGTGGTTGCGTCGAGAGATCTTCAATGAGCAGCGGCTGGCCTGTAGAGAGAACCCAACCGGCAATGCCTTCGCCCTCGGAGAGGTTGGTTTCGGCCACCACCTTCTGCGGGAGTCCGTGTGCCTTGGCGATGACAAGCTTGCCGGAGTCCGGATCGATCAGCATGAGACTGCCCGTGGCCGCCTCGGAGATTGACATAGCTGTACGGAGCGCCGTGGCGAGAACCTCGTCCGGATCGAGCAGCCGGCTGAGATCTCTCGCGACCTCAAGCAGTGCGGTCGCCATTTCTGTCTCGATATGCGCGACGTGAAGTGCCAGACCACCCGCAAGGGGCCCCAGAAGCGGAGCTGAGAGTCGTGCGAGACTGCCGCCGTCCGGGTCGTTCTCGACCGAAAGGTCTGCAGCCACCACGCCGTTCGCCTCGCCCGGACACAGCGGGAGCGCAAAACGCCAGATTATCTGCGAGGTTTCGGCCGTTTGCACCTTCGCGAGCGGTTGAAGCATGGCAACGCCATTGCGAACCGCCGCCCCAAGGATCGGATCATCGAGCGCTACGGGCTGGGGCGACGGGCTCATGGGGCCGATTGAGGTGACGAGTCGCAGCGTTGCAGACGACGGATCCTGAAGCCAGAGATGAACCGCTACGACTGGCGCCTCGGCGCCGAGTGCACCGGCGAGTACGTGCAGGAGCGCAGTGTTGTCCAATGTCGGCGGAATGAGCATCGTACGAGGCTCAGCGGGAGACGCAGGAGGCGACGCCTCAGACGCGTCCGCTGCAACGTGTTGCGCGTCGGAGCGGCTTCGAGACGGAACGATCAACGCAATGAGAAGAGCTACAAGCGATCCGAAGGCCAAGGCCGCAAGGATTGGGGAATGGGCGACTGCGGCGAAAATACCTGACAACAAGGCAAGTACCGCGAGCAGCACACTATCACCGCGCCCGCGGAATCGAACAGCGTTCATGGGTCGTACTGGTGCCACGCTCTCCCCCGCCTGTGCCGTCAGCAGCCCGATTCGGCCTGCCTAAGGCTTATCGGCACGAGAATCAGTTGTCTTCAGTCCCGCGTCGAATCCACCGCCTCGCGTGAGGCTATCACGAGAAGCGTACCCTCCGCGACGGACACCGTGACACGTTTGGCCTGAGCAATGTTGCTCAGGCCGTGCGATGACAGAAGCGAGAGAGTCCCGTTGACGAGCGGGAACTCGAGGCCCTCAAGCGTCACACCGGAAGCGGCCTGCAGTGCGAGAACTGAGACGGTCGCGCCGATGGCGACGGACATCTGAACGGATGAGCGCGCCTTTGCATCCACGATCATCGCCATGAAGTCGGGTTCCTCAATGGATGGAGCAAGATCGCGTGCGCGAACGAGCGTGCCAAGAGCGCCAAGCGTGTGGTCGAGTCTCTCACTGAACGCTGCAGTGAACGTCACGCCTGATGAACCCATTCGCCTCGCCACCGCGAGCGCAAGGTCAAGATCGCTCTCATCCTTCGCTGACGGATGGCGCTCGATCGGGATTCCGAGCGCACCCAATCTGTCTTCGGCCCCAGCGACAGAGGAATCGAAATCGCCAACCACAAGGTCGGGGTATCGGCCAAGAGCAACGCACCACTCCCCCGCTCCGTCGCAAGCAATCACCCGATCCGCTGCGGTGAGAAGTGCGCGATAGAACGCACGGGAATCAGTAACTGGTGCAGCGCCGACTATAAGTGTTGAGCTCATGAGCGTTCATTCTCAGAGGGGACAACGCGCTCGAGCGCAGGCAGCACGAGAATCGCAGCTCCCATGCACAAGAGCGCTGAGACGAGTACATACGAGTTGTATATGGCCGAGTAGAGAATGACCGGCTGTCCCTGCGCGTAGTCGGCGAAGTAGACGATTCCCGATACGACATGCGCTGCGTATCGAAGTAGCGCACCTGTGGCCACCCCGGGAATCACCGCGAGTGCAATCCCCCGGCTCCATGCTTGTGTGCGCGCCGACGACCTCCAGGACGCCGAGAACAACCCGGCGAGGCCGACAGCAGCGAATGCCACAGGGTAGTCGAGGATGAACTGGACGGGGTGAACAATGAACGGCGGCTCCACAATAAGGCCGAGCAGCCCTCCCAACGCACCTGCCGCTACTCCCACCAGGGGTCCTCTTCGCAGCGCGAGTACAAGCACAGGCAGCATGCCGAGTGAAATGCTGCCGCCCTGAGGCATCTGCCAGATCTTTAGAGAACCCAAAACCACACCCAGAGCAAGGGTGAGTGCAATCTCAACGAACACCACCAGCTGACGCTTTGACATTGGACACTCCTACTCTCAGCGCAGTGTGAGTCTGCACCAGTGAGGAGCATGGGACTGAAGGGGGTGCGGGAACACCCACCGTGCTGCCGATCCGCATTACCGGAACGGTCCCTCGGTCGCGACCCCGGAAGGTCGCCTCTCAGCCGCGCACGCAGCTCCCGATACGGTTGTCAGGACGATAGACATGCTGGCACACGACAGCATGTGGAGCAAGGAAGATCGACTATTCCATCTTCCGCAAGTACGGATACGGGTTCACAGGAGAGCCACCACCAGGATGGATCTGAAAATGAAGGTGTGGAGAGCTTGCCGACGCGTTGCCGGTCGATCCCACTCGCCCTATCAGTTCACCCGCCTGGACAGAGCCGGACGAGCGAACAAACGACGACAGGTGCGCATAGTAGAATGTCCAGCCGTTCTTGGCTGTGAGCCAGATGGTCTTGCCACCAAGAGAGTTGTTCTTTGCACGAACGGTACCCGCAAGGACAGCGACGCAGGGCGTGCCGTTCCTCGCCATGATGTCGGTTCCCTTGTGGGTTCGTCGGCCACCGGAGCGGGATGCACCCCAGGTATCCGAATAGTAGTACGAGCCCTGAACCGGAAAAACCATACCGTTCGGCCCGGCGGGATAGCGTCGTGTGCTTCCACCGCCGGGATTATCCTTCTTGAGCGCCGCGTCGAGGGCCTTTTGGATTCGCTCGTAGTCGGATTGAACCCCCTTGAGCTTCTTGTCGAGCGCCGTGGCCTTCTTCTTGAGCTCTTTGGCTTTGGCACTTTGATCGTTCTTTATGGCGAGGATATCGGCCTTGCGCTGGACGAGGTCAGTCTGGAGGGCTGTGACTTCGCCGACTACCTCGGCCTCCTGTTGTCCCAAACGACTGACATACTCGAGCCGTAGGAGCATGTCATCGAGCGTATCGCTGGTCAGGAGCAGCGCCAGGTAATCAATCTCGCCCTGGCGGTACATCTCGGCGGCATGTGTTCCGAGGCGCGCGGAGGCCTTCGCAAGCTTCCCCCGGGTGTCGGCAAGCTGGCTGTTCGTGCTCGCGAGCTTCTCATTGGTCGCGTCGAGCGCCCAGTACGCTTTGGAGTAGGCGTCACCTGCACGCTTTGACTCGGCGCGCAGCCCGGCAAGCTGATCCTTCAGCTGCTGGACCTGAGTCTTGGCTGCAAGTGCGGACGCGGCAGGCACGATAACTGCGGCGACGACTAACACCGCAACAATCCATTTGTACGCTCGCGTGCCGCTCAGTCTCGTCATGATCGTCCGATGTCGTTGATGTCGTTCACAGGAATCCGCTACCTTCCGAAGCCTGTGCCAAGAGCGCGGTATATGGCGCGTGCAACAGTATCAGCCCATGCCGGGTCCGCGAAGTGTGCGGTATCGTCCGCAGCACGAGGGTTGCCGAGAACGACCCGGACTCCCGGTGCGGTTGTCGCAGCGAGCGTGGGATTCGCGGAGGTACCGGGCGCGATAACAACTTGCGATGGCGTACGGACTGCCTCGGTGATCGCTGCAGCAAGTGCGGTGGCACTGGGGTTGGTCGAGGAACTGAGGGTCGCCTGGAGGCCACCGGGACCGCTGAGCGCGAGATCGAGCACAACCGCAACGTTCGCTGTCGTTTCCCGGGCAACCGCGGCACGATCGCCCGATGATGTTGCGGTTGTGGTAGCACTTCTGGTGACGACAACCTGTGCGCCTGAGGCCTCAAGAAGTGCCTGAAGCCTGCGAGAGACTTCGAGGGTGACATCGGTGCCGTTTGAAACCGGAATCGGATCGAGAAGGACCGTGATTCCGTCCATCTTGTACGGGAGCAGGGCTGATGACGATAGCGAGCGACCTGCGACGCTCAGGCGCACGTTCGTGCCACTACGGACCTCAAAACCGGCTGCAGGATAGGATTCCATGACAGTGCCCTCGGTTGCTGACGCCTCGATTGTCTCGACGGTCACGCGAAAACCGAGCAACTGCAACTGTGATTGCGCCTTCTGAATTGCCAGGCCGACGACATCAGGCATCGACTGCGACTCGGAGCCAGCTGACACGATGACCGTCACGACGTCGCCACGGCGGACGAGGCTGCCGGCGGTCGGCTCCTGGGAAATGACCGAGCCCCTGGGCACCGTGACAGAGAATCGCTGACCGCCGTCGATCATCTTAAGATCTGCGTTCTCGAGGACCGCATGTGCCTCGATTCCCGAGCGTCCCGTCAGTGCAGGCACCGCGATTAGCCCTGAGCGAAGCGTCAACACCACTCCCGCGACCGCAAGGATCACGATAACGATCGCGGCTATGACGGATATGATGAGCCATCGCGGGACAAGCGGACGGCGGCGCGGACGTTCATTCATGGGTACCAGTATAGCAACATCGATGCCTCGCGGGTTCCTTGCCACGTCGATGCGCCGGGGTGTATTCTTCACGCTCGCGAACTCGCGCCTCGAATGCCACGGAGGAACGTATGCCAGCGTACGACTACAAGTGCCCTACGTGTGACGATGTCTTCGAAGTGAATCGTTCCTTTGGCGACACGTCGAGCGTCGTATGCCCCGTGTGTGAAGTAGAGGCTAAACGGGTCTTCTCCCCTGTCGGAATCCACTTCAAGGGCACCGGCTTCCACAATACGGATTACCGGGCGAAGAAGGTCATCCCGGCTCCTCCGGAGGCAAAGGGCAGCGAAAAGGCCGAGAAGCCCGCTCCTTGTGGAGGCGATAGCTCCCCGGCCTGTGCTTCTTGCCCGGCCGCTTCTGAGTAGCGGCTACTCCATCCTGACCCAGAACTTCTCGGCTCCGGTGCGGTAGACCGTCTCGATAAAGCGCACGGTACCGGTCTTGTTATCCATCGCGATCGAATGCGTTCGCGCGCCCTGGCCGAAGTACTTCACGCCACGGAGCATCTCACCGTCGGTCACACCGGTTGCGATAAATGAGGCCTCATCCGTGTTCACGAGGCAGTCCATGGTCAGCACGCCGTCGATATCGCACTGCGACATCGTGAGAGCGCGTTCGCGCTCTTCGGGGCTGCGGAATTCAAAGCGACCCATGAATGTGCCGCCGATGCACTTCATGGCTGCGGCCGCGAGAACACCCTCAGGTGCTCCGCCGGCGCCCATATAGAGATGGATCCCGGTGCCTTCGATCGACGTCGCAACCGCGCCAAAGACGTCACCATCCGAGATGAGCCTGATACGCGCCCCGCTCGCACGGACCTCGGCAATCAGAGCCTCATGGCGCTCGCGCTCGAGGATGCACACGACGATGTCCTCGACCGGACGCTTGAGAGCCTTTGCAACATTCTTCACATTCTCGGTCGGAGTCGCGTCGATATGGACGGCGCCGTTTGCCGAGGGGCCGGCGGCCACCTTCCACATGTAGGTGTCAGGGGCATTCAGCAGCGTACCCTTGGGCCCGAACGCAAGGACGGCGAGCGAGTTCGGCTGACCGTATGCTGTAAGGTTTGTGCCCTCAAGGGGATCAACAGCGATGTCGATCTCCTCGCCGCCCGCTCCGACCTTTTCGCCGATGAAGAGCATCGGTGCCTCGTCGCGCTCGCCTTCACCGATGACGATCTCACCTGAGATGTCGAGGATATCGAACGCCTTGCGCATTGCTTCAACAGCAGCGTGGTCTGCCGCCATCTTGTCGCCTTTGCCCATCCAGCGAGCTGCAGCGAGAGCCGCAGCTTCGGTGACTTCGAGCATCTCGACGATACGGGTGCTGCGCATAGGTGCCTCCCCAACTCGTGATTATTGTCTCGGACGCCTATTGGGCCCGCTTCTTAAGTCGTGCAACGAAATGACCGTCTGGTCCGTTAGCGCTTGGAATCGACTGGAACCAGCCCTCATCGGTCAGATACTGTCCCCACTCCGCCGGAACCACGTCGTCGAGGGTGCTCGCTTCGAACTCACGTCCACCTTCGCTGTTCAAGAACGCAGCAACCACGTCATGGTTCTCGGTGCGAGCGAGGCTGCAGGTAGAGTACACCACAAGGCCTCCCGGGTGGACAAGCGCGGCCGCGGACGCAAGCAAGTCCCGCTGGATCTCCGACATGCGCAGGACATCGGGCTCGGTCACGCGCCAGCGCTGTTCCGGGTGGCGACGGAGCGTGCCAAGACCGGTGCACGGTGCGTCGAGCAGTACGGCGTCGAAAAGCTCACCCATGAGCTGCGGTGTGGACGGATCGAGAAGGTCAGCCGTGACAGCGTTGATGCCAGGGACGCCGAGCGCCGCCATCCGTTGCTCCAGCAGCTGCGCCTTGAACGCATGGATATCGAGTCCGACGATGTCGGCTGGCGCGCCTGCATTGACGGCGAGAGCCTGCAGCATGACGGTCTTTGTTCCCCGGCCGGACCCTGCGTCAAGGATGCGTCCACCGGGGTGTGCGCCAATGGCGAGCGGTGCAAGTTGTGCTGCGGCGTCGGTCACGATGACGAGGCCGTCGGCGACCGCACGGCCGCGCACAGCGGCGGTTTCGTTGCGCAGGAGCAGGCTGCCGGAATCCGGTGGTGCCTGGAAGGGATCAGCCCCGTCAGAGCGCAGAACTGCAAGCGCGCCTTCTGCTGTGCAGAGGAACGGGTTGTAGCGTGCGAAGAGCGGCGCGGGCTCGCCGTGCGACCTGAGAATTGAGGCAGCAGTGTCGGCTCCGAAATCGCGCGTGAACATGTCGAGCATCCACCGGGGGTGACCGGTAGCGCGCGCAAGCGCGTCCGGGTCAGTATCCGGGTCCCCCCACGGGAACGTTGGTGCATCCTCGGCAAGACGGCGAAGTACCGCGTTTGCGAGACCTGCGGCCTGCGGGCGCACTGCACGGACCGCCTCGACCGCCTGGTGGACGATCGCGTGCGCGGGGGTGCGCATGAAGAGCAACTCGTAAGCAGCAAGCCGAAGTGCGTCCCGAACTCGCGGCTCCACGGCTGACGCCCGGGTGATCCTGGCATCAAGAAGCTCATCGAGCGTCCCCAGGGTCTCAACCGTCCCTCGCGACAGCCGGTTTGCAAGCGCTCGATCAGCGTCTGAGAGCTGTGCGCGGGAGGCTTCCGTCTCGAGCACGGGAGAGACGTACGCTTCTCGCTCACGAACAGCGGCGAGCACGCGCAATGCAACGTGACGTGCCGGTACGATACTCATCCACGCTCCCAGGTGACGTCGGTCGTGAGTCGAGAGCCGCGTGACCACGCGGCCCCATCTGATGCAGGTTTGCCCGCGGGACGGATCGTATCGAGCAGCAGACCGCCGTCCGACAACCCGATGACGAGGCCCTCGCGTGTGCGACGGGCAATCCCGGGAGCGATCTGCTCGGGGCTCGGTATCGCGTGCAGGACGACCAGATCGAGGTCGCCTGCCAGGATCCGGATGCTGGCTTGTCGCGATGATGCACGGATGTGTCGAATGGCACTGCTCACGGTCATGCCCGGGTCGAGTGCGACGTCATTACGGGTGACCTTTGCGGCATAGGTGGCTGCCGACTCATCCTGAATGGTCCAGTCGACCGTCCCAGCCTCAATACGGCGGAGCACCTCGACAAGTGCGTCTGCTCCAAGGTGAGCAAGGGAGGCCGTCAACGACTCGACGTCGAGTTCACCGACGTCGAGAGCTGCCGTCAGCGCGAAGGGGCCGGTGTCGAGCCCCTCCTCCATGAGCATGATGCTGACACCCGTCTCCGTGTCGCCCGCGAGAATTGCTCGCTGGACGGGAGCTGCACCACGGTGGCGCGGCAGGAGAGACGCATGGACGTTGACGCAGCCGTGCGGAGGAATCGCCAGAACCTGCAACGGCAAGATGAGTCCGTAGGCGGCAACGACTATGACATCCGGCGCATCGAAGATGAGCTGCGCGACCGCCTCGGGCGTCTTGAGGCTCGCTGGCTGTCGAACGGGTAGCGAGAGGCGCTCGGCGGCGACCTTGACCGGAGGGGGTAACAACTTCGAGCCTCGGCCCGATGCGGCGTCTGGACGCGTGTAGACCGAGATCACATCGAACTCGTCAGCAAGTCGCTCGAGAATCGCTACTGCGAACTCAGGCGTCCCCATGAAGACGACTCTCATCGCGCTCCCCCTTTGGTCGCCTTCACTCGCTAGCGGCCTCATTGTAGGCGCGCACGGCGGCCTTACGTTCCTCGGGGGTGAGTCTGTCGAGAATGATGACACCGTCGAGGTGATCGATCTCATGCTGCAAAACGCGCGCGAGAAGGTCCTCGGCCACGATCACCACGCGGCTACCGTCCAGGTTCAGACCCTCACAGGTGACAGCGGTGTTCCGTGCAATCGGAACGCTGATCCCGGGCACTGAAAGGCACCCTTCCTCGTCCGTCTCGAGTTCTTCTGAGCGCTCGACGATGACCGGGTTGCAGATGGCGGCTAACTCATCTTCGATGTCAAAGACGATGATGCGCTTGTGAATGCCAAGCTGAGGCGCAGCGAGGCCGACGCCCTGGTGTTCATACATGGCCTCGGCCATGCGGCGAACGAGTTGGCGAAGATCGGTGTCCGTGACCGGATCGATCTCATCGGCACGCACTCCGAGCACTGGATTCGGGTGAGTCAGTATCTGCATTGACGCTGAGGCCTTTCGAGGAAACCGCCAGACGGGCAGTGGTTGATGCAAGAATCCTGCCGAGACAGTATACAACGCGCTTGAGCGTCAGAGCAGGTCGACCGGATCGACATCCGGCGCAACCGAAACACCCTTGGCGGGGGTGACTGCGGCAAGCGCATCGCGAAGCGCCGCTCCGAGCGGAGCGCCCGGTGGCGCCTTGACGAGGATGTGCCTCCGGTAGGCTCGCTTCACCCTCGCAAGTGCTGAGTCGGCCGGACCAAGAATGCGCCAGCCGTCGTCGGCTGAAGCGGTGAGCTGATCAGCGATCGAAGCGGCCGCCGCCCGGACGTTCTTCTCCTCCTCACCGGAGACAACGACATTTGCGAGCCTGGAGTACGGCGGCCATCCGAGCTCCTTGCGAAGAGCGCGTTCTTCGTCGTAGAGGATGTTCGCATCGCGTGATTCGACGGCGCGAACGCCGGGATGATCGGGCCAGTACGTCTGGATGATGACCGTTCCCGGCTCGGCTCCCCTGCCGGCCCGGCCGGACACCTGCTCAAGGAGTTGATACGTGCGTTCGGCCGCTCGAAAGTCTGGCAGATGCATGGTCGTATCCGCGTTGATGACGCCGACGAGCGTGACTTCGGGGTAGTCGAGCCCCTTCGCCACCATCTGCGTACCGAGTAGGACCCCGCTGTCGAGGGCTTCAAAAGCTGTCAGTGCGCGATCGTGACCGCCCTTGCCGGTTGTCGTGTCCGCGTCCATGCGGACAACCGCCAGCCCGGGCCAACGAGCGCGAAGCTCATCTTCTACACGCTGGGTACCGGCGCCAAAGCGGCGGAGGTACGGGCTCGAACAGCGGGGGCAGGCTATCGGTGAGGGCTCGTTGTGTCCGCAGTGATGACAGACGAGTCGATCACCGCGCTCGTGGTACGTAAGTGACACGCTGCACGACGGACACCGGGGAACAAAGCCGCACTCACGGCATAGCAGAAACGATGCAAACCCTCGCCTGTTGAGAAACAGGACCGCCTTTGATTTGCGTGCGAGGATCTCGTCGAGCGCCTCACCGAGGGCTGTGGAGAACATGGAGCGGTTCCCGTCACCGAACTCGGCACCCATGTCGACGACGACGATCTCTGGCCGTCCCGCGCCAGTCACGCGGTCCGGCAGGGCGAGACCCCGCCAGCGACCTGAATCGACTGCATCGCGTGCCTCAAGGCTCGGAGTTGCGGTCCCTAGGACGACGGTGATGCCGGACTCGGACATACGCGCGGCGACGTCGCGGGCGTGGTAGCGCGGCGCCGAACCCTGCTTGTACGAGGTCTCATGTTCTTCATCGATGATGATGAGCCGCAGGTCCTTGACCGGTGCGAAGAGAGCAGAGCGAGCCCCTACGACGACCTGTGCCTCGCCCTTAGCGAGAAGATCCCACTGGTCGAAGCGCTCGCCGACCGAAAGCCTGCTGTGCAGGACAGCGACGGCTGGCCCGAATCGTGCACGGAAACGTCCGACCGTCTGAGGTGTGAGGGATATCTCCGGAACCAAGACGATCGCACCACCGCCTTCGGCGAGGACACGGCTGATAGCGCGCAGGTAGACCTCGGTCTTGCCAGAGCCGGTGACGCCCTCGAGGACGAAGACCGATCCGGGGTGCGCAGCGATGGCTGCGACGGCGCTCTCCTGAGCTGCGCTCAACGTGTGGCTGGTATCAGGCCTGGTCGGCGAGCCGCCCGCCCCACGCCATCTGCGACGCGAGACAAGGCTGACTGCCCCACGCTTCTCTAGGGCAGTGAGCGCGGCCGAGACAGGTCCGAGTTCTGCGGTCAGCTCCCCTACTGTCACCGGCCCTTCTCGGAGCGCATCTACAACGGAGCGCTGTAGATGCGAGGCTCTCGAAGGCTCAAACGTGGCGTCAATAAGGGTAACGAGGCGCTCTTCCGCAGCCTTGACCGTGGGGCTGACGAGCTTCCACGAGACGCCTTCGGGCCCTTCCTGACGGGTGACGCGCGGAGCGCCGCCGGGCGGGAGAAAGAGTCTCAGCGCCTCCGAGAGAGGGGCGGCATACTCGTCGGCGATCCAACGTGCGAGGTGGTACGCGCTCTCGGTGAAGAGCGGCGTACCGAGGACTGACTGGATCGGCTTAAGGCGCGTAATCGTACTTGTGGCCACACGCTGCACGACGTAGCCGACGACATTGCGAGGGCCAAGCGGGACGAGGACAGGGCACCCGACTGCGACCGTATCCGAAAGCGTCTCGGGAACGGCGTAGTCGAACGGCTCGTCGAGCGTCCTGGTTCGAACGTCGACGACGACCCGTGCGATGCGAAGCCAACTGTTGGAATCATTCATCATGTTCACAGCATACAGAAGGCCACCGACATGCAGTCGCCGGTGGCCTTCTCGTGTGTGTCGATCCGCCTACTCGACGGCCGCCAGCAGCGCGTCGACTCTGTCGAGGCGCTCCCAGGTGAATGCAGCGTCATCGCGACCGAAGTGACCGTATGCCGCGGTCTTGCGGTAGATCGGACGACGGAGGTCGAGATCGCGGATGATCGCGCCCGGGCGCAGGTCGAAGACGGAACCGATGGCGGCTTCGATCTTCTCGATAGCTACCTTCTCGGTGCCGAACGTCTCGACCGTGATCGAAAGCGGGTGTGCGACGCCGATGGCGTATGCAAGCTCGAGCTCGCAGCGGTCTGCGAGACCGGCCGCGACGACGTTCTTCGCGACCCAACGCGCGGCATACGCGGCCGAGCGGTCGACTTTGGTGCAGTCCTTGCCGGAGAACGCGCCGCCACCGTGGCGACCCATACCTCCGTAGGTATCGACGATGATCTTGCGACCGGTCAGACCCGAGTCGCCCATAGGGCCACCGATGACGAAACGCCCGGTCGGGTTGATGTAGATGTCGGCACCCTCCCACTCGATACCTTCGAGTGACAGCACCGGTGAGATGATGTGCTCGATGAAGTCAGGCCGCATGAGCGCCTCGATATCAACGCCTTCTGCGTGCTGCGACGAGATGAGGATCTTGTCGACCGCAACAGGCTTGCCGTCGACATAACGGACGGTGACCTGGGTCTTGCCGTCAGGACGCAGATAGTCGAGTACCTCGGCCTTACGAACCGCGGTAAGGCGTTCTGCGAGCCGGTGGGCGAGGTAGATCGGCATCGGCATGTACTGCGAGGTCTCGTTACACGCGTAGCCGAACATCATGCCCTGGTCGCCGGCGCCGATGAGGTCGAGCGGGTCGGTGTCGCCCTTCTTGGCCTCAAGTGCCTCGTCCACGCCCATCGCGATATCCGCGCTCTGCTCGTGGATAGCAGTGATGACGCCGCAGGTCTCGTAGTCGAAACCGTACTTGGCCCGGGTGTAGCCGATGTCCTTGACGGTGTCGCGAACGATCGTGGGGATGTCCACGTACGCGCGGGTGCGGATCTCGCCAGCGACGACGATGAGACCGGTGGTCGTCATGGTCTCGCAGGCAACACGGACGTTCTCAAGCGAAGCCTTGACGCCCTTGTCGGTGACGTAGCCCTCGGCTTCAAGCTCCGCTTCACGGCTCAGAATCGCATCGAGAACGGCATCCGATATCTGGTCGCACATCTTGTCTGGATGACCCTCAGTGACAGATTCGGAAGTGAACACATAGTCGCGTGACATAGATCCTCCTTATCTGTACGGGCACTGGACCCGCACTCCGTCATGACGCCGGTGGGAACAACGGAAATCCCCTGCCGGTAATCGACAAGGGACGGTAGGCGCGTGCACGCCGATCTTCCCTCATCTGCCAGGCACGTTCGCCTGTCGCAACGTGGCACCGTGTGTCTTTTTCGACCTCGGTTGCCGGGGCTTCAACGGGTGCGATCCCTAGGCCCTCTGTAGCGCCGCTCTCGCGTCGCCACCTCGTGATGAGTCCACAGGAAGATAGCACGCGCCGTACCAGCACACAACCGTGGTCGTCATCGCGGTGCCTGGTCGTGATTGAGGGGCGGGTCGGGGCTGTTATCATGGTGTCACGTAACCAACCCCAAGGAGGGGCAGCGTGTTCACCAAGCTCATGCATCAGGCTGTCGAACTAATAGAACGTGCAATTGCCGTTCTGCTCATCGTGATTGCGGCGCTCGGCGCAATCGATCTTGTCGTCGAGCTCTACAACGCAATATCCGAGAAGGGTTACCTCACACCTGATTCAATCCTGCGAGTACTCGACTCGGTTCTCGTCGTGTTCATCGTCATCGAACTGTTCAGCATTGCTCTCGCGTACATGGAGCGCCGGAACGTCATTGCCACCGTCATGGAAGCCGGACTTGTGGCTGTCGTTCGTAAGCTGGTCATCTTCGAGACGGCCGGTGACGCCCAGTACATCCTCATGAAGGCCGGGGCACTCGCGCTGCTTATCGTTGCCGTCGGCTTCACGTGGTACCTGCTGCGCCGCTCCGGTATCTGCGAGGGCGAAGCCGCGACCGACCAGATCGCCTAACACTCCGGAAGGAGTCTCGTGTCCGAGCACGTTCGCGTTCGTTTTGCCCCGAGTCCGACGGGCCACCTCCATATCGGCGGGGCCCGGACCGCGATCTACAACTGGGCGTTCGCCCGCCGTCATGGCGGCACTTTCATCTTGCGTATCGAGGACACAGATCCCGAACGCTCGACCGAGGAGAACACCCAGGCGATCCTTCGAGCCATGGAGTGGCTTGGTCTCGACTATAACGAGGGCCCCGTTGTTGGCGGCGAGTACGGTCCCTACTTCCAGACGCAGCGTTTCGCCAGTTACGCGGACGCGCTTGAGCGGCTCAAGACCGCCGGCGCCTCATATCCGTGCTTCTGCACGTCGGCGGACCTTGAGATCAAGCGTGAGGCCGGCCGCATCCAGGGCGGTTTCGCGGGCTACGACCGCACCTGCCGCTCGATCGATGCCGACACGGCCGCTGCACGCATCGCCGCCGGTGAGCCGCATGTCTGGCGCCTGAAGGTACCCGAGCAGCGCGGCGACATCGTCTTTCCTGATGCGGTTCGCGGTGAGGTGTCATTCCCGGTCGATGCCGTTGATGACCTCGTGCTCGTCCGCACGGATGGCACCGCCACGTACAACTTCGCCGTCACGGTCGATGACGTGACGATGGCGATCACCCACGTCATCCGAGGCGACGACCATCTCTCGAATACGCCCAAGCAGATTCTCATCTACGAGGCACTCGGCGAGCCGGTACCGGTCTTCGCGCACCTGTCGATGATCCTCGGTGCTGACGGCAAGCGTCTCTCCAAGCGGCACGGTGCCACCTCAGTTGAGTCATATCGCGACCAGGGATTCCTCCCCGAGGCAGTCATGAACTACCTGGCGCTGCTCGGTTGGTCGCTTGACGGCGAGACGACCGTGTTTTCGCGTGAGACGCTCGCGGAGAACTTCTCGCTCGATCGCGTCTCGCGAAACCCTGCCATCTTTGATGATGAGAAGCTCGAGTGGCTGAACGGCGTCTACGTCCGGGAGATGTCGGCCCAGACGCTCGTTGACCAGATGGTCCCCTACTTGCAGGCGGCTGGATTCCTCTCGCCAGAAGAAGTATCCACTCGGCGCGACTGGCTCCTCAGGCTTGCTCCCCTCATCTCGGAGCGCGTGAAGCGACTCGATGAAGTGGTTCCCATGGTCGGGTTCCTGTTCGCCGATACGGTCGTCATCGAGGAATCCGCGTTGGCGAAAGTGCTCGGCAAAGAGGGTGCGGGCGTGGCGCTCGACGCATGTCGCGAGACGCTCGCCGGACTGTCGGCCTTCGACGCGGCAACCATCGAGGCAGCGCTGCGTGAAGTGCCCGAACGCGTGGGCGTCAAACCTAAGGTCGTCTTCCAGGCCGTGCGCGTAGCTGTGAGCGGAACGACCGTCAGTCCCCCACTCTTCGAAGTGCTGGAGCTCCTCGGCCGAGAGCAGACTCTCGCGAGAATCGATGTGGCGAGGAAATATGCCGTCGAGTAGCACGATCCGAGTTGACACTGCCCCGAGCCGCAGGTAGCATACCGTTTCGCGCCCAGGCAGCGCATGCGCATACTGGGGTGTGGTGTAACTGGCAACACGTCGGATTCTGGTTCCGAAGAGTCTAGGTTCGAGCCCTAGCACCCCAGCCAAGCACGGCCCGTTCGTCTAGCGGTTAGGACACCGCCCTCTCAAGGCGGAGATCACGGGTTCGAATCCCGTACGGGCTACCAGCAACTCAAAGCACCCCCTGCAGCAATCGTTGCAGGGGGTGCTTGTATTCCGGCCCAGTCGGCCGGTTTTGACCACGCTTTATGCTATCCTCGACCACCATGGACACACATTCCGCACCTACATCTGAGAAGAGCGATTTCGTCCGCGACATCGTCGCCGCCGACCTGCGCGACGGCCGTGCGAGCGGGGTCGTCACGCGCTTTCCTCCGGAGCCGAACGGCTACCTCCACATCGGACACGCGAAATCCATCTGCCTCAACTTCGGCATCGCGGCCGAGTTCTCGGGGCGCTGCCATCTCAGGTTCGATGACACGAACCCCGTTAAAGAGGAGCAGGAGTACATCGACGCCATCGAGGCCGATGTGCGCTGGCTCGGTTTTAACTGGGGCGAGCATCTCTACTACGCGTCTGACTACTTCGAGCAGCTCTACGCATGGGCCGTAGACCTCATCGGTCAGGGCAAGGCGTACGTGGATGACCTGTCTGCCGATGAGATCCGCGAATACCGCGGCACACTCACCGAGCCGGGCCGCGAGAGCCCCTGGCGAGGTCGCACCATCGAGGAGAACCTCAATCTGTTCGCGCGTATGCGTGCGGGCGAGTTCCCGGACGGTGCGCGCGTCGTGCGTGCCAAGATCGATATGGCTTCGGGCAACATCAACTTCCGTGACCCGGTGATCTACCGGATCCTGCACGTTGCGCATCCGCGCACGGGCGATGCGTGGTGCATCTACCCGTCGTACGACTTCGCGCACGGCCAGTCTGACGCAATCGAGGGCATCACACACTCGATCTGCACCCTCGAGTTCCAGGATCATCGGCCGCTTTACGACTGGTTCATCGAGAACCTCCCGGTTCCTTCGAAGCCGCACCAGTACGAGTTCGCCCGTCTGAACCTCACGCACACGGTCCTCTCAAAGCGGGTGCTCCTGCGCCTTGTCAAAGACGGGTACGTTCGCGGTTGGGACGACCCGCGCATGCCTACGCTTACCGGCATCCAGCGCCGCGGCTTCCCTGCCGAGGGAATCCGAGACTTTGCAGCGATGATCGGTGTGGCTCGGGGCGACAGCGTGGTCGAGATTGAGATGCTTGAGCACGCGGTGCGCGGCGTCCTCAATCGCACGGCGCTGAGAAGGTTCGCGGTCCTCAACCCGCTCAAGGTCGTTATCGAGAACTACCCCGCGGGACAGGTCGAGGAAATGGACGTCATGAACAATCCGGAGGACCCGTCCGCGGGGACCCGGAAGGTGCCGTTCTCTCGCGAGCTGTGGATCGAGCGCGAGGACTTCATGGAAGACGCACCAAAGAAGTTCTTCCGTCTCGCCCCGGGTCGTGAAGTGAGACTGCGCTCGGCGTACTTCGTGACGTGTACCGACGTCGTGAAGGACGCAGATGGCGACGTGATCGAACTCCGGTGCACCTACGATCCCGCCACACGCGGCGGCGCCGCTCCCGACGATCGTCGACCCAAAGGGACGCTGCACTGGCTTTCGGCCGGGCATGCCGTGCCCGCCGAGGTTCGACTCTACGACCACCTCTTCGCGAGCCCGTTCCCGGGATCCGAAGGACGCGATCTGTTCGACGATCTGAACCCCGAATCCGAGACCGTTCTTGAGGGGTGCCTGGTCGAACCCGTTCTTGCGGACGCGACGGTTGGCGAGACGGTTCAGTTTGAGCGACTCGGCTACTTCTGTGTCGATCCCGAATCGACAGCCGGAGCGCCCGTCTTCAACCGGACGCTCACACTCAAAGACTCCTGGGCGAAGGCCCAAGCGCAGACCACTCCCTGATTGCGACTGTCAGTAGCACCGGTGGCTGTCCGCTCGTTTCTACCTGCTACAATGATGCCCGGTGGAGTGGGCCGGACGGCCGCGCGTTTCCTTGTGAGGCGTGAGGAAAGTCCGGACTCCAATGGGCAGGGTGCCTGCTAACAGCAGGGCGCGGCGACGCGACGGAAAGTGCCACAGAAAAGAAAACTCCCCCGTCTTTGGACGGAGGAAAAGCTGAAACGGTGCGGTAAGAGCGCACCAGCGTCACGGTAACGTGGCGGCTTGGCAAACCCCACCCGGAGCAAGAGCAAATAGGAGCGGTTAAGGCTGGCCCGGCCGGCGCTCGGGTATGCTCGCGTGAGGCCGTCGGCGACGGCGGTCCCAGATAGATGGTCGTCTACTACAGAATCCGGCTTACAGGCCCACTCCACCGACTACGCGCTGTAAACCCGCTCCCTGACCGTCTCGGCAAGCGTATCGGCGCTGAATGCCGCGAGTCGGATGTACTCCCCGCCTGCGGTCCGGGCGATCTCTCGCGCAGCCGTCCCGCCTCCGGGAACGCCCGTTGTGTCGATGACGATGGTGTTGATGCGAGCATCTTTGATTCGAAGTGCGGCCGTCTTGGCGTCGTCGCTCCCGAGTCCCCCGTTGATGCCGACGTTGCCGCGACCATCGGTCACCAGGACCAGCCACGGGATGACATCATCGTTACGACGGGCCTCGGTCTCAAGCACCTCGAGCGAGCGTACAAGTCCGTGTGCAAGCGGCGTCGCTCCCCCGGTCGGCAGCGCACGCAGTTTGAGTTGCGCGAGTTCAACACTTGCAGTCGGGGCGAGCACGACTTCCGCACCTTCTCCACGGAAGGCGACTACCCCTACGCGATCGCGGCGCTGATACGCATCCACAAGCAGCTCGAGAACCGCTGCCTTGGCGGCGTCCATCCGGTTGGCGGCACCCATGGAACCGCTCGCGTCGACGCAGAAGACGATCGAAGCGCCGACCCTGCGGCGCCGGACTTTGTTTCGGAGATCGGAGGGCTCAAGGGCGATCGCCAGTTCGCTCTTTCGAGTCGCCTGAAATGGAGCCGCCGCCCTGAGCGTCGCGTCAAATGCGATATCCCGCTGTGCGCCGGGCTTCAGTGGCTCGGCACGCACATACCGACCCGAACGGTCGTCAGAGGTCGTCTCCTGGCGCTTGCCGCCATATGAGCGTCGTACCCGGTCCACCTCCAGCGCGAGACGAGAAGGAACGTCGTCAGTCGCGCCGGACGTACCGACCTGCTCGACAGCCAGTCGGACGCCGCGGACCGCGACCTCACCGTCGCCGGGACCCGCCTGTCCGCCTTCGGTTGCAGACGGCGAGGACTCGGCGGACGCACCTGCAGCTGACAGCGCGCTCTGGAGGCGGTTCTCGTCAAAGCGATCGTCCTCGAACGGCGTGCGGCGCATGCGGTGCGCGAGAACCATCGGTGCGACCGCACGGATATGGGCGGACGTGACCTCATTGCAGCCGTCGAGCAGTGCGAACGATGTGGCCGCGCGGGCCATCGTGAGGTCAGCGCGATGACCGTCGACGCCCATCGATGAGCACACGGATGCGATCAGGAACAGCAGGTCGTCATCAAGCTCGAGGTCTGCGAGACGCCTCTGCGCTTGCTCCAGTTTGAGCTGCAGCGCCCGTTCGTCGGATGCCCACTGGCGAGCGAATCCCTCGGGATCGTCCTCAAAGGACCGACGACGGCGCATGACCTCGACCCTGTCGGCTGGATTCTCAATACCCTCGACATCAACGCAGAGCCCGAAACGATCAAGCAGTTGGGGCCGCAGTTCGCCTTCTTCAGGATTCATGGTGCCCACAAGGATGAAACTTGCGGGATGGACGTGTCGGACGCCTTCGCGCTCAACGACGTTGACGCCGCTCGCTGCGGAGTCGAGCAGTGAGTCAACAAGATGGTCTTCAAGCAAGTTGACTTCGTCCACGTACAGGATGCCGCGATTCGCCTCTGCGAGAAGGCCGGGCTCGTAACGACGCTCGCCGCTCTTAAGAGCGTGCTCAAGGTCGAGCGTTCCAACGACGCGATCCTCGGTTGCCGACACCGGGAGGTTCACGAGACGAGGCCGACGCCGCACGGTCTCGCGAGACTCGCTCGCGGAACACGCGGCGCACATGGCTCTGGTATCGCGCGGGTCGCAACCGTAGACGCAGCCGTCGACGATCTCGATCTCGGGAAGAATATCGGCGAGAGCTCGAACGGCCGTGGACTTCGCCGTCCCCTTCTGTCCCCTGACGAGTACCCCTCCAACACGAGGATCGACAGCGTTGATCAACAGAGCCGACTTTAGGGCGTGCTGCCCCACGATCGCGCTAAACGGGAACATTCGGCGGTCGGCGTTCACCCGCACCCCTCTGCAACAGAAATCGACCTGCCTACACTATATGGTAGGCAGGTCGCTTCTGTCACCAAGATTTTGTGGTCAGAGAGCCTTCCACTGGAACGAACCGCATTCCGCAGGGGTGCTTTCGTTCACCTTGGGACACGTGTTCGAGTAGATGCAGTCCGAACACGTGTAATCAGCAAGGGAAAGATCGCCTGCTGGTTCGTACGCTACGGTAGGTGCTTCGGGGACGACCGTGGTGTTGCCGTAATCGCCCATGATGACCGGCTTCGGCACAAACTCGTCATCCGCAGGCGCAAGCGTCTCAATAACGGGCTCTTCAACTGCCGCCGTCGGCTCCGGGACATACTCAGGAACTACAGATTCGAGAGGCTCCGGCGCCTCGATCAGTTCGTCCGCGGGAGTAGCCGCCGCCTCCTCCACAGAAGCAGCGAGCTCCTCGACGACGCTCGGAATGACAACGTCTTCGACATTGAGCCACGGCCATGAGCCGTCTTCGTTGGTGACTGGAGCGTCTGTTGCCTGTCCGGATGGCTCAGTCACGGGCTCCGGCGCGGGATCGCCGAGTGCGCTCAAGGAGGCGATGACCGAAGTCATGTCTTCAGGATGGTCCGCGGGAGCTGTTAGGGCTTCCGATTTGGTCGCCGGAACGGGCTCTTCTTCGACCTCGGGAAGCGCGTCTACGGGGGCATACGGCTCGAATGCTGGTGTCTCGACAGGCTCGAAGACTGGCTCAACCTCGATGGGTGTGAAGAACGGCTCGAACGCTACCGCTTCAACGGGCGCAACCGGGGGCTCTTCAACGACCGGCTCGTCGAGTGAATCGTCGACTTCAGGGGTTTCGGGAGAACTGAACGCAGTTTCCTCAGGGTCAGCGAAGAATCCACCCGAGACCGGCGGCACGATACCGTCAGCTTCCATGCTGGAGGTGGCTCGCTCAAGCGCCTCTGCGAGCGCATCATCGACATCCGTCGCGGGCGGCTCAAGAACGGCTTCCTCGACATCGGATTCAGAGGCTTCAAAAGCGACCTCTTCGACATCCGCCTCGGCTTCTTCGACATCGGATTCGGTCTCGTAAGGCTCTGCGTCTGACTCGACATCCGACTCCGGTGTCTCCCAAACTCCTGCGGCCGCCTCATCGGTGACCGGCGGGGTGAGTGTCGGAAGGCCAACGAGCACCACGGGTGCGGCAGCGCCGAGGTCAGCGATCGAGACATCGACCGCCTCCACATCGATTCCTCCGCTAAGGGCGATCGACTGAACAGCCCGCGCAGCAAGTTCACGCGTTTCATAGACTTCAGTGCTGAGAAGAGTCAGTGACTCATCGTCCCGACTCCGACCAACCAGGAAGAATGGCATTACTTGCTCCTCACATGGGGCGATTGCGCGCAGAGCCGCACTCTCTTATATGCCCATGCTAGTGGCAGCGTCGGTGACGAGCAACACATCAGGGCAGATACATTGCGTATGTTACGATTCATTCATCTGCGAACGCCCTTCTCGGGCCTACCGAGGGACACCTGCTGCCGATGCTCGGTGCTACGTCGCTCACGCATGGAGAGTTCGTCGCCGTCGACATCGAGACGACCGGCTGCCGCCCCGGCAGCAGCGGAATCATCGAGATCGGCGCCGTTATGGTGCGAGCAGGCGTCATCGTCAATCACTTCCAGGCGCTGGTCTGCCCCGACGAGCCTATCCCCGCCTCAATCCAGGCGCTCACCGGCATCAATGATCTGATGGTTGCCGATGCGCCCCGGGTCGAAGAAGTCATGATCGGGTTCCGCGAGTTTGTGGGAGATGCGGTTCTCGTCGCTCACAACCATCGTTTTGATATGGGCTTTCTCGACTACGAAGCTGAACGCGCGTGGGGTACGTCATTCTCGCGACCGGTTCTTGACACACTCACACTTGCACGGCGACTCCACCCGGAGCTTGACCGGCACAACCTTCGTGTTCTTGCGTCGTATTACGGAGTCGACGCCGTTCCCAACCACCGGGCGCCTGCTGATGCGCTTGCAACGGCCCAGATTCTTCAATTGATGCTTGTCGAGTTAGAGAACCAGGGCTTTGCAACGGCCGAGGATGTCGCTCGCTTCTGCGGCCAGGCCCGGCAAGGCGTTCTTGCAAGCAAGCTTGTGCTGGCGACGCACCTACCGGATTCGTCCGGCGTCTACCTCTTCCGGGACTCCGCAGGGGCGGTCATCTACATCGGGCGCGCAAAGAACCTGCGCATGCGCGTGCGTGGCTACTTCTACGGCCCGACAATTCCAGGACATTCGCACCCGGCGAGTGAGGCCACATCGGTGCAGCATCTGGCCTGTGCGTCCGATCTGGATGCATTGCTGATTGAAAGCCGCCTGATTGCCCGCTATCAGCCGCGGTTCAACAAGGACCAACAACGCGGCCGCACGCCCGCGTATATACGCGTGGACGTCACCTCTCGCTATCCGTCCTTCCGGGTTGTGAAGCGCCGGCCAAAAACTGGACAGTCCATCGGGCCGCTCACCAACGTATGGGCGGCCGAGACGCTCGCTAACACGCTGAAGCAACGCTTTGGACTTCGTCGTTGCACGCGGAGGCTGAACTCCACACCGCCGATATGCACCGAGCGCGCGTCGAGCGGATGTCCCCGGCCCTGCACAGGCGCAATCACCCCTGAGGAATACCGTCGTCGTGTTGAGGCCGCACTTGGGGTCTTTGATGGAGGCGCACTGCGTCTGAGAGCGGCGCTACAGGCACTTCGAGAGCGCGCCGCCACGGACCTGCACTATGAAGAAGCCATCTTGCACCGCGACGCAATACGGGCACTGGACCGCACGATGTCGGGTCTCGAGGTGGTACGCGCGGCGGCCGCAGAACCGGGAGTCGCCATCATTGAGGGGCTTGACGATTCGGTCGTCGTTCACCTTGTCCGTCACGGACGTCTCGGTCGAACACTGAGGTTCACACGCACAAGCGTCAGTGACGGTTCATTTGAAGAGGCACTTCGACGGGCGGTTGCACGCGTGTACTCTGCTGAGCGCCTTGCGGAAGATGCCTACGACATCTCACAACGAAACCTACGGGATGTCTTTGTGATTGACACGTATCGTCGGCAGCAATCGCCGGCAGAGGTACCCTTGCTGGGAAGCACCGCTCAGTTCGTCGGGCAGATCATCACGGTCGCGAGGCGGAGGACCCGGGTGCCGAAGAAGCTGCACGGAGTTCCTGCAGCCGACTGACGTTCAGACGATCCTTCTCGGGGACATCGCCTGACATCTCGAGGATTGCAACGGCATTCGCGAGACGCGTATCGGCGAACATCGCTGCGAATCCGGCGGAACCGATCGTCCCCTCGCCCACCCACGCGTGACGGTCGCGGTGCTCGCCTGTGGCGAACGTGGAGTCGTTGGCGTGGACGACGTGAATGCGACCTGGACCGCAGCAGGCTTCGAGCCCGCCGACAAAGCCATCCCAGCCACGAGCATCCGACAAGTCCCATCCGGCAGCGTGGGCGTGGCAACTATCGAGGCACACGCCGAGTCTCTCGCGCCAATGGGCATCGAGGAGCGAGAGAACGGCTCCGATCTCATCGGGACCGCTGCCGAACGTGGTTCCGGCACCGGCTGTGTTCTCGAGCAGCAGGACGCCGGTCGGGGCCGCTTCGAATGCCCGAGTGATGCCCTCCGCAATACGCGCCGCGCCTTGCGCGAGGTCTCCCGTGCGGTTCGTGCCCATGTGCGAGACGGTCGCGTCGGCGCCCAGTAGTGCTGCGCGGTCAAGCTCGTCGGCAAGTGCCCGCCACGACTTCTCCCAGAGTTCGTCGTCTTCTGACCCGAGGTTGATGAGGTATGCCGTATGTGTGCACACGAACGCGATGTCCGAGGCTGCGCGCCGCTCGCGGAATGCAGCTGCGGTCTCAAGAGGTATCGACTTCGCGCGCCACTGACGCGGCGACTTGGCAAAGACCTGGATGGCCTCGCAGCCCACGCTCTCGGCGTAGGAGATCGATCCAGGAAAGCCGTCGCCGACACCGACATGTGCGCCAATCAACACGGGAGACTCCTCTCGGAAGCGAGTGTCCAGTCTAACCGAGGGCCGGGTTACCCGACTACGGCACTGTGGGTTACCCGTGTCGCATGCGCGCACTACACTGAAGGCATGAGTGAACCGACCGAGAGGCTCTGGACCGGACGCGCCGTGGCCCACATGGACATGGACGCGTTCTTCGCCGCCGTGGAGCAGCTCGATGATCCGGAGTTGCGGGGCAAGGCGGTCATCGTCGGCGGTGACCCGACGAAACGCGGGGTCGTGTCGACATGCTCGTACGAGGCGCGCGCCTTTGGCGTTCGGTCGGCGATGCCGTCGGCGCAGGCGAAGCGGCTCTGTCCGGATGCCGTCTGGGTGACGTCACACTTCGGGCGCTACGGCGAGATGTCGCGCGCGGTGCGGGCGATTCTTGAGACGTACACGCCACACGTGGAGCCAACGTCAATCGACGAGGCGTATCTCGATATCACGCCAGGAACCACCGGCGAGCATCCGCTTTCGATCGCGCGCCGCATTCAGGCCGAGGTCGACACGCTCGGGCTGTCGTGTTCGATCGGCCTGGGATCGTGCAAGACCATCGCGAAGATCGCCTCCGATCACAAGAAGCCGCACGGGATCACCGTCGTGTGGCCAGGCGAGGAAGCCGAGTTTCTCGCAGCGCTTCCCGTGAGGGTGCTCCCTGGCGTCGGTGCACGTACGGCCACGCAACTTGCGCGCGTGGGGATTCGGCGCCTCGGTGAGCTTGCCGCACTCGATGACGCCACCGCCCGGGACTTTCTCAGCCGATACGGACCGGACCTCACCGCGCGTGCACGCGGAATCGACCCGCGTCCCGTTCACTACGAGCGCGACCCGAAGTCGGTTTCGAACGAGCACACCTTCGCTACGGATGTGCGCGAGCGGGCGGAGGTCGAGCGGGCGCTTTCGGGACTTGTGTCCCACGTGGCGGAACGTCTCAGAAAGAGCGGCCTTGCGGCACGCACGTTCACGGTGAAATTGCGGTATGCGGACTTCACGACGCCAACGATCCGCCGGACCGTCGATGTCGCCACCGACCTGCCCGAGGAGATGCTGCCAGTGGCGATCGAACTGCTCCGGCAGTCGTGGTCGCCGGGAGCAGGACTGCGGCTTATCGGCTTCGGTACGAGCGGTTTCGAGGAGACCGCCGTGCAGCTCGATCTGTTCGGGGGCGACAAAGCCGCCGACGAGCGTCCGAAGCGCAAAGCGCTTGCCGAGGGAGTCGATGCGGTCAAGGCGCGCTTCGGTGACGGGGCGATCAGCCGGGGCATCAGTTCGCGACACGAGGGTCCCGCCGGCCCGGACACTCAGCCGTCGTAGCCGGTTGGCGCGCCCGCGAGCGCCGCTTCAGCTGCCGCCCACGACTCCTCTTCGGGTGCACCTGCGCCCCCGAGTGACGGACCCATCGGGCCGCTCGGCACACCGCGACGCATGCGCACGTGCGCGCCACCAGCTGTGCGCACCACGTACGGCTCGATGCGGTCGGCGATGATCGCGATGCCGCGCTCGTGGTTGTTCTGGAGTACGCCATCGATGATGTATGCGCGATGCTTCACGATCGTCTCCCCCGCCCGGTTAAGCGCGTTCTCGAACACGACGACGTCGAGAAGTCCGGTCGGGTCTTCGAGCGTGAGGAAGCATGTGCGTTTGCCCGAGCGGGTCCGCGGGGTTTGCGCGCGCTCGCGTACGCCCGCCACGCGCACGCGGGTGCGATCACCCAGGCGCGGCAGGTCGCGCGCCCACGTGACGCCACGGCGCTCCAGGTCCGCGCGGGCAAGCGCAAGTGGGTGACACTCGAGCGAAAGCCCGACGATTTCAAGCTCCGCCGAGAGACGCCGCGCCCGCGACCAGCCCGAGACGTGCGTCGGGTCCTCGGGTTCGCGCGCTTTGGCTGGCGCGAGCACGAGCACGTCGTCGCCGGCAACACCCTCACGCGCGATGACCGCCTTCATCTCGGGCAGGAGCGCGAGAAGCTCGTCGCGAGTTGACGGGCGTCCGGCGTCGGTTGAGCCGAGGCCGTCAAGCGCACCGACGCGGATGAGGCTCTCAGCTGCGTTTGCCTCGGCTCGCGTGCGGCGCAGAAAGTCGGCGAGGTCACGGAAGGGTCGTACGTCTTGCTCACGTTCTATCACGCCGAGAAGGCGATGCGTCATCTCGTGCACGTCGCGGAATCCCACGCGGATCGAGCGGCCGTCATCCTCGACCGTGTACGTGCCGCGCGACGCGTTCACGTGCGGTGGCAGGATGCCGATGCCGTGACGGCGCGCGTCGTTGACCACCAGGCGCGGCGTGTAGAAACCCATCGGCTCGTTGTTGAGGAGCGATGCGGCGAACTCGGCCGGGTAGTAGCGCTTGAGCCACGCGCTTGCGTAGCTGACGACCGCGAAGCACGCCGCGTGCGCCTTGCAGAACCCGTACGCCGCGAACCCCTCGAGTTGCCGGAACGCCTCCTCGGCAGCGGCTCGTGGCACGCCAAGACCGACTGCGCGCGTCACGAAGTGACCGTGGATCTTCTCCATCTCCTCGCGGGAGCGGCCTTTGGTCATCGCGCGGCGGAGGCTGTCGGCCTCGGCGAGCGAGAAACCCGCGATCGCCTGAGCCACGCGGAGCACCTGCTCCTGATACAAGATGACGCCGTAGCTGTCGCGCAGAATCTCACCCATGGCGGGATGTGGCACGGTCACCGGTTCGATGCCGTGCCGCCGACGGATGAACGGCGTGATCATCTCGGCTTCAAGCGGGCCGGGGCGAAAGAGCGAGATCGCGGCGATGATGTCCTCGAAAGTGCGCTCCTTGAGGCGCATCGCGAGGTTACGCTGGCCGCTACTCTCCAGCTGGAACATCCCGACTGTGTCCGCCGAGGCGATGAGCTCGTAGACCGCCGGGTCGTCCGGTGTGAGGTCGAACGGCTCCGGCACGGCGTCGGCGCCCACGCGTGCGCGGGCGAGCGTGACGGTGTCGCTGATCGCCGAGTGCATCCGCAGGCCGAGGATGTCCATCTTCGCGAGGCCGAGCATCTCGATGTCGTCCTTGTCGTACTGCGAGACGACGACGCCCTTGGCCGCCCACTGCAGCGGCATCCACGTGGCGATCGGCTCCCGCGTGATGATGAAGCCGCCGAGGTGCGTCCCCAGGTGCATCGGACACCCCGAGAGCTCCCCGGCAAGCTCGGTGAGCAGGCCATAACGCGCGGTGTTTTTGAGCGGGTGACTCGCGCACTCGGGGTATGTGTCGAGCACCTCACGCAGGCGGTGCGCGCTCACCCAGGGCAGGTGACGCGAGAGGGCGTTCACCTCGGCGATTGGCAGGTCGAACGCGCGCGCGACGGTACGGACGGCACTGCGGGCGCTCATCTTCTGCACTGTCGCCACCATCGCCACGTGCTCGTTCCCGAAGCGCCTGTAGATGTAGGCGATCACCTCGTCGCGGCGGCGCGAGTCGAAGTCCACGTCGATGTCAGGCATCTGGCATCGCTTCGGATTGAGAAAACGCTCGAAGAGCAGGTCGTGCCGGATAGGATCGGCGTCCGTGATGCCGAGGAGGTACGTGACGATGCTGTCGCCGGCGCTCCCCCGTCCCGAGTAGCGAATACCGCGCGAACGGGCGAAATCCACGATGTCCTTGACCACGAGGAAGTACTCCGAGAAGCCAAGGTCCTGGATGACCGAGAGCTCGTGCTGGAGCCGCGCGACCGACGCCGGCGTCACCGGCCGGTACCGCCGCTCGAGCCCCTGCCACGCCGCCTTCGCGAGCGTCGAGTACGGCGTCTCTCCCACTGCCACCTCGGCGCCCGGAAAGTGGAACGCACCCAGGCCAAGGTCCAGGTTGCAGCGCTCTGTGATCTCAAGTGTGGCGTCGCATGCCTGCGGGATGTCGGCGAACAGCCGCCGCATCTCACCGGCAGGCTTGAGCCAGAGCTCGGCGTTCTGGCGCTCGTAAGGTCCCGGAAGTTCGGTATGCGTACCAGCTGCCGCGAGCACATCGTGCAATCGAAACTCTCGTCGCTCGACATAGTGAACGTTGTTGGTGGCCACAACCGGCAGACGAAGCCGCTCTGCAATCGCCATAAGGCCGCTCACGTACGACGGGCTTTCCGGAGTGAGCGTGTGCATGAGCTCCACGTAGAAGTCTCCAGACGCGAAACACCGCGAGATGCGCCTGAGCGCTTCTTCGGCACGCCAGCCGAGACCCGCGAGCACGGCAGCACCCGCCTCGCCATTCGAGCACCCCGAGAGACCGATGAGGCCTTCCGAGTGCCGCCCGAGATCCACGAGCGACACGACCGACGGCTCGTCTCGACTCTGCACGTGCGCACGCGAGAGCAACCCGCACAGGTTGCGGTAGCCGTTCATGTCCTTCACGAGCAGCGTGAGGTGAAAACCCCGCCCCGCTGCTCGCCCGAAGCCGACCGTCGCCGGAAGGTGTAACCGCTCCTCGGGCGGCAGATCGCCTTCCTCACCGGGGAGTCCGGCGGTCTCGAGAACGACCTCCACGCCGATGATCGGTCGGATGCCCGCCTTGAGCGCTTTGCGGTAGAAGCGGAGTGCACCGTAGAGCCCCTGGTGGTCGGTGAGCGCGAGTGCCGGCATACCGAACTCGACCGCACGGGCGATGAGCGCGTCAAGATCAGCCGCTCCGTCCATGAAGCTGAACCGGGAATGTACGTGCAAGTGCACGAAACCGCCCATAACGGCCGCTAATCCACAATGCCGACGAGGAGCCATCTGTCGGTGATGCGGTCGTAGGCGAGGTCGTAGAGGCCGCCACGCGCAAGCACGCGGAAGCACCGTCGGCTGAGTCGTGCCCGAGGATCCCACCATGCGCGCTCGAGCGCCCACGTCTGCACAAGCGCATCAACGCTATATCGTTTCCCGTGCATGCGGAACGACTCCGGCGTCCGCCGGGTGCCGTCCCAGGAGACCTCCACCTCCTCCTCGCGTCGCTTACCGCCGTGACCTGAAGATCCCGAGGCGACCTGTGAGCCGCGAACGATCCACGGGCTTCGAAGCAGCTCGACGATAACCGGTCGTCGGGTGTCCCTGCCGCTGAACAGATCAAGCGGTATACCGGTCTTGTTCGCGGGATCGAACGCCTTGATAGCGCTATTGCGGCCCATGGGAGCTCTCTTCTGAGGGAAGGAGCCGGGCGTGGAAGGAGTTCTCAGGGGGTCCACGCCCGGCACGTTCAGTATATCGAACGTATGTTCGGTATACAAGACGGCTCTGACATGGAATCGGGCTACAGGGAGGTCGTGCGACGAACTAATCCTCGCGGGCTACCGATGCACCTGAGGGAAGGAGATTGACGACTTCGAGACACCCTTTCGGGATATCGATCAGGCCGATGGTGTAGCCCTGGCCATCCATGAACTCAACGGTACAGGAGTCGCCCTGAATGCCGACTGCCACCCCCTGAGCACCTTCGACAATGCCATTCGGCAGATCCTCGGTCACCTCAACGAGATCCAGTTCCTTGATCTCGACCATCACGACTTCACCTTCTTCAAGTAGCACGATACCAAGCGAGGGCAGTGATCGCTTCGAGGTCGGTTCCAAGCACACACAAAACGGAGCGGTCCCATGCGACCCAGCACTACCCAGTCTACCACCCACCGTTCGGTTCCATCCGTGTAGGTGCACCTGAGCCTGGCCGGATGTGAAACGATTCCATCCCGCAGCATCCTCTCGAGTACGAGCACGTTGTCGAGGCTGATTCCCAGGGCTGACTCGAACACGCGTGCCTTGTGTTTGCCAGTCGGATGAATCGGATCCAAGCAGTATCGCAGCTTGTCAGCTGGAATGATTGCCGCGTGAGCATTCGGTAGCGTGTCCATGCCACGACACTAGCGCGCCCGCCTTACCAGACTCCGAACTCCCGCCAACCGCGCTATGCCCACCCGAGCGCCGGCAACAACCGTGCGAAGATCCCGCCGGTCAGAAGCGCGACTGCGACCGTGAATGCCACGATGCCTGATGCCCTCGCCCACCCCTGTTGGCGCACCAGCACGGTGATGGTCGAAACACACGGCACCGCAAGCGTATTGACGAGCGCGTACACGAACAGGTTGGTCGGCGTCATGAACGTCATGAGATTGCTTGCCGAGGAGCCCATCGCCACCACCGCCATCGTGATGAGTAGCTGCAGCGCGAGCTCCTTTCGCAAGGTACCGAGTACGAGCGTGAGTCCCGCAATCGCCGGCAGGCCGAGCCATCCGACCACGATCGGCTCGAGCGGGCCGGTGAGTTTCCACAGCCAGCCAGTCTCGTAGAGCGTTCCGAGAACGAGGCTTCCGACGATGACGATCGGCGTCGCCACAAAGAGGAACTCCCGAAACTGCGCCCACGCCTTCTTGAGAATGGAGCCCAGCCGTGGACGCCGGAACGCGAACATCTCCATAACGAGTCCGCCGGTATGTCCGGGGAAGAGGCTGTTCATACCAAGCGCGGTCGCGATCCCCACGGCGAAGACAACCGCAAACACACCAAGTGCCGGTTGCCACCCGATATAGTGCCCGACGGCGCCGAGTACGACAGCGGTTCGCGCACTACACGGCACGAGTGCCACAAGCGTGGATCCGATGAGCCTCTCGCGCTTTGTCGGCAGGTTGCGGACCGCAAGCATCGCCGGCACGTTGCAGCCGGCTGCGGCAACCAAAGGGAGCAATCCCCTGCCGTGCATGCCGAAGCGATGCATCACCCGATCGGTCAGGAATGCGAGCGAGTTCAGGTAGCCCGAATCCTCCAGAATGGCGAGCAGCACATAGAACGTGAGGATGTACGGCAGCCCGATTGCGAGGGACGCTTCGATACCGGCATCGAATCCCCACCCGAGCACCTCCGCAACCGCACCGTTGCCCGCGATCGCGTGTATCCCCGAGGCGATCAGCGGTGACGCGAACGTCGCCCACAGACTTGAGAAGCCGGTCGCGAGGAAGTCCCCGACGACGAAAAGGAAGCCGAACACGAGCGACATCACGAGCACGACGAGCGGCACTCCCGTCTTCGGGGATGTTGTGAACGCCCACAGATCGCGGGGGCCACGTCTCGGGCCGCCTTCACGAGCGCTGGTCGCGGCCGCAGCAATCGTTCCGGCGAGTGCATGTCGCTCTCTCGCGAGCGTGACCTGCGGTGGCTCCTCGTACCGGGCCTGACTGGCCGTTCGCGCTTCGGCTGCGGGTCCAGCGACGGCGCTCATCGCGCCCGAGATGCCCAGTAGGTCCGGCGCGCCCTCGAAGAGGAGCAACGCTATCGCGCGTGCAGAGAGACCCCCAGGCCGCTCGACAAGGGCGTTCGCCGCCTCAACAACCGGCTTCATGATCGTTTCGAATGACACACCATAGGCCAGCGGTGCGGCAGTTCGCCCCGCGTCTGCGACCTGAAGTGCGCGCTCAACGACCGCATCCACGCCTTCACCCGTAGTGGCGACGCACGAGAGTACCGGTACGCCGAGATGCTCTTCTAGGGTCGCGACGCTGATTGAGAGGCCCTTGTGTTCCGCCTCGTCGACCAGGTTGAGTGCCACAACGAGCGGCAGACCGAGTTCAACTGCCTGCACGGTCAGGAACAGGTTACGGTCAAGGTTCGTCGCGTCGACAACCACGATCACGACGTCCGGCATGAGTTCGACCAACGCACGACGTGAGATGGTCGACTCAGCGGCCTGATCACTCAGGCTGTACGTGCCGGGCAAGTCGATGATCACGGCGCCCCGCTCGCCTATCCGCGTGTCACCAAGGTTCATGACCTGAGTGGTGCCTGGATAGTGTGCGGTCTCGACGCCGATGCCGGTGAGCCGGTTGAACAGACTCGACTTTCCGACGTTCGGATTACCGAGCAGCGCCACCATCGGGCCACGATCGCGCAACGAGGCGACAGCGGCGACCGGGTCGTCGTCAGGACCAAGTCGTACGCTGCTCATCGGCGGGCAGACTTCTTCGCGACAGCTCGAGCCGTCGAGGCGCCGACGACGATCTTCGCTGCGACATCGCGCCCCAGAGCGTACCGGGAGCCACCGATCTCGACCATGAGCGGTCCGTGGAACGGAGCAACGTCACAGACCTTCACGCGCGTTCCGGGATACATCCCGAGCGATGCGAGATATGACAGGAGGCGCTCATCTTCCTCCTCGATACGGATGATCTGAACATCCGCGCCGGTGTCAAAGCCGCAGAGCGGGTCGCCGGTTACCTCTGCGACAGCACCCTCGGCGGAAGGGATCGGATGACCGTGCGGACACACGTCAGGATTCTCCAGATACGTCTCTAGTGCGGCTTGCACTTTTGGCGAGAGCGCATGCTCCAGCCTACAGGCCTCCTCGTGAACGTCCTCCCATGCCATACCGAGCACATCAACCAAAAAGCGCTCCGCCAGGCGGTGGCGCCGGATGATGTTGAGCGCCTCCGAACGGCCCGTCGGCGTGAGCGCAATCGCTCCGCCGGGACGCGTGATGAGGCCCCGCGTCTTGAGCCGCTTAAGCGTGGACGTGACCGTCGGCGCGGCTACGCCCATAGCCTCAGCAAGGCGCGACGGGCGGGCTTCGCCGTGCTCGGCAAGCTTGTAGATTGCTTCGAGGTATTCCTCGAGAGTTTGGCTCGGCATGACGACTCCTAGGGCTTCGCTATATGCAATACCGTGCTGTACCAACGACTAACATTGCGCGTTAGCATATGCTAACACACGCTGATTCTGATGGGTAGAGTTGCTCACACGGCGCCGGGTGTTTCCATCCGGCAGAGATTCATGACCGTCCGGAACCGCTGGGGTTCCCGCACCTACCGCTCAACACCAAAACCATCGCGGTCAGCGCATACTCGGTCAATTTTGAGAAGTCATATTGACGCCCCAATCAGGGTGCTTTAACGTAGTGGTTGTCCCGAGAGGTCGGAGCGAGCGAGTCTTGAAAACCAGCGTACCAGTAGCTGCCAGAGGGTTCGATCTTCGCAATGGGTTAGCGTAAGCGTCCTGAGCGTCGAGAGTCTCCAAAGGTAAGAAATGGGAAGTTGGGACTAAGGACAAACGCAGCCGAGGTTTCTCGGGACACCTGTATTCAGAGGGCGGCCACATGGCCGCCCTTGTTGTCTTCATCGATGGTGCCGCCTGCCCTACGGCCGGTACGTGATCCGTGCGATCGGTGATTCCCAGACCGTGACTTCCTTGACGCGGACCTGCGCGCCTACTCGACCGGCCAGCGCCTCGTAGACAACGCGCGCCATGTTCTCCGCTGTCGGACTCAGCACGTCAAATGGCGGAACGTCGTTGAGAAACGCGTGATCGAGCGGCTCAAGTACGGCCGTGAGATCGATCTTCAGTTGCTTGAAGTCGTAGAGGATGTCGATGTTGTCGAGCGTCTCCCCTTCGACCGTCACCTCGACGTCCCACGTATGACCGTGCAGCTTTGCACACTCACCGGGATAACCGCGGAGCGAATGTGCGGCGTCAAAATGGTCCTTCACGCTGAGTTCGTACACAGCCGCCTCCTCTAGAAGAGGGATCCCTGATCGTTGCCGACAGCGCCATCGGGAACGTCGCCGACGTCGCACTGTCCGTCCATTGCCGCATTGGCGAGCTCATCCGCGTGCGTGTTCTGCTCGCGACGGACGTGTTCGTAGCGGACACTCGCAAACTCACGCGCAAGATCCTTGGCCCGAGCGTACAGCGGCTGGAGACCGGGATGCTTCACGCGGTACTCACCACGCATCTGCTTCACGACAAGCTCACTGTCGGCGCGCACGAGAAGATCGGTCACACCGCAGTTGACTGCCGTCTTAAGGCCCCAGATGAGTGCCCGATACTCGGCGACATTGTTGGTGCACTCGCCAAGGAAACGTCCTCCCGAGCAACAGACATCACCGCTCTCGCGGAGCAGCACGATGCCGATACCGGCAGGGCCGGGATTGCCGCGAGAACCGCCGTCGGTGTAGAGGGTTCCGCGCACGGTCACGATCCGTTCTCCATACCGATCACGAGCAGCCGTTTGCACGAGGGACACTCGGCGATCGGCACGCCTGCATTGTTCAGCGCCAGTACGCTCTCGGACGGCAGCTCGATCCTGCATGCCGAGCACTGAAGGCCGTGAAGCACTCCAACGCCAAGACCGTGCTTCGAGACACGCAGGGCCTCATAGCGGGCCAGCAGCTCCGGCTTCAACACACCAGCCAGCGTAGCGCGCTGCTTGGTTGCCAGGTCGATCTCTCGCTGGAGCGCGCCGCCGATGCTCTGAAAGCGCTCGATGAGCTGCGCTTCTTTGGCGTGGCCCTTCTCGATGGTTTCGGCCACCTTCGCGGCCTGCGCCCTACCCGTCTCGAGCTTCTCCATGGCGGTGAGGACTTCGTTCTCCTTCTTGTCCTTCTGCCGCGACAAAGAATCGATCTCGCGCGAGAGGCTCTGAAGTTCCTTGTGATTCGAGATGACGCCGGAGTCCACCTTGGCCTGCTCGGCTACGATGTGCGCGCTGATCGTGGCTGTCTCGTCCTCGGCGCGCTTCTGAGCGGCTTCGAGTTGCGCGACGTAGAGCGTGGCCTTCTCGGCGATGGCTTCGATCTCGCGCAGTTTGTGACGTACTTCGAGAATCGCGTGCTTCTCGGGTAGCTCACTGAGCTTCTTGGTGGCGCGAACGATCTCCAGGTCTTTCTCGGACAGTGCAACGAGAGCGATTGCCTGGTCCACGTCACGCCCCTTCCGCGATCCACCATCCCGCGCGCGCGGGCTCCTCGATGACGCCGGTATCGCCGAGAACCGATCTCGCACAATCTGCGAGCACGTGTACGAGCGGCCACTCGGTTGCGTCGTGACCGGCTTCGATGACAGCAAGCCCGTTCTCGACGGCGTCCAGTGCGTCATGATACCGCACCTCGCCACCCAGCAGGACATCCGCGCCGGCGGCCAGCGCCGCGGGGATGAGCGACCTAACGGAGCCGTTGCCGACGGCGACGAGACGAACCTCGCGCGCCGGGTCTCCCCAGACCCTCGGGCGCACGCCGAGCGCTGCGCCCATCCGGGAAGCGAAGACGGCGAGACGCTCGGGAGCTATCTCGCAGAGGCGGCCGTAACGTACGTCTTTCGGCAGTCCGGGAACCGGCTCCTCAAGCGGGTGCAGCACAGGAAGCCCGAGGAGCAGCGGCAATGCCTCGGCGCCAACCGGCGAGCGGTCGAGATTGGTGTGCATGCTGATGATCGCCACACCCGCGCGCGCGGCCGCAAGCGCGAGCGCACCGCTGGGGATCGCAGGCGTGAGCGTATCGATCGGGTCGAGAAACGGCGGATGGTGCGTCACGACAAGGTCGCATCCGGCACCGACCGCACGCTCTACCGCGCCGAGGTTGGCATCGAGGGTGCACAGCGCCCGGGTAGCGGGCCACGAGGGGTCGCCGACCCGAAGACCGACGGCGTCCCACTCCTCGGCCCAGGCGACCGGAAACGCATGCCCGAGCGCGGCAAGCACGTGCCCGACGGTCACGGATTCGCTCATAGCGATATCTCCTCGCCGATACGGTTGCGAAAGATGGTAACGCGATCATAGCCGGCGGCGAGAAGCGCCTCACGGGCCTCGGCAAGTCCGGCGCCCACCTCTGCCGGCGTGTGAGCATCGGAGCCGGTCGTGACGTGCACGTCGGCCGCACGAAGAGCCCGCAAGAACCCGGCCGACGGGTAGAGCTCAGCGCACGGCTTACGGAGCCCGGCGGTGTTGACCTCGACGACGACACCGGCCGCGGCAAACGCCGATGCCGCGCGCTCGTAGAGCGGCGCAAGGTCACCTTCGGGCACGTAGCCGAACTTCTTCACCAGATCGGCGTGACCGATGACGTTGGCAAGTCCGGTCTGAGCTGCGGCGATGAGGTCATCGAAGTAGCGTTCCCAGAGTGCGCGCACGTCCCAGTCGCTGTAGCCGTCGCGGCGATCCGGGTCGTCGAACGCCCAGCCGTCCACGAAGTGCACCGACCCGAGGACGATATCGAGGGGATGCCGCTCCAGCAGCCGGCGGACGTGGGACTCGTTTCCGGGATGCAGGTCGGCTTCGATGCCGAGAAGCACTTCGGGACCACCGGAGGCTGCAGATAGCGCTCGAACCGCCAAAACGTCAGCGACGTAGGCATCGAGCTGCTCCTCCGGCATGGCGTACTCCGCAGCGTGGGGGTCTCTCGCAAGGATCTCGGCTGGCAGAGGGAGGTGGTCGGTGAACGCGATGGTGGCGATACCGGCCGCGCGTGCCGCCGCAACGTACGCCTCAAGCGTGCCCTCGGCATGCCCGCAGCGACTCGTGTGCATGTGTAGGTCGATCACAGATCCTCCCCGATGAAGCCGCCGCCGATGACGGTGTCTCCCCGGTAGCATACCGCGGACTGCCCGGGAGCGGCTCCGAAGACGGGCACCGCGAGTTCGATATGAAGCCCTGAGCCCACGTGGCTCACGCGCGCGGGCACCGTCGGCGAGTTGTAGCGCACCTTGACGTCACACTCGACGATACCCTCCCCGCCCGACCATACCGCGTCAGAAGCGGTGAGCGTCCGTCGTTCCAGATCGTTGTAGGGCCCGACCATGATGGTGTTGGCAGCAGCGTCGATACGGGTGACATAGAGCGGCTCGGTCGACGCGATCCCGAGGCCCTTTCGCTGGCCAACCGTGAACCGACAGATGCCGTCATGCGTCCCGATAACGGTGCCGTCGGCGGTCACGACAGATCCTCGTGCGCACGCGTCCGGATACAGTGACTGCACCAGCGCCGGGTAACCGCCCGCGCCGAGGAAACACGCATCCTGGCTCTCGGCGGTGTGCATCGCGTCAATACCGCGGGCCGCAGCAAGCGCCCTGACCTCGACCTTTGTGAGCTCACCGAGAGGAAATGTGAGGCCCGCGAGCACATCGGGCGTGAGCCGGTACATGAAGTACGACTGGTCCTTGGTGGGATCGGCCGCCATCGCGAGGCGAGACTGAGCGCCCTCGCCTACTCGACGCACATAGTGGCCGGTGGCCAGGTCCGCTCCGGCAGATGCCGCCAGATCAAAGAGCATCCCGAACTTGATCAGCACGTTGCAGATGACGCACGGATTCGGGGTAAGCCCGCGCGCGTAGGCTGCTGCGGTCGCGTCAACGACTGCTTCACGGAACTCGGCAGCCAGATCGACGACGCGATGCTCGATCCCGAGGTGCTCGCAGACCGCAGCCGCGGCAGCAATCGACACCGCTTCGGAGTCGCCTCTTCCAAGATCGAGGGTGACTCCCGTACAGTCACGGCCGGACTCCAGCAGCAGTGCCGCAGAAAGCGAACTGTCGACGCCACCGCTCATCCCGATCCATACGGGACGCTGCGTGCTGAGACTAGAACACATCAAGCGGAGAGTCGTTTCTCACATCTTGCGCGTTCAGGACTGAGATGATCTCGCCGACGTCGATATTCGCGACCGGGGTAAGCAGAACGACAGCTTGCTTGTGGTGCAAGGCGCCTCGGTGGATCATGGCGCGCATCTCCTCGAGGTTCTCGATACTAGCGGTGCGCATCTGACTATGGAGGCGGCTCTGGCGGATGGCGACTTTGAAGACGTCCGCGGTCTGCTGGTCATCGACAACGAAGAGAACTGAGGTCTCGTTGCGATCATCCCGACTCTCGAGAAGCTGGTTCATCTCGCCGACAAAATGCGATGCTGCCGCGAGGGACAGCTGCCGATCGACGGCGCGTGTGAGTACGTGCACACCCGTGGGCGACACCCAGAGCCCATCGCCGTGAGTCTCAAAGCCGAGGGCCTTGCCAACGCCTTCGACGCGTACGCGGAATTCGCGACGCATACGGATGATGTCCTCGTCGTGTGGAGTCGGCGTGGAGACGACGACGCCCGGAATCGCTTCGGCCACCTCCGCGGCCGTTGGCGCCGGGTTGTCTGAGCGCAACGTGAGCTCCCGAACATCCGTAACGAGAGCGTCTCTTGCATCCATGGTTAGCAGTTCGGCAAGTCGCGGGTTACTGACTTCGAGAGTAAGCCCAAACACGTTCAGAACCGCGCGCGAACCCTCTCTGGGGGTGCCGCTGTCGGCATCGTTCATCAGTCGATCTCCTCGTCTCAAGCCCGGCCATCATACGCTCCCCTCGAGTAGCGTAGCCGATAGCCGCTCCGACCGAAACCCGCCACCACTTAACGCCTCACAGTTCCCACACAGAGGCGCGCAACGACCGTTCATCAAATCGAACAAACTGTCGCTTGTTTCACCTCTGAGCGTTTGGTAGGTTGTATTCCCGCTCCATGAGCGGACAGGTTGATCGGACGTCCACGGTTGATAGCCACGGGGTGGCGAGAGCCCAATGGATTGCCCAGAAGAAAGGCCCGAAACGCTTACGCGATCCGGGCCTTTCGGCTTTCCACGGGGTAGTTCGGTGCTGCTGGATGGAGCTAGACGGCGCGCATGAGATTGGCCATCTCGATACCGGCAAGCGCCGCATCCCAACCCTTGTTGCCCGACTTGGTTCCTGCGCGCTCCACTGCCTGCTCGATGCTGTCGGCCGTGATGACGCCGAACATGACCGGAACGCCCGTATCGAGCGACGCTGAGGCGACACCCTTGGAGACCTCGGACGCAACGTACTCGAAGTGCGGCGTGCCGCCCCGAATCACAACGCCCAGAGCCAGAACAACGTCGTAACGCTTGCTTGCTGCCATGCGCTGAGCGACGAGCGGGATTTCGAACGCACCCGGGACCCATGCGACATCGATGTCGTCTGCAAGCACGCCGTGTCGCGTGAGCGCATCGTTCGCACCGGAGAGCAGCCGGGACGAGAGGAGCTCGTTGAAGCGGCTGATCACGATGCCGACCTTGAGTTCTGTGCCGATCATGTTGCCTTCGAACACGGTCATGATGGTCTCCTTTCGGTCCCTACTCGGGCAGATCGAGCCGGTGGGACATCTTGTCCTTCTTCGTACGCAAGTACTCGATGTTGTCGGCGCCGCAGCCGATCTGGAGCGGCACCTGCTCGGTCACTCGAAGACCGTAGCCTTGCAGTCCGACGATCTTCGTCGGGTTGTTGGTGAGAAGCCGCATGCTCGTCAGACCCAGGTCGACGAGAATCTGGGCACCGATGCCGTAGTCGCGAAGATCGGCCGGAAAGCCGAGTGCCTCGTTTGCCTCGACGGTGTCAGCGCCTTGCTCCTGCAACTCGTAGGCCTTCAGCTTGTTCTCGAGGCCGATGCCGCGACCCTCATGACCGACGATGTAGAGGATGACACCGCGGCCTTCCTCCTGAACGAGACGCATGGCCTCTTCAAGCTGATCGCCGCAGTCACACCGAAGCGAGTGGAAGACGTCTCCGGTGAGGCACTCCGAATGGACGCGAACAAGAACGTCCTCGCGATCCTTGACGTCTCCCGCAACGAGCGCAATATGGGTCGAGTCGTCCACGAGCGAGTGATAGCCGTGGGCGATGAACTCACCGTGACGCGTGGGGAGCCGAACCGTCGAGGTTCGCTCGACAAGCCGCTCGGTACGACGCCGGTAGCGGATGAGATCGGCGACCGTCGCCATCTTGAGACCGAATCGGGCTGCGACCTCTTCAAGCTGGGGTCGGCGGGCCATCGTGCCATCTTCGTTCATGATCTCGCAGATGACGCCCGCAGGCGCGAGCCCTGCGAGACGGGCGAGATCGACCGAGGCTTCTGTATGACCGGCACGCTCAAGCACGCCGCCCGGCTTCGCGCGGAGCGGGAACACGTGGCCGGGCATCGCGATATCGTCCGGACCCGACGTCGGGTCGATTGCGGCCAGAACGGTCTCCGCACGGTCTTTCGCCGAGATGCCCGTGGTTATGCGGCCCTTTGCGCCAATCGACACATGGAAGGCGGTGCCTTGTGCTGACGTGTTGTTGTCCGTCATCGGCGGGATGTGGAGCTCGTCGAGACGCTCGCCGGACATTGGCAGGCAGATGAGTCCACGGCCGTGTTGCGCCATGAAGTTGATCGCCTCGGGTGTCACCTTGCCGGCGGCCATGACGAAGTCGCCTTCGTTCTCGCGATCCTCGTCATCGACGACGATGAGCATACCGCCCGAACGGATGATCTCGATGGCTTCCTCGATCGGTGTGAAGATGTCGCTCATCGGCATCAGCGTCCGTCCGTGAACTCGCGGAGCATGTCGCCGAGGCCGCGCTTTCCAGCTGCAGGAGTCTCGTCATCCACTCCCGCATAGAGCGCGACGAACCGCTTGACGTACTTGCCGAGCATGTCGGCCTCAAGGTTGACGAGTGCCCCCGAGCTCTTCTCTTTGAGCGTCGAGACCTCTTCGGTTTGCGGGATGACCGCGGCCGTGAAGCCGTCGGCCCCGACGCGCGCGACGGTCAGCGAAATGCCGTCAACGGCGATCGAGCCCTTCTCGACGACGTACTGCATCACTTCTGGTGGAGCCTGGAACTGGTAGACGGTGAACTTGCCGTTGGGCTGCTTGAGCGCGATCTTCCCGATCGCGTCGATATGTCCGGAGACGAGATGCCCGCCGAGGCGGTCAGAGAGCCTGAGTGCGCGCTCAAGATTGACCTTGCCACCCTGGCGGAGGGTCCCGAGTGTTGTTCGGTCAAGCGTCTCGCCGCTCACGTCCGTGAGGAACGCCCCCCGGATGAACTTGATGACGGTAAGGCAGACGCCATCAACAGCGATCGAATCGCCGATGGCCATATCCCGGCCGAACTCCGGAGCGTACACCTCCAGCCGCATGCCTCCCGAGACCCGCTCGGCACGCGTGATGATGCCTTCGCACTCGATCAGACCCGTGAACATCTATGAACTCCCTCCTATGGCCCGTGACTCCCCTGCCGCTTGTAGCTTGGGTCGCCAGACCGTGACTGCATCATCTCCGCGTACAGCCGCCTCAACCGCCCGAAACGTCGGCGTGAGGGAGCCCCCTGCAATCTCGCCACCACCAAGAAAGAGCGGTGGTGCCGCGTTGCCTCCCATACCCCCTGCGTGCACGACGACGAGTTCGTCGATCGCCCGCGCATTCCACAGTGCCGTCAGAAGCGCCGGCCCTGCTTCCACAAGCATGTCATCGATACCCGCGTTTGCAACCGCCGCAAGAGCGCCGCGGATACCATCAGCATAGCGGTAGAGATGGACCTCTGTACCGCGCGATGCGAGAGCGGCCGTCGCAACAGGAGCGGCAGCATCACTTGTGACAAGGAGAGTCTTCCCGACTCCGTCACTCAGCATGCGTGCCGACGATGCGGGAACAGACGTCCGCGAGAGGACACCGCGAATGGGCTGGCGAAGGGCCGCGCGCTCGTCGGCATCCCGGATGGTCAAGAGCGGATCGTCGACTTGCAGGGTGGAAGCTCCGACGAAGACGGCCGTGGCTCGTTCGCGCACGAGCATGGTGACCGTTCCGCCGCCGCTGCCCGTGATGCGCGCGCGCCTGCTCGCGAAGAGCCCCGGGCGCGCATCCAGTGTGAGGGCTACCTTCACCCTCACGAACGGAAGGCCGGTGCGCAAACGACAGAGCCACGCTTCGTTCTGCGCGCGAAATGGCGCGTCATCCGTGACGAAGACGATCTCTACGCCAGCCTCGGCAAGCGCTTCTGCACCAGAGCCGGTGACTTCAGGATTGGGGTCGCGCAGACCGATGACGACCTTCGTGACGCCCGCCTTGAGCAGCGCGCTCGTGCACGGTGGTGTGCGACCGTAGTGGTTGCAGGGTTCAAGCGTCACGTACGCGGTCGAACCGGCGGCGTTATCGCCTGCTGCGCTGAGTGCGGCGATCTCCGCGTGCGGACCGCCAGCCTGCTGGTGATAGCCCTCGCCTACGACAACGCCATCGCGAACGATGACACAGCCGACCATCGGGTTGGGGCTCACGGTGCCGCGGCCACGTTCTGCCAGCGTGAACGCACGCCGCAGAAACGGATCGGCTATCGCCGAGGCGTCATCAAGAAACAGGCTCACGCCCAGACCTTCCTTCTCCCATCCGGACTCTACCGTCGGCCCCGGGAATTCTCCGGGTCTGCCTCATACGAGGCTCGCGGGCTGTCACCGCCGGTGGGGAATCTCACCCCGCCCTGAAGAAAGTGCGCGCTCATCTTACACCAACTTAGAAACGGCCGCCGTTCGTATGTCGTGAATCGCCTTCGCAGGGTCCGCAGCACAGAAGACCGCACTCCCTGCGACGAGAACGTCGGCACCCGCCTCAACGACGAGTGGAGCCGTCCTGGTATCGATGCCGCCATCAACCGCAATCCGCGGCCGCGCGCCCTTTGAGCGAGCGAGCGCGGCAACGTCGCGAACCTTGTCGATTGCCGACGCGATGAACGCCTGCCCGCCAAAGCCGGGATTGACGCTCATCACCAAGACGTAATCGAGGTCAGCGATGATCGCCTCGAGAACATCTGCCGGCGTTCCGGGATTGAGCGCAACACCCGCCTGCGCGCCCGCCTCGTGGATCGTCTGCACGATCCGGTGAAGGTGGTTGCACGCCTCGGCATGCACGACAACGATGTCCGCGCCCGCTTCGAGGTACCAGCCGACGGTCTCATCGGCGTTATCGATCATGAGATGCACGTCCAGGGGAAGCTTCGTCACACGCTTGAGCGCCTTGATGACCGGCGGGCCGATGGTGAGATTCGGGACGAAGCGTCCGTCCATGACATCCACGTGGACAAGATCTGCACCGGCGGCTTCCATGAAGGCGACCGCTTCACCGAGCCGGGTGAAATCCGCTGACAGAATGGACGGTGCAATGAGGAGCGAGCGGTCCATCTAGGCCTCCTCGTCCACGACGATGCCCATGCCGTGCAGTTCGTCCTTTGCGGCGCGGCCCATCAGCATCTCCCCGCCGGTGAGCGGCGATGCTCCCTCGTAGAGGATGGCGCGAACCTGATGGGTGATCGGCAGCTCAAGACCCTCTCGGTGTGCAAGGTCATCGACGGAGATGCACGACGTCGCACCTTCGGCGACCATGTGCGTCTCCTCGGCATACGACTCGATCGTGCCGCCGCGTGCGATGTGCTCGCCCAGACCGCGGTTGCGGCTGTGGCGGCTCGTGCACGTTGCGATAAGGTCGCCGACACCGGCAAGCCCCATGAACGTGAGCGGGTTCGCACCGAGCTTCGCGCCGAGACGCGCCATCTCTGCGAGGCCGCGCGTCATGAGGGTCGCCTTGGTGTTGTCGCCGTAGCCGAGACCGTCAGAGAGCCCGGCGGCGACCGCAACGACGTTCTTGCACGCCGCACACAACTCGACGCCGACAACATCAGGGTTGGTGTAGACGCGGAACGTCGGTGACATGAAAAGGTCCTGGAACATGCGTCCCACGGACTCGTCGTATGCGGCGATAACGGTTGCCGAGGGAACCTGCTTGCTGACTTCCTCGGCGTGGTTGGGGCCGGAGAGCGCCGCGAGACGCGCACAATTCCCGAGCACATCCTCGAGGACCTGCGTCATCCGCATGTCGCTGCCGCGCTCGACGCCCTTCGAGAGGTTCACGATAGGGAGCGTGTTCGAGATGTGCGGGAGCATCGTCTCTGCCGTGCCACGAACCCCGTGGCTCGGCGTGACCATGACAACTGCAGTGACGCCGTTGAGCGCCTCGTCGATCTCGTGCGTCGCAACGACACGCGCGGGCAGCTCGATGTCCTTCAGGTAGAGCGGGTTCCGGTGAACCGCGTTGATACCCTCGGCGATCTCGGTCTCGCGCGCCCAGAGCTGGACGTCGATACCCTTGCCGCCAAGAAGCGCCGCAACCGCGGTACCCCATGATCCAGCGCCGATGACCGCTATGCTCACGCCTGGCTCGCCTCCCGGGACTCGTTGTTCGTACCCATCTTATGCTCTTGTCCGAGGAAGATGCGCTTGAGATTGGCATGATGACGCCACAGGACGAGCGTGCCGGCCGCGAAACCGAAGAGAACCACGGGGGTACGGTCGCCGTACATGATGATGGTCAGGAGCGGGAACTCAAGCGCGAGAACGATCGACCCGAGTGACACCATGCGCGTGATCGCGAGGATGACGGCGAAGGTCACGAACATGACGACGAACGCGCCGGGAATGATGATCGATATCGCACCGGCGGCCGTCGCAACGCCCTTCCCGCCCTTGAAGCCGATGAACGGCGAGAACGTGTGGCCGGCGATCGCAGCCATCGCTGCGGCAATCATGAACCAGTCATGTCCGTCAGCTGCCCAGGCTGCAGGGACGAGCAGACGTGCGACGTACACTCCGGCCGCGCCCTTGAGTCCGTCAAGCGCGAACACCGCAAAACCCGCTGCCGGGCCGAACGTCCGCAGCACGTTGGTCGCACCCGGGTTGCCGGAACCGTGCTCCCGGATGTCGGAATGGAAGAACGTCCGGCTGATGATCACCGCGAACGGGATACTGCCAGCGACGAAGGCCACCGCAAGAGCTGCGGCGATGCGCCACACGGTATCCAACGCTAGACCTTCTTCCTGAACCTGATGCGGATGGGTGTTCCGGTGAGGTCAAAGGTCTCTCGCATGCGGTTCTCGAGATACCGTGTGTAGCTGTCATCGACCAGGTCGGGGTGGTTCGCGAAGAAGCTGAAGACCGGCGGCTTGTTGCCAGTCTGCGTGACGTAGTTGAGCCGCAGCGTCTTGCGTCCCTGCGAGATCGTGTGCCCGATCGCGCGGATATCGGTGAGGAAGCGGTTGAGCGCGCTCGTGGTGATGGTCTGCGTGAACGAGACATACGAGCGGTGGATCGCCGGGAAGATCTTGCCGGCGCCGCTGCCGGTCAGCGCACTGATGCGCAGAACGGGCGCGTAGCCGATGAAGCCGAGCTTCTCGGGAACAACGGCCGATACCTCGGCTTTGATCTCCGGACCGCCGACGATATCCCACTTGTTGAGAACGACGACCATCGCAGAACCGCGCTCGGCGGCGAAACGGGCTACGCGCTGATCCTGGTCGGTCACGCCAAGCGGCGAGTCGATGACGAGAACGGCGACATCCGCGCGGTCGATCGCACGCATCGCGCGGACGAAGCTGTAGTACTCGACGGATTCGTCGATCTGCGACTTGCGGCGAAGGCCGGCGGTGTCGACGAGGCGGTACATGACACCTTCGTGCTCAACGAGCGTGTCGAGGGCGTCGCGAGTGGTCCCGGCAACTTCGGAGACAATCGAGCGCTCATGGCCGAGAAGGCGGTTGAAGAGCGACGACTTGCCGGCGTTCGGACGTCCGATGATGGCAACGTTGATAGCATCGATCTCGGGCTCAGGCTCGGTCTCCGGCAGGCTCGAGACGATCTCGTCGAGCAGATCGCCGGTGCCGTGGCCGTGAAGCGCGGAGACGGCCCACGGCTGCCCCAGGCCAAGCGCCCAGAACTCGTGGATCATCGAGTCATTGCCCGGCGTATCCGCCTTGTTCACAACGAGGAAGATCGGCCGTCCCGACTTGCGGAGCAGCTTGGCGACATCGGCGTCGCCGGAAGCGACACCTGCCTTGCCGTCCACGAGGAAGATCACGATGTCGGCCTGCTCGGCAGCCATCATGGCCTGGGCGCGAATGGACGGTCCGAACTCGTCGTTGTCGAGGAGATCGATGCCGCCGGTGTCGATCAACATGAAGTCGACGCCGTTCCAGTCGGCTTTGTGATAGCTGCGATCACGCGTCACGCCACTCGACGAGTGCACGATAGCGTCCTGGCCTTGCATGATGCGATTGACGAACGTGGACTTGCCGACATTCGGTCGACCGACCACGGCTACGATTGGTAGGCTCACGGGGGTAGTTCCTCCTTACCCGGCCGTTGCGAGCGCCGCGACGAGCGAGGCGGCATCCGATCCGATGACTCTCAGGTCGGCGCCAGCGCGCACGGACAACTCGTCGGCAGGGACATCATCCAGCAACAGACCGTCGGAGTTTACCACGACATCGGGCAGGAGATAGATTCCCACTCCCCCGTCGGCCCGAACGGCCTCGATGATGTCATGGCCACCGAGCAGCCCGGTGACCGAAACATTGCCGCCAAAGAGACGATTCTCGACCGCTACGACGCGCACGATGTGGGCAAGTCCGGCATCCGAGATGACGCGCTTGAGGACCGGCGCGAACAGCGTTCCGGTCAGCGTGACAAAGGCGTGATCTGCAGCGCTGAGCCCATCAGACGCCTCCGCGAACTCATCGATGAATGACCGCACGAGACCGATGCCGTTCTCGTACTGCGGGTAATCGTCGTAGGAAGCGTCATCGGGCAGCGCTTGCCCGGCGTTCAGGTAGAACTCGTCGGCCGCGTAGACCCATGCGGAGTCACGAGTGGCTCGCATGCTTGTCTGGAGCGGTGCGATCGAGGCGATGAGGTCTGCCGCCTCGGCGGGTGTGAAGGACCGACTGAAGCGCGACTGGTGTCCAGTGAAGCCGAGCGGCACGATTCCGACCGAGAGCACGCCCTCTGGAGAAGCGAGCCACGAAAGTGTCTCGGTCAGGACGTCACCGTCGTTGATTCCGGGGACGAGAACGATCTGGATGTGGAGGTCGATCCCGCCGTTCAGCAACGTGTCGATGCGATCGAGCGTGGTGTCTTCGACAGTCGGACAAACGAGCTGCGCCCGCACAGACGAATCGACCGCGTGCAGCGAGACATAGAGCGGCGAGAGGCGCTGCTCGAGGATTCGATCGACGTCGAGTTCCTCGAGATTTGTGAGGGTCACGAAGTTGCCGTACAGGAACGAGAGTCGGTAATCGTCATCGCGTACGGAAAGGGCCGGTCTGAGTCCCGGCGGGAGCTGCGCGACGAAACAGAACGCGCACGAATTGGCGCACTCCATCACCCCGTTAAAGACGGCGTCCTCGAATTCGATACCGAGCGGCTCACCGGGAACGCGCTCGACCTCGAGATCGTGCAGCTCGGGCCCGCGCTCGACGGTTACGATGAACTCGTCATCATCGGAATGCCATTGCCAGTCGAGAATGTCGCGCACTGGTTGTCCGTCAACGGCTCGAACCGCGTCGCCGACACGCATACCCGCTTCGAATGCGGCCCCGTCGTCGGCCAGCCAGACGATCCGACCACCGTTCGGCGAGTGCTCCTCGCCATAGCGCTCACTCGTCATTACTGCCGAGCGCCTCAATCGCCGCAATGACGCTGCGAATCTGTTCGGCGGGCGTGGATGCGCCGCCGGTGACACCAACAACGCTCGCGCCCTCGAACCACGCGAGGTCAAGCTCGGCTGCAGTCTCGACATGGTGAACGCGGTCGTTCACGGCCTGACAGATCTCGGCCAGGCGGGTCGTGTTCCCGGAGTTGTAGCCGCCGACGACGACCATGACATCGACCTCGCGCGCGAGTTCATCGGCAGCCTTCTGCCGCTGCGCCGTGGCGCTGCAGATGGTGTTGAAGACGCGGAGCTCGGTCACGCGTGGCAACAGCGCGGCCACGACCTCTTCGAGACGGGACGGTGACTGCGTGGTCTGCACCACGACACCGATGCGCCGCGAGGGTACCTTCGCCGGAAGATCGGCCGCGCGCTGCACGATGAGCGCGTGCCCGCCCGCGTGCGCGAGAATGCCCTCGACCTCGGGGTGCTCGGCCTCGCCGACGATGACGACGGAGTATCCCTGCTGCGCAAGGTCCGCCGCATGACGCTGAGCGGTGGAAACGAACGGACACGTCGCGTCGACAACGGTGAGGCCGCGCTCTTCAGCGAGCGCGATGACTGCCGGATCGACGCCGTGCGAGCGGATCACGAGCGTTCCGCCGGAAACCTCATCGACACCGGCGGCTACCTCCACACCTTGCTCGCGGAGCGCCTGAACGGCCTGCGGGTTGTGGATGAGCGGCCCGAGCGTGCGAACCTCGCCGCCCGCTGCTGCCGCTTCGCCGGCGAGATTAAGCGCGCGCTCAACGCCGTAGCAGATGCCAGCGTGCTTTGCGACGATCACGCGCATGGCTACAGCCTCCTCGCAGCTTCAAGCTCTTCGGCAATACGCTTCATGATTGTAGCGGTCAACGCTTCCATCCGCTCCTTGCGGGAGCCTTCCGTGAACGTTGCTGGGTCGATGGGCGCGCCGAACTTGATGGTGACGCGCGCCGGATGAATGAACTTCTGCCCGCGTGGCAAAACCTTGTCGGTGCCGATGAACGCGACCGGGATGACTGGGACACCGGCGCGCATCGCGATGAACGAGACGCCGCCATGCGCTTCCCCGGGCGAGCCGTCACTCGAACGGGTTCCCTCGGGGAAGATGCCGACGAGCTCGCCGTCTTCCAGGAGTTTCGTGGCCGTCGCAATCGCCGTACGGTCCGCACTTCCGCGAACGACCGGGAATGCGTACGCGTTGTTGAGCACCCATCCGGGAAATCCTCGAAAGAGCTCGCTCTTGGCCATGAAGTGCGTTGGCCGTGGCGCGAACTCCCAGAGGAGGACGGGGTCCATGTAGGACACGTGGTTGCCGGCGAGAATCGCACCACCGGACTTCGGGATGTTCTCTCGACCGATCAGGCGTACGCGAAACGCCGCCATAAAGAGCGGCCAGGCGAGCGGTCGGGCTATCGACGCGAAGAGTGTCATCGCGCTACCCCGGACACAAGTTCTGCGATGCGATCAACGACTTCATCGACCGTCAGGCCGGTCGTATCGATGGTGGTGGCATCCGACGCGGTCGCAAGCGGGCTTGCCGCGCGCGTGCTATCGATGCGATCGCGCTCCGTGATGTCGGCTGCTACTGCCGCGATCTCGGCCTCGTGACCTGCGGCCTCACGGTCGCCGAACCGGCGCCGGGCGCGCTCCTCGGGCGAGGCGGTGAGGTAGACCTTCACGGCAGCGTCCGGAAAGACGACCGTCCCGATATCGCGACCCTCAACGACGGTGTCGTCCGTCAAGGCGAGGCTCTGCTGAATCGGCACCATCGCGCTGCGAACACCCGGAATCCGTGCGACAAGACTGACAGCGGCGTCGACCGCGGGCGTGCGAATCTCGGAGGTCACATCGCGTGAACCGACCATGACCGCCGAAGGCACTGGATCGTCTCCGTGGTAGGTGAAGGAAACGTGCGTCGCCTCGGCAAGGCCCTGGAGTGCGACGGTGTCCTCGAAGGAAACGCCGCACGAGATAGCTTCGGCGGCGACCGCGCGATACATCGCCCCGGTGTCGAGATACCGGTAGCGAAGCCTGCGCGCGACCGCACGGGCTACGGTTGACTTGCCGGATGCGGCCGGACCGTCGATAGCGATGATCATGCGGGAGACTCCTGCGAAATCGTAGGTGCTGAACACGTGGATTCTAGCACGCGCCCGTCGTCCGACCGTCGGCTAGCTGGCGCCGAGAAGGAGTTGCGCGACGTCCCCGGCAAATCCCGGATACGACACGTCAACGGCCTCGAAGCCGTCGATGACCGTCTCACCAGACGCGACAAGACCCGCCACGGCAAACGCCATCGCAAGCCGGTGGTCGCCGAGCGAGTCAAGCGACGCCCCGGTAAGAGGGCGTCCTCCGGTGATCGTGAGGGTGTCCTCGGTCGCCAAAGCCCCGCCCTGGAGCGCGTTGATGCCGTCGGCGATAGCGGTCAGGCGATCGGACTCCTTGACGCGAAGCTCCCCGACGCCCTCGAAGAGCGTACTCCCCTGGACGGTCGTGGCAACGATAGCCAGGAGCGGCACCTCATCGATAAGCGACGGCACTTCGTCGGCCGCAACGGTCGTGCCTGTGAGGTTCTCGGTATAGCGCACGCGGAGATCACCGGTGGGCTCACCGCACATCTCGGGACCGGTCGTGATGTCGATCCTCGCGCCCATGCGTGCGAGCACGCGCAGGAAGCCGATACGAGTCGGGTTCAGTGAGATGCCGGGCAACGTGACATCGCTTCCAGGGACGATGAGAGCGGCGCCGACGAGAAACGCCGCAGACGAGGGATCCGCCGGCACGCCGACATCGGCTGAGGCCGGAATGAGCGGCCCGGACACGCTCGCGCACAGCCCGACACGTCCGACCGGTATCCCGAACGCGGGCAGCATGCGCTCCGTGTGGTCGCGGCTGGGCGCGGGCTCGCACACGCGCGTGACGCCTTCCGCGCGTACGCCCGCAAGCAGGAGCGCGCTCTTGACCTGGGCACTGGCGATCGGCAGCTTGTGATCGCCACCGACAAGGCCACCGCCGTTGACGCCGACCGGCAGCACACCGCCGTCCGAGGTTTCCACACGCGCGCCCATCGAAGCGAGTGGTGTCGCGACCCTGCTCATCGGACGCTTAGAAAGCGACTCGTCGCCCGTAAGCACCGCATGAACGTCATAGCCAGCCAACACTCCGAGAAGCAGCCGCACAGTCGTACCGCTATTGCCGCAGTCGATCGCACCGACCGGCTCTATCGGTCCGTCGGAACCCCAGCCGTGAACCGCCAGGTCAAGCCCGTGGTCCGTCTCGGCCAGCACCTCGACAACCGCACCAAGCGCCTCAACGGCGGCCATTGTGGAGCGAACGTCCGCGCTGTCGAGGACACCGTTCAACTGTGATGTACCGTCGGCCATCGCGGCAAAGAGCACCGCGCGGTGCGAGATCGACTTATCGCCGGGAACGCGAATCTCGCCGACCAGGGGCGCTGCGGCCTTTCGGATGTGAGAGCGCACGGTGTGGCCTCCTACTCGAGCGGGCGAAGAACAGCCGCAAATCCCGCCTCCGAGAGATCCGCGAGCAGTGCTCGCCGATTGCCCTCATCGGTCAGGATCAGGCGAAGAACAGCACTGTCCTCGGACTGATGGTCGATCTCGATGTCTTCGATGTTACACCCGGCCCGTGACACGGCGGTCGTGATCTCGCCGACCACGCCGGGACGGTCGCTCATGGGCAGCGACAGTTCGAAGAGCGCGGCCGTGTCGGGCACCCACTGCGCGGGCAGCGCGGTCCGGACCTCGGCGGCAATGGCGAGCCAGTCGCGAACCGCAACAGCATCGCCCTCGCGAACGCTGTCGGCGAACTCCCCGAGAACCTCCTGGAGCTCCTCGATGCCGGCGACAACGGGCTCCGCATTGTCGAGGCAGATGCCGGTCCAAAGGTCCGGGCTGCCCGCCGCGATGCGCGTCATGTCCTTGAAACCGCCGGCGGCAAGCCGCAGCACGTCGCGACCGCTGCTCTCCGAGCGACGCGATGCGAGCGCGACAAGCGCGGCCGCGGCAACATGCGGCACGTGGCTGATGACCGCGACCGCCTCGTCATGCGCCTCGGCGGGTACCGAGATGACCCGGGCACCCAGCGCGGAGACGAACTCGTGCAGTTGGCGATACGCCTCGAGATCGACGTCATCGGTGGGCGCGAGCACGTAGTAGGCGCCGCGGAAGAGCTTTGGGTCGGCGGCCTTCACACCGCTGCGCTCGGAACCCGCCATGGGGTGACCACCGATGAAGAGCAGTCCCTGTGAGTGATGATGACGGGCGGCCGCAAGAACGCCGGCCTTGGTGGACGCGACGTCGGTCACGATACCGCGGTAGCCCGCATCGGCGAGACGACCGATCCACTCCGCCACAAGGCCTGCGGGCGTTGCGAGCACGACCAATTCGACGGTCCCGGCGTCCAGCCAGCCGCTCCGGAACGCCTGGTCGGGCTGCGCCGCGGCGTCCGCCAACCCGGTCTCAACGGCGTACGCAAGAGTGACCTGATCGGTGTCGACGGCGTAGATCACCGGCGCGTCATCAAGTTCCTTCGCGGCAGCGGCGATCGATCCCCCGATGAGGCCGAGTCCGACGATCATCACGGACTTGAACATCAGGCTTCACCGCCAAAGGTGCGTCCCTCGAGCGTTACGAGCGGCGCGAGGTCTCGCACGAGCGCCGAGAACTCCTCGGGCCGAAGCGACTGCGGTCCGTCACACCGTGCGTGCTCGGGATCGATGTGCACCTCGACCATGAGACCGTCGGCGCCGGTTGCCACAGACGCGCGGCACATCGGCGAGATGAGCTCACGGCGACCGGTTGCGTGCGAGGGGTCCACGATGACCGGCAGGTGTGTGAGCGCCTTGAGCGCCGCGACAGCCGCGAGGTCGAGCGTGTTGCGCGTGTACGTCTCGAAGGTGCGGATCCCGCGCTCGCACAAGATGAGGTCGCGGTTGCCCCCCTTAAGGACGTACTCCGCTGCCGAGAGCAGCTCCTCAATGGTGGCCGAGAGGCCGCGCTTGAGGAGGATCGGCTTCCGGAACGTTCCCAGCTCATCGAGCATCATGAAGTTCTGCATGTTGCGCGCGCCGACTTGCAGCACGTCGGCCCACTCGGCGACCTTCTCGGCATCGCGAACGTCGAGTACCTCGGTCACGACCGGCAGGCCAACCTCGTCGCCAGCGGCGCGCAGGAGCTTGAGCCCGTCGAGCCCCATGCCCTGGAAGGCGTACGGACTCGAGCGCGGCTTGTACGCGCCGCCACGCAGCATCGTCGCACCGGCGGCCTTGACCGCGCGCGCGGTGGAGAAGAGCTGCTCTTCGGATTCGATCGAGCAGGGCCCGGCGATCATCGCGAACGCTCCCCCGCCTACAGTCGTGGTGCCGACGCGAATGACGGTATCCTCAGGCTGGAAATCGCGCGAGACGAGCTTGTACGGCTTGAGGACGCGAACGACTTCCTCAACACCGGCAACGCCTTCCATCTCGAGCGCATAGATGATCTCGCGCTCGCCGATGACACCGATGATCGTCTTGACCTCGCCGACGGACAGGTGCGCCTCGGCACCGGCTTCGCGCAAGCGTTCTACGACGTGGTCGACCTCCGCCTGGCTGGCGTGGTCGCGCATGATGATAAGCATTGCGTCTCACTCCTCTGGCACGCGATCGCGTGCGTCGCTACTCCGGCCTGGTGGCCGCCGCGACGTCAGATGCTGCCGAGACGCGCGGCGACCGTTTGTAGTGCTGCGATCGTCAGCTGCGTGTCCTCAGGAGTTCCGATTCCCACTCTCAGTGCGGGAGCATTCCCGAAGTCACGAACGATCACGCCCTCCTCGAGGAGAGCCTCGAAGACTTCGACCGGCTTCTTTGTATGGAAATACACAAAGTTCGTTTCCGAAAGCGCGTACTTCACACCGAGCCGGTCGAAGCACGAATACAGATAGACCTTCTGCTCCTGGTTCTCCTTGCGCCTGCGCGCAACTTCGGCTTCATCTTCAAGCGAGTAGTAGGCCGCGATCTGGCCCACGGTATTCACGTTGAATGGCTCGCGGACCTTGTTGACGGCCTGCACGAATGACGCAGGCATAATGCCGTAGCCCACGCGAAGGCCGGCCAGCGAGTAGATCTTCGAGAACGTGCGTGTCACGACGATGGGTCGCTCGCCATCGAAATATGCGAGACCATCAGGGTACGACTCGTGGGTGACGAACTCGAAGTACGCCTCGTCAACGCACACGAGGACGTGCGGCGGAACGCTCGCCAGGAAGCGCTCGAAAGCCTCCCGGCCATAGATCGTGCCGGTCGGATTGTTGGGGTTGCAGAGGAAGACCAGGCGCGTCGCGGGGGTGATCGCGGCGAGCATCGCGTCGAGGTCGAGGCCGTCATCGGCGGTGAGCGAAACCCTCACGGCGGTCGCACCAAAAAGCGCGGTGACCATCGGATAGACGATGAACGACGGCCACGGGAAGACGACTTCGTCGCCGGGACGAAGCACGACCTGCGCGAGGATGCGCAGCAGCTCGTTGCTGCCGTTGGTGACGACGATGCTCTCCACGGGCACACCGAGCTGTTCGGAAAGCTTGCGCGTCAACGCAACGCATGCGCCGTCGGGGTAGCGGTTGAGCCGGTGGAGAACGGCCTCCATCGCAGTGACGGCGAGCGGTACGGGACCGCAGGGATGCTCGTTGCTGGAGAGCTTCAGGACGACGTCTTTACCCGAGCGCTCGCGTACCTGGCTCGCGCGTAGCCCGGGGGCGTACGCGACGAGCGGCTCAAGGTCGGGTCGGATGAGTTCGTCCCGGGACATTCACGTCCTCCTCAGCTGCTCAAGGGTTGCCGAGGATTCTCCTGTAAGCAGCCCGATGGCGCAAGCAACTCACGCCGCTGTTTCCGCGCAGACCAGATGAAGTTGTGTGCTAGATGATGAGCTTCCCAGGCCATGGTGCCCATCCGTTGGCGGCGCGAGTGCGGGCAATGCGCACTCTCAGAGGAATCAGGACGAGGAACCCGAAGGCCAAGAACAGAAACACGTACGCGACAAAGGCGAGGTGCGGGACATTCGTCAGCTGAATGGCGGTGTAGTCCAGTAGGAACATCGCAAACATCGGCCCGACGGCCAATCTGTAGCCAAGACGAACTTGACGCTCCCCGTTCTGCGGATGTTCTTCGCGGACAGCCATACTGAGCGAGATAGCAAAACGGTACATTCCCACAAGGCCTATGACCCCGAGAATGATTTCGGGTATGAGCGTGTCTACAGGGAATAGGATCATCACCACCACCTCCGTTCGATACCGAAGGACAATACTCCAGCCCCGATCGTCATAGCACCTACAACAAATAGCGCGGCCGTTGCGACGGGCAGTGTTGCTGCCGCGCCGAGACCGATGAGCACAAAGCCTATTGCAGTGATGCAGAGTGACGCCGGAGGAAATCCAGCAACAAGCGCAACAAGTGCAGCAGCCTCCCTGGCGTCCCGAAAGTAATCACGTTCTGCGACTGAGTCCGGCACTGGTGCTGCGATGCTTGGCGTTACCAGATTCAATCCTAACAGCGCGGCGTAGTACGCGTCCATCGCTGCCGCCCTCGCCTCCGCTGCTTGTTGCGCGCGCTGGGCCGCCGCTGATGCCGCCGCTTTGGAGCGCGCTTTAGCGGCTATCTTGTCCCTTAGGTTGAGTATCTTGTGCTCCTCAACACTGACCTTTCCGTCCCCGTCCAGGTCCGCACGCGCCCCGCTCGGATCCGTCGCCCCGATCGGGTCATTCCCGCAGTACACGAACGCATTCAGGCTCGCAGGATCGCCCGCCGACGGCGCGTCCGGGTCCACACTCAGGAACCGATACGTCGCCGGGTCGTAGTATCTGGCGGGCATGTAGTAGAGGCCGGTCTCGGCGTCGTGGTAGTACGCCCGGTACCGGAGCGGGTTGCGTGCGGCGAGCGCGGCGTCGGAGCCTGAGACGCTCGTGACGCGACCCCACGGATCGTACGAATACGTGGCGACGACGG
>WSXY01000004.1 GCA_009773565.1 Actinomycetota bacterium | reverse complement strand
GGAGTACTATCGAAGACAAGCCGACGTACACGGATCACCCTGATGGGTGTAGCGCATGTATCTGGACCTGGGTGTCCCATATGTGGTGGACCAGCACAAGCGCTTCACAAATTGCTCAGTATTGTCTTACTATGTCCGCACAGGCCCACGTACGGGCCACGGATGTGCGGCGCGACAGTCTGCTGTCTCGCGGATACGTTGTCTCGTCGCTTTTGTTTTGCCCTGCGGGGCGGAGAGTGAGTTTGGAATGGCTAACGGTACCGTAAAGTGGTTCAACCCGGACAAGGGCTACGGCTTCATTTCTCGCGAGGATGGCGATGATCTGTTCGTCCATTTCTCCGAGATCCAGGGTGACGGCTTCAAGACTCTCGACGAGGGCCAGGCCGTTGAGTTCGACGTGACCACCGGCCAGAACGGCAAGATGCAGGCGAGCAACGTCCGCAAGGCGTAATCCCCCCAGCACGGGTAACCGTGCTTGCCGTTTCGCGAAAGCCCCGGTTCCTTCATAGGAGCCGGGGCTCCGTGCGTGGTGGAGCGTGGGATCAGCGGTTAACCACCGGCGCGCTTTGCATTTGCGAGTATCGCATCATGCCAGTACTGCGCCATGCCGACGTGGATCTTCTCGTACGTCGCCATGAAGCGCGGGTCGACGATGTACATCTCGGCGAGGTTAACGTGCATCTCGTGCGAGCACGGGTAGAACCACGCATCGATCTGCAGGCGAGCCTGTTCTGCAAGATCCATCGCGCGCGCGTCGGTCGCCGGAACGCCTGCATCCATGAGTCCGGCGGTGTCGGTCCCGATCTGCTCGCTCTCGTTTTTGAGGCGTTGCCAGTCGGCCGTCGTGTACTTCTTGGTGCGGCGTGCCGACTCTCTGTACGCGTCGGTGTTGCCCCAACGCTCCTGGACCTCTTCTTCGTACTCGGCCGGGTTGAAATCGCCGAAGACCTCGAACAGCTCTGCCTTCTCCATCGTGATGCCCTTCTGTAGTCCGTCGAGCGTTCGGTCGACGGAATCCATCATCTTCATGAGTTGCGCTGCCTTGTCGGCAAGCATGCGGTGTTGTAGCCGCAGCGCCTCGCGGCGGTCGAATGCTGGGTCGTGCATGAGCCTGGCGATGTCATCGAGCCCGAATCCCAGCTCTCGGAAGAACATGACCTGCTGGAGCGTCACCAGGTCGTCATCGGTGTAGAGCCGGTAGCCTGCCGCGGAGCGCTCTGAGGGCTCGAGCAGGCCGATTTCGTCGTAGTGATGCAGCGTGCGCACGCTGATCCCCGCGACCTTCGCGACCTGTCCAACCGTGTGACCCATGGCTCGCACCTCCAGAGGACAGCGTAAACCCTTACGTTACGTGAGGGTCAACACCGAGCCCGAAGATTTCCGGGTGGCCGCTTCTGCCTCGCCGCTCCTGGTACCATCAGACGTACCCTGCCGAGGAGGTCGCATGCCCGATTTCAACCCCAACGATCTGGATGCCTACCCGCCGTCGCTTCTTGAGCAAGTCGTCGGTGCTGAAGCCGAGTTCCTCGCCGGAAGCCACGGGCATGCCGAGAATACCGAGGGCGCGGTTCGCATCTTCCTGGAGTTCCTCCGTGGCTTTGAGTTCCTCAACATAAACCAGCCGATGGTGACGGTCTTCGGTTCGGCACGCTTCAAGGAAGGGCACCCCCATTACGAGCTCGCCCGTCAGATGGGCCGCGCGCTTGCTTCGGCCGATCTTGCGGTGATGACCGGCGGTGGCCCCGGTATCATGGAGGCTGCCAACCGTGGCGCGCAGGAGGTCGGGGGGCTCTCGATCGGCGCGAACATCCATCTGCCGCACGAGCAGAAGCCCAACCCGTACCTCGACCGGGTCATGACCTTCGAGCACTTCTTCGTGCGTAAGGTGATGATGGTCAAGTATTCGCGCGCGTTCGTGATCATGCCGGGAGGCTTTGGCACCCTCGATGAGATCTTCGAGGCACTCACGCTCATTCAGACCGGGAAGATGGATCCGTTCCCCGTCATCGCGATGGGAACCGAGTTCTGGCAGCCAATGATGGCGTTCTTCGCTGAGCGACTCGTCGCGGAGGGTACTATAGCAGCGGGGGACATGGGGCTCGTCCAAATGACGGACTCGTGCGAAGAGGCTGTGAAGATCATCTTGTCGAGTATCAAAGGCAACGCCTCCGAGTGACGGATTCATGATCTTGAGGAGAGAGATATGCCCGGCCCGGTCACAGTCATTGGTGGGGCGAATACCGACATTCTCGGCTTCATCGAGCGGTCGCTCGTGCAGTGCGACTCGAACCCGGGGCATGTGCGCACAAGCGCGGGCGGTGTGGGGCGCAACATCGCCGAGAATCTCGCCCGGCTTGGGGTCGTGACACGCCTGGTGACTGCGCTCGGTGACGGACCTGAGGCCGACGCACTCGCGGCCGGATGCGCGAACGTTGGTATTGCGGTGCATTCGGTCCCGACGCCGGGTCTCGCCGGCTCGCGGTACCTTGCGATCATGGACAATCGGGGCGATCTGGCGCTTGCGGTGTCGGATATGTGCGCGCTCGAGGCCCTGACGCCAACGGCACTCGACGAAAGCGCTTCGGTAATCGATGACGCCACGCTGATCGTTCTCGACGCCAACATACCGGCCGAGACGCTGGCACACGTCGCCACCCGTTGGGCGGGTAAGCCGATCTTCCTCGACACCGTTTCGGTTGCGAAGGCCCCGCGGGCGCTCGGTTTGCTCGGCGCACTACACACCGTCAAGACCAACGAACTTGAAGCCGCCGCTCTCGCAGGCACAGCTCCTGGCGCTATTGAAGCGGCTGTCGATGCATTCCTCGGTGCCGGTGCCGGACGGGTCGTCATCACAGGCGGCATCGCGGGCGCGCTCTTCGCAACGGCCGCAGGACGCGTGCGTTTCGTGCCGCCTCCCGCCCGTGTGGTGAACGCGACAGGCGCCGGTGATGCGTACATGGCAGGCCTCGTCTATGCCGAGCTGGCCGGTTTCGACACCACCCATGCTGCCGCGTTCTCCTCGGCGATGGCGGCTCTCGCGCTTGCAAGTGAGCGCACCGTGAGCGAGGAGATCGCCGAGGCGACCGCACTCGAGATGATGGAGACGATGTTGTCATGAACACGATCCTCGTGGTCGCACCGGACGTTCGCGCCGCACTCGACCTTGGTAAGCCGGTTGTTGCGCTTGAATCCACCATCATCAGCCACGGATTTCCGTACCCGGCGAACGTTGAGTGCGCATTAACCGCCGAGGCGACCGCGCGCGAAGAGGGTGCTGTACCTGCGACGATCGCGCTCATCGGCGGGCGCATCCACGTCGGGCTCGACCGCGATCGTATCGAGCATCTCGCGACTGCGCCGGGCATCCCGAAGGTGAGCCGTCGCGACTTCGCCACGCTTGTCGCGCAAGGAAGCGACGGTGCGACGACCGTCGCCGCCACGATGATGGTCGCTGCGATGGCCGGCATCCGGGTCTTCGCGACGGGTGGTATCGGCGGCGTGCATCGGGGCGCCGAGGCCAGCTTCGACATCTCCGCGGACCTCGAGGAGCTTGCGCGCACCGATGTGGCTGTCGTCTGCGCGGGCGCGAAGTCGGTTCTCGACCTCGGCCTCACGCTCGAATATCTCGAGACGCACGGTGTGCCCGTTCTCGGCTACGCGACCGATGAGTTCCCTGCGTTCTACACGCGCACGAGTGGCTTCGGTGTCGACGCGCGTCTCGATTCGGCTGCTGCTATCGCGGCGGTTCTTCGGACACGCCGAGAGCTGGGGATCACCGGCGGCGTTGTTGTCGCGAATCCCATTCCGAGGGAGTACGAACTCTCGCACGCAGAGATCGACGGTGTCATCGAGACCGCACTTGCCGAGGCCACCGCGAAGGGTGTGCGCGGCAAGGAAGTCACGCCGTTTCTGCTCGGCCGAATCCACGCCCTCACAGGAGGCCGCAGCGAAACGGCGAACAAGGAGCTTGTGTACAACAACGTCAGACTTGCTGCGAGAATCGCCGGCGCACTCTCGGAAGGAACCCGATGACCGATCCCAAATCCCGCTCGCGCGAGCGCTTCGCCGCGCACGCGCATGCATACGTCACGAGCGAGTCGCATGCGGGTGGCGAAGACCTCGAGGCCGTTGTGCGCCTGGCGGATGCGCGCCCCGAGTGGGTCGCGCTTGACGTGGCTACCGGCGGGGGACATACGGCGATCGCCATCGCGCCGTTCGTGGCGGGGATGGTCGCACTCGACCTTACACCGGAGATGCTTGACGCCGCCCGCGGGCTCGCCGCTGAGCGCGACGTCGCCGGCATAGAGTTCGTGCTTGGCGACGCGGAGGCCCTCCCGTTCCCGGACGCGTCATTCGACCTTGTGACCTGCCGCATCGCCGCACATCACTTCCCGGACGTGCAGGCGTTCGCCGACGCGGTCGCGCGCGTGCTGCGTCCCGGCGGTCGCTTCGTACTCCACGACCAGTGTGTTCCCGACAACGCCGCAGCCGCGACGTTCGTGAACCTCTTCGAGCGCCTCCGTGACCCGAGCCATCAACGCTCGCTTGCCGAAGGTGCGTGGCGAGAGGTGCTGCGCCGCGCAAATCTGGAAATCGAGGCCGTCGAGCATTTCGAGAAGCGCATGAGCCTCGAGACGTGGTCCGCCAGGCAAGGATGTACGCCTCAAACGGTCACACAGCTCCGCGAGTTGCTCGCCGACGCAGGTGAGACCACTGCTGCGTGGATGGCTGCAGAGGGCGAGGGGTCCGAGACGACCTTTACGATTCACCAGGTGGTCATTGCGGCGAGCAAAGGCTGACACGAAGCGGCCCCTTACCACGTGACCGTTCGCGTTTCTACGGGTTAGGAATCTCGGCAATCCTGCCGATACAACCCCTGATGACCCGTGAACGGAACCGAGGTATGGGACGCATGTTCGGAGCTCGCACGCACCTCCGCACGGTAGCGATGGCTGCTACCGCGTTTGTCGTCGCTGTTATCTGCGTGCTCGCGAGCGCGACTCCGGCCCTGGCGGCATCGATTCCAGTCTCCATCGAGCGCATGTCTGCAGAAGCGCGCACGGTTGTCGAGGGTGTGTGCATCTCGACGACAGCGCGCGCTCTCGACCCTGTCGCGGGCCCGCGGGCCGGCATCGTGACCGATATCGTCGTGCGGGTGAGCGAGACTATCGCCGGTGCCCCCGCGAGCACCATCACCATCACGCAGCCCGGTGGCGAGGTCGGTGGCATCGGCTTGATGGTGTCCGAAACGCCCGTGTTCATTCAAGGTGGTCGTTACGTTGTCTTCTTCGGCGCGAACCGTCAGGTCGTTGCTGGTGCCCAGGGTGCGCTCGCGATCTCCGGCACCCGCGTCGGCTCTGCTGGTGAGTCGCTTATGTCTTTGAAGCGCCGTGTCAAGGCCGCCAAGGGTACGCCGATGACGCTTGCCGAGACAATCGCCGGAACGGTGGCCATGCGCGCAGCGGACGCCGCCGTTGCAGTCATCACACCATTGGAGGCACTGACGATTTCCGGCATGAGCCCCTCCGACGTCAGCGCCGGCACTGGCGATACCGTAACGATCTCGGGAACAGGCTTCGGCTCGACGCAGGGCACTGTCACCTTCTTTCGACGGAGTGGCCTGCCAGACCTCACAGCGATTGTGACCGCGTGGTCCGACGTGTCGATAACATGCACCGTGCCAAAAGGCGCGAGCAGCGGCGGAGTCACTGTCAAAAATGCTGATGCCAGTTCGAGCGCGAGTTGCTCATACGATGTCGGCTTCTCCTACGGCGGAGTCAAGTGGCTCGGCGGAACCCCCTCTGCGAAGTATCTCGTCAACGCAAATTGCGCGGACACCACGTCCGAGAAAGCGCTTGTGGACGCCGCCGCCGCGACCTGGAATGCCGCGTCGGACTTCAAGTTCATTGACGGCGTGGTCGCAAGTACGAGTACCGTCAACCCGCCGGGGCAAAACAACAAGAACGACATCTTCTGGGCGAGCAGTGGGTTCACGGGGGCGCTTGCGGCGAACTGGATCTGGTATTACGAACCCCCGGTCAACCAGATTATCGAGTCAGACATCGTCTTCAACGACGCATTCAACTGGGGCGATGGTACCGGCGGTACGTACGATATCCAGGCTGTAGCGCTCCACGAGCTTGGTCACTCTCTGAATCTCAGCGACCAGTACGGGTCATTGGACGGGAGCGAATCGAAGGTCATGTATGGCTTTGTAGCCGCCGAAGAGACTCGCCGCGCGCTTTCGGCCGACGATCTTGCCGGCATCCGCTGGATCTACGGCTTCTCAGGGGACGTCACCCCGCCGGTCATGGGCACGATTTCCTCGATTAGCCATACGGTCGAATCGACGTGGTACTCGAACCACGATGTGAGCTTCTCGTGGAGCGCGACTGACTCCAGCCCGATCACGTACTCGTACGTACTTGACCAGACCGCCGGTACCATACCTGACGCAACACCGGAGGGATCGGCGACGACCCTCACGTGCAGCGGCAAGGCAGATGGCGTGTGGTACCTTCATGTCCGCGCGGTTGACTCGTCAGGTAACTGGAGCACCGCGACTGCGCACCGTGCCGTTCGTATCGACACAACAGCGCCCCAGGGTACGTTTGCTATTGCCGGGGGTGCATCATGGACTGCGACAACTGCCGTTACCGTTGACTCCAGCATCACCGGGGCGACCGAGATGCGTATCGCGGCCGATGGCCTGACCTTCGGACCGTGGCGAGCGTATGCGGCGACAGTAAATATCATGCTCCCCGATGCTGAGGGCACCAAGACTGTCGCGGTGCAGTACCGGGATGCAGCGCTCAATATGACGCCACTTACCGACACCATCACCCTCAACTATGCCGCCGTGCGGGCGTTCTCGTCGATGGCCCTTGAGGGAACCGACCGCTACACCACCGCGCTTGCGGTCTCTCGCTCGACCTTCGCGACCGGTTCCTGCGATACCGTGATCATTGCGACCGGGGGCAACTTCCCGGACGCTCTTGGGGCCGGGGGCCTCGCCGGTGCCGCGCGCTGCCCGATTCTGCTGGTGAAGAGCACCGGTAGCTTGCCAGCCCTGGTGAGAACCGAGATCAACCGACTCACGCAGGGGCGGTCACCGCGCACGGTCTATATTGCCGGCGGTACGGGCGTCGTCTCGTCGCAGACCGAAACGGATCTGAAGGCGCTCGTTGGCAGCGCGAGAGTGGTGCGTCTTGGCGGAATCGATCGCTATGCCACCGCCAATCTCATCGCGCGTCGGGTCGGCATCGTGCTTGCAGCGAAAGGCATCCCGTATTCCGGCACTGCGTTCGTTGCAACTGGCGCGACGTTTTCTGACGCGCTTCTTGCGTCGCCCGTCGCGTATGCCGGCCAACGGCCCGTGCTCCTGATCGGCACGAAGGGTGTCGACACCGCGCTTCGGAGTACCATCGCAGCGCTCGGGGTCACCCATATCGATATCGTCGGTTCGACGGCCAGCGTGAGTACTGCGGTACAGACGGCCCTTGATGGCATCGCCGGCGTCTCGGTCGATCGTGTTGCATCCTCGGTCGACCGGTACGCCATGGCGGTCAGTTTCGCCGAGTACGCGTCTTCCACGGAAGGATTCACATTCGACAACGCGGGAATCGCCACAGGCAATGACTTCCCGGACGCACTCGCCGCCGGTCCGGCGCTTGGCGAGTCCCGTTCGGTCATGCTCCTGACGCCCACGACGTACCTCGACTCTCGTGTGCGGGCGGCACTTGTCGCACACTACGTGCCGACGGAGCACATACGGTATTTCGGCGGCACGGGTGCTCTGAGCCAGGCGGTTCGCGATACAGTTTCTGCGACGCTCCAGTAGTGAGTGCGCGCGCTCTCTACCACAGGCGGTAGGCGCCGTCGCGCTCTTCGAGCGTGGCCGGGAAGTCGAAAAGTGCTGAGAGGTGCTCGGAGGTCATGACCTCGCTCTTCGGCCCGTCTGAGAATATCCGACCCTCTTTGAGCATGATGACGCGCGAGATCTCAGGCACGATGTCGCTTACGTGGTGTGTCACCAGTACGAGCGTGCGTTCCGACGTTGCGAGCGAGCGCAGCGTCCTCAGGAAGCTCCACGTCGCATGCGGGTCAAGTCCGCTGCATGGCTCGTCGAATACAAGCGCGGCCGGGTCATGCACGAGCGCGCGCGCGATAAGTGCGCGGCGTGCCTCGCCGGTCGAAAGTGTGTTCATCATGCGCTTGGCGTACGCCGCGATGCCGAGCAGTTCGAGAAGCTCATCCGCGCGGGCTCGCATCTCCGGGGTGAGCTCGCGCTCGCGGTACAGGCCGATCGAGCCGAAGAATCCTGACAGCACGGTGTCGCGCACGCTGACGCGGCGGTCGTAGTCGTCTTGTAGCGCATTCGAGACGACGCCAAGGAACTGCCGGGCTTCGATGAGATCCCAGAGCGCCCGCCCGCGCAAGAGTACGCTCGGGCCGTCGTCGCGGCAGAGCGGTCGGACATCGCGCGTGAGCAGGCCGACCAGCGTTGACTTGCCCGAGCCGTTCGGGCCGAGGATTGCGACGTGCTCACCCTCGTGTAGCACGAGGTGATCGATGTCGAGAATCGCGCGACCGTCGCGTACGACCGTCGCGTTGCGGAGTTCAAGAAGCGGTGTGTTCATACGCACATGGTAGGGGATGCGCGGGGGACGCGCTTGATGTGCGTTCGTGCGCGGTCATAGGATAGGTTAAGGCTCGGTACGGTTGGTCGGGCCCGAATACGACGTCGATGGCAACCTCGGCGTATTCTTGACGTTCGGTCTAGTATTAGCTGCTACAGGATCTGCATGAATCGTGCTCTCTGGGGAAAGTAACCAGAAGCAGCACTTGACGGTAGTGCAGTAAGAGGGCATGGTGTCGGCGATGCCTGTCGCTGGGGAACGGCGGGCCGGGCTCCGGAAAGGCGAGACCGATGGCAACGAAGATACTGCTCGTCGAAGATAACCCGCAGAACCGATATCTCGTGACGTTTCTCCTCGAGAAGAGCGGTTATGTCGTCGTAGTTGCCGAGGACGGCGAAGAGGCTGTCGCCGCCGTCGCGGAGCACGTTCCCGACATCATTCTTATGGATGTCCAGCTTCCCAAATTGGATGGCTATGAGGCGACCCGGCGCATCAAGGCCGACGAGCGGTTCGCCGGTATCCCGCTTATCGCGTTGACCGCTCACTCGATGAAGGGTGATCGTGGCAAAGCGATGGCGGCCGGTTGTGACGACTACATCACCAAACCCGTCGACGCGGATCAGCTCATCTCGCGCATCGAGGAACTCCTCGGTACTCGCGACTGACGGACGTGCGCACCGGCATGGTGCGCTGTATACTGGCGTCTCGTGTCATCGATGCTTCGGGACCGGGCTCCGGGCGACGGTATGTTGCGAACCTGGTCAGGTCCGGAAGGAAGCAGCCATAAGCGGCCGCTGCCGGGTGTCCGGAACCCGGTCCGGGAGCATCGAGACAGTCTGCGGGGTCGGGCGCGTGTCAGCCCGGCCCTGTATACTTCACTGGTAGTTCATATCCGCGCGGCTGGAGGTTCCATCGGTGGCGCATCAGTCCTGGTACCGGACGTATCGGCCGCAGAGTTTTGACGCCGTCGTCGGTCAGACACATATCGAGCGCACGCTCCGCAACGCAGTCACCGAGGACAGCGTGGCGCATGCATACCTCTTCACCGGGCCTCGCGGCACCGGAAAGACGACGACAGCGCGCATTCTTGCCAAGGCGCTGAACTGCGAGAACGGCCCCACGGCTACGCCTGATGAGACGTGCGACGACTGCCTCGCAATCGCTGCCGGCACGCACCCTGACGTCTATGAGCTCGATGCCGCGTCGCGTACCGGAGTCGATGCTGTTCGCGAGGAGATCATCGGCCGCGTGAACTACGCGCCGACGCGCGGGCACTGGAAGGTCTACATCATCGACGAGGTCCACATGCTGTCGAACGCGGCGTTCAACGCGCTGCTCAAGACGCTTGAGGAGCCGCCGTCGCACACGGTCTTCATCCTGTGCACGACACACCCGCATAAGGTGCCCGAGACGATCCATTCACGTTGCCAGCGCTTCGATTTCCACCGCCTGAGCGTTGAAGAGATCGTTTCCCGGCTGCGGTTCATCGCTGACGCCGAGAAGGTCGAAGTTGCGGATTCCGCACTTGCGCTCATCGGCAAGCATGCCCTTGGCGGTATGCGCGATGCGATCAGCACGCTCGAGCAGATGGCGTCCTTTTCGGGTGGAGCTATCACGCTTGAGGATGTCGAGGGGCTGCTGGGCGAAGTCGATACCGAGGTGCTCTTCGAGGCCGCCGATCTTGTATGCGACCGCGATGTCGCCGGTGCGTTCCACTTTGTGGCCGATCTCGCAGAGCGTGGCGTCGATATGGCGGAGTTCGTGAAAGGCTTCGTCCGTCACTGTCGCGATCTCTATGTGGTGGCCGCTGTTCCGGATGCCGGCGAGACGGTCGATGTCACCGCGAACGACCGTACCCGGCTTGAGCGCCAGGCGCGAGGCTTTGGCGTGGAGCGGCTCGTCCGTCTACTCGATATTCTCGACAAACTCTCGAGCGAACTCCGTTGGGCCGCGGATCAGCGACTCGCGCTGGAAGTCGCGTTGACACGAATGGCCCGCCCTGAAACCGATCTTACCCTCGAGTCGCTCGCCGAGAGGATCGCGGCACTTGAGTCAGGTGCCGCAGTAGCGCCTCCTTCGAGGGCTGCCGTCGCGCGGCCGACCCCGGAGGTTCGGAGGCCGCAGGTCGCGCCGGAGTCCGTCGCGACCGATACCCCCGCATCAGCGCCAAGTCCCATCGAAAGTGCGCCGGCGAAGGCACCCGCAGAGATCCCGCAGGTCGCTCCAGTCGGTGAGGTCGTCGCCGGCGGCGTGCTTGAACCTGCGGCCATTAAGCGGTCGTGGCCTGCCGTACAGGCGGAGATACGTCGTCTTCGTCCGCCGCGTGCACACCTGTTCGACATGAGTGAAGTCGAAGTCGAGGGTGACGTTCTCGTGGTGGAATTCCCGAAGGACCAGCGGTTCGCCCTCGACCTTGCAAGCGATGCAGACACCATGCAATTGCTGCGCAGAAGCGTTGCAGCGGTTCTCGGGATGACACCACCTATCGAGTTCCGGCTCGGGCGGCAGGGAGCTTCGAGCTCGGTGAAGTCGGCGCCTGCGCCGGCAGCACCCCCCGTACGACTTGAGCCCGTCGTTGCCACGCCCGCGCCCACGCCCGCGCCCACGCCCGCGGACGCCGCCGCGCATGACGATATGGAACGCATGGTCATCGATGAGCTCGGTGCGGAAGTCGTTGCTGAGCACGAGAAAGACCCGGCTGAGTAACCGTTCGGACACCCTGGAGGACAGCAGATGAAGCCCGGAAACATGCAGAACCTCATGAAGCAGGCCCAGCGTATGCAGGCTGATATGGCCCGCGTTCAGGAAGAGCTCAAAGACGAGCACGTCGAAGTCTCCGTTGGCGGAGGCGTTGTCCGCGTGGTTATGACCGGTGAGATGATCCTCGAGTCGATCAGCATCGACCCGGCCGCCGTTGACCCCGATGACGTCGCGATGCTTCAGGACCTGGTGACTGCCGCCGTCAATGAGGCGATACGGCAGGCGCAGGATGTAGCTGCCCGCAAGATGTCCGCCGTGACCGGCGGCATGGGTATCCCGGGACTCATGTAGCGATGTCCTTCTACGCCGCTCCCATTGCACGCCTGCTCGAGGAGCTCGAACGGCTTCCCGGTATCGGACCAAAGTCCGCTCAGCGGCTTGCGTTCCATATTCTGCGCGCCGACGATGCAGCCGCGACCCGTCTCGCCGACGCGATCGTCGAGGTCAAGCGTACGATCCACTTCTGCGCGCGCTGTTTCAACCTCGCTGAAGCCGACCTGTGCGAGGTATGCCGGGATTCCCGTCGCGACGAGCACATCGTGTGCGTGGTCGAGGAGCCCCGGGACGTTGTAGCGATCGAGCGCACCGGCGAGTTTCACGGTCTCTACCACGTGCTCCAGGGCGCAATCTCGCCAATCGACGGTGTCGGTCCCGAGCACCTGCGCGTGCGTGAACTCATCGATCGAATCGGTGCGAGTGGTATCGAGGAACTCATCTTGGCGACCAACCCGAACGTCGAGGGTGAGACCACGGCGCTCTACATATCGCGCCTTGCGAAGCCCCTTGGCGTTCGTGTCACACGCATCGCGTCGGGTCTTCCGGTTGGCGGTGACCTTGAGTATGCGGATGAGGTCACCCTCGGTCGGGCGCTCGAAGCGCGTCGGGAGATGTAGTTCTACCAGTTTCTTGCTACCGTTCACCGATGAATCTCACCGCTCACAGCCCTATCCCGTCCGCACACCGCCCCGACACCCGTATCCTGATAGGACTCTCGGCCCCTCAACGATGTACACCACTCGCATTCTTTGGCCGGGAGCCCGCAATGTCCCATGGAAGGGGAGACCATGCAGCAGCTGACGGAGATCCGTTGGCATGCGCGAGCCGGTCAGGGAGCAGTCACCGCAGCCAAGCTGGTTGCCGAGACAGCGCTCGAGCTCGACCAGTACATGCAGGCGATGCCTGAGTACGGTCCCGAGCGGATGGGCGCGCCCATCAAGGCCTTCACGCGCATCTCAAACGTACCCATCGAGATTCACTGCAATATCGAGCACCCGAACGCCGTTGTCGTCCTCGACGAAACGCTCCTTGCGATCGTTGACGTGGCTGAAGGAATCGAATCAGACGGCGTCATCATCGTGAATACGTGCAAGACGCCCGAGGCGCTTCGCGCCGAGCTGGGTCTGCAGGGAAGCACCGTGCGGGTCGCGTCTGTTGATGCCTCAGGCATCTCACTCGAGACGCTCAAGCGAGACATGCCCAACACACCGATGATCGGTGCGCTCGCGAAAGCGACCGGCCTTTTCGAAGTCGATCCGATCGTCAGCCACCTCACCAAGACGTTCGGCAAGAAGTTCTCCCAGGAGATCATCGACGCGAATATCGCGTCGGTCACCCGTGCCTACGAGGAGGTGTCGGTCGGATGAAGTGGGATATCTCGCGTATGAACGAGTGGAAGACCGACGAGTTCCCGCTCGGCGCAGTGATCCCGGAGTCTGGCAACTCGCGCGACTACGTGACCGGCGGCTGGCGGAGTATGCGTCCGGAGCGCAGCGATGAGAAGTGCACCCAGTGCCTCCTGTGTTGGATCATGTGCCCCGACTCGGCGATCAACACCGCCGATGAGAAGGTCACGACCTACAATCTGAAGCACTGCAAGGGCTGCGGTGTCTGCGCCAACGTCTGCCCGACCGACGCCATCACGATGGTGCCCGAGGGTTGCGACCTGCCGGAGGTGAAGTAGATGCCGACCCAGAAGACAATCGCTGCCACCGGCAACACCGTTGTCGCCGAGGCCATGCGCCAGTGCGCCCCGGACGTCATGGCCGCGTACCCGATCACCCCTCAGACGACCATCGTCGAGGAGTTCGCTGCGTTCGTGGCCAAGGGCCGCGTTCACACCGAGTACATCACGGTCGAGTCCGAGCACTCCGCGATGAGCGCCTGTGTTGGCGCGTCGGCCGCCGGCGCTCGCGTCATGACCGCGACTTCCTCGCAGGGCCTCGCGCTCATGTGGGAAGAGCTCCATATCGCGGCCGGAATGCGGCTGCCGATCGTCATGGCGAATGCGAACCGTGCGCTTTCTGCCCCGATCAACATTCACTGCGACCACGGCGACATCATGGGTGCACGCGACACCGGCTGGATCGCGCTCTTCGCCGAGACCGCCCAGGAGGCCTACGACAACACGATCATGTCGGTGCGCATCGCCGAGAACGAGTCGGTGCTACTGCCGGTCATGAGCTGCCTCGACGGTTTCATCACTACGCACTCGATCGATCGCGTTCAGGTCATGGATGACGAGTCGGTCGCTGGCTTCGTTGGCGAGTACACGCCGGCCAATGCGCTTCTCGACCTCGAAAACCCGGTCACCCACGGCTCGTTTGCCGGTCTGGGCGGTCCCTACTTCGAGTTCAAGAAGGCACAGCGTGAGGCGATTGAGCGCTCGCGCAAGGTCATCAACGATGTCGGCGCTGAGTTCTCCGAGCTATCCGGTCGTCCGTTCGGCATGATCGAGACGTGGGGCATGGAAGATGCCGAGGTCGCGATCGTTGTCATCGGTTCGACCGCCGGCAATGTACGTCACGTCGCGCGTGGCTTGCGCGACGCGGGCGCGAAGGTGGGCGTCGTCAAGGTCCGCTGCTTCCGTCCGTTCCCGTTCGCGGAGATTGCAGAAGCGCTTGCCGGCCTGAAGGCCGTCGCCGTTCTCGACCGTGCCGAGTCCTTCGGTGCAGAGGGTGGTCCGCTCTTCCTCGAGGTCAGAAGCGCGCTGTATGACAACGCCGAGCGCGTTCCGGTCATCGACTACATCTACGGCCTCGGTGGTAGCGACGTGAAGCTCGAGCTCATCGAGAGTGTCTACAAGGACCTGTCCGATATCGCCGCAGGCGTGGAAGCGCCCGCCGGCCTCGTCTATCTCGGCTCCCGTTAGGAGGTGACGCATATGGCAAACCTGAAGGAACTCACCCATCGCGAAGACCGCCTCGAAGGCGGACATCGCCTCTGCGCTGGCTGCGGCGCTTCTATCGCCGTGCGTCAGGTGCTTCTCGGCGCCGGTGTTGAGCCCGTCGTCGTTGGTTGTGCGACCGGCTGCCTCGAAGTCTCTACGACCATCTATCCGTACTCGTCGTGGAAGACGCCGTTCATTCATAACGCGTTCGAGAACTCGGCCGCGACCGTCTCCGGAGTGGAGGCCGCGTTCCAGGGTCTCAAGCGTGCCGGAAAGATCCCGGCTGACAAGAAGGTCAAGTTCGTTGCGTTCGGTGGCGACGGTGGCACCTACGACATCGGTCTCCAGTCGCTCTCCGGCGCCATGGAGCGTGGCCATGACATGGTGTACGTGTGCTACGACAACGGTGCGTACATGAACACCGGTATCCAGCGCTCCTCGGCCACGCCGAAGGGGGCCTGGGCGACCACCTCGCAGATCGGCCCGGCGCAGCAGGGCAAGCAGCAGCGGCGCAAGGATCTGACCGCGATCATCGCCGCGCACGGCGTGCCGTACGTGGCGCAGGCGTCGATCAGCCACTGGAAGGACCTCACCACCAAGGCCGAGAAGGCGTTCGCGGTCGAGGGTCCTGCGTTCCTCAATGTCTTCGCCCCATGCCCTCGTGGTTGGCGCATACCGTTCGACACCACCGTGGAGATCGCCAAGATCGCAGTGCAGACCGGCTACTGGCCGCTCTATGAGGTCGAGGATGGCGTCTGGCGGCAGACGGTCAAGGTTGCCAACCGCAAGCCGCTTGAAGAGTTCTTGAAGCCGCAGGGTCGCTTCAAGCACCTCTTCAAGCCGGAGAACGCCGCACTTCTCGCCGAGATCGAGGCAGATGTCGACAAGCAGTGGAACGCGTTGCAGGCTCGGTTCAACTGCGGCTAAGCAGGGCATGATATTTGCTCTTTCATGGGGATTCCGGACGCGTTCCGGGGTCCCCATGATGTTAGAATCCAAGTAGATCATCGACGACAGCCCGGAAGGACGGTCTATGGCACCCCGGAAGCGACGCCTCGTGGCGTCACTTGCGCTCATCCTGATGCTCCTTCTGTCTGCGTGTGCTGCGCCGACAGACACGGCGTCCGTTCGCAAGGATGGTGAGCCTGTTCGTGTCTCCGGCTCAGGGACCTGTCTTCCGCTGCTGAGGATTCTTTCCGGCGAGTATAGCGACGAGACCGTAGAGTTCGTCTTCTTGCCGGGACTCCACTCCGGAGGCGGCATCAAGGGTGTTGCCAACGGCGATCTGGAGATCGGGTCCGTCTCCCGGGAACTGACCAAGGATGAGACGGCGCTCGGTTTGCGCTACACGCTCCTCTCTCGCGACGGACTGGTTCTGGCCACGCACTCCTCTGTCGACATCCCGGGGCTCACTTCCGAGCAGGTTCGCGGCATCTACCGGGGCGACTACTCAAACTGGAAAGAGCTTGGCGGTCCGGACTTGCCGATAACGATCCTCGACCGCAACGAGGACGAGTCGGCCAAGATCGTTCTCCGTGAGTTCGTCCTCGGCAAGGAACTCGTAATCACTCCGAAGGCCGTCAACCTCTACTACGAGCCGGATATGATCGACGGACTGCAGTCGACGGTGGGTGCAGTTGGCTATTTCTCGCTGGGATATGGGCTCTCTCAGAAGCTCCCCGTGAATTACCTTCAGCTCGACGGCGTCGATGCGTCCGTCGAGAACATAAAGAACGGGTCGTATGACGTCATCCGGCCGCTCGGTATCGTCACCGCTTCAGACGCGAGCGAGGAGATCAACCGGTTCGTTGAATGGGCATCGAGCCCGGCAGCAACGGCGCTCATCGAGAAGCGGGGCTTCGCACCGGCGCGCTGACCGGTGACGAAGAGTCCATGAACCCATTCGGCCGACACCTCCACAACCAGATTATCGCGCCACTCCTGGTGGCATCGGTATTCGTGGCCGCCGCAGCGATGATAATTGCCGTCACACTCATCGGGCAGATCATCGATTCATGGATTGACCAGACAGCGGCCTCCGCGACCGTGATCGTGGTCTCTCGTCTTGAAGAGTCGAGCAATGACATGCAGCGCAACGCGAAGCTGATTGCCGAGGATCAACGGCTGGTTGCAGCGGTCGCTGACGGAGACAGGCAGACGTTGTCCGGCCTGCTCGTGCTTCAGAACCAGTCGGTAAGTGCAGACAACATCATGCTGCTCGACGGCAAAGGCGAAGTCATCTGCTCCACCGGTCGCCTTCAGCTTGCCCCCGGGGCCTCGCCTCTTGGACGAGGAGTCCGCGACTGGGTTCTTTTGTCGATGAGCCACCATCCAATACTTGTCAGCGTTGGCGACTCGTACACGCTGACAGCGCTTGAGCCGGTGAAGGGTCAGAGCGGTTCGACGTTCACGCTCGCGATCTCAACGGTTATCGATAACACTTTTGTCGAGGGCATCTCGCAAGGCTCCGGCGCCGCCGTCTGCATCCTTGATGAGAACAAGAAGCCGGTCGCTGCGCGCTCCACGCAAGAGATTGGTGGTGCTGCTGTCTCGGAGGCCCTGCTCGCACCCGCTCCTGCCGTTACCGCCGCAATCGCGGCGATGGGTGCCGATTCCTCGTCCCCGATGTCGGTGGGCGAGGAGCATTACCGGCTGAAGGCCCAGTTGGTCACGTTTGAGAACGACCCCACGGGGAGCCGTGCGTATCTTGTGGCGGCGATGCCGACGACTGTCGCCGAAGATGCACGTCGGACCACCACCGGCCTGATCGCGATGTGGTCGGTCGTCGCCGTCACCGTTCTTCTCGGCCTCAACTGGTATGTCGCGAGACGCGTTTCGGAGCCGCTTGGCCAGCTTTCTGACAGCGTCGGGCGAGTGGCTGATGGTGACTATTCGGCCAAGGTCGCGTTCCACGGCCTGAACGAGGTGACAGAGCTCGCCCAGAGCTTCAACACGATGACCGACTCGCTTCGGGACCGGAGTGAGAGTCTCACCAAGAAGGTACTTGAGCTTGCCACGCTCTATGAGATGAGCCGCGCGCTCGGCTCCACGCTCGATCTCGATATCCTGCTCGAGTCGGTGCTTGAGTCGGCGATGCGCATCTTCAACGTTGAGCTCGGCTACGTCACGCTGCGAGATCGCGAGAGCGGTGAGCTGAAGGTCCGCTCGCTGCAAGGTTCCTCAAGCCGTCCGGACGAGGCCGCAGTGCGAAGCTCGATGTCCGAGTGGGTGGTGCGTGAAGGCCGACCGCTCATCTTCAACCCCCCGCGTCCCGGTGAGAACGAAGGTAGCCGGATCGACTCAGTCAGCGGTGCCCTCGCTGCGCTCTGTGTGCCGCTTGTCTCAAGCGAGGGTACGCTTGGCGCCATCACCGTCGGAAGCCGCGACCCCCGTCACCGATTCACGAGCGACGATGTGCGTCTGCTCGCCACGATCGCGAATCACGTGACCATCGCGATCGGCAATATCGAGTTGTTCTCGAGTCTTCAGGATGCCTACCTTGCGACCGTGCGCGCGCTCGCGGCCGCTGTGGACGCCAAGGATCCGTACACGCGCGGTCATTCGGACCGGGTCGCCCAGTTCGCGTTGCTCATCGCCGACAGTGTGGAGCTCTCCCCGGAGCAGAAGACGGCGCTTGAGATGGCGGCGTATCTGCACGATATCGGCAAGATCGGTATCAGCGAGGAGATCTTGCTCAAGCCGGGCAAGCTTTCCGATGAAGAGATGGGTCAGATGCGCCACCATCCTCTCATCGGCGCGAACATCCTGAAGCCGATCGCGTTCCCCTGGCCGATTGCGCCGGTGGTTCGTCACCACCACGAGCATTTCGACGGACGTGGCTATCCCGCAGGCCTCAAGGGCGAAGAGATCCCACTCCTCGCCCGCGTTCTAACGGTGGCCGACGCGTATGAGGCCATGGTTTCGGATCGACCCTACCGTCGCGGTCGCTCTGATGAGGACGCTGTTCTTGAGTTGCAACGTTGCTCGGGGACGCACTTCGATCCGCGGGTCGTTGATGCATTCATCCGCGCTCTCGACGATTCGGCGACCGCTATCCAGCAACTGGTTCGTCCGCCGGTCGAGGAGCTGGGACCGGAGGAGGCCCGCGCGGTCTTCGTCGCGGTCTGTGACGGGATGTGCGCGAGCTTCCGTCGCCTGGGCGGCCCGCGTCTTGCGTCCAACCTCGAGCAGGACATCAACGGCTCCTTTGCGGCTGACGGCCTGCCCTTCATGCTCTCGGCGGGACACCTCGTCGTCGAAGATGACGGCGACCTTTCCGATGAGGCCAGGCTCGAGCAGATGCGACGGGCGATGGACGCGGTCGCGGCATTTATCGAGCGCACCTCGGGCGCGAGCCTCGTCGGTCACTTCTATGCTGAAGCGGTTGAGTCTCTCCCGGAGCGCATGCGGCGACACGCGGACGACCTCGGTCTGTTGTCCTCTCGCGACTGACGCATGCTTTTCGCAGGCGGGAATGCTGATACACTATCCCCCAATATCAGGTCCGCTCGAGCGGGTTGTGGACCACTACTGCCAGGGGAGGTGTGATGGCCCGCGTCGTTCAGAAGTACGGTGGCACGTCGGTCGGCACACCCGACCGGATTCGCGCCGTCGCTCGCAGGCTCATCGCGCGCAAAGCGCTCGGCGACGACGTCGTCGCGGTCGTTTCGGCGATGGGCCACGTGACTGACGAACTCGTCGAGCTTGCCTCGGCCGTCTGCACCGACCCTCCCGATCGCGAGATGGACATGCTGCTTTCAACCGGCGAGCAGGTCTCGATCGCGCTTCTCGCAATGGCTATCCATGCCGAGGGCGAAGACGCCGTATCGTTCACGGGACCCCAGGTCGGCATCGTGACCGATCCTGTGCATGGCAAAGCGAAGATTCAGGAAGTCCGTGGTGATCGCATCCTTGAGGCGCTCGGTCAGGGCCGTATCGTGATCGTCGCCGGCTTTCAGGGCGTCACTCCGGATGGACAGATCACAACGCTCGGCCGTGGCGGATCGGACACAACGGCCGTGGCGGTCGCTGCCGGCATCGATGCCGCGGTCTGTGAGATCTACACCGACGTGGACGGCGTCTACACCGCCGACCCCCGTCTCGTTCCCGCGGCCAGAAAGCTCGACGCGATCGGCTACGAGGCGATGCTCGAGATGGCGGCATCCGGCGCAGGCGTCCTTCAGCTACGAAGCGTCGAGTTCGCACGCAATCACGGCGTGGTCATCCACTGCCGTTCAAGTTTCAACGACAGCCCCGGCACCATCGTTAGGGAGGCCGATGCCACCATGGAGCAAGCCATCATCTCCGGAGTCACTCATGACACCTCGGAGGCGAAGCTGACGATTCGTGACGTTCCGGACCGTCCCGGTGTCGCCGCCCTCGTCTTCACGCGGATGGCTGAGGCCAACGTCAACGTCGACATGATCATCCAGAACGTCTCGGAAGACGGGCGAACGGACATCTCGTTCACCGCCCCCAAGACCGACCTCGTCCGGGCGAGGAAAGCTGCCCAGGATGTCGTCACCGAACTTGAGGCCCGGACCTGGTCGGTCGACGAAGGGGTCGCGAAGATCTCGCTCGTCGGAGCCGGCATGAAGACCCACCCTGGCGTTGCCGCGCAGATGTTCAGCACGCTTGCCGACGCCGGCGTCAACATCGACATGATCTCGACATCATCCATCCGAATCTCGTGCGTCATCGAGGCTGAGAAGGTGGGTACGGCGGTTCGCGCCCTCCATACCAGCTTCGGGCTCGACGACGATGCTGTCACCGCAGAGGTCTCCCCGGGAGCCGGGGAAGGAGCAGGCAAATGACCTGGAATCATGCCATGCCCGAGCGCCCCGTCGTAGCTGTTGCCGGTGCGACCGGAGCGGTTGGGATTGAGATGCTCAAGGTACTCGAGCGGCGCGGCTTTCCCGCAGCGCGTATCGTCGCGCTCGCTTCGTCACGCTCTGCTGGTAAGCGCCTTCCGTTCGCGGGTGGCGAGCTTGTCGTCGAGGAGATGACGCCTGCGTCCTTCGAGGGTGTCGACATTGCGCTCTTCTCGGCGGGGGCCGGCGTGAGCAAGGCGTTCCGCAAGGCGGTCACCGATGCCGGGTGCGTCATGATCGATAACTCCTCGGCATTTCGTATGGATGACGACGTGCCACTCGTGGTGCCCGAGGTAAACCCGGAGGATATCGCACTCCATGAAGGCGTCATCGCCAATCCGAACTGTTCGACCATCCAGATGGTGGTCGCGCTCAAGCCGCTCATGGACCTGGCACCGATTGAGCGCGTGGTCGTCGCGACCTATCAGGCGGCTTCGGGCGCAGGGCAGGCGGCGATGGATGAGCTCTATGCTCAAAGTGAGCAGTTCCTCGCGGGCGAGGACCTCACTGTTGAGCAGTTTGCCCATCGCATCGCGTTCAACTGCATTCCGCATATCGATATCTTCCTTGAGGACGGCTCCACGAAAGAGGAGTGGAAGATGGTCGTCGAAACACAGAAGATCATGCACGCCCCGGACCTGCAGGTCGCGGCCACGTGTGTGCGGGTCCCCGTTCTTCGGTGCCACTCCGAGGCGATCAATGTGACGCTCGCCTCGCCGGTCTCTTTGGAGGACGCACGCTCCGCGCTTGCGGGCGCGGCGGGGGTTTCGCTCATGGACGACCCGGCCACCAAGACGTACCCGATGCCGGGTCTTCTCGAAGGCTCCGATGACGTCTATGTCGGGCGGCTTCGCGTGGATTCGACCGTGAAGAACGGGTTCCAGTTCTGGTGCGTTGCGGACCAACTTCGCAAAGGCGCCGCATTGAATGCCGTGCAGATAGCCGAGAACCTACTCCCGCGCTAGTATTAAGGAATGGGACGTGTTGCTCGTCGGTGTTCCTTCGTTGTCAGGAGAGTTTGCAATGGCTGAAGGTACGATCCTCATTGTGGAAGACGATGCTACGATTGCCCGATTCGTCGAGCTTGAGTTGCAGCACGCAGGGTTCGGTGTTCTGCGGGCCGGCGATGGTCCCACGGCCATCGATCTTCTCGAAGCGAACGAGGTCGTGCTCGTGCTCCTCGACCTCATGCTACCCGGCATCGATGGGATCGATGTTGCCCGGCATATCCGCAAGAAGGGATCGGCGGTACCGATTCTTATGCTTACAGCCCGTGCTGAGACGCATGATGTCGTCTCCGGCTTCGAGGCGGGAGCCGACGATTATCTTCGAAAGCCGTTTGAGATTCCGGAACTCCTCTCGCGCGTACGTGCTTTGCTCAAGCGCGCCAGGACTGTTGCCGTCCAGACGCCGTACGAGGCATCCGGAATTCGCGTGGATCCCGAGAAGCGTGAGGTGACCCGCAACGGTCGCCCGCTCGACCTGACCGCCAAGGAATTCGACCTGATCTCCTATCTTGTCGCGAATGCTGGTCGGGTGATTTCGCGCGATGAGATCCTCGAGTCGGTCTGGGGTGGGCAGCACGCGACTGACAGCAACGTCATAGAGGTCTTTGTCTGCCACCTTCGCAACAAGATCGGCGACAAGGAGACCAGGGTCATTCAGACAATCCGGGGAGTCGGCTACTTCTTTGCGAGGGGATAAGTGCGCCCCGTCTCGATACGGGCGCGCGTACTCTACCTCGCAATAGCTTTTGCCGTTCTGCTTGTAGGGAGCGTGACGATAGCAACGTATTTCTTCGTTGCTGACGGAATGGCGCGCTCCGCCCAAAGCACCACGTGGCGTCTCACGCAGGTTGCATCCAACGCCGTTGCAAAAGCGACGACGAACGCGAAAATCCAGGCTGCGTCGGAGGGTCTCGTCGGAGCCGATCGCGAGAAGGAGGCCCAGCGGCTTCTCCTGCGCGCCATTCCGGACCTGTTCGCGGTTGGCGGCGTTGAGGAAGGCGCTTTCGCGTTCTATGTCCAGGAGAATGGCGCCTCCGGGCCACGCCTCGTGTGGTTCAGCGATCCGCGCGCGGTCGTCTCTGACAAAGCGAGTCGCGCCAGGGCAGTTTCGACGCGTCAGTCGCTTCAGTCGGGCCCCGGCGGACGCTCTCTACTCACGGGCATGTTCGCCCGGGCGGACCTCGGACAGTACGTCGTACACGTGCCCATCGATCTTCCCGACCGCACGACCGGCGTCGTCGATGTCGTGTATGTTCCGGCGCGTGAAGAGGAGATTCTCGATTCGGCCCGTCGCCCCATGTTCATTGTCGGGCTCTTTGCACTGCTCGTTTCGGTTCTCATGATGCAGATCATCATGGGGTGGGTTCTCTCGCTCGTCGAAAACGTGCGAACCGCTGCGGACTCTATCGACGCGGGGCAGCTTGATCTCCACTTGCCGGAAGAGGGCGAGCACGAGATTGCCGATCTCGCCCATTCACTCAATGCACTCATGGATCGGCTGCGTCGGCGCGCTGAAGCACAGACTCGCTTCGTGGCTGACGCGTCTCACGAGCTGGCGACTCCCGTTGCCGGAATCCGCGGTTACGTGAACATCCTGCGCGACTGGGGTGCCGAGGACCCGGCGATGCGCGAGGAGGCCATCACGGCCATCGATCGTGAGTCGCGTCGCATGGCACGCCTTTGCGCCGAACTCCTCTCGATGATTCGGAGCGAGGAGATTCTCGACTTCCGCAACGTGAGATATGACATCAACGCGGCGAGCCGGGAGGTTCTTGCCACCGCTGCGACACGGTATATGGACAAGCATCTCGAGTTCGTCGGTCCCGACGAGGGTCCGCTCTGGCTCTACGGCGACCCCGATCGTATCGAAGAGGCTCTCGGCATTCTCGTCGATAACGCATGCAAGTACACGCAGGAGGCGGGCCGGGTCCAGGTCATGACGTCACGCCATCGGGATCGGGTGGTCATTGAGGTGACGGATACGGGAATCGGTATTCCTGAGCGTGATATCCCGAGTATCTTCGAGCGGTTTTATCGGAGTGACGAATCGCGCTCCAAGGAGACCGGTGGTTTTGGCCTCGGGTTGCCAATCGCCAAGCACATCATCGACACCAGTGGCGGTATGATATGGGTTCGCAGCAAGGTCGGAGCGGGTACCACGTTCACGATCTCGCTCGCCCGGAACCGCACAAAGGAGCTCAAGGAGTAGCGTGAAACGAACGACGTACGTCGCACGGGCGGGAGTCATCGCCGCGGTCTATGCCGTTTTCACGCTCGTGATGGTTCAGAATCCGCTTGGCTATGGTCCGGTGCAGTTCCGCCTGAGTGAAGCGGTGACAGTGATTGCGGCATTGACCCCCGCAGCGATTCCCGGCCTCCTTATCGGTTCAGTTGTAGCAAATTCCTTCATGGTCGCGCAGTTTGGGGCACTCGCACTGCTTGATGTCGTCTTTGGGTCGCTCGCCACAGCGCTCGGTGCGATATGGACCTGGCGACTCCGGAAGCGTCCGGCGATCGCGCTACTCGGCCCTGTCATCACGAATGCGCTGATCGTGCCGGCGTACTTGCCGATAATCCTGGCAGCGACCGGGTTTTACAACGTGAACGTGCTGGGTGTGAACGTCGCATCGTCGTGGCCGACGATGTACGCTTTCGGAGTGTTGAGTGTGGCGGTCGGGCAGGCGATTGTGATCTATGCTCTCGGGTTGCCGCTGCTGCTGTTGCTGAAGAGGCTCAAGGTGGGAGACGGCTTCGATCGCCGGGTCTAGGGGGACGAGCATTGATCGATGGTGTGAATAATGTAGCGGCCGGACGGGGTGCACCGATGATGGGTGCTCTCCGGGAGCCGCTTATTGCCCATAGCAGGGATGACTGCCGCGAGTGCTGGGGCTGTTTCCGCCATTGTCCGGTGAAGGCGATCCGTGTCGTCGACGGTGCCTCAGATGTCATCCAGGAGAAGTGCGTGTCCTGCGGACTGTGCGTCAGTGAATGCACCGCTGGTGGCCATCTCGTCAGGGATGATACCCCGCTTGTGCTGGAACTGCTGAAGAGCCGTCGTCCGGTTGTTGCGCTCATGGCCACCGAGTTCGTCGCGGCACTTCATCCCTTCACGATTCCCGAAGTGGAGCGCGCACTCGCGGCCCTTGGCTTCCATTCGGTCGAGAGCACGCTCCTCGGCGAGGAAATGGTCGCTCAGGAATACGAGCGTATTCATGCACGGGAAGACGCACTGTTCGTCATGCGCTCGACCTGTCCGGTCGCGGTCAGCTTCGTGCAGAAATACTACCCGACCCTCACGCCCGCGCTCGCGCCAGTTGTGCCTCCCTATATTGCCCAGGCGCGGCTCATCCGGCAGCTCTACACCGAAGACGTGGCGATCGTGTACGTCAGCCCATGCTATGCGAGGAAAGACGAGGTCTACGACCCGCAGTTTGCCGGAGCCGTCGACGTTGCCATCGACTTCACCGAGCTCAAAGCGCTGATTGCCGGGGCGAGTGTGCGTTCGGATCGGGGCATGCCATCATCGCCGGGAGCCTGCCGTCCCGGCCTCCTGAAGGAGATATCGCTAACCGACGGCTTTCCGCGTCAGACACTTGTGTCTCGCGACATGACGAACCAGACGGTCCATGTCGTGCGTGGCCTTGAGCAACTCGACAGGCTTCTCTCGGCGATGCTCTCCGGCGAGACCGCTCCCGCAATCGTTGACATGCTCAACTGCGAGGGCTGTATCGATGGACCCGCCGTCAATCCCGGACTCTCGCTCTTCGCGAAGCGAAACATCGAGTCCTCCGCCCGCGACCTGCCGGGTACGACGCGAGTCAGCACGCGATCGGTCCTTGGCGTGTTGCCGTCGATCGAACTCGTCCGGTCTTTCACGGCGCAGCCCGTCAGAGTACCCCGGCCATCCGATAACCAGGTCGACGCGGCGCTCGCCGCCGGAGGATTTGTCTCGCGCGCCGATGTGCTCGATTGCGGGGCGTGTGGATACTCCACATGCGTTGAGCACGCGACCGCGATTCTGGGCGTTGACTCTACGTGGACCATGTGTTTCCCGCTTCAGCGTCGGCGGCTTCTTCACGCCGAGGAGGCTCTCGCGGCAGCGGAAACGCTCGATCCACTCACGGGGCTCTGGAACCGGCGTGCGTTCGCATCGCGGCTCGAACTTGAGACCGCCCGCCACGTGCGCTACGGCACGCCGCTGTCGTTGATGCTGCTCGATATCGATGCGTTTGGGGCTGTGAACGACGTCCTCGGCGAGGCCGGTGGCGACCGTGTGCTCAAGGCGGTCGGCGAGGTCTTCTCCGCCCAGCTGCGCTCGACGGACATGGTAGCCCGCTTCGTTGCCGACCAGTTCGCCATCTTGCTCCCGGGGGTTGCAAAGACCGCCGCATTTGCTGTTGCCGAGAAGCTTAAGGATGCGCTGCGGTGCGCAGACCCCATGGCTGCCGAAGGGTATACAGAAAGAGGCGCTCTGAGCATCTCGGTCGGCATCGCGACTGCCGGAGAGGCACTCAGGGACGCCATGGTCTTCCTCGAAGCGGCGGATGCGGCGCTCCACGAGGCGATGGCCGGGGGAAGTGATCAGGTGCGTCTGGCCCCCGGTTAGGGAGGTCCGATGCGCGAGGCGTTGTTGTGGCAGACCGAGGGCGAGCGGATACGGTGCCTGCTCTGCCCCCATGACTGCAGAATTGCCGTCGGCCACCGTGGTATCTGCGGAGTTCGCGAGAACCGCGACGGACGTTTGATCGCGCTCACGTACGGACTCGTTTCCTGCGTCGCCGTGGACCCGATCGAGAAAAAGCCCGTCTTCCACTATCACCCCGGAACGCGCGCTCTGTCTCTCGGGAGCATCGGATGCACGATGCGGTGTTCCCACTGCCAGAACTGGCAGATCAGTCGGGCAAAACCGGGCGAGAGCGACCTCAAGGTGCTCCTGCCCCGCGACGTCGTTCCGCTCGCACGGCGGCAAAACTGCGAGATCGTCGCCTTCACCTACAACGAGCCGGTCATCTGGGTTGAGCAGGTTCTCGACACGGCGACCGCGTGTAAAGCGGCCGGAATTGACACGGTGATGGTCACGAACGGCTACATCACCGCCGCAGGTCTCGACGCGATCGGCGAGGTCATCGATGTCTGGCGCGTCGACATAAAGGGCTTTGACGACAGCACATACCGTTCGCTCTGCAGGGTCCGCTCGGTGCAACCGATTCTCGAGATGGCGACTCGGGCGAAGAAGCGCTGGCTGATGCACGTCGAGGTCGTCACCAACGTGATTCCCACCATCAACGACGATGAGGCGACGCTGCGGAGTATCGCTTCTTGGATTGCCACGGAGCTCGGCCCGGACACGCCCTGGCACGTCACCCGGTTCTTCCCGTATGTCGAACTCGCACACCTTCCGGCTACGCCGCTGCGTACTCTCAGGCGTGCCCGCGAGATCGGCATGGAGGAGGGCCTCCGCTACGTCTTCCTTGGAAACATCGATGAACCGGGAGTCGCGGACACGGTGTGCCCTTCCTGCGGCGCGGTCGCAATCGCGCGCGATGGCTATAGGATCGTGTCACGCTCTGTTGAAGACGGGGCCTGCGCGGCGTGCGGACAGTCCCTGGGTATCGTCGAGTGACTTTTGTAAGGCGGGAATGGGGTTCGCAGGCCTCGTAGGGCGCGAAGCGGCCGTCTTAGCGGTATCATGGTCGGGTGCGTTGCCCCTTTGTGGGCTCTCGCCACTTATGTGACCGAGCGAAAGGGCGTTGCCCGTGGAACCGTGCGTCATCATTCCGACCTTTTGGACGCGCCGCCGCGTACGAGGTTCCGATAACGGTCCCTTCGTTTACGATCACCCCACACCGATTGATATCGACGGGACGCTGCCAGACTGTCTCCGCTCGCTTGAGGGCGTCACGGGGCTTGGGAAAGTCGTAGTGATCGTGGCGGCGTCCGACCCCTCCATCGAGCACGAGGCCGAGGACCGCGTAAGCGGCATCCTCGCCGATTTCCCCGAGATTGACTCACTCGTCTTTGGTCCGGCCGAGATGGGCTCGCTTCATCGCCGCATGGAGCAGCTCGAATTCGCTGATATCCTGCCCGGCGTGACGCTTGGCAGTTACGGTGCCGTGCGTAACGTGGGCCTCATGATCGCCGCCATCCTCGGGTGCGATTTCGTCGTCTTCCTCGATGACGATCAGATCATCACCGACCCGCGGTTCCTCGAGATTGCCGAAGAGGGCATCGGGGAGAAGACCGCCGGAGGCAAGGTCATTCTCGCAAAGAGCGGTTACTACACGGACGAAGAGGGCCGTTACCAGGTGTCGAGCGCTGCGCCCTGGTCCGACATGTTCTGGCGACAGGACGACGCCTACAACCGTGCGCTGGCGGCCGTCGCCGCTCCTCCGAGGATTCGTCCGAGCACGCTCGCGTTCGGCGGGTGCCTCGGCATCCATCGCGATATGTTCGCCAACGTCTCATTCGATCCGTGGGTCGTTCGCGGCGAGGACATGGATTACGTCATCAACGCCCGCATGCATGGCGGCGACGTCTTCCTTGACGGCGAATGGTCGGTCGTTCACAAGCCACCGGCGCTGCCGAGCGAGGCGCGCGCGTTTAGGCAGGATGTCTTCCGGTTCGTCTACGAGCACCGGAAGCTGGAGTTCTCGAAATCGCAGGTGGACCTGCGCCAGGTGACACCCGACTCCCTCGAGCCGTACCCCGGCCCGTTCGTCGATGCATCGATAGGCTGGCGCGCCCGCGCGACCGCCATCCTGCGCGCGCTCTCGGGTAAGGAGCGCAAGGAGTACACAGCCATCGCGCGCACGACCACGGGTAAGGCAGCTGCCTTCGCCCGCGATAACTGCGAACGCTACTTCGCATTCCAGCGGCGCTGGCCGCTCATGATGGACCGTCTCTGGGAAGACATCGCACTCAAGCCGCTTCTCACGGGTGAACGGCGTGTCGATCGCAGCGCGATCACGGGACGGTTTCCGGTCATACGGCAGGACTGATGAACCCCTCGGACCTCGGGCTTGCAATCGCGATCGGGCTTGTCTCGGGGTTTTTGTCGGGACAGTTCGGTATCGGCGGCGGACTCATAACGACGCCTGCCATCCGACTCGTGCTCGGGCAGCCGGCGATGATCGCAGTCGGAACACCCCTGCTCGTCATTCTGCCCACCGCCATCGCCGGTGCGCTCGCGTATCACCGACGCGGACTGGTTGATACCCGCTCGGGTATTCTCGTCGGCCTTTCGGGCGCGCTTGCCTCGGTCGCGGGGGCGTTCGCAACGCGTCTCGTCGGCGGGTCGACTGTCATGATCGTGACCGCGGCGGTCATCTGCTACATGGCGGTGGACATGCTGCTCTTGGCGCTGCGCGGCAGTGCTGCGCGTGAGTCCGAAACCACGTCCGCGATCTCGCTTGCGCCGACTCGCGGCCTGACGCTCAGGTTCGTCGTGCTCGGAGTCATCACCGGTCTTTACTCCGGGTTCCTCGGCCTCGGCGGTGGCTTCATCGTCGTTCCGGCCCTCGTGCGCTGGTTCGGTTTCGACATCAAGAAGGCCATCGGTACGTCGCTCGTGGTCGTTGCGGTGCTTTCGATTCCCGGGAGCATCACGCATATCGCGCTGGGCAATGTCGACCTGCGACTAGCGGGACTGCTCGCGCTCGGCGTCATTCCGGGCGCGCTTCTCGGCGCGAAGGTCACCCTCGCCTCAGGCGAGCGCACCGTCAAGATCGCCTTCTCCGCGCTCCTGCTCGTGGTGGGCGTACTGCTCGCGCTTTCCGAGAGCGGACTCCTGTGAGCCGGTCACACACGCTGCGACCCGCCGATGCGGCCGATCTCGGCGCCGTGTGGCTCGCAGTGAAGGCCGCACGGACCTTCGAGTCACGAGAGGCGCTCGAGTCATTCTGGCGAGAGGCGCCATGGCGCGTTCAGGTGAGCGAGGCCGGAGACGCGGCGATTGTCGAGCGTTGGCGCCAACATGTGGGTCTACTCGCCGTGAAGGGCCTCTGGTGCGCCGAGAGGCACATGTCCGCAATCCTCGCAGAACTCTTGTCGCTCGCGCGCACGCAGGGCTTCGATGACCTCCTGAGCCCGCTCGTGCCCGAGACGCTCATCGCACCGTACGAGGCGGCAGGCATGCGGATCGCCCATCGCGGCGTGACGATGCGGGTGGTGGCCCGAGAGACCCGCGAAGTCGGTCCGGCGCCCGACATCTCGCTGCGGCTGGCGGGGCTCGCCGATCTCGACGCGCTTCTCGTCGCTGACGAGGCGTCCTTCACGCCGTTCTGGCGGTACGATGCTCCGTCGCTGACGACGCTCCTCGAAGACCACCGCGCTGTCGTGGCGACGTGCGACGGCGAGGTCATCGGCTATACTCTGTGCACCGTTGACCGCGACGAAGGCATGCTCGGACGCCTCGCGGTTGTGCCTCAAGCGAGGCAACGGGGCATCGGGGCGGCGTTGCTTGACGACGCGCTCGGGTATCTTGCTCGTGCGGGAGTACGTGGCGTCACGCTCTACACCCAGGAGGAGAACCGCATCTCCCGGGCGCTGTATGAGAGTCGTGGGTTTCGGCAGAGTCGGGAGGCGTCGTGCTTCCTGATCTTCGGGCCGGATGCGGATGTGGTGTCCTCGGGAGCGTGAGGTGCGGTGTCGAGTAGGCGAACATGGGTCATCGACGTAGTGCTTGTGATCGCGACTTCGATCATCGGCATCGTTGCCGCCGCTGCCCTCGTCACCGAGATTCCGCGACTTGTCTTCACGACGGTGGTCGTCGGTCTCGTGTTGGTTGCCGTCGGATCGGTCGTCGCGCGCTTCGTGACGCGGCCTGACCACCTCAAGGCGCTGCAATCACACCAGATACTCGAGATTGCAGACCGAAGCCTCGTCCATCTCCGCCGCGGCCTCGATGAAGAGACCGCGCAGGCCGTGTGCCGCCTTGCGCTTGCCGAGACCGAAGCAGCAGCAGTCGCCATCACCGACACCCAGAAAGTCCTTGGTTTCGCAGGTCTCGGCGAGGATCATCACGCCGTCGGCGGGCCGATCCTCACACGGGGCACGTGGGAGGCAGTCGAGACGAACGAGCACAGGATCCTTTCGACGCGCGAGGAGATCGGCTGCCCGCGTGAAGGATGCCTTTTGCGCGCCGCGATCGTGGTGCCGCTCCAGATGCGAGGCGCGCCGGTCGGAACGCTGAAGTTCTACTACACCACACCACGCCTTCTCAATGAGACCCAGGTCACCATGGTCGAGGGTCTCGCGCGCTTGCTCTCGACGCAGCTTGAACTCTCCGAACTCGAACGGCAGACGGCACTCGCGTGCCGCATGGAGCTCAAAGCGCTTCAGGCCCAGATCAACCCTCACTTCATGTTCAACACCATCAACACCATCGCGAGCCTTATCAGGACCGACCCTCCGCGGGCGAGGGAGCTCCTCAGGGAGTTCGCCCGCTTCTATCGTCGTACGCTTGAGGAGAATCAGGAACTCGTCCCACTTCGACGTGAGCTTGAGTACGCGCAGAGCTATCTCATCTTCGAGCATGCACGCTTTGGAGATCGTATCGTCGTCCGTGAGCACATCGACCCCGCAGCACTTGATGCACTCGTGCCGGCGTTCGTGTTGCAGCCGCTTGTCGAGAACTGCGTGCAGCACGGGATGCGTCCCGATGCCCAGCTTCACATCGACGTGTCAGCTGGTGTCGAGGATTCCCGGTTGACGGTCTCCGTGGCCGACGACGGCGTCGGCATGTCCCCCGAGCGCCTGAGCCGGGTCATGGAGGTCGGGTTCGGCAAGGGACTAGGCATAGCGCTCAAGAACGTGGACGATAGGCTCAGAGGTCACTTCGGCCAGGGAAGCGGCGTTGAGGTGACAAGCCAGGAGGGTGTCGGCACGACAGTGACCGCGACACTCATCTTGCCTGAGAGGGGAACCGGCGAACGTGACGATGCTTAAAGCGCTCGTGGTCGATGATGAGGCGCCGGCGCGATCAGAGTTGCGCTTCCTGCTCGACGGCGCCGGTGGCATCGAGGTGGTCGGTGAGGCCTCAAACGCTCAGGAAGCACTTCAACTCATCAAGGCGATTCCCTACGACGTCATCTTCCTCGACATCGACATGCCCGGACTCTCCGGAATGCATCTTGCCGAGGCGCTCACCACGCTGGAGCGACAGCCCGCGATCATCTTCGTGACCGCTCACAGCGAGCACGCCGTGAAGGCGTTCGAGGTCGCCGCCACCGACTATCTCGTCAAGCCCGTCGAGGTGGAGCGGCTGCGCACAGCGATCGAGCGGCTTATGCCCGCCGAGGAAGCGCCGGTACGCATCGAGCGCATCCCTGTCGAGAAGGGCGGTCGGAAGCTTCTTCTCCAGGTCGGGGAGATCTTCTACGTGATGGCCAAGGACGACTACTCGTACATCTACACGAACGAGGAGCGCTACCTGTCCACCATCTCGCTCGCGCAACTCGAGGGCAAACTCGAGGCGCAGGGCTTCTTCCGGGTGCATCGCCGATTCGTCGTGAACCTCTCACAGGTGAAAGAGATTGTTCCGATGTACGGCGGCACGATGCTGCTGACGCTCAAAGACAAGGCAGCCACGCAGGTTCCCGCATCGCGGCGGCGCGTCCCCGCGTTGAAGCGGGCACTGGGACTCTAGCCCGGTGCTCATCGGGGTCATCTCGGACACGCACGGATCGCTGGACGCACGCGTTCACGAGGCGTTTCGAGGCGTGGACCGCATACTCCACGCCGGAGATGTGGGCTCCGCAGCGGTCCTGCACGAGCTCGGTGCGATCGCGCCGGTCGATGCGGTCGCAGGGAACACCGATATTCACGGCGAGTGCTCGTCGCTCCCGGGACTTGTGACGATCACCGCAGCGGGTGCGCGAATCACCGTCGTCCACGACCTGCAGCGGCAGCTCCGCGCGGGTATTCCCGCCGGTGTCGCCTTCGTTGTCTCCGGCCACACGCACATACCCCGGGTCCTCCCGTCGGCCGGGGCTACCTTCGTGAACCCCGGCTCGGCATCCAGACCGCGTGGTGGGTATGGGCCGTCCGTTGCGATCATCGAGATCACCGGTGACCGGCGAGAGGCCCGTCTGCTCTTCTTGTGAGAATCGCCGGCCGGACACAGAAGTGGCGGTGAACGGTCGTTTCGCTCACTGCGAACGGCGCCAGGACGGGTCCTCGAAAGGCACACCACCGCTCACGGACGCTAGCGGCCCTCTGACCGACTCCTGCTGACCACACGCGGCGAGTTCATCGCGCCCCTCGTTATCCGGGTCTACCTTCTACTTACGGACGGGCAGCATTCCGCGTGCCTGCCGATGAGGAGGAGGTGAACCGCATGAAGGTCTGCATCAAGGGCTCAGCCGAGGACCTCAAGCTTGGCGATATCCAGGAGGTCTGTCACGAGATCGACAAGATTCTCGTACCGACCGACGGTTCCGAGCCGGCGGTTGCCGCAACGGAGTATGCCGTCGTCCTCGCAAAGACGTTCGGCGCGAAGATCAAGGCCATCTTTGTCGACACAGGTCTTGAGTCGCTCGAGTATCCCGAAGAGATCATGAACGAGGACGTCTACGAAGGCGTTCACTCTTCGATCAAGGGGCTCGTTATCGCGAAGACGATGTGCGAGCGCAATGGCGTTGAGTGTGAAGTCGAGCTCATCAAGGGTGGTGTTGCAAAGCGCATCGTCGCGACAGCCCAGGAGTGGGGTGCCGACATGATCGTCGTCGGCGATACCGGTCGTACCGGTCTCAAGCGAATCGCGCTCGGTAGTGTTGCGGAAACGGTGGTCAAGGGCTCGCCGATCCCCGTTGTCGTCGTAAAGGTCGATTAGTCCGCCGGTGATCCCGGCTCGTTATCAAGTAAGGGAGGTGCACACATGGGAGATACGACGGTGAACGCCAGTACGTCCAACGTTTCCATACAACATGGCGAGCATATCGACACGATCGAGAGCGTCGACCTGGTGTTTCGTGCTCAGCGCAAGCTCTCGTTCACGTACGGCGCGATCTTCTTCGCAGTGACACTCGCCATCCCCGCATCATCGGTGTGGTGGCAGGGTTGGTACTCGGTGCCGATCTGGGGCGGCTTTACGGCGAACTACCTGTTCGTCTCGCTGCTCTACTACTTCTTCTTGTGGGGCATGGCCTGGACGTACTCAAAGCAGGCCGACAAGCTTGACGATCGTTTGATGGACATGGCCGACGACATCGCGAATGCGACAGTGAAAGGTGGTGAGGGATCGTGAACACCATAGCTATCGGGCTCGTAATCGTACTGATCCTCTTCACCATCGCGCTCTCGATCTTCTCGCGTCGCTTCACCCGTACCACGGCTGACTTCTATCTCGCCGGCCGCAAGGTCGGCTCGTTCTCGAACGCATCGGCGATCTCGGGCGACTACCTGTCGGCGGCATCGTTCCTCGGTGTTGCCGGGGCCGTCTATGCATCCGGTCTTGACGGCGTCTGGTACGCCGCAGGATTTGCCGGCGGCTTCATGGTCGTCGTGCTGTTCCTCGCTTCGGCGCTCAGGCGCTTCGGTGAGTACACGGTCGCCGACTTCGCCTTCGGGCGCTTCGGCAGCAACCGGATCAGGCTCATCACCGTGCTCGCCGTACTCCTGACGTCGCTCTTCTACATGGCGCCGCAGATGTTCGGTGCGGGTACTACGTGGGCGGTCCTCGTAGGTCGCGGCATCTTCGGCATGGACCCGTACACCTCGGGCGTCGTCGTCGTGACTGCGATCATGGCCTTCTACGTCGCCGTCGGCGGCATGAAGGGCACGACGCTCAACCAGATCTTCCAGTTCTGGTGGCTCTGGTTCGCGATGTTCCTCGTCGTGGTGTTCGCATTCGGTAACGGCTTCAACTACCCGCAGGCACTTGCAGAGGCCTCTAAGGCTCCCATCGTCAACACGAAGGCTATGACGGCCAAGGAACTGACCACCGCCGATCCCAAGACGGGCAAGACGCCTCTTGATTCGGCCAAGAAGATCATGACGCCCGAGGAGTTCGCGGCGGTCGAGGCCAAGGTCGCACTGAATGACCCGAAGGCCAAGATCCCGGTCGCATTGGGCTCAAAGAACAAGTTGCACGAGCTCCGCGTCCAGCTCTTCGCAGAGCCCGGACACCGCTACAACGCGTTTGACCAGTTCTCGATGGTGCTCGCGCTCGTGCTCGGCACGGCGGGTCTCCCGCACATTCTCAACCGGTACTACACCAACCCCTCTGGTGCAGCTGCACGGCGCTCCACGTTCTGGGTGCTCATCTTCATCGGCACCTTCTACATCTTCGCTCCGATCGCCGGTCTCGCCGGAATCGGCTTCATCAAGGACTATCTCGCCGGTGGTGGCACAGTGGCTGCGGCGACAGTTCACGGGATGCTTGTTAAGCCCGACCAGGTGATGCCGACCCTCGGCGCGATCCTCGGCGGTCAGTGGCTCATGGGCGTTGTGGCAGCCGGTGCCTTCGCCGCGATGTTCTCCACCATCGGTGGTCTGCTCATCGCAGCGGCTTCCGCGGTCGGTCACGACGTGTACGAGAAGTACATCAACCCGAACGCAAGCGAAGCCAAGCGCGTCATGGTCGGCAAGGTGTCGGTACTCGGCTTCTCGCTCCTCGCCATGGTCATCGGGCTTGCCATTCCTAAGTTCGGGCTTGACCAGGCGTACCCGGCTCTCATCGCGATGATGGTGACGTGGGCGTTCTCGGTCGGCGCGAGCGCCTTCGTACCGATGCTCCTGACTGGTATCTGGTGGAAGGGTACGACCGAGCGTGGCGCGACGGCGGGCATCTTCGTCGGTCTCTTCAGCGCGATCACGATCATCTTCCTCAACATATTCCAGCAGCTTGGTGTTGTCGGTAAGGAAGGAATCCTCGGCTTCTTCGGGGCGCTTACCTTCCCGGTGTTGTTCACCTTCCCGCTTGGACTGCTCACCATCTACGTTGTCAGCAAGATCGATGGTCAGTTGCCCAAGAACGTTGACGAGATCTGGATGCGTATCCACGGTACCGCCAACGAGCGCCACGAGAAGCAGCACGGTCTCGACAAGGTCGGAACCATGTTTGCCAAGGCAAAGTAGGTGTCCCGCCAGGTCCCACCCCCAGGGGACCTGAGTGAGATAGGGTGGCGGTTCCCGGTGAGCACCGGGGGCCGCCACCTTCGTTTAAGCGCGCTAGAGGGTGGCGCGACCGATCTCCGCTGCGAGTGCGGTGACGACCCCGCGCTCGGACGACGGGAGATCGACACGCATGACGCGGCGGCCGTGCGCGGCGAGCGTTGTGAGGTCACCCTCAGCCTGGGCGCGGTTGAGTGCCGCGAGCGTGAACTTCTGACCCGGAATCTCGATATCCGCCCGATCACGGGCGGTCACGAGCAGGTAGATGCCGCTGTTCGGGCCGCCCTTGTGGAGCTGCCCGGTCGAGTGCAGGTAGCGTGGCCCGAGTTCGACGCAGACCGCGCGACCGGTAGCGGCGGACAGGGTGCTTGCCGCCCGGTGAAGCGGGGCGAGGAGGGTCTCGTCGTCGGTCAGATAGGCAAGAATCGCGATGTAATCTCCCTCGCGTGAGCCTCCGAACAGGTCGCGAAGTGCCATCTCCCGATCGGCGGGTTTCGGTGCGGGCATGGGCGCACTGCCGGCCCACGTCACCCAGGTACCGTCGTAGTCTGCTCCTGCCGACGGGACGCTCGCCGTGCCCGCGAGAATCGCATTCGTCGCGGACTTGGCTTCGGCGACATTCGGTTCATCGAAGGGGTTCACGCCGAGAAGGAACCCGGCGAGGGCGATCGCGTACTCCCAGCGCACGAACTCCGCGCCGAGATCGAGGGTGTCGGTCGCCGTGATCTCGAAGACCGGATGGGCCGCGGCGATCTCGCGCGACCACGTGGTGAGTTGGCTGTCGGACGTGAGGCGCAAGACGACGATCGCGCGGTCAGGTCCGTACGTGTTCGGCGGCGTCGCTGCGTACTCGATGATCGGCACGACGCCCTTGCCCAGCTTTCCGAGTGACTCGGCAACAAGTTGCTCGATCCACAGCCCGAAGGATGCGAACTCCTGCGACATCACGAGCGTGAGCTTGTCACAGCCCGCCTCGTTCGCCTCAACGATCCACGCTGCGAGGAGCGCTGCGGGGTTCTCGCTGGCGGCGAAGTGGCACGCGTTCTCCATTGCGGCAGCCCTCGCGATAAGTCCCTCAAGGTCGACGCCGATGAGCATGGCCGGCGCAAGGCCGAACATGCTGAGCGCCGAGAAACGACCGCCGACCGTAGGCGGCGCGCCCAGCGCCATCCGCATCAGGTCACGCTGTCGCAGCTTCTCGAGCGGCGTGCCGGCATCGGTGATCACGATGCAGTGTCGGCCGGCGACCGTTCTCGACAACGCCGTTTCAAGCCACTGTCGGAAGATCGCGTAGAGCGAGAGCGGCTCGACGGTTGTTCCGGACTTACTCGCGATTACCAGGAACGTCGTTTCCGGATCGAGCGTCTCGATGGCGCTTGCCACCGCCACCGGGGAGGTGGTGTCGAACACATGCAACCGCGGCCTTCCCGGCGCCGACCCGAAAACGCGCGACATGACAAGCGGCGCGAGCGAGGAGCCGCCCATCCCGAGGAGGACCACGTCAGTCGCGCCCTCTTCGACGAGCGCATCCGCAAGGTTGGCGAGGAGGATGAAACGACCGGGCGCCTTCTCGGCGAGGTCGGTCCAGCCAAAGCGCTGCATGACCGGGATACGGGCATCGATATCATCGGTGAAGAGGCTCGCATCGCGTTCTGCGAGGCGTGAGATGGCGTTGCTTTCGACGAGCCGGTTGAGCGCATCCATGGCTATACCTCTTCGTTGAACTCGTCAGGGATGATTCCCGGAGCCTCGATACCCGCTTGCGGTTCCATTCTAGCGACCATTGCGCCGCCCGCGACAACAAGTGCGCCGCCGATACCGGTCGCGACCGTGATCGGTTCACCCAGGAAGAGTGCCGAGAAGAGCACTGCGCTGACGGGTTCTGCGTACGTGAGCACCGCCGCATGATCCGCGCGGACCCGACGCAGGCCTGAAAGGAACAGCAATCCTGTCGCCGACGTCATGACCACGCCAAGCACGAGCAGCGCTCCCCACTCGACCGGCGCGGTCGGCCCCTTGGAGAACAGTACGATCGGGAGAAGCAGCGCGAGCGAGCCGAGGTACTCGCCAAAGGTGTAGACCGTTGAGGGCACGCCCTGGATGAGGCGTTTCGCGTTCAAGATGAGGAGCGAGTAGGTTACCGCTGATCCGAGCGCCAGGCCGGCACCGAGGAGATGCGTCCCGGATTCGAGCGCAAGATCCTGCGGTCCGACGATTATCACGATCCCGCCGAGCGCCAGGAGCAGCGGCACGATGAGTCGCCGGTCGAATGGCTCGTGCGCAACGATGGGAGTGAGCACCGCCACGAAGACCGGTCCGCAGTACGCGATGAGCACGGCGATGGCGACCTTGGTGAGCTGGAGTGCGCCGAGGTAGAGCATCCAGTTGACCGCGAGGAGCATGCCCATCGCGACGATGGCCCACATCCGCCGTCGTGGCAGCTTGAAGAAGTCGCCGATCCGCCCGCGTGCGATGAGGATGACCGTGACGAAGATCGCCGCGAACGCGACGCGCCAGAACACGATGACGGCCGCGCCCGTGTGCACGAGGCGGACGAACACCGGAATCAGTCCCCAGGTCGTCGCGGCAATGGCAACGCGGGCGAGGCCTGAGAGCGAATCTGAGCGAGGTTTAAGCGGCATGCGACCAAGTGTAGCCGAAGTAAGCCGCCGGGATGTCTGCGCGCGGGGTGTCGGGCTAGCAGATCCTCGGCAGCTGCTCGCCGACGAGCATGTCCATGATGCGCGTCGCGCCAAATGCGGTCTGCACGTAGACGCGGCCGGCGGGGCTCTCGGCGACCTCACCGATGATGGCGGCGTCCTCACCGTACGGGGCGTCGCGCATCGCAGCGAGGGCCGCTTCGGCCTGCGACGCAGGGACGACGGTGACCATCTTGCCTTCGTTGGCGACCTGGAAGACGTCGTAGCCGAGCATCTCGCACGCGCCGCGCACCTGCTCGCGCACAGGCACGAGGGTCTCGTCGATGGTGATGCACACGCCGGACGCGCCTGCCAGTTCGTTGAGCGTGCTGGCAAGCCCGCCACGCGTCGGATCGCGGAAGCAGCGAGTATCCGGTGCGACAGCGAGAACCGCGGCGATGAGCGCGCCGAGTGGTGCAGCGTCACTCTCGATATCTGTCGAGAACGTGAGGCCTTCACGAGTCGAGATGACCGCGATGCCGTGATCGCCGAGCGTGCCCGAGAGCAACACGACGTCGCCGGCCTGGCAGTTCGATCCCGAGAGGTCGAGCCCCTCGGCGAGCACGCCGACGCCAGCTGTGTTGATGTAGCAGCCGTCGCCATGGCCCTTCTCGACGACCTTGGTATCGCCGGTCACGATGCGCACGCCCGCCTCGGCGGCTGCATCGCGCATTGAGACGAGGATGCGACGCAAGTCCTCGACGGGGAAGCCTTCCTCAAGCACGAAGCCGACCGAGAGGTAGAGTGGCTTCGCACCGGATGTGGCGACGTCGTTCACGGTGCCACAGACGGCCAGGCGGCCGATGTCCGCGCCCGGGAAGAAGAGCGGGTTCACGACGTACGTGTCAGTCGAGAATGCGAGTCGCGAGCCAGGAAAGTCGAGCGACGCGGCATCGTCCATCCGCATGAGGATGTCGTCGCTGAAGCCCGTCATGAAGACGTCGTTGATGAGGTCGCGCATCATGGTGCCGCCACTGCCGTGCGCGAGCAAGATGCGATCCGATTGCATTCTCGACCTCCCGTTAAGCGGCAGCGGCTCTATGCCTTGCCGTAGTCTGTGTACCGGTAGTACGCCGCGCACGAGCCTTCCGAGGAGACCATGCAGGGCCCGATCGGATGCTCTGGCGTGCAGCCGCGACCGAAGAGCTTGCACTCGAATGGCAGCAGCGCGCCGCGAAGCACGTCACCACACTGGCAGCCTTTGATCGCCCGAGGCTCCGGCGGCGAGACGGGCACGCGCAGGCTCGCGTCGTACTCCGCAAACTCGGCGCGGATGGCGAGGCCCGTACCGGGAATGACCCCGATACCGCGCCACTCGGAGTCGACCGGCTCGAAGACCTCCCTGATCGCGCTCATCGCGACCGGGTTGCCCTCGGGCATGACGGCCCGCGTGTATGCGATCTCGATCTCGGCCCGTCCCTCGGCACGCTGCTTTGCGAGCATCCAGATGCCCTGGAGGACGTCGACCGGCTCGAAGCCCGTGATGACGCCGGGGACACCGTACTCCTCGGCAAGGAAGCGATACGGCTCGCTCCCGATGATCGTCGAGACGTGACCCGGCAGGATGAAGCCGTTGATCTGCACGTCGGGGTCGTTCGTGAGCGCACGAAGTGCTTCGGGCACGGTCTTGTGGAGCGCGAGTGCCGACCAGTTCTTCAGGCCGCGTCGCTGGGCCTCTTTGATGGTGAGCGCAACTGTCGGCGCGGTCGTCTCAAAGCCGACGCCGAGGAACACGACGTGTTTATCCGGCACCGCCTCGGCGAGCGCAAGTGAATCAAGCGGGGAGTAGACGATGCGGACGTCACGGCCGTCGCCCTTCTCTCGCGAGAGGGACGAGTACGAGCCGGGGACCTTCATCATGTCGCCGAAGGTGGTGAGGATGACGTCTGGCTGGCGGGCGGTCTCGATCGCCGCGTCGATATCGATGTTCGCGGTCACGCAGACAGGGCAGCCGGGTCCCGAGAGAAGCTTGATGGTGTCGGGCATGACGCCACGCAGGCCGTTCTTCGCGATCGCCATCGTATGCGTGCCGCACACCTCCATGAAGGTGGAGGGCTCGACTGCTGTCTCGCGGATCGCCGTCACGAGCGCGCGCGCGTGCTCGGGGTTGCGAAAGCCGCCGAGGAGGTCGTCGGTCACTGGAGGGCCGGCAGCGTCGGCAGTTCGGGCATCTCAAGCGGCTCGAGGTGCTCGGTACCCGGCATCTCCATCTGGCGGAAGAGCTCGAGCGTCTCGGCAGCGAACTGCTCGGAGATGATCTCAAGCGCGAAGCCGGCGTGCACAAGCACGAAGTCGCCCTGCTTTGCCTCAGGCACCATGTGGATGCTCACCCAGCGGCGTACGCCAAGGATGTCGGCCTCGGCCATCTGGTTATCGTTGGGTCCGTCGACGATCTTCGCGGGGATTCCGAGACACATGCGAGGTCCTCCTTGCGGTCACAGTTCGTGGCGTCGGGCCCAGGCGACGACCGCCTGTCCGAATGAAACGCCACCGTCGTTCACGGGTAGCTTTATGTGCGTGATCGGTTGCAGTCCCGCCTCGGTCAGGCCGAGTCTTACACGGTCTGCTACCAGCCGGTTCATGAACACTCCGCCGGACAGCGCAACCGTGCGTGTGCCGGTGGCAACCGAGGCCCTAACGCACTCGCCAACTATAGCGGCTGCGACACCACGGTGGAAGCGTGCGGAGATGACAGGTGCCGCCACCCCATGCGCGATGTCGTCGAGCACGGCCTCAAGCACTGGGGCGCTGTCGATGACCGACGTCTCACCGTCGAGAAGCCGGAAGGCGTACGAGCCGCCTTCCGCAGGGTCGGCGAGCGCCTCCAGCTCGATTGCGGCCTGACCCTCGTAGCGAGCATCGTCCCGGACGCCGCAGATGGCCGCGACCGCGTCGAACAGGCGACCCATCGATGACGTGAGCGGCGAGTTCACCCCGCGCTCGATCATGCGCAGCAGCGTCTCCTCCTCGGCCTCGGCGAGGCGCGAGCGGAGCGGGGCGGCACCGGGATGGTCGAGCAGCCCGAAACCCGCGAGCGTCCCGATCGCCATGCGCGCCGGACGCCGGATCGCTGCCGCACCGCCGGGCATCGGCATGGTCGCGAGGTGCGCCACCCGCTCAAAGCCCGCAAGCGTTGCGAGCAAGACCTCGCCGCCCCAGATCGTGCCGTCGGGCCCGTAGCCGGTGCCGTCGAGCGCCACGCCGATGAAGGGTCCGTCGATGCCATGCTCGGCTGCGACTCCGGCGACATGCGCGTGGTGGTGCTGCACGCCGATGCCCGGCAGCCCGAGCGTGAGCGCGTGTTTCGTCGCGAGGTACTCGGGGTGGAGGTCATAGGCGACTACCTGCGGCGATATGCGGAAGAGCCGCTCGTACAATTCGATAGTCCGCTCGAACGCGTCAAACGTCTCGGCATTCTCCATGTCGCCGATGTGCTGCGACACGAAGGCATACTCGCCGGTCAGGAGGGTGACGGTGTTCTTCTGCTCGGGCCCGACGGCGAGGATAGCCACGTCCGAGGAGAAGGGGAGGCGCACCGGGAATGGCGCGTACCCGCGTGCGCGACGCAGGAACTCGGTCCCACACGCGCCCGCGCGAGTGACCGAGTCGTCGTAGCGCGAGCAGATCTCGCGGTCGTGCAGGAGCACCGCGTCGGCGATGGTCGAGAGCCGCTCGAGTGCTTCGATGTTGCCGGTCGCGATCGGCTCGTCGCTCAGGTTGCCCGATGTCATCACGAGCGGGATGCCCAGGTCGCCGAGCAGGATGTGATGCAGCGGGGTGTACGGGAGCATGACGCCGAGCTCTTTCAGACCAGGGGCGAGGGCGTCGGAGAGGGTCGCTCGCTCGAGCAGTCCTCGCCGGGCATCCGCAAACAGACCCGAATCCTCGGCCGGCTGTGGAACTCGCGCTCGACCCTCTCCGACGCCCTCGCCGCGCAGGCGCAACAGCACGATGGGGGCGGGTGGGCTCTGTAGCAGCGCGGCCTCGGCGTCCGAGATCTCGCAGTACTCGCGCGCAGCGACTAGCGAGGGCATCATGACGGCGAAGGGCTTGCCCCAGCGACGCTTGCGGTCACGGAGGCGCGACACCGCCGCCTCATTCGTAGCGTCGCACGCCAGTTGAAACCCGCCCAACCCCTTGAGCGCCAAGATCCCGCCGTCGCGCAACACCTGAGCCGCCGCCGCAAGAATCGCGTCCGACCTCAACCGCTCCAATTCCCGATCCCGATGTGGTCGAGGAACCGCGTCGCTGTTAGGCGTCCAGCCCCAATCAGCATTGTTTGCGAGCCCCGCCCCGTTCAGGTAGAGCCGCGGCCCGCACACGAAGCAAGCATCCGGTTGCGCGTGGAACCGTCTGTCGGCGGGGTCCCCGTACTCCGCCGCACATTCGACGCACATCGGGAAGTCGCGCATCGTCGTCTTCGGTCGGTCGTACGGGACGTCTTCGATGATCGTGAAGCGCGGTCCGCAATTCGTGCAGTTGATGAACGGGTAGCGGTAGCGCCGATCGGCAGGGTCGAGGAGCTCGCCGGCGCATGACTCGCACGTCGCGATGTCGGGCGAGACGAGCGTCATCGCTCCCTCCTCGGCATGCGACGCAACGATCGTGAAGTCGCTAAAGCCTTCCGGTATCGCCGCTAGGGCGGTCACACTCTCCACCACGGCCATGGGCGGTGCCTCATCGCGGAGCCCTCGCTCAAAAGCCGCAAGAACGTCGGGAGATGCCTCGGCGATGCACCAGACCCCGTCGGAGGCGTTGCGCACCCAGCCGGTCACCCCCAGGCGGCGTGCGAGCGTATAGACGAAGGGGCGGTAGCCGACCCCCTGGACCACGCCGGTGACATGCAGCGATACCGCGTGCTGCACAGAATCAGCTCCGCGTGTGGCCATCGGCGACGAAGCGGTTGTTCAGCAAGACGAACAGCCGGTACGCCTGATCGAGCAAGACCATCGCATCCTCGCCCATGCGCGCATCGAGTCGCTCGCGCGGGCCGCCGAAGGGTGAGTCGTGAATGAATGCGTTGCGCGCCTCGCGCATCGTGCGCCAGTGTTTCGGGAAGTCGCGGTAGCCAAGTTCGGCCGCAGCCTCTTCGAACTCCTCACCGGCGAGCGCCGGGAAGAGCTTCCCGATGCGTACACCGATCGAGCGCTGCGAGTCCATGATCATCCGGCGCAAGGGGAGGTCTCCACCGTGCGCGTCCATCATGCGATCGAGGATGTCCTCGAGAATCGTCTCGAGAAGTGTCATGACGAGGATGACGACGATCTCTCCGTCACCCTGCTTCTGGTATGACCGAATTCGCTCATCAAGCCTGCGCACTCTGTCTGACGGGAAGCGTCTGCGTTCGACCCCTACCGCGCCGCACTCGGGACATGGATGCTCTGTGTCGAGGAACCTGGCGTCACCTGAAAGGAAGCCGCACGAAGGACACTCCCAGTACGTGGGAGCGGCCCCGTCGGCCTTCGCGAAGACCGTGATGTGTGTGGGCGGTTTTGGCTTCATGTTAACCGGATTGTAGCAGTCCGGAGGCGCTGTACGAGGGCGCCCTCTGCTGGCCTAGAGGCGTTCGATCGTGACGTCGTCAGCGACAACGCTGAGATTCTCGATCGCGCTTTCGAGCTTCTCGCGTGCCTCACCGAGCATGACGGTGACCTGGGCGAGTTCCGCGCTCGTAATCGCGCGCCGTCCATGGTCGGCCAGGTGGTGCAGCTGCTCAAGCCACTGCTGCGACTGAGCCAGGGAATCGCCAACCATTGTTACGGCCAGCTTCATCTGTCCGGTGTTGATGCCGCCTTCACACATGCCGGTACCCCTTTCAGGTGGCGCTCACTGTGCGCCGGTTGCCGAGAACACTGAGCACGACCATAGGGCCGCGCTCAGGAGGTGCGTATGGGTATCGCCGCTCTGCCGGTCTAGCCGATCCAGGAAGCGAGTTCCTCGATGAGCCGCTTCTTCGGCATTGCGCCGACGAGCTTCTTGGCCACTTCGCCCTTGTTGAAGATGAGCAGCGTCGGGATAGAGAGGATGTCGAACTTGGTTGCCGTTCCGGGGTTCTCGTCGACGTTGAGCTTGGCGACGACGATCTTGCCCTCGTACTCGTTGGCGAGTTCCTCGAGGACCGGTTCCATCATGCGGCACGGGCCGCACCAGGGCGCCCAGAAGTCGAGAACGACAGGCTTGTCGCTGTCGATAACATCGGTGTCGAAACTCGCGTCCGTGACGTGCTTGAGATTCTCGCTCATGCCGGACTCCTCTCGGGTACCTTTTTGTCTGTGCTCTAGATGGTGCAGACCCGCTCATCTATCCACCGGAGAGCCTCAAATGCTGCCGAGGCGCCCTTCGCTGCTGCAGTAATGACCTGCTTCAAGTCCGAGTCAGTGACGTCGCCTGCCGCATACAGGCCAGGATACGACGTGAGTCCGTCGTGGTCTATCTTCACGTAGCCAGCCTGGTCGAGGTCGCAGAGATCCTTCACGAGCTCACTCTTGGGCTCTACTCCCACGAAGATGAATATGCCCTGAAGTGGCAGTACTATCTCAGGCTCACCCTTTGTTGAGGCGAGGCGGACGCCGGAAACCCTGCCGTCGGTACCTATGACCTCGGTGACCACGCGGCTCAGTTGCAGCTCCACCTTGTCGTTCGCGAAGCATTTCTCCTGGATACACTTTGTTGCGCGGAGCTCATCGCGCCGATGAACGATGTGTACCCGGCTTGCGAACTTAGTGAGGAAGATCGCCTCCTCGACCGCCGCGTCCCCGCCGCCGATGATCGCTACGATCTTGTCGCGGAAGAACGCACCGTCGCATGTCGCGCACCACGAAACCCCGCGGCCGGTGAACTCCGCCTCGCCAGGTACGTTCAGGCGCTTCGGTACGGCGCCGGTCGCGAGGATGACGGAGCGGGCGATGACCTGCTCGTCCTCCGCATTCGTCAGAAGAAAGTCCATGCCGCTCGGCTCGATGCGTTCGATCGCCGCAAACGTGCGGAACTCGGCACCGAAGTGCTCCGCCTGCCGGTGCATCAGGTCACCGATCTCGGCTCCCGAGATGCCGTCGGGAAAGCCGGGGTAGTTCTCGACCCAGTCGGTTGTGACAATTTGCCCGCCGGGGAGGCCGCTTTCAAACACGACTGTCTTGGCCCGGGCGCGCGAGGCGTAAAGGGCGGCCGTGAGTCCGGCCGGTCCGCCGCCGATGATGGCAATATCGATAGTCTCCGTATCGGACATGCTACTGAACTCCTCCTACAAGGTCGCGGATGCCAAGAGCATCGAGGTCGAGCGGTTGGCCCGCTGCCTGCGCTTCCTTGACGATCGTGGCGAGGTTCTTCTTGGCTTCCTCGCCGATGAGCTGTGTGTGGGCGTCACCCGTCTTTGTGAGCGTTGTTACCTTCTTGAAGCTGAGCGCTGCGGCCTTATAGTCGGTGCGCCCGCGCCAGTAGAAGATTCCCAGGTTGAAGTTGGCCTGGATGTGGTCGGGTTCTGCCTCCAGAACGCGGGTCGCCTCCTGTATGGCCTTGTCCGTGGCACCGGAATAGAAGTACATCGCCGAGAGATCGGTCCTTACGTCTACTTCGGCTGGTCGGGCCGTGAGGTAGCGAGTGTAGTAGCCGATTGCCTTCTGGGCGAACGTCACATTGCCGGTCTCATCGCGTAGGTTGTAGTACGCGTTTGCCACCTGCTGGACCATCTCAAGATTGCCGGGCGTGGTTTGCAGCGCTACAAGGCCATCGAGGAGACTGCGTTGGTTCTCGGTGAGCAAGTCGCGGAATTCGGTCGGCACGCCCGGGCTGACCGCAGCCGTGCTGGTCAGACTAGTCGCGTAGAAAGCGAGCGCCAGGACCGCAGCAAATACGGCGATTGCGATTGCGAGAATGGTGAGCGGGACGCGGTAGCGCTGGAACGGGCGGATTACGTACTTGCGAGCGAAGCCACCCTCGATCTCAGCGCGACGTTCAACCTTCACGCCGAGCGCCTGCGCTTTCAGCAGCATGTTGAGATCGTTCGTGATGAGTGTGAAATCCTCGCAGTTGTCGTTCGCAATCTGATAGGCGACTGCGAGGATCCGGTCATCCGCATTCCGGTTCGAGAGGCCCTCGGGTAGATCGATGTCGCTCCGGAGCGGAGCGACGCGAAGCGTGCCGCCGTCCGGCAGCGCGACGCCGTCCATCAGGCTTCCGGTCTCGGAGAACTCGAACAGCATTCGGCTGATCTCGCGACCCCTGAATCGCAGGTCGGGATCGACGCGCTGGGTCTTGAGCTTATCTATCTCGCCAAGCACCGTCTCCGGGATGACGATCGCAGCGTCCTGGAATGCCAGAAGCGTCTGCGGGTCAGAGAGCAGTACGTTCGTATCAAGGACTATCGTGCGCATCTTTGCCTCGCTCGCCTATGGGACGATCCCTCGGGATCGGCTTCAGATATCCTCGCCAGCCATGCCGGCTTCCTCTTCTGGCATAGTACCAGCACCTGCGGAGCGAACCCTACGCCGGATGAACAGCAGCAGTACGAGAAGCACCAGGACGACCATTCCGAGCGTGGCGAGCCTGTCGAGATACGAAGCCGTGACCTGGACGCTCGCGCTCCTGATGGTTGTGTCCCCCGCAGCGAGCCTGACTGTTAGTTTGTCGGAGATGGTCGAGCCCAGGGCTACCGGTACGGTGAGGATGTTCTCGCCCGGATCAAGCTTCACGGGCTTCTCTGTCATGATTTCCCCGAGAATGTTACCGCTCGCCGAGAGGTTCAGCACGAGGTTCTTGCCCGTACCGTTGATGACCGAGATCGGAACTTCGCCCGTGCGGTTGGAGAGCGTTACATCGCGCGCTTCGATGCGCACCGTCGAGAACACGCCTTCCACGTATCGACTAGCCGAGATCGCGAAAGCGCGGCCCCGGTCGGCAAGCGCGTAGCGACCGTCGGGGCCGGCCCATGAACGGCTCTCGGCGACGAATACCGCGGTCTGTGCGGTCCGCGCGTTAGCGTCTTTGGTGCCAAGAGCGGCGACGGCGGCGTTGGCATACGTACGAGCGCTCGTCACATCCGCCCAGTAGCCGCCTGGTGCTTTCGTGGGACGATCCCTGTCGGACAGCGTCCCCGCCTGAGGAGTCTCATACGCTGCTGCATCTTCCGCGGAGACCAATTGCGCCCAGGGGGCTGCTTCAAGCAAGTCGATCGCGCGCTCCAGGTCGGCGGTCGTGTCGGGTGTACCGGGGCCGATCTCGATGAGCATCGCGAGCGGCTCGTCAGGCCGTTTTGACTGGACCCGGTCGAAGATGGCGCGATAGAACGCGTCAGCGTTGTCCTCTCGCACGGCGGCGGACAGCTGCGGGTCAAAGACGATGGCGCGCACGGCTGTCCCATTCAGCGAGTAGACGCCGGCAGAGGCCGTAGCTTCCCCTGCGCGCACCGAGTCTCGAGATAAAACAGCGTACGAGGTCTTATGTCGTTCAAGGGCCGGTAGTGCCGCGGTCGGCAGGAGGTCGCCGAGGAAGGCGGTGCCACTTGCGGCGTTTGAGCCGATGGCAGCCTTCATGACGCTACTGCCCAGCCGCCACTGACCCTCGAGGTCGCCAAGTGCACCGATCCTTTCAAGGGCGACGATATCTGGTTCTGCGTAGGGAACGTCGAGCAGGTCGACTCGGTCGCTGGCCGCGAGTTCCCGCATCCTCTCAAGCACAGATCTGCTCGCTACCGCTCCTGCGCCGGCGCTGGTGACCTCCCTGACACCTTCGGGTCCGGAGGTCTCGTAGCCTTCAGCGGCGCGCGCCCACTCCTCAAGGAGTTGCGGGGCAATCGCAAGAGACAGCCTGAGGTTCGGATTCTGCTTCACGAGGCTTGCCAGACGCTCAACATCAGTGCGAGGACGGGCGCTCGTGCCCGGGTCGACGACGAATCGTCCATTGGGGTCAACGAACGGCGAGTGGGTGTAGCGCACGATAAGCGCCACCGGAGTACGGGCGGTTCCCTCGGGGAGAACGAGAAGGCTTCCGGTGAATTCGGTTGCCGAGGCACCTGTTGCAAGCACTCTGACCTCGAGCGGATACCGACCCGCGCGGATGCCGAGGTCTCCGAGCGTGCGAGAGAAGCGTACGCTTTGGGTACCAGCGGAGAGGTTGTGGCGAACCTCGGTCTTCTGGTAGAGCAGCCGGCCCGAGTCGCCGAGGATGCGAAGACGGACTTCGAAGTACTCTGCCGGGGCAGTGAGCCGTGTGACGACGTCAGTGGTGAACACTCCTGTAGGGGCCACTGATGGCTGTGCATGCACTACCCGGGAAGTGACCATTTGCGCCGTAGCCGTCGTCGTTGCTTCCTGGGAGGCTCCCTGCGCGCGGGCGAAGACAGCCGGCGACGAAGCGAAGAGAGCCGCCGCCAGCAGAAGTGCCGTTACACGTGAAGTGCTCAAATGGCGCATACTATCCGCTCACTCATCCTGCCGAAGTCGCATCGCTGGCAGGGTCGTTGTGTTCGATGGAGAAGTACTGGGGAACGATTATCTCACGACCGGAGCCTGCCGCACGAAAGGACGTTGACCCGATGTCTTCGAAAGATGAGCGCATGGTTCTTCCGGACGTGCTGCCGCTGATACCGCTGCGCGACCTGATTCTCTTCCCAGATCTTGTGGTTCCACTCTTCGTCGGTCGCGAGCGCTCCATCAACGCGCTTGAAGAGGCGATGCGGAGCGAACACCTTGTCGCGCTGGTCACTCAGAAGACCGCCGAGACACAGGACCCGCAGCCCGGTGATGTCTACGAGATCGGGTGTGTTGTCACTGTTTTGCAGGAGCTCAAGCTTCCCGACGGGACTGCGAAAGCGCTTGTCGAAGGCAAGCAGCGAATCCGCATCAAGGAGTTCGTGTCGGTCGACCCGTATCTTCAGGTCCGGGTCGAGTACTACGAGGACGACGAGAAAGCAGACGTCGAAGCCCAGGCACTCATGCGAAACCTTGTCGGGGACTTCGAGCAGGCCTCGGAGCTGGGTAAGCCCATCCCCCAAGAGGTTCTCGTCGCAGCGACCGCGATTGAAGAGCCCGGGCGCCTTGCCGACTTCGTGACATTTCACCTGAGCCTCAAAGTTGACGAAAAGCAGCAGATTCTCGAGGCGATCGATCCGAAGGTTCGCCTCCAGAAGACGACCGATTTCTTGCGCAAGGAGCTCGAGATCCTCGAGATCGGCAGCAAGATTCAGAATCGCGTCAAGGAATCCATGTCCAAGACCCAGCGCGAGTACTTCTTGCGCGAGCAACTCAAAGCGATCCAGCAGGAGCTAGGCGTCTACGACGAGTCCCAGGCGGAGGTCGAGGAGTACCGCGAGAAGATCCGTCTTGCCGGTATGCCGGAGTCCGTGGAAGAGAAGGCGCTGAAGGAGCTCAGTCGCCTCGAGAAGATGCCGCAGGCCGCAGCTGAAACATCGGTTATCCGTACGTACATCGACTGGCTTGCGGGGCTGCCCTGGCAGACCGAGGATGAGGAGAAGCTCGATCTCATCGAGGCCGAGGCCGTGCTCGAGGAGGATCACTACGGGCTTGAGAAGGTCAAGGAGCGCGTACTCGAGTACCTCGCCGTCCACAAGCTGACGGACCACATGCGCGGACCGATCCTCTGCTTTGTCGGACCTCCCGGAGTGGGTAAGACCTCGATTGGTCGGTCGATCGCCCGGTCTCTCAACCGAAAGTTCATACGCATGTCGCTTGGCGGCGTTCGCGATGAGGCCGAGATCCGCGGGCACCGCCGCACGTACGTTGGTGCGCTGCCGGGCCGTATCATCCAGTCCGTCAACCAGGTGGGGACGAAGAACCCCGTCTTCATGATGGATGAGATCGACAAGGTCGGGATGGACTTCCGCGGGGATCCCACATCTGCTTTGCTCGAGGTACTCGATCCCGAGCAGAACAACGCCTTCCAGGACCACTATCTCGAGGCACCGTTCGACCTGAGCAACGTCATGTTCATCACCACCGCAAACCTGCTCGATCCGATACCGCCAGCGTTGCGTGACCGCATGGAGGTCATTCACTTTCCTGGCTATACCGAAGACGAGAAGCTCGAGATCGCCAAGAAATACCTCGTGCCCAAGCAGGTCAAGGAGCACGGGCTCACATCAGGCAGACTTGAGATTCAGGACTCGGCGCTCCACGAGATTATCCGGCGCTACACCCGCGAGGCGGGCGTCAGGAACCTCGAGCGCACGATTGCGACGATCTGCCGTCAGATCGCGCGCAAGGTCGTTGAAGGCAAGAAGGGCAAGACCATCGTCTCCGGCCGCACGGCGCACAAGTACCTTGGCCCCCCGAAGTTCAGCTTCGGGCTTGCCGAAAAGCGGGACGAGGTCGGGGTTGCGACCGGCCTTGTGTGGACTGAAGTCGGCGGCGACGTAATCTTCATTGAGGCCACGACGATGACCGGCAAGGGTGCCCTCATGCTGACCGGCCAGCTTGGTGAAGTCATGCGCGAGTCCGCTCAGGCGGCGGTTAGCTACATCCGAACGAATGCGGCGGCTCTCGGTATCGATCCGGAGTTCAATGAGAAGCTCGACCTGCACATTCATGTGCCCGCAGCGGCGATTCCCAAGGATGGTCCCTCTGCCGGTATCACGATGGCGACGGCACTCGTTTCAGTGCTGACCGGGCGTAGCGTTCGCCGTGACATCGCCATGACCGGTGAAATCACGCTTCGGGGCAAGGTGCTGCCGATCGGGGGCCTCAAAGAGAAGCTTCTGGCAGCGCACCGGGCGGGAATCAAGACCGTTCTCGTGCCAAAGGAGAATCTCAGGGATCTTGACCTGGTACCCGAGCACGTGCGGTCGGAGATGCAGATAGTCCCTCTTGATTCGATGGATGAGGTGCTGCGACGGGCACTCGTCGAAGTAGACTCAAAGGCGGACAAGAAGAACAAGAAGAAGTAGCGCACCGAGCAGATTGATCCGAAATCTGCGGGGGATGCCCACACGCCCGAGATTGGAAAGCAGGGACAGCACATGAGAGTACTCGTGACCGGGGGCGCCGGGTTCATCGGCTCAAACCTCGTATGGTCGCTCTTAAGCGGCGGGCATGAGGTCGGCATCATCGATGATCTCAGCACCGGCTCGTTTGGGAACGTGCACCCGGCTGCATGGTTCAGGACGCTCGATATCACCGGACCCGCTCTTGCAGATGCGGTTTCGGAGTTCGGACCAGATGTCGTCGTGCACCTCGCGGCTCAAACGAGCGTCCCCGCCTCCCTTAAGGATCCGGAACTCGATCGCCTCGTGAATGTCGAGGGTACGCGCGCCGTAGCCCGCGCCGCCCGCGCCGCCGGAGCACGCCGCATGCTCTCTGCTTCGTCCGCGGCCGTCTACGGGCAGCCCGTAGCGGTTCCGCTCATTGAAGAGTCCGAGAAGCACCCGTGCAATCCGTACGGCGAATCAAAGCTGGAAGCCGAATCAGTGATTGCTGCGGAACTGCGTGGTAGCGGCACAGATTTCGCCTCTCTGCGGTTTGCAAACGTCTACGGTCCGCGTCAGGACTGGCGAGGCGAGGGTGGCGTGGTTGCCATCTTCACGGCACAGATGAACGCAAAAAAGGCACCGATCATCTACGGCTCTGGCCAGCAGACGCGCGACTTCATCTACGTCGGAGATATCGTTGGGGCAATCGAAGCGGCGCTCGAGGTTGACGGCGCGCTTGCACTCGATGGCGCCGACGGACCTGCTTACAACATCTCCACCGGCCTTGAGGTGAACCTCGAGGAACTCGCGTCGGCCCTTCGCCTTACGGTCGGCTACTACGGACCCATCGAGCACGCCGAGGCGCGCGAAGGTGATATCGGGAGAAGCGCACTCGACCCGACCAAGGCCAACGAGCGGCTCGGATGGTCCGCGGTGGCACCGCTCGAAACCGGGCTCGGAAGGACGGCGACGTGGCTGGCGAGGGAGCAGTAGAGCCCATCAGCACCGATACCCGATTCCTTATGGAGGCGAAGGTGCGGGCCGAGTTGAGCGCCGCCGACGCGCTGTGCCCGGGGTCCGCCGCAATCGCCGGCACCGGCTCACTGACCCCGGCCGTCCTTCTCGTGAAAGGCACTGCGGGGGAGGCGGACATATCCGCAGGCGTCGCACTTGCGGGGGCCGATGGCGAAGCCGCCCGCAAGGCGCTCGACGCGCTTGATGTCACAGGGCCACTCTATGCGGTGTGCTCCCGTACGGTCCCCGTCTGCGGCCCCGCCGAGACGGGATCGCGGCTTCGCCTCATCATCGAGGCGCTCGACCCGTCACTCGCGGTCGCTCTGGATCGCGAAGCCGCAGAGGACATCTCGTCGGCGCTCGGCATCCCGGCGCTTCCCTTCGGCGAGACTGTGAGCCTACCCGGTCGAACACTGCTGGCGGTCGACGGCCTTGAGGCATCGCTTGCAGGCGACCGAAAGGCCGTTGTGTGGCAACAGTTCAGGGGTTTGCGGCGCACGTAACCGGGCCGAAAAGCAGTCGAGACGCCCGAAGGCGTCCCGACAATCAAGCTCTTCTGCGAGGAACTACTCTTCCTCTTCAATCTCCTCAATCGCGCCCATGGGGCACTCTTCCATGCACGTCGCACATGCGGTGCAGGCCTCATCGTTGACGGCGTTGGCAACGTCGCCAACAAGCTCGATGACGCCCTCGGGGCACGCATCGACGCAGATGCCGCAGCCGGAGCACTCGTCTTCGTTGATGATCGGTCGGGGCATGAAGGGCCTCACTCTCATCTGCCGGTGCGCACGTACGGTCGCACGCGAGGCGGTCACGTTTCGCACGTACCTTACCCGAGGGCGTTCCAACCTGTAAAGCACGAGTTTCTAAGTCTCGGGATTGCGACGCTGCCGGCATCGATTGAGCCCGGCCTTTGCAGGGTATACTACGTCGAGGCATTCAGAAAACTTGACAACGCACGACTCAGATTCTATCCTCGGTGTACCGAGCGGCACTCTCCCTCTCTGCCGCTCGGTCTAGTAGCGAACAGTGCCGCCCGGTTCGGGCGGCGTCGGAAGGAGCGTCAAGAATGGGAAAGATCATCGGCATCGACCTGGGTACCACGAACTCTGCGGTTGCGGTTCTCGAGGGTGGCGAACCCGCGATCATCGTGAACGCCGAGGGCGACCGCACGACCCCTTCGGTCGTCGCGTTCCGCAAGGACGGCGAGCGGATCGTGGGTAAGTCCGCTAAGAACCAGGCCATCACCAACCCCGAGAACACGATCAAGAGCATCAAGCGCTTCATCGGCCGCAAGTTCGAGGAGACCACCTCGGAGCGCGGAACGATTGCGTACACCGTCGAGAAGGGCAAGGACGGCCGCGCGGTCGTCGCCATCGAGGGCAAGCACTACACGCCTGAAGAGATCTCGGCCATGATCCTCCAGAAGCTCAAGGCGGACGCTGAGGCGTATCTCGGCGAGACAGTCACGCAGGCGGTCATCACAGTCCCCGCATACTTCAACGACAGTCAGCGCCAGGCCACCAAGGATGCGGGCAAGATTGCCGGCCTTGAGGTCATGCGCATCATCAACGAACCGACGGCTGCGGCACTCGCCTACGGCCTTGACAAGGGTCATCACGACCAGACCGTCCTCGTCTTCGACCTCGGTGGCGGTACCTTCGACGTGTCGATCCTCGAGATCGGCGACGGCGTGTTCGAGGTCAAGTCGACCAATGGCGACAACCACCTCGGCGGCGACGACTGGGATCAGAAAGTCATCGACTGGATTGCCGAGAAGTTCAAGTCGGAGCACGGGATCGACCTTCGCAAGGACAAGATGGCACTGCAGCGCCTCAAGGAGCACGCTGAGAAGGCGAAGATGGAGCTCTCCACCACGCAGACGACGCAAATCAACATGCCATTCATCACAGCCGACGCATCGGGTCCCAAGCACCTGGACTACACACTTACGCGTGCCGAGTTCCAGAAGATCACCGCAGATCTACTCGAGCGCTGCAAGAAGCCGGTCGAGCAGGCCATCAAGGACTCTGGAGTTAAGGCGGCCGACATCAATGAGGTCATCCTCGTTGGCGGCTCCATCCGCATGCCGGCCGTCCAGGAACTCGTCAAGAAGATCACCGGCAAGGACCCGCACCAGGGTGTCAACCCTGACGAGGTCGTGGCTATCGGTGCCGCGATTCAGGGCGGCGTGCTCGGTGGCGACGTCAAGGGCATCCTGCTCCTCGACGTGACCCCGCTGTCGCTCGGCGTCGAGACTCTTGGCGGCGTCATGACCAAGATGATCGAGCGCAACACCACGATCCCGACCCGCAAGACCGAGACCTACACGACCGCGGCCGACGGCCAGACGAGCGTGGAGATCCACGTCCTGCAGGGCGAGCGCGAGATGGCCGCCTACAACAAGACGCTCGGCAAGTTCACGCTGGCGAACATCCCGTCCGCACCGCGTGGCGTTCCGCAGGTCGAGGTCACGTTCGACATCGACGCGAACGGTATCGTCAACGTAGCCGCAAAGGACCGCGGCACGGGCCAGGAGCAGAAGATCACCATCAGCGGCACCACGGCGCTCTCTGACGAGGAAGTCGACCGTATGGTCTCTGACGCCGAGGCGCACGCCGACGATGACCGCGCGAAGAAGGAAGAGGCCGAGGTTCGCAACACGGCCGACACGCTCGTGTACTCGACCGAGAAGACCATCAAGGACCTTGGCGACAAGGTTCCCGAGGAGACCAAGACGGCGTGTGAGGAAGCTTCAGCTGAACTCACCAAGTCCCTTGAGGGCGACGATGTCGCGGCGATGAAGGCTGCGATCGAGAAGCTCCAGGAGGCTTCGTACAAGCTCGCCGAGATCGTCTACCAGGACGTTGCCGCAGCTGCCGAGGGCGAAGCTGCCCCGGACGGCACCGAGGCTCCTGCTGGTGACGAGGAGGTCGCCGACTACGAAGTCGTCGACGAGGAGAGCAAGTAATGGTTAGCCGCAAGAGCAACGCTGGCGCCGGGGATCCTCCCGGCGCCAGCGCACCGTTCGACCCGGAACTCGTAGCCGATCTCGGCGCCGAGTTCGATTTGCGCGGCGACAACGTCGAACGCGAGCTGGAAGCAGCCCGCACCGAGGCCGCCGGGCATCTCGAGACAGCACAGCGCCTCCAGGCGGAGTTCGAGAACTACCGCCGGCGGGTTACGCGCGAGCAGGCGGACTCGGTCGCGCGCGCGGGCAAGCGCATCGTCGAGGAACTCTTGCCGGTCCTCGACAACCTCGAGCGTGCCATCGCCCATACGACCGCGGGTGGCGATCTTGCCCAGCTCGTAACCGGTGTCGGGATGGTGCACCAGCAGGTACTCGACGTCTTCGGCAAGGAGGGTGTCGAGATCATCGATCCCCTCGGCGAGGAGTTCGATCCGCAGTTCCACCAGGCGGTCGGGCAGCACGAGGATGTCAGCGTTCCGGACAATTCGGTCGTGGAGGTCCTCCAGAAGGGCTATCTCCTCGGCGGGAGGGTCGTTCGCCCGGCGATGGTCATCGTTGGCAGCGGTGGGCCTGCTCGTAAGGGGTAAGCATGGCCGGCAAGGACTACTACGACATACTCGGCGTGAACAAGAAGGCCACTGCCGATGAGATCAAGAAGGCGTTCCGCAAGCAGGCGCGCAAACACCACCCCGACGCGGGCGGCTCCGAGGAGAAGTTCAAGGAGCTGAACGAGGCGTACGAGGTGCTCTCCGATGGCGAGAAGCGCTCGCAGTACGACCAGTTCGGACAGTACTACGGCCCTAACATGCCGCCGGGTGGCGGTGCTGGCGGGCCCGGTGCGGGCTGGCCGGGCGGGGCCGGCGGCGGTGCGTCATACCAGAACGTCGATCTGGGCGATCTTGGCGGTCTGTTCGGCGACTTGTTCTCGGGCGGCGGGGGAGGCGGCGGTCCTCGCAGTCGGGGTGGCGCACACCGTGGCAGCGATCTGCAGTACGACATGACGCTCGATTTTGACCAGGCACTCAACGGCGTCTCCACCAAGATCGACGTGAAGCGGAGTGAAACCTGCGCGACCTGCAAGGGCAGCGGCGCGAAGCCGGGAACAAGCCCGTCCACCTGCCCGACCTGCAAGGGCTCGGGTCACGTCACCGAAGGGCAGGGGCTCTTTGGCTTCTCGCGACCGTGTCCGCGCTGTGCCGGTAGCGGCAGGATCATTGAAAGTCCGTGCGCTTCGTGTAAGGGCAAAGGCTCGGTCGTTCGGATGAAGCCGGTCACCGTGAACGTGCCGCCGGGCGCAACAGATGGCGGTCGCCTGCGCTTCAAGGGCAAGGGCGAGCCGGGCGGCGGTGGCGGCCCTGCGGGTGACCTCTATGTTGTCACGCACGTGGCGGCGCATCCGTATTTCGTGCGCGACGGCGCCGACATCGTAATGGACCTTCCGGTCACCCTGGCCGAGGCAGCGCTGGGCACGGAGGTCAACATCCCCACGCCCGACGGGCAGCGCGTTAAACTCAGGGTCGCCGAGGGGACCGCCGACGGCAAGGTGTACAAGCTGCCGGGCAAAGGCGCGCCGAAGCTGAAGGGCAAGGGCAATGGTGACCTCAAGGTGAAAGTGCGGCTCGTAGTGCCCAAGAATCTTTCGGCCGAGCAGAAGGAACTGCTAAAGCGTTTCGACTCGGCCCGAAATGATGACGTTCGCGAACACCTGGCATAGCGACACGGAGGGCGACGATGAAGAACCAGCGATTCTCCGGCAAAGACCGGCCCGTGTACATGATCAGCGTGGCAGCCGAGCTTGCGGGCATGCACCCACAGACGCTGCGTATCTACGAGCGCAAGCAACTCGTACAGCCGAAGCGCTCTGCGGGCAACACTCGCCTGTACTCGGAGGCGGATGTCGAGCGACTACAGCTGATTCAGCGCCTCACGCAGGAGGAGGGCGTCAACCTCGCCGGCGTGATGCGCATCCTCGAGTTGCAGGTCGAGATCGAGCGGCTGCAGGGCGATCTCGACAGTGCGCTCGAGCAGGCGAGTGGCACCGAGCGGCGCATCGCCGACGAGATTCAGGCCGTCAGGCAGAGCCTGCGGGCCGACATCGTACACGTGCCGCGCGGCGGCATCATGCGCAAGAGCGGTCTGTAGGCGCCGTAGTAGAGGATGCGCTCGTTGACAGCGAAAAGATTGTAGAAACAACGATTAAGTTGTAGTCTATTCCCATGATACGAATCGAAGATATTGGCGACAGCTTGATAGACGCGCGCCTCGCGCTCGGCCTCACGCAACGCGAGCTTGCCGCACGACTCGGTGTTCACCAGCAGCAAATCGCCCGTTGGGAGCAGGAGCGTTATGGGTGCGTAGCACTTTCGCGCCTCGTGCGCGTTGCTGCGGCCCTTGGGTTGAGCAGTCTGCCGATCGCTCTAGGCGAAGCCCGGCACGACGCGCAAGAACACTCGCTAGCTGCCGAGGCTCCGGCACGCTATGGCACTGGGGCTATTGAAGCATCCGATCAGTCCTCGGTGCGCCCTGCCCGCGATCTCGGCGAAGTTGTCGCTCGCATCAGGGCGCACGCAGGTGAGCTTTACGAGCGCTACGGCGTTACCCTTGTCGACGTGTTTGGGTCGTTCGCGCGCGGTGAACAACGACCGGATAGCGATGTTGATCTCATTGTGGAGGTTCTAGAACCCACGCTCGAGACGGTGTTTGGCCCCGAGGAATACCTCACGGCCCTCCTCGGGAGGAAGGCCGATGCCGGGTCGTTCGCGTCCCTTCGCCCTCGCGTCAAACCATATGTGGAGAGGGAGCGGGTTAATGTCTGGAGGGCGTGATCTTGGTTCGCACGTCCAGGACATGGTCGAGTCGTGCGAGCGAATCATACTGTTTGTTGCGGAGGTATCTGACGAGAAACTCCTTGATCCGAAGAGTCCTCTCCAAGGTGCGATTCTCTATCAGCTCATGATTCTAGGAGAGGCGGCCAAGCAGGTACCCGAGGCTTTGAGGGTACGTTACGGCGACATCCCATGGAGGCGTATCGCTGGTTTGAGGGACAAGATCGTCCACTACTATTTCGGCCTCAATGAGGGTGTCGTACTGTGGGCTGTGCGCACGGGTGTGCCGACTATTTCTCCCGCGACTCCGCGCGATGCTCGCGGAGATTGACACCCTCGGTAACTAGGGTGCGATGCAGGTCGCTTTACTCAGCTCAAAGCTCAGCTTCCGCCTCGTGTAACAAGAACAGCGAGACGTCGTCCTGCGTCTTCTCGCGCACGCGGAACGGCGTGTCGAGCAGCGCGAGCAGGCGCAGGATGTAAACGAACAGGTAGGCGAGGAATCCCACCAGCGCGATGCCGAGGTAGACGGGCTCGATGACCGTCACCAGGAGCAGCGCTAGGATGAGCACCACCAGCGAGGTTACGAAGTTGCGCGCCGAAGGCAGGAACTCGATGCGCTGGATGTAGTAGACCCGCATGAGTGTCCGACGAATCGCTGCCTGCTCGCCTTTGAGCCGTACGACATGATTCGCCGGCAGGCCGGTGCGCTCCATCTCAAGAAGTGACGGAGTGAGGTCACCCAGGGCGGCAAGTGCCGAGCGCGACGATGCATCCGCCAGATCCGCCCGAAACGCCTTAAGCAGCGCCAGCACGCGAGCCTTGAGCGTAGCCAGATCGAACTCCGGATACTGCTCGGCGCAGTAACGTCCGTCCTCGACGATCGAGCCGCAGAGCGCGGCGAAATCGGCCGGAATGCGCTCGGACTCTTTGTAGTCCGCGAGTGTGCCGGCGAGGATGAGACCAAACACGAACACCGCTCCACCGATGACGCTCGAGAAGAGCGAGTTGATCTCGAGGTACTCGAATCCAAGCGCGTGGACGAGCACCTTGAGCGCCCCGAGCACGAGAAACGCCACGAGTGCCTCAAGCGCGAGTCTCCATTTGACGACGATCGATGCGGCCATTGTCCCCCCTGAAATCGGCTACCGACTGAGTATAGTCCAGCGCCCTGACAGTGGAACGCCAACGTTGGCTACTCTCTTGCTAGAGCACTGAGGACTCGCACGCTTCGACACGCAAGGATGTGCCTGTATGCCCAAGTTCCCATCCGAGGAAGGCGTTGGCTTTCTTCTCAATCAGGCATCACGCTCGGTGATGGCCCGTCTCGGCGAGCAGTTCCGCCAGCTCGGCCTCGATGAGCATGGCTGGATCGTACTGAGCAGCGCCTACGCCCACCAGGGAAACGGCTGCACTCCGTTCGCCATCGCGGCGAGACTCCACGTGCCGTCCGAGGTCAACATCACCGTCGCATCACGGCTCGTGCGCGATGGTTGGCTCACTACCGGTGACGGAGGTCCCGTTGGCGAGTCGAGCACCCTGTGCATCACGCAGAAGACGAGAGACGTGATGCCGGGTCTTGAGGACACCGCGCGCTGGATCATCGAGCACGCCACCAATGGCTTCACCGCGCGCGAGTCCGATGAGTTCGCGGCGTATCTCAAGCGATTCAACGAGAACCTCGCGTAGCTTCCGGACCAAGACGAGCTCTCGGTCTACGGTAGCTGTGCCTCCGGGTGGCAGTTCAGGCAGAGATCGTCGTTGATCTCCACGAGCAGCGTCGGATTCTGTGTCTCGTGTGGGAAGTTCTGGAACCGCGGGTTATCGCTTACGGTGAGGCCGTCAGCCTTGTCGACCGCGATCACTGCCGTCTGGGCGGTGCCCACGCCTGCTGTTGAGAGCGAGCCGACCCTGCGTGTGTCCTCGTGGCACTGCTGGCAGATGGGAGCATGTCCGACCTGGTCTGCGGTGCGCGGGTACGGCATCAGGTAGCCGCGGTTTCCAGAAGTGTAGGGCGGGTCGGCTGCGTGGCCGTTGATCGGCGAGCCGATCTTCTCAACGCCGCCCATGCCCTGCAACACCGTGAGCGCAGTCGGTCCGTTGGTTGCGAGAATCGGCACGTTTCCGTAGGTGTACGGGGCCCCTACGGTGTAACTGGAGTTGACCGAATCCGCCGGATGATTATGGACGGTTCCCCGCGAGGCGCGCCCGGCGTGACACCCGATGCACCAGTCGGATCCGTACTCGTCAACGGGTACTGTCGCCGTGCCGGTCAGTCGCCGGAGCAGCCGGTTCGTCTGAACGCTTGGCAGGTTGGCCCGCAGACGACGGCGGTCTCCGACGAACGGGTTGACGACGTTGGCACCATGCGGGTTGTGGCAGTCGGTACAGATGAGTTTGCCACCAGAGCCACCGAAGTTCATCGTCGTACTGCCCCCGGTGTCTGCGTCGCCGCCCGGAACGACATTCGTCGACTCCATGCTGTGTCCGCCGCTCGGGGCAGTTCCGGTCACGGCGAGGATGGTGCCGTAGACGCCGTACCCACCGGTGCCGTCGTGGCAGACTTCGCAGGTCTGAACGATGGTCGCGGCCGGCAGCAACAGTATCGAATCCGCCGGAGCCCTGTGTACCGAGTGGCACGCGTCACACTTGCTCGTTGTCGTGAGATAGGCCCCGTGCGGGCCGGCAAAGTTGTCATTGTCATACCAGAGCTCGTTCGCCACAAGGTCGTGGCACGAGGTGCAGTCTTACGTCAGGGTTTCGGCGCTGTGGCACGCACCGCAGCTTGTTCCATCGGTGTACGGCTCATGGAACGCATACGCGGGCTGCGCTGAGCCGAAAGCCATCAACGCCAGCAGCGTCAGGAATGCAAAAGCAGCAGTCGCCCAAGCGACCGCTGTGCGGTGGTGGTTCCCGCAGTACGTCGTGCTCTGCATCTAAGCTCCTGGCAAACCCTCATCGTGCTTGGGACTCATTCTAGCGAACAATCGACCGAGTTGCATACGTGTTCTGTTTTGCGGGAGTCCGGTCGCGGAATACATTCGAGGAAGCCCGACGCCTTCAGTGCGTCGATCGACTACGGGGGGCGACATGGGAACCACGAAGAAGTTCACCATCCTGCACAGCAACGACATGCATGGCGATTTCCTCGCCGAGATGGACGGTGCCGAGGGCGATCTCATCGGCGGGCTCGCTCTGCTTTCTACGTACATCAACCGCGTGCGTGCCGAGGAGCCCAACGTCATCTACTGCGTTGCCGGCGACATGGTGCAAGGCTCCATCATCGACTCCGAGTTCAAGGGCGTCTCGACGATCGACGTCATGAACTATCTCGCGCCGGACGTGGTGTCGCTCGGGAACCACGAGGTCGACTACGGCCTGCCGCACCTGCTCTTTCTCGAGAAGATCGCGAACTTCCCGATCGTGAACGCCAACCTTTACGTCAAGCCGTTCGACAAGCGCATGATGCGCCCTTACTACATCAAGAATGTCGACGGCTTCGACGTGCTGTTCACGGGCATCCTCACCGAGAAGGTCATGGACGCGCTCGCGCTCGACAGCCTCGTGGGCAGCTTCGTCACGCTCAAAGAAGCTGCCGAGGAGGTCGGACGTATCTGCAACGCCTACAAGAATGACGACATCGACCTCACCATCATCCTCACGCACATCGGCTTTGAATCTGACGTCGAGCTTGCCAAGATGCTCGACCCCGCGTGGGGTGTCGACATGATCATCGGCGGTCACTCACACACCATTCTCGAGCAGCCCGCCGAGGTTAACGGCGTGCTCATCGCTCAGGCCGGCACCGGCACCGATCAGGTCGGTCGGTTCGACATCGTCGTCGATGACGACACCAACAGCATCGTCGAGTGGAAGTGGCAGCTCGTGCCGATCGATGCGTCCATCGGCGAGCCCGACCAGAAGATGCTCGATCACATCAAGGCGTTCAAGGACCCGGTCGACCGCAAGTACGCCACCATCCTCACCAAGCTTGCCGAGAAGCACACGCACCCCCGGCGCGAGGTCGAGACGACGCTTGGCAACCTGATGGCCGACGCGCTCGCCGAGCCGCTCGGATGCGATATCGTCCTGCTTGGCGCGGGCTCGGTACGAGTGCCCGAACTCGGGCCGATCGTGACGCTCGGCGACTTCATCTCCTGCTTCCCGTACGACGACAGCCTCACCCGCTACACCGTCACCGGCGAGATGCTCTCGCGCATGTTCGGTCACTGGATGCGGAACGCCAACCGCGACGGTGAGGGTGAGTGTTACCAGGTGAATGGCGCCGTACGCGCGATACACGACGACGCCCTCGACACCCTGGCCGAACTGACGGTCGCGGGCAAACCGGTGGACCCCGTGGCGACGTACACCATCGGCCTCCAGGGGTATCACGCGGCCAACGTCGAAGCGTATCTCGCGTTGACTCCCGATGAGCTCGCGAAGTCCGGCGAGGCCAAGGTAGTCACGACATCCGCGCAAGAGGTCCTGCAGGAGTGGCTTCGGGACCACCAGAACGAGCGTCGCGTCATCGAAGGACGCCTCGTATACCGGTAGGCTGTTGACGTCGATACTTCGAAAGCCTACTATTCCTGTAGGAATAGAACCTTAGGCTCTCGGGAGTATGCAATGCGCCTTACCGCACGCAGCGAATACGGACTTCTCGCACTGGTGGAGATCGCTTCCGCTGGCGGGCAGCCGTCGAGCGCGCGCGAATTGGCCGAGCGCTGGGGTATGCCGCTCAAGTTTCTCGAGCAGCTCCTTTCGGCCCTCAAGCGTGCCGGTGTCGTGACTTCGACGCGTGGCGCACGTGGTGGGTATGTACTTACGAGACCGGCCGGGGAGATCTCGGTACTCGATGCCGTCGAGGCACTCGAAGGACCGCTCGCCCCGAGCGTGTGCGCACAAGAGGGCGTCGGGTGTGCCCAGAGCGCGCGGTGCGCTGCGGGCACCATCTGGTCCCGCGTGAGCGACGCCGTTCGCGACGTTCTCGCCTCGGCAACGCTCGCCGATCTTGCAACCGATCAACTCCGGCTGGACGCGCTCGTGCCAGCCGCTTCGACCAAGGAGTAGCAATGTCCGACACACGCATCTACCTCGACAACGCCGCCACCACCAAGACCGACCCGCGTGTTGTCGCCGCCATGGAGCCGTTCTTCACCGAAACGTACGGCAACCCGAACAGCCTCCACACCGAAGGTCGCGCGGCGCATAGCGCGCTCGAGAACGCACGCGAGCGTGTGCGCGCGTCACTCAATGCCGAGAGGCCCGACGAGGTCCTCTTCACCTCCGGTGGCACCGAGTCGGACAACGCCGCACTTATCGGCCTCATGACCGCCGGTGGACGGACGTCGGGGCACCTCATCGTGTCGGCGTTCGAGCATCACGCGATCCTTGAGCCTGCCGAGTGGCTGGCTAAGCACGGTTTTGACGTCTCGCTCGTCAAGCCGGACACCGACGGCGTCGTCTCGGTCGCCGCGCTGGAGAAGCTGCTGCGAGACGACACGGTGCTCGTGTCGATCATGCATGGCAACAACGAGCTTGGCACGGTTCAGCCCATCGCTGAGCTCGCGGCCGCTGCGCACGGGCGCGGGGCACTCTTCCACTCCGACGCGGCGCAGACGCTTGGCAAACTCGACATCGACGTGCAGGCGCTCGGGGTGGACGCGATGTCCTTCTCGGGACACAAGTTCTACGGCCCCAAGGGCGTCGGCGTGCTCTATCTCAAGAAGGGGCTGCGGTTCGCGCCGTACCTCATGGGTGGCGGTCAGGAGTTCCGTAAGCGTAGCGGCACGCAGAACGTCCCCGGCGCGCAAGGGTTCGCGACCGCCCTCGAGTTGATGGACGCCGATCGCGTCTCCGAGACCATCCGCCTGACCGCGCTTCGCGATCGCCTCGAAGCGGCTGCGGTCGCCCGGCTCGAGAACGTGTACGTCAACGGCGCGAACGTCTCGCGGATGCCGCATATCACGAGCCTCATCGTGAAGGGTGTCGAGGGCGAGGCGATGCTCCTGCACCTCGACGCGAAGGGCATCGCAGTTTCCACGGGTTCTGCGTGCTCCTCCGGCTCGCTCACCGCAAGCCACGTCCTGCTCGCTATCGATTGCCCGCAGGAGATCGCGCACGGGTCGCTCCGGCTGAGCATGGGTCGTTTCACGACCGAGGCCGAGATCGATTACTTCGTTGATTCACTGGTTCCGATCGTCGAGCGGCTGCGCTCGATGTCGCCCGTTTACGACAAGATGTTCGGCGCACAGTCCGCCTGAAAGCGAGGATTCTAATGTACAGCGATAAGGTCATGGATCACTTCAACAACCCGCGGAATGTCGGGGTCATCGCCGATGCAGACGGTGTCGGCGAGGTCGGCAATCCGGTCTGTGGCGACATCATGAAGATCACCATCAAGGTGGCCGATGATACCGTCAGCGACATCAAGTTCCAGACGCTTGGTTGCGGTGCGGCCATCGCGACATCGTCAGTCATCACCGAGATGGCCCGTGGCATGAGCATCGAGGATGCTGTCGGCATCACGAAAGCGAGGATCGCCGAGGAGCTCGACGGTCTGCCGCCCGCAAAGATGCACTGCTCGATACTCGCGGCTGACGGCCTCAAGGCTGCCGTCGACGACTACCTCGTCAAGAACGGGCGCGAGCCGATCTCGGGCGGTCCCGAGCACTCTGATGACGACGAGCACGAGGTCACCTGCGCCACCCCCATCATTTTGTGAGTTTGAGTGAGATCTTGACGACGTTGATGGGGGAGCCGTCTTTGGCTGACGCCTCGTAGACGACGAGTGACCCCATCTGTGTTGTCGGCACGGTGAACGGAATCGTCACGTCATAGGCGCCTCGCGTGCCGGTACCCGACGTGGATGTCACGACCTTCTTCGCGATCGTCGTGCCACCCGCATCGCGGATCTCTGCGAGGAAGACTGCCTCGAAGACGTTCGAGGTTCCCGTGACGCGAACGTTTCCGGAAACGGCCTGACCCGGTGTCGGTGTCTCGACAAGGATCGCGGGCGTGACGTCCTCGTAGTCGTCGCGCGTCTGCGGCGTGCCGATCATGATGCCTTCGCCGCCGAAAGTCGTTACCGGTACCCCCTCGATCCGGAAGAGCACGCGATCGATGGTCGGGAACTGCGTGAGTGTGTACACGACTTGCGCAAGCCGCATCGTCATGGAGAGCGTGCCGCCGCCAGCGTCGTACTCGCCGCTCAGGTCGACCGTGGCCGTACCGGCTTTCACCGTCACACCCCGCAGCTCTGTGTCCGCGGGAATGACCGTGCCAAGACCGTAAGCCACCTCTTCGGCAGTGGGGCCTGCGAGAAGCTCCCTGATCGCTGCACTCGCAACGGCCTTCGTCGCCGGAATCTGCCTGGTCGCAGCGCCGATCTTCTCGCCACGGGTGAGGTACACGCGCACGGAGATCGGCTTGCCAGGCACCGTCGTGCCGGTGGCGCTGCCATCATCGGTTGATTCGCCCGCGGGAGTCGCACTGGGAGTCACCGACGATGTTGTGTCGCCGGTTGAGGATGACGGGGTCTTCGGCTTGCACCCCGCGAGGCCTCCCGCGACAAGCGCGATCGCGAGCGCCACAAGCAGCAGATTCCTTGGAAGTGTTCGGCGGATCATGGTGCACCCCCTCGATTGGCGATGACCGTTGTATATCCCCCTGCTGCCGTACAGCGGTAACGGCTACAGCGCACCTGTCATCAAGCCGATAACCCCTAAGACGGGGAACGTACCCGTTAGAAGTGTCTTCTTGAGGAGGTCGACACGGCCAGGTCAGGGAATAGAAACGAGGGTGTCGGTTTCAACCCCGGACCTTTGAGCGACTGGGCGCGTCTGACCCTGCTGCTGGAAGGCTCGTCGTTCCCGGCTGCGCTCTGGTCGGGAGCGGAGTTGCGCTTCCGCTGGACGAACAAGGCGTTCCTCGACCTCATGGACGATGCGCGTCCGCAGTACGATCTACTCGGAATGCCGGTCCGGGGCTTTCTCTCGGATACAAAATCGGCCGTGCGCTTCATTGACGCGGCGTACACGGGCACCGCGTTCACAGATCCCGAGTACGAATATCGCGCCTCCTGGGGCGACACGTCGTTCTGGCAGCTGAGCTACCTTCCGATGCCGTCGCGCATCGGTGACCCGTTCGATGTGTTGCTCTTCGCCATAGACGTCACCGAACAGGCTCTCGTGCGGCGTGCGGCAGAGCGCGAGTACGCCGACTTGCGTTCGGCAATGGGGCTCATCAACAACACGATCCTCTCCTCGCTTAATTCCGAGGAGATACTCCAGCGGGTGCTTGTTGAGGCGACTGAGGTGTTCAAGGCCGACTGGGGCTGGCTTGCGGAGCGCGAAGATGGCGCGTGGGTCTTCCGCAATGTTCACGGCTGGCCCACCGAGATGGTCGGCCTCGCGTTCCGGGAGGACGAGCTTTCGCTGCCAGGACTTGCGGCCAGAAGTCGGGCTGTCGTGCATGCATCCGGCGAGAAGGGCCTCCCGCCCGACCACCGTACGCTCATGGAGCGCCACGATATCGGCGCGTTCATTATGGTGCCGCTCATGCACCGGGGCGAGCCCTCTGCGGTGATGGGCTTCTGCTGGGATACCGAGGCGACCTTCTCTGACGCGATCGTCGACGTTGCCAACAAGCTGGCGATCTCGCTCTCGCTCGCGCTTGAGAACGCGCGGCTCTACGACGCGGAGAAGCGGATTACGCGGACGCTGCAATCCGCATTCTTCAGTGCGCCTGCGAGCGTTCCCGGCATGCAACTGGGTCACCTCTACCATTCGGCGTCGGTCGGCGCCCGGGTCGGTGGCGACTTCTACGATGTGATTCCGCTCGAGGACAGTCGCACCGGCTTCCTTGTGGGCGACGTTTCAGGTCACGGGGTCGAGGTGGCTACGCTTACTGCGCTCCTTAAGAGCGCGATGCGTGCCGAGGCGATGCGGTTGCCGTCTCCCGGCAGCGTTCTCGGCCACGCCAACGACATCATGTTGCGCGGCTCTGAGCCCGAGGAGTTTGCGACAGCGTTCTTCGGCCTGCTCGACGGCATGAGCGGTCACTTCTCGTACTGCCTCGCGGGTCATCCGTCGCCGGTGCTCCTGCGAGACGGCGCCGACCCGGTCTTCCTCGCCGAGCCGCACATCGTGCTTGGAGCCCGCAAGGACGCGCGGTATGCGGCAAGCGAGACGGTGCTCGACCCGGGTGACCTTCTCGTCCTGTACACCGACGGCCTGACCGAGGCCAAGAACCCTCAGGGCGAGCGCTTCGGCAACGACCGGCTGCTCGAGACGGTCTCGTACTGCGCCGGCGAGCCTGCCGAGGAAGTCCCGGAGTCACTGTTCCTCTCGGCATTCTCATTTGCCGAGGGACACCTCGATGATGACGTCGCGATTCTCGCGATACGTCGCACTGGCTCGCCGGGCGGCGGCAGCGGGCAGGGTCGTCTCGAACTCGCCTGCGCGTAGCGAGCACGCACGCCCGCACGCGCCACAGCGTTGCTAGCCGATTTCGCCGTCCTCGCTCACGTATGCGTCGTGCTCGTAGCACCAGAGCCACTCGCCGTGACCGGTGACAGGGTCGGCGGGACCCATGATGGCGTGGCCGGTCTCGTGGAAGTGAGCTCTCGCGTGTCGGTTTGCCGAGGAGTCACAGCACCCCACGTGGCCGCAGACCTTACACACACGGATCTGCACCCACGAATCCCCGATCTTGGCGCACTCCTCGCAGACCTGTTCTTTGGCTTGCAGGTCGGGATCACTCGTTTTGATGTGCTCGCACTTCATGACGGCCCTTCCTTCCGGAGGCTTTCGTTCTAGATACCCCACACGGTGGGGTGCCGTCGCATCGCGGCGGGTATATCCTGTGAGTCGTGCGTCTGTCTGCCGAAATATGCCGAGATGGAGTTGCCGCGCTATGTCCGAGACTGCCACACCAGATTCTGTCGACAGCACGCTGCTTCGCCTTCGCGGCGTTGTTAAGACCTACGACAGCGGAGATGTACCCTTCACCGCGCTCAAAGGCATCGACCTCGACGTGCATACCGGCGAGTTCGTCGGCATCATCGGCAAGTCGGGGAGCGGCAAGACGACGCTCATCAACATGATCACCGGTATCGACCACCCCACGGCCGGCGAGATCGTCATCGACGGCACGCCCGTCCACCGGCTTGGCGAGAACGACCTGGCGCGGTGGCGGGGCCGGACGATCGGTGTCGTCTTCCAGTTCTTCCAGCTGCTTCCCACATTGACGGTTCTTGAGAACATCTTGCTGCCGATGGACTTCTGTCATATGTGGCTCCCGCGTGAGCGCGTGGAGCGGGCGATGCACCTGCTCGAGCAAGTCGAACTTGCCGATCAGGCGTACAAGCTTCCGGCGGCGCTCTCTGGTGGGCAGCAGCAGCGTGCAGCTATCGCGCGCGCGCTCGCGAACGACCCGCCGATCCTCGCGGCTGACGAGCCGACCGGCAACCTGGACTCCAAGACCGCCGACGCGGTCTTCGGTCTCTTCGAGCGCCTTGTCGAGCAGCACAAGACCATCATCATGGTCACCCATGACAACGACATGGCGAAGCGCGTCAGGCGCGCACTCCATGTCACTGATGGCGAGATCACCGAAGAGCGGGTCTACCGGCCGCGTCACGGGGCCTGACGGTGCGAGCCGTCCGCTGGAGGAAGGTCTTCCGGGACCTCGTCGGTCACCGATTCCGCACGGTGCTCGTCGTGCTGTCCATCGCCACCGGCATCTTCGCGGTCGGTGTCGTCATGGGCGGCCGCGCGATCCTGACCCGTGAGTTCGACGCGGAGTTCGCGACCTCGCAACCCAAGAACGCCGCGTACTTCACGATGCCGTTCGACGACCAGATCGTTCGTCGCGCCGCAGAGTACCCGGGAATCTCGGCAGCGCAGGGACGGCACTCGGCCGGATACCGCTACACCTGGAGCGGCTCGGACGCCCCGCGCTCACTCTCGGTCGTCGCCTATAAGGACTACGCGAACATCACGGTCGAGCGCATCGTTCCGGAGGAAGTGCTCAGCTGGCCACCGCACCGTGGCGAGATCGTGCTGGAACGAGCGGCACTCCAGACCGGCGACTACAAGATCGGCGACGTGCTTGCGGTCGAGACGAGGAGCGGCAAGACCGAGAACCTCACGGTGACCGGATTCGCGCATGACATCAATGCGTTTCCGGCGCAGTTCGTCGGGGGCGAAACGGGCTATGTCTCCTTCGATACGCTGCCCGATATCGGCGCCCAGGAGTCCTTCAACGAACTGCTCGTTTCGATGAAGGGCGCCAACCTCACGCTCCGCGAGGCATCACTCCTTGCGGCTTCGCTCCAGCGTGACGTGCTTGAGGACAGCGGTGTCGCGGTTCTCGGCGTGAACGTGCCAAAGCCGGGCAGCCACTTCCTTGGCGATATCTTCAAGGCGGTGTCGCTGCTGCTGCTCGCGCTCGGGCTCCTGAGCATGCTGCTCTCGGGGTTCCTCGTGGTCAACACGGTGTCTGCGCTCATCTCGCAGCAGATCAAGCAGATCGGCATCATGAAGGCCATCGGCGGCCGGGCCTCGCAGGTGACGTGGATGTACCTCGGGATGGTCGCCGTCTACGGCGTGCTGGCCGTGATACTCGGTGTGCCTGCCGCGCAGTTCGCCGGCAAGCTGTTCATCGAGTATGCGGCCGGCATCCTTAACTTCCGCATCTCGTCGTATGCCGTGCCCGGCTGGGTGACGGCGCTCGAGGTCGTCGTGGGGCTCATCGTGCCGCTTCTCGCCGCTGTCGTGCCGATCCGTCTCGGTACGCGCACGAGCGTCGTTCGAGCGCTCACGAACACCGGCGTCAACTCCGCGAAGTTCGGCCACGGGCTCGTCGACCGGGCGCTCGGGCTGCTGCGCGGCCTGCCCAGGCCTGTCGCCCTGTCGCTTCGAAACACGTTCCTGCGCAAGGGCCGCCTCCTCATGACGCTGGCGACACTGTCGCTCGCGTCCGGCGTTGTGATGAGCGTCTTCTGCGTGCAGGCGTCGATCGAGCAGAGCGTCGACGACCTCGACGCGTGGTGGCGCTACGACGCGCAGATCCGCTACGAGCAGCCCGTCGACCGGATCGGTGCCGAGCGGGTCGCCGCCGGTACCAGCGGTGTCTCCGCCGTCGAGAGCTGGATAGGCGCGGCAGCGGTGCTCGACCGGCCGGACGGCACCAAGAACGAGACCCTCAACATCCTCGGGATGCCGTACGACACCACGTTCGTCGGCCCGAAACTCCTCGCGGGGCGGTGGCTCGAGGCGGGCGACAAGGACGCGATCGTCGTGAACACCGACGCCCGCAAGGCCGAACCCTCGCTGGATGTCGGGCAGCGCGTCTCGCTCGAGATCGGCGGCGAGACCAGCACCTGGCACGTCGTGGGCGTTGTCACCGGACAGCTGAGCGGCCCGGTCATCTATGCCGATCGGGAGGTCCTCGGTTCGTTCATCGGCGATCAGAGTGTCACGCAGACGCTGCTCAAGACCGAGACGAGCGACCCGCTCATGCAGCGGGCAGCGCTCGACCGCGCGGAGGCCCGTCTGGACGAGGGTGGCTACCGGGTCGTCGGCGCCAGGACCCAGGCCGAGCTGCGCGACTCGATCGCCAACGAGCTTGGGATCCTCGTCTGGTTCCTCTGGGTCATGGCGGTTCTGCTTGCCTCGGTCGGCATCATCGGGCTGACGGGCACCATGAGCATCAACGTCATCGAAAGCACCCGCGAGATCGGCGTCATGCGCGCGATCGGGGCGCAACACATCTCCATCTACCAGATCTTCATCACCGAAGGATTGACCGTCGGGTTCATGTCGTGGGCAATCGGCGCGGCAATTGCTTATCCGATGAGCACGGGGCTTACTTCGTTGCTGTCCGGTGCCATCGGCATACCGCTTTCGTACCGTTTTTCGTGGTCCGGGGTGGTGACGTGGCTCGGCGTCATCGCTGTCATCTCGTTTGCGGCAAGCCTGGCTCCTGCGTTCCGTGCAAGTCAGGTCAGCGTCCGGGATGCGATCTCGTACGAGTAGGGCCCACCGTTTCTAGCGCGTTGGTTGAAGGAGCATGCTTGTGGACCGGATGTTCGCCAGTGACAATGCTTCGGGAGCCCATCCCGATGTGATGGCCGCACTCTCGGCGGCGAACGACGGGCACGCGCACGCATACGGGAACGAACCGTGGACCGAGCGCGCCATCGCGGTCATCCGGAAGCATCTTGGCGAGCAGGTCGAGCCATCCTTCGTCTTCAACGGCACCGGGGCGAATGTGACCGGTCTTTCTGCGGTCATGCGGCCATTCGAGGCGATCATCTGCGCGACGACCGCGCACATCAACTCTGACGAGTGCGGCGCTCCCGAGCGGTTCACCGGCGGCAAACTCATGGATCTGCCCACCGCCGACGGCAAGCTCACACCCGCGCAGGTCGAAGCCGCGATCGTGAAGGCCGGTGTCGGCTCCGAGCACCACTCGCAGCCGCGGGTTCTCTCGGTCACGCAATCGACCGAGTACGGCACCACCTACCGCCCTCAAGAGTTGCGGGCGCTTGCCGATGTCGCGCACGCGCACGGGCTCGTCATGCACATGGACGGTGCGCGTATCAGCAACGCGGCGGCGTTTCTCGGATGTGGCCTTCGCGAGATCACGACCGATGTCGGAATCGACGTGCTTTCCCTCGGCGGCGCCAAGAACGGCATGCTCTTTGGCGAGGCGGTCGTCTTCCTCGACCCGAAGCTGGCCGAAGGATTCCGCTTCACCCGCAAGAACTCCGCGCAGCTGGCGAGTAAGATGCGCTTCATCTCGGCGCAGTTCACGGCGCTTCTTGAAGGCGACCTATGGGTGCGCAATGCTTCGCACGCCAACGCGATGGCCGCGCTTCTCGTTGCCGGAATGCGCGATGTTCCCGGTATCGAGATCACGCAGGCGGTCGAGGCGAACGAGGTTTTCGCGCGCGTTCGTCGGGAACTCATAAAGCCGCTCCAGGCAGTTTCCGATTACTACCTGTGGGACGAGAAATCCGATGAGGTGCGTTGGGTGACCTCGTGGGACACGCAGGAGTCGGATGTCACGCGGTTCGTGGCCGCCGCCATCGCGATGGCCGGGGAGTAATCGTTGGAGCAGAGCCGGGAGGTTCTCCACAAGATCCGCGTGTACGGAGCCGTGAGCATCGCGCTCGCGGCAATAGCCGTCGCTGTGCTCGTGGGGCGACAGGTACAACAGGTCGTTCTCGCCGGTGCCGGCAATGTCGTTGCGTCCACGTCATCCGCGCTTGTCGAGAGTTGCCTCGATTACGAGTCCGGTCTCCCGTTCACGCCGGAGAGCCTCAATCGCCTCGAGACGCTTGTTGCAGAGCGCAGCACCGATGACAGCAGGATGCTTATTCGCGTGATGGACATCAACGGTAGCGTCATCTTCTCGACGATGCCCGAGGAAGTCGGCGAGACGCCCGAAGAGGTCGAATTCGGCGCGTCGGTTCGCGGAGAGACGCACGTCGGCGTCGTTGACACTGCCGGAAACGCTGCCCTCGCCGATGTCCACGACACGCAGGCGCTTGAGGTACTCACGCCGCTCGTGGTTCCCGGGACAGGCGAGATCATCGGTGTCGTCGAGACATACAAGCCGTACGCCGAGGTGGCGACGTCCGTTCGCGACGCCGTCCTCGTCGTGTGGGTTCCCGTGGGCGTAGGCGCGATTGTGTCGTATCTCGGCCTCCTGTGGGTGCTCGCAGGAGCCTCGCGGCAGCTTGCTGTCCACGAGAAGGAGAAGGCATCCCTCAGCGCCCGGCTGCATGACTCGTTTCTCAGCCTTGAAGGGCAGTCGCTCGGTACGTTGCAGGCGCTGTCCGCCGCTGTTGACGAGAAGGACTCGTACACCGCGCGTCATTCGCTTGGCGTCACCGGCTGGGCGCACCACATCGGCACGGCCGCCGGTCTCTCATCCGAGGATCTCGCGACGCTTGAGCGCGCGGGGCTGCTGCATGACATCGGGAAGATCGGCGTTCCCGAATCGGTGCTCCTGAAGCCCGGGGCCCTCTCGGAAATCGAGTTCGAGCTCATCAAGCAGCACCCGGACGCCGGAGCGCGCATTCTCGAGGCGATCCCGTTCCTCGACACGGTGGTGCCGGTGGTGCGCTTCCATCACGAGCGTTGGGACGGCAAGGGTTACCCGACCGGTCTTGCCGGCGAGGAGATCCCGTATCTTGCACGCGTGCTCGCGGTCGCCGACGCGTTCGACGCAATGACGACGGACCGCCCGTATCGCAAGGCGATGAGCGTCGAGGATGCCAGCCGTGAGATCGAGTCATGCGCCGGCGCCCAGTTCGACCCGGAGATCGCGCGCGTCTTCTTGAGCAACTGCGTGTCGCTCAGCGTGTAGCGCTCCCGCTCCGCCCGCGCGTGCACCTGCGCCCCCGCACGTGGGCGCGCCCCCGCGCTACGCCGAAAGCTCCTTGATCGCGCTCACAACGTCGTCGGCGTGACCTTCGACCTTCACCTTGTCCCAGGCTCGCGCGATCGCTCCGTCCGGGCCGACGAGGAACGTCTTGCGCTTGGCGGTGACGCCGAGAACCTCGCGCGCGCCGTATGCCTCGATGATCGTCTTCGTGGTATCGGAGAGCATCGGGAACGTGAGTTCGAACTTGTCGATGAACTTCTGCTGTGTCTCGGGCTTATCTGCACTCACGCCCACGACCAGGGCGTCTAAGGCTTCCAGATCGCTCTTGTGCGCCTGGAAGTCCTTCGCTTCGTGCGTTCAACCGGGGGTGTTCGCCCGCGGGTAGAAGTAGATGACGACCCACTTCCCACGCTGCGCGGACAGGTCGAACTGTCCTCCGCCGGTCACAGCGGCAACGATGGGGGGCGCCGACTCTCCGACGGTCGGAATGTGTAGCTCGGTCACGGTGTGCTCCTTTCAGGGCTTCTTGAAGTATCTACCTCTGCTAGGATTCTTCTCACCACCGAAGAAGGAGAAGTCACGATTGTGCGGCACCTCATCGACGGATACAACGTGACGATGAACGACCCCGCAACGCGTGCGCTTCCGGCGGAGGAGCAGCGTGACGCGCTCGTGCAACGCCTCGCGACCCGGGGAGCACAGTTGCTCGGCGCGGGCACGCTGACGGTCGTCTTCGACGGTCGGACCGATGACGCGCGACCGGTGGGCGGTATGGTTGACGTGCGCTTCTCGGGTGACGAGACCGCCGACGACGTGATCGTGCGGCTTGCGGCGGCCGAGCAGGGCGAAGTGACGGTCGTCTCAAGCGATCGGGATCTCACCGCCCGCGCGTCCGCGTCCGCAAGCGGGCGCGTGCGTGTGCTAGGGTGTGAATCGCTCTTTGAGGCTGTTCGCCCGAAGCGGCGAGGCACCCGGTATCCGGCGGCCTCCGCGGGACTGCCGAAGGGTGCGAACCTCATCACCGAAGAACTCAAGAAGCTCTGGCTCGAAGACGGGAAATGACATGATCGGTGTTCTGGTGAACGTTGGCGCTGTGCTCCTCGGAACCGCTGTGGGTCTGCTCTTTGGCGGCCTCATCTCTGAGAAGCTCCGGGACATCTCGTTTCGCGCGGTCGGCCTCTCGGTGCTCATCATCGGCATCTCGATGAGCCTCGGCGGGCTCAAGGCGCTCGGGGCCTCTCATCTCGGCAACTTCGCGCCGCTCGTCTTGGTTGGTTCGCTCGTGGTGGGCGGCATCTTTGGCGAGGCGGTCGGGATCGAGCGCGGACTTGAGCGCTTCGGGCAATTCCTCCAGGAGAAGACCGCTAAGATTCCACTCTTTGCGCCCGCGACCGAAAACCAGCCGGGCGCCAAGGCGCACACGCTTGTCGAAGGTTTCGTGACCGCGAGCCTGCTGTTTTGCGTTGGCGCGATGACGATTCTCGGCAGCATTCAGAGCGGACTTGGTGACCCGTCGCTGCTCTACCTCAAGTCGCTCCTCGACGGCATCGCCTCGGTCGCGCTTGCGACAAGCTTCGGCGCGGGCGTGGGCCTCTCGGTCATTCCGGTCATCGCCATTCAGGGCGCTATCGCACTTGGCGCCGGCACCATTCAGCCGTACATGACGGTTCCCGTCATCGCGGGTCTCGAGTGCGTCGGTGGCGCGCTCATCCTCGCCATCGGCCTCGACCTCACCGGCATCAAGCGCCTGCCGTACGGCAACATGCTGCCCGGCGTGCTCATCGCCGCGTTCATCGCCGGCATCTGGGGCTAGGCGCGCCTACGCGCCGGGGCGCCAGCCGGGGACAGTGAACGCCGACGGGCAGATGTCGCTCAGCGTGCACGCGCCGCACGACGGTCGCTTTGCGGTGCACACGGCGCGCCCGTGGTCGATGAAGCGGTAGTTCACGGCGTACCAGTACTCGCGCGGAAGAATCGCTGTCAGATCGCGCTCGACTTTATCGGGGTCTTTCTCGTCCGAGAGACCAAAGCGGTGCGCGAGACGGAAGACGTGCGTATCGACCGCGATGCCCTCGACCTTGCCGTACGCATTGGCGATGACGATGTTCGCGGTCTTGCGCGCCACGCCGGGCAGGCGCATGAGGTCTTCCATCGTGTCCGGGACGCGGCCGTCGAACTCGGTCACCAGCATGCGCGCGGTTCCCATGATGAGCTTCGTCTTGTTGTGGTAGAAGCCGGTCGGTCGCACGATCTCCTCGACTTCCAGCACATCCGCCGAGGCGAGCGCTGCGGGCGTGGGGTACCGCTCCATCAGGATCGGCGTGACCTTGTTGACGCCGACGTCGGTGGTCTGTGCCGAGAGGATCACGGCCACGAGCAGCGAGAACGGGTCGACGAAGTCGAGCGCGATGTGCGCCTCCGGGTAGAGCTCGCCAAGCCTGCGCATGATCTCTGCGGCGCGCTTCTCGCGATCCATTGGCGTCCTCTCGTATGACCGACGTAACAGGATGGTACCCGAAAGGTGACGGCTCGGTTGGAGTCGGTTCGGAGCATGGTAAGGGTTGGGTAAGACCCGTCGTTGATACTCGGTTCGGACCTACAGCGCTGGGGGGTGCGGTAGGTGTTGGGGGACCTCGACGGGCCCTCGGATGACCGGGCATCCCCGCCGTCGACGACACCTCGGACAGGAATCAGAGAACGAGGACGAGGGGGAACCATGAGAACCACGAGAACCATCACAACGATCGCGCTCACGCTTGCGATACTCTCGCAGCCCGCACTGGCGCTTGCGGCGGGAACGGGCGACGATCCCAGGCCGACACTCGACGTGCAGACAGCCAACACCACCCGCGTTGAGCGGGAGTTCCAGGCGTGGTTGAGCGCGCAGGGCCCGAAGCTGGCGAGCGCCGCGGTGCTGGATCCGGTAGCGACAGAGCCGACGTACTTCTACTTCTACACGCCAACGCACTACCAGGAGAAGTCCTATTACTGCGGTCCGGCGTCCGCGCAGATCATCGATGACTACTGGGGGACGTGCGCAACCCAGGCCACCATCGCGAAGTACCTGGGCACGACCACGGCGGGAACGGACTTCTCCAAGGTGGATAACGCCATCAACGCCTATGCCGGCCAGGACTACGCGTACTCCGGCGGATGTGCGACCGATTCGGACTTCGTGAACCGCGTGACGTACGGCCTGAGCACTCGGCGCCACCCGATGGTGGCCGACCTCAACATCCACGGTGGCTCGATGGGCAACTACGTGTACGACCACCCGGGTCACATCGTGCCGCTTGAAGCATACGACTGGCGATACGGAACCGTTCGCCTGAACGACCCGTATGACGAGCAGAGCTGGCGTTCCGGTGGCGGCGCCACCGGCGGGCACAGGACGTACTCCTACCTCCAGGTTGCGGATGCCCTGCAAGCGCACTGGCGGCAGGCGGTCGTGTACTAGGTTGTGCACCGGCTGCGGGCCATTCCGGTCCGCAGCCGGAACTACGAGCAGAGGGGGAATCGGGTATGGATGACCGGCTGAGGATGGGACTCGTGGCATGTGGGATCGGTGTCCTCATGGTGGCAGGAGGGTGCGCTCGCCATGCGGCGCCTCCGGCGTCACAGGGGGCTTCTGCGGGGGTTGATTCGATGGAGGCGACTGCGGTCGTCTATCCGCAGGCCATCGGCTCAAAGGAGGGGAGCGCTCCGGCGCTGACCTTCAAGGAATACCAGGTGCCCGCGATGGGCGAACTTGAGGGATACGGCGAGCGATTCGCGGCCATCAAGTACAACATGCGAGCGGCCGGTGAACCGACGACCATCAGCCTGCTCGATTTCACGACCGGCACGTCCAAGCAGGCGGTGTCTGGCGCGGTCAACTTCAAGAACGGCTACAACATCGTCGGCGTCTCGGGCGCCGATCGGTGGGTCGCGTGGGAGGAGCTCAACGGCGGCGAGGGTGTGGCCGCATCGAACGACGCGCCGGGATGGAAGCTCTACGCGGCGAGCATCAATGCGGATTCCATGACCTGCGGTACGCCGGTGCTGGTTGCCGAGGCCGCCCTCACGTCGCTCTCGCGGCCGCTCTTCCGCGTCGAAGGCGACACGCTCTACTGGCTCACCAACAGCGCCGCCGACAAAGAGACCGCGCGTTCAGCAAGTGGCGCGGCGGTGAAGGCTCGTGATCTTGCCAAGGGCGATGAACGGACCGTCTGCGAGACCAAACGGCATTACGCGACGATGAGCGTAGAGAATGGGAGTGTCATCGTCACCGAAGAGGGCGACGAGTCAAAGGAAGCGATCGTGCGCGTCTTCGACGCCGCATCGGGCGCCGAGACCTGGTCGCTCAGCCTCAAGAACACCGACTACATCTCGCACTTCCCGCAGGTCCATGACGGCTCTCTCGTGTGGACGGTGTTCGGGGAAGGCGGGCTCTCGTATCCCGACCTCTTCTACCGCGGGACCGACGGCGTCACGCTCAGGGTGAGAAACACGGCGAGCGATCCCATCCCCGTCGGCAAGTACGTGTTCTACGACGCCGTCACGGTATCCGGGTCTGGCGTCTCGCAGAAGATCGAGGGCTTCACCATCGGCGGATACGACCCGGCCACGAACGAGACGTTCACCGTTATCGGTGGCGAGGATGCCGGAGACGACATCTGGGACATGCCGATGGCGCGCGGATACAGCCCCGATACGTTCGTCGTCTCCACCGACAGCAGGCCGTCGACCGCGACGGTGGCGGAGTACGCGAAGTTCCCGATGCGCATCCGGCGGTACACCGTTCCCGCCAGGTGACGTTCGTTTGACCTGCTTCGTGCGGGGCCGTAGACTTGGGCGGCCCCGCACCGGACTCCGGTTGCGGGCTTTCGTGCTGTTCGCATCAACCCGGAGGTCACCGTGGCCCTGCTTGAAACCGTCGTTTCGGCGCTTGAACGCGAAGCTGTCCTGAACCGCTCTCGTGCACTTCTCGGCGAAGGAAGCGACGTCGCGGTCGCGGCGAACAGTCTCGTCCGGCCGCCGCTGGTTGCCGCTTTACTCGCGGGTCGCGAACAGCCGGCACTCATCGTACTCGCCGGTGAAGAGGCGGCCGAGCAGTTCGCGCGCCTCCTCACCGCATATCTCCCGAAAGAGTCGGTCCTGCGGCTTCCGTTGCGCACCGATATGCCGTGGGACCAGACCGCGCCGGACCTCGAGGTCGTCGGGCGTCGCGCCCGGGCGCTCTACTCGCTCGACCGCAGTCGTCCTGTGGTGGTCGTCGCGAGCGCTCGCGCGCTCATGCGCGTGCTCCCGCCCCAGGGCTCGCACGTCTTTGAGCCGCTCACACTCGTCCACGGCGGCACACTCGATCTCTCGCAGGCGATGGAGCAGCTCGCGCGCATGGGCTACACGCGTGTCGCGGTTGCCGAGGAGCGCGGTCAGTTCGCGGTTCGCGGTGGCATCCTCGATGTCTTCCCGTCGGATGCGGCATATCCGGTCCGGGCGGAGCTCTTCGGCGATGACGTCGAGACGCTCAAGCGCTATGTGCCCACCACCGGTCAGACCATCGGCGACACCGATTCGGTCGAGGTCTTCCCGTGTCGCGACATCATGCTCGGCACGCGGGCGGCGGGAGCGATCCGCCGCGCGCTCGACGTGAAGGCGCGCGAAGACGACGCGCTCGCGTTCGACCTGGAGCGCGTGGACGAAGGCATCTACTTCAACGGCGTGGAGCGTTTCCTGCCGCTCATCTACAAGGCCGCCGGTGCGGTGCTCGACTACGTGCCGCCGTCGGCGCTCGTTGTCGTCGCCGAGCCACGCTCGCTCTTCGACGACGCGGCGCGCTACAACGACGATGTTATCGCGCACGCAAAGACGGCCGGAGTCAGCGCGGCGGGACTCTTCCTCACGCCCGCGGCGCTCGATCTGGGCTCGCGCCAGCGCCTGACGCTCCTGTCCGTGCTCCGCGCGGGTGGTGCGGTTGACGGCGAGATCGCCTCGCGTCGGCCCGACGTGGCCGGTGGCGAGGAGGCCTTCATCGGAGGCGTCCGCTCGCTGCTCTCAAGCGGGTACGAGGTCGTCGTCGCAGCCCGCGATCACCGCTCGCGTCGCAAGGTCCGCGACGTGCTCACCGAGGCGGGCATGTCGGTTGTCGACCTGGCCGCCGACGCGGGCGCCGTTGCGCGCACCGGCGCGGTCGCCATCCTGGAGGCCGACGTCCCCTCGGGCTTCGTGCTCCCGGGTGCGCGTCTCGCCGTGGTCAGCGTCGATGACATCTACCCGCGGGCGGTCACCGGCCGTCGCGCGCGCAGCACCGAGGATCCCACGCGCCTGACCTTCTCGTACGCGCCGGGCGACTACGTCGTGCACGCCACGCACGGCATCGCGCTCTTCAAAGACGTCGTGCGCCGCGAGGTGCTTGGTACCGAGCGCGACTACCTGCAACTTGAATACGCCAAGGGCGACAAGCTCTACGTGCCGGTCGATCAGCTCGATCGCATCACTAAGTACGTCGGTCCCGAAGGCGGCTCGCCTCGCGTCACGCGTCTCGACACCGCTGACTGGTCGCGCGCGACCGGCAAGGCGCGCGTCGCCGCCAAGAAGCTCGCGTTCGACCTCGTCGACCTCTACTCGCGGCGTGCTGCGGTCACCGGCTTCACCTTCGGTCCCGACACGCCCTGGCAGCGCGAGATGGAGGCGGCGTTCCCGTTTGTCGAGACGCCCGATCAGCTTGCGGCGATCGCCGACGTGAAGGCCGACATGGAGTCCGACAAGCCGATGGACCGCCTCGTCTGCGGCGACGTCGGCTACGGCAAGACCGAAGTGGCCATCCGGGCGGCGTTCAAGGCGACGCAAGACGACAAGCAGGTCCTCATCCTGTGCCCGACGACGATTCTCGCGCAGCAGCACTTCACGACGTTCTCGGAGCGGTTCGCCGCGTATCCCGTGAAGGTCGAGGTCCTCTCGCGATTCCGCAGCCGCGAGGAGCAGAAGATTGCCATCGAGGGGTTCTCGACGGGCACCGTCGACATCCTCATCGGCACGCACCGGCTGCTGTCGGCCGACGTGAGCCCGAAGGACCTGGGCCTCGTCGTCATCGACGAAGAGCAGCGCTTCGGCGTCGAGCACAAGGAGCACATGAAGCACCTGCGCGAGCAAGTCGACGTCCTCACGCTCACCGCGACGCCGATCCCGCGCACGCTGCAGATGTCGCTTTCGGGCGTGCGCGACTTCAGCGTCATCGACACGCCGCCGCCAAACCGCTTCCCGGTGAAGGTGCACGTCGGCGAGTACGACGGCGATGTCGTCTCCGGCGCCGTGCGGCGCGAGCTTGAGCGCGGAGGCCAGGTGTACTACATCTCCAACCGCGTGAAGTCGATCGACGACGCTGTGGATCGCGTGCGCAAGGCGGTGCCCGAGGCGAGGATCGGCGTCGGTCACGGCCAGATGTCCGAGGGCCAGCTCGAGCGCGTCATGGAGAGCTTCGCAGCCGGCGAGATCGACGTGCTTGTCGCCACCACCATCGTCGAGTCGGGCATCGACAACCCGCACTCCAACACGCTCATCATCGAGGACTCGCAGCGCCTCGGCCTCGCGCAGCTCTACCAGCTCAAGGGCCGCGTCGGCCGGTCGCACATCCGCGCATACGCGTTCTTCATGTTCCCGCGCGGCGTGAGCCTCACCGACCAGGCCTACGAGCGTCTCGCCGCCGTGCAGGACAACGCCGAGCTTGGCAGCGGCATCAAGATCGCCATGCGCGACCTGGAGATCCGCGGTGCCGGTGCCCTTCTCGGTGCCGAGCAGAGCGGCAACGTTTCCGCCGTCGGCTTCGATCTGTACGCGCAGATGCTGCGCGAGGCCGTTGCCGAGACGCGCGGCGAGCCCGTCGTCGCGTTCCCGGAGATCAAAGTCGACCTGCCCGCCAAGGCATATCTGCCCGAGGAGTACATCGCCGAGGTCGATGAGCGCGTGCGCGTCTACCGCCGCCTCGCCGGTGCGATCACGCCGGAGGCGGTCGACGCGGCCGCGACCGAGATGACCGAACGTCACGGCGCACCGCCGCTGCCTGCTCGCGAGCTTGTCGCGATCGCGCGCGTACGTGCGCTCGCGGGCGAGCTCGGGGCCACGGGCGTGTCGCTCGTGCGCAAGCGCGTGCGCATCCAGCCGCTTGAGCTTGCAAGCGAGGTTCTCGGCCGTATCGCCGTCGAGGGCGCCGTCTTCGAGCCGCGCACGAAAGCGGTGCTCTTCCCGCAAGGTTATGAAGAGTCTGTGACGGACGCTGCTTTGCGCTCGCTCGGTGCTATACTTTCGGCAGTCCGTGCGTCGTCCGGCGCGTAAAGCGCCGTCCTCGCCAGTCGCTCAACTGATCGCGATGCAGACGCATCCGGTCATCTGTTTAGGAGGAATCTGCGTGAAGAAGAGTATCCGGATCGCGGCCGCCGTTCTCGTCATCGCTGTGCTCGCCTCGGCGGGTTGCTCGGGTGGCGCCAATGTGGCCAAGGTCAACGGCGTCGGCATCAAGACGGCCGATTTCGAACTGCTCGCAGCTGCGGCGCAGAAGCAGGACTCGACGGTTGCGTCGGCGACTGCCGGCAGCCCCGAGCTGCTCAAGTTCCAGCGCCTCGTGCTGGACAGTATGGTCGAGAACGAACTGGTGCGTCAGGCCGCCAAGAAGGAAGGCGCCACCATCGGTGACAAGGAAGTCGAAGCACAGCTTGCGCAGATCAAGGCCGGCTTCCCCGACGAGGCGACCTTCGACAGCACGCTCAAGGCTTCGGGCATGACGCTCGCCCAGCTCCAGAGCAGCATCAAGGACCAGCTGCTCTACCAGTTCCTCTACGACAAAGTAGCGCCCGAGTCCGCGGTCACCACCGCTGACGTCCAGGCGTATTACGACAAGAACAAGACGCAGTTCCAGTCGACCGCGCAGTCACAGCTGTCGCACATCCTCATCTCGGTACCTGCCACCGCCACCCCGGCTGAAGCTGCGGCAGGCAAGGCAAAGGCTGAGGATGTCCTGAAGCAGCTCCTGGCCGGTGGCGACTTCGCCGCGCTTGCCAAGAAGTACTCGGGCGACACTGGTTCCGCCGTCAACGGTGGCGACCTCGGTATGTCGTCGACCGACAGCTACGTTCCCGAGTTCAAGGCGGCTGCGGACAAGCTCAAGAAGGGCCAGATGTCCGGGCTCGTCAAGACCGACTACGGCTATCACATCATCCTGAAGACCGACGAGCAGGCTGCCGGTCAGCAGAAGATCGAGGACGTCTCGGAGACCATCAAGGCCTCGCTCGTCCAGGAGAAGCGCAACACCGTGTTCCAGGAGTACCTGGCTTCGCTCAAGAAGGCCGCGAAGATCACCATCTACGACAAGAAGCTCAAGGATGTTGTCGCCACGCCTGCTGCCACCACCCCGGCGGGCCAGTAGCGTACGGACCGGCGAAGAGCACGCGGGGGCACCGTGGGTTCGATTGCGATCGTAGGGCTTGAGCAAGACGCAGGAGGCGCGCTCGATGAGCGTGCAGCAGCGCGACTCGCGAAAGCTGCATATAGAGTTGTTGCCAACGGAGACGGCGAGGCCGCAGAAGCGGTCCGCCGTCTCGGCATGTCCGTCTCCACATACGCCGATCTTGGCCTGCCGCCCGATGCGCCGTCGGACAGCATCGTGCAGGCGCTCCTCGACCTCGCGGTCGAGGGGGACGTCGCGCTTGCGGCGTTCGGCTACCCGTTCTTGCGGACCGGCGTCATCTCGGGGCTGCTGTCGCGTGCGGCCGGAAGTCTCGACATGTTTCCGGTCTCCTCGCCGCTCCAGGTGCTCGTCCTGGCGCTCGATATCGACCTCACGGCTGACGTCGACATCGTGGACGCGTCGAGCCTTGCGGGCGTGACCTTCCACCGCGACACGCACCTCATCGTGACCGGCATCGATAACGCGCTGGTGGCGCGTGCGGTCGGCAAGCGTCTTCGCGAGAACTACGCGGCCGAGCACAGCGTTGTGACGGCCGGCTGCCTCGAGAGCGGCGGCTTCGACCTGCAACTTGCCACCGTGGCGGACCTGGAAGACGCGGCCGTCACGTGCCGCGACACCGCGGTCTTTGTGGCGCCGTCGCGAATCGCACCGCCCGGCGGCTTTGACGAGCTGGTGCGCCTCATCGGCGTGCTTCGCGCTCCGGGCGGCTGCCCGTGGGACCGCGAGCAGACCCACGAGAGCCTCGGCAAGCACATGGTGGAAGAAGCGTATGAAGCCGTCCACGCGATCGAGCAGGGCGACCTGAGCGACCTCGCCGACGAGCTTGGCGACGTGCTGCTCCAGGTGGTGCTGCACGCGCAGATCGGTGCCGAGGAGAATGCGTTCACGGTCGACGACGTCATCGCGGGTATCATCGCGAAGATCCGCCGCCGGCACCCGCATATCTTCGGGAGCGCGACCGCCGAGACCTCGGCCGACGTGCTGCGCAACTGGGACGAGATCAAGCGCGGCGAGCGGGCCGGGAAGGCCGCGCGCGACGGTGACGACGCGGAGGATGGCGAGCGTGCATCCGCGCCCGGCGTGCTCGCGGGTATCACGCCCACGCTGCCCGCGCTCATGTACGCTCAGAAGATGTCGCGCCGGGCCGCTGCGGCCGGTTTTGAGTGGGAGAACATCGACGGCGTCTGGGACAAGGTCGCCGAGGAGATCGAGGAGCTCAAGGCCACGACGGCCGGTAGCCCCGAGGCCGCCGACGAGGTGGGGGACGTGCTCTTCACGATAGTGAACGTTGCACGGCATCTGGGAATCGACAGTGAAGACGCGCTTCGCGGCACGTGTGCGAAGTTCGGGCGACGCTTTGAGGATATGGAGTCGCAGGCCGCGGCGCAGGGTATCGACGTACGCGGCCTTTCGCTAGACGAGTACGAGCGCCTCTGGCGCACCGCCAAAGACAACGAAGCCGCCGAGCGCGGCCCGGACCGAGACTAAGGAGCCCCTATGAGCTACATCACCGACATGGTTGCACGCGAGATTCTCGACTCGCGCGGGAACCCGACCGTGGAAGTCGAGGTTGCCCTCGACGACGGCAGCTGGGGCCGCGCTGCGGTGCCGAGCGGCGCCTCGACCGGCGCGTTTGAGGCCGTCGAGCTTCGCGACGCCGACAGCTCGCGGTACCTCGGCAAGGGCGTGCTGACGGCGGTCCGCAACGTGAACGAGATCATCGCGCCGGAGATCATGGGCATGGACGCGACCGATCAGCGCGCCATTGACGCCTTCCTCATCGAGCTCGACGGCACGCCGAACAAGGCGAACCTGGGCGCGAACGCGATTCTCGGCGTGTCGCTTGCCGTGGCCAAGGCCGCTGCCGAGAGCTGCGAGCTGACGCTGTACAGCTACATCGGTGGGGCGAACGCGCACATGCTGCCGGTGCCGATGATGAACATCATGAACGGCGGCGCGCACGCGGATAACAACGTCGACCTGCAGGAATTCATGATCATGCCGGTGGGCGCGGGCTGCTTTGCCGAGGGCCTGCGGATGTGCGCCGAGATATACCACACGCTCAAGGGCGTCCTCAAGGAGCGCGGGCTGGCGACGGCCGTCGGCGACGAGGGCGGCTTCGCGCCCAACCTCGCCAGCAACGAAGACGCGCTCAAGGTCATCGTCGCGGCCATCGAAGAGGCCGGTTACACCCCCGGCGAGCAGGTGCGCATCGCACTTGACCCGGCGTCGACCGAGTTCTACGACGCCAAGCGCGGCGTGTACGTGCTGGCGGGCGAGGGCCGCGAGCTCACGAGCGCCGAGATGGTCGCGTACTACGAGGACCTCGTCGCCAAGTACCCGATCATCAGCATCGAAGACGGCATGGCCGAGGATGACTGGGACGGCTGGAAGCTCATGACCGAGCGCCTCGGCGAGAAGATCCAGCTTGTTGGCGACGACCTGTTCGTGACCAACACCGAGCGCCTCGCGCGCGGGATCGCGACCGGCACCGCCAACAGCATCCTCATCAAGCTCAACCAGATCGGCACGCTCACCGAGACGCTTGAGGCGATCTCGATGGCGCACCGCGCAGGCTATACGACGGTCATCAGCCACCGCTCCGGCGAGACCGAAGACACGACGCTTGCCGACGTGGCCGTGGCCGTGAACGCCGGGCAGATCAAGACCGGCGCGCCGGCACGGAGCGACCGCGTGGCGAAGTACAACCAGCTGCTCAGGATCGAAGAGGAGCTTGGCGAGAGCGCCGCGTACCCCGGGATGAGCGCGTTCGGGCGGGTTCAGGGGTAGGGGAGAGCGACACGGTGAGTTCGCAGCCGACAGCCTGAGCCGCGTTCGTCATCGTTTGCAGCGTGAGATTCCCCGTACCGCGCAGAAGCTTCGTAATCATCGGCCGAGACACGCCCATCCGGGTGGCTAGTTCGCTTCGTCTGATACCGAGCGCGTCCATCCGCGAGACGAGCGCTTCGAGGAACTCGAGGAGCGCACGCTCGGCGGCATACTCAGGCGATCGACGCGCGTCGTCTAGTACGCCGCGCAGATGGTCGAATTGTGTGTCACGCATAGCGGGCTCCCTCGTTGTTGAACCGCTCTAGCCTGACGCTCGCCTCTCAAAGTTAACCTGTGAGTGAACAACCGTCAAACTGTCGAGGGTTACGGGACGGTCATGAATATGTTGCCTGGCGGCCCTAAACCAGGGCTAACCCCGGCCTTACCCAAGCGGGCACCCCTTCTACGACTCCGGCGCGGTTGGTGAACGAGCATGTCTCAGAGTTGTCATGACCGTGCGAAACAGTCATAATGACCGTATAGCACAGTCATCAATGAGGTGATCATCATGGAACTGACCGGAATCGACGCCATAGAGGATGCGCTCGCGCTATTGTCCGCGACATTAGAGGCGCGTGGTGTGGCTCCAGTCGAACTGGTCGTCATCGGCGGTGCCGCGATGAACGTGCTCGGGATAGCGGTTCGACCCACCAAGGACGTCGATGTCCTCGGTCTCGCGGACTCCTCATGCGGTCACGATGAAGTCATGCTCATCAAGCACAAGCCACTTCCCGCACTCATTCTGGAAGCCGCCGCTGCGGTGGCGGCGGCGCTTGGTCTCGACCCGGGCTGGCTCAACGCCGGTCCTGCGGACCTTTTGGATTGGGGTCTGCCCGAGGGTTTCGGGTCGCGACTCACCCCAAGGGTCTACGGGACACACCTGGTGGTCCACTTTCCGTCACGCGAGGATCTCGTCTGCTTCAAGGTCTACGCAGCGGCCGATGTGGGGGTGGGTCGGCATACCGAGGACCTTGCAGCGCTGAGACCTTCCTCCGAGGAACTGCGCAGGGGCGCACAGTGGGCGCACAGCCAGGATCCCTCTGAAGGATTCCGTACCATGCTTCTCAACCTGCTCCAGTACATGGGCTGCGATGATGCCGAGGAGGCATTCTCCAATGACGACTAGCGAACTCTACGAACACCTGCTGGGCGCCACACTCGATCTCGCCTGGCGGCAATGGTCGGCCATCGGTGTCGCCGGCATCCGAGCGTCAGAGCACATGATCGTTGACCCGGAGGCGCTGCTGTTAGCCACCCTCGAAGTCGCCCGCTCCGACGCTCGCCTGTTCGACGAGGCGCTGGATTGGGTCGTCCAGAACTCGGAGCTCTTGGATGTCTCAAGACTGCGTCGACTTGGGCGGACGGCCTCGGGTGACCAGCGACGCCTGCTCGGCGTGGCCGTGGGACTTACTGCAAGTCGGAGCGCAGGGTCGAGCCTCGCGCGGCTCCCAGCCGAGGACTTCATAGCCCGAGAGGCGACCGCGGGGTATGACTCGCAGGCGCTCTTCCGGGGTGCTCGGCGAGACGCTGGGCAGTGGGCAGGAACCGATGAAGTGTTCGCGCGTGCGGGCTTCACGAGACCACCACTCAATTTGCGCGCGATGTCGCAGCGGCCAGACGCGTCGCGTTCGGCATGCGCCCGCTTTCGCGCGCGGGCTCTCGTAGGCCCGGGACCAAAGGCTGAGGTGCTCACGTACCTCTGGACCCACGAATGGGCTCACGGAAGGCTCATCGCCGATCGATCGGCCTACGGCCAGGCCCCGGTGGCCGAATACCTATCGACGCTCTCAGAAGGCGGACTCGTAGACACTCGCATAGATGGTCGTCGAACGCTCTACCGCGCAACCGCATCACTCAAGGCGGCCGGTACCCCGACGCCCGCGTATGTCGACTGGGTTCGCGTGTGGCCAGCGCTTGTAGCATTGCTAGATGCGCTGCGGCCTTCGGGGTTTTCCGAGGAGGCCGTGTGGGTGCGGCTGGCCGGAGCCCTCGCCGCGCAGATGAACGCACTTGAGGCTGAAGGCTTTGGAGTCGAGGTCGGCGACGTAGAGGGTTGGCCCCGTCACGGAACACAGTTGCTTGAGAATGCGGTTGGAATCGTGACCGGACGGGTCGAGCAGATTATGGGATAGCAGTCGGCGTGCGTGAGGTGCCGTCTACGACTCTGGGCGTGGTTGGCAAACGAGCGTATCCGGGTCGATCCCCAGAGCGCGAATCTCCGCGAGCGCGTCGTCGTATTCGGCGGCCGTGACGGCGTTGTTGAGCATGAACTCTGCGGTCTCCTCGGGCGTGTAGACTTCGGGCTCGGGTGCCCAACGTAGGGTCACCTTGAGGTCGTTCATCTGCTTGTAGGGTATGACGCCGTCTCTCTGCAGTCGGCCGACGACGATTCCTGGCGCGATGCCGATGGACTCCGCGAAGGCTTGCACGGTCGCCTTCGTTGGTCGGCCGGCTGCCCGGAGCGCAGCGTAGTCATCCGGCGGGATGAGCATGTCGGCCGCGAATTGATCGGCACGAGTCTCAGCCGCCCGATCAGCATCTGGTGCGCACAACTCCGCATGACGTCGGTCGTCCAGGAGCAGATGCCCGGCCTCGTGGTAGAAGCTGAACCACACCTGATCACCCGCCTTGTAGCGCAGGCCGAGGACGACGACCGCTCTACTGCGCGTTGCCCACCAACTCACCGCGTGGCAGCGCGTCTTGGGTAGGTCAGGGATGAACACCACGGCGACACCGACTCCAGCGCACGCCTCGCGCAGGGCGGCTTGCCACTGCTCTACAGGTAGACGACTGGTAGCACGAAGATCATTGAGCACCCGTCGGAATGCCGCTTCGTTGTACGGATCGGTCGGTACCGCTTCCGCAGCAACCTCGCCGGCCCGGAGCCACGCGGCGATCGCAGGGGTGCTCGCGGTGTAGGCGGTACTCATTCGTGCGGCCAGGCGGCGCGGCGAACTCCAGTACTCGTCGTACGCCTCCACCGATGACACGCCGAAGAAGCTCAGCACGTCTCCCGGACCAGCTTCCTGCGCTATCCAGCCGCGAGCGGCCATCTCTCTGAGCGGGAACGACCCCGCCCATTCGGCCTGGCCTGCCAGCTCCTCGTCCTGCTCACGCCGCGCAAGGATGTCCCGATACTGGGCTTCTGCGGCATTCCAGAACGACGAAGGCACGCCAAGTACGCGCTCGAGTTCGATCGCGGTCTCGTGGGTGAGCGACGCCTTGCCGTTGACGAGCTGGCTCACGAACTTCTCGCTCTTGCCGAGGCGCACGGCAAAGTCGGTTTGTGTGATTCCGCGGTCTTCCAAGATCTCGCGGATCGTCTCGCCGGGAGCGACAGGGACGTCGAGTTCCCAGTTGTATCTGATGTCAGCTGCCATGGTAGTCCGTCACCTCCAGAATCCTGATTGCCTTGACTGCGGTCCAGTCGAGCCCGCCGTCGGGCTTTGACGGTGGTGGGTCATCCGCCGGCTCAAAAATGAGCCGAAGCCCTTTCGTCACGTCGACAGCGAGTTGGCCGGCGCGGTCACCCTTCAGTTCATGGCAACGACTCGAGAGAGTTCGCATAGTCTCCAGCTCGCTGGCGGCGCTGAGCTGGCTCAACCGGCGCGCGAGCGCCTTGGCGGCATCGACACCGAGCGCACGAACTCGCTCCTTATCGGAGTCAAGCACGCCCGCAAGCTTCTTGGTCGAGAAGTAGATTTCCACGCCGCTCTCCGTCACTAACGCTTTACCACATAGGTAATGATACCAGTCTATACCGATACGGTAAAGATTAGAGCAGGGTGTTCATAGCGTCATCCATAACTTACAACGATGTAAGTAGCAGCTGATGTAAGTTCACTCGTGCAACTGTGGTTGCCTAGTACTTGTCGGGCTGCACCGGGCGCAGACGGAGGCTCGGGAGCGCGCAAGCAGCATGTTCCGGTCGGCGAGGAGGCCGCGCTGGAGGAGAAGATCTGCCTGCTCATCGAAGGTAAGCGGCGGCTTTGCGTAGTACATGGAACCCCCGGACAAATAAAGCCCCGCCACAGTGAGCATGCACGAGGCAGAGGCTTGGCGGGTTTGCTGAACTGGACTCTACTCCGTTGTGCCGCTACTTGCAAAGCGCTTCCTGACCAAGAGTCTCCCACACCGACCTTTCCAGAACCTCGCCGGAATCCAACCCTAGACTGACCGGTCGCGAGGCCCAGATGCTCCCGCCCCCACCCTCCGTGTGCACCTACACCGTCTCCTTCGCCGAGGCGAGCTCGCCGGCCGTGACCTTGCCGCTCTCGCAGCTGCTTGCGTGTGATTCTATCTTGCAGTAATATTTCAGCGAGCATGAATATAGATGCATTGGAGAATAATGCAGTACAAGCAGCCTATAGCCGAGGAGCTAGCAGCCCGTCTCAACGATCTTGGGCTGGGAGAGTTCGCTGGGCGCGATGGGCTGGTGACCCGAGCCGGGGGGCAGCCCCTGACACTCCATCCCATGAGCGCCAGCCGCGGCAGACCCTATGAAGTGGAGCGCGTCCTCGCGCAGAGTGAGAGTCTCCCGCTTGCGGTCATCGTCGGAACCGACTTCACGCCGGGTGCCATGCGACTGCTCGAGCAGCGCAGAGCCAATTACGTGGATCGGCGGCGCGTTCACATACACCTGAGCGATCCCGAGTTCTTCGTGCACGTTGAGGAGGTCGGAGCGTTCGGCCGAGACGATCCCGAGCGGATGCTTCCGAGCCTCGCGGGAGCAACGGGCGCAGTGGTGCTATCGCTCCTTGAGGCGCCCGACGCTAAACATCAGGTGACCGTGATCGCCGATCAGGCCCGTGTCTCGGCGGCGACCGCCCAGAAGGTCCTCTTTGGGCTTGAGGCAGAGGGAATGCTCATGGTTGCCGGTCGCGGTCCGCACAAGGTGCGCACCCTCACGGACCCCTCCGCGCTTCTCGACCGCTACGCCGCCGACGCCGCCGCCGACCGGCGGCTCGCCGTCCGATGCCGCGTGCTGGGAGACGACCCGCTCACGATAGTCGAGGCTGCGGTTGAGGGGCTTACCTCCGCGGGCGTCTCCTACTGCGCCACCGGCACGGTCGCTGCGCTGCTAGAGGCACCTGCGCTCACCACGGTCGCAAGGCCCGAGCTGTGGGTACACGGGCCAAGAACGCCTGAGTACCTCCTTCGAGCGGTTGACGGCATTGCATCCGAAGACGGTGGCAACCTGCTGCTGTGGCGTGCCACCACGACCGGCCCGATGGCGCAGTGCCGCTATGGTGAGAACCAGCATCTTCGCCTCGCGTCGAGGTTCCGCGTGTATGCGGATCTGCTCGCGAACCCGCAACGAGGTCGCGAGCAGGCTGAAGTCTATCGCGAGCGGATGATCGGGTTCTAGATGGTGCCGGATAAAGACATCGTGAGGAAGTAACAACCATGAGCACCGACCGTCCTGCTGAGTACCTCGAGAGTCTCGTTCGTGAGCTGTGTAAGCTGCCAGGAGAAACCGAATGGGTCGAATTCAAGCACAACAACGCCAATCCCGAGGAGATCGGCGAATACCTATCCGCGCTCGCGAACTCGGCGGCGCTGTGCGGTAAGGCTCACGCATACCTCGTCTGGGGCATCGCCGATGATGAACATGCGGTTGTCGGTACAACGTTCTCGCCTGGAGCTACAAAGGTCGGCAAAGAGGAACTCGAGAGCTGGTTGCTGCATCTCTTGAGCCCGAAGATCGGTTTCCGCTTCTATGAGGTGGCAGTTGACGGTAGGCCGATCGTTCTTTTGGAGATCGACCCGGCGTTCCGGCACCCGGTCAAGTTCAAGGGGCATGAGTACGTGCGGGTGGGTTCGTACATGAAGAACCTGAAAGACTTCCCCGAGAAGGAGCGGGATCTCTGGCGGATCTTCGACAGCACTCCCTTTGAACGTCTCATCGCGAGAGAGCGCGTCGCAGACGCGGACGTGCTTGCCTTTCTCGATTTCGAGGCGTACTTCGATATGCTCGGTCTTATCACGCCTGCCGACGGCAATCGCATCTTGGAAGCACTGGAGACCGACGAGATGGTCGTTTCCAACCTGGCCGGAGGATGGGACGTCACGAATCTCGGCGCGATTCTGTTCGCCCGGCACCTGGACGAGTTCGGCTCACTCGGGCGCAAGGGAATGAGAGTGATCCAGTATTCCGGAACCAGCCGAGTCGAGACCATTCACGAACAGGTAGGCGTCAAAGGGTATGCAAGCGGATTCGAAGGTCTTATCGACTTCGTGAATAGCGTACTGCCGACGAACGAGGTCGTTGGACGCGCGTTGCGTACAGTGGTCCCGGTGTATCCAGTGCTTGCCGTTCGCGAGCTCGTCGCCAACGCGCTGATCCACCAGGATCTTTTCGTTTCGGGTGCAGGCCCGATGATTGAGATCTTCTCCGACCGCATTGAGATCACGAATCCAGGTGAGCCGTTGGTGGACACCAACCGCTTTGTTGACTCACCTCCGCGATCCCGCAATGAATTGCTTGCATCCGTGATGCGACGCGTTGGCACCTGTGAAGAACGAGGAAGCGGCTGGGACAAGGTCGTGTTTCAGTCGGAGTTCTATCAGCTGCCGGCACCGCTTGCCGAGGCAGGCAACGGCAGCACTCGCGTCGTCCTATTTTCGCCACGGCCTCTAGCGAGTATGGACAAGGCCGATAAGACTCGCGCTGTCTACCTGCACGCATGCCTACGACACGTGAACAGGGAGAATCTCACAAACGCTTCGGTGCGCGAGCGCTTCGGAATCGATCAGAAGAACAGCGCCACCGCATCGCGACTGATCAAAGAGGCAGTTGCTGCCAGAATGATTGTTCTGTTCGATCCAGAAGTCGGCAATAAGGCGATGCGATATGTTCCCTTCTGGGCGGCGCCCCAGCTTCGATGATTTCTTTGATGGGTGTTTGACGATTGGGCTCTTGAGATTAGTTTCTCCGCGAGAAACACCAGGTAGACCGCGTGTCTGGTAATCCATGTTTCTTTGACCGTTCCTTGACCGACCCAGATTCAAGCTGAAGCGCACGCCGCTAACGAACAGACTCACCAAGCAGGGGTTTCGATGCCCGTCCTCCTTGTGCACCCACACCGTCTCCTTCGCCGAGATCGCGCTCGTGAGCCGTCGCAGGTCGTCGGGCCAGGCGTGGCCGCCGCTCAGGACGAAGTGCGGCTCAACGCCCGTGCGCGCGGCCCACTTGCGCATCGCGCCGCCGTCGCGCTCCCGGTAGCCGCTCCACATCGACCACACGAGGGTGACCCGGTATCTGTTCAACCAGGAGTACTCTTTTTGCAGACTGTAGATTCGATATTTGGCCGAGTCTTGCCTCCAGTCTGTCAGACCCACTTGCTACGCTATTTGCGGCCGCACCCGCGGCCGCCCCGACGTAAGCGGAGGTATTAGCAGTGAGCGTAAGAGACTTCGAAGACATCAAGTTAGTCGACGTGATTGCCGCCCAGGTGACGCGTCCCCCCAACGACGGCACCGAGGGCAGCGGCCTGTACTCCGTGCCCATCAGGTTGTCGGCGGCGGCCCCCAGCGCCTGGGCTAGGTACTTCGTCGAGGCTTGGGACCATCCGTCCCGCTTCTCAACTATGCACCGCCCTGGCATCGCACGCGTTAGCGGGCACATCGTGACTCTCGCCGGAACCACACTTGAGGAGGTCGATAAGTATCACCGCGACACACTGAAGTTGGCCGCTGACGAGGCCAACCGCCAGTACCGCGAGATGCTCGAGCGAGACGCCGCCCAGGAAGCGCGCGAGCAGGAGATTGCGGACCAGCACCGCGCGCATGTTGATGAAGTCGCAAAGCGTATCAGCTTCGACGAATAGGCCGAACTAGCAAGCGCATCCAGCTGACGCGCACGAGGCAGACCTACCAGGAAGACACCCGCGCGCAGCTGATGCGCAAATGTGTTAGACAGAATCGCTCGCAGGCCGAGGTGGCCCGGACAACGGTGAGGCTGCCCGGGCCGAAGGGCTAGCCGCTATATGTGTAACTGATCCTCAGAATGGGATCGAGCTTCCAGGTCCAAGCGACTGCTTGCCGGTCGTGGAGCATGGTTGGGGCTGCGCCATATTCACGTGTGTAATCGCTGAGCACTGCGCTCCTGCCACCCATCGGGCGAGGTAGGATCACCGAAAGCCAGAAGCTTCCACCTGCGGGATCGAGTGACAACTGAGGAAAGGGTGCAATGGTCTGGTATGTGAATGCACCGTTCGCATCGCGAGGAACCTTCTCGTGCTCGATGAACTCGACGAACAAACGCTCGCCTGGACGGATTGTCACGAAGGTCTTGCGAGAACGACTCGCCCTCGAAAGTACTTCGCTGAGCGAATCACGCACCTCTGCCTCGGGCACGCCGTTGGCTACCGCCGCGGCGACGGCGTCGTTGATGAACTTCTCAGTTGAAGCGGGGTCAAACGTCCTCGGATCGCCAAGATCACGTCGCTCAGTCCCGACCCGGAGGGTGGGAGGACGAGACTCATCGGGATCCGTCTCGATGAACGCGAGCGGGACGCTGATCTCCTGGCCGGTCTTGTTGACCAAAAGCAACTGATGCCGAATCTCCGCTTGGTCGTAGTCGACACCTGCGAACTGAGATGTAGGCGCGATATCGCACAGCGATGATCCGGACTCGACCGCTATTGGGGCAAGAAGCACTACCTTGTTCATCGGAATTCTCCATTTCTGCGCATTTGCGCAAGTTAGTTGTGGACGACGCAATGTGCTAGGCCGGCACGCTCCCTTCCGGCCCCGTCGTCATGGAGATTTCCTGAAGATGTGAACAGGCTTGGTGCGAAACTCGCTAAATACCTGTAGCATTCTCAGCTATCACCGGCTCCGTGCGACGGGGCCATATCTCGGGAGGGTCCTGTTGGCGCAGGGCCCTCCGCGCTTGTTCGCAACATCTTGTGCGACAGACTGTGATGCCGCCCACATATAGTACTACTTGGCACTCTCAGTTGACGAGTGCCAAGTCCGATTCTGCTGTCAGTAATGGGCAAGGGATTGATCTGTCTAACAAGCGCATCCGGCAGGCGCGCACGAGGTAGACTGATCTGGAGGGCATTTGTGCGCAGCTGATCCGCACCACGTTTGCCGGCGATTGACGACTCGAGGTGGGGGGCCTATGAGCGCTGAAGATCCGCTTGAGGAGCTGACAACGCATGTCTCTGGCGAGGGCGGGAAACCCGTCCGACTGCCCTGTTGACGGAAGGGGCCGACCATTCACACATCCACGCTCAATAAGCTCCTGTGCGATCTCTACTCGGACTCAGAAGTCGCCACGATCCGTTCGATGACGGTGGATGGCCAACTCGATCTGCACGCCTTCACTTCATTCGACTACTCGGTTGGCGGCCCGAGCGTATTGACGATTGCGGATCCGGTCTTTGGAGGTGGGCCGCTCAACATGCCGGGTCAGGGCGTTGGCAGGTATGCCGTCGGAGATCGTGAGGTCTTCCGCCCACTGCAATACTGTTCGGCTCACCTGATGATGGTTCGCGAGGACGCGTCCTGGTTAGCGAGGGCCGTAGTGACCGATAGCAGCGCCCACATCGAAGCTCTGCTGAAACGAATCGGCCGCTTCCCGAGGCTGACGTTCGGTGCCCTGTTGCGCAAGCGGGCGATCTCGGCTGTTGTCGATAGCGTGACCTTGGATCAGGCGTTGCGCTTTGCACCAATCAACAACTCCGCCAAGCACGACTTCGACCATCCCAAAGACACCCACATGTTCTCCTACGAAGATGCGCTTGCGGCCTACTTCATCTGCCGTCGGCTCGCGCTTCGGCTCTATCCGCTTGCGAGAATCGAGACGGACATGTCGGTCTTTGACGTTGAGCCTGCTGGCTTCGATAGCCGGACTGGTCACCTGACCGGTGCCTAGGCGCGCGCCGCGCCGAGATCTCGATAGCGCGTTCACCGCCGGGAGGCACGGCACTGCTCCTCTGCAAGGTCCGTTCTGACGAGGAGCCGCCCGCGAGCATATCCGGACTTTGGACTACACTAGGTGCACATGCCAAGGGCCTTGGAATTGGTGCGCTCAGTGAGGGTGGGTGAAGCCCACCTGAGGGAGAGGCATAAGGGGTCCCGTACGAACCCCTCCGTCTACTGGTTCGAATGATTCGATCGCCGTCAGCGCCGGGCTGAGATGCGCTAGCCACCGATGGATAGGCGGGCCGTGAACAAGCAGGTTGTATCCAGGCAACGAGTCGCGGATCACGGTGAGGTGTTGACCGGTGAGCGAGAGGTCAATGCCATGCTCGACCTGGTCAGACAGGAGACCGAGCGTATCGATTCGCGGTTCCTAGAACCTGCATGCGGTACAGGCAACTTCTTGGCGGAGATCCTGAGGCGGAAGCTCGCTATCGTCGCCACCCGATACAGCAAGGCGCACCTTGAATACCAGCGACACGCCGTCACTGCAGTGTCTTCTGTATACGGCATCGACATTCTTGAGGACAACGTTCAGGCATGCCGGGAGCGTCTATACGAGGTGTTCGACGGCGAGTACACGCGCCTCTTCAAGAAGAAGGGCTCTGCCGAGTGCAGAGAAGCCATCCGCTACCTTCTGTGTCGCAACATCGTCCAGGGGGACGCACTCACACTGAAGACGGTTGCTGAGAATCCCGCGCCGATTGTGTTCTCAGAGTGGTCGCTGGTCAGAGGCAGCATGATGAAGCGGCGGGACTTCTCCTATTCTGGGCTGGTGGAAGGTGCCGACACGAAGGGTGGCTCGCTCTTCTCTGGTCCTGGTGAGGTCTCCGACCTCGGCGAGGACGTCTTCATTCCCAACCCCGTGCGCGAGTATCCCCTGACTCACTTCTTGGAGGTCGCCTGTGTTGATGACTAGTCATAACCCCGACGTGCTTGCGTGTCTGGCGAACCTGAGCAGCGACGAAGTCTTTACGCCGCCGCAGTTGGTGAATGAAATTCTCGACTTGTTGCCCACGGGACTCTGGAGTGACAAGGAATCACGGTTCCTAGACCCAGGCTGCAAGTCTGGTGTGTTTCTGCGTGAGATAGCCAAGAGGCTGGATGTCGGATTGGAGCAGGCAATCCCCGACAGACAACAGCGGCTGAATCACATCTTCAAGAACCAACTCTTCGGTCTGGCAATCACGGAGTTGACGTCGCTACTTGCCAGACGCTCGGTCTACTGCTCGAAGACGGCGGATGGGAAGTACTCCGTCTGCGAGTCCTTTGACGAGCCTGATGGCAACATCCATTTTCGGCGCGTCGAACACAAGTGGGAGAAGGGGCGGTGCGTTTACTGCAATGCTGGTCAACAGGAATACGAGCGCAGCAGGGAGCTCGAAACTCATGCCTACGAGTTCATTCACGCCACTCTGCCGGGAGGAGTACTCGAAATGAAGTTCGATGTCATCGTAGGCAATCCGCCCTACCAGTTGGGGTCGGACGGCGGCACTCGCGACATGCCCATCTACAACAAGTTCGTTGAGCAGGCGAAGAAGTTGAATCCGCGCTTTCTTTGCATGATTATCCCATCGCGCTGGATGGCAAGTGGTCTGGGACTGTCCGAGTTTCGGCAGACGATGTTGAGCGACCGACACATCAGGACGCTCGTTGACTACCCAGTAGCGAGCGAGGTGTTCCCCGGGGTCGAGGTCAAAGGTGGTGTGTGCTACTTCCTGTGGGAGCGCGACACAGAGGGCGATTGTGCAGTAACGACAATCCGGGGTGACGAAGTTGTCGGACCAGTCGATCGCATCCTCGGCGAGCATGATGTATTCGTCCGAGACAGCCGCGCCATCGGCATCCTTGAGAAGGTCATGGCAAAGAAGGAGCGGTCTATCACGGAGATCCTGTCAGTCGACAAGGAGTTTGGCTGGACGTCGAATTTCAGCGGATACCACGACGAGAAGTTCCTGCCAAGCGACGTGCCGCTCTACTACATCACAAAGGGCAAGCGAAGCCGTGGATGGATTGCTCGTTCGGAGGTTACAAAGAGCCGTCATCTAATCGACACGTGGAAAGTGATGATTCCGCAGGCGTACGGCGCGGGCGAGGCAATCCCGCACCAGATTCTTGGTCAGCCCTTTGTGGCACCAAGCCCGTCGGTATGCACGCAGACCTACCTGTTCATCCATGTGGACAGCCGAGAGGCAGCCGAAAGCGTGGAGAGTTATGTGCGGACTAGGTTCCTGCGGTTCCTGGTTTCACTTCGCAAGATCACTCAGCATGCCACCCGTTCGACCTATACGTGGGTGCCACAGCAGGCCTGGACTCGCATCTGGACTGACGATCAACTCTACGAGGAGTACGGTCTGACTGAGGACGAAGTTCAGTTCGTCGAGTCGCGGGTTCGAGGGTTGGTCGCAAACGATGAGTAATGGCTTCTTTCCTCCGAGACCGGCATCCAACCCAACCATCTACGCCTTCGAGGACACAAATCCTCAATACGCAGGCATGCTCAAGGTCGGCTACACCACGGTCGATGCTGCGAGTCGTGTAGCGCAGCAGTACCCGACCAAGAAGCCAGGTGCGTTGCCATATCGCGTCGTCCTCGAAGAGAGCGCGATGCGCAAGGACGGCACCGTCTTCACCGACCACGATGTGCATCGCTACCTGCGCACGGCCGGAATCAGGAAGCAGGGTGGCAGCGAGTTCTTTCGGTGCACTCTCGAACAGGTAAAGGCGGCGATAGTTGCCGTCAAGACGGGGCAACTGAATGAAGAGAACCGTTCACTAGATTTCGTGATGCGCCCTGAGCAGGAAGCCGCGGTTGAGAGAACATCCGCCTACTTTCAGTCATTCAGGAAGGAGAAAGCGGGCAAGCCCCTTCACTTTCTCTGGAACGCGAAGATGCGTTTCGGCAAGACCTTCGCCGCCTACCAACTCGCCGAGAAGATGGGCTGGATGAAGGTTCTTGTTCTGACCTTCAAGCCTGCCGTCCAAAGCGCATGGGAAGAGGACCTAAAGTCGCATGTCGACTTCGCGGGCTGGCAGTTCATCTCACCTGGCGGACTCACGTATGAGGACGCGGACAAGCAGAGGCCCTTGGTATGTTTTGGCTCGTTTCAGGACTATCTCGGCAAAAACAAGAGTACCGGCGGCATTAAGACAAAGAACGAGTGGGTGCACTCGACCAACTGGGATTGCGTGATCCTTGACGAGTATCACTACGGTGCATGGCGTGAGAGCGCCAAGGAGCTCTTTGAGGCCGAAGACAAGCGAGAAGTCGAGTTCGGCGAGGGCGAGGGCATTGCGGATTTCGATGAGGACATCATGCCCATCACCACGGACTACTACCTCTATCTCTCTGGAACACCGTTCAGAGCAATCGCATCGGGCGAGTTCATAGAAGAGCAGATATTCAACTGGACCTACTCGGACGAACAACGAGCAAAACGGGACTGGCAGGGTGATGACAGCCCCTATGCTGCGCTGCCCCGTATGGTGCTGATGACGTACCAACTGCCCGATGCGATTCGTGACATCGCGATGCGTGGGGAGTTCAGCGAATTCGACCTCAACGTCTTCTTCTCCGCTACGGGACTCGGCGAGAGCGCGAAGTTTGCCTACGAAGATGAAGTGCAGAAGTGGCTAGACCTCATCAGAGGCTCGTTCATGCCGACCAGCGTTGACAATCTCAAGTTGGGTGCGCAGAAGCCGCCGATGCCGTTCTCGGACGCTCGTCTCCTCAATGTGCTGTCGCACACCTTCTGGTTTCTGCCCGGCGTTGCCTCTTGTCATGCCATGCGGAACCTCATGGCGAAGAAGCAGAATACCTTCTTCCATGACTACAAAGTGGTCGTCGCGGCGGGTAGTGCGGCAGGCATCGGGGTCGCCGCCCTGCCTCCCGTTCTTGATGCCATGGAGGACCCGCTTGAATCCAAGTCTATTACTCTTTCCTGCCTCAAACTCATCACGGGTGTCACCGTCCGTCCTTGGACGGGCATCTTCATGCTCCGCAACCTGTCCAGTCCTGAGACCTACTTTCAGGCAGCGTTCCGTGTCCAGTCTCCTTGGACGATTCACAATCCAGACGGAACCAACCCGAACGAAGAGCGAATCCTCAAAGAGGAGTGCTACGTCTTCGACTTCGCGCCTGACAGGGCTTTGCGGCAGATTGCCGACTACAGTTGCCGTCTGAATGTCGACGAGTCGAATCCCGAGAAGAAGGTGGCTGAGTTTATCGGCTTCCTGCCCGTGCTTGCATACGACGGGAGCTCCATGAAGCAGATCGATGCTGCGGGCGTTCTGGACATGGCCATGAGCGGCACCACTGCCACACTTCTTGCGCGGCGATGGGAAAGTGCTCTTTTGGTCAATGTAGATAACGCAACCTTACAGCGGCTTCTTAGCAACAAGGACGCGCTGGCTGCGCTGATGAGCATCGAGGGCTTCCGTAGCCTGAATCAAGACATCGAGACGATCATCAACAAGTCCGAAGCGGTGAAGAAGACGCGGAGGGAAGCCAACGACGAGGATCTGACTCCGAAGGAGAAGAAGGAACTCACGGAGGATGAGAAGGAATACAAGGGTTTACGCAAACAGATTCAGGAGAAGCTGATTAAGTTCGCGACCCGAGTCCCGATCTTCATGTACCTGACTGACTATCGGGAGCGGTGTCTTAAGGATGTTATTACTCAGCTTGAGCCAGCGCTGTTCAAGAAGGTGACGGGCCTGACGGTCAGCGACTTCGAGCTGCTCGTGAGCATTGGAGTGTTTAACAGCGCACTTATGAACGACGCGGTGTACAAGTTCAAGCGCTATGAGGATGCGAGCCTGAGTTACACAGGAATCAATAAGCATGAGGGCGAGGATATCGGACTCTATGACACCGTGCTCAGCTCTGCCGATTACAAGTCCACTTTCGAGTACCTGGCTGCCGAGGACTAGAGTGCAGTCCCATCGGTTCCCGCCTGCGATGCACTGGCCTCTGAGCGCCAATGAGCGAGAAGCGGTTCGGCTGACGCTGCTTGTCGGCAGGCAGGTTCTGTCTGGCTGCACGCGCGCTGTCGGTCGCGACCACACAGGCGAGAGAGCTGTTGGCCTTGTCTTCACGCTCAGGTGTGCACGGCTGCTGGGAGCGGTCGGCGTGGCGTGCCGCGCAGGCTACGGACATGAGGCGCTTTGCATGGCTCGAGCTCTGTTGGAGGACGCTGTCTCGCTCGCGTACATCGCCGACAGTCCAGGCGGTCGTTCGCTGCAGTGGGTAGAGTATGAGGAATCTCGGAAGAAGTACCTTCTGGAGGATGCGATTAGCATAGGAGTCCTAGACAGGGAGCTGACAGTTGACCCTCCGGACTGGTTTGCAAAGGCGTCAGCAGCTACGGATCACTGGTGGAGCGGCAAGCCGCCAACCAAGATGGCTGGTGCCCTGGCGCACGAACGTCAGGGTATCAAGAGAGATTTCGAGGTGATGTACAAACCCCTATGCGACGCGGCACACGGCAGTCCATCCAACGCGTTCGCCTACGTGACAGGCTCATCAAGCACCGGCGTGACTTGGATTGGCGATTCTAGCAGCCAGTCCGTGATGGACGCGTGTAGGGATTCGGTGCTCTTCGCTTGCCGAATCGTGCAGCTTGCCGAAGAGCTCGGCGTATTTGAGGGTGTGTCTGCGCGAGTGAACCGGACATTCGAGCGCTTTGCAGGTCTGATAGTGTGACGTGTCAGCCTGCAGTCCTGGGGTTTCGATAGTCTCATGGTCGATTGCCCCGGCACTTCGATCACCGAAATGTTAAGCACCCTAGTAGCGTCCTTGCCGTCAGGGGCGAATCCCGGACCTGGGGCAGCCCCCAAGGCTCGGCGCAGAACATCGATTAGTATCGATGTTCTTGGATATCCGGACGGTGTTCAAAGGTCGTACGAGTAGTCCTTCAAGGGAAGAGAACCCGCATATTCGCGACGGCATACGGCGGCCGGCTCAGGAAGTGTCAGCGTGCGCCGTCGTACCTCGCTAATGGGCAGGCGCCCTCCGTCCGCAGCGCTCGAGGATCATCGCCAACGAGGGCAGTCCACTCCTGTTAGAGTGGTCAGCAGATCGCGTGAGGTTTGCGCGCTCCCATGTGGCGGCTGTCGTAGTAGACACCAGTGCAAGTGACCAACAACGGGGGGAGTCCAAGATGGCTGTTGGCGATTTGCCCGTTCTTCGAGATTGTCTGCCCGATGTGTTCCAAGATCGGCCGGTCCCAAGCAGCTGGGAGGAGGACTGGATCTTCGTCGGGGTAGACCTGCCTGAATCCACAGTAGCTGCTTCGGATCCCGCACTTGTATTCAACACAGAACGGTCAGATTGTGCCCAAACCGAAGCCTGGACCTCACCAGTGTTCACTCCCGTTGCAGTTCCGGACTTCGGAGCTCCAGCATTCCCAGGCGCTCCCGAATCATTCGACCCGTCCCAGTCCGTCCCGCCACCTGATGCTCTAGGGTTCTACTTGCCCTTCCATTACTACTATCCGGACTGGTGGGGCGTCTACCTAGTACTTGAGGGCGTGCAGCAGCTCGGCCAGTTTGTAGAGCATCAAGCTGGCGGAGTTCTCTCGCTAGCGGAATCAGTAACGGTGGCCAGGATCTTCATCTACGGTCACGAGTCTTTCCACCACCACGTCGAGTCTTTCTCGACGCGACTGGAGGTCACTCATCGGACGCCGATCTACAAGACTGGATTCGACGAGTACTTCAGACGCACCGTGGGCACTGGCGACTGCTTAGAAGAGGCGCTCGCAACCGCGTACGGACTCGGACGCGTGGCGGAGTGGGGCGATAAACAGAAGCGCGTCGCAGCAGTAGGAGCGGTCGAAGCCTACATTTTGCAGCTGCCCGAGGACTACCGCGCCGGCCTCAACTACTGGCCAAAGCAGCGGTTCATACGGGGACGTAATGAATTCGCGGAGGTCAACCACCATGTTTCGCTGCCCGGAGTTCCGGGGAACGATCCACAGCTGTGGACGCTCTCTTCGTACGCCTTCAAGGGGATAGGGCAGGTGAATAGCAGAGTCAACTACGTAGTACACCGCGACTCACCGATAGGGGCTCGCATACAGGAGCGCGGACACTACCTCCGGTATAGAGAGGTAGCCGCGCGCCTGAAGGCGCTTGCTGGCTGTGTGGAGGTTGGTCGGGGAAAGGGTAGCCATATGAAGTGGCAGGCGCCAAGCGGTGCCACCTTCCCTGTCTCGCGTCATCCCGGCGATTTCGGTCAAGGCGTGCTACTGGCAATCATTAGGCAGGCCGGACTCTCAATGTCTGTGAGCGAGTTCGCAGCTGCCCGAGTGTAGCGCTCGTCGCCTAGGCTGCGATCCTCGCGGAGCGGAGCACCACACCGAGCTCGCCCTGCTTCAGCAGCTCGGTCCAGAGGGTTTTCGAGGAACGTCGTTCGTGGAGGATGGATGGCTTTGAGCCTCCTATCGTCCCCACTGCGCCTATGAGTCGCTGAGTCGATACACAAGAGGGGAACACCGCATGATGGTCAATGGACGACACGGACATCGGGCACTTGCCGCCCTGGTTGCGATTCTGATCGCACCTGGACTGGCGGGGTGTGCCACTCCGCGGGCGACTGTGGCAGCAAGCCCAACCGCGGCAGAAGCGCCGATCGAAGTCCTCGGCGGCTGGCAGACATACACGGATTATGACAAGGATTCTGGTGTGGCGGAGTACGAGATCGGGGAGGACTACATCAATATCCGCTTCGACGACGGGTCGGTCTACACGTACACATATGCGAGCGCGGGCGCAACTGACATTGAGAGAATGAAGGAGCTGGCATCTGCGGGAAACGGTCTGAATGCGTTCATCATGACTAACGTGGAGTACGACTACGAGAGCAAGTCCCCGTCGATAAATGCGCAAGAGAACCCTGAGTCACGCTCGTGTGCCTCGTGTGACGGTCAAGGCTCGACCTCATGTGTCGCTTGTCGCGGCCGCGGCCGCACTGCGTGCATCTCCTGCAGGAGCACAGGCTTCATCCGGTGCACGATGTGCGGCGGAAGTGGACGGGACGAGTGTTGGCAGTGCCCCGGTGGTGGACAATCGACATCCGGAATAACGTGTACGATGTGCGGCGGATCTGGTGCTATCGACTGCATCGGTTGCACAGGTGGAGGGTACGATTGCTACTCCTGTGGCGGGACCGGTGCTTCGGTCTGTTCCCTATGTGTTCAAAGTGGCGTGCAGGAGTGCCTGGTGTGCAACGGCTCGGGCTCCGTGTCGAATTGACGTCTGCTTAGACTCGAGATGACGCCCATGAACCTCCCCACCATCCCCGCATCCTGGTTCCTCCGCCTCGATGGCATCGACCACGCGGGCGGCATCCACGGGCGCGGGCACGCGTTGCGCGTCTGGGTGCACGCGACCGAGCTCGCGGACGAGGTCGGGCTACCGGCGTGGCAGCGCGAGGCGGTCCACCACGCGGCGCTCTGGCACGACATCGGCCGCATCGACGACGGCGCCGACTACTACCACGGCGCGCGGAGCGGCGGTCGCGTGCTCGGCCTCGGGCTCCACGAGGCGCTCGACCCCATCATCGCCGAGGCCGCGATCTTCGCGGTCACGCACCATTGCGGCTCGGAGCACCACGCCGAACTCGCGCTGCCCCACCAGCTCGACCCCGAGGGCTTCGGCACCGCCTTCCGCATCCTCAAAGACGCCGACGCTCTCGACCGCGTCCGCCTCGGCGACCTGCAAGAGCGCTTCCTGCGATTCCCGCAGTCAAGAGCCCGCATCAAGCGCGCGTGGGTACTGCTCGACGAGGTGCGGTAAAGCCGTACTATCTTGACGCCATAGTTAGGTTTAGCGTATAAACCTTACTACAGGGGGTGAGTAGTAATGGGAAGCTACATCCGCAAGCGCTGGATCAGCGAAGCTACCTCGGGCATGCCACGAGCAGAGCGACGGTCGTGTGAGTACGATGTCTACCTCCCTGACCGTATCTCCGATCGCGCGTTCCGCCTGGACGGTGAGGTCGCGGCGGATGTGGCAGATGCGGAGTCGGCAATCGCCCGTCTCGATACACGGGTTGTAGCACTCACCGATACCGAAGCGCTCGCGCGAATCCTCCTGCGCGCGGAGAGCGTGGCTTCATCGCGTATCGAGGGACTCGAGATCGGTCCACGACGGCTCATGCGAGCCGAGGCCGCCCGGCAGATCGGCGAGCTACCGGGAGACGTCACCGCAGAAGAAGTGCTCGGCAACATCGATGCGATGCGCATGGCGCTTGAGATAGCAGAGGGCGACGATCGGATCACGACGGATACCCTGCTCGGGATTCATCACTGCCTACTCAAGGACACCCGCCTGCATGAGTACGCGGGACAGGTGCGAGAGGTACAGAATTGGATCGGTGGCAACGAGTACAACCCGTGTGCGGCGGCATATGTTCCGCCTCCGCCTGAGTTGGTGCCGGCGCTGCTCGATGATCTCAGTGAGTTCTGCAACTCGGACATGCTGCCGGCAGTCGCTCAGGCTGCAATCGCGCATGCGCAGTTTGAGACGATTCATCCCTTCGCAGACGGCAACGGTAGGACCGGGCGGGCATTGGTTCACTTGATTCTGCGGCGGCGGCGTTTGTCGGTACATGTTCAGCCACCTGTCTCACTGATTCTTGCGACACGAGCGCAGGATTACATTCATGGACTGACATCATTCCGGTTCGACGGCGCCGTCGATTCCGATCAGGCGCACGCCGGCTTCAATACGTGGGCTGGAATCTTCGCTGCGGCATGTGTTCGCGCCGTTGAGGATGCAACCGCGTTTGAGAACAGATGCAGCGAAATCGAGGCATCCTGGCGGGCGCGTTTGAGTCGGGTTCGCTCCGGGTCCTCCGTCGACCTGTTGCTGCGCATGCTGCCGGGGACACCGATTGTGAGCGTGAAGAGCGCGATGAATGCGCTCGCGCGGAGCAAGCCCCAGGTGAACGACGCGGTAGCGCGGCTACAAGAAGCCGGAATCTTGAAGCAAGTCACGGTGGGCCGACGCAACCGCACGTTCGAAGCAGGGGAGGTCATCGAGGCGTTCGCCGCCCTCGAACGGCAACTGGCGAGCCCGGAGGCTGACACGGCGGCGGCGTCGCCCGTACGCCCGGTTCCCGCGAAGCGACTCGGGGATGGCGAGTAGTCGGCCTCGGGCTCCGCGAGGCGCTCGACCCTGAGGGCTTCGGCACCGTCTTCCGCATCCTCAAAGACGCCGACGCCCTCGACTGCGTCCGTCCCGGCGACCTGGACGAGCGCTTCCGGCGATTCCCGCAGTCAAGAGCCCGCATCAAGCGCGCGTGGACGCCGCTGGATGAGGTGCGGTAGGGGGGTAGCCCATACTGACGGTGTTGTGGTAGTCTCACAATACGTAGAAAACTACGTATTGGAGTATACCTATGAACACCAAGCCCTCGGCAACGCTACGCTATCTCGAATCCCATGAGGTCTTCACGCTTGCGGAATTCGCGGCTGAAGTCGACCTGACAGTCTCCGAGCGCACGCGTTACACGAATCTCCAGAACGCCGTCGCGCGTGGCCAGGCCTACCGGCTTCGCCGGGGGCTCTACGCCTCGAACCTCGGCGTGTACCGCGACCGGGTTCCAAACGTGTATCTCGCGGGAGCCAAGGCCGCGGACGATGCGGTGCTCACACATCACACCGCGCTGGAAGCCCACGGAGTCGCACACACCCCGCTCAGGACCGTCTACTTCGCCTCGGCTCATAAGGTCGAAGACTTCGAGGTCCGCGGCTATCGCTTTCACAGGGTGGCGCCGCCGTCCGTGTCAGACCCGAGCGCGACACTTGATGAGTTCGTGACGCGGCTGAGGGCAGGGGAGGCGGTTGTTCCGGTGAGCACCAGGGAGCGGACGCTCGTGGACTGCCTCCGTGATCTGCCGCTCGCCGGCGGATTGGAAGAGCTACTGCGAAGCCTTGGTGGCTTCACTTCGATGTCGGCCGCGCATGTTGCGCGATACGCGGGCTTTCTGGATTCGCCAACACTTGCGGCCCGCGCCGGGTGGGCGCTCGATCTCTTCGCCGATCGGTGGCGCGTCGAGCGGCCCGCGCTTGAAGGCATGCGCGAGTCGCTCGGCCGCGGAACCTACCGGTTGCTTCCGGGATCCGACCCGCAGCGATTCGTGTCGCGGTGGCGCCTGTACGTTCCGGCCGGCATGCCCTTCGAGGAGTGGACGCGCGGATGACCCGACCACTCCTCACAGTACCGCTGGGATTCGCTCCTCAGGTCGTCGACAAGGTCGAGAGGCTCCTCGAGGTGTTGTCGGCCCTTCGCGATGATGCGTTTCTAGGGGAGATGTTCGTCTTGCACGGTGGGACGGCGCTCAACGTGTTCCACGAGCGCGTACCGCGGCTGTCGGTCGACATAGATCTCATGTTCGTCGGCGCCGTGGACGTCGATGAGATGCGTCGTTTGCGTCCTCAGGTGGATGGGCGCTTTCGCGAGGTAATCGGGGCGCTCGGATACGTCGTTCGGGCGACGAACGATGAGCACAGCGGCCAGACCTACCGGTTGCAGTATCCCGGCGACTACGTGAAGGTCGATATCAGCTACCTGGCGCGGGTGGCGTTGCTCGAACCCGAGGTGCGTATATGCGAGTTCGCGGATCCACCCGTTGCGTTTCCGGTTCTGCAGTTACCCGAACTCGTGGCCGGGAAGATTCAGGCCATGATGGAGCGCGTCGCGGCGCGGGACCTCTACGACCTGTATCGACTGGCACTCACCCATCCAGCGTTGTTCGACGATTCGCTCGTCCGCGCCCTTGCCGTCCGGGCGATATGCGCTTCGAATCGGTTCCCTTTCGTCACTCGACCCGTCGATTCCCTGGATCGTTTCGAGAATCCAACGCGGGAGTTCACCGAGCCGCTGTATGCGATGTTGAACGCGGACGATGCACCTGATTACGAACAGATGCTCGCGAGCGTCGCGGCATGGCTCGCGCCCCTCGGAGGGCCTATCGCGCCCGAGGCGGAGTTCATGCGTAGGCTCCGCGAGTCAGCGGACTACCGCCCGGACCTGTTGTTCGCCAACTGGCCCGACGTAGCCGGAAGAGCGGCTGCAGACCCCGTCATGGCGTGGAAGGTCCAGAACCTGAGAACGCTCCTGGGAGAGACTCAGTAGGAGAGGCCATGGCTGCGCACGACGATGCGCCCACTTCCTTTCCGTCTGCGTTCACGTATTCTGGAAGCCTGGGCGCGACTCGAACTGACCAGGGGGCGGGCCTACGGGTCCGCCCCTTTTGCGTGCGAGAGAGGAGGGCTGGACGTTATACGCAGTATGACGCTATACTGCGTATAACTTCTAAAAGGACGAGTCATGCAGCGACAGGCCCTTGAGGTGCAGACACTCTACGCGGAGATGCTGGAGCAACTCGTCGCGCTTGAGGCCGGGCGCGCGATCGGGCACGTCCCCGGCGGCTTCGTCACCAAGAATGTGAAAGGTAACGACTACTACTACTTCCAACACCTGGAGCCGGGCGGCATGAAGCGGCAGGCCTACGTAGGACGTCGAGACGCGATCCTGGATGCTGTCGTCGAGCGTTTCGAGCGCGGACACAAAGCGTTCGAGGCCGATGCCGCTTCGATCCAGAGGCTCGCGTCGCTCCTTCGGGTGGGTGGTGCGATGCTGACGGACGCGCCCTCGGCCCGCGTGCTGTCTGCGCTTGCCGATGCCGGTGTCTTTCGGCTTGGCGGGGTGCTCGTCGGCACCCATGCCTTCACCGTCATCGGCAACCTGCTCGGCGTGCGCTGGACCGGCGCTGCGATGCGCACGCAGGACCTCGATGTCGCCGCATCCGCACGCATGAGCGTGGCGGTACCCGACCTGACAGCGGATATTCCCGGCGTGCTCGAGGGTCTCGACATGGGCTTCCTGCCCGTTCCGGCATTCGACCCCGCGAGCCCGTCCACCTCGTTCAAGGTCCGGGGGCAAGGCCTCCGGGTCGACCTGATCACGCCTTCACGCAGCGCGGGGACTGCTCCCGTGCTTGTGCCGCGGCTCAAAGCCGCAGCGCAGCCGCTTCGCTATCTTGATTTTGTGATCGAGTCGACCGTTCGGGGCGCAGTCGTCGATGGCCGCGGTGTCCTCGTCAGCGTGCCCGACCCTGCGCGATTCGCGCTTCACAAGGTGCTGATTGCGGGTGAGCGTCCGGTCATCGCGCAGGCCAAAAGTGAGAAGGACTTACGACAGGCCGCCGCTGTCTTGGGTGCGCTGCTCGAGGACCGGGAAGGTGACATCGCGCTGGCGCTTGAGGACGCCGCGGGTCGCGGTGAAGGCTGGAGGATGCGACTCGCCCGGGGTCTGTCCGCGCTGGCGCGGCTCGAGCCGCAGACCGCAGAGTGGGTTTCCCGGATGCTCGACGCGGTTACGCCCTGATTGACCCCCCTGTGACGTCACGGCAACGACCAGTTCACTCCTCGGCTAACGCTTTGCCGACTCTCTTGCGCCGACTCCGACCATGTGACCGAGATACTCGGTAGTTGGTCAGGGGTCGGCGCGCGCGTTGCGCGCCCGTTGAAGGAGGAGACCATGGGGCGGCAGTTCAGTCAGGCACAGTCGTACGCGGACAAGCTCATGAAGATCGTTCCGACCGAGATCGTGGGCGCGTACATGGTGCTGGCGGGCATCATCGGCTATCCGCCCGGGGCCACGGAGTTCGTGATCGTGCCGGCGGGAATCTCCGATGACGCACTGAGGGCATTCCTCATCCAGTTCACCTTTGCGGCGCTGCTCGTGCTCACGCCTGTGTACCTCATCCGGGTCGGCCATGTCACATCGAGAAGCCAGATCCTTCTCAGCTCCGCGACGTTTGTCGTGTGGGTGTACTCGCTTGGTGGCCCGTTCGTGGTGTGGGGCTGCTACTACCCGCTCATGGGTTCGGTCGTGCTCGTGCTCTGGGCACTCACCGTGCCGCTCCTCACAAGCGGTCCGGTGAAGGCAAAGGCGGTTGCGGCCGCCGCACAGTGACTGCTAACACGTCAGCTGCGGTGTTTAGGTTCACCGCCGATGTGGGTAGTACCTCACTCATCAGTAAGGCGCCGAACGAATGGCAACACGGTGAACTTCGCGCAACGGGACAAGAGCGACACGTCGCCACACCATCTGGCGGCGTTCTTGCGCGCAGGATTGATTCTGTTCGCGATCCTGGCCATCTTGCTCTGCATCCCTGCGATTCATTCGACTCTCGGCATGAGCGCGATGGATGCCTTCGACCAGGGCATTGTGATGCCGAAGACCATTTCACCCGGTCCGACGGTATCGCCGCTCATTGGTCTTCTGGTCATCGCGGTCTTCGCGGCCGGAGGCGTCTCACTACAGAAGCTACGCGGCACACCGCCCTTCGCGACGGCCGTCGCTGTCGTTCAGAGGCGCCCAGCGCGGACGCACGTTCAGCTTCCGCGCACGATCCATCCCGATGCGAGTCCCGACGATCACCTTGATCGCACACGCATAGTCTCCACACCGACCCTTCGGCGTGCACCCTAAGTGCAGCCGGAGGGTCTTTGTATTTGCATGGCGGCCGATTCTGGTAGAGGAGCGTGAGGTTCGTGTATCGAAAGGGAACAGGGGCATCTCGATTGTTTGCACTGCTGTTGAGCGGGGCACTCGTTCTGGCGCCAATACAGCCAGCGCTCGCGGCGTCTGTGTCTGGCGCAAAAGTAGGCGTGTCGCTTGCGGCACGGGCCGACGCCGTTCACAAGCGGATGGATCGGCGCGTCACGCAGGCCGAGCGCGAAGCGGCCGCCGACAAGATGGCCGCTCTGGTCAAGAGTGCTTCAAAGTCCGGAATCAAGCCAACGGCGATGGACATGCCGGGTCCGGGTGGCACCCCTGACTACTTTGGCATGACGCCCAACTGGGCGTACACGCCAGAGCTCCGCAAGTTCGTCGACAGGCTTCCGGGTGTCGGTTCCGAGAACGCCAACAACCTGGGTCAGTACCTCTCGGTCGGTCACCCGGACACCACCACGTACCCGGGCGCCGACTACTACGAGATCGAGCTGCGCGAGTACGAGGAGCAGCTCCACTCCGATCTGCCACCAACGAGGCTTCGTGGCTATGTGCAGGTCAACAAGGGTACCGACGGCAACGGCAACAACACGATCTTGCCGGACCCCATCCACTACCTCGGGCCGACGATCATGGCGACAAAGGATCGTCCGGTTCGCGTCAAGTTCACGAACAAGCTTCCCATCGGCGCAGGCGGCGATCTGTTCATCCCGGTCGACACAACGTACATGGGAGCGGGCATGGGTCCGCTCATGATGGATGCCATGCCGATGAACTACACGCAGAATCGCGCGTCAGTCCACCTTCACGGTGGCAGAACCATGTGGATCAGCGACGGCACGCCGCATCAGTGGATCACACCTGCCGGCGAGGACACCCCGTATCCCAAGGGCGTCAGCGTGCAGAACGTCCCTGACATGCCCGATCCGGGCGACGGCTCGCTTACCTTCTTCTACAGCAACCAACAGAGCGCGAGAATGCTCTGGATCCACGACCACACGTACGGCATCACGCGCCTGAACGTGCTTGCAGGCGAGGCCGCCGGATACTTCATCACCGACGACGCCGAAAAAGGGTTGATTCACGACGGTCTCATCCCCGAGGATCAGATTCCGCTCATCATCCAGGAGAAGACGTTTGTCGACGCGAGTACCATCACGACGACCGATCCCACCTGGAATTGGGGATCCACCCCCGGTACGCCGCACACCGGCGACATCTGGTTCCCGCACGTCTACATGCCGGCCCAGAACCCCGCGATGATCGACGGCGTGAACCCGATGGGGCGCTGGCACTACGGTCCGTGGTTCTGGCCGCCGACAGTCAACATCCCGCATCCTCCGGTCACAAACCCCTATTACGTCTCGGCCGCGGCGACGCCGTGGGAGAACCCGCTGGCACCCGGAACGCCCGATCTCTCACATGGCATGGAAGCGTTCAACGACACGCCACTCGTCAACGGCACGGCGTATCCGACGCTGAGCGTCGATCCGAAGTCGTATCGGCTTCGTATCTTGAACGCGGCAAGTGACCGCTTCTGGAACCTGCAGATGTACGTGGCCGACCCGGGAACGATCAGCTGTGACGGCAGGCGCAACACCGAGGTTAAGATGCTGCCGGCGGCAGCCATTAGCGGGTGGCCGGCCGATTGGCCGACTGACGGTCGCGCAGGTGGCGTACCCGATCCCAAGACGGCCGGTCCCGAGTGGATCCAGATCGGCACTGAGGGCGGTTTCCTGCCCAAAGTGACCGTCATTCCGCAGCAGCCGATCACGTGGGTGACTGACGTGACGCTCTTCAACGCCGGCAACGTGGACCTTCACTCGCTCCTCGTCGCCCCCGCCGAGCGTGCAGATGTCGTCGTCGACTTCTCCAAGTACGCGGGCAAGACGATCATCCTCTACAACGATGCGCCGGCTGCGTTTCCTGCAGGCGACCCGCGCTACGACTACTACACCGGTTCACCGGATATGACCGACACCGGCGGCACCGCCGGTACGCGTGCGGGCTACGGTCCGAATATCCGCACCATCATGCAGATCAAGGTGGCTGCGAAGCCGGCGGCTGCAGCGTTTGATATCGCACCGCTCGAGGCCGCGTTCACATCGACGGGTTCTCATCAGAGCGTCTTTGAGTCCTCGCAGGCCAAGATCATCGTCCCGAACAGCCGCTACAACGACACCTACGATGCTTCCTTCCCGTCCGACGCCTACGTTCGTATCTCGAACACGGAGTTCAAGTTCAAGAACCTCGACGGTGTCGAGACGACGTTCGCTCTGGAGCCGAAGGCGATTCAGGACGAGCAGGGCGAGACGTTCGACGAGTACGGCCGCATGAGCGGCAAACTCGGGCTGGAACGACCGACAAATGTAGCCGGCGCCCCCAACTTCAACCTGTACGGGTATCTCGACCCGCCGACTGAGAAAGAGACCGCGGTGGATCCGAGCATGGTCGCGCTGACGCCCGTCCGGGGTGACGGCACGCAGATCTGGAAGATCACCCATAACGGCGTCGACACGCACCCGATGCACTTCCATCTCTACGACGTGCAGCTGATCAACCGTGTCGGCTGGGACGGATTCCTCCGGTATCCCGACGACAACGAGCTCGGGTGGAAAGACACCGTCAGGGTGAGCCCGCTTGAGGACACGATCGTCGCACTCAGACCGATCGTGCCGGTGGCGCCATTCAACGTGCCGGACAGCTGGCGGCCGCTTGATCCCACGCAGCCTATAGACGGAACGATGGGATTCTCGCTGGTCGACCCGGCCACCGGCCAACCGTATGCGATACCGGTCACCAACAAGGTCATTAACTTCGGCTGGGAGTACATGTGGCACTGCCACATCCTGAGCCATGAAGAGATGGACATGATGCGACCGGTCACCGTCGATGTCACCAGCACGCTTCCCGCGATGCCCGTGCTCGATCCTGCGGCAGTGGTGCCGCCGGGTGCGACCGGTCTGACCTGGGTCGATGGTACGCCCGTCGCGGACTCCGCAACGTGGGGGAATCCCGCGAACGAGATCGGCTTCCGCATCTATCGGGCGCCTGTCGACATCACCGATGTCGTCGGCGAGTACTCGCAGATAGGTACCGCGCTTGCGAACGTCACGGCCTATGCCGACCCGACGATCGTGCTTAACGAGAAGTACAGCTACCAGGTGGTCGCGTACAACGAGCAGGGGACGACGACATCGACCCCCGTTGCAATCGGCCCCGTCACCGACACTACCTCGCCGGTGACGACGTCGAATATCGATACCGCATGGCACCAGGGGCCGTTCTCGGTCTCGCTCACTGCGACCGACACGCTCTCCGGTGTCGTCTCGACGTCCTACACGCTCGATGCGGGTGGGACGCAGGCGTACACAGGCGCCTTCGCCGTGAGTGGCGACGGCACGCACACGGTCGAGTTCTGGTCCGAGGACGCTTCCGGGAACATCGAGGCTACCAAGGCGGCTGCGGTGAAGATCGACAACGCCGCTCCGTCCACGACCGACAGCCATCTCGGCTCATACACCGCCAGCGCCACCATCACCCTGACGGCGACAGACCCCCTGTCGGGCGTGGCTGCGACGCAGTACCAGCTTGACGGCGGAGCGGTGACGTCCGGCACCTCGGTGAAGACTGCGGTGCAGGGCACGCATTCCCTCAAGTACTGGTCCACCGACGCCGCTGGCAACGTGGAGACCTCACATACGGTGGGCTTCTGGGTCCTGCCCCCCGGCGCAGTGTTCCAGACGCTCGAAGGACCTGCTCGTCTCAAGACCGCCCTCGAGATATCGCGCGCTTCATTCCCGCTCAACTCGGTCGACACGGTCGTCATCGCCAGCAGCGAGTCGTGGCCCGACGCGCTTGTCGGGGCATCACTCGCCGGCGCGTATCGATCGCCGATCCTGCTCACGTCCCCCGGTGTCTTGTACTCGGAGCTCCCTGCCGAGATAACACGTCTTGGTGCGAGCAAGGCCGTCGTCCTGGGCGGAACGGGCGCCGTTGGAACAGGTGTCGAGAACTCGCTCAAGTCGCTCCTCGGAGCCGACAATGCCAGGCGCATCGGCGGCACGAACCGCTACGATACAGCGCGTCTGGTCGCAGCGGAGACGGTCAAGTTCTTCGGGTGCAACTACAACGGCACCGCGTTTGTGACGACCGGTCTCAACTTCCCTGATGCGCTGTCCGCCGGACCGCTCGCCGCGGCTAAGGGTTGGCCGATCTACCTCGTGGCGCCCTCGGGGCTGACCTCAGAGACCGCCTCTGCGATGACAAGTGCAGGCGTCACTAAGGTGCTGGTTCTTGGTGGCACCGGTGCGATCTCGAACGCGCTTGCCAGTACCATCACAAGCGCTGTAGCACCCGTCACGCGCCTTCAGGGTGCGACCCGCTACTCGACCGCCGTTGCGGTTGCAGAGTACGGCGTCGCCAATGCTGGCCTTGGCTGGAACGGCGTCGCTATCGCAACCGGCGAGGACTTCCCCGACGGCCTTTCTGCCGGCGCCGCGCAGGGGTACCTCGGTTCCGTGCTGCTGTTGACGCCATCGAGGAGCATGGACCCGTCAACGGCCGCCGCGCTTCACGCGCACAAGGACAGTATCGCGATGCTCCGATTCATCGGTGGTGCCGGTGCTGTCAGTCCGACGGTCCGGATCGCTGTTGCGGCATTGCTCAACTAGGAATCAGGTGGGGTGTTCGCGCGGAGGTTTTGTCCCGCGCGAACACCCTGCATCCGGGCGTGCGACACCACCCGGTCCGGCGCACTTCTCCGGGAAGGCATAGTTTCACCGCTTCTCATGACCTGCTTCGGGTAGCATGAGAAGTGAAGCCTTCCGAGAGGGGTGCACGGATGCCGCGCACGAAGATCATCGCCACCATCGGTCCGGCGAGTGACTCGCCGGTCATGCTGCGTGCGCTCGTGCTCGCAGGGATGTCCGTCGCCCGCCTGAACGCCTCGCATACTCCACGTGCGGATCTGGAGCGCCGACTTGCAGCGGTTCGTGCGGCTGCTGATGACGCGGGGAGACCCGTGGCGGTCATGCTCGACCTCGGTGGGCCGAAGCTCCGCCTTGGCGAAGTCGAGCCGAACACGCAGCTTGTCGCCGGCGAGCGCTTCGAGCTCCTCATCGGCTCGTGCATCGGTGATGCGAGGCGAGCGTGTGTGACGTACGAAGCCCTTGCGACGGACGTCCCCGACGGTTCGCGCGTGCTGCTCGACGATGGTCGTATCGAACTCGTCGTCATCGCGCGACGCCCTGACGCGCTTGTGACCGAGGTACTCGTCGGCGGGCCGCTCGGGAGCCACAAAGGTGTGAACCTGCCGGGCGTGAGCCTGTCGATCGACGCCATCACAGATAAGGACCGCGAGGACCTCGCATGGGGGCTCGCCGCTGGCGTCGACCTCATCGCGCAGTCCTTTGTGCGCGAACCGGGCGACATCACCCGTCTGCGTGACCTCATGGGCGACCGGGTCATCCCGATCGTCGCCAAGATCGAGAAGCACGAGGCCGTCGCGGTGATCGACGATATCGTCGCCGTCGCCGATGCCGTGATGGTCGCCCGTGGTGACCTTGCCGTCGAGACCGCCACCGAGCAGGTCCCTGTCGTGCAGCGCCGCATCGTGGCCGCGTGTCGCCAGGCGGGGAAGCCCGTCATCGTCGCGACGCAGATGCTCGAGTCGATGACCGCTGCCGCCCGCCCGACGCGCGCCGAGGCCTCGGATGTCGCCAACGCGATCTTCACCGAGGTCGACGCCGTGATGCTTTCCGCCGAGACGGCCGTCGGTGCCTACCCGCTTGAGACCGTGCAGACGATGGTGCGTATCGCCGCCGTGGCCGAGGAGTCGCTCTCGGAGCGCCCGAGCGTTCAGCCTGCTGCCGGCGGCTGCTACGACGTCACGAGCGCCGTCAGCACCGCCGTCTATGAACTCGCATGCGACCTGGATCTCGCTGCCATCGTGACGGCAACGCAGTCGGGGGCGACCGCGCGCGCGGTTGCCGCACACCGTCCGAGAACGCCGATTCTCGCCGTGACGCCAGATGCTGCCGTCGCGCGACGCCTCGCACTTGTGTGGGGGGTCGTGGCGATCGTCGTACCGCAGCACGGCACCATCGATGACATGCTCGCGTATGCCGTCGGGGCGGTTCGCGACGCCGGGTTCGCGCTGCCCGGGCAGCTCATAGCGCTCACGGGTGGGGTGGCGGTCGGCGTTCCGGGGACGACGAACCTACTTCAGGTCACGCGCGTCTAGGGACGCTCCACCTCGACCTGACCCTGAGTCTGCACACCGTCAAAATCGTGCTATGATGCCGATGACAGACACCGCTAGCCTTCACGCAGCCTAGAGTTGGAATCATGACAGCAGCGCGAAAGACGCAGAATGGGGCTACAGCGGGCGCTCGTCGGACCTCCTCGTCTACGAGGAAGGCTCCGGCCGGGGCGTCCGGACGTGCGTCCTCTCCCTCAAAGAAGCGAACCGCCGCTCCTCGCCGCGCCTCGGCGCCCGCGCGCAAGCCAGTCCGTCAGCGCCGCGATCATCGCGCACTCACGGTCATCCTTATCGTCACGATCGTACTCGCGGCATGGACGCTCTATCCCGTGCTGCGCCTGCAGTATCAGCAGCAGCGCCAGAAGGCGTCGCTTGAGCAGGAACTTGCCGGTCTCAAGGAGCGCAACGAAGGCCTGCGAGCCCAGGTCGACCGGCTCAAAACGCCGGAAGGTATCGAAGAAGCCGCGCGTCAGAACCTCGGACTCGTCAAGAAGGGCGAGCGCGTCGTTGTCGTGACCGATGGCGAAACCACCCGCGCGCCCGCGCCCGAGGTCGGTGCACAGACCCGCAGCGTGACCGCGTCGGAGACCTCGGTCTGGCTCGAGGTGCTCGACGTCGTTTTCGGCGTACAGTGATGCCCGCCGACGAAGCGTCGGTACTCCGCCAGCTGGGTCGCGAACCGCGGGGCACGTGGCGCGTCGCAACCAGATGCTCGTTCGGCTATCCCACGGTCATCGCGACACCGTCGCTCCTCGCTTCGGGCGAACCGTTTCCCACACTCTTTTGGCTGACCTGCCCGCATCTCGTTGAGGCTGTCGGTCGCCTCGAATCCGCCGGTGAGGTTGAGGCGTGGGCGACGCGACTGGCGACCGATCCGGAGCTTGCAGGGCGGATGCGCGCCGCAGATGCTGTCTACCGTTCTGCTCGCGCGGACGAAAGCGGCGGCGAAGATGCGTGCGCGTCGGTGGGAATCGCCGGCCAGCGCGATCCACTCGCGACCAAGTGCCTGCACGCGCACGTCGCGGCCGCGCTCGCGGGCGCGGGCGATCCGGTGGGCGAGGCCGTCCTCGCCGAGATCGAGCGCGAGTGTTTCAGCGAGCGGTGCGCGTCCGGACCGTCCGATACCACTACGGTTGCATGATGTATAGTTATACATCATGCAGGTTGGGCGTTGTTTGGCTTCAGGTAAGGCGGTGACCCCACTATGGGTCGCATGGTGAGAAAACAACTCTATATAGACGCGACCCAGGAGCGGCTCCTCAAGGCGCGCGCGGCGGCGACTGGCGTGACAGAGGCAGAGCTTATGCGAGACGCGCTCGATCTCTTGCTATCCGACAGTGGCGGACCCCGCGCGGGCGATGCTCGCTGGCACGAACTGATGTCGATGGCCGAGGAGCGCCGCAAGCGTCTGCCCGCGACGTCCAGGACATGGAATCGCGATGAGATCCACGAGAGGATTCCCGGCCGTGGCTGGTGAGGTGTTCATCGATACGAACGTCCTCGTCTATGCGGCCGAGGGAACGGATGCCCTTCGGGCTCCGCAGGCGCAGTTCGTTCTGGAGCGACTCCGCGCTTCCGGCAGAGGAGTCGTCTACCAGCAGGTGCTCTCGGAGTTCGCCCGCGTCGTCACGGAGCGGATCGCCATGCCGCTGTCCGCCGACGCAGCGGTTCGGTGGGTACGTGGGATCGCGGATTCGTTTCGCGTTCTCGAGGTCTCGCCCATGGTCGTGTCTGAGGCCGTGTATCTCAAGGAGCGCTATCAGCTCTCGTACTGGGACGCGCAGGTTGTTGCCGCGGCACGCCTGAACCTTGTCGGTGTCGTTCTGACCGAGGATCTCGCTGACGGTGCGGAGTACGAGGGGGTTCGTGTGATCGATCCATTTGCGGCCGGGTTCGATCTTGACCGGCTACTCGAGCAGGAGACCCGATGAACGCTTCTACCCGCTACGCCGCGATCGACATCGGCACCGTCACGACCCGGCTGCTTGTGGCCGACGTCGGACCCGACGGTGTGTCCGAGCTCGCGCGTCGATCGACCATCACGCACCTTGGCGAGGGGTGGACCGGCACCGGGCTGCTCTCGGATGCCGCGATCGACCGCGTCGCAGGCGCCGTTGCGGGGTTTGTCGCTGAGGCGCATGCGCTTGGCGCCACGGACATCTTCGGCGTTGCCACGAGCGCGTCGCGCGACGCGACCAATGGTGCGGCGTTTCTCGACCGCATCGAAGCCGCAGGTCTGCGTCCGGAGATCATCGCCGGATCCAGAGAAGCGCAGCTATCATTCCTCGGCGCGACGTACGACCTTGGCGGCGAGGATACGCTTGTGGTTGACACCGGCGGCGGCTCGACCGAGCTGATCCTGGGCTCGCGGTTGGCCGACGGTGGAATCGACATCGAATCCTCTCGCTCCATCGACGTCGGTTCGCGGCGCCTGACGGAACTGTACCTGCACGGCGATCCGCCATCGCGCCACGAGCTGGACGAGGCGGCGGCGCATGTCGCCACAGAACTGCGACCGTTCTTCGCCGGACTCCGCACGCGACCGCGCGAGATGATCGCCGTCGCGGGCGTGGCCACCAGCTGTGCCGCGATCGACATGGCGCTCGACCCGTACGATCCTGCGCGCGTGCACGGCTCGTGTCTCGGCGGGCATGCGCTGTCCGACATTCGCGAGATGCTCGCCTCGCTCCCGCTTGAGCGTCGTCGCGAGGTCGTCGGCCTCGAGCCCGCACGCGCTGGAGTGATTGTTGCGGGTGCGATTATCCTGGAGACCGCGCTCGCGCTCGCCGGGCTGGATTCGACGCTCGTGAGCGAGCACGATATTCTCTATGGGATGGTGCTTGACCGCGCCGGGTGACCGACGCGTTGCGATACGGCGGCGTATCCGAATTGGCACAGGAGGGGGCCTTAAAAGCCTCTAGCCGAAAGGCTATGTGGGTTCGACTCCCACCGCCGCTACCAGAAACTCCGACGGGCGACCGTCTGCCATACTAGAACGGTCAGAACCGCACAGCTGCCGAGGAGGGTCACACGCGTGTCGAGCGAAGAGGCGGCCCGTCTCTATTCAGCGTTCGTCGGCCAGGATCCCGCCTCGGCGATCCAGGTCATCGAGCGCGTTCGCTCCTCGGGAGTGGCGCAGGATCAACTCTTCGACACGCTCTACGTTCCTGCACTATCGCTCCTCGCGGGTGCATGGGCGTCCGGCGAGATCGACGAGATCACCTTCACGCAGGCGTCGGTTGTGGCCGAGCAGATCGGTAGCTTCGTGATGCCGCCCGTGGCGCGCGCCGACACCGGCGTCACGCTCGTTCTCGGCACGATGCACCGCGACCGGCACAGCGTCATGAAAGACATCGTCGCCTCGGCGCTCAAAGAGTCCGGCTATCGCGTGAACGACCTCGGCGTCGATGTCCGTCCCGCCGACTTCCTCGAGCGTCTCGAAGAGACCGGCTCGCGCATCGTGCTCGTGTTCGCCGAGACGATGGCGACCGCCCGCGCAGTCACCCGCGTTCGCGAGATGTTCGCAAGCGCCGGCCGCGACGACGCCGTCATCCTCGTCGCCGGTGGACCGTTCACCGCCGATACCGCGCTTGCGCGCTCAGTGGGCGTCAACGGCGTCATCACCGGCGCCGAGAGCGCACTCAGGGTTCTCGCACGCATCCGGGAAGACATCCTCGGCGGTGATGCGTCGTGAGCGTGCAGCGGTCATCGCAGGTGCTCGCGTCCGAGCAGTTCGCACGGCAGGATCAGCTTCCCGCAGCGGTCGCCGCGTGCTACGAAGCCATCGCGATCGCCGACCGCGACCCGCTCGCGCATGTGCTCCTCGGACACCTCATGCTGGCTGGCGACTTCTACGACGAGGCGATCGCGGCGTCCACGCAGGCGATCGAACTCGATCCCGACTGCGCACCCGCGTACCTCACGCTGGGGCTTGCTTACGATCGGCGCGGCGGCATGTGGGACCAGTCGGTGCTCGTGTGGCACGAACTTGCCGAGGTTGCGCCGGATCTGGTGACCGCACACGTGCAGCTTGGCGAGGCATTCGCGGCGGCCGCCTTTGAAGAAGAGTCAGTCGATAGCTGGAAGCGCGCGCTCGAGCTTGACCCGAAAGAGGCGCGCGCGCACTACAACCTGGCGATCGCCGCGCTCAAGCGCGAGGGCATGTCGACGGCGCTGCCGACGTTCCGCGTTGCCGGAGCGCTTGACCCCAGCCAGGACGAGCTCTTCTTCGCGCTCCTCGGCCTGCCGAATGACGACAGTGCGATCGACCTCTCGTTCGGGAAGCCCGAGCGCCAGGCCCGCCTCATCTCGGCCGGAACGCTTGCCCGTAGCGAGGACTTCTTCGGTGCCACGGACGTGCTGCGGCTCATGCTGGACGAGAACCCCGCCGATGCAGACGCGCTCGCCATTGCGGCCTACGTGTACCTCAAGCAGGAGGCGGCGCACGAGGCGATGGCGTGTGCGCTCCGGGCCCTCTCGTTCTCGCCCGACCTTCCGACCGCGCTCTACACGCTCGGGGTCGTCTACAGCCGCTTCCCCGGTCTCGCAACGCATGCCGCCCGCGTCTTTGTCGCGCTTGCGAAAGCGGCGCCGTATCACTCGATGACGCACGTGCTGCTCGCCGAGTCGCTGCTTGGATTGCAGCGTTTCGGCCAGGCGAAGCGGGCGTATGGCGCGGCCGTGCGACTCGATCCCGCCTGCGTTCGCGCACGCTTCGGTCTTGCCGCCGTGCACCTCACCGAAGGCTCGTACGCAGAGGCGCAGTGGGAGATGCGGCGCGCGGCCTACTACGACACGAAGCGGCACGGCCTCTTCTGGCGCCTCTACGACGAGTACGTTGCGGGAGGTGCCGTCTGATGGCCGGAAAGAAGCGCACGTCATCCGCGAAGAAGGCCGCCAACGCGGCCGCTTCCGCGGTCGAGCCGGTCGTCGAACGCGCGCACCTGCCCGTACGCAACCCGGATTTCCCGATCGGCGTCGACTACTACCCGCTTGACGAGGAACGCCGCTCGCCCGGCGACTGGTACGACCGCGACATCGACGCGGAGTTCGCGGCGATCGCGGCCGCGCGGATCTCGCACGTGCGCGTGTACGTGTCCTGGCGCGCGCTCGAGCCGCAGGTCGGCCAGTACGACGAGGATGCCGCCGAGCGCCTCGAGACGGTCGTTGAGGCCGCCAAGGCGCATGACCTGCGACTCATCGTCTGCTTCTTCGCCGACGATCGTCTCGCCGAGATGAACGACGTCCCGTGGGGCAAGCGCCGCGACCCGCGCACCGATGACTACCTCGTCCAGCGACAGCTCTCGCTTGTCCAGCGCATCGTGAACCGCTACCGTGCCGAGCCGGCTGTTCTCGCGTGGGACCTCGCCAACGAGGCGTTCATCGCCGGTTTCACCACCGAACTTGCGCTTGAGAAGTGGGTGGCGACTCTCCGCGAGGCCATCCGCGAGGTCGATCCGGAGCGCCCGATCCTCCTCGGCGTGGACTCCGAGACGCTCCTGCGCGAGACCGGCGTCGACGCCCGCGCCGCCATCGACCTGGGCGAGCGCGCCGTCAGCCACCTCACCGCGTCGTATCGCGCGTACATCGCCGAGGGTCCGGTGACCTCGGGGCCAGCCACCTACACCGACTCCTTCCTGCTGCGCTCGTCGCTTCGCGGCCTGCCGGTCACCGTCGACGGCATCGGCGTGCACTCGCTGGAATTCTCGCCATCCGAGGAAGCCGCGTACACGCGGACCGCGCTCTACTCGGCGCTCATGAACCGTGCGAGCGGGGTCTCGCTCCGGCGGTGGCGTGATCTGGAAGCTGAGAAGCGCGAGCCGTACTTCCGCGATCCGTTCGAGGTGCTTGTCGGCGTCATCGACACCGCCGGTGAGCCCAAGCCGGTCCTGAACGAGGTGCGGCGCTTCGCCGCGGTCGCGGCACGCATGGACCCGCGACGCTACGCGCTCGCGCCCGAGCGCGCGGCCGTCCTCATCCCGGCCGAACGCTACGAGCCTCTGCCGTCGCTCGCGGGCCTCTACGACCCGCGCGCGTGCCTCCAGGCGTACATCGCCGCGAAGGAAGCGCACGTGCCGGTCGCCATCGCGCGCGAGGGCGACGACCTCGACGGCTACCACGCGCTTTTCATCCCGTCGGCCGCCAAACTTTCGCCGGCGATGTGGGGAGATCTTGCGACGTTCGTGCAGGGCGGCGGTTCCGTCGTGCTCTCCTATGGTGGTGGCGATGCCGACCCCGCAGTGCGCGAGATCTTCGGAGTCGAGTTCCTCGGCGACGGGGGACCGCGGCACACGTTCGCGTGCAGGGTCGCGCAACCGGGTGTCCTCGGCGACCTGACGTCGTTCGATGCGCGCATGCAGCTGCCGCACTACGCGCGCCTCACCGGGAGCGGCGCCACCGTCGTGGCGACCGATGCGACCGGCAGCCCGCTGCTCACCGTGAACCAGTACGGTCAGGGCAAGGCGGTCTTTCTCGCAACGCCGCTCGAGCGCGCGATCGCCCAGAACGACCCGTGGGCGACGCCGACGCCGGTGCGACGCTTGCTGCGCACGGTCTACGGCTCGGTCGCGATGTCGGCGGGCGCCGGTGCCATGCTGGAATGCGATACTCCCGAGGCCGAGATCGCACATTTCCTTGGCGAGAGTGACGACATCCTGTTCGTCTTGAGTCACAATGCCGAGAAGATGACTGCGACGATAACGACACCGCGAACTGTCGCAACAGTGCAAGACGTGCGCGGCGGTGCGCCCGCCGAAGTCGGCGGCAAGGTATTTGGTGTTCCGCTCGCCCCCAACGGGGCGGCTGCTCTGAGAATCATGTTCGGCTGACGAAACTGACCTGGGGGACGGAAACCACATGCACGATCGCCACGAGGTTCACGACTACCTCCTCGAGTCATGGCTTGAGTTCCATGACGCGATCCGTGCGCATCCCGAGATCAAGCGTCTGCTGTTCGATCCCGTCACCGGGCTGCCGACGACCCCCTTGCTCTTCCCTCGCATAGAGTCGCTTCTCGAGGAGCGCGGCGAGATATCGTTGCTGTGCGTGAACGTCGTGAAGTACTCCAAGATCGAGGAGATCTACGGCTGGAAGATCTTCGATGACGTCATGCGGAACGTCGCGGCCGCGCTTGAGAGCATCACGGGCGCCGAGCTGCGCGATTCCGACATGATCGCCGAGCTCATGATCTCCGGTAACGCGTTCGTGGTGCTGCTCTCGCCGCCTCGCACGAGCGATCACATGGTCTACGAGAATCTCGTGGTGATCGCCCGACGGGTGCAGGAGCGAATCCGCAAGGAGCTCCAGAGCAGCCTCGATCCGGCACTCTATCTCAAGTTCGGGTGCTACGTTGGTGCCTCCACGGTGCGCCACGACCCCAAAGTCCGTCTTGAGCGACTTGTGCATGAAGCGCTCGAGGATGCCCTCGTGGAGGCTGACTCGCAGGAGGCGTACGACGCCGAGATCCGTCGACGCCGGCTGCAAGACATCATCGATTCCGGCGACGTCCGTACCTTCGTGCACCCGGTCATGCGACTCTCGGATATGGAGGTCATCGGGTACGAAGCGCTCACCCGTGGCCCGAAGGACAGCGAGTTCGAGCGTCCCGACAAGCTCTTCAAGATCGCCTACGACACCGATCTGGTGCTCAAGCTTGAGCGGCTCTGCCGCAAGCGCGCGCTTGAGACCGCCCGCCGAATGCCTACGGGACGCCTGATGTTCATCAACGTGGAACCCGAGGCTGTCGCCGATCCCGAGTTGCGCGACGTCGTCTTCTCCTCGCTTGCCGCCGAGTCGGAGCTAGCACCTTCGAGCATCGTGCTCGAGATCACCGAGCGATCGGCGATCACGGATTTCGGCGCGTTTCGCTCGACGCTCGAGTACTTGCGCACACTTGGTTTCGCGGTGGCGGTCGACGACGCCGGTGCTGGCTATGGCTCGCTCCAGTGCCTCGCCGAGGTCAAGCCCGAGTGGCTCAAGATCGACCTCTCGCTCGTTCAGGGCGTGGATACCGACGAGGTCCGCAGCCAGCTCATCCAGAGCCTCGTGACCTTCGCGGCCAGAATGGGCGTCAAGCTCATCGCCGAGGGGATCGAGACACCCGCGCAACTGGCGAAGCTGCTTGAGCTTGGCGTCGAGTTCGGTCAGGGCTATCTGTTCTCGCAGCCTTGCGAGCCGTTCCCGGCCGATGAGGACGTGCGACCGAAGCTCTGACGAGAACATGCGACCGAAGCTCTGACGAGGACCGTCGATCGAGCTCCTGACGCTGTTCCCGCTCTCCCTCGATGACGACTTGCAGAATCGCGCTATAATCGGGTTCATCAACTCCGCTTATGCGGTGTATACGATGTACGTTGATGAGGAGCGTCATGGAGCAGGTTCGTCTTACGCAGCTCTCCACGAAAGCGGGTTGAGCGGCCAAGTGGGGTCCGGGTGACCTCGAGGCTGTGCTCGCGAAGATGATACCGGGGGAGTCCGAAGACCTCATGGTGGGCTTTGAGACGTCCGATGACGCCGCCGTCTACCGCCTCGGCGAGTTTGCCGTGCTCCTGACGGTCGACTTCTTCACCCCGATGGTGGACGACCCGTACGATTTCGGTCGTATCACGGCTGCCAACGCACTCTCCGACGTCTACGCGATGGGCGGTCGTCCGCTCACCGCCATGAACCTGCTCGCGATGCCCTGCTCGCTTCCAGCCGAGATCACCGCGCGCGTGCTGCAAGGCGGCGCCGATAAGGTGCGCGAGGCGGGCGCCGTCATCGTTGGCGGGCATACGATCGACGACAAGGAACCCAAGTACGGCCTCTCGGTCATGGGGATCTGCGATCCCGACAAGGTCGTTCGTAACGTCGGCGCTCGCGTCGGCGACGTCCTCGTGCTGACGAAGCGCCTCGGGGTCGGCATCCTCAATACGGCGCTCAAGAAGGGCCTCGAGACCGAGGAGAGCCTCGCCGTCGTGATCGAATCGATGGCGCACCTGAACCGGGCCGCGAGCGAGGCGATGGTCGAGGTCGGCGTGAACGCCGGCACCGACATCACCGGCTTCGGCCTCATCGGGCATGCGCGCGAGATGGCACTCGGCAGCGGGCTTGCGATTGAGATCGACCTCGCTGGCGTGCCGATGTGGCCCGGTGTGCTGGAGTATTCGGCCGACGGTGTGAAGCCGGGTCGCACGGCAGACGTGCTGGCGTTCCTCGAGCCCCACGTGACGTGGGGTCCGGCGGGCGATGACTGGCGCGGTGTGCTTGCGGACCCGCAGACGAGCGGCGGCCTGCTGATGGCAGTATCGCCAGAGCGGGCGGATGCGCTTCTCGCAGCGCTTGCCGCACGCGGGGAAGAGGCGAGCGTTGTCGGACGTGCAGTCGCCGGTGAACCAGGGACCATCACAGTCATCTAGAGACGCGGAAGGGGCACCCATGGGCAAGGTCGTGTTCGTGAATTCCGACAGGATCGGCGATGGCGAAGCCGAGCTTGGCAAGAAGCTGATGCAGGCATTTTTCTACTCGCTGGCCCGAGCCGACGCAACGCCGTCAGCCGTCCTGTTCATGAACACCGGCGTGCACCTGACCTGCGAAGGCTCGGCTGCACTTGACGACATCAAGATGCTTGCCGCAGAGGGCGTCGCCATCAAGTCCTGCGGGACGTGCCTGGATTACTACGGGTTCACCGACGCGCTTGCGGTGGGCGAGGTCGGCACCATGCCCGACACGGTCGCCACATTCATGGCTGCCGACAGCGTTGTGAGCGTCGGATAGGCGAGACGTACTGAATAAGTGATGCGAAGAGACCCGGCCGCGTGCCGGGTCTCGTGCGTGTGAGGTCAGGCCGATCGCATGAGTGTGTATACTGATGTGTAACATCGTGGGTTGGACGCTGGTTGAGTCCTGGTAAGGCGGGTGTGTCAACGTGAGTCGCATGGTGAGAAAGCAGATCGTCATCGAGCCCGAACAGGAGCGTGCGCTCGAGGAGCGCGCGAAGGCCCTTGGTGTCTCGCAGTCGGCGCTGATCCGTCAGGCCATCGACGCGATGCTCGTGGAGGCCGAGACTCAGCTTCGGCGCCAGGCAGCGTGGGAGGCGACCCTTGAGGCGATGGAGCAGGCCGCACGCGACGGGGTCGGAAGCAGGGGACAGAAGTGGACACGCGAGGAGCTGCATGAGCGTGGAAGTACTCGTTGATACGAACGTGCTTGTGTACTCGTTCGACGTGAGTGAAATGCGCAAGCGCGAGCGCGCAACGGCCACCATCGCTGCCCTGGTTGATAGCAATCGGGGAGCGGTCTCGGCGCAGGTGCTTGCCGAGTTCTTCGTGACGGCCAGGCGACGCTTCTCGACAGTGCTGGATCTGGGCACGGCAGCTGACCAGGTGCGCAGGTACGCGGGAATGTTCGCGGTCTACGACACCTCTTACGCGGTCGTCGAGGAGGCGCTCCGCGGTGTCGTTCGCTACGGGTTCTCCTACTACGATGCGCAGATCTGGGCGTGCGCCCGGCTCAACCGGATTCCGATGATCCTGAGTGAGGACTTCTCGGACGGTTCAACGATCGAAGGCGTGCGATTCGTGAACCCGTTTGCCGATGGCTTCGACCCTCAAGTGCTGCTCGGATAGAATGGTGAGCATGGATACTCAATCGCTTCTCCGCGCACTGCCGAAAGTCGACCTGCTCCTCGAGCGCGAGGACGTTGCTGCGCTTGCCGCGACCCACTCGCGCGCGCTCGTGACCGACGCCATCCGGGAGACGCTCGACGCGCTTCGCGCCGACATCCTCGCCGGCGCCGAGCCCGACGTGACCGAGGACGCGGTCGTTGCTGCGGTGGCGCTTCGTGCGGCCGATAAGGCGCAGCGCTCGCTTCGCCGAGTGATCAACGCGACGGGTATCGTCGTGCACACCAATCTCGGTCGCTCACGGCTCGCACAGGCAGCGGTCGATGCGGTCGCCGAAGTCGCCGGCGGGTATTCGACGCTCGAGTACGATGTCGAGAGCGGCGAGCGTGGCAGCCGACACGTGCACGTCGAGAAGCTCATCTGCAAACTCACCGGTGCCGAGGCCGCGATGGCGGTCAACAACAACGCGGCCGCCGTGCTTCTCGGTATCGCCGGTCTTGCTCGCGATAAGGAAGCCATCGTGTCGCGTGGCCAGCTGGTGGAGATCGGCGGCAGCTTCCGCATCCCCGATATCATGCGCGAGGGCGGCGCTCGGATGGTCGAGGTCGGCGCGACCAACAAGACCCACCTGCGCGACTACGAGGCCGCCATGACGCCCGCGACGGGCCTGCTGCTCAAGGTCCACTCCAGCAACTTCCGCGTGGTCGGCTTTACCGAGGAGGTCTCGGCGGCCGAACTCGTGCAGCTGGGAAGCCAGCACGGGGTGCCGGTCTTCGAGGACCAGGGCTCCGGCGTGCTTGTCGACCTGCGCAAGTGGGGCATCGACTACGAGCCTACCGTCAGCGAGAGTATCGCGGCCGGCGTGGATCTCGTGAGTTGTAGCGGCGATAAGCTTCTCGGCGGTCCGCAAGCGGGGATTCTCGCGGGTAAATGGCACGTGATCGAGCGGCTCAAGAAGCATCCGCTCGCGCGCGCCGTGCGGCTCGACAAGATGACGCTGGCGGCACTTGAAGTGACGCTTCGGCTGTACCTCGACGAAGAGCAGGCGCTCCTCGAGATCCCCACGCTTCGCATGCTCACGACGCCGAAGTCGGCCATCGGCGAGCGAGCGGTTCTCTTCGCCGACGCGATCGCTGCTGCGTGCGGCGACGCGTATGTGACGGGCACGTCCGATGACGTATCGCGGGCCGGCGGTGGCGCGCTACCGATGGCCGATATCCCGACCGTCGTAGTGACGCTCAGCCCGCAGCGCATGAGCGTGACCGAACTCGAAGTGCGGCTGCGGCGCGGTGAGACGCCGATCGTGGCGCGCATCAACGCCGACAGACTGCTCCTCGACCCGCGCACGCTTTCGCCCGCCGAAGAGGCCGAGATCGTCTCGGCGCTCAAAGCGATCGCCGGCGAGTAGGGAACTCCCGGTCCCCGGTACCTTGTTGCGTGTCAGAGCAAGGGTGTACCATAATCAGGTACAGGAATACGTACCATGATTGGGTACAGCATGCTGGAGGAGCTTCTCGGATCGAAAGTGCGTGCGCGCATGATCGCGGCGTTGCTCGTCGCGCCCGACCAGCGCCTGCACCTGAGGGCGCTCGTGCGTAGCGCGGGCGGCAGTGTCGCTTCCGTGCAACGCGAGGTCGAGCGGCTCGGGGATATGGGCCTCGTGCGTTCTGAGACCGACGAACACGGACGCAGACAGGTTTCACTCGTGGGCGATCATCCGTTCGCGCCGGCGCTTGCCGGTCTTGTTGCGGCCGATCCGCGCGCGCAATACGGCGCGAGGGTAGCGGCGGTTCCAAACCTGGACGCGCACGTTGCAGAAGCTCTTGGCGGCTGGGTGGACGCGATCGTCACAGGTTTCGACCCCATCCAGATCGTGCTCTTCGGCTCACAGGCAAACGGGACCGCCGATGCGGGAAGCGACGTGGACTTGCTCGTCGTGCTACCAGAAGTTGGGAATCGCGGGCATGCGATGGTCGCCATCAAGTCGGCGATCGGGCGACGTACGATTGGTCTCGATGTGATCCCCACCGACCCTGCGGACATCGCCCGGCAGCGCATCCGTAAGGCGTCGGTAGTGCGAGATGCGCTCGAAGAAGGGGTGACGATCTATGAACGCCCCGCCTGATGAGGCCGCAGAGTGGCTGCGGTATGCCGCAGAGGATCTCTGCACGGCGCAAAGGATGATTGAGGTCAAAGGCATACCTATACGCCAAGTATGCGTGCTGTGTCAGCAGTCTGCCGAGAAGCACCTCAAGGCGGTTCTGATTCGACTCGGGCAGCGGGTTCCGCGAGTGCATGGGCTCGTCGAGCTTCGAGCACTGAGTGGAGTTGAGCTCGCGGGCGACCTGACGGACGGTGTCCTCGAGGACGTTACACGCTGGAGCGTCGCCGGGCGGTATCCGGTTGACTGGCCAGAACCCGTGCGCGAGGACGTCGAACTCGCTCTGCATGTTGCCGAGCGCGTAGCGTACGCTGTGCAGGTATGGTTCACCGAACAGGAGTCCGCATGACTGCACCGTCGCTTGTCCTCGGCACCGCAGGGCATATTGATCATGGCAAGTCGTCCCTCGTTAAGGCGCTCACCGGCACCGATCCGGATCGCCTTGCCGAGGAGAAGGCCCGCGGCATCACGATCGAGCTTGGGTTCGCACAGTTGGCACTCCCGAGCGGGCGCACGATGGGCGTCGTCGACGTTCCCGGGCATGAGAAGTTCGTCCGCCAGATGGTCGCCGGTGCCACGGGCATCGATGTCGTGTTGCTTGTCGTGGCCGCCGATGACGGCGTCATGCCGCAGACCCGTGAGCATCTCGCGATCATCGATCTTCTCGGCATCCCGAAGGGCGTCATCGCCATCACGAAGGCAGATCTTGCGGACGACGACTGGATAGACCTGGTGACCGAGGAGGTCCGCCTGCTCATCGCGGGAACCTCCATCGACGGCGCACCGATCGTGGCCGTCTCGAGCAAGACAGGCGCGGGTCTCCCGGAGCTGCTCGCGGCCATTGATGGCGTCGCGGAGCTGGCGGAGGCACGCCACGCGAACCTACCGCTGCGCCTGCCGGTCGACCGCGTCTTCACGATCTCCGGAGCGGGCACGGTCGTGACCGGCACGCTCTGGTCGGGAAGCGTGACCCGGGACGACCAGGTCGAACTCTTCCCGTCCGGTAATCGAGGGCGCATCCGATCGGTGCAGATGCATGGCGAGCAGGTCGAGCGCGCCCGCGCTGGCAACCGCGTCGCGCTCAATATCGTCGGACTCGAGCGCGACGAGGTCGAGCGAGGCGACATCGTGGCCGAGCCGGGCACGCTGAGCATCACCGATCGCTTCGACGCGCATGTGACCTACCTCGCCACCGAGGATAAGCCGCTTGAGAGCGGGACCCGGGTGCACGTGCACCACGGCACTCGCGAGGTTCTCGGTCGCGTGCTCTTCATGGACGTGCCCGCACTGCTCCCCGGCGGGCGCGCTGTTGCCCAGGTGCGGCTTGAAGAACCGCTTGCGCCGCGCTATGGCGACCACTTCATCATCCGGTCGTACTCGCCGATGTGGACGATCGGCGGCGGACTGGTGCTCGATGTACTCCCGTCGCGACGAACCACCCTCAAGCCGCACGAACGCGAGTTGCTCGAAGCGCTCGTACTGCACGACCTGTCAGGGGCCGCGATCGGTCTGTTGGAGGCCCGGGGGATTCCGATGACGTCCGCGCAGGTCGCAACTGCGCTCGGCATCCCGCGCGCGGGCGTGGCCGATGACCTCAATCGCGCAAAGCTGGAGCGCTTCAAGATCGGCAGCGACACCTACTTTGTGACCTCCGAGGCGCTCGAAGAGATCCTGAGCGGGATCGAGAGAGAGTTGCTCGCGTTCCACGAGGCCAACCCGAAGGTGACCGGCATCGCAACGCTGGCGCTCCGCGATCGAGTCGACCGTCGGCTCGAGCCTAAAGCGTTCGACGAGATTCTCGGTATCGGCGTTTCGCGCGGAGCCGTGGCGATCGCAGGTGGCGAAGTGCGGCACCCGAGGGCCGCATCGACCGCGATTGCCGAGGAGTCCGCCGCCCGTGAGGCGATCGTTCCCGCGCTGCAGCGGGCAGCGCTCTCGCCGGGAACGGTGGCCGAGCTTGCGGTCGAGGTCGGCATGGACGCGGGTGTCGTCCGCAAGGCGCTCACGAAGTTGGTGGCCGAGGGCGCCGTCATCCGTCTCGGACCCGATCTGCACTTTGACGCTGCCGCTATCACCATCGCGCGCGAGAAGATCACCGGCTACCTGCGGGAGAACGCGACGATGCTCGCGAAGGACGCACGGGATGTCACGGGTTCGAGCCGGAAGTACATCGTGCCGCTGCTCGAGTACTTCGACGCGCAGGGCACCACCAAGCGCGACGGCGACACCCGGACGCTTGGCAGGCTTGGCTAGTCCCCTGCGGGGGCCGTGCGGCGCGGCAGGCGGATGGTGAAGACGGCGCCGCCCTCCTCGCGGTTGGCGGCCTCGATGGTGCCGCCGTGCAGTTCGACAAGGCGTTTTGTGATCGCCAGCCCAAGTCCGCTCCCGCCACTCGCGCCGTCGCGGGGGCCGGGCGCACGGTAGAAGCGCTCAAAGAGCCGTGGCAGGTCCGCTGGCCGGACTCCCGGACCATCGTCGGCAACCGATATCGCCACCGAGTCGTTCTCGGCGACTGCGGCGATGGCGATATCGCATCCACGCGGGGTGTGTGCGAGTGCGTTGCGTACGAGGTTCATGAGCGCCTGGTCGAGCAGGTCAGGGTCGCCTTCGACCCAGACGCCTTCCTCGGCCGAAGAACTGATCGCGCACGTTCCGATCGCGCGTCCCCGTGCAGTCGCTTCTTCAACGAGGATGGCAACGTCGAGCAGCTGGAACGGTCGATCAACGCCGCGATCAAGGCGTGCGAGTGAGAGCAGGTCGTCGACGAGAAGCTCGATGCGGCCACTCTCTTCCCTGATCGCCAGCAGCGACTCTGCTTTGGCCTCGGGCGAGGTGTTCGCGTGGTCGATGAGGTCGAGGTTACCCCGCACGACGGCAAGTGGTGTGCGAAGTTCGTGAGAGGCGTCGGCGACGAAGCGTTTCTGCTCGGCGAATGCGGCTTCGAGCCGGTCGAGCATGGCGTTCAGTGATTCGACGACGGCACCTACCTCGTCACGTGGCCCGTCGTAGGGAATTCGCCCGCCAAGTGAGGCCTTCGTGATCCGTCCGGCGGTTGCCGCGACCTCGCGAAGCGGGCTGAGGCTGGCACCGGCGGCCAGGACCGAAAGGGAGACGCCGATGATCGTGATCACCACACCGGCGAAACCGAGGGTCCATGCAAGCTCGGCAGCGACACCTTCCATGTATGTTGTAGACAGCGCCGACTGGAAGACGCCAACGACGTCCCCGCCGCTTCCGAGGATTGGCGTGGTGGCCACGCGGTAGTCCGCCCCGTCAAGGCTGACCGTTGCAAATCCTAGCGAAGGCAGCGTCACATTTCCGGGTGCGCTCTCGATGGGCACGTTCGAGTTCGAGATGACCCGTCCGCCGATGATTCGCACGAGAAGGATAGGGTGCGTCCCTGCCTCGGCCTTAGTGCGGGCGGCCAGGTAGGTTCGTGAAACCTCAATGAGGCCGCCGGTCCCCGTCTCGGCCTCGCTGCTCTGAATTGCGGCCGTGTAGGCCTCTGTTTCGCGGAGTAGGGCTCTGTCGATATCTGCGGAAAGGCTCCGCGAGACAGCGACGTATGACGTCACCGCCAGGGCGACGACTCCCACGGTCAGTGTGATTGACATCGCAAGCGCGACCCGGCCAACTGCCGTGAGCCGCCTACGCCCTGACACGGTAGCCGGCTCCGCGTACGGTCTCGATGACCGAAGGTCTTCCGGGTTCGTCGAGTTTGCGGCGCAGGTAGCCGACATAGACATCGACGATATTAGACGCACTCTCAAATCCGAAGCCCCAGACGGCGTCCAGTATCTGCTGACGGGTGAGAACCTGACCGGCGTGGCGCATCAGATATTCAAGTAGCGCGAACTCGCGTGAAGGGAGATCGACCGACCGCTCACCGCAGGTCGCGATGCGAGTCTTCGTGTCGAGTTCGAGTTCACCGGAAGACAGGGCCCGTGCGCTCTGCTGACCATGGCGGGCAGCGGCACGAACTCTGGCCGCAAGCTCGGCAAAGGCGATGGGCTTCACAAGATAATCATCGGCGCCGAGATCGAGCAGTGCCACCTTGTCGTCGATCTCGCCGAGTGCGGTGAGTACGACAACCGGTACGTCGCTGTTGCGCGCCCGTACGGCCTGCAGTACTTCCCGGCCATCGCCATCCGGCAGCATCAAGTCGAGAAGGATGAGGTCGTATTCATGGGCAAAAGACATGCCGAGCGCCTGAGCGGCAGTCCCCGCACGTTCAACAGCATGACCCTCCGCGGTGAGGCCGCTCGCCATGAATGACGCGATGCGATCCTCGTCCTCAACGAGCAGAATCCTCACAAATCACTCCTCGTGGTGGCGGCCTGACACGCTACTGGTCGTCCGAAGATTCGCTTGCAGGGGAAGGCTTCCCGATATCTGCGTCTTCATCCGGATCTTCGTCCCGGATAGGGGGCGACACGACTTCGCGCTCGCAGTCGTCATTTGCAGACGACGCAGCGGGGGTGCGAAATGTCTTCGGCGCGTGGGCCGTCGGAGGGTTTGTGGGAGCTATCGGAGAATCGGCTGGAGTTGTCTGCGGGTTTGACCGCGCCGTGCCATTCGCAGCGGGGGCAACCGCAGGGGTCGTGGCAGTCGCGTCGAGGTCGCGGGTGAGTGAGATGACGGGCAGGTCAGAAGGTCGCGGTCGCGATCCTCCGGGAGATGTCGCGGCAAACGTCGCCGTTCCAATGAGTAACAACGCGGCGGTAACGCCGACGAGTACCCGTGTGTTATGACCGTTGAAAACCATCAGCTCATCTCCGTTGTGCAGGACCCGCACCCGTACGATGCGGATCCTGCACTCGAGTATACGCGGTTCTTAGTCCTCGTCGCTTTCGCTCTTGTCCGCGCCCTTGCCCGAGCTGCTGTTGCTGCTCTCGCTTGCGGCCGTGGTCGGAGCGGGTGCCACAACGTCTTCGCAATCGGCGTTGTCGGATCCGGCTACCTCTGCAACGTCTTCGCAATCGGCGTTGTCGGCATCGGGGGTCTCGATGACGTCATCCACGCCGTCGACACAGTCATCCACGCCGGCAACATCGTCGACGCATACGCCGTCGACACAGTCATCCACGCCGTTGACATCGTCGGTGCAGTCATCGATGCACGGATCGTCGTCCAGGACCGGGACGGTTCCGGGTACTGGATCGGTCGGAGGAACCAGGTCGGTCGGAGGCACCAGGTCGGTCGGAGGCACCAGGTCGGTTGGCGGAACCAGGTCGGTCGTGCCGGCCGCGGCTGCTACAGGCGCCTTCTTCAGGAGTCCCGTCCCAACCTCAGCGTTTGCGATAGCGACTGCCGATAGTACGGCTGCGATAGTCGCAATCGTGACAAGCAACGTGCGGTTCTTCTTCCACATACTCATCTTCGTCACATCCCCTCTCTTCTAATCGTTCGGTCCACCCGGTCCGTGGCACGACGTGCACGATCCCGAGGTATAACCACTGGGGTGACACTTGTTGCAGGCGAAGCTCCGGTAGGTATGCTCTCCGCCCGGAACGCGCGGGTGGGTGAATGTGGCGCTGCTCCAGGCTCTTGAAGGCGAGTGGCAGCTTGAGCACGTGCTCCCGTAGTGGCCGCCGGGTGCCCTGTGGCACGAGGCACACGACTTCGACGTGGGGTGCGAGAACCTCCACGACACGCCCGTCTTGTGGCACGTGGCGCACGTTGAAGCGGAGTGGCCAGCCGGTCGCTTGTGGCAGTTCGTGCACGTTGCTGTGCTGCCAGGGTGCTTGAAGGTTGTCTTCGCGAATGCGATCTTCGGCGAGTGACAGCTGTTGCATGCGCCGGCGTAGTGGTTCGCGGGCCTGGCGTGACAGTTGGCGCAGTTAGCCTTCGCACCGGGATGCGAGAAGCGCGTGTTTGCAAAGGGAACGCTCGGGGAGTGGCATGCCGAGCAGGTGCCAGCGTAGTGACCGGCTGGCTTCGTATGGCAGCTCGCGCAGCTCGTCGAGGTCGGATGCGAGAACTTCCAGGAGACGCCGGTCTTATGGCAGGTGGTACAGAGCGCGGTTGAGTGAGCTGCCGGGCGGGTGTGGCACGACGTGCACGCTGCGGAGGAGGAGGGATGCTCGAAGGCCCAGGACGTGCCGGACTTCGTGTGACAGGTCGCGCAAGCACCCGCCCGGTGCTTCGCTGGAGTTGTATGGCATGTCGTACACGTCGAGTCGGGGCCGGGGTGCGTAAAGGCCCATCGGCTCGCGTCGGTGTGGCAGGTGGTGCATGACGCAGCGCTGCCGGTGGTGGTTGCACTTACGCTGGCGAATACGGCATGCGGCTTCTTCTTGGTGTCATGGCACGTTGCGCAGCCGGTCTTTGTAAGATCATGGCAACCGCTGCACGACACCGGTTTGTGACCCGAGAGATTAGCGGCGCCGGCTCCGCGAGAGGCCACGACGCGAAGCTCGCGAGCCTGCATCCCGGCAGTATTGAGGATTCCGGCCTCGGCAAGCGCGGTCGAAGTGACTTTGTGGCCAGCATCCATGTGGCAGTCGATGCATGCGCGGTCGCCACGGTGCGCATCATGCGAGAAGCCGGGAATCCCACTGTCAATGGTGCCCTCATGGCATGCGATGCAGCGGCTGTCTGGCACGGCTGTGACCTTGCCGGGAAACTTCGGCTGGGTAGTGAAGTGGTTGTAGACTTCCTTGAGCGCGACGAACTTGTGAGTGATCTGGGCCTCGACGCTGGGATCGACGTGGCACGACACACACGAAGCTTCGGTGTGTCCGCCCGCGTTCCAAGCGGTGTAGTAGGGATCCATCTCGTGGCACGACGTGCAGAATGAGGGCTTGTTCGTGTAAGCGGTGCCTGCGACTGCGCCCAGAACGAGCACGACGAGAGCACCCGCAACGACTGCGAGGCTCAATGCTGGCTTTCGTTTTGCTGCGGCGATCAAGCGCTTCATCGTGCGTGGCTCCGTCTGTGGGGGGTCTCACTTCATACGATGAGTATCGATACCGGAGATGAATTGATGATGAGCCGCCGATGAGAGTTTTCTAATCTTCGCGCAGCCGCCGTTTGACAGCCCTCGTCCGGCTCCGCACAATACCGCCCTGGAGGCGAATGGGTCCTGGTGGGCTTCGCGGTCTTCAAAACCGACGTGGGGCGTGAAGAGCGTCCTGGGTGTGTTCGATTCGCACGCGCCTCCGCCAAGCGAATCCTTGAGTGCGAAAAGGACGGGATGACTTCTGTCGTCTCGTCCTTTTCACGTCTTCCGGCGCGCTACGGTTGGCTCTTGGAGTGAAGCTTGTGCACTCGTGCGCCCTGCTGGTCTATGATGTGTGTGCGGGGGCCGAAAGGGTACTTAAGTATCGAGTATTCCGGTGCTAGAGCGGGGGAGGCCCAGGTGACAGATATTCTTGACACTTCAGGTGGATCATCAGATTCGGCGCCCCCAAAGAGGCGCCGCTTCTCGTCTGGCGCCGCTTCTCCTGATCAGAAGAGCCGAATCCGTCGTTGGCTGATCTGGGGTGGCGTCGCTCTGGTCGGTCTTGCCGTGATGACAGGATCGCTCGTCTACACAGAGCGTTCCGACTTCTGTAAGTCGTGTCATGAGATGACGCCGTACTACTCCGCATGGCAGGCGAGCGGTCACGTGTCGAAGGCAGAGTGCGTCGATTGCCATGTGAACCCGGGCGTCATCGCGCACCTCGCGCACAAGCCGATCGCCCTCAAGGAGCTCTATAACCACTTCACGAAGGACAACCGATTCCCAAACTACGGGGTCGAGGTTCCCGACAGCCGATGCGTCGGCTGTCACCCTAAGGTCGACAAGAAGATCGGGACTCGCTTCTCGCATGTCTTGCATCAGAAGAACGCGCGATGCCAGGAGTGTCATGCGACGGCCGGTCACGAGGTTTCGCTCGCTTCACTGAGCGCCGCGGGAATCCTTAAGACCGGTGCGGGTATGCCGCCGGTGCCGACCGGCGTAACACCATCTGTTGCACCCGGCCACAAGACTGTCGTCTGTCAGAAGTGTCACGACCAGGCGAAGATGAAGTGCTCGTTGTGTCACCAGGCACCGCACGATAAGAAGGGTGAGTGCTCGGACTGCCATACGACGAGTGGGGCGTTCATATTCGTCCATCCGGTCTCGAAGGCCGACTGCGGTTCCTGCCACAAGAAGCCCGCGAAGCATCCGGCTACGACGGCAGCGTGCTCAAACTGCCACGCCGCAGGCGGCAAGAGCTGGGCGTTTGCGCATCCGGCAGGCGCGGATTGTGCGAAGTGCCATAAGGCTCCGGCCAAGCATTACGGTACCGGCTGTTCGAGTTGTCACTCGGTGAAGGTGCCCTTTGCTCAGGCCCGCTTTAGGCACCCCGGCGGCACTGGCGAGCACAGTTACCGGAGCTTTGCGTGCACGAAATGTCACCCGCGGAGTTACGCGGCCGTCAGCTGCACCTGCCACGGTGGGCGGGCGCCCAGAGGCGATTAGATCGCACGTGATCGTCTCGGAGCCGTGTACCGCATGAACGAGTCAACAGGCGCCTTTCGAGGCGCCTGTTTCTATTCCACGACGTCGCGCATGCTGCCGTAGATGGCCAGAGCGCGAAGTCGTGCTGCGGCATGGTCGACGATCGGCTGCGGATATCTCGCGCCGAGCACGACGCCTGCCGAGGCGAGTACGTTTGAAGGCGCCGCCCAGGGGCGGTGGATCCCCTCCGGTGACAACCCTTCAAGCTCCGGCACCCATCGCTTGACGTAGCGCCCGTCCGGATCGAACTTCTCTCCCTGAGCGACAGGATTGAAGACGCGAAAGTACGGCGCCGCGTCTGCTCCGCACCCGGCGACCCATTGCCAGCCGAGCGTGTTGTTCGGTAGGTCGGCGTCGGCGAGGTGCTCCCAGAACGAGCGCGCCCCATCAAGCCAGGGAAGCAGCAGGTCCTTCGTGAGAAACGACGCGACCAGCATTCGCACACGGTTGTGCATCCAGCCGGTAGCGAGCATCTCTCGCATGCCGGCGTCTACCATCGGAAAGCCGGTCATGCCGTGCTCCCAGGCCTCGAATGCCACAGGATCACGACTCCACGGGAAGATCTCGAATCGACGGCGAAGGGGACGCTCGGTGGTCTCCGGGAAATGGTGTACGAGGTGATAGGCGAACTCGCGCCACTGCAGCTGTCGGACAAACGCCGCAGTACCTTCCGGGAGTCGATGCGAACCGTTGTGGTGCACTTGTTCCTGCGCGCGATGCCAGAGCGTCCGGGGTGAGATCTCGCCAAACGCAAGGTGGGGGGAGAGCTTCGAGGTGCCTTCGATACCCGGCCAATCGCGATCGTGGGCGTACACGTCGGCGAGGTCGGAGAAGAATCGGTCAGCACGGGCGGTCGCGCCCGCTTCACCTGGCGTCCAGTGGGCGGCGATGTCAGGCGCATCGCCGCTCGTCGGTAGGACCGAGGCAGGATCGATTGCTTCTCGCAGGCCGATTGGTGCGGGAATGCGCCCCGGTGCGGGCAGTGGGAAGGCCGGTGTCGAACCGCGCTCACTCGCGTTCATGAATGGCGTGAAGACCCGATACGGCCTCCCGCTGGTGCTCAGGAGCGTCGAAGGTTCTCGTAGGAGCGAATCGGAGTGGATCACAACCCGCAGCCCGGCGGCCTCAAGGTGGTCGCGGACTCGCGAATCAAGTTCTGTAAGAGCCGGCTCGTACCGCTGATTCCAGTGCACCGTAGTCGCGCCGGTCTCTGCGGCAAGAGCGAGGAGCGTGATGCCGGTCTGCCCTGCTGCAATGAGCAGCCGACCGCCACGGGAGTCGATGCTACGCGCAAGCGCCTTCAGAGAGAGCGCAAGCCACGCTCGCGTAGCCGGCCCTGGTGACCAGAGCCCGCTTTCTCCGGGCGCCCATATGAACACCGGTGCGACGGCGTCCGACTCACTGACGGCCGCAAAGAGCGCGGGGTTGTCGGCAAGTCTGAGATCGTTGCGAAGCCAGACGAGGGCGGTTGTCATGCGGGTGGCGACTCCTCGGGGACGGGTACTTGTGTGCTTCTATTCCCGCTATGGTCGCCTTCAGGTGCTTTCGCGGGTACAAATCTTCTGACAACAGCGCAAACACCGAGTAGCGGGAACGACAGCGCCTTCGCTCAAGCGCTGAAGAAAGGTACGCTAGGATAGCGCGCCCGCACGTAAGGCAGACAGAAACGACCGAGGAGGCACCGTGGACGCGATTCAGGCGATCATGTCGCGAAGAAGCATCCGGAAGTATACTGCCGAGCCGGTTGCCCCTGCCCATATCGAGACGATCCTTCGCGCGGCGATGGCCGCACCATCCGCCGGCAACCAGGAGTCCTGGCGTTTTGTCGTGCTCACCGAGCGGGAACGCCTCAATGCTGCCGCTACGACGACCCCGTATGGTGTGATGCTCCGGGAGGCGCCGCTCGCGCTCGTCGTGTGCGCGGACACGCGCGAGCTCAAGCACGATGCGATGTGGCAACAGGATTGCTCGGCGGCCGTGGAAAACGCACTTGTCGCCGTGAACGCGCTCGGGCTCGGAGCTGTCTGGCTCGGTTTCTGGCCGAAGATGGAGCGGGTTACTCCGCTCAAGGAAGTTCTTGGCCTTCCCGAGGGCATCGAACCGCTTGCGGTTCTCGCAATCGGCCATCCTGCCGAGACGAAACCGCCGGCGGAGCGCTACGACGCCGCGAAAGTGCGGTACGAGCGGTGGTCGTAAGCGCACCGCTTCTGAGCGCAACAGGCATTGTCGCGACGCGCCGAGCTGACGGACACGATATCCGCGTTCTTAATGGTGTCGACATCGCCCTGCGCGCGGGCGACATCGTCGAACTGCGCGGTCCTTCGGGTGCCGGCAAGACGACGCTCCTGCTCGCGCTCGCGCGGCTCTTGCCGGGCGCGGGGGGGATTCTCGCGCTTGAGGGCGAACCCGCGACGGCGATTGCGCCCGAGGTATGGCGGACGCGCGTGGCGCTTCTGCCGCAGCGGACGGTCCTCTCGGAGGGAGCTGTCGCGTACAACCTGCGGCTACCGTTCTCGCTCAAGGTGCGCGAGGGCGTCGCGGCACCGGAGGAATGCGATCTTCGAGAGGCGCTCGACGACGTTGGTCTTGACGACATATCGCTCAGGCGCGACGCCCGGCAACTCTCGGTCGGCCAGGTGGCACGGGTCGCACTCCTGCGCGTGCTTCTGGCACGACCACGTGTGCTGCTGCTTGACGAGCCCGACGCGAGCCTCGATGACGCAAGCGCTGCAGCGGTCGCGGGAATGACCGCGCGGTTCGCGGCCGAAGGCGGCGCGGTGCTCCGCGTGAGCCACCTGCGGACTGATGCTGCAGCGACTGCAAACTATCGCCTTGCCGCCGGTCGTCTCACGGAGGTGATCGCGGATGCCAGCTAGCGGCGTCGTGGCGATCGCCTGGCCGCAGCTCGCGCTCGCCGCAGGCTTCATCCTCGTAACAGCCGTGCTTTCGCTGGCGCTCGGGCTCGGGCTTGCGAAGGATCTCGCGGTCGCTTCGGCTCGCACGTACCTGCAGCTGCTTGCACTCGGGTTCGTACTGAGGTGGGTGTTCGCTGCGAGGCTCTGGTGGATCGTCGTCGTGCTTCTCGGCATCATGACGGTCGTCGCAACGCGGATCGTCCTGAAGCGATCGCCCGATGCACCACCGGGGCTTTTCGGTAGCGCGTTCCTTTCTATGGCACTCACGTCTGTCACTGTGACGTTTGCGGTGACCGCGCTTATCGTTCGCGTGCCGGTTTGGTACGAACCGCGCTACGTCATCCCGATCGCCGGCATGGTGCTCGGCAACTCCATGACGGGCATCGCCCTGGCACTTGAGCGTCTGTTCTCGGATCTCGATTCGCGTACCGAGGAGATACTCGCGCTTACGGCGCTTGGTGCCAGCAGGTGGGAGCTTGCCAGCGCGTCGGTTCGGACGTCACTGCGAGCAGGGCTCATCCCGACAATCAACGCGATGGCCGCGGCCGGGATCGTCTTCATTCCCGGTATGATGACGGGTCAGGTTCTCGCGGGCGCGGATCCTCTCGAAGCTACGAAATATCAGATCGTCGTGATGCTTATGGTGAGTGCTGCAACGGCAGTCGGTTCGATCATGGCAGTGATGCTCTCGTATCGCCGCCGCTTCTCTACTGACGGTGTGTATCTCGAGAAGGGAATACGTGGTGTTCGATAGCCCGTACGTGCGCATCACCAATAACTTCCTGCACGATATGGCAACCGGTACGTGGGCGGCGTGCCTCGCTGTGCTGCTCGTCTTGCACCCGCGCCTTGCGGGCATGTCTACTGAGGCCGCCGCGGCTCTCGGTGATGCGATGACACTCGTCTTCTGGATGCTCGTCGGTGCACTCGTGGTCGTGACCGTAACAGGCGCGGTCCGCCTCATCTACTGGCGGGCGCAGACCTCCGTTGAGGAACTCGGCGCGAAGCGTCGAGCGCTTGTGGTGAAGCACATCGCGTTCCTCGTCATCTATGGCGGCGGTACGCTCTTCGGCTGGACGCTGCTACCATAGCGGGCCGCCTGCTTGCCCCGGCCGTCACCGGAACGTAAGATAGCCTGCGACCGCCCGGCCTGGCGCCAGACCCCCCGAGTGACGGGGCGGGCAGATTCGCCGGATCCTATACGGGAGCGAAATGACCGGGTTCGAACTCTACCTCAACCGTAACGCGAAGAAGTTCGACGAGTACCTGTTGACGTTCTTTGCGAACGGCTCGCATGCCGACATGGCGCAGTACCTTTACGCACCTCTTCGGCTCTTCTCTGATAACGCCGGCAAACGCCACCGTCCGCTCATCTGCCTGCTCGCCTGTGAGGCAGTCGGAGGGGACCCGAAGCGTGCGTGGCCGTCAGCCGCCGCAATCGAGCACTTCCACACGGCCGCGCTTATCCACGACGACATCGAGGATGCGTCGCTTACACGTCGCGATCAGGCGTGCATGCACATCACCGAGGGAATCGGCCTCGCCATCAACGCTGGCGACCTCGCACTCGCACTAGTGTGCGGTACGGTCGTGCACGACGAAGGACTCGATGAGACCACGAAGATTCGCGTACTCGCCGAGCTCGTCGCGATGACGACCCGTACCATTGAGGGTCAGGCGCTCGACATCGGCTGGGCACGAGACGGCCGCTTCGATCTTGCAGTCGAGGACTACCTGGTGATGGCGAACCACAAGACCGCGTACTACTCGGGTGGTGTACCGCTCGCGGTCGGCGCGATCGTCGGCGGCGGTACGGAGGAGCAGATAGAGGTGCTCCGGGACTTCGGCATGGCTGGCGGTCTCGCATTCCAGATTCAAGATGATGTGCTCAATCTGGTCGGCACCAAAGAGTCGACTGGCAAGGACTTTCGCAGCGACATCACTGAAGGCAAGCGGACCCTCGTTGCCATCCACGCGATACATAACGCGCCGCGCCGTGAGCGGTTGCTCGAGATTCTCTCTGCGCGCACAGAGGATCCCGCCCTGCTCGAAGAGGCGGTCGACATCATGCGGGAGTGCGACTCGATCGACTACGCACGCGGGTACGCGCGCGATCTGGTCGTGAGCGCAAAGAAGCGACTTGAGGGCGCTCTGCCCAGCGGCAAGGCGCGTATGCTGCTTCTTTCGATGGCGGACTTCTTCATCAAGCGTTCGTCGTAGCGACTGCCTGCATCGGGTACACACTCTCGGTATGACGGAGTGAGCGAAAGGAGCGCTGCTATGCGCGCGATTCCCGTGAGCGATGGCATCTGGTGGGTCGGCGGTATCGATTGGGGTCTGCGCGACTTCCACGGCTACGAGACGCCTCGTGGCACGACCTACAATGCCTATCTCGTGCGGGGAGAGAGCACCTGGGCGCTTGTCGACACCGTCAAGACCCCGTTCGTTCCCGAATTGCTTTCGCGAGTTGCCGACATCGTCGATCCGGCTGAAATCGGGTTGATCGTCGTCAACCATGTTGAGCCCGATCACAACAGCGGCCTCCGTGACGTGATGACAGCGATGCCGAAGGCTCGTGTTGTCGCATCCGGCTCCGGCGTGAAGGGTGTCGCCGAGTATCATGACGGCCTCGTTGTCGAAGCTGTCAGCGCGGCTGATACGATCGACCTCGGCGGCCGCACGCTGCAGTTCATGCCGGCTCCCATGGTGCACTGGCCCGACTCAATGTTCACCTACTGCGCCGAAGTGCGAACGCTCATGCCAAACGATGCGTTCGGTCAGCATCTAGCCTCGTCGGGCAGATTCGCGGACGAGGTCGGGCTCGATCTGGCGCTCGAGGAACTCGCCATCTACTACGCCAACATCCTCCTGCCGTTTGGCCCGCAGGTCGCCAAGATGGTGGGCAAGATCGCCGAGGCCGGGTGGGAGCCCGAGGTGATTGCGCCGTCACATGGCGTGATCTGGCGCGGCGATGCGATTGGCGCTGCCGTTGCGGCGTACGGGCGCTGGACGGACGGGTTCAAGCGTGACAAGGCCGTCGTTGTCTACTCGACGATGTGGGGTTCGACCAAGATGCTGGCCGAGTCGATTACCGACGGTATCGCCGCCGAGGGCGTGGAAGTCGACCTCTTCGACCTTGCGGTGACGTCGAATGCGCACATCGTTTACGAGCTTCTGGAAGGCAAGGCGCTCGTGCTCGGATCGCCGACGCTCCACCACGGCATGCTGTATCGCGTAGCCGGGTTCATCCAGTACATCGAGGGTCTCAAGCCTGCGGGACGGCTGGCGGCGTTCTTCGGCTCGTTCGGGTGGGGCGGCGGGGCCGTCAAGCAGATGCGTGAGCGCGTGACAGCAATCGGCCTGGAAGCACCCCTCGAGGACTTGTCCGAGAAGTTCAAGCCGACCGCCGAGGACATCGCTGCTGCCGAGGCCTGGGGTCGCGAGATCGGCAAGGCCGTCAAGGCGCGCGACTGACGTAACCGCTCAGCGAAGTGTGATGGCGCTCACCACTGAAGGTCTTGGGAGTGGCAGACCCTCAAGCCTGGTCACCGACCGGACGATAATCTGATCGATGGCTGTTTCTGCCACCTCGTGTGGCCAGGATGAATGGTGTGAGCGCGAATGGGAACTCCGAGACGCGAAGACGGATTTACGCTCGTCGAGCTGATGGTCGTTGTTTTGATTATTGGCATTCTGGTCGCAATCGCGATTCCGGTGTTCAACTCAGTGAGCAACACCGCGAGGGGCCGGACATGCCAGTCCAACCAGCGGCTGATTGAGGGCGCGGCTCAGCAGTACATTGCCGCTACCGGGAGTCTCTGGGGTCACGCGCATCGCTTCAACGGGAACGGGAGTGCGGACACCGTCGATATGCTCGTTCCGAACTACATCAAGGTCGCGCCGAAATGCCCGAAGTCAGGGCTGTACTTCTACGTGGACGAGCACGGCACCGTCACGGGCGACACAGATACGCACGCCTGGACGGCCGGTCACGGACACTTCTAAGCCTGGCGTCACTGTAGCGAGTTATCGCCGCTCGCGACGGCCGGACCTTGGCGGATCTGTGATGAGCGGCACGTCGCCGGTTCGCAGCGAGCCCCGGTAGAGGTCGTCACCGAAGCGCTCAAACGCCGGAACCGTCACAAGGCCACCCACTCGAACAGCGATTCGCTCGAGCAGCGCATCCTCGGTCACCTCAGCATCGGTGGCGAGCATGACGAGGTTGCCGGTGTGCTCGAGGCTACCATCGGCGCTTCCGACGGTGAACGTCCACACCTTGCGCCATACATTCGACGCCGTCCGGTGAAGACTCCGGAATGGCTTGCTGTCATCGCCTCTGACGGAGCCGATCACGTTGTATGCGATGACACCGCCGGGCGCGAGGAGATCGCGGCACTCCCGCAAGAACTCCTCGGTTGTCAGTGGACGCGGGATGCGATCATCGTCGAAGGCATCGACGATGATGATGTCGTACGGACCGGCGGCACGTCGCACGAACGAGCGGCCCTCCTCGACAATCACCGTGATACGCGGGTCATCCGGGAGTTCGAAGAACGCACGCGCGATGGCGACGACCTCGGGGTCGAGTTCAATCACATCGAGGCGCATCTGCGGGTAGTCGCGCCACATGCGTTTGACGACCGACCCGCCGCCCAGTCCCAGTACGAGCGTGCGAGCGGCATCCGGCTTCACAGCGAGCGTCAGGTGCAGGTAGCCTACGTACTCGATATCGCTCTCAAACGGGTCGTCGAGATGCATCGAGGACTGATGATTGTGCTCGAAGATGAGGGTCCGCACGCCATCGTTGTCGACGACGCGGAGCCGATGGTAGGCGGAGTGGTGCTCGTACATGCATACCCGCAATGTCCGGCTTCAGGTGTTCACGAGTATAGCTTCGTCGAGACACGTGCGCTGAGGATGGAACTCCGGCTAGACTAGCGCAAGACCAGCGCCGGGCCGGGTGCGGTCGAGAGCCCGCAATGGCCGGAAGAGAGCAGACTGATGCTGACCGCCGCGTATGTCCTGTATGCCCTCGCTCAGACGGCGCTTGCGGTGTGGGCGTTTCGCGTCTATCGCAAGGACCCATCGGCCGGCACTTTCACGCTGATGCTGCCGATTGCTGCTGTCGTCTATGACAACGTCGCGGTCGCGGTAGGCTCGTTCGTCGGCGCGGGGCCACTGCTCGAGGCACTCAGCTTCCCGCGCTTCCTCGGCCATGCGCTCCTGACGCCGGTGTGGATCGTGACAGCGGTTGCGTTCGCGCTCAGAAGCGGCGCATTCGCGGGTCGCGAGCGGGTGATGTCGATCGGCTCCTGGGTGCTCTATGCAGCGATGGTCCTCATCGGCCTGATCAACTCGGTCGTCTTGCTTTCGTTTGAGCTCGTCAGACTAGGGGACCTCGTCTACTACACGAACGGCGGCGGCATTCCCGGCCCGCCGGTGCCGTCCATTGTGATGACGCTTGTGGTGATCGCGTGTGGGGTGATCGTCCTCAAGCGTGTGCGCTGGCCGTGGATGCTGGCAGGAGCGCTCTTCATGTTCGTGGCGGCTGCGATTCCGCGGGCGATCGCCGGTTTCGTCGTGAGCAACTCGGGCGAAGTCATCATGGCCGCTTCACTGGTGGCTACTGCGGCGTTTCTGGCAGCAGCGAGCGGCGCTTCCACCCTTCAAGCGCTTCGGCGGCATCCTCAATCGTAAGCGCCATCTCCGGTGCGCTCGCATCGCGTTCGCGGAGTCGCGAGAAGAGCTCCGCGAGAATCGGCGGCTTGATGTTCCCGTCGGCGAGAACCTTCGCATTGGCGAAGACTTCAGCGGGCGTGCCACGGAGCGCTATCGTGCCTCCGGGCGCCAGCACGTACGCGTAATCGGCAAACTCGGGGACGGCGTCGATATCGTGCGTCGTGAGCACGACGGTCATGCCTCGCTCGTGTGAGAGGTGTTCAAGCAAGTCGAGGAGGCCCTGCCGTGAGGTTGGATCAAGCCCTTCGAACGGCTCATCGAGGACGAGAAGCTCCGGATCCATAACGAGCGCGCCCGCAAGCGCGACCTTGCGCTTCTCGCCGCCCGAGAGGTTGTGCGGCACGCGATCGGCAAGTTCCTCGATGCCCAGCAACTTCAGAACCCGATTAACCCGCTCGCGCACTTCGGTCTCGGGCAGGCCGTACTGTCTCGGCGAGAAGGCGACGTCGTCACCGACGGTCGGCGAGATGATCTGCTCGTCAACGTTTTGCAGCATGACGCCGACCCGACGGCGGATCGTCGCCCACTGCTCGGCGGGGGAGACGCCGAAGACGCTGACGGCGCCTTCCTGCGGCTTTAGCAGACCGAGAATGTGGTAGAGCATGGTGGTCTTACCGGCGCCGTTCGGGCCGAGGACCGCTACTCGTTTCCCGCGGTGCGCGACGAAATCAAGCCCGCACAGGTGCACCGATGTCCCGTCCTCGTAGGTGTGACGGACGCACGAAATCCGGACGACCTCCTCGGCGGTGGGGTCGTCGGGGTGGATGTGGTCTGGCGTCTGCGAACGTAGGGCCATCAGGTTCTCCTTCGGGAAGCGAGTGCGACGCCAAGGCCGACAAGGGCGACGGCGAGCAGAATCCAGCTATAGCTGATGAGGCGAATCCAGTAGATGCGCCACAAGGCAGCGAGACAGAGCAGCATGAACGCGACCACGATGATCGCGCTATCGGCTGCGCGAGAGCGCGACGGTCGGAGGGCGACCCGGAGCCGGCCGCTGTATCCCCGCAAGACGAGTACGTCGTACTCGCGCTGCGCGAGGTCGAGCGAGTACAAGAGAAGTCCCCCGAGCGCGCGCGTGGTCGCGCGGGCCGCCCGCACAGGATGGCCTGTCGACAGCCCCGAGCGAAGACGCACGGCCCGCGTGAGATCACCGAGCTTGTCGGCGAGGATGAAGATCGCGCGATACGTCATGAGGAGCGTGTCGCCTACGAGGCCCGGGGTCACGCGTTGGAGCGCGGCGAACACCTGCGGATAGGGTGTCGTGAACATCAGCGTGACCGAGGCGAGCGCCGCCGTGACTGCTTTCGCGATGATGAGCGAGGCGGCGAGCGCGTCCGGCGCCGAGGCGAACGCGAACACTGCCGCGAACACCGCAGGGTATGCAGCGAGTGGCAGCATCGAGCGCGCCGGGAGCCGGAGTGCGGCGACCGCCGCGAGAAGGACGATGGTGATCGTGAGTACGACGAAGAGATTGGTGCTCACGACGACCGCGGCAAGCACCAGCGAGAACGCGATGAGCTTAGCGCCGGTTGCGGCGCCGTGGAGAGTCGAGTTCCCGGACACAGCGGACCGATCGACGACGGCGATGTCCATCAGTGCCTCCCGTGTTCGTCGCCGGGAAGTGCCTGCCTGGCCGGTGTGAGCGCACCTTCGAAGATGAGCGACGGACGAACACGGGCGATGTAACTCAGCACAGCGGCGGTCACCAGGGCCTCGATGAGCCAGCCGAGCGGCCCGAGCGTGTACACGATGGTGGCAAATCGACGCACGGGGACAGCCGGCGAGCTGGAGCGTTCGCCTCCGGAGAACAATCCGACAGAGAAGATGCTGTCCGAGAACGGTGCGGCGAATGTGAGGTTCTGCGGGTCGAGCGCACCGGTTTCTCGCACCGTCGCAGCGCCGACGCCGGAGACGGCCACCAGCCCTACGAGCATGGTGGTTGCGAGCGCGAGCGTCACCACCGTGGCCACGCCACTCGCGAGCCCGACACGCCTGGGGCCGAGGACGGTGATGAGACCCCGGAAGAGCATCCAGCCGAAGAGCATTTCGCTCGCGGTCATGAGCGTGTTGAGGCCGATGACGGTCACACCGCCGTGTCCGAGCAGTGCCAGCACAACCTGCACGACAAACGCAGCGACAATCGACAATTGTGGGCCGAGAAGCACGCCAGCCACGACGGTGAGGTTGATGTGATACGCGATCGGCACAATCTCGCTCGACATCGCGACGAGCATGAGCGCCGCCATGACACCGACGAGCGGCACCTTACGACGCACATCGACGCCGCCGCTTCGGGCGCTTGCGAGCCACACGATTGCGGCGGCGACAACCCACCCGCCGAGCCAGAGCCAGACGGGGAGTACGCCGTCGGGGATATGGATGTGTGACATATCAGTCACACTCCCCGGCGCACGAGCGGCAGAGACCGTACAGCGTGACCTCGTGACCGGTCACCGTATAGCCGGTCTTGCGGGCAGCATCTTCGAGGGATCGGTCGACAGGGCATGCGATGCCGACGACCGATCCGCACCCGGTGCAGACGAGGTGATGATGATGCGTGCCGCCGGGGCACAGTGCGTAAAGCGCGCTGCCGGCACGGTACCCGACAGGTGCGACTGAGCCGGTGGCAGACATAGCAGCTACGGCACGGTAGACCGTTGCGATGCCGATTCCCGGCTCTGACAGCTGAACTGCATCGTGCAACTGCTCGACCGTGAAGGCGCCGCGGATCAGTGCCGCTGCATCGGCGATGGTGCGACGGGCTGCGCTTACTCTGCGGCCTCCGTACAAGTCGCGAACCCCGGCTGTCGATTGCGTGTGAGAGGTGGCCAAGTGTCGTCCTTAGTGAGAACGATTATCACTAACACCGTATACCTGCGAGACGTTCAGTTCAATCTGTTTGTGACGTGAGTCTGTTGGCGTACCATAAGCAACGTGAATGCGACCTGCTCAGAATGGTGATTGGAGCCTCGTGAACATCGCGCAACTACGCACGTTTGTGGCTGTTGTCGAGCATGCTTCGTTTTCCGAAGCTGCCCGGGCGCTTGGCCTGTCTCAGCCGGCTGTCACGATGCAGGTGCAGGCGCTTGAGGCCGACCTGGGGGTTACGCTGCTCGACCGCCGTTACCGCAAAGTCGAAGTCACCGAGGCCGGCCGCACGCTCTTGCCACACGCTCGCAAGGTCATGGCGGACGTCGAGAGTGCGCGGGGCGAACTTGAGAACCTCTCGGATACCGTCTCGGGGCGGCTCGATATCGCAGCGAGCACGACGCCGGGACAGTACGTGTTGCCCAGGTTGCTCGGCGGCTTTCTGCGCGCGTTCCCGGAAGTCGGTGTCACACTGCGCGTCTTCGACACGTCCGAGGTCATCGAGCGCGTAGAGGCCGGCGAGGCACACCTTGGAATGACCGGCGCCGAGGTCCCCGGAGCCCGGGTCGTCTTCGAACACCTCGGCAACGACGACCTTGTGATGGTGTGCCCGCCCGGACATGAGATAGCGACGCGCGAGAAGGTGATGCTCGCCGACCTCGTCGACGAGCAGTTCATCGTGCGGGAGTCAGGTTCGGGGACGCGCATGGTCGCCGAGGACGTGTTGCGGCGCGGTGGTGTCGATCCCGCCGAGTTGCGCGTCGTCATCGAGCTTGGCACGAACGAGGCCGTGCTCTCAGCCGTCGAGGGTGGCATGGGTATCGGCATCGTGAGCACATGGGTCGCAGAGAAGGCCATCAAGTTGGGCACGGTCTCGCGTGTGTCGGTTCCCGAGTTCCCCCTCGAGCGACCGCTCTTCCTGGTGCTCCCGCGAACAACGCTTACACGCGCGGCTGACGCGCTTACCGACTACCTGAGACGTGAGTTGTAAAGCGCGGCCACTTAGGGTCTGAATTCACGGCCATGAATGTCGGCTAGTTGACCGGCGGTTTCGCCTCGATTGTCGCGCTGCTGCAGTAGGAATCCCGAGGTACGCGCTACGAGCCGCCCGCGACACCTGTGTCCAGGTTCAGATACATACGAGACACTTTAGTGACCTAACGGAGCATGATTCCGTGTACGTAGGAGAACCTGCGGCACGGAGGTGTTCCGATGGTC
>WSXY01000012.1 GCA_009773565.1 Actinomycetota bacterium | reverse complement strand
GATCACGTACGCGCGCTTGTCGAGCACGGGCTGTCGGGGGCAATCGACGACGTCTTGGTGCACGATACTGACGTCACACCCTTGCCGGCAGGGGTTTCGGCCGTCGAATCAGGCGCTGCTACCCGTGAGGCAATCGCCGCGCTCGGCGTGAAGGTGCTTGCGTGCGATCTGGCACTCTTGTCGAATCCCATGCACCACGATCCGGCTTTGCTCTGCGCCGCGCTGAGGAGGTTCGCGTAGGTGTCGTTCACTGCCGAAGTCAAAGACGAACTCTCTCGAGTCGTGGCAAAACGGAACTGCTGCCTGCGGGCCGAGCTGTCTGCGCTCGTGCGCGTCGAGGGGACGCTGCACTTTACCGGCAACGAACGATTTCGGCTGGAGATAGCGACCGAGACGGCGCCGGTCGCGCGCAAGGCGATCAAGTTGCTCCACGGCATCTACGACCTGTCGACGGAACTCACCGTCCGTCGGTCGGTCCTGCATAAGTCCAACAACTATCTGATCACCGTGCCTGCGCAGCCGAAACTCGCGCAGTCGCTCCATGATCTCGGAATTCTCGACGATTCACTTTCCCCGAGCCATGGAATTCCTCGGTGGCTCATCAAGAAGGACTGTTGCGCGGTTTCCTACCTTCGCGGCGCTTTCCTCGGTGGCGGCTTTGTCGCCGATCCGCACGGAGACTTCCACTTTGAGCTGACCGCAGAGTCCGAACAGATCGCCGAAGACCTTCTCGCGATCATGGAACGCTTTGATGTCCACGCCCGCATCACGCAGCGTCGGGGTACGTACGCCGTGTATCTCAAGGGTGCCGAGCCAATCGTGACGTTCCTCGCGCTTGTGGGGGCCCATCATGCACTCCTGCGTACGGAAGACGTGCGTGTCATCAAAGGAGTTCGCAACGACGTAAATCGGCTCGTCAATGCCGAGACCGCGAATCTTCAAAAGAGCGCCGATGCCGCGATGTCTCAGATTGCCGCGATACGGCGCCTCGCGGATTCGCGTGGTCTGGATGCTTTGCCGCCTGCACTCCGGGAGCTGGCGGCGCTCAGGCTTGAACATCCGGACGCGAGCTTGCGGGAGCTGGGGGAGCTGGCCGAGCCTCCTCTGAGCAAGTCCGCGGTGTACCACCGGATCAGGCGTCTTGAGGAACTCGCCGCCGTTTAGACCCTTTGGGGTGGGGTTGCGGGTCTGTTTCGGCTACTATTCTGCCGTGGCCCTTCGCGGCCCGGCATCCTGTCCGTTCGGGGTTCGAGGAGGGGTTCACTCGTGACAGTCAAAGTCGGAATCAACGGGTTCGGTCGTATCGGACGACTGGTCTTCCGTGCGTGCGAGAACGATCCGAGCATCGAGGTCGTCGCCGTCAATGACCTGACCAGCGCAGCCGCACTTGCACATCTTCTCAAGTACGACTCCGTCCACGGTCGTTTCGGCGAGAAGGTCGTTGCCGAGGGCGACGGATTCTCGGTTGACGGTCGCTTCGTTAAGGTGCTCTCGGAGCGCGATCCTGCGGCGCTGCCGTGGGCCGCACTGGGCGTGGATGTCGTTGTCGAGTCAACCGGCTTCTTCACCGATGCCACCAAGGCGCACGCGCACATCGATGCCGGAGCCAAGAAGGTCATCATCTCCGCGCCCGCCACCAATGAGGACATCACCATCGTCATGGGCGTGAACGAGGGCGACTACGACCCGGCGACCCATCACATCATCAGCAATGCGTCGTGCACGACGAACTGCCTCGCGCCGTTCGCAAAGGTTCTCCTGGACAGTTTCGGTCTCAAGCACGGCTTCATGAACACCATCCACAGCTACACGAACGACCAGAACGTGCTTGACGCGCCGCACAAGGACCTTCGTCGTGCGCGTGCCGCGGCCGTCTCGATCATCCCGACCTCCACCGGCGCAGCAAAGGCAATCGGCCTCGTGCTTCCCGAGATGAAGGGCAAGCTCGACGGTATGTCGATGCGAGTTCCCACGCCGGACGGCTCCGTCGTCGATCTCGTGGCCGAGCTGGAGACGCCCGTCACGAAAGACGCCATCAATGCCGCAATGAAGGCGGCCGCGGAGGGTCCGATGAAGGGCTACCTCGAGTACTGCGAGGATCCTATCGTCTCCGTTGATGTTGTCGGTAACCCGGCCAGCTCGGTCTTCGACTCACTCCAGACGATGGTCATGGGCGGAGAGGGTACGTTCGTGAAGTGCGTTTCCTGGTACGACAACGAGTGGGGCTACAGCAATCGCGTGGTCGACCTGATCCACCTGGTCGGTTAGTCAGTCTTTGTGACAGCGGGTGCGGAAACGCACCCGCTGTTCCTTTCAGGTTCAGCGTATGTGGAGGGGCGATGTTCGCTAAGAAGACCATCAAAGATGTCGACGTCCGGGGCAAGCGCGTACTCGTCAGAGTCGACTTCAACGTTCCGTTGACTGATGGCGTGGTGACTGACGACACGCGCGTCCGTGCTGCGTTGCCGACACTCAGGTTCCTCGTTGACCACGGCGCGCGTGTCATCGTGATGAGCCATCTCGGTCGCCCGAAAGGGGAGCGGGATCCCGAGTTCAGTCTCAGGCCGGTTCGCAGCGTGCTCCAGCGGCTCCTGGGTCGTAACGTCGTCTTCGTGGATGACATCGTCGGTCCCGAGGCGCATGAGGCCGTCGATCGGATGGTCGATGGTGAGATCATCATGCTAGAGAACGTTCGCTTTGAACCCGGCGAGAAGACGAACGACCCGGCGTTCGCCAAAGCGCTCGCGTCGCTCGCCGACATCTACGTCAACGATGCATTCGGGGCGGCGCACCGCGCACACGCCTCAACGGCGGGCGTGGCGCAGTATCTTCCTGCGGTAGCGGGACTATTGCTCGCCCGCGAAGTCGAGACCCTCACCGCTATGCTCACGAATCCGGAGCGCCCCTTCGTGGCGATCCTCGGTGGATCGAAAGTCTCAGACAAGATCGGCGTCATCGACCGGATGCTCGACTGTGTCGACACGCTTCTGATCGGCGGAGGAATGTGCTTCACCTTTCTCGTCGCAAAGGGCGTCGATGTCGGTACGTCGCTTGTAGAGTCCGAGTGGGTCGAGCCGGCTGGCAAGATGCTGGAACGCGCACTCGAGCGTGGGGTAGAGATCGTCTTGCCGGTCGACTTTGTCATCGCCAGCGAGATCGCCGAGAATGCCGAAACCACCATCGTCGGCCGGGAGGAGATCCCTTCAGGCATGATGGGGCTCGATATCGGCCCGACGACGAGCGAGCTCTACCGTGGTGCGATCGCTACCGCCCGAACCATCTTCTGGAACGGGCCGATGGGCGTGTTCGAGATGACGCCATTCGAGACCGGCACCCGAGAGGTTGCCGTGGCGGTCGCACGGAACAATCGGGCCGTCTCGATCATCGGCGGCGGTGACTCCGTCGCAGCACTCAAGAAGTTCGATCTCGAGGAGCGCGTGACGTTTGTTTCCACCGGCGGTGGCGCTTCCATGAAGTTGCTCGAAGGAACGTCGCTTCCCGGTGTGGAAGCGCTCGCTGACAAGGACGCCTGAGGGCATCCGCGAAGGGGGAGACCCATGGGTCGCCGCATGATGGTCGCCGGCAATTGGAAGATGTTCACCACATCGGGTGAAGGCGCTCTGCTCGTGCAGGACATCGCCGAGGGGCTGGGCGATGTCCTCGAGGAAGTCGAAGCGGTCGTCTGTCCGCCGTTCACCGGCATCAAGGCGGCATCGACGGTCATCGAGCTTGATCATGTCACGATGGGGCTCGGTGCCCAGGATATGTTCTGGGAGAGCGAAGGCGCGTACACCGGTGCTATCTCAGCGCGGATGCTCACGGAGCTTCGCTGCACGCACGTCATCATCGGTCACTCCGAGCGCCGCGAGTTCTTCGGCGAGACGGACGAGACCGTCAACAAGAAGGTTCACGCGGTATTCGCAGCTGGGATGACCCCGATCATGTGTTGCGGCGAGACACTCGCCACGCGAGACGCACTCGAGACGGACTCCTTCATCCGGGCGCAGGTCCTCGCTGGCGCAGCGGGGCTTTCCGCAGACGATGCGGCACGTCTTGTCATCGCCTACGAGCCGATCTGGGCGATCGGCACGGGTCGCACGCCGACGCCGGAGAGCGCGAACGACGTCGCACGTTCGATACGTGCCACGGTCGGCGCCATGTACGGCCCGCCCGCGGCCATGCAGGTTCGCGTGCTGTATGGCGGCTCCGTCAAGGCCGAGAACGCGAAGATGTTCTTCACCGAGCCGGATATCGACGGCGCGCTTGTCGGCGGTGCTGCACTCAAAGCCGACTCATTCGCTGGAATCGTCCGGGCGGCGCTGTGACGCGACCTGTCGCGCTCGTCATCATGGACGGGTTCGGTCTGGCGCCTGCCGGACCAGAGAACGCGATCACCCTGGCGCACACGCCAAATCTGGACCGTCTCTTTGCGGAGTCGCCGTGGGTACCACTCCAGGCGTCCGGCCTTGCCGTCGGCCTGCCCGAAGGACAGATGGGAAACTCCGAGGTGGGCCACCTCAACATAGGCGCCGGCCGGGTCGTGTACCAGGAGTTGACCCGTATCTGCGCAGCGATCGAGGACGGTACACTGCTCGAGAACACCGTGCTTCAGGGCGCGATTGACGCAGCCGTCGCACGCGGAAAAGCGGTCCACCTGATGGGACTCGTCTCGGACGGCGGCGTTCACAGCCACCAGGATCACCTTTACGCGCTCGTGCGCATGGCTGCGGCGCGCGGCGCTCGAGACGTGCGCGTTCACGCGTTCCTCGACGGCCGAGATGTGCCACCGAGGAGTGGGCTCGGGTACCTCGAGCAACTCGAGGGAGTGCTCGCCGGCGTCGGCGTCGGGCGAATCGCGTCGGTCATGGGCCGCTACTACGCCATGGATCGCGATAAGCGCTGGGAGCGGGTCGAGAAGGCCTGGAGGGCGATCGTCCTGGGCGAGGGCACCCGAGTTTCCTCAGCGATCGAGGCGGTTCGTGACTCGTATGCTGTGGGAGTGACGGATGAGTTCATGCTTCCGTGCGTCGTGGTATCGGGTTCTGACGCTGCCGCGGTCGGTGTCAGTGACGACGACTGCGTCATTTTCTTCAACTTCCGACCGGATCGTGCGCGAGAGATCACACGTGCGTTCGTGGATCCGGCCTTCGATGGGTTCGAGCGACCGGTTCTTCCGCGAGTGCAGTTCGTATGCCTGACCGGATACGATCCGACCATTCCGGCGGCCGTTGCATTTCCCAAGGACCTACCCTGTTGTGTGCTTGCTGACGTACTGGCCGAGCATGATCTCCGGCAGCTGCATATCGCCGAAACTGAGAAGTACGCCCACGTGACCTTCTTCTTCAACGGCGGTGCTGAGCCGCCTAAGCCTGGCGAGGAGCGCGTTCTCGTCCCAAGCCCGAAAGTCGCCACCTATGACCTTCAGCCTGAAATGAGCGAGCCCGAAGTGACACGGCTTCTCGTTGAGGCTATCGAACAGCGGCGTGCTGATTTCTACGTTGTGAACTACGCGAACTGCGACATGGTCGGCCACACGGGGGTGCTTGCGGCCGCGATTCTCGCCGTCGAAGCTGTCGATGAGGGAATCGGCGCGGTCGTAGACGCAGTGCTCGCACAGGGGGGCGCGGTGCTCGTCACTGCGGACCATGGGAACGCGGAGCACATGATGGAAGATGACGGCAGCCCGTTCACGGCGCACACGAATGGCTGCGTACCGCTGATTCTTGCCGGTGTCCCTGGTGCCGTCCTTCGTCGCGGAGGCATTCTTGCTGACATTGCGCCGACCATTCTCGGGTTGCTGGGCGTTGACGCGCCCCCTGAGTGGACGGGGAAGAGCCTGGTTGTCTCCGCTAGTGGTTGAGTGCGCGGGCTCATGCCGCTATACTTGCACGGCTTAGGAGACTATTAGATCCCGCTCAGCTATGTGGCTGCGGGGTGTTCGAATGAGGAGTACCGTGAATACTGTCGCATACATCGTCCTTGCTATTCATTCAATATGCGCAATTGGGCTTGTTCTATTCGTTCTACTGCATTCAGGCAAGGGGACGGGCGTGTCCTCGATGCTTGGTGGCGCAATGCCCTCGAGTCCGACGGGAACCGGCATTATCGAGAAGAACCTCGACCGGATCACCATCGTCTTTGCCTCTGGATACGCGGTCACGGCACTTGCTCTCATGGTTATCTATCGCCCCGGGTCGTAAGGGTTTCGTTTCACTCGTGCTTCCTCCGATGCCCGCCAACTGGCGGGCATCGCTGTATTCTGCCGGAGACCTGCGGGTCTGTGTGCTTGCCTTTCCATGCAAACAGCGGGAGTATTAGGTGTTCGTTCTGTGTCCATCGAAGTTGCCCTTACTCACAAGACGAGGCCCGTCGATACGGGCTCGACTAAAAAGGGAGGGATGGCTAGGCGCGATCTCTGAACGACCTGCAGTGTGTGACGAAGGAACGTTTGTGTTCTGGAGGGAGGCTGGACGTTGTCTAAGCGATTTCGTGTAAGCATGGCGTTGGCTATGGCGCTCGTTCTTCTGGTGTCCATGGCAGGTATGACCGGCTGTAAGGCCAAGACGACCCCATCTAAAGATGGTGGCACCGGAGCCGGTGACATCGTCAAGGGTGGAACCATGTCGTTCTACATCGGCGAGCCGGCATATATCGATCCCTACAACACGCAAGAGTCCGAGGGCACCGAGGTCGAGCAGTCGCTCTTCGACAGCCTGACCCGCGTTGACCCGCTTGATCCGAAGAACCTCGTGGGCGCAGCTGCCGAGTCGTGGGAGCCGAACGCCGACGCTACCGTTTTCACCTTCAAGCTCAAGGCTGGCGCGAAGTTCTCTGACGGTACACCTGTCACCGCCAAGGACTTTGTCTACGCGTGGAACCGCATCGTCAACCCGAACACGATCAACACACTCACCAAGAAGGTCGACGCTTCAGTCATCGGCTATCACCTTGCCTTCGTTAAGGGCTACGACGATGTCGTTGGTGGCAAGGCAACCGAGATGAGCGGCGTCAAGGCCATCGACGACGCGACCTTCGAGGTCACGCTGTCGCAGCCGTTCGCTGACTTCGCGTTCGTTGTCGCACACCCCGCGCTGGCGCCGGTTCCCCAGGCTCTGGTCGAGGGTGGCGTTGACTACAACGGAGCCAAGGTTCCCTTCGGCGATTTCCCGGTCGGTAACGGTCCGTTCAAGATGGCTGAGCCCTGGAAGCATGGTCAGTACATCAAGGTCGTCGCCAATGAGAATTATGTTGGCGAGAAGCCGTACGTCGATGGCGTCGACTTCAAGATCTTCAAGGACACCGAAGCCGCCTACACCGAGTTCGAAGCCGGAAATCTCGACTTCGCACCCATCGGTGAGGGCAAGATCAAGATCGCCCAGGAGAAGTACGGCGTGTCCGCAGACGGCTACACCGTCAATCCTGGCAAGCAGGTTGTTCTGGGTGCCGAGAACGCCACGTACTACATGATCTTCAACATGGCCGACAAGGACCTCAAGAACCTCGCGCTGCGCAAGGCGATCTCCCTGGCGATCAACCGCCAGGCGATCTGTGACACCGTCTTTGAGGGTACCCGTGAGCCGGCTGACAACATCCTGCCTCCGGGTATTGCTGGTTACGAAAAGGGCGCATGGGAGTTCGCGAAGTACGATGTCGCGGCTGCCAAGGCAGCGCTGGCAGAGGCCGGCTATCCCGAGGGCAAGGGTCTTGGAACCATCAAGCTCTCCTTCAACAGTGGTGCTGGTCACGAGAAGATCATGGAGATCGTGCAGTCGGACCTGAAGGCCATCGGTATCACAACGGTCTTCGATTCAGCTGACTTCCCGGTCTACCTGAAGTCACTCGACGCCGGTAAGTTCCAGGTCGCGCGTCTCGGGTGGCTCGCTGACTACCCGATCACCGACAACTTCCTGTATCCGCTCTTCCAGTCGAAGTCCGGCGACAACAAGTCGAAGATCGTCGATCCTGCGGTCGACAAGGCTCTTGATGAAGCCCGCAAGATCACCGATGACGCCGGTCGCATCAAGGCGTATCAGGACATCAACAAGACGATCCAGGCACAGGTGCCTGTTTCCCCGCTGATGTTCTACAAGCACACTCGTGTCGGCTCGAGCCGGATCAACAACTTCGTGTGGGATGCCCAGGGTCTGGGTGACTTCACGAAGGTTTGGATCAGCCCGGCCAAGTAGTTCTGACCGAACGACCGTACGTCACAGCGGGGGTGGCAGGACGTCCTATGGGAATGTCCTGCCACCCCTCGTGGGTGACAACCGACGCGAAGGCTCCCCATGTTCCAGTACATCTCGCGGCGCGTGCTCCAGTTCATCCCGGTGTTCCTGGGCGTCACGCTGCTGCTATTCCTCACAGCGAACTACCTGCCCGGAGCCGACCCCATCCAATTGAAGATGGGTGAGAAGGCGATTGACCCGGCGACCAAAGCTCGCTTGCTCAAGAACCTCGGGCTCGATCGTCCGTGGTATGCGCAATATGTCGACTACCTTTCGGCACTCTCGCCGGTCCACGTCGTGTACTACGACGGGACAACCCCCGAGGCGGATCCCAAGGTCCCCGCAGGCGCACTGAAGCAGACGGGTACCGTCGCGCTCATCATCCCAAGGATTGCGAGCGAGGTTCCGCCCAAGGGCGTTACAACGATCAGTCCGCGTGAGGGGATGACTTACACGCGTGGAGAAGTAGCCCGCTGGGCTATTGGCGGGCTCACACTTGAATTTGACCCTCCCGACCTTGGTACCTCTATCTACAACGGGCGCAAGGTTCTTGACATACTCGGCGAGACGTATCCGTATACCGTGAAGCTGGCGCTCTCGGCGATCATCCTGGAGATCATCTTCGGAATCGGCGCGGGCATCGTGTCTGCGATCAAGAAGAACTCGTTCTGGGATGTGCTGGTCACGCTCTCCACTTCGATTCTCGTCGCCCTGCCGGTGTTCTGGCTCGGCATCATGCTTCAATACACCTTTGCTATCTGGTTGAAGGACGCGACCGGCGGGGCTTTCTATCTGCCGGCAACCGGCGCCAGTGGTGAGTTTGCAGACTGGGTGTATCTCATTCTGCCTTCGATTACCCTGGCATCCGTCTCAACGGCGTACGCCGCGCGTATCATGCGCAGTCAGCTGCTGGAGGTCACGGGGCAGGACTACATTCGTACGGCGTACGCGAAGGGCCTCCCGGCGCGCAAGGTGCTCTGGGGCCATGCGATGAAGAATGCGCTCATCCCGGTCGTGACGTTCATCGGCCTCGATTTCGGTGGCATGCTCTCGGGAGCCATTCTGACGGAGTCCGTCTTTAACTGGCCTGGTGTCGGCTATACCATCTTCCGCGCGATCGTCGGTCGCGACTTTCCGATCGTATACGGTGGCGTCACGATCATCTTGTTCGCCGTCATGTTCATGAACCTGCTGGTGGACATCAGCTACGCGTTCCTGGATCCGCGTATCAGATTCGGTGGAGGTGAGAGCTGATGAGCAAAGACAAACAATCTCGCGAATCTCGCATCAACGAAGAGCACAGCGTAAAGGACGGGCGTTCGGGCATGCCAGCCGGGCCGCCGGTCTCCGCTGAGTTGGCGCATGTCGGCCACGACGAGCTTGCTGGCCGCACCCTTTTCGGGGATGCCTTACGTCGACTCGGACGGAACAAGCTGGCGGTTGCCGCTCTGGTGTGGATCATCATCGTGATCATTGCCGCTGTGACGGCCGATCTCTGGGTGCCCCGCTTCTTTGGCGATCCCAGGACGATCAACTCCGTGACTGCGGCTGCGAACAGGCTTCAAGGCCCGTCCTCGCATCACTTGATGGGTACGGATGAACTTGGCCGAGACATCTTCGGTCGCGTCGTCTACGGAGCACGCACGTCGCTTGTCGTTGGCTTCACCGCCGTGGCGATCAGCCTCACGATCGGTCTCCTGCTCGCCGCAGTCGCGGGGTTCTACGGCAAGTGGCTCGATACGATCATCATGCGCATCACGGATATCTTCCTGGCGTTCCCGTATATCCTTTTCTCGATCCTGATCCTGGCGATCGTGCCGCCCGAGGCACGCGGTATCGGGCCCGTGATTCTAGCTATCGGGCTTCTCGGCTGGCCGACGTTCGCCCGTCTTTACAGAGGCTCCGTGCTCTCCGTCAAGGAGAATGACTACGTCGACGCGGGCCGGGCACTCGGTGCAAGCGATGCTCGTCTGATGTTTCGTCACATCGCACCCAACGCGATCGCGCCCGTAATCGTGTATGCGACGATGTCGGTCGGTGGCGCCATTCTGACTGAGGCGGCTCTCTCGTTCCTCGGTCTCGGGATTCAGCCGCCGGCGATATCGTGGGGCAAGATGATCGAGTCAGGGCGCGGTTACCTCATCGTGAGTCCCGGGCTCGTCTTCTGGCCCGGAATGGCCATTCTGTCCACGGTACTTGCGTTCACGTTGCTCGGTGACGGTGTACGCGATGCTATCGACGTCAAGATGAAGGACTGATTATGGCCGATCACCTGCTTGAGGTTAACGACCTCAGAATGCACTTCTACACACGTGACGGCATCGTGAAAGCTGTCGACGGAGTGTCCTACACGCTGGATAAGGGCGAGACGCTTGGCGTGGTCGGGGAGTCGGGTTCCGGGAAATCGGTTCACGCTCTCACGATGATGCAGCTCATCCCTATGCCCCCGGGTAAGGTCGTCGGGGGCGACGTACTGTTCAAGGGTCGCTCGCTCGTGAAGATGAAAGACGAAGAGATTCGAAAGATCCGCGGCAACGAGATCACGATGATCTTCCAGGATCCGATGACATCTCTTAATCCCGTGTACCGTATCGGTCGTCAGATAGGCGAGCCGCTCGTGATTCACAAGGGGATGAGCCGCGCCGACGCTGAGAAGCGTGCGATCGAGCTTCTTCGCCTCGTAGGTATCCCGAATCCCGAGGATCGCGTACGCGACTACCCACATCAGTTCTCGGGAGGTATGCGCCAGCGAGCGATGATCGCGATGGCACTTGCATGCGATCCGGACATCCTCATTGCCGACGAGCCGACCACGGCTCTGGACGTCACGATCCAGGCGCAGATCATCGAACTTATGCTTGAGATTCAGAAGCGGACCGGCAACGCGATCATCATGATCACACACGATCTTGGTGTCGTTGCTGACATCGCCGATCGCATTCTGGTCATGTATGCGGGTCGCCCCGTTGAGTTCGGGACGACTGATGAGGTCTTCTATCGCCCGCTCCATCCGTACACGTGGGGCCTCATGGACTCGATTCCCGCGCACGACATGACTGAGAAGAGTGAGTTGTGCCCCATTAAGGGTCAGCCACCATCGCTCATCGACGTGCCGGCCGGATGCGCGTTCTCGCCGCGGTGTCCGTACGCCAAGGAGCGTTGCTTCAAGGAGGAGCCGCCGTTCAGGACGATTGACGGCACCCATGCGGCTTCGTGTCACTTCGCGGGCGATGTTGGCTTCACGCATGCGGAAGTCACGTGCGCGGGGGTGAGTGCCTAAATGTCGCTTCTCACCGTAAATGACCTCGTAAAGCATTTCCCGATCAGGTCGGGGCTCCTTCAGCGTCAGACGGGTGCGGTTCAGGCTGTCGATGGGGTGTCATTCAGCCTTGAGAAGGGCGAGACGCTCGGTCTGGTCGGAGAGTCGGGCTGTGGCAAGTCGACGACGGGTCGCTGCATCATGCGTCTCATCGAGCCGACTTCCGGGCACGTCGACTTCGATGGCGTGGACGTTACGTCGCTTCGGGGAAAGGAGCTCAAAGCCTTCCGTCGTGATGTGCAGATCATCTTCCAGGACCCATATGCATCGCTTAACCCGAGGATGACGATCGGCGAGATCGTCGGGGAGCCGCTCATCATCCACAAGTCCGGGTCACGCGCCCAGCGTGTGAGTCGGGTGAAGGAGCTCCTCGAGATCGTCGGTCTCAACCCGGAGCACGCGAACCGTTATCCGCACGAGTTCTCCGGGGGACAGCGCCAGCGCATCGGAATCGCGCGCGCACTTTCCCTGCGGCCAAAGCTCATCGTGTGCGATGAGCCCGTGTCTGCGCTGGACGTATCCATCCAGGCACAGGTGCTCAACCTGCTCGACAAGCTTCAGAGTGAGTTCGATCTAACGTATCTTTTCATCGCACATGACCTATCGGTCGTGCAGCACATCTCGGATCGCGTGGCCGTCATGTACCTCGGGAAGATCGTCGAGGTTTCTGACTGGCGCGGGCTCTATGCGCGACCGCACCACCCCTACACGCAGTCGTTGTTGTCAGCCGTCCCTGTGCCTGATCCCGAGGTGCAGCGCACGCGTGCCCGGATCCTGCTCCCAGGCGATCCTCCCAGCCCGGTCAATCCTCCAAGCGGCTGTCGATTCCACACACGGTGTCCGATTGCCCAGACCGTGTGCGGCGAGAAGGAGCCCGAGCTTCGCGAGGTTGTTTCGGGTCATTGGGCGGCGTGCCATTTCGCAAAGGAGAACCCTGTTCCCATCGTGAAGGGGAAAGCTCCGATATCTGTGGCGGTTCTGGACTAGGCAGACGCGCAGGGCTGCTGGTATACTTCCGTTCGCTGCCCGTGAGGGGCAGGTCACGTCGAAGTGGCGGAACGGCAGACGCGCTAGGTTGAGGGCCTAGTGAGGGCAACCTCGTGAGGGTTCAAATCCCTCCTTCGACACCAGAGCACATGCGAGCGGCCCTCCGGGGCCGCTCTTGCGTTTGCTCAGGGCTAGGAGGAGCGGATCGTTGCGGCCACTATGGCTATGTCATCTGTGTGTTGACGCCCGGCAAACCCGGCGACCGCAGCCATCAGAGTGTCCACGATGAGCTGTGGATCACTGTCTCGTATATCGTCGAGCGCAGCTGCGATGCGCTCATCGCCAAAGAACTCCTTGCCGCGTCGGGCATCTGGAAGTCCGTCGCTGAACAATACAAGGTTGTCACCCGGGTTGAGTGTCACTGTGAATTCTTCATACGTCGAGTCGTCGAAGAGGCCGAGTGGTCGGTTACGGCGGGCATCGTAGCGGACACAGCCTCCCGGGGTGCAGACGAACGGATCCGGATGGCCGGCGCTGCACAGCACCGCAGTACCGGTGCTGGCGTCGATTTCAGCGTACGTTGCGGTAGCGAAGACCCCATCCGGCAGCAGTTCCAAGAGTGCAAGGTTTGTGGCCGCAAACACCTCCGCCGGTCTCGCACCACCAAGGCTGAAAGCATGGAGTGTCGTTCGCACCATCGAGCTCGCAGTGGCTGCGGCGATCCCTTTGCCCGAAACGTCGCCGAGAACGAGCCCTACTCGTCCGTTGGCGAGTTCGAACGCAGCGTAGAAGTCGCCACCGATGAGTGCGAGTTCATCCGCCGAACGATATGCGTGTCCCAGTTCGACGCCGGGAAGCTCCTGAGGGAAGAAGAGCATCGCGTTCTGGAGCGTGTCGGCGATCTCTCGTTGTGACGCATAGAGTCTCGCGTTCTCAATAGCGAGAGCGAGCGCGACCGCCAGTCGCGTCGCGAACTCCCGTCCGTTGGCATCAAACTGCTTTGAGCTCGATCGCATATGGAATGTGAGTATGCCGATGACTTCATCGGCCGCCACGAGTGGAACGGTGAGTAGCGATCGGATGTCATAGCGCGCCATGAGGGCCGAATCAGCACGGTGATCGTGCATAGCATCGCTGATAACGATGGGTATGCGCCCTTCAGCTGCAATAGAGAGATGTCTCGCCTCTGAGTCCTTGAGTACGGTTCCCACTAACTCCTGGGGCAGTCCGTACACATATTTCACCGTCCATGTGTCGCCGACTCGAAGTGCGATCTTTCCTGAGTCGGCACCCAGCACGTCGGTGGCGCCAACAAGGGCGCGCCTGAGTATCTGGTCGAGTTCGAGCGTCGAATTGACTGCGGCATCGATCCCGTTCATCGCTTCGCTGAGCTCCATGGCCCTGACGGCCGCAATCTCGCGCTCCTGAAGGGCGGCGTTGGCCACGCTGAGCTCCCGGAAGAGCACGGTGTGTGGCTCGGTGAGCGCGGTCTCGATAATCGCCTTGTAGAGCAGGTACGTCGCCATGATCCGCAGGAAATGGCCGATGAGATTCAGGGGACCGTACGGGTCAACGTACAGAATGAAGGCGATTTCCGATACGACGGTCACCCCGATCGACCAGGAGAGCGAAGAGAGCACGCTTGGTCGGAAGCGGCCAGCATGACGCCGGAGGCCGAGGAGCGACAGCACGAGCACGCCGCTGATGACGAGTTCCGCGATGATCTTGAACGACGTAAGCCCGTTGGCGTCGAGGCAGGCAGGGAACGCATCAGTCAAGAAGATGAGGCCGACCAGGACAATAGCCGGAATACTCCAGGCTATCAGCCACGTCCTTGCGCGGACCCGCAGTCCGAACAGAAACGGAGCGATGAAGAATGCCGCGGCCTGCATTGCTCGCGCAAGAACCCAGAGTTGGGTAGGAACGTCTGCGGAAACGCCAGGGAAGACGCTCATGCCCCTATACGTCAGCAGGTGAAGCGCATCGACCGCGGCGATGAAGAGGACGGCGCTTCCAAGAAAGAGCAGGTACTGGTTCTCGATAAGCTTGCGAGAGTTCCATATGACCATGAAGACGCAGGCAGCCACGACGACTGCAAAGAGTTCTGCGAGGCTGTGAAACAGGAGGTAACTGTACAGCCGGGAGACGTATAGTACGGCGAACACAAGCGCGCCGACGAGAATGCCCGGCGCGTAGGCACGAACGTTGAGTCGAGTACTCATATGCAGATTCTAGCAGGTGCCCCCCCTGCCGTTGACGTGGGTCGGTCTATACTTGTCCGGTGAACCCGTCGTTGGAAGGCTGATCTTGATACCGTTTGTACACATTTCGCTCGGCGAGGGGGGTCTTCCCCGTTGTGAGCGATGCGCGCCAAACGCTCCGGGTATGTCGGTTCGAGAATCGGCAGCGGTCCGCACCGACCTCACTGAGGCGGCGGGGGTCGACGTCGTCCCAGGACCGAATCTCGTTCTTGGTGGCCTTGAAGCGTTTTCGCATCCTGAACTGCCGGCGCTGGTCGTGGCTGCGGCAGCAGCGGGATTCGTACGAATCGGACTCGAGACAGGTGGCGGTCCGTTGAACGTCGGCGAGAACGCGGCCGGAGCGATTCACGTCGGTGTTCGACACCTGGTGATCCGGTTCGTACCTTCGGTCGCGGACGATGATCCAGTCGCGACACCGATACGTGCGAGCGATGCCGCGCTGGCGGGTATCAGGGCGTTCATAAGCGCCGCTGCGGCTGTGGACCAGAAGGTGGCCGTCTCTGCGGTTGTGCCCGCCTGCAGGCACACGGCACCGCTCCTGCCGGTAGCAGTCGCGGAACTTGCCGATGCCGGCGTCGGTGCCGTGCGTCTTGTTGCCGACGGCGAAGGCGCGTACGGATCGGCCGCCATTGCCCACGTGAGCGCCGCATGCGACACAGGCGTCGTGAACGGCGTCTGGGTCGAGGTTGAGGGCATCGTGCTTCCCGAGAGCCATGCGGCTCACTGCATCATCGGAGACGGCTGATGAGCGCCCCCTTGAAGGTCGTTCTCGTCGGGCTCAATTCGCCGGGCTATCAGTCGCTTGCGCTTGGCTACATCCGCGCCTACGCGCAATCCGACGATCGTCTCAAGGGACGGGTTGCCTTCCAGACACTCGACCTGACGGTGGATGTGGACCCCTGGTGGGTCGCCTATCGAGTGCTCCCGCTCGAGCCCGACGTGGTTGCGCTCTCCGTGACCTGCTGGAACGCGCGCCATGTGTTCGACCTGTGCAGGATCATCCGCGCCGCCAGCCCCCACACCCGGATCGTGCTCGGCGGTCCCGAGGTTGGGCCGGTTGCCGAGCAGACGCTTGAATCGCATATGGAAGTCGACCTCATCGTTCGAGGCGAGGGCGAGATCACCTTCGCTGAAGTGCTCTACGCGCTCACCCGCGGGCGCGACGTGTGCAGGGTCGAGGGTGTGACTGCGCGCCGTCCCGACGGATTCGTGGTCTCAGCAGGCGATCGTGCGCTCATCGCGGATCTCGATTCGATCCCGTCTCCGTACCTCACGGGTGTTATGAGTCCGGTCGATGGGGGTGCGTATCTCGAGACGTACCGCGGTTGCCCGCATCGATGCGGGTACTGCTTTGAGGGCAAGGGCTATGGTCGCGTTCGTTCGTTCTCGCAGGGTCGTGTCGAGGCCGAGATACGTACGCTTGCGGAGTCGCACGGGGTGTCGTCGTTCTCGTTCATCGACCCGGTCTTCAATCTGACGCAGGATCGTCTCGAGTGGCTGTCGGCGGCACTGGCTCCGTACGCTGCCAACGGCCTCAGGCTGCACACTGTTGAAGTGGATATCGAGCGAGTCGACGACGATGCCGCTGCGCTGCTCAAGCGGGCAGGGGTATGCTCGGTTGAGACGGGTCCGCAGAGCGTCGGGGCAGCTGCCCTCGCAGAATGCAGGCGCTCCTTCGATCCTGAGCGATTCTCGACCGGTGTCGCCGCCCTCCGGCGCGTGGGGATCAGCGTTGAATGTGACCTCATCATCGGACTTCCGGGGGACTCGACCGAGGAGTTCTTTGAGGGTATGGAGTTCTGTCTTGCGCTCGATCCCGGGAGGGTTCAGACGTCGACGCTGCACGTGCTGCCGGGTACCGATCTGTGGCTGCGTGCCGAAGAGCTCGGGCTGATATTCGATGTCGAGCCACCACACGAGATCATCGCGACGCCACGTATTTCCTATGTTGACCTCCGGCGCGCTGAGGTTCGTGCGACCTGGATACAACGGCAGTACGAGGCACGACTATGAGAGGTGAGCCCGTGGATCAGGTTTCCAGGCGTGCACAAGCGATTCGTCCGTTCGTGGTGATGGATGTTGTTGCTCGCGCGAAGGAGCTGACAGCGGCGGGGCGCGACATCGTTCGCATGGAGATCGGCGATCCCGACTTCGCGACTCCCGAGATCATCACCCGCGCCGCAGAGGCCGCCATGGAAGCCGGTGACACGGGGTACACACAGTCGGCCGGACTGCCGGATCTGCGAACCGCGATTGCCGCTCACTATGACGCGGCGTATGGTGTCGCCGTCGATCCGGAGGACATCATCGTCACGCAGGGCACATCTCCGGCGATGCTCCTGCTGTTCGGCGCGCTTCTCGATCCCGGTGATGAGGTCATCATCTCCGACCCGTGCTATCCCGCGTATCCGAACTACATCTCGTTTCTCGGCGGCGTTCCTGTTCCTGTGTGTGTTCGCGCCGAGGAGGGATTCCGCTTCAGGATCGAGGAGGTCCGCGCGGCGATCACGCCGCGGACGAAAGCGATCGTCATCAACTCGCCCGCGAATCCGATGGGAACCGTTCTCGGGCCTGATGACCTGACCGCGCTTGCGACCCTTGCCGCGGAAACGGGCATCTGGATCGCGAGCGACGAGATCTACCATGGCCTGCAGTTCGACGGCCCCTCACACTCGATCCTGGAGTATACGGACCGGGCGTTCGTGCTCAACGGGTTCTCGAAGGCGTATGCGATGACGGGATGGCGCCTCGGGTACTTGATCGCCCCGAGGGCTTTCGTGCGCGCGGCCGAGGTCATCCAGCAGAACTTCTTCCTGTGCGCTAACCATTTTGTCCAGGTTGCCGGGACGGTCGCGCTCACGGATGGCCAGCCGGATGTGGCACGGATGCGCGGGCTGTATGACGAACGGCGCCGCTACCTTGTCCCGGCGCTTCGCGAACTGGGCCTGAAGGTCGCTACCGAGCCGACCGGTGCATTCTACGTGTTCGCGGATGCGCGCGTATGGGGGAGCGACTCTCTCGCACTTTCGAGCCGGCTCCTTGAAGAGGCTGGCGTTGCGGTCGCCCCGGGTATCGACTTCGGAGCGGGCGGGGAGGGTTTCTTGCGATTCAGCTACGCGACGTCGCTCGATCGTCTCCATGAGGGTGTCAGGCGTCTCGCAGCGTGGTCCGCGACGCGCTAGAGATGCGGACTGCCGTCGGTCGCGAGGCGCTTCAGGGTGAACCGGGTCCGGCCGATAGAGTAGAAGGCAGCAAGCTGCTCTCCGGTATGGAACTTGCTTCAACCGGATGACGATCATCCCGAGACTCAGGGGGCCCTACGTGACCGAGGTCTGGAGTAAAGCGGACCTGCATATTCACTCGAACCACAGTGATGGGCTGGCCAAGATCCCCGAGATCATGGAGTACGTGGCTCATCACACCGACCTTGCAGCGATTGCGATAACCGACCATAACACCATCGAGGGTGCGCTTTTTGCACGCTCGCTCAGCGATATGTACGAGTTCGAAGTCATTGTCGGCGAGGAGATTTCGTCGAAATCCGGCCACATCATCGGCCTCTGGCTTGAGGAGACGATTCCAGCGAACCTTTCGGCCGCGGAAACTGTCTCGCGTATCAACGAGCAGGGCGGAGTTGCTGTCATTGCGCACCCGTTCGCCAACCGCGCCTTCGGGCCGTTCGGTCTTGAAAGCGTCGGGCAGGCAATCAATGACGTCGCCTTTCATGCCCTTGAGGTCTACAACTCTTCGCCGTATCTTGTCTACGCAAACCGCCTTGCCGCGAAGGCCTTCGCAGGCGGTCAGGGTATCGCCGCAACCGGCGGATCCGACGCCCACGTTCTGAAGGCGATCGGGAACGGCTACACGCTCTATCGCGGCACGACGGCCGAAGACCTCAGGTTGAGTATCGACAAGCTTGAAACGCGCGCCGAAGCATCAAAAGGCGGACTCTCCGTGGCTTTGCGCTACGCGTTTCGGTATCCGCAGATCCGTCGGCTCCAGTCATGGAACTGGGAGCGCTGCAAGGCCACCAAATAGAGGCGCGATCTCCCACTGTCAGCGAGCGTGCTCCAGGGCCTGGCGGGCCGCTTCTGCGGTTGCCTGCGCGAGAGCCGGATCATCACCCCACGGTGCCAACGTCACGGTCTGCACGTCTTCGGCTACACGCGCCGAGGCTACCATGTGTTCCAGGTCGATTGCCGTCGAGAGCGTGACGCAGGCTATCGTCGATGGCGCGATGACAATCCGCTCGCAACCCAGTGCCGCGAGATGTCGAACAGCCTCAGTCACGTCCGGTGTTTGCCATTCGAGCCAGGCGGCTCTGACGTGTTGCTCGCGGATGCCGCGCTCGGTCAGGAGGAGACGAACGCGCTGGTTGAAGTAGTTCTCTCGCTCCCTCCAGCCTTGATCGTGCGATTCCCACGCTTCAGGTTGCCCTTCGCCAACAAGGACGACACCTGCGGTCTTCAGGTCCGCGCCCCGCGTCGTGTCGAGAATGCGTGTGACAAGCTTCTGCGCGAGGCGGCCGGAGTGCCAGATACTCGGAGCGACGAGAAGGGAGCGGCAATCCTCGACAGACTCGAGAGCTGACTCAAGCTCGAGAATGGCTTCCGTGGAGCGAAATGAACCGTCCGCGCCGAGCGTCACCACAATCGTGCGGCCGCCGCTTGCCGCAACGGAGGACACGATGCCTTTTGATGACTCAAGCGACCCTTCACCCCATGCAATCACGATCCTTCCGATTGCCGGTTCCCTGAGAGTCGCTTCAAGTTGCTCGACAATCGCGGTTGTCGACGCCCTGGCGGGCAGGTAGTCGCCGATTGCGCCGTACCGGGAGCGTTCAGATAGGAACACGAATGGAATCGCGCTCGACGGCAGCTCGAGAGCGCCACTCTCGAGCAGCCTTCGCACATACCATGCGGTCCATCTGACCCGGTACCGTTCTGGAGCTGCGAACGAGAGCACGAGGAGGGTGACCGCAGAGTCAGACGCGCTTGATACCAGTGCTTCGGACGCCTCTCGATTGCGGTCCGCCAGGAGTGGGAGCGACGCCGAGGCGAGCCAGAATCCTACTGAGACTCCCAGTCCGGACAGCAAGATCGCCATTCCGATTAACCCGGTCGCTTCTGACGTCTTAAGCACGTGATCCATGCTCCGTGTTGCCGAGAACAAGCTGCAGACGATGAGTGCGCCGGGAAGGGGCAGCCACCGACGGGGAACCACCAGCAGATACGTGCATGCAGCGCCGGTAGCCGCAGCGCCGACGAGAAGGAAGAGCCAATTCGCCACGCTGGTCCTTTCGGTAAGCGTCTCTGACGACAGTACCGTTTCGTGGAGGGCAGCGCCAAATCGTTCTTTGAGCATGATAGTCTAGTGGCATGGACTTCACGTATAAGCGCGTATGCCATAGCGGATTTGAGTCGACCGTCGAGGCCGTCGAACGTTCTATCCGCTCGTTTGGTTTCGTCGTTGAACGCGCCCATGATCTGCAGGCGACACTTGCAGCAAAGGGGTTTGCGATACAGCCGCTGAGAATCTATGAGCTGTCTACGATGATTCACATGAACGAAGCACCCGGGTGCAGCGCAAAGATATCGCAGTGCCGCGTCCATGTGTATGTCGAAGGCGAGGTCGTCTACGTCTCCGCTATACGTTCGGCGGTCCTTGATGGTGATTTCGAGGTCGAAGACGCGTCTGCTCACGGCCAGCTTGTCGAGCAACAGGTCGTCGGGCTTGTCGACGCTGCAACCGCCTGAGTGAACTACTGCACGCAGTTCGAATACTTGAGAAACACGGCGATGGCCTCGTCGACGAGCTCGTCGCGTGATCGGGCGCTATCCTCGGTGAGACAGGTCTTCATCGAGTAGCCGATGATGTGGAGACCGACCTGGTTGAGCGCTGACTTTGCCGCGGTAATCTGCGTCAAGACGGCATCGCAATCCTTTCCAGACTCGATCATTGTCTGGAGGCCGCGAATCTGTCCTTCGAGCCGCTTGAGGCGGTTGACGATGCGTTTCCGCTCTTCGTCATTGCCGACGGCGACGGTGTCGGGCAGAGTATGCACAGAATCACTCCTTCGGTGGTGATGATGATGCCGTACAATAATGGTTTGGCTGACTATACCCCCAGGGGGTATTCCCGAGCAAACAGATGGAGCGCAGATGGGTTACAAGAGACAGCAAGTCGGGCCGCAGGGATCACGGGCTGATGAGGTCAGGCGTGTACTGTGGATCATTCTCGGCCTGAACCTGCTCGTTGCTTTCGCCAAACTCGGATACGGAATCTTCACGGATTCGGTAGCCATGACGGCCGATGGCTTCCATTCGATGTTCGATGGAACATCGAATGTGATCGGATTGCTCGCAATGGCCATCGCTTCGCGACCGGCTGATGACGATCACCCGTATGGCCATGCCAAGTACGAGACATTCGCCTCGGCGATTATCGGCGCGATGCTCCTCTTGGCAGCCTGGCGCGTGGGCTCTTCCGCAATTGAACGGCTCATCAACCCCGGCGAGATCGCTCGTGTCGGTGCAATGTCGTTCGTCGTCATGTTCGTGACGCTGGGAATCAACATATTTGTCGCGCGGTACGAGCGCGGGGTCGGCAAACGACTCGGTAGTGAGATTCTTGTTGCCGACGCCAGCCACACAGGGAGTGACATCCTTGTGAGCATCGGAGTCATCATCGGGCTGGTGTTCGTCAAACTGGGATTTCCGATTGCCGATCCGCTGATCGGACTCATGGTTGCGGGCTTCATCGTCTTTGCGGCCTGGAGCGTGTTTAAGTCGGCGAACGAGACGCTTGCTGACCGTGCGCGAATCGCGCCCTCTGCGATTAAGGATGTCGCCCTCGGCGTCGAAGGAGTGTTGGGCGTGCACGATATTCGCACGCGGGGACCGGTGTCAGAGGTGTACGTCGATCTTCATATCCAGGTGGACCCGACGATCACGGTTGCAGACGGTCATGCGACCGCAGAGCGCGTTGAGAAAGCCATCTGCGAAGAGATCGCGACGGTCGCCGATGTGATCGCACATCTCGAACCGCTTGACGCATACCAGGAGGATAAGACCGCGAAACAGCGCGATGAGGGGCTTATTTGAGCGTGTCATCGACAAAAGCTGACCGTAATCGTGACGATCGCCGCGACCGGCTGGTCGGATTCGGGCTCGCCGCGCTGGCCGCCATGTGTTGGGCGACCGGCGGGCTCGCGGCGAAGTGGCTCTTCACGCCACTCGACAGCAGCACGGCCCTGTGGCCTATCCCCCCGCTCGGGATAGTAATCGACCCGGTGATGCTTTCGGCTTCGCGGGCAATGCTCGCGTTTGCAATGCTGTTCGTCTACGTAGTCACGGCGAGGCGAGGTGCCCTGAAGGTTCGGGCGAAGGACTTGCCATTCCTCGGGTTCTTCGGAATCGCAGGACTTGCGCTCGTACACTTCACTTACTTCAAGACGATCTCGCTCACCAGCGTGGCGACGGCCATCCTCCTTGAGTATCTCGCTCCGATCATCGTGCTTATCGTGTCAGTCGCCGTGCTTCGTGACAGGTTTACCTGGTCGCTGCCCGTCTCGGTCGGCCTCTCCGTGACGGGATGCGCGCTCGTCGTCGGTGCGATCGGAGGCACCGGGCTTGTCGTTTCGCCTGCGGGTCTGTTTTGGGGCGTCGCCTCAGCAGTCTTCTTCGCTGGGTACACCCTCATGGGGCGATGGGCAGCACACCGTTTCTCATCATGGACGTTGCTCACGTATGGCCTAGGAGCCGCCACGTTGTTCTGGTGGGCGGTCCTCGGCGGTCCGGGACCAGTCTTCGCAAGCCTGCGAGACGGGCGCACTCTCGCCGCGGTGACCTTCATAGCGTTCACCAGTACGGTCGTGCCGTTCGGCGCGTTTCTAAAGGCGCTGCGGTACATTCGCGCTACGGAAGCATCCGTGACGTCGACGTTGGAACCCGTGCTTGCTGCGCTGGTCGCGTGGGCGCTCTTCAGGGAGAGTCTCACGCTGGCGCAGATGCTCGGAGGGTTGCTGGTCCTTGCGGCGATCCTGGTGTCGCAGATGTCATCCACTGCGACGGCGGAGCTTCCGCCAGCGAACTGACCGCCTGGTCTAACCGTCCGCGACGTGGGAATATACTTCATGGTACAAGGTTTGCTTGCGGCTCGATTTCGCTCAGATGCGCGGCCGTGTGATTGGAGGTCCTGATGGAACTCGCACAGCGGCCTGAACTCCGCCATAAAGTCACCCTATCGCCTCAGGTCTATCAGGGGCTTACGATTCTCGCGATGCCGGTCGCCGAGCTTCAGACGCTCGTTGAGACCGAGTTGCTCGAAAACCCTGTCCTGGAGATGGAAGAGGATGAACCCGAGGAAGAGCGCGAGGACGAGCGGGACGATCCAGAGGATGAACGTGCGTGGGACGAGTGGCTCGATCAGTACGATGAGCTTGAGAACCTCGACTCCACCTCGCCTCGCGACCCCAATGCGGAGGAAGTGAACTCCGAGGAGTTCGTCGGTGGAGTCCAGACGTTCGATGACTATCTCATCGACCAGCTCAACATGATGGACGTTTCGGAGTCGGTTCGACGTGCAGCGCTCGCCATCATCGGAACATTGGATCACGACGGCCTCTTTGTGGGGGATTTTGCGGAGATTTCCGCGATTGCGAATGTTGAGCTCGAAATAGCCGAGCAGGCGCTTGATATCATCCAGCAACTCGATCCGCCGGGCGTGGGAGCTCGCACTGTTCATGAGGCACTCCGCATCCAGGCTGCGTATCTCGGCGTGGATGAGCCACTGCTCGTCGCGCTGATCGAGCGGCATCTTGATGCGGTTGCAGCGAATCATCATCGCAAGATCGCGCGCGCTGAGCATGTGACCGAGGACGCGGTTCGGGAGTCTATCGTGATCTTGCGGCAGCTCAATCCTCGTCCCGCCGGCGCATTCTCGCCCGGTCAGGCGCCCTCGTATGTCGTGCCTGATGTGACCCTGCGGCGCTTCGGTGACGAATGGCTGATCATCCCGAACAACGAGGCGGTCCCGACGCTCAAGGTCAGTCCGCGCTACCGCCAGATGCTTCGGTCGAAGTCATCGGTTGACGATGATACGAGGCGCTATCTCAAGGAGAAGATTCGGGCCGCCGAGTCGTTCATGCGCAATGTCGATCGCCGGCGCGATACCGTGAGTCGTATCGCCCAGATCATCCTGGAGACGCAGCACGATTTCTTCGAGGACGGCCGAGGCGATCTCCGGCCGCTCCGTTTGGAAGATGTGGCCGTTGAGATCGGCGTCCATCTGAGCACGGTGAGTCGCGGTGTGACCGGGAAATACATCGCCACACCCTATGGCCTGTTCGAACTCAAGCACTTCTTCTCAGGCGGTTACCGAACGTCGTCCGGAATGGATGTCGCCGCCACGACCGTGAAGCGAAAGATTCGTGAGTACCTGGAGGGTGAGGATCCCCTACGTCCGCTTTCGGACCAGCGCCTGGCAGACCTATTGGCTGCTGAGGGTGTGGACGTGGCGAGGAGAACCGTCGCCAAGTACCGCGAGGAGATCGGCATCGAACCTTCGTGGGCACGGAAGCGCCGATGAAGTCGCAACCCATAGCGGATAGGCGCGACACCGGCCTGTACGGTGCGAACCAGCGGCCTGATGATTCAGTGGCGCGTGATGTCCTGATGATCGTCACCCTCCTGGCGGCTGTAACCTTCCTTCACCTCTTCACGAATACGTCACCCGAAGCGATGCCGATGCACCTTCTTTACAGGAAGCTCTTCTACTTGCCCATCATGTACGCGGGCTTCGTTTTCGGGCGGCGCGGCGGCTTGATCACGGCTGTCGCCGCGAGCATGCTCTACGGTCTTCACGCCACCGTTTCCCTGGGCGGACTGTTCGGTAGCGGTATCGACAATCTGTACGAAATCGTGATGTACCTTGCGGTCGGCGTTCTGTTTGGTTGGCTCAGGGACCTTGCTGAGGTGAAGACCGCAGACCTTCGGCAGGTGAGTCATCAGCTTGAGGATGCGTACCGCAAGCTTGAAGAGCGGGCGATTCAGCTCGTGAACATCCAGGATTACACACAGGCAATCCTCCGATCGATCACATCGGGAGTCATCACCGTTGGACCGGATGGATCGATGGCAACTGCAAATCCGGCAGCAGAGCGTATTCTCGGCATGCGGGAGGTCGACATCGTGCCGAAGCGTATCGGCATCCTGTTTGCCGAAGACGCAGGTCTTGACGATGAGGTTATGAAGGTTCTCGAGGGCCGGCTGCCAAAGTCGGTCAAAGAGATGCGGCTTCTGACTCGGGGAGGCAAGGTCCTTCAGGCGCAGGTGTCGATTTCTCGGATGCGTGACATCGACGGGAGGATTCTCGGCGCGGTTGTCACCGTTGAGGATGTTTCCGAGGTCAAGGCTCTGACGGATCAACTCATTCGCGCCGACAGGCTCGCTGCGATGGGCGAGCTCACCGCCGGCGTTGCTCACGAGGTTCGGAATCCGCTCGGAATCATCAGAGCGTCGGTGCAACTCGTCGAGGAATCGAGCTTCAACAAGGACCGCCTTCTTGAGGCGACGAGCGTCATCAAGCAGGAGATCGACCGTCTCGATCGCGTCATCAAGGCGCTTCTGGACTTCGGTCGTCCGTCGAAGCCGCACCTGGCGGTGACTGATATTGCCGATGTTGTGGACGACGTCTTGCTCTTTACACGTCGTTTTGCCGGGCAGTCGAACGTGTCAATCTCGTCGCTGGACGTCAAGGGTCTGCCGCGGGTTATGGCCGACCCTGACCAGCTCAAGCAGGTATTTGTGAACCTCATCTCAAATGCGGTTCAGGCCATGAGCCAGACCGGGGGCTCCATCGAAGTGCGTGCGTGCGCCAATGAAGGTTTTGTATCGGTTGCCGTTTCCGACACCGGACCGGGTATACCGTCTGACGATCTCAAGAAGGTGTTCGACCCGTTCTATTCGACGCGCGACGAGGGAACCGGCCTTGGGCTCACTATCGTTCATCGCATTCTGGATGAGCACGATGGGCACATCGAGGTTGCGAGCGCGGAGGGTACGGGTACGACCTTCACCGTGTCGATTCCTATCATCCACGATGCCGGGGAGGCCTGATGAAACGTCGCGTTCTCATTGCGGACGACGAGAAGAACATGCGCTGGGTGCTTGCCCAGGCGCTCTCCGCCGAAGGCTATGAGGTGATCGAAGCTGCAGATGGTAAAGAGGCACTGACTGCTGTGGCCGAGCAGCCGCCGGACCTTATGGTTCTCGACCACAAGATGCCCGCCCCGGACGGCATGGAGGTTCTCCGTCGGCTCAGAGCGAAGGGCAACGTGTTCCCGATTATCATGCTCACGGCGCACGGCAACGTGACAACCGCTGTTGCCGCCATGAAGGCAGGAGCAAGCGAGTACCTCACGAAGCCTTTCGATCTAGAGGAACTCAAGATCAGTATCGAGAAGGCGCTTAAGGTGAGCGCGCTCGCTGCTGAGGTCGAGCGGTTAAGAGAAGAGCTTGACCGCGACTACGATGTCGAAGGAATCGTAGCCGCCGACCCGGCGATGCTCTCCGTCTTAGAGACCATCGGCAAGGTCGCACCGACGAATGCGACCGTGATTCTCTACGGCGAGTCGGGCACCGGCAAAGAACTCGCGGCGCGGGCGCTCCACAAGATGTCGACCCGTTCGGCGCGGCCGTTCGTTTCGGTCAGCGCCGGTGCTCTACCCGAGACGCTCCTCGAGAGTGAGCTCTTTGGCTACGAGAAGGGTGCCTTCACGGGCGCCATGCAGGCCAAACCAGGCCGATTCGAACTGGCAAACGGTGGCACGATCTTCCTCGATGAGATCGGAGATATCAGCCTCGCTGTACAGGTCAAGCTGCTCAGGGTGCTCCAGGAGCGAACCTTTGAGCGACTCGGGGGGACGCGTACCCTTGAGGTCGATGTTCGGGTCGTGGCGGCGACGAACCAGGATCTACAGCAGCTTATCGCTGATGGCGCTTTCAGGGAGGATCTCTACTATCGACTGAATGTCGTGCCCATCACGTTGCCACCGCTGCGTCAGAGACCGAGTGAGATACCGCTACTGGTGGCACACTTTCTCGAGAAGCAGAGCGCGGGCAGCAAGCACATTTCATCTGAGGCGATGCGTCTGCTCATGGAGTATCAATGGCCCGGCAACGTTCGAGAACTTGAGAACACGATCGAGCGAATCGCGATCCTGTCCCGCGGTGACGAGATCGGTGCTGAGGACCTTCCGGCCGAGGTCCGGTCCGGTGTCTCGATGTTTGCGCCCGGTGAGCGTTGCTTTGTTCTGCCGGAAGGCGGCGTCGACCTCGAGGAAGTAGAACTCGATTTCGTCCGACAGGGGCTTGATCGCTCCGGAGGAAACGTTCCGAAGGCCGCGAAGCTTCTCGGTCTGACGACGAAGACGCTCGAGGCGCGCATGGCGAAGTACGGCCTCTGATGTGCGGTGTGTCGCGCCGCCGTTCTTGGCACGTCTATTGCACAGAATCGTGCTGTTGGCTGATATCGACGCGAGGGTAGGGGCATGGATCGTACGCGTGTCCAAGGGCTTTTACTGGTGGCAGCGGCGGGTGCTGTCACCGTCGTTGTCGTTGTCGCCCTCGTGTTGCTCGTCAACGCGGGCTCAGGGTTCGAGGGGTGTACCAGCACGGCGCAGTTCGGCTGGTTGGCGCCGCTTCTGGCAGCATCCATTATCGGCGCGCTGGCCTGGGTGTTGCTGCGCCAGGACCACAGAATCGAAGAAGATGACACTCATGTTCCCGCTGCCGAGTGCCCGGAGTGCGGGCGTACTGTGATGGGTGAGTGGCGAATGTGCCCGTACTGTGGCGAGGTGCTCGACCCGAGGTATTCCAGGCGGGTCTGAAGGGTCTCAAATTCTGTCGATAGATGGGGTGAACGGCATGGCTGACCTCGTGACAACGCGGTTCACGACGACCGGGATGCATTGCGGTTCTTGCTCGATGCTCATCCAGATGAGTCTTGAGGATATCGAAGGCGTCGAATCGGTTTTGGCCGACAATGCGACCGGCTTGACCGAAGTCGTCTACGACCCGGACCTCACGAATCCCGGTGCAATCGTGCATGAGATCGTCAAGGTCGGATACGGCGCAGAAGTCGCTGATTAAGCAGTGTCCGGCACAGACGTCAATTACCTCGGGGCTTTCGTAGGCGGGGTTCTGTCGTTTCTCGCTCCCTGTGTCCTGCCGCTCATTCCGGGATACCTGTCCTTCATGACCGGATTAAGCGTTGCCGAGATTGGCTCCGGTGAGTCTGCAAAGCGGAGCATCCTCGTCCCAAGCATCCTGTTCACACTTGGATTCACGACCGTGTTCGTTCTCATTGGCGCCGCCGCAGGCTTCGCAAGCGACGCGCTTCGACCCCTGATGATCCAGTACCAGGGGATTCTGGGTGTCGTTTCAGGTGTTCTTGTCATACTCATCGGCGTGCTGCTTCTGGGCGTCATCAAGGTTCCCTGGCTCTACGGCGAGGCCCGGTTCGACATGGCGAAGTCGCGTCGGTTCGGTCGTGCGGCTTCGTTTGCGATGGGGCTGGCGTTCGGTTTCGGGTGGACACCGTGCGTCGGTCCGATTCTGGCAGTCATTCTGGGTATGGCTGCGCAGACGGGCGACGTTGCGAGATCTGCCGCGATGCTGGGCGTCTATTCGCTGGGTCTGGCGGTTCCGTTCTTGCTGACCGCAGCGTTCTTCAGCCGCCTCACAGGCACGCTTGCGTGGTTCAACACGCACTCTCTCATCATCAGTCGGGTAGCGGGCGCGATCCTCGTGCTCATGGGCATCCTCATGGCGACCGGTCAGCTTGGGCGCCTTTCGGCCCTCATGATCGAACTCGTGCCGTTCCTCTCAAAACTGGGCTGACAGACTCATCGCGTTGCCGCATGTCCCGGCCTGCACTAGGATTGAGACTCGATGCCGGGCAAGGTCGGGCGGTGTGGATGATTCGGCGCAAGCGACTCAACCAGAGCCTCGCCAACAGGTACATGCTCCTCGCGGCGCTCCTTGTGCTCTTTACGACCGCGCTGCTCGGGTTCGCCTCTGCAAGCGGCGTATATCGTATGGCGCTTCGCGAGGAGTCCGCCCGTCAGCGGGCGCAGAGCGAAGTCGTACAGAGCCAGGTCGCAGGCCACGTTCTAACGTCCAGCAGGGTGCTTACGACGCTGTCTTTGCGACCTGAGCTGGAGGCTGGAGACGAACTGACGGTTCGCCGTGCACTTGCTGCGGCTTTTGCGAGCAACGCTGAGTATCTCCGTGGAATCGTCGTCATACGTTCCGACGGAGAGATTCTCAGCGAGTACCCCGCGGGAATCGGGCCTACTGACGTGGAGAGGTCCCTTCTCGCTTCGGAAGCAACTCTGGTCGGCGAGTTCAACTGGCTCGCGACGCACGGCGGCAGGGGTGGCACCCTGTGGTTTGCTGTTCGCCTACGGACTGCGGGCGGAGAGGAAAGGATCCTCCTCGGTGAGGTGCGTACAGCCTTCATCGACAGCGCGCTGCGTCAGCTTGCGTTGTCAGAAGAGCAGCCCACGGCGTTTCTGGTCGACGAATCCGGAGTGATCCTCTTCGCTGCAGGTGATCCCGATGCGTATCGAAACGGGCTTGTCTCGTATGCCGACGGAGCTGCGGCGACGCCTGGCGCGGTCCAGATCACAGTTAAGGAGACCGTTGAATTCAAAGGTGTCTACCAGCAGATTGCCGACGTTCCCGGAATCGGTTGGCGGTGTGTGGTAGTCGAGCCCGCCGACTTCGTCGCTTGGGAGACCTGGCTTGCTCTACGGCCAGCCATCTTCGCCTGGGGAGTATCCGCACTCTTCGTTGCCATCGTTGCTGTCGTTGGTGTCGGCTTGCTTGTGAGGCCGCTGCGGCTACTCGATGCTCATGCGCGCGCGGCCGCGTCGGGCGCGCTCCTGGAACCGCTTGCAGTCGGTCGGCGTGACGAGGTGGGTCGTCTGATTGAGTCCTTCAACTCGGTTGCTGACAGGCTGAGGCGGATGCATGACATGTCGCAACTCCTGGCGCGGTCGGCCGATCGCGATGAGGTTCTTGACGGTATCGTTTCCTCGCTCGCTCATATGCTGAACGCCCAGAACGTGGGCGTGCTGCTCATCGACGATGATTGCATGAACCTGCGGCTCGTTCGTGCAATCGGGTCGCTCTCCGATCACCAGGAGCAGGTCGTTGAGGTAAGCACATCCGAGTTGATTAGCCGCACGCTCGAGAACCGGGATGTCGAGGTCTTCGACGGTAGCGCATCGGATGATACGGTCATCGCGCTACACGGCATTGAGGGCATGTCAGGGCTTTCTGCCGCCTTCGTCAAGGGCACTGAAGTTCTCGGTGCCGTTATCGTTGTGTGTGAGGATGGGCGTACGTTTGCCGCCGCTGAAATCGACATGATGCGTTCCTTCGCGGCGCAGGCATCCGTTGCGCTCGATAACGCCCGATTGTTTGCCGAGGAACGCCGTTCCCGTCGCGAGGCCGAGGTGCTTCGACGAACCGCTGAGCTCTTGAGTGGCCCGGAGGACCTGCGTGCTGCTATTGAGGAAGTGGCGGCCGTCGAGGCAGATGCGCTTGGAATGAGCACGGTCTTCGTTGCCCTGTCGGTCCCTGGCGCACTCGGATCGAAGCCTCCCAATGACCCGGTGCTTGAATCGCGTCTCCTGGAGAGCTGGGCACTGCATGCGGCTGACTCTTCTGCGCGGCCGGTACTTCACGACACTCTGATTGATGCCGGGCTCTTAGCGTTCGCGGCTGCATTCGACGCACGCTATTTGCTGGTGACGCCGCTCCACCAGGGCTCCGATATCGCCGGATTGATCGTGCTCGGAGATCACACGAACCCATTCGCGCGCGGCAGCTACGGACTCGCGATCGCGGATACGATTGGGAAGCAGGTTGGACTGGCGCTCGATGTAGCCTGTCTCTTCGAGCAGGCGCGAAACCGTGCAGATAACCTGGAGACCATCTTCCGGATATCGCAGGCGGTCAGCTCGTCGCTACAGAGCAAGGTCGTGCTCAATCGGGTGCTTGATGTCGTCCAGAAGATACTCTCGGCTGATGCGGTCATGTTGATGACCTACGAGCGGGACAAGAAGTTCATGAGTGTTCCCATGGCGCGCGGCATTCTGCATCCCGAAATGCTTGAGATGGTGTTTCCCCCCGGCGTCGATATTCCGGGCAGAGTGTACTCGACAAAGGAGCCCGAGCGGATTGCCACACTTCGGGATCTTGAGTCCCGCCTTGCCGCAGCCGCCGTCTCCCAGGGACTCGAGTCTGCTATCTTCGTGCCGCTCCTGGCCCGGGGTCGCTCCCTCGGTGTTCTCGCGCTTTTCGGGCGTAGCGCGGATGCTTTCACAGCCGAGGATCTTGATCTTCTGCGCACTTTTGGCTCACAGGCGGCCCTGGCAATCGATACGGCGAATCTCTTCAGCCGGGAGCACCATGTGGCTACGGTGCTTCAGGAGAGCATTCTTCCGACGGAGCTTCCCCTCATCGAGGGAATCGACGCATCGAGTGCTTATGTCCCTGCGGGCAGTGAGCTGGAGATTGGCGGGGACTACTACGATCTCTTTGTCGCGCCGGACGGTCGCCTTGTCATGGCAATCGGCGACGTCTGTGGCAAGGGTGTCGAGGCGGCTACGAAGACGTCGATGATCAAGTACCTTATCCGTGGCATGATTGCGGCTGGCGCGACTCCCGGCCCGGTATTGGCCGAGCTCAACCGCCTGCTTGTAGAGTCCGGGGACCCATCAGACATTGTGACGTTGTGGCTCGGTACACTTACAATTTCGGATGGGCAGTTGACCTGGGCCAATGGCGGTCACCCGCCGGCTATGGTGCTGACGCCCTGTGGCGAGATTCTCCGGCTCGAGACGACCGGTGCTCTGCTCGGGGCCGTGATGTCGGCCGATTTCGGCGAGTCTCGGCTCGTGGTCGCTCCTGGCTCTACACTGATGCTCTACACTGACGGCGTTACCGAGGCTCGCGTTAAGGGGCACTTCTTTGGCGAAGGTCGAGTCAGGCGCGCATTACGCCAAGGTGGATCGGCGGCGGCCGTGACGGATCGGCTGCTTGCGGCGGTGCAGCGATTCGCAGCGGGCGAACTCCGTGACGATGCCGCAATCCTTGTGGTTCGCAGGCCTGATGTCGAGAGTGATTCCTCCGGGAGTGTTATGTGCGAGTGAGGCCGGGGAAAGTCAGGACTACGCACGACATATGACTCATAGGAGTCCCGTATCGTGAACATCGACATCGAATACCGTGACGAAGCGCGAGCATGCGTTGTCAGAATGGATGGAGAACTCGACCTGCAGAGCGTGCCGCGGGTCCGGGAGAGCATCATGACAGCGCTCAAGCGCGGTTGCGCAAACGTCGTTCTCGACCTGTCGAGGGTCTCATACGCCGACAGCTCCTCGTTCAGCCTGCTCGTGTGGCTGGATCGTCAGCTCGTTCCGCTGGAGGGCAAGCTTGTACTCGCTGGTGCCGACGGCAATGTGAGCCGCGTTCTCGAACTCTCGGGGCTCGTGGGGGCGGCTCCGACGATTGCTGCTTCAATCGATGTCATTTCCGCCCTTTCGGGGCTCGACCGGGGCGACACTACGTTATCTCCTCTGTGGCGAGAAGAGATGGTCCTGCCAGCGTCCGCGGCAACGCTAGCTGAAGTACGCACGGGCGTGTGTATGATGCTCGGTTCGCTCGGCATTTCTGAGGCTGCCATGTTTGATATCCGCGTTGCAGTCGGGGAAGCGCTCGCCAATGCGATTCGGCATGGTTCCCCGGGCGGCGCCTCGGATGACATCAGTATTGAAGTTGCCGCATACGAGGATTGCGTCTCAATCAAGATCACTGATACTGGCGACGGGTTCGATGGCTCGACATTATCGAGTGATGATCTGTACGCATCGTCTGGCCGAGGCGTCATATTCATGCGTGCCCTCATGGACACGGTCGAGTTCGCCTCGTGCCCGGACGGTGGGACCGCGGTGACGCTCGTCAAGCACATCGCGCCGATACACGCCTAGCCGTCGGTGACGTGCCTTCTGGGGGCCCAAAGGGTAAACTGGCAGGGACGCGGTTCCTGCTGTTCGCGTCGCCGGGGGTATGACCGAACGTCTCAGTAAAGGGGTCTCGATGGAGATGCTTGAAGCGATGCGCGCCCGACACTCCACTCGTGTCTACGACGGCACTCCGGTGGATGTCGACACGGTGCTGCGTCTCGTGGAAGCCGCAACCCTTGCCCCTTCAGCGCACAATAGCCAGCCCTGGCACTTCCATGTCGCGATGGGCGATGCCCGCCATGATGTGGTCGAGACGATGGCGCTTACCACACAATATCTCCAGGAGTACATGGATGTTCTGAGCAAAGAGGATCTCGACATGGCCGCGCGGTTCTATATGGACTTAGGTAAGGCTCCGGTCGTGATCGCAATCTCCGTCCCTGCCTCCGAGGACGCATCTCAGCGTGCTCATGACTACATCAGCGTTGGGGCAGCGATTCAGAACTTCATGCTCGCAGCGGTCGATGAAGGCCTGGGCGCATGCAGTGTTTCGGCGCCCTTGTGGATCGTTGATCGGCTCGTTAACGTCTTTGGCATTCCCGCAGAGCGTGAGATCGCCTCGCTTCTCATCGTCGGTCACCCCGATGAAACGCCGACTCCCAGGGCCCGCAGGCACGACGTGGTGACCTTTCTCGCCAAATGACGCTACAAGCAGTCTTCTTCGATGTCGGCAATACGCTGGTCTTCCCGTACCCGAGCGTGTCCGAAGTCTGCCGGGAGGTTCTGTCGGCGGCGGGGCATACGCGTGACCTCTCGGCAATCGATGAGCTCATGCCGCTCGTGGACGCGTATTACGAGGACCAGTACCGTGCCGATGACACCTTCTGGACGAACGAGGAAGAGACCTCGTCTGTCTGGGTCGGGATGTACTCGCTGCTCTGCCGTAAGCTCGGGATCGAGACCGAGGCCGCCGTTATCGCGCGCCGCGTCTACGACGAGTTTGGCAAGGCCGAGCGGTGGCGGGCGTATGATGACGTTGCGCCGGCACTTGATCGTCTGCGAGCACGGGGTATCGCCACTGGTGTCATTTCGAACTGGGACGGTAGGCTTCAGGGCCTTCTAGCGAAGATGGGATTGGCTACGCGTTTTGACACGATCGTGTCTTCGTCAGATGTTGGTATGCGAAAACCCGATCCGCGCATCTTCGAACTCGCGTGTTGGCGTGTTGGTGTAGCACCTGAAGATGCAGCGCATGTCGGCGATCATCATTACTCCGATATTCTTGGAGCGCGGGCCGCGGGCATGGATGCGGTCCTCGTCGATCGCCATGGAACCGAGGCGCTACCTGTAGGTCCTCAACCGATTTATGATTTCGAACAGCTCGAGGCAGCTCTCGGGCTGGACTAAGGAGGATCAGTGGCGATCAAGGATCTGCGAGAGTTCATGGCATTACTGGAGAGTCGGGGACAGCTCTCGCGCGTGAGCGCGGAGCTCGATCCGGTGCTGGAGATCGGTGAGGTTACCGATCGAGTCAGCAAGAAGCATGGCCCCGGGCTGGTGTTCGAGAAGCCCGTCGACCGCGAGACGGGACGCTCGTATACGATGCCCGTCGCGATCAACCTCTTCGGTTCGTACGATCGCATGGCCTGGGCTATGGGCGTGGACGCCGAGACGGGCACCTGGAAAGACCTCGATGCTGTCGGGAAGCGGCTGATGGACCTGCTGCCCCTGGACATGCCCGCCTCGATGAAGGGCAAGCTTGACGCCCTGCTCGGTCTCAAGGACTTGGCCGGCGCCGGTGCGAAGGAAGTCAAGAAGGCGCCAGTCCAGGAAGTCATCCTGCGAGGCGACGAGGTCGACCTCGGTATCCTGCCGGTGCTCAAAACGTGGCCTGAGGACGGCGGTCGCTTCATCACGCTTCCGCTGGTCGTCACGGCAAACCTCAAGGGCAAGCTGAACCTCGGCATGTACCGTCTGCAGATCTTCGACAAGAACACGACCGGCATGCACATCCATGAGCATCACGACGGCGCCAAGAACATGCGCGAGCAGTTCGCAGCGGGCGTGAAGCGCGTGCCGGTCTCGGTCGCCCTTGGTGCGGACCCAGTGACGATCTTCTCGGCCACGGCACCTGTTCCGCCGATCATCGACGAGTACCTCTTCTCGGGCATCGTGCGCGGCGAGGCTGTCGAGGTCGTGAAGTGCATCACCAACGACCTGCTCGTTCCCGCGCACGCCGAGATCGTGCTAGAAGGGTACGTCGAGGCAGGGGAGACGCGCTGGGAAGGTCCGTTCGGCGATCACACGGGGTACTACTCGCTTGCCGATGACTTCCCGGTCTTCCATGTCGAGGCGATCACCATGCGCAAGGACGCTATCTATCCCGCGACGATCGTCGGTCGCCCGCCGATGGAGGACTGCTACCTCGGGAAGGCGACCGAGCGGCTGTTCCTGCCGATCGTGAAGGCGATGATGCCCGAGGTGCTCGATTACGACCTGCCGCTGGAAGGCGTCTTCCACAACTGTGCGATCTTCCAGATCAAGAAGGAATTCGCCGGTCAGGCGTTTCGCGTCATGAACTTCGCGTGGTCGATGGGACAGATGATGTTCACCAAGTTCGTCATCGTGGTCGATGCGGACGTGGACTGCCATGACTACTCGCAGGTGGCATGGCGCTGTTTCAACAACGTCGATCCCAGCAGGGACATCCTCATTTCGAAGGGACCGCTCGATCGTCTCGATCATTCGAGCACGATGGAGAGTTTCGGTTACAAGATGGGCATCGACGCGACGAAGCCGCTGGCGAACGAGGGTCATGACCGCGGATGGCCGGATGCCCTCGAGATGTCGCCCGAGGTCAAACAGCGCGTGGATTCGATGTGGGGCGAACTCGGTCTGTGAGCACTGCGACCGATGCGACTCCCGTGCCCGTGAAACCCGGCAAGATCAGGGTGTTGCTTGAGCTCGTGAAGTTCGAGCACAGCATCTTCGCACTGCCGTACGCATTCATCGGCGCACTCTACGGCGCTGCCCTGGTGGGACGGATGGGTGGTGCAGGAGGCGGCTGGCCGACGCCTGCGGCGATCCTGTGGATCGCGGTCGCCATGGTCGGGGCCCGCGCGTTCGCCTTTGTGGTGAACCGGGCGGTCGACAAAGAGATCGACGCTCGCAATCCCCGCACGGCCGGCCGTGCGATCCCTGCCGGACTCATCAAGGCCTGGGAGCTGTGGCTCTTCGCGGCGTTCATGCTTGGAGCGTACCTGCATGCCGTGTTTCGACTTGCCCCTATCACACGTTGGCTGTGGCCGATTCCACTCGCGGCGTTTCTCGCGTATCCCTACATGAAGCGCTTTACGCCGCTGTGCCACTACTGGTTGGGATTGTGCCTTGGCCTTGCCCCTGTGGCGGGCTGGGTCGCTGTAGGCGCTCCGATAGGGATGCCCGGACCCTGGATTATCGGTGCCGCTGTGCTCCTGTGGACAGCAGGCTTTGACATCATCTACGCGACCCAGGACATCGAGTGCGATGTGCGAGACAAGATACACTCGATGCCCGCCGATATCGGCATCCCCGCAGCGCTCATGCAGACGCGCGTCGCACACGTGGCGACCGTTCTGCTCCTGGGCGTTGGCGGCATACTGATCGGTGCCGGAGCGTTCTGGTTTGTCGGGGTCGGTGTGGCCGCGGCCTTACTGTGGTATGAGAACAGCATCGTGAAGGTTGACGACCTCTCCCGTGTGAACGCCGCGTTCTTCACCGTCAATGGTGTGATTGCCGTCATCGTCTTGGTCGGGGCTCTCGCAGACCGGCTGCTCGCCTGAGAAGGGAATGCTCGTGAAGCACTTTGTAGTTGTCATCACCGGAGCCTCGGGCTCCGCATACGGTATGCGCGCCGTTGAGCAGTTGCTCGTGAGCGGGCATACCGTGTCGCTTGTCGCGACACCAACGGGCGCCGAAGTCATGGCGTACGAGATGGGCTTCCGTCTACCGGAGACCTCGGCGAAGGAGACGGTGTTGCGCTTCCTGGAACTCCCGCCCGATGCGCCGCTTCGTGTCGTTCACAACGACGACCTGTTCGACGCTGTCGCATCTGGCTCAAGCCCCGTTGACGGTGTCATCGTCATTCCGGCCTCCATGGGCTTCATTGGTTCGATCGCCTCAGGGCTTGCTTCCGACCTTGCCGAGCGGGCCGCCGATGTCGCTCTCAAGGAGCGCAGACCCCTCGTGCTCGTTCCGAGAGAAACACCGCTGAACCTCATCCACCTCCGCAACCTCACCGCGCTTGCCGAGGCGGGAGCGATCATCGTCCCGGCGATGCCGGCATTCTATCAGCGGCCGGAGACGCTCGATGATCAGGTGAACTTCGTCGTTGGCAAAGCCCTGGACGTTCTGGGCGTTACGCATGAGCTCTATCCGAGATGGCGGGAGTAGCGTCAGCGCTTGACGTTGCCACGCATCCGGGAGCACAATCTTCACAGTAGCAAGGGTCCTTCATCACACCACAGTCGCAGCAGCAGTCGTAGTCGTAGTCGTAGAAGGAGAAAGCCATGACCCTGGCGCAGGCGCGCGAGCGCTATCCTCTCGTTCCCCGTGAGATTCTCAAGTGGGCGATCGACAACATCCCGAACCTTGAGGATCTTGAGCGCGGTCTTTATCGCCTCGAGCAGGCCAAGCAGATTCAGGTGAAGTACGGCGTCTAGTCCCCTCTAGACGTCCTTCGTTCCACCCCACCCCCTGCATGCGGCCGCGCGAGGCGCCCCCCTCGACTTGCGTGACCCTCACCGCATGCACCACCGAGCGGTTGACCAGAGCAACTCGGTGGAAAAGAAACGGCCCCCGTCGCATCAAGCGAAGGGGGCCGTTCTCGTCTCTGGAGGCGACGCCCGGATTCGAACCGGGGATAAAGGCTTTGCAGGCCTCTGCCTTGCCACTTGGCGACGTCGCCGTCTGGGGGGAGCAGTGCTCCCGCTTTCAATACAGAAGGTCGGCCCCGACGGGCTTATGTGAGCCTCGGACCAACCTTCCGGGGAGTGCTATGGAGCGGACGACCGGATTCGAACCGGCGACCCCAACCTTGGCAAGGTTGTGCTCTACCAACTGAGCCACGTCCGCGCGCAAGGGGTAGTCTACCAACGGCATAGCAGGGTGGCAAGGGCGAGTTCCAGACTGGTCAAAGATGGGTCTAGCGCAGACGGGGCATCCTGTTACAATAGTCGTCGCTGTTCGTTGGCGATTACATTCGGGCGCTTAGCTCAGGGGGAGAGCACTTCCTTGACGCGGAAGGGGTCAGAGGTTCAAATCCTCTAGCGCCCACCATGGATTCAGAAAGGCCCCTTCGGGACTCCTAACCAGGAGACCGAGGGGGCCTTTGTACTGGTAGGAGGCTATGCGGCCGTCCTCGACGGTGGCGTTACAAAGTACCGCCGCGAGGGTTCGGCGCTTGAGGTCGAGATCGCCCCGCTCGAAGTCGATGTGCGCACCCTGTGCGAGTCGCGCCAACGCTTCTACCTGCGCAGATGGTCGCAGAGTTTCCCGATCGAGCTCCGAGAGACGCAGTTCCAAAGCTGCGAGGGCACTTTCGAGCTCATCCGCCTTCATGCGGTAGGTAGCCGAGTCGATCACGCCGTCGAGAAGCTTACAGGGTCGTCGTGTTGGTGACGCGTAATGGGTATATGTAGCATGCGTGGTGGACACGAAGCAGGAGGTGTTCGGTGAGTGCATCTTGCGTGCGGCGCGGCATTCTGTTGGGCTTCGCACTACTGCTGGGTTGCGTCATACTACCGCAACCGGCTCGGGCTACCCTTCCTTTGCCATACCACGTACTCGTTCAGGATTACGAGGGTGTGAACGATCCGAGACTGTGCCAGGGCATCCAGGGCCATGTGTGGATCTACCCTAACAGCGGGTGGTCGAGCGTGTACGGGTCCAAGGTCAATTCGATCTACAGCATCAATCAAGACGGCATCTTCGTGGAGGCTGGCTATTTCTATGAGCCGCCGAGTGGAGTCACCACGCCTCCGATGTTCTTCTCCAGCTGGCAGGATAGGCTTGGGCAACGTCACGAGTATTGGAGTTTGATGAGCAGCGCGCACATCGGGTCATATCGAGCATTTGCTGTCCTTCGGACCTCTGGTGACGACTACAACACGATGTACAACGGCTGGACCATGCACACATACCCGGATACTGAGATGGTCTCCTCGTGGTCACAGGCCGGCATGGAACGTGCATATTACAGTACCGACAATGGCAATCTTTCGATTCAGTACCTACAGAGCAAGTTGTACAGCACTGGAAACTGGTCATATTGGCCCGGCCCAGTTCTGGGCTTGAATGACAACGATGGCCGCTACAAGCCAGACACCAGTGCGTTGCTCGGTAGCGCTCATTGGTACAAAGTTGTGGTGCAGTAGACGACAGTAGGGGGCGCACTATGCCACGGAAAAGGACGCTGAGCGCGCATGGCCCGACCAACTTTGCGGCCACACTGCTCGTAGCCTCGCTCTTGATTGGTTCAGGGTGTGCAACTCGGGATGTCGGGGCGAGCGCCGAGGTTGACTACGCGGAGTCGGGCCCGTATCAGCACGGAGTGGCTACGGACGCATTCGACATGGGCCTGGGAATCCCCGCATCGGAAGCCAAGATCAACGATGCGGTCTCTGACCTGAGTGAGAGTGTTGTGTTGCCGGCCGAGGCGATTCTCGGCCCACCTGCCTTCTACTACGTCGACATGGACCAACCGGTGGCAGAGCGTGGTCTCTCCATCGCATATGACAAGTCCGACGTCCGACTATCTGTTGAACCAGGATGGAGCGAAGATCGCCTCAAGAACATGGCCCAGCGCTCTATCAGTGCCACTGACACAGTTGTCGCGATCAGGGGCAATGAATCGAGCATCAGCATCGGCTCGAACCTCGGAACGACACTCGTGACAGTGTCACCCGGTGAAGCAGTCTCGGTCGCCCACGGGCGCATCAAGGTTGAAGCGCGAGTTCTCTTCGTGAGAGGCGGGTTCTTGTACACGCTCCGGTCGTACGATGCTGCCCCGGAACTTCTCGCCGCCGCAGCCGAATCCGTAATTGGTGCCAAGTAGCGACGCGCCGCTGGTGAAGCGCAACACGTTAGACGCTCCGCGCGGTTACGAACGCCTCCTCTAGCGCCCACCATGGATTCACAGAGGCCCCGGCATTGCGCCGGGGCCTCTGTCTCTATCATCTCGGTCGGGCGCGTCGCTATACTGAGAACGTTGTCCCACGGACGAGAGGCGCTCGGGTGAAGTCACGTAGCCACATCATCGCTGTTGCACTGGCTGCCGTAGTTCTGGCATCCATTCCTATCTCGAGTGCTTCTGCTCTTGTGTCCTGGCCGGCAGGCGGTGTCCGGGTTGCTCTCGACTCGAGCCGTATCGCCGGTGTCGACCGGTACGGGACCGCAGTCGCGATCGCGCGTGAAGGCTTCTCGGGGTGGACCGGAGTCTCTCGCGTCGTCATCGCCTGTGGCGAGAACCGTTCTCTAGCCGATGCCGTTTCAGCAGGCGGTCTAGTGTGGGCCTTCGACGCCCCGCTCCTCCTCGTCGCCGGCAAGGAAGTCCCGCTCTCCGTACGGACAGCGCTGACCGAGATCCGCTCGGCGAACACGAGTCTGACGGTTACCATCGTCGGTGGCACTGGCGCCGTGAGTGCCGCGTGCGCATCCCAGGTGAAGTCGATTGTCGGCACAGCTACGGTCGAACGTCCGTGGCCGGTTGGCGATCGCAACACCACTGCGGCCGGCATCGCGCTTCGGATGAAGCTGGCAGCTGAAGAGAGCGGTCGTCCGATGGCGCCAGTCGCTCTTGTCGCCAACGGTACCGACGCGGCCGGATTCTTTGACGCGCTGGCTCTTTCTGCAGTCTCTGCCAAGACGGGAGCGCCGGTTCTCTTCGTGACCAAGACGGCGGTGCCGGTAGCAACCCGCAATGCGTTGCTTGCGCTGGCTCCCACCGAGGTGATCGTTGCTGGCGGAACAGGTGTTGTCGGATCGGCTGTCTACACTGCGGTCAACGGTTCTTCGCGCCTATGTGGAATCGATCGATACTCCACTGCTGTGGAGATTGCACGCGCCGCGCGTGATCGGGCGTGGCTCGATGCTTCGTCTGTCGGCGTGGCAGGGACTGTGGTTGACGCGCTTACTGGCGCGTCACTCGCAGGTCGTTCAGGTGCTCCGATGCTTTTCACCGAAGGAGCGCGTCTCAGCAAGACGTCTGCTGTCTATCTTGATGAGGTTGGGCCGCTGGTTGCGTCGGCCACCATCTTTGGCGGTACGGGAGCAGTGAGCGCCGCTGCTGAGGCCCAGATCGAGGGAACTCCGGCAACGCCGGTGCTGGTTCAGCCGGTCGGCGGCAAGCTGGTTGCGAAGCAGGCGAACGTCAAGGTGTCAGTGGGGGTCAATACGACCGAGGTGAGACTGTACGCCGGCAGCACCCTGGTCGGTACTCAGACGGTGTCTTCCTACGGCACCGCTGATTTCGGTAAGCGTGCGATGCCTGCGTCGGGAATCACCTTCAAGGTGATCGCCACGAATCCGGATGGCACCTCGGCGACCAAGACGGCAACCTATGCGCGACTCGCGTACCCGGCGGCGACGTCTATCGTTATCGATAAGTCAGACTTCAAGCTCTACTGGGTGAAGGATGACGTGCTCGTCAAGGTCTATCCCATCGCAATCGGGCGCGCCGGCATGGAGACACCGCTTGCGATCTGGAGGATCGACGCGAAGTACAAGACCGACCCTTCAAGCGTCTATGGTCCCCGGAAGATGCGGATGTTCCGACGCTACGCTTCTGGCGGCGGCTGGAAGTACGTCTACACGGCGTACGCCATCCACGGTACGAACCAGGAGTGGGTGATCGGCACGAAGGCCTCGCATGGCTGCATCCGGATGTACAACAAGGATGTGCTCGAGCTGTGGCCCCAGGTTCCGCTTGGCACGATCGTTCAGACGCGCTTGTAGCTCACCGGACCGGAGCGGCGTTGGTGCGTCGCTCCGGTCCTACTCGCTTGTTGCGTACGCATCGCGCGGGAGCGCGTCCGCGGGCAGCACCATCAGAGCCGCACCGGGGAGCACGCGTGCGCTGATCGGCGTACGAGATGCGAGCAGGTCGCCGTCCGCCTGAACAGGCAGGGGTGGTTCCGTACGAATCGAGATCTCGCGGGCAGAGTGAATCTCCAGGCCCGGTCTCGGCGCGTGGTCGCCAAGACGGTCGAGCAATGCCGCCCACACTGCCGGTAGAAGACCGGCGACGGAGCGCGTCTTGACCACGACGACCTCGAGTAACCCGTCCTGAGCGTCGCTCCCGTGCGTGACCGACAGGTCGAACTGGATGCGCGCGAGATTGACGAGCATAACGGCGATGCCTTCGGTGACGATCTGTGTGCCGTCGAGCGTGATGAAGAAGGTCGACATAGTCGGCTGGAGGTTCTGAATCGCTGCGAGCAGATAGGCGCCCTCGCCGATGATCGGCTTGAGGTCGCGGGCCTTCTCGACGAGATCGGCGTCGAAGCCGGCGCCGGCTACCATCAAGAACCCCACACCGTTGTCGATGTCGAGCTCACCGATATCAAGTGCGACGGGTGTGCCTTCGAGCGCGAGACGGGCGAGTTCGACCGGTTCGGTCGGCATATTCAGGTTGTGTGCGATGAGGTTCGCCGTGCCTGCGGGATACGGCATCACGGGAATACCGGTGTTGCGCAGTGCATAGACGACCGACGAGACGGTCCCGTCGCCACCGGATGCCACGACGCGGTCGTATCCCGTGGCATCTCGCAGCAAGTGCCCAAGGTCAACATCCTCACGCAAGAAGCGCAGCGTGACCTCGGCGCCGTGTTCACCCAGTTCGCGAACGAAGTCATAGAGCCCGGGGTCTCCCAGGCCGGAGCGCATGTTCGCGATCATGAGGATGTTCATGCGGGCGCGTACGCCTCCTGGAAGGACTCACGATGGGATACACTCAACACTTGGATTCTACGGCATCCGACCTATCAGAGTACGGCGGAGGAGATTGTGTGTACGTTCGCGATGACGCGGGACTCAGAACGCTCGTGGATAGTATCCGCGGCGCTGACGCGATCGCGATCGACACGGAGTTCATGCGAGAGAAGACCTACTTCGCTCGTCTGTGCCTGATTCAGATCGCCACGGATGACGTTGTTGCGGCGATCGATCCGTTCGCGGTCAAAGATCTGAGCCCCTTGTTTGAACTGATGCGAGACGTTACCTGCACCAAGGTCTTCCATGCGGGCTCGCAGGACCTCGAGATCTTCTACCGCCTCATGGGTGATGTTCCCACGCCCGTCTTCGATACGCAGATCGCGGCCACGCTTGCCGGTCTGCCGACGCAGGTCGGCTACCAGCAGCTCATCCGGTCGCTCGTCGGCGTCGAGCTTGAGAAGGCCCATAGCTTCACGGACTGGGCGCGACGTCCCTTGTCAGAAGATCAAGTCGCGTATGCGCTGGATGACGTGCGGTACCTGACAAAGGCGTACCGGACGCTCGTCGAGACGCTTGGCCAGGGTGGTCGCCTCGGCTGGCTTACCGAGGACTTCGAGCATATGGCGGACGCCGCGACGTACGAGGTCGTTCCCGAGGAGCAGTTCCTCCGCGTGAAGCGGGCATCCGCTCTCGACCGGCGATCACTCGCGGTCCTTCGCGAGGTCGCTGCGTGGAGAGAGCTGGAGGCGCAGGAGCGCGATCTCCCGCGAAAGTGGCTCATCTCAGATGAAAGCCTGGTAGAGATCGCCCGTCGCACTCCGGTCGACAAAGCGGCCCTCTCGGCGGTGCGAGGTGTCAACGAGCAGGTGGTGCGCCGAAGCGCCGACGCAATCATCGACGCCGTGAAGCGGGGTCGTGCTCTTCCGGACGAGGAGCTTCCGCGGATAGCTAAGCGCAAGCGGATCCACGGTGAAGTCGACGAACTCGCCGACCTGATGTCCGCGCTCGTGCGGCTCAGGGCGAAAGAGCACGACGTTGCGCCGACGCTTCTGGCGACCCGTGACGATCTTGAGCGTTTCGCCGGCGGGGAGCGTGACGAGAGTCCGCTTTCGCTGGGCTGGCGGCACGCGCTTATCGGTGCTGAGTTGGAGTCGCTGCTTAATGGCAAGATATCGCTGGCAGTCGGCGGCGGTCGCGTGGTCGTTTCGAATATCGTGTCAGAGCCACACGGCATAGTACCCCCAGAGAGAGGGGAGTAGCTTTGTCCGACGGCACGCCGGCACTGAGCGTTTCTGATGCGATGCGACTCGCGAAACGGGCGCTCGAACAGCTTACCCTGCGCGTCGTGGGCGAGGTCTCGGAGTGCACGGTCAAGCCGGGCTATAAGGCCGTCTACTTCACGATCCGAGACGAGTACGCGGTTCTGCCCTGCCTCATCTGGCGCGATGCGTACGATGCGTGCGGGATGGATCTTCGTCCCGGCATGCTCGTTGAGGCGTCAGGAGCCTTCACAGCGTACGCGCCGAAAGGTCGCATGCAGTTCCAGGTCCGTACCCTTAATCCGGCCGGAGAAGGCGTTCTACGCCTTCAGGTAGCGGCACTAGCGCGTCGGCTCGAGGCGGAAGGCCTCATGAGTCCCGAGCGTAAGCGTTTGCTCCCGACGTTCCCGCGGAAGATCGGACTTGTCACGTCACCACGCGGCAAGGCGATCCATGACGTTATTCAAACGCTTGGCAGGCGATATCCGTTTGCCGAGCTGGTGGTCGCCGGCGTGCAGGTCGAGGGCGAAGGTGCAGTAGCCGCTATCGCCGCGGGTCTCGCGATGGTCGCCGCACATCCGGATGTCGACGTCATCATTCTCGGGCGGGGTGGTGGATCCTACGAGGACCTCATGCCGTTCAATGCCGAGGAAGTCGCGAGGGCGATCGCCGTGTGCCCCGTCCCGGTGGTCACGGGCATCGGGCATGAGCCGGACGACTCGATTGCCGACATGGTCTCTGACCTGAGAGCCTCAACGCCGACCGCAGCTGCCGAAGCGGTCGCTCCGTCCCAGGAGGAGGTTTCTGAGCGACTCGATGCTGCGGCCCGACTGCTTGGACGTGCGCTCGCTCACTCAGTCAGGGAGCGTGCCCATCGTCTGCGTCTCATCGCGCATAGACCCGTCTTCCGGGATGCCGAGTGCCTGATGTCGGCGCGTATGCAGTCGCTTGATATGACCACGGAGGCGTTGCACCGTGCGTTGCCAGAGAGCCTGCGTATATCGCGCGACAAGCTCACGCGCATGCGCGATAGCCTCGCCCGTTCAGCGTCTCACCTGCTTGACGCGCATTCCGCGAAGGTTGACGCTTCACGAACCCGCCTTCAGGGTGGGGGCGTCCGCCTTCTCGACAAAGGCGAGCGTTCGTGGGATCTCTACGCAGCACGGCTTGAGGATCTCTCTCCGCTCGGCATTCTCAAGCGTGGCTACGCGGTATGCTACGACGAGACGGGGAACCGTGTCGTCCGTTCCATTGATGATGCACAGTCCGGCGATCGCGTTCGAGTAAGACTCGCATCCGGTTCACTCGGGTGCCTGGTTGAAGACACGAGAACGGAGACCTGATATGGAGACACCTGCACAGAGCGCTCTACCGGATGACCTGTCGTTCGGCGCTGCACTCGCGGAACTCGAGCAGATCGTGAAGGCGCTTGAGGGCGGTCAATTAGAGCTTGAGGACAGCCTTGCACGGTACGAGCGGGGTGTCTCGTTGCTGCGGGCGTGTCGTGCGAAGTTGGGTGATGCGCAGCAGCGTGTGACCATGCTTGTGGGGGAGCTCGAGGACGAAGAGTCGGACTGAGGCGAGGGGGTCCCGGTGTCAGAATGCATCTTCTGTATGATCGCGAACGGCACGATTCCCACGAAGGCGCTTCTCGAGGATGACCTGATCCTGGCATTCGACGACATCGCACCGCAGGGGCCTGTTCACAGCCTCATTATCCCGAGGCAGCACTTCGACAACCTGGGCGACGGTGTTCCAGGTGAGGTGCTCGAGGCCATCTTTGCCGCCGTGCCTCGCGTTGCGAAGATCAAGGGGATCGACGAGTCGGGGTATCGTGTCATCATCAACAACGGGCCGGACGCAGCTCAGTCCGTTGGCCATTTGCACGTTCACGTGATCGGGGGGTCGCCCATGCAGCACGGCATGGTCCGGTTCTCCGATTCAGACGAGGGGGTAGCACGGTGAAGGAAGTCAGCATCGTCACTGATAGCACAACCGACATACCGAATGATCTGGCGAAGGCGTACGACATTGCCATCGTGCCGCTTGTCGTCAACTTTGGCGACGAGTCGTTCCTTGACGGGGAGCTCTCCCAGGAGCAGTTCTTCGAGCGGATGAATGCATCTGCGAAGCTTCCGACGACCTCGCAGCCTGCGGTGGGAGTCTTTGTCGAGATGTACCAGAAGCAACTCGAGACAGCACGAACGGTTGTTTCGATTCATGTCTCATCCGCCCTCTCGGGAACGATTGAGTCTGCACGTGAGGCTGCGCGTCAGTTCGGCGAGCGGGTCCACGTCTTTGACACGCTCAATCTTTCGATGGGCGAGGGTATGCAGGTGATTGAGGCGGCCAGAACAGCTGCGACCGGTGCCGGCGTGCAGGAAGTGCTCCGCGCTCTCGATGACGCGCGTCGCAAGGTGAAGATGATCGTCGGTCTCGACAAGGTCGATAATCTCGCCAAGGGCGGTCGTATCGGTAAAGTCGCGGCACTCCTCGGCGGGATGCTGAGCTTGCGGGTTCTCTTCACGGTTGCCGACGTCGGATCCTTCGAGCCGGTCGCGCGCGTCCGTGGAGCCAAGGCCGCAATGGATGAGACCCTGTCGTGGGTCGAGCAGCAGATGGGAAGCTGCCGTCGGGCGAGGTTCGCCATCATGCACGCGCTCTCACCTGACAAGGCGACGTGGCTCGAGGAGCGCCTTCGCGAGCGCTACACGATCGAGGAGCTCAACATCGTCAAGGTCGGTCCGGTGATAGCGACACACACTGGTACCGGTTGGGGAGTTGCACTTCTGCCGCTCGACTAGGAACGGCAGTTTATGAGGAGAGGCCCCGACCTTCAGGTCGGGGCCTCTCACATTCCTTCCCAGATTACCCCTGAGTCTCTTGTGGCCGTTCATGACCTTTCGGTCACGTCATCGAGATGCCGGTCATCGATGGGCCAACTCTTCAGTCCCGCAGATTCTCTACATGGACCGACTTGCTAGGGAAGGGAAACTGTTCTAACTGGAATCTACTCCACGCACAGGTACATTGCAACACTTGTTACATGGGATTTTCGACGCATGAGACACGATTCCTGCACGCAAAAGTGGCCTGATGCCGCTGACCGATGAATCACAACCGCACAGCCGACTGTGCCTGGGATTTGCCCTGGTAGAGCCGCTACCATAGTGCGAGGCGGTTCTGCCCCGGCTGAACCAGATGAACGACGGATCGTTTCTTGTGTACTGCACGGTCCGTGTCCTATCGAACCGAGGGAGGCGTTGCATGACCGATCAGAAACTTATCGAATCGCTGTCGCAAGAACTCCGCGTCGTGAACCCGGCCGCATGGGTCTCCGAGCGCGCGCATATCCAGTCAATGGAAGAGTACGAAGCGCTCTACACGCGATCCGTTGAGGATCCCGAGGCTTTCTGGGCCGATATGGCCGAGGAGATGCTCCACTGGCACAAGAAGTGGGACACGGTCCTGGACTACGAGTTCGAGACGCCCCGGATCGAATGGTTCAAGGGTGGCAAGATCAACGTGGCGTACAACTGCGTCGACCGTCACCTTGAGGGCTGGCGTCGCAACAAGGCCGCTCTCATCTGGGAGTCAGACGAAGGCCGCACCAAGATGTACACGTACCAGTCGCTCTACTACAAGGTGTGCAAGTTCGCGAACGTCCTCAAGAAGCACGGTATCCGCAAGGGCGATCGCGTGGCCATCTACATGCCGATGATCCCCGAGCTCGTCATCGCGATGCTCGCGTGCGCTCGCATCGGCGCGATCCACTCGATCGTATTCGGTGGCTTCTCATCGTCTGCACTCCGTGACCGGATTCAGGACTGCGGCGCCAAGATGCTCATCACGGCAGACGAAGGCATCCGCGGCGGCCGTGTCGTTCCGCTCAAGGCCGAGGCCGATAACGCGCTCTACGAGTGTCCGTCCATCGAGTCGGTCATCGTCGTTTCCCGTGCTCGCACCCGGGTCGACATGGAACCGGGTCGCGACTTCTGGTACCACGAAGAGGTTCGCGCTGCGGACATCGGCCGTCACTGCGACATCGAATGGATGGATGCCGAGGATCCGCTCTTCATCCTCTACACGTCCGGTTCGACGGGCAAGCCGAAGGGCGTTCTTCACACGACCGCTGGCTATTTGCTCTACGCGGCGACGACCTTCCGCTACACGTTCGACTACCACGATGAGGACGTCTACTGGTGCACCGCCGACATCGGCTGGGTCACCGGGCACAGCTACATCGTCTATGGTCCGCTCGCTGTTGGCGCGACGTCGCTCATGTTCGAGGGTATCCCCACGTATCCGGATCCGGGTCGCTTCTGGGAGATCATCGAGAAGCACGGCGTCAACCAGTTCTACACGGCTCCCACGGCTATCCGCGCGCTCATGAAGTCCGGCGAGGAGTGGCCCGCAAAGTACGACCTTTCCACCCTTCGCGTTCTGGGTACTGTCGGCGAGCCGATCAATCCCGAAGCGTGGATGTGGTACCACAAGTACATCGGTGGCGAGCGGATTCCGATCGTCGACACGTACTGGCAGACCGAGACCGGCGGTCACATGATCACCAACCTCCCGGGCGCGACGCCCATGAAGCCGGGCTCAGCAACCAGGCCGTTCTTCGGCATCGTTCCCCAGATCGTGAACGAGGACGGCAGCGAGACGCCGGTCGGCAGTGGCGGACGGCTCTGCATCACGAAGCCGTGGCCGGGTATGCTCCGTGGAACCTGGGGCGATCCCGAGAACAAGCTCATCAAAGAGGTCTACTTCAAGGCGTTCCCCGGCAAGTACTTCACCGGAGATGGCGCTCGCAAGGACGAGGACGGCTACTACTGGCTCCTCGGCCGCGTGGATGATGTCATCAATGTCTCCGGACACCGGATGGGCACTGCCGAGGTCGAGAGCGCGCTTGTGAGCCATCCTGCTGTCGCTGAGGCCGCGGTTGTCGGCTACCCGCACGACATCAAGGGTGAGGGCATCTACGCCTACGTCATCCTGCGTCAGGGCAACGAGCCGAGCGCGCAGCTCAACAAGATCCTGACCGGTCACGTTCGCGAGGAGATCGGGCCGATCGCGAAGCCTGACTACCTGCACTTCGTGCCGGAACTGCCGAAGACGCGTTCGGGCAAGATCATGCGGCGCATCCTCCGCAAGATCGCTGCGGGTGAGCGCGACATGGAAGCCTTCGGCGACATCTCGACGCTGGCCGATCCGAGCATCGTCCAGAAGATTCTCGAGAACGCTCCCGAGATCTAGAGTGCTCTCATGTATTGACCGTAGGGCCCTGGCGAACGCGTCAGGGCCCTACTGCTATCTTGCCTCGAGAATCGCGCGAATCGTGCCGAGGAGCGATGCGTGCAGGGTCGGATTCGCGGCGCAGACGTCTCGCGTGTCGATCGACCACGGCTCTCCGTGAAGGTCGGTGATGATGGCTCCGGCCTCGCGCAGAATGACGACACCGGCGGCTGTATCCCACGGCATCAGGCCAAACTCCCAGAACGCGTCTGCACTACCGGCGGCCACGTGGCAGCAGTCGATCGCGGCGGAGCCGTCTCGACGGACATCGTGGACGGATCTGATGAGCTCAGTGAAGACTGAAAGCTGCTTGTCGAGCGTCGTGGTGCGGTCGTACGGAAAGCCGGTGATCATGAGAGAGTCGCGGAATTCGACGGCGTCAGAGCAGGCAAGTCGTACACCGTCTCGCCACGCGCCTCCGCCGACGGTCGCCCATGATGTCTCCCGCGCCGCAGCATTGTGAACCGCGCCGACCGCGGGTTCGCCGCCCTTGAGCAGCGCGACGCTGACGGAGTAGCAGGGATATCCGTGGACGTAGGAGGTCGTGCCGTCGAGCGGGTCGATGACCCAGACCTCGTCATCCCTGAGGTCACCCGCAGTCACGCCCGCGAGCGCGTAGACTTCGGGCTCCTCGACGACGAATCGAGCACCTTCGAGACGCTCGGCGATCGCGCGCACGACGGCAACGCCCGACGCGATATCGACCTCAGTGACAAGGTCGAAGGAGCTCGACTTGACCCGGACGTTGCCGAGTTGACCGCGTCGTTCGCGAAGGACGTCTCCACCGGCTTCTGCTGCGGCGACCGCCGCGTCGAGTATGCGCTCCACAGGCCGCTCCTTGTCCTGGTTCGGGTATGCTCAAGTGTAGCGATTCGTGGTGCGACTCGCTGAGGGCGTTGTCGGGGAGGGATTCGATGTTCAAGCGTGGGTTTATACCTTCAGGTCTTGATGCCGCGACGGTCCTGGAATTGCAGGACAGAGCCCGGCGTGCGCGCGGGGCGATTCTGAGCATGACGTCGCTCGCGGCGTCGGGACATCCTGGCGGGTCGTTCTCATCGCTCGAGATCTATCTGCTCCTGTGGCATTTCGCGAATGTTGATCCCACACGCCCACGGATGCCCGGGCGCGATCGAATCGTCGTGAGCCACGGCCATACATCGCCGGGTGTCTATGTGTCGCTCGCTGATGCGGGCTTCTTCCCCGTTGACGATGCGGTGGCGCACTTCCGGCAGGCCGGGAGTCCGTTCGAGGGACACGTCGAGCGCGAGGTGCCCGGTGTTGAGTGGAGCACGGGGAATCTCGGACAGGGGCTATCTGCGGGAGCGGGCTTCGCTCTCGGCGCCCGATTCTCGGGAACGGGGTGGCACACGTTTGTCGTGATGAGTGACGGAGAGCAGCACAAAGGACAGGTTGCCGAGGCCCGCAGGCTTGCGGTCAGGCAAGGGCTGACGAACCTCACGGTCGTTGTTGACCTGAACGGGATTCAGATCTCGGGTCGGACGGCTGATGTGATGCCGGTCGATGTCGCGGCTGATTACCGGGCCGATGGCTGGAATGTGATCGAAGTCGACGGACACGACGTCTCGGCGCTCTACAGAGCCATTGCAGACGCCGTCGCGGAGACATCTGCACCCACCGCGGTCATCGCACGGACGATCATCGGTAAGGGTGTCTCTTTCATGGAAGGGAAGGCCGAGTATCACGGCCGTGGCCTCACGGACGAGGAATACACACGCGCGATGGCTGAGCTTGCGTGCGAACCCGATCTCGAGCGGCTCCGTTCACTGCGCGCGCAGCCTGCAATGACCCGGCACCTGCTTATAGACACGCCCGGAATCGTGCTCGCGCCCACGCGTCCGCGCATGTACACCCGCGAGAAGGACACCGATTGTCGGTCGGCCTGGGGAAGCGCGCTTGCCGATCTCGCAAACGAGAACCCGGATACTCCGATGGCGGTTCTGGACTGCGATCTTGCCGTCTCTGTGAAGACCGATGCATTCGCTGCGACGAGGCCGGCAGGATTTGTGCAGTGCGGAGTGGGCGAGCATAACGCTGCCACCGTCGGGGGAGCGCTCTCCGCCTGCGATGTGCTCACCTTCTGGTCAGACTTCGGCGTCTTTGGCGTTGATGAGGTCTACAACCAACAGCGCCTGAACGACATCAACCAGGCGAACCTGAAGGTCGTTGTCACCCACTGTGGTCTCGATGTAGGCGAGGACGGCAAGACGCATCAGTGCCTCGATTACGTTGGTGCTTTCAGGAGTTTCTTCGGTTGGAAGGTCATCGTTCCGGCCGATCCGAACCAGACGGATCGCGCAGTACGCGCGGCTGCCGCCATGTCAGGAAACGTCGCCATCGCTATGGGACGCTCCAAGTTGCCCGTGCTGCTCACGCCCGAAGGTGAATCGCTCTTTGGCGGTGACTACGCCTTCCGTTATGGATCGATCACGTGGGCTCGCGAGGGAACCGACGGCACGATACTCGTGATGGGCACACCGGCGGGAGCTGCGGTAGAGGCGGCAGACATGCTCGCGACGGAGGGACTGCGCATCGGTGTGGGAGTGGTCGCATGCCCGCTCGATCTTGATGACAGCGCGATGGACCGTGCGGCAGCGACGCCCGTCGTCGTGTGCGTGGAGGACCACGCGCCGCGTACCGGCCTGTTCGCATCGACTGCTCAATGGGTCGCGTCGCGGGGCAGTGCCGTACGGGTCATCGCGCATGGCGTCGACTCCTACCGGTCATCGGGCGCGGCGAAAGAGCTGTATGCAGCCGCTGGACTGGATGCGCCGGGCATTGCGGACGCGGTCCGTCGGGCACTTCTCTAGTGCACACACATTGCGCAGCCACTTCACACGCGCTTCACACGTAGAGGGCATCATGAAGTGGAGCCGATAGCGGGAAAGATGGTGGAAGAGTGAAGCGCACAATACTTGTCGTTGATGACAACGCGAAGATCGTCGAGGTTCTCTCGGCGTACCTGGTCACAGAGGGCTTTGAGGTACGAACCGCAGCCGATGGGCCTGCAGCGGTGGTTTCTGTGGCGGAGCGGCGTCCTGATCTTGCGCTGCTCGACATCATGTTGCCGGGCATTGACGGTATCGAGCTGACCAAGCGCTTCCAGCGTGATTACGATCTGCCGGTCATTCTTGTCACCGCCAAGACCGAGGAGATCGACCGACTCATCGGGCTGGAGATCGGTGCGGACGACTACGTGTCAAAGCCGTTCAGTCCGCGCGAGGTTGTTGCACGGGTAAAGGCGGTCCTGAGGCGCGTCGATGGTGGTCACAACGAAGGCATCTCAGGTGTCTACGATCTGGGCGCGCTCGTCGTGGATAACGAACGACGGTCGGTGACCGTCGATGGCGTGGCTGTCGACCTGACGAGAACAGAGTTTGAGATTCTCACGACCATGGCGGCGCATCCTGGGCGCGTCTACACGCGACTTCAGCTACTTGAGGCCGTGTCCGGTGATGCGTTCGAAGGCTATGAGCGCACGATCGACGCGCACGTCAAGAACCTTCGCAAGAAGCTGGGCGACGACCCCAGGGAGCCGCGCTTTGTCGGAACCGTGTTCGGCGTCGGGTACAGGGTCGGGACTGACTGATGCGACGCAGCCGTCTCATATGGCAGGTCTTCCTCTCGATTCTCGTCGTCTCTCTGACGTCTATCTTTGCCACGGGGATCATCGCCCGCGCGGCGCTCTCGTCCGCCTTTGAAGCGTATCTCGTCGCGGCGCCCACTCACATGGGTGCAGTTCAGGGGCACGGTATGGGTCGGGTGTTCATCGGTGTCGCCGAGCAGACCTTCATGAGTGGTGTCGATCGCGGAATCGTCCTCTCGGCAATCGTTGCGGTGGGCTTTGCAGCTGTCGCTGCGTTGTTTCTCGCGCGCTATCTCACCCGTCCGCTCGGTCGACTCACCGCAGGCGCGAAGGCGGTAGCGGCCGGGAACCTCGAGCACCGCGTGGAGGTGGCCGGACCTGGTGAGGTCGAGGACCTTGCGGACGCATTCAACGAGATGGCGAGTTCGCTTCAGGCGGGTGAGGACCTCCGCCGCAGGATGGTGAGTGATGTTGCGCACGAGTTGCGCAATCCCGTCGCGGCGCTTCGCGCGCAGGCCGAGGCCGTGGCCGAGGGAATCCTACCGATGGATGAGCACAGGATCGCCTCGATCGTTGAGGATCTTGCGCATCTCTCGCGGGTCATCGAAGACCTGCAGGAGCTCTCCACTGCCGAGTCCGGCGGTGTGCGCTACAACCGCGAGCAGTTCGATATGTGCGAGCTTGCGCGGCGCGAGGTCGAGCGCGGTTCGCTCATGACGGGCGGGGGCGTTTCGATGGACGTCGCCTGCGACGGGGGTTCGCTCCTCGTCGAGGCCGATGCATTCCGCATCGCGCAAGTGCTCCGGAACTTGCTCGGGAATGCCGCACGTCACACGCAGGAAGGATCGATCACGGTCCGCGTGGAGCGAATCGAGTGCTGGATCCGCGTTGCGGTTGAAGACACCGGCGAGGGAATAGCAGCTGCCGATCTGCCGCACATCTTCGAGAGGTTCTACCGCGCCGACACCGCGCGGGCGACCAGTACCGGCGGGACGGGACTCGGGCTCGCGATCTCCAAGCACGTCATCGAGGACCAGGGCGGCGCTGTCTTCGCAGCGAGCACAGAAGGCGTTGGAAGCATCATCGGCTTCTCGCTGCCGATGTGCGCGGAGAGCATCACGACGGTCTAGCGCTTGTCGCCGCGCCGCTTCTCGCGCATCTCCTCGCACGCTCCACGTACCGCGTCGAGGAAGAGTCGGTCATCTGCATCCTCAGACGGCAACGGAGTCGCTTCTACGCCGTTCTCCTCAAGCAAGATGAGCGCCGCCGCCGTGGCACGCGAGACGGCTCCTTCGACCGATTGAGTCAGCCCGATGCTGAACGACTCCGGCGCGATGTCTTCGATCTGGACGCCGACGCAGTCCGTCAGCTTCGGTTCGGCATCGATGAGCTGTGCGGCGTTGAGCACGTCGACGAGCCTGATGTCGTGAAGCGAGTGCATGACCTGGTTGGGCGCGAAGTCCTCGGGACTGATCTGCACGACGGTGCCCGCCGGATGGCCGGTTCCGTCGATGGCGTCCACGATGAGCAGGTATTCCAGACCTCGGAACAGGTGCAGCATGCCAAGTCCCATGGTGCCGGCGTCCATGACCTCCACGTCGTCAGGGAATATGTAGCGCTCGCTCAGCTCAGCGGCAACGCGCGGACCGATGCCCTCATCGCGCATGAGGACGTTGCCGACACCGATGACGAGTACTAGACGCTCACCTGACACACGCGTTCCTTTCGCCGACTACATATAAGGACCGGGCCCTGAAGCATGGCTCCAAGGCCCGGTCTCGGTCAACACTAACCGTCTGAGTGATTCAGACGGAACCAATCACTACTAGTGCTTGGCCTCGGTCTCTTTCCACAAGAAGATGATCTTCGAGGGATTGAGGTTGTAGATGTTCGCCAGGTACGCGTGAACCATCGTGAACAGGATGAAGACCCACATCATGAAGTAGTGGATGATCCGCATGTTCATCGGTCCGCCCACGAGCGTCATGGCACCGGAGAAG
>WSXY01000003.1 GCA_009773565.1 Actinomycetota bacterium | reverse complement strand
CGGGCCCTCGGGCGCGCTCGCGTACGCGGGCCGCGCGGGGACCGGCTTCTCTGCGCGCGAGGCGACGTCGCTGCGGCGCAAGCTTGATGCTCGCGCAAGTGAACAGCCAGCCATCTCCGGAGTTCCCGCGAAGGAATCCCTCGGCGTGCGATGGGCGCGTCCGGAGCTCGTCGTCGAAGTTGAGTTCGCCGAGTGGACATCGGGCGGACTGCTCCGACAGGCGTCGTTCGTCGGCGTTCGCGAAGACAAACCGGCCGCCGAGGTACGCAAGGAGCACGTGGAGCGTGCCACGCTCGACGTCGCGGGAGTGACACTTTCGCATCCCGACAAGGTGCTCTTCCACGAGATCGGCGTCACGAAGCGTGAGCTTGCCCGCTACTACGAGCGGGTTGCGGAGCACCTGCTTCCGCACCTGCTCGAGCGACCCCTCGTGCTCGTCCGGTGCCCGCACGGAACCGAGCAGGCGTGTTTCTACCAGAAGGAGGCGTCTGTCGGCTTCCCGGCCGGGATGCGAACGGTGCCCGTGCAGCACGAGGACGGCATCGTCAACTACGCTTTGGTCGACACCATCGAGCAGGTCATCGGGCTCGTCCAGCTCGGCGTGCTTGAGATTCACACCTGGGGTTCGCTCGCTGACGATGTCGAGCGACCCGACCGGATCGTGATCGACCTCGACCCGGGTCCCGGCGTGCTCTGGAGCAGTGTGAGCGAGGCGGCGCTGCTGATCCGTGACGGGCTTGAGGGACTCGGACTTGCGGCATTCGTGAAGACGACGGGTAGCAAGGGATTGCACGTCGTGACGCCGATCGTGCGCGACGGCGACTGGGGGAGCGTTAAGGAGGTCACGCGGGCGTTCTGCGCCGCGGTGGCTGCTGCGGATCCCACGCGTTTCACGATCAATCCGCTCAAGTCGCATCGAGCGGGACGCGTGTTCATCGACTACGTGCGAAACTCGCGTGGCGCGACCGCTGTGGCGGCGTACTCGTCCCGGTCCAGACCCGGCGCGACGGTTTCCGTTCCCGTCCGCTGGGACGAGGTCGAAGCTGGCGTGCGTTCCGACCGGTACGACATCAGGAGTGTTCCGCGACGTCTCGCATCGCTGAGCGAGGACCCGTGGGAGGGTTACGAAGCGGCGCGACGGCCGGTGGAGGAACGCCTTCGCAACATGCTGGGGCTTCTCTGAAGTCAGAGTTCCTTGCGTCGCGCCACAAACACGAGTGACACGAGCACAACGCCGGCGAGCGTTGCCATGATGGCGAGGGTGAGTTCGTCCGCGATGCTTCCGTCGGCCTGTGAATCCGAGTGCAGCATTGCAGCCGGCCATGCAGTAGCTGCGGCCTGTGTCGTTCTACCTTCAGTCGCGAACGCGAGCGCTGGCATCATCAGGACGAGTACGAGCGCGAAGGTGAGAAGCGCTATGCGTACTCGGTGCATGCGATCTCCGGCTCATCTCGGGGGCGGACCCGAGTGTATGAGCGAATCTCATACCGTGTTGTTACTCCTCGGTAAACTGCGCGTCGTGGAGACGCGAGAAGAGTCCGTTCGCTGCCAGGAGTTGCGCGTACGTTCCCTCCTCGGCGATGCGGCCGTCCTCGATGACGATGATGCGATCAGCGTCGCGGACCGTCGAGAGCCGGTGCGCGATCACGAATGCGGTGCGGCCCTTGAGAATCGTGCGAAGGGCGTCTTGGATGAGGACCTCGGTGCGCGTGTCGACGGACGAGGTCGCCTCGTCAAGTATGAGAATCCTCGGGTCGGCAAGCACCGCACGAGCGAACGCGATGAGCTGGCGCTGACCGGTCGAGAGGAGCGCGCCGCGCTCGCCGACGGGGGTGTCGAGGCCGTCGGGTAGCCGGTCGATGAAGTCGATCGCGCGGGATGCCTCGGCAGCAGCGCGAGTCTCATCGTCAGTCGCATCAAGTCGTCCGTAGCGGATGTTCTCGGCAATCGTCCCGGTGAACAGGAAGGGGTCCTGCAGCACGACGCCGAGGTTGCCGCGGAGCGACGCGAGATTGACCGAGCGCAGGTCGTGTCCGTCGACGAGCACGGCTCCTGCGGTGGGGTCGTAGAAGCGCGCGAGAAGGTTCACGAGCGTCGTCTTTCCGGCGCCGGTGGGTCCGACGACCGCGAGCGTCGTGCCTGCCTCGACGTGGAGGTCGATGCCATCGAGGATGGTCGGCCCGGTACCGTACGCGAACGCGACGTTCTCGAAGACCACGTCACCGCTCACACGACCGAGGTCGATCGCGTCCGGGGCGTCGGTGATTTCGGACGCCGTGTCGAGCAGGTCGAAGACGCGTTCTCCGCCTGCAAGGGCGGATTGCGTCTCGGCCCACAGGCTCGATAACTGGCTGACCGCGTTGAAGAACGACCGGGAGTAGCCGAAGAACGCGACGACGACGCCGATGCTCACGAGGCCGTTCGTGGCGAGCCAGCCTCCGTAGCCCGCAACGAGCGCCGTTGACGCCGCAGAGATGACGGCGAGCACGGGCGGGAACGCCGAGGAGACCGCCGAGGCGGTGATGCTGGCATCGCGGTTGACGGCGTTGCGGCCTGAGAAGTCGCTCAGGTTACGGTCGGTTCGCACGAACGCCTGGGCGACCTTCACGCCGGCGATCTCTTCCGCGAGCGACGCCGAAACGTCGCCGATCGCTTCCTGACGGCGACGGAAGACGCGACGGGCCAGCCCGCCGAAGAGCCGGCTTGCCACCACCATGAACGGCACGACGAGCAGCGTCACGAGCGCGAGGCGCCAGCTCACGAGCAGCATGCCCACGAGTGTGGCCGCGAAGCCGAGCGCCGAGCCGAGCACGCGCCGGAATCCCTGTGCGAGGAAGGAGTTCACCTGTTCGATGTCGTTGATGAGGCGGCTCATCAGATCGCCGGACTCTGTGCGCTCGAAGAACGCCACCGAGAGGTCCTGGATCTTCGCAAAGACCTCCTCGCGCAGTGCGAAGAGGGCCTTTTGCCCCACGGTCCCGAGAACGAGGATCTGCATACGTTGCGAGTACCAGCCCGCGAGCGTCGAGACGAACAGCGCGATGACGGGAAGCGCGAGCCGGGTCGTATCGCCGCCGGCGCGCTGTCCCGCGAGCGCGGTGTCGACGATCCAGCCGGTGATCGCAGGCGATGCAGCCGTGTTGAGCGACGACAGCACGAGCCAACCGAACGCGAAGATGACCTGTACCTTGTGCGGGCGTAGGTACCCGAGCAGGCGTGTCGCGGAGGCGCGCGCGTCTTTCGCGCGGTCACGCTTGGCGAGCGAGGAGAGGGAGCTCTGACCGCGCGCCATGGCTACTCCTCCTCCAGATCGCAGGTGCCGGGTCCCTCGATCTGGTCGCCGCCCACAAGCTGGCTGGCGGCGATCTCGGCGTACAGGCAACTTGTGGCGAGGAGTTCATCGTGGGTGCCACGTGCGACGAGCGCTCCGTCGTCGATGAGCAGGATGATGTCGGCGCGCTTCACCGTCGAGAGTCGCTGGGCGATCACGAATGTCGTACGCCCGCGCATGAGCGCGTCAAGGCGACCGCGCAAGGCGGCCTCGGTCTCGGCATCAACGGACGATGTCGAGTCGTCCATGATGAGGATGCCCGGGTCGATCAGGAGCGCGCGAGCGATGGCGATGCGCTGGCGCTGTCCGCCCGAAAGCTTGACGCCTCGCTCGCCGACGCGCGTCTCGTAGCCGTCGGCGAGGCGCTCGATGAACTCGTGCGCCTGCGCTGCCGAGGCCGCTGCGCGAACCTCATCGGCAGACGCGTCCGGCTTCCCGTACGCGATGTTCTCGCCGACCGTGCCCGAGAAGAGCACGCTGTCCTGCATGACGATACCGATGCGCGACCGGAGCGACCCGAGGGTGACGTCGCGAACGTCGTATCCGTCGACGAACACGGCGCCCGATGCGACATCGTAGAAACGCGGAACGAGGTTCACGATCGAGGTCTTGCCGGAGCCGGTCGAGCCAACGAGTGCGACGGCGGTCCCGGGTTCAACGGTGAAGCTGATACCAGAGAGGGTCTCCTCGGCAGCACCGGGGTAGCGCAGGTGAACGTCGCGGAACTCGACGCGTCCCGGACCTGCGACAAGCTCGATGGCATCGGGCTTCTCGGGGACGTCGGTCTCGGCATCAAGCACCTCGAACAGTCGTTGCGCCGAGGCGCCGGCGCGCGCGATCGTCTGAGCGCCGAAGCCGATGATGAAGAGCGGCTGCAGCAGCAAGAAGAGGTAGCTCGTGAAAGCGACAAGTTCGCCGACGGTGAGCTTCCCGTGCGCGAGCTGCACGGCGCCGACCCACATGACCAGCGCGACACCGGCGTTGCCGACGCTGAAAAGAAGCGGGAACGCGTTTGCCACGACTCGCCGCACCTTGAGGCCCTGCTCGAGAAGCGACTCGTTCGCGCTCCGGTAGCGGCTAGCTTCGAATGGCTCGCGCGCGAACGCCTTCACGACGCGAACGCCGGCGACGTTCTCCTGGAGCACCGAGTTGAGTGCGGCGAGGCGCTGCTGGAATCCCCGGAACATCGGTCCCAGACCGCCCACGAACCGCACCAGCACGAAGATCGTGCCCGGAATCGCCAGCAGCGCTACGAGCGCGAGCTGCCAGTTCATCGTGAGCAGGAGCACGACGGCGCCAACGAGCAGGATCGCTGCCGCAATCGCCTGGACGAGGCCGCCACCGACAAAGTCACGCACCTGATCGACATCGGAGGTCACCCGGGTGATGAGCTGACCGGTCTGCGTGCGGTCGTGGTACGAGAACGAGAGCGTCTGAAGCCGCTCGAAGATGGCGTCGCGCATCTCGAATGCGGCGCCGTGGCTTGCACGGGCCGAGAGGTAGCCCTGGAGGAAGGACGCGATGCCGCCGAGGATGGCGACAGCGATGAGTAGCAGTGCTCCTCGCATGATGAGCGCGCTATCTTTGCCGCCGATGCCGTTGTCGATGATGTCCCGGAGCAGCATCGGCGCAGCGAGTTCCGCCGCAGAGCCCACGAGCACCGCCATGACGGCACCAGCCGCTACGAGGCGATAGCGTCGAATGAAGCGAAGCGAGCGTAGCAAGTCGGTATTCAAGCGTCAGCTCTTCCGGAGGGGACATTCTCAGGATACTCCACCGCGCGGGCGTGCGAGGGCACACTGAACTTGAACCTGCCATTCTCGGATGAGTGTATTGGCGTGGCGCCGCCGGGGGGCGGTCGAGAGGGGACAGCCATGGCATCTCGGGGGCACGTCCGGCGCTTGGTCGCCGCGGTTCTGTCGTTCACCTTGCTCTTAAGCGTCGTTCAGGTAGCCCCCGCAGCGGCCAAAGCGGTCGCTCCGGCCCCGGTCAAACGCGAGCTCACCGACGAGCGCACTGCATACTGGTCTGGGCGCGTTTCAACGCCGACAAGGCGAAGCGGGATATGCAGTCGAGCTGGGGGACGACAAGCCCAGAAGATGATCCGGTGGGCTATGCACTGGACATGGCCGGAGTGACCTGTGACCTACTCTTCATGGCGACCGGAGCCCAAACCGGCGGAATCGGCGCAGCCATCTTCGGCGGTCTGGGGTCTACTATCGGTGTGCTGCAGCTGATTCGAACGGGCGCGCGCTTTGCTGATGGAAGGGCGACTGGTGGGGACCTGGCGCTGGCGATTGTCGGTGTCGTACCTCTAGTGGGCATGGTAAAAGCCATGAAGCCCGTGGCTACCACAGCAAAGGTCGTTGACGGGCTCTACTTCACCCAGGATAGTGTCGAATTCTTCTTCTAGGCAGAGGTGCTCTACTGTCGCCCCAGAGAGCAGAACGGTGGACTCGATGATGAACGAAGACCTAATAGCCGTGACGGTTGGCGTGCCTGGCTTGATCATGGTGGGTGTTGGTTTTGCAGTATGGGCTTCTCGCGTGAGTGGGGTGCGCACTCTGCCTCCTGCGTCTTGGGATGCGAAGCTCCGAAGCTACGGCCTTCTGCTGGCGGGCTACTTGGGCTTGGTCTTTGGACTCATGCTTGGCGCGGGGCTCAGCATGATCGTTCGAGCCTCGAATGGCATAGATCGGGAACCACTTGCCGCCTTGGGAGGCGCGTTTGTCATCGCATGGTTCTTGGGGACGGTGAGTATGTACGGACTTGTGATGAACTCCTCCGAACGCCTTCAGGAGCGTTGGAGAGAGGGAAACAAGTGGTGATGGGCGCTTTGTGCGGAGTGCTGCAACTGCCGTTTGACGACGGAGGTTCGCAGTGGTCGTAGCCAGTCTGATTGCGCTTGCCGGCTTGCTCTTCTGGGTCACCCACGTGTGCTGGCACAGCGCGACGATTGCACGCGAGATGCCTTCGATTCCGCGTTCTCAGCGCAATAAACGTCTGGCGCGATGGAGTCTCTCAACGGTGGCTTCGGGGCTCATGTTGCTGTCGGTTGGTTCGAGCACGACTCACTATGCACCGCAAGCCTTCTTCCTCGCCGGAGATTTCGGGCTCTGGCTGTACAAGGTGGGCTTCGGAATCGGCATTTTGGCCCTCGCTGTCGCTGCGGCATCAGTGCTACGGACCTCACACGACCGCCCGGAGTAGGGGTACTCCGGGCGGTCGGTCGAGCGGGGTGGAACGAGTCCCGAGGGGGTGGACCCGCTCCGCTAACAAGGGGGAGGGGGGTATGTGGTCTCAGCCCTTCAGGGCGTTGACGATGGTGGTGTACTGCTCGGCATCGATCTCGCCTTTTGCGAGCCTCTCGCGGGCGATCTGCATGGCCGCATCCTCGGCGACGCCTGCGGACGGAGCTGCCGCTTGATTCTGGAACGCCGCATAGTGACCCGCATGCGCGGCCATGGCCGGATGCTTGCGACTGGCGACGAGCCAGATGAGAAGACCGGTGAGTAGTGCTGCGACGATGAACATGAAGATCAGGCCTCCAAAGCCGAACCCTGCGCCGGCCATGTGACCGGCCTCGTAACCCAGTCGTCCGTAACCCATCATGGGAAGGACTCCTTTCGGAAGTGTGTGTTTGCTGCTACAAGGAGTATCTCCGGGGGGTGTGCACGGAGAATGCGCACGGTGTGAAGAACCCGTGCAGATATGCGAGATGCACTGGGGAGCGCGCTCGTGGCATCGCTGGTGACGCGGGTAGCCTACGCTTCGATCGGGATGCTTTCGGCGTCGATTCCCGCGGGTGGGGCGCCTTTCGCAGGGCGCGTGGGAGCGCTGGTTGTGAGCGCGACCCCGGCCACGATGACCGCCATGCCGGCAAGCACCCAGCCATCAACGGGCTCTCGCAGCACGAGCCAGCCGAGGAACACCGCGATCACCGGATTCACGTATGCGTAGGTCATGACCTTTGACGCAGGCGCGTTTCGAAGCAGCCACACGAATGCCGTGAATGCGACACATGAACCCATGACGCTCAGGTACGCAATCGTCCAGAAGCCCTTCATCGACAGCGTGAAGTGCGCCCACTCGCCAAGAACCGTGCCGATGCCGAGCAGAATCACGCCCGCGGTCAGCATCTCGTACGCGGTTGCGACGAGCGCGTCGGTCTTCACCGGGTTGCGCTTGGAGTAGATGGAGCCGGTCGTCCAGAGCCACGTCCCGATCACCTGGATGCCGATACCGATGAGCTCCTCCGGCGTTCCTCGCAGTCCGGCCATCCTCGGCACCATGAGTATTGCCAGTCCCGAGAAGCCGACGACGAGACCCACGATTCCGCGGGCCGAAGGGCGCTCCATGCCGGGCAGGAACGACTCGGCAAGCGCCGTCCACAAGGGGAGGAGCGCGACGATGAGCGCAGCAAGGCCCGAGGGGATGCTCCGCTCGGCCAGGAAGGTGAAGTACATGCCGCCGACGAGCAGGAACAAGCCGACCGTTCCGACGATTCGATACTCGTCGAGCGGGATGCGGAGCACCGATCCGCGCGATTTCGCGAAGGCGAACAGGATAAGTGATGCCGAGAAGAGCCGGATGCCAGCGAAGAGCGCGGGTGGAAGCGCGGCCTCGAGGCCGATGCGAATGCCGAGGTATGTCGAGCCCCACAGGATGTAGAGGGCGGCGAACGCGACGATGAGTTTGACCTTGTGCGACCAGCGTAGCGGGTTCATCGGCGAGCTCCCTCCTCGGCGGCGCGAACGTGTCGCATGAGGATACACCGGCCGGGCATGGGCGAACACCGCCAGTTCAGGTAGATTGTGAGCATGACCGAGACCGAATACCCCAAGCCCGCTATGAGCGGCGACACCGTTGTCGTGCGCAGACACGGGCGCGCCCGCGAGGTGCTGCTCATACGTCGCGGACGGGAGCCGTTCGCTAACGCGTGGGCGCTACCAGGCGGTTTTCTCGAGCCGTTCGAGCGCCCTGAAGATGCGGCGCGGCGGGAGCTCGCCGAGGAGACAGGGCTTCGGCTCCACGCACCGTTCACACTCGTGGGTGTCTACGGTGAGGCTGGACGCGATCCGCGTGGGTGGACTGTCTCAGTTTCGTACGTTGTTCTACTAGAACACGACGCGCCCACTGTTACTGGCGGCGACGATGCCGCAGAGGCACGATGGTTTCCTATCGGTGAGTTACCACCGCTTGCGTTTGACCACGACAGAATCGTTTCTGACGCACTCGTCTTGCTTGGCTGATCCGACCACAGGAAGTGACCAGAATGGCATTCTCTCGCGTACGCGTGGCCCTCATCACTGTGATCACTGCTGCAATCGTGGCTCCTGTGGTTCCGGCATATGCACAGCCTTGGAGCCGTTCCGGGGCTGACCTTACCCGTGCCTTCTCGCTGGTGAGCCTTGTGACGCCGGCCGGGGTTGATGACGACGTTCCCGGTATCCCGCTCGACTCGTACCCGATCATGTCCCGTACCGTGACCGGCACGCTCGATGCCTATCCCATCGCCTTGCCGCCTAAAGACAGGCTCGATGTCTATTCGATCTATCTCGCGCCCGGCGAGCAACTGGAGCTCGGGCTCACCGGTCCCGCCGGCAACTTCGACCTGGAGCTGCTCGGTCCGGCCACCACATCCGTCAATGCGCCGAGGACCGTTGTCATTTCTGAGAATCCCGATTCCACCGAGTCGATCTGTTACACGGCGGCAGACCTCTTTGGCGCCGGTCGGTATTACATTGTCGTGCGCACGGGTGATTCCGTTGGGGAGTACGAGCTCATCTGGAAGCTCTCGGGTCGCTCCGACGGCAACATCCCCGGTGTCTTGCTCGAATCCTCGTCGCTGACGGGTACCGTCAATGCCCTGACCGACGCTGACGACGTCTACCGCCTGCCGCTTGATGTCGGGCAGACACTCAGCGTGACACTCACAGCTGATGTTGCCGGCGACGCCGTCGGACTGGCTGTGTTGCCGCCGGTCTGGGACAACGCCGGTACCCTTGAGACGTCCTTGGATGTCTGGCGTACGGGCGATGCCGTAGCGGGCGAGGGCACTGAAGTGAACCTCATCGTCAACGTCGAGCCTGATCGGGCCGGGATGTACTACCTCGACGTGTACGCGCCGAGCGGCAGTTCCGGCTATACGCTCGAGTGGTCCGTGTCGCCGCAGCTCATACCGGGTCTGCCGCTCGCTGAGGCTCCGGCCGAGAGCCGTCTTGAGACGCGCACCGTTTATAGCATTCCGCTTCGCTATGGCGACACATTCAAGGGCACGATCGACGCTTCACCGGGTGTCCAGGTGAACGCCCGGCTTCTCAAGCCAGGGTCGCTCGGCCCCGACCGCTATCTGGTGGCATGGGCGAACACGACAACCGCCGATCCCAAGTCGTTCTCGTACGTGGTACCTCAGGGTGCTGAAGGAACCTACTACCTCGAGTTAACACCGCTCTTGCCTGGCCCTGTTCGGCTTGACTGGTCTGTACAGCGCGCGACAACCCGCGTCCAGGGTCTCAGTCGATACGAGACGGTTTCCTACGCCGCAGCCGCCGCATTCCCCGATGGCTCCGATGTTGTGATAGTTGCGAGTGGTGCGGATTTCCCGGATGCGCTCGCCGCCGCGGGCCTTGCTGGCGCGTATGATGCGCCGCTGTTGCTTACTCGTCCGGACTCAGTGCCGGCAGCCGTCGGTGCCGAGATCCAACGTCTCGGTGCGACGCGCTGCTTCATCGTCGGGGGTACCGGGGCGGTTTTCAGCCACGTCGAGACGGCGCTGCGCACGAATTATGGTCTTGATGTTCTTCGCATCGCTGGTGGAACTCGCTATGACACCGCTGCTGAAGTTGCCCGAAGAGTCGTTGATCGCCTCGGTCCTGACTACGACGGTGGTGTGTTTGTGGCGCGCGGAGACGTCTTCGCGGACGCACTTGCCGCTGCCCCGCTGGCCTGGACCGCTAGGCGTCCCATTGTCTTGTCGCAGCCGACTGCGCTTCCGGATGTCACCGCGACTGTTCTTGATGAGATTGGCGCCCACGAAGCGGTGGTCGTCGGAGGGACGTCAGCGGTGAGCAATGCCGTGCAGCTGAGAGTTGCGTCCATCGTTGGGAGCGCGTCCAGGGTCGCCGGACGCGATCGCTTCGATACGGCGGCGCGGGTGGCGGCGTACGGCGTTGACTCCGGTATCACGACAGCCGCGTATGTGGGGGTTGCAACGGGCCTGAACTTCCCGGATGCGCTTGGTGGCGGTATTGCTTCCGGCGCAGAGGGTGGCGTGCTTCTCTTGACCCCAACGAACTCACTCTCCCTGTATGTGGCAAGCTTTCTCAGGAGCCATGCTGCCGACGTGCGATGGTGCCGGGTGTACGGTTCGCCGTACGTGGTATCGAATGCGGCGGTAGCCTCGCTTAACGCGATTCTGAGGCCCTGAATTGCTAGCGGCCGGGGCTGGTCGTGGTTGACCGCAAGACGCTGCTCAAGCATGATGAAAATGCGCCGATATGGGGACTATCGGGCTCCTACTTCGAATCTGGACGGTATCAATGCGGAGACTTCATCTGGCTTTCGTACTGACCGCTCTCATGACACTCTGTATCGCTCTTTCTGCCCAGGCCGCCTACGCCAACACAGAGTCCGGCTATGTCACGTGGACTGCCGGCGTGCCGAATGATACCCCTCCGTTGACGCCCCATAAGGGTTACGCGACAACCACGCAGAAGTGCGCGGTCTGTCATGCGGTCCACAAGGCTCCTGCGGCGGGAGAACTGCTGCTCCGTAGCACTGTCGGGGATTCGTGCACATACTGTCATGTGACCAGCACCATCAGCTCGAAGACCGTATATGACGGCAGTACGCTGAAGTACACGACCGAGGACGACCACGGGCACCAGTCACCGGCTGTGACGTGCGTGTCGTGCCACGCAGTCCATGGAGCGAACACCTTCGGAGGCCCAAGGTCGGCGAAGATTCTCAAGGTGTGGGGCATCCAGGCGACTTTCGTACTGTATGCAACCGACGGAAGCACCGACGCGTCCGCAATCGTGAATGGGGTAGGGCCACGGGATCCCGCCTTCAACAACGGCTATTTCTGGCCAGGCGAGTGGGATACCTCGGACGTTCAGGATGCTGCTTTCTGTACACAGTGCCACCCCTACTACAGCGATGCATCTGAGACCCTTGTGACCGCGGATGTCATGCAGTCAAACGGAACGACTGTCACCTCTTCTTTCAAGACCCATCCGCTCAAGAAGCCGGGCGGTGAGGGCGGCAGGGCGTACTACGAGGGATTCTCCGCGCAGGGTTCAACGGTTCCTTCTGACCAGGCGGTCGCCGTCTATAGCACGCGAGGGTGCTATTGGACTTGCCATAGGAGCACGGGGTATCCGCATTACAACTCGGAAACGTCTCGTTTCGTCAACGGACGTGCGAACGCTGAGAGCGTCGACGGGACGGTGACCAACTCTTCGGATGACGCTGGCTGTCTTGGGTGTCACCTCTGGGGCAGTCGACCACAGACGGTTCCCGGACCTGTCGGCGGAACGGGCGTCACTCACTAAAACCGCGACTCGTTTGACACGCTCAGCCTGGGCTCGTATCGTGTGCGAACAACCTAATAGCACGCCCTTGATGGGGATGAGTACGCGGACCGTAGGTCTTCCAGAGAGCCGGGATCAGCTGAGAGCCGGTGACCGAGAACCCGCAGAACATGGCCCCTGAGGCATCCGGAGGAAACGCGATACGCGGAGTAATGCCGGACGGAAGCCCCCGTTATCGCAGGTGATGAGCATCGGACCCCCTCGGCGAAGAACCCGCCCGCCGAGCGGACACCACCACCGGTCCCGTGCTTGAGATGAGGCCGCAGTTCTGCGGCGAAGTCGGGTGGTACCGCGAAAGCAAACGTCTTTCGCCCTGACACAACAGTCCGGGGCGGGGGCGTTTTTTCATGTGCTGGAGGTGGTAGGGATGGCGAAGACCTGGGACGAGATCAACGCGCGCATCGCGTCGGGGGAAGCGGTCGTGATGACCGCCGAGGAGTTCTCGGCTGTTGCTGCGGACGAAGGTATCTCGAAGGCGGCGAAGCGCGTCGACGTCGTGACGACCGGGACGTTCGGTCCGATGTGCTCCTCGGGCGTCGTGCTCAACTTTGGGCACTCAGACCCGCCGATCCGGATAGGCGAGATCACCCTGAACGATGTCGAGGCGTACGGCGGCCTTGCCGCGGTCGACACATACCTAGGCGTGACGCAGCCGAGTCGCACCAAGGGTATCGAATACGGTGGCGCGCACGTCATCGAGGACCTGCTGCGCGGCAAGTCCGTGCGCCTGCGCGCCTACAGCGCCGGCACCGACTGTTACCCGCGGACAGAGATCGACACGTGGGTGACGCTTGAGGACCTCAATCAGGCGTACATCTTCAACCCGCGCAACGCGTATCAGAACTATGCCGTCGCGGTGAACAGCGGTGACCAGGCGATCCACACATACCTCGGGACGCTCCTGCCTCGATTCGGGAACGCGACGTATTGCTCGGCCGGGGCGCTCTCGCCGCTCCTGAACGACCCGACGTACCGCACGATCGGCGTCGGCAGCCGCATCTTCGTGGCGGGCGCTCCGGGTTACGTCGCCTGGGAGGGCACGCAACACAACCCGAACCAGACCCGCGACGAGAACGGCGTGCCGGTCGCACCGGCGGGCACGCTCGCGGTCATCGCTGACCTCAAGCAGGCGAGTCCCGCGTTCTTCTCGGCCGCGACCTTCACGGGGTACGGCACCTCGGCGTTCGTGGGTATCGGCGTGCCGATCCCGGTGCTCGACGAGGAGATTGCCGCCACGTTGGCGCTGACGGATGCGGACATCTCTGCGACGGTCATCGACTACGGCGTTGCGCGCAGGAGCCGACCGTTGCTCGGGCGGGTAACGTACGCCCAGCTGAGAAGTGGCGAGATCGAAGTCGAGGGCAAGACGGTGCCGACCGGGCCGATCTCCTCGCTCAAGCAGGCGCGCCGCATCGCGACCGAACTCAAGTCCTGGATCACCGAGAAGGGTTTCACGCTCCAGGAGCCGCTTCAGCTCCTGCCGCAGATAGGCTCGCAGAGCGTCAAGCCCCTCGAGATCCGTACCGGGGAGGTGAACTAGGATGCCGCGTAAGCGATTCGACCTCGCATTTCCGCCGAACCAGGCGACGAAGCCGATCACCTATCACCTGGTGAAGGACTTCGACCTCACGCCGAACATCCTGCGCGCGCAGATCCAGCCGGGGCAGGAGGGCCGCATGCTCCTCGAGATCACCGGCCCGAAGGAGTCCTTCGACGCAGGCATCGCGTTCCTCGAAGCCGAAGGCATCACCGTCTCGCCGGCCGCCACGGACATCCGCCTCGATGAGGATGTGTGCGTGCTCTGCGGTCTCTGCACTGCCGTTTGCCGCCCGGGGGCGCTTGTGATGGACGCTGCAGGCGACCTCATCTTCGACAAGGACAAGTGCGTGTACTGCGAGGCGTGCGTGATAGCCTGTCCGAGAAGAGCTGTGACACTCTCATTCTGACGTTGCCGGACCGCGTGTCCGAGGAGGAGATCGACGCTCGTGCCTGACATCGAACGCAGACTTGGCCGTGAAGTGCTCGTCGTGGAAGGCGCGATGGGTACCATGCTTCAGCGCGCGAATATCCCGTCGGAGCAGTGCCACGAGCAGCTCAACCTCACGGCGCCCGAGATCGTCGAGGACATCCACCGCAACTTTGTACTCGCAGGCGCGGACTGCGTGGCGACGAATACGTTCGGCGCCACGCGCCCGAAGCTTGCCGAGTACGGCCTCGAGGCGGAGGTCGCAGCGTTCAACCGGGCGGCCGTTCGTATCGCACGCCGGAGCGGTGCGCTGCACATCCTTGCGGACGTCGGACCGACGGGGCTTGTGATGGAGCCGCTCGGTAGCGCGACCTTCGACGAGGTGTACGATGCCTTCTTCGAGCAGGTCACCGAGCTCGCGGCCGAGCAGCCCGATGCGATCCTCATCGAGACCATGACCGATATCGCCGAGGCACGCTGTGCCGTTCTGGCCGCGCGAGCCGCGTGCGACCTGCCGGTGTTCGTGACGGTCTCCTTCGGCCTGTCTGGCCGTATGGATCTCTCAGGTACCGATCCCGGCACAGCAGCCGTTGTCCTTGAGGCGGCGGGCGCGAGTGCGGTCGGCATGAACTGTGGTCTCGGACCCGAGCAGATGTTGCCGCTCGTGGAGCAGATGGCAGCCGCGACGGCTCTGCCTCTCATCGTGCAGCCGAACGCCGGCCTGCCACGACTGGTGGACGGCGCGACTGTGTTTCCGGGTACCGCCGAGGAGATGGGCACGTTCGCAGCGCGTTTTGTGGAGGCTGGCGCGTCGATCATCGGCTCGTGCTGTGGCTCGACACCGTCCTTTACCGGTGCCATCAGCGACTACGTGCGCGATAAGCAGGTCCGTACCGATCGTCACGGCCTTTCCGGTGTGGTTCTCGCCGGGCCCCGCGGCATCACGCGCATCGGAGCTGGTCTCCCGCTGACGCTCATCGGTGAGCGCATCAACCCGACCGGTAAGAAGGCGCTTGCGGAGTCGCTTCGCGAAGGCTCGATGGCGGTTGTGCGGCAGTACGCGACCGAGCAGCAGCATGCTGGCGCACACCTTCTCGACTTGAATGTAGGCGCCGCGGGCGTGGACGCCGTCGCCGTCTTCCCTGAGGCGATCAAAGCGCTCGTCGGACTTGCCGATGTGCCGCTGGTGCTCGACAACACGGACCCGGCAGCGCTGGAGCCGGCGCTCAAGGTGTATCCCGGCCGTGCGCTCATCAACTCCGTGAACGGTAGCGAGGAATCGATGGCGGCCGTTCTGCCGCTGGCGAAGCGTTATGGCGCGGCTGTCGTGGTGCTCGCGCTCGACGATGACGGCATCCCGGCGACTGCCGAAGGGCGCGTCGCAATCGTCGATCGCGTACGCGCGCGGGCGCACGCGGCAGGGCTGACCGACGGCGACCTCGTAGTGGACTGCCTCGTGCTGACCGCCGCTTCCGACCCGGGTGCCGCGCGAGCCACGCTCGATGCCGTGTGCATCGTCTCCCGCGATCGCGGGCTTGCGACGGTCCTCGGCGTGAGCAACGTCAGTCACGGACTTCCGGGCCGACCTGCGCTTAACGCCGCGTATCTCGCCATGGCCGTCGGTGCCGGTCTCAACGCCGCCATCATCAACCCGTCCGACCTCGACGCAACACGCGCGATCGCCGCCACCAACGCGCTCTTGGGCTTCGACCCTCAAGCGGCCAACTGGATAGCACGTGTACAAGCCGAGCCGGCTTCCGAAGGGCGTGCGGGTGGCGGGGGCTCCGCCCGCAGTTCCGCAGCCGGGGAAGGCGTCGAAGGACGCATCGCGTCCGCAGACGCCGCGGGCCCCCGGCGAGGACTGTCTGAGGACGGAGCCCCCGCCACCCGCACGCCCACACCCTCGACGTCGGATAAGCTCACGCTTGCGGTCGAGCGCGGCGACGCTGATGGCGCACCCGGGCTCGTCGACGAACTCGTCACCGCGGGTATGGCCCCGGGCGACATCATTGCGAGCGTGTTGACGCCGGCGATTCAGCGGCTTGGCGATACATACGGACGCGGCGAAGTGTTCCTGCCGCAGTTGATCGTCGCCGCCGATGCCATGAAGGCTGCCGTGACGGCCGCGAAGGCGCATCTGCCGGAAGGCGAGCGCACAAGCGAAGGAACGGTTGTGTTCGGCACGGTCAAAGGTGATATTCACAGCATCGGCAAGGATATCTGCATCTCAATGCTTGAGAGCCAGGGCTTCGCGGTTGTCGACCTTGGTGTCGACGTGCCTGCCGAGCGCTTCGCGGAGGTGGCGGTCGATGCCGACGTGGTGTGCCTCTCGGCGCTCATGACGACGACGTTGCCGGGCATGGAGGCGGCCGTGAGGCTTGTGACCGAGCGCGCCGGCATACCGGTGCTCATCGGTGGTGCGGTTGTGACGGCGGACTATGCGGCGTCAATCGGTGCCGGATACTCTTCGGATGCGCCGGGGTGCGTCAATGCTGTACGAGCAGCGATAGCCGGAAGCTAGAACCCGTTCGGAGGAACGATTCATGATCATCACACAGTCGCGCGACTGGGAACGTATCGAAGCCGATCTCGATGAGATCGGAGCTTCGCGCGTCTTCATCATGGGGTGCGGCCAATGCGCCACCGTGGCAAGTACGGGCGGCGAGAAAGAGGTGCTCGAGGCGAAGGCGAAGCTTGAGGCATCAGGTCGCACCGTGACTGGCTGGACCATCGGCGAGGTCACCTGCCACTCGGGCGGCACGGGGCTCGACACGCGTAAGCGCTCCGGCGACATCGAGGCGGCAGAAGCCGTGCTCGTGCTCGCGTGTGGCGCGGGCGTGCAGACGGTCGCGGATGCAATCGCCAAGCCGGTGTTCCCCGGACTCGAGTCGGTCTTTCTCGGCAACGTGGTCCGGCACGGCGTTTTCGAGGAGCGCTGCCAGATGTGCGGGGAGTGTGTTCTCGATAAGACCGCCGGCATCTGTCCCGTCACCACGTGCCCGAAGGGGCTTCTCAACGGCCCGTGCGGCGGTATGTGGGACGGCAAGTGCGAAGTCGTTGTCGACCGCGAGTGCACGCACGTCCTCATTCAGCGTCGTCTTGTCGAGCAGGGCCGTCACGCGCAAGAGGTACTCTCGCCGAAGGATTACTCGAAGAAGCTCAAGCCAGGCTCGGTCAATCTGCGCGAGAAGAAGGGCGGTTCCCGATGAGCCGCTTGCGCGATGCGCTCGAGCGCGGAGAGTTCGTGGTGACTGGTGAGATCGCACCGCCGCTCGGCACAGACCTCGCGGCGATGCGACAGTCGATCGAGACAATCGGTCCCTACTGCCACGCAATCAACATCACCGATAATCAGGGAGCGTCGCTCCACCTGTCGAGTCTCGCCGCTTCTCGAATCGCGCTGGAAATGGGCTACGAGCCGATCTTCCAGCAGACGTGCCGTGACCGTAATCGTCTCGCGCTGCAATCGGATCTGCTTGCGGCGTGGACGCTCGGCCTGGAGAACGTGCTTATCGTGACGGGCGATGACCCGAGGTCCGGTGACCACCCGCAAGCCAAGGGTGTGTTCGATCTCGATTCGACGCAGCTGCTTGAAGTCGCCTCGGCGATGAATGCCGGCACCGACATGCTCGGTCGCCCGTTGAAAGGGTCGACCGACTTCTTCATGGGAGCCGCGATGTTCCCCGAGGCCGAGCCGTGGGATATCCAGCTTCTCCGTGCCGAGCGTAAAGTCGAGGCGGGTGCACGCTTCTTCCAGACCCAGGCGATCTTCGATCTGGCCAAGCTGGAGCGGACCGTCGCGGTCATGCGTCCGCTCGGGGTGAAGGTGATTGCGGGTGTCATCGTCTTGCGGAGCGCGCGGGCGGTCGACTTCATCAACAATCGTCTCGCGGGTCTCATGGTTCCCGATGATATCGTCGCGCGGATCAAGGGTGCTTCGGACGTTGCTATCGAAGCCGTCGCGCTTGCAACGGAGCAGGTCCGGGCGATACGGGATATCGCAGACGGAGTCCACATCATGACGCTCGGGTTGGACTCGGCAGTGCCGCAGATCCTCGGCGCGAACCAGGAAGCCTAGGAGAGCGGGCTTGAAGCGTCTTCGGCCGTTCGCCATAGCGTTCGCACTTCTTGTGGTGCTGGAAATCGTCTTCCGGTCATCACTGCTGCCGTGGTTTCCCGAGGACTTCCGTATGCCCCGGGTCTCGACAATCGGCTACACGCAGTACCTCGACTGGATGGCACAGCGCAAGAGCGTCCGCATTGCCGTCGTTGGCGATAGCGTCATCCAGGGCATAGCGGTCGAGCGTGACGGCACGTTACCCGCTCAGTGGGACGCACTGTATGAAGCCGACGGGCGGCCGGTCGACGTCTTCAACTTCGGCATCAGTGCCGCACATGCCGAGGACTTCTACCCGGTCGTCGCGGCAATCGCGAATCGCAAAGCGGCCGATATGGTCGTCGTCTACTTCGACTACCCGTTCTACGAGGCGGATTCGAAGCTATATTCGGGTCGATACCCCGAGCTGTGGGACCCCAAGGTCATGGGGACAGTGGCTCCGCACGAAGATGAGCCACTCGTCGATCAAAGCCGTTTCAGAAGCGGCACGCTTACGACCGACGCACGCATCAGCGAGGCTGCGGGGCGAATCTGGCGGTTCTACGGCGAGCGCGACTACGTCAATGCGGTCCTTTTCGACGGGACGCCGTCCTCGTGGCTCAAGTACCACATCAACTACCAGCGCGGTCGTTTCAGCTTCCAGCCGCAGTGGGTCAAGCTTCCAATCGACCAATTCGACGTGGAGAAGCTGCGTACGATGTGGAAGACGCCCCGCTTGAGCGAGGACAACATCCAATTGACGTATCTGCGTCTCGCTATGGAGAAGGCCGCTGCCGAGGACCTGCCGTTCGTTCTTGTGTGGGGTCCGGTCAATGAGGCGGTGGTTGCCAAGTACAAGTTGGTCGACCCCACAGACTTTGCCGCAAATCGTGAGCTTGTTCGGTCTCTGGTCGAGCGAAACGGCGGCACCTTTGTCGACATGGCGGCCGGTTTCCCGCAGGAGTATCTCGCCGATTCGGTTCACCCGTTCAGGTCGGGATACGCGTTCATGGCCGACCGGCTTGCTGAGACGCTCGCTCCCCGGGTCGACGATCTTGTCGGCGAGAAGGGGGGCGTACGGCCGTGACGCTTGGCACGTGGTCGGCGTTCATTCTGACGATCGTCGCTCTTGCGGCGTACTGGCTCCTGCCTGTGCGAATGCGCACGGCGGTATTGATTCTCGCTTCGTACGCGTTCTATACAGTGGCGTTTCCGGCCTATGCATTGCTATTGGCGGCATTGACGCTGGCGACCTACTTTGTGGGTATTCGGGTTCGCCGCGATCGCGATAGTGCGGATCGGATACTGTTGGCGGCTGGCGTGACCGGGGCGCTCGTGGTCCTTGGCGTATTCAAGTACGCAGCGTTCATTGCGGGGGCTGTTGGCTCGCTGGCCACGCGGTTCTCGCTCGGCTTCTCGGTGCCGGTACCCGCAATCGTCGCTCCGCTCGGTATCTCATTTATTACCTTCGGACTGATTCACTTCCTGGCTGAGATGAGGAAGGGTGACGCCCCGGAGCCGGGGTTCTGGGAGTACGTCAGCTACGTATCGTTCTTCCCGACGGTCGTGAGCGGTCCCATTAAGCGGTACCGGGATTTTGTGGCCGATGCGCGTTCGGTACCGGCGAGACTTGCCGGCTCGGATTGGGCGTACGGGCTGTGGCGCATCCTTCTCGGGCTGTTCAGGAAGTTCGTTATCGCGGACACCATCGGCGTCCTCACAGAACCGCTCTTGAAGGCGCAGACAGGGACGCCGCTTCTTGTGCTTGCGGTCTACGCGTACGCGTTCAAGATCTATTTCGACTTCGCGGGGTATTCGGACATCGCCATCGGTACGGCTCGTCTCTTCGGCTACCACATCATGGAGAACTTCAACGGTCCGTATCTCCGCCGCAACATCTCGGAGTTTTGGCGCAACTGGCACGCGTCGCTCACGCGTTTCATCACCGATTACATCTACATACCGCTTGGCGGTAGCCGACGTGGGCAGCTGAGGGTGGCGCTCAATACCCTCGTTGCGATGGGGCTCTCGGGACTCTGGCATGGCCCGGCGCTCCACTACATCGCCTGGGGGCTGTGGCACGGCGTCGGGCTAGCAGTCTTGCGCCTCTGGCGTCAAGCCGCGGCGGCGTTGCGCGTGCGCTTCCCGTGGCTCGACCGTACCGCCGAATCTCGCGTGGGCAGGGCAGCGAGTTACGGGTTCGGCTGGTTCGTGACATTCAACTACGTTGCGCTTGGATGGGTATTGTTCGTGTTGCCTGTCGGCAAATCACTCGCGGTCTACCGGGCTTTCGCAGGGTATGTGTTTGAGGTCATCCGGCGGGTCGTTGGATTCGTGCTCTAGAGGGAGAGTCTTGAGGGTTCTTAAGGATATCGCGCTCGGACTCATGGTGGCGCTTCTTGTTGTGCTCGTTGTGCTGTTCAGCACGGGACAAGTCGAGCGCTTTGTCTACGGCGCATTCTGACGCTGCTTCCGGGCCGGTTCGCGTCGGGCGGCTTCGTTCCTAGTAGATAACCGGCCGCCCTACGGCAACAAGACACCTGAGTCGACGAAGCGGAATGGTGTTCCCTCGTTCTTTGACGCGTACATCGCCATGTCGGCTGCATGCATGAGTGCGCTGAACGAGCGCCCGTCAGTGGGGTAGAACGCGATTCCGATGCTGATCTCGATAGGCACGGGACCCTTGTCGGTGATTGCAGGGTCAGCCATGGCTTGCGCCATCTTGCGTGCCACGAGCGTGGCCGCCTTCCGGGATGTCACCTTAGGTAGCAGCACGGTGAACTCGTCGCCCCCGAGTCGCGCGACGGTGTCGCTGCGCCGAATGACGGTCTGCAGACGACGGGCGACTTCTGAGAGGAGTTGGTCGCCGACGGCGTGTCCGTGCCTGTCATTGACAAGCTTGAAGTCGTTCATGTCCATGAACATGACCGCGAAGGTCTCGTCGTTGCGTTCGGCCTGGTTGATGACGACCGCGAGCCGGTCGTCGAAGAGTGCGCGGTTCGGGAGTCCCGTGAGCATGTCGTAGTACGCCATCTTGCGGATGGTGTCCTCTGCGCGCTTCCGCTCGGTGACATCGTGCGCGACCGCCTGGACCGCTGGCCTGCCGTGATACATGAGTGGCGTTGCGGCTATCTGAAGGTCGATCCGAGCGCCGTCCTTGCGAATGAAGCGCACCTCGGCGGGCTCGGACGGCCTGCGGTCATGCATGGTCGTGCGCATCCGCTCGGTTGCGACTTCGATACTCTCGGCGTCCACCAGATTGAGCACGTGCACGCCAAGGAGATCCTGGGGATTGTCATAGCCGAGGAGTCTTGCACCGTAAGGGTTCATGAAGGCGATGATGCCTTCAATGTGGACAAGAATGAGGTCGGGCGCCAGCTCTACAAGGCTGCGGAATCGCTCCTCGGATTCCCGGAGCGCTTTCTCCGCGCGCCTGCGCTCGGCGACTTCTTCCTCAAGTTCGGCGTTCGTCTTCTCGAGCTCGGTCGTACGCTCGTGGACGCTCTCTTCGAGGCGCTCGCTGTATTGCTGAAGCGCGTATTCGGCATTCTTGACGTCGGTGACGTCCTTCGCGATTTCGACGACCGACTCGATGGTTCCGTCCTCGTTGAAGACCGGATACCACATCGTTTCGACCCAGTGCTCTTTGCCGCTTGCGTTCATCTCGTGCTTAACGGCAAATGCGGGCGTTCTCGAACGTAATACGTAGTCGACGCGACATGCGCTGCACGCTACTTCGGTGCCGGCAATCGCTTCGTGGCAACGTTTGCCGATCATAGTGGCGGCTGACAAACCGTTGAGCTCTTCTGCCATCCGGTTGGCGTATTGAACCGTGAAGTCGCTGTCGATGATGAGTATGGCGTCGGGGCTGTTGTCGTAGACCAGCTCAAGCTTGTAGCGCTCATGGTCCAGTTCTGCAGCTGTGACCAGGTGATCGTCAAAGAGGCGCTGCGTATACCAGGAGCCACCGATGATCATGATGCCGGCGGCAACGCGCAGAACGATCGAGGCCGTTCCGGGGTGCAGCAGTCCGGTGAGCAGCGTGTTGTCGCCGATACTCAGGGAGTCAATAACTCCTGCGCCCACCCAGAAGGCGGCGACTCCGAGAAACGCGGCCAGAACGAGTTGCGGCCTGCGCTCACTTCCGGTCTTTGCAGCGCGTTTCATGAGTGCGCCTTCTTCGCCGACGTCTGCCCGTACACGCTTCGGTCGTCCGCTTACGCTATCGGCACAGCCGTGACCCGTCTTGAATCACATTATGGAGTATTAATGGAGTTCGGGCACCTGGGCGCCGATGATACAATCGTGCGACACACGGAGCATCAGGGAGGACTGACATGCGTATCCTCGTGCTTGGCGGGGGACCCGGCGGCTATTCAGCAGCGTTCGAGGCGGCGCGCCTCGGAGCAGAAGTCGTGCTCGTTGAGCGCGAGCGTCTCGGTGGCACGTGCCTCAACTGGGGATGTATCCCCACGAAGACCATCTTGCGATCCGCACACATCGTCGCCGATACCGCGAATGCCGCGAAGTTCGGGCTTAACGCGACAGTCGCTACGGTCGACGTCGATGGTCTTCGCGCGCGCAAGGAAGGCGTTGTCGACGAGCTTGTCTCGCAGGTTGAGAGTGGTGCGAAGCGCCTCAAGGTGCGCATCGTTGCCGGCGAGGGTCGCCTGACGGGTCCTCATACCATCGATGTCGCGCTTGCTGACGGTGGAAGAGAGACGATCGATGGTGATGCCGTCATCCTTGCAACCGGATCGATCGTCTTCAAGCTTCCCAACATCGACCACGAGATGGAGGGCGTTTGGACGAGCGATGATGCGGTCTCCGTCCGCGAGATACCGAAAGACCTCCTGATCATCGGCGGCGGCGTTATCGGGTTGGAGTTTGCCTGCGCCTATGCGGCGTTCGGCAGCAAGGTGACTGTCGTCGAGCTCATGGACCAGGTGCTTCCCGGCAACGACAAGCGCGTCGTCAAGGCGACGCAGGCGGCGCTCGAGGAGATGGGCGTCGAGTTCCTGCTCGGCGACGCCGTCGAGCACGTTGAGCGCGTCGGTGATCGCATGCGCTCTAGGCTCCGTAGTGGCGCGATCGTCGATAGCGGCATCGTGATGTCCGCCGTCGGCCGCGTGCCGAATGGAGCGGGTTTTGGCTTTGAGGAGGCCGGCATCGAGTTCGATCGCCGCGCCGTCAAGGTTGACGAACACCTGCGGACCAGTATCGCTGGGGTGTATGCCATCGGAGATCTCATCGGCGGCATGATGCTTGCGCACGTGGCCGACGAGGAGGGCATCGTCGCCGCACGTAACGCGATCGTCGAACTCTCGGGCGAGGGGCACCTCGAGACGCTGCGCTACGACTGCATCCCGGCGTGTGTCTACACGTTCCCCAACGTCGCTGTCGTCGGCAGCTCACGCGACAGCGCCAAGGAGGCAGGCATCGACGCCATTCAGGCCGTCGCAAAGTTTGCCGCTAACGGTAAAGCGCTTGGCGAGGGCGAAGCTGACGGTTTCGTGCAAGTTGTGGCCGAGAAGGGCACCGGGCGCATCGTCGGCTGTCAGATCGTCGGTCCGCACGCGGTCGAGACGATCCACGAGATCGCGCTGGCAATGCGGCACGACATTTCCGTCCGCCAGGTGGCCGAGATGGTGCACGCGCATCCGACGGTCTCCGAGGTCATCAAAATGGCGTGCGCCGATGCCGCCGGGAAGTGCGGCTGCTGAACGTGGCCTACGAACATGGAGAGACTGCCAGGCGCATGCCGGAGTGGATGAAGCGGCCCATCGCACGCGAGGGCAGCTACGACAACGTCAAGCAGCTCATGGACCGTCTCGAGTTGCACACGGTCTGCCAGTCGGCGAAATGTCCTAACCAGGGCGAGTGTTTCGCTTCCGGGACCGCGACTTTCCTCATCATGGGTGACGCCTGCACGCGCGGCTGTCGCTTCTGTGCGGTCGAGACGCGCGTGCCAGGGCCGCTCGATCCCGATGAGCCCGCGCGCCTGGCGGAGGCCGTCCTCGTGCTCCGCATCAAGCACGCGGTCATCACGACCGTTACCCGCGACGATCTTCCCGATGGTGGCGCGGCACACTTCGTCGCGGTCATCGAGGCGGTTCGCGACGCGTCGCCGGGCACGCGCATCGAGGTTCTCACCAGTGACTTCGGCGGCAACCTGGAGAGCGTCGACACGGTCGCCGCAGCGCTTCCCGACGTCTTCAACCACAACATCGAGACGGTCCCGCGCCTGTACGAGAGCGTGCGTCCGGGCGCTGAGTACGCCCGTAGCCTGCGCGTGCTCGCGCGCGTGAAGGAGCAGCATCCCGGGATGCCGACGAAATCCGGTCTCATGCTCGGTCTTGGCGAGACGCACGAGGAGGTTGTGACCGTCATGCGTGACCTGCGCGAGGCGGGGTGCGAGATGCTCACACTTGGCCAGTACCTGCGTCCGAGTTCGAAGCACCTGCCGGTCGCGGAGTTCGTTCCGCCAGCAGAGTTCGATGCCCTCGCGCTCGAGGCGGAAGCACTTGGCTTCTCCGCTGTCGCGAGTGCGCCGTTCGTGCGAAGCAGTTATCACGCTGGCGAGATGGCGGCACGCTAGTTCTGGCGCGTCCCGCGTTAGCGTCCTCAGAGGCCGAGAATGACCGCAGCTGCAGCACGGTCGCGTCCCGACTGTTTTGCGCTGTAGAGGGACTGATCCGCTGCAGCAAGCAGGCGGTCCGGGCTTCTCGGATACGACGCCGGAGGATCGACTGCGACGGCGCCGCCCGCGCTCACACTGAGCGGGACACGGATTTCCTGGGCGTCTCGCAGATCAATATCCCGCACGGTCTCGACGATGCGCTTCAGGAGTCCATCGAACTCCACGGGTTCTGTCTCCGGTGCGATGATCGCGAACTCGTCGCCACCATAGCGAACCAGCAGATCCGACGACCGGATCGCCCGTCTCAGTGCGTCGGCAATCGCGCAGAGTGCTACGTCGCCGAAGGCGTGGCCGCGTGCGTCATTGATTCCTTTGAAGAGGTCGATGTCCACAAGGGCGACGCCGATGGGCCTCCCGTACCGTGCTGACCACGCCGACCATTGCCGGAGGTGCGTGTCGAGCGCACGCCGGTTATGGATTCCCGTGAGCGGATCACGTGTCGCGTAGACGTTCAACGCCATGTTGTCTCGCCAGGTTCGATTCAGGATCCCCGCGAGGAATGTGGCGAGCGACCCTTCCTCGTAGTGGTGCTCGATTGCTTCGATGAGGCGCTGGAGATGCGCCGAGTAGGCCTCGTGCCGACGATCGGCACGCGCGGGTTCGGTCAGGTCGATGAGCTCACCGAAGATGGGGTCGATCATGAAGAACTCGATGCGCGCGGCAGTGGCGAGCATTTCGTCATCCGACCGCTCTTGTAGCTCGCCGGGGATGGCAACTTCGAGTTCGGTGCGTAGGCTGGCGAGGCGCGCCGTGAGGACGTCGGTGTCGTTGACCAGATCCGGGAGCAAGCCGCGCTCCCACGCGCCAAGCAGGTCGTTCCACCAACTGACGTGCGTTCCTTCCTCGTCAGCCATCTTCTTGAACGTCTTTGCGAGGTCTGTGTTGTCACAGTGCAACGACATCACGCGGTATGCACGTTGCGCCAGCAGGTCCATCTCCACGCAGAGTTCCAGAATCTCGCGCACGGCCATCCTTTCAACGTATTCATAACGGCATATCCCCCAGATGCTGGTACGATTACCGCATGGCGTACGAGCCGAGGACATATCGCACACAGGTGGACGCCACCGGCCTCGTCGGCTTTGAGGTGGTGTACGCCGAGACCGACCTGCACGTGAGCGCTATCAGCGATCTTTCTGCGGAGACCGGTGCCATCGTGCGCGAGCTGCGCGGGGCGCTTGAAGCCTACATCGCAGCGAACCCGCGCTTCGCCGAGAGCTATGTGCCACTCGATGTCTCGCCCGGAGCGCCCGCAATCGCCCGCGAGATGGCGGAGGCCGCTCGTCTCGCAGGCGTCGGGCCGATGGCTGCGGTGGCGGGCGCGTTCGCGGAGGCGGTTGCACGCGGGCTTGAGCCGGCGTCGTCGGAGGTGATCGTCGAGAACGGCGGCGACCTCTACCTGATCGGCTGCGGGAATCGAACGGTGTTGCTAGGAGCGGGCGACTCGCCGCTCTCAGAGCGGGTTGCCATCGAGGTGTCCGCGAGCATGATGCCGATTGCGGTGTGCACGTCATCCGGCACGGTCGGGCCAAGCGTGAGCTTCGGTAGCGCACATGCGGTGACGGTGCTTGCATCGAGCGGGGCGCTTGCGGATGCCGCGGCGAGCAGCATCGGTAACCTTGTGCACGGCGTGGATGATATCGAGAAGGCTCTTGCCCGGGCGCGCGAGATACCTGGTGTGCTGGGTGCGCTGGTGATCATCGACGACAGGATCGGCGTGGTGGGCCAGGTGCGGCTCGTACCGGTGCCGCAGGGGTAGGATTACAGGACGGACCCGGTGTCCGTAACGGAAGGGGCGACATGGACAGCATCGACGAACTAGACATGCGGGAAGCCGAGTACCGCATCAAGCTCTACGAGGAGTACCGCGGCGCCGCAGGCGTCTTTAACTACTACATCGAGACGGAACTGCGCGCGTATCTTGCGAACGGCGTGGATGTCGAGCCGTTCGTGAGCGCGGGTGGCGTGTACTTCAAAGTCACACTCACCGATGTCTGGATCTACGAGGCCGAGCGCACCAACCGCTTCGTGCCCGAGACGGTCATTTATTCCGTGAACGACGTGCACGTGCAGAAGCTCAAGGCCGAAGGCGAGTAGGCTCCGTGACCGACGGCTTCACATCACCGGCTGACCGCCCGGCTTCAGAAGCGCGAGCAGAGCGCCTCAGGGATGAGATCCGCTACCATGCGCAACGCTACTACGCGCTCGACGCGCCCGAGATCTCGGATGCGGCGTACGATGCCCTCGTCCGCGAGCTTGAGGCGATCGAGGCTGCGTGGCCGGAGCTCGTCACGACGGATTCTCCGACGCAGCGTGTCGGCGCACCGCCGTCGACGCAGTTCGCGCCGGTTCAGCACGCGCGGCGCATGTACTCGCTCGACAACGCGATGGACCTCGGAGAGCTTGATGCCTGGCTCGAGCGGGTGGAGCGCGAGACGGCCGGGCGCCCGTGCGCGTACGCGTGCGAGCTCAAGATCGACGGCTCATCGATCGCTCTCACCTACGAGGATGGCATGCTCGTTCGCGCCGCGACCCGGGGCGATGGAACGACCGGCGAGGACGTCACCATCAACGCCCGCACGATCAAGAGCGTGCCGCTGCGCCTGCTCGTACCCCCCATCGGCCACGTCGAAGTTCGCGGCGAGGTCTACATGCCGAAGGAGAGCTTCGCACGTCTCAACGCCGAGCAGGACGAGGCCGGTCAGCCGGTCTTTGCAAACCCGCGCAACGCGGCTGCTGGTGCCGTGCGCCAGAAGGATCCCGCGGTCACAGCTTCGAGAGACCTGTCGGCGTTCATGTATCAGCTCGCGGACGCTCGAGCGCTTGGCATCGAGTCGCAGCATGCCGCACTCATGTGGCTTGGCGAGGCCGGTTTCCGGGTCAATCCTGACATCAAGACGTGCGCGACCAGCACCGATGTTCATGCGTTCTGCGAGTGGGCGCTCGAAGTCCGCAACACGCTTCCGTACGAGATCGACGGCGTCGTCATCAAGATCGACTCGTTCGCACTCCACGACGAACTCGGCTTCACCGCCAAAGCGCCGCGCTGGGCCGTCGCGTTCAAGTTCCCGCCCGAGGAGCGGACGACGATCTTGCGCGAGATACGCGTGCAAGTCGGGCGTACCGGGGCGCTCACACCCGTGGCGGAGTTCGACCCCGTGCTCGTTGCGGGTTCGACGATCGCACGCGCGACGCTGCACAACGAGGACGAGATCCGCCGCAAAGGCGTTCTTCTCGGCGACACGATCGTCGTGCGTAAGGCAGGCGACGTGATTCCCGAGGTGGTCGGGCCGGTGGAGCGGCTGCGAGACGGCAGCGAGCGCGAGTGGCGTATGCCCGCCGAATGTCCGAGTTGCGGCGGCGCCGTCTGGCGCGAGGAAGACGAGGTCGTTCCACGCTGCACGAACGCCGGCTGCCCCGCGCAGCGCCTTGAGCGCCTCGGTCACTGGGCTTCGCGTGGTGCGCTCGACATCGACGGCATGGGCTCCGAGATCGTCTCGCGGCTCGTTGAGGGCGGTCTTCTGCACGACGTCGCCGACTACTATTCACTCACGTTCGAGCAACTCGTTGGCGTGGACCTGGGTCGCGTGAAGAAGGACGGCACGCCGCAGGTTCTTGGCGAGACCGTCGCCGCGAAGCTCCTCAAGAGCATCGATGCGAGCAGGACGCGGCCGCTCGCCAAGGTGTTGTTCGGCCTCGGTATCCGGCACGTCGGATCGACGGTAGCCGAAGCGCTTGCTGCGGCGTATGGGTCGCTTGACGACCTGCTCGCGGCGTCGGAAGAGGACCTCGCCCGGGTCGAGCAGGTCGGCCCCAAGATCGCCGAGTCGGTTCGTGCGTTCGCGGACAACCCCGAGAATGTGGCGATCGTTCGTCGCCTGCAGACGGCCGGCGTGAGCACTGCCGAGGAGCGCCGCGCGCCCGAGCGTCCGCAAACGCTTGCTGGCACCACGTGGGTGCTCACGGGCGGCCTGGAGCGCTTCACGCGTGATGAAGCCGGGAGTGCGCTTAAGGCCCTCGGAGCCAAGGTCGCCGGCAGCGTCAGCAAGAAGACATCGTTTGTCGTCGCGGGTTCCGATGCGGGAAGCAAGCTCGATCGCGCGCTTGAGCTCGGCGTGCCGGTGCTGACCGAGGCGGACCTCATCGCGGTACTCGACACCGGCGATCTCGTCTCCCCGGGAAACGCTGGCGATACGCCATCGGGAGCGGCTTCGTGAGTCGTGTCGTGAGCGCCTGATGGCCACGAGTCCCCGACTCACCCTCAATCCACGCGCGTGCGATCGTTGTGGGCGCTGTCTTCCGGCGTGCCATCTGAATGCGCTGCGAGTCGGTCGGGCCTACATCATGGTCGACTGGGCACGCTGCGACGGGTGCATGGCGTGCGTGAAGGTGTGCGACCGAGGTGCGATCGGGAGTGCCGGAGCGGCCGCGGCTCGACCAAAACCCGTCGCGCGGGCCAAGAGTGCTTCGGAGAAGAACGCTGGCGGCAAGGCAGGTGTCGGCGCTACCAGCACAACACCCCGGGCACGTTCCATCGCCGAGAAGCTCACCGGCACGTTCGCAGGTGGGAAGCCGGCGGCAGGAACGTCGGCCTTTTCGGGCACCTCGGCCCACTCGATCACGGTGGGCGGCTTCACGTGGACGATCCTAGAAGCGGCGGCCATGCTTTCCGTCACGTTTGCAGCGTTCATGGCCAAGGAGCTGCTGCTTGCCAGCGAGTTCGTCCGTGCGCTCCCGGGTGAGGCACTCGTTCCGGTTCGGGCGATCGCCCTTGCGGCATTCTACGCGGTGCAGATCTGGCTGTTACGTTTTCTGGTGCGTCGCCGCGAGGGTTCATTTGCGGATGCTCTCGGGCTCTCGCGCCAGAAAGCGGCTGTCGGCGAGATGGCGGTATCAGTCGGTCTCGTGGTCGGAGGGCTCGTTGCGACTCGTGTCATAGCCACGTTGTACGGTGTGGCGACCCGCGAGTTCGGGCTCATGCCGGGGGCGGGCGCTGACACGATCACGCGCGTCTTCGGCACGAGTGGGGGAGGGCTCGTTCTCGCGGGTTTCATGCTTATCGCCGTGGGTCCGTTCGTCGAGGAGTGCGTCTTCCGGGGAGCGCTCCTGCGCGGGCTCGAGGCGCGAATCGGCGCGTGGCCGGCGATTATCGTCCAGGCTGTTCTCTTCGCCGCGTTCCACCGTTCGTGGTGGTTGCTGTTCCCGATGACGGTGCTGGGCGTCGCTCTCGGATGGCTCGCCCACGAACGCAAGAGTCTGTGGCCCGCGATCGCCCTCCACGCTGCATATAACGCGCTGACCGTCGCGGTGGTCGTCTGGTTCCTGGTCGCACGCTGAGCCCGAACGATGTGAAGCGTCGCGGCATGCCGTAGAATACGTGAGTCAGTCTCGCCGCTCGAAAGGACGACCCCGTATGTCGATCTCAGAAGCCGACGTTCGTCACGTCGCGCTCCTCGCGCGCCTTGCGCTCTCCGATGAGCAGATCGTCCGCCTTCAGGCCGAGCTGAACTCCATCCTGGGTCATATCGAGCATATGCAAGCGCTCGATCTCGAGGGTGTTGAGCCCACGTCGCACTCCATCCCGCTTCGCAACGCAACGCGTCCCGATGTCGTGCGCCCCGGCCTGTCTCGCGAACTCGCACTTCTCAATGCTCCCGAGGCCGAGAACGGCGCGTTCGTCATCCCGCGCATCGTCGGCGCCGAAGAGGGGGCGTGATGACGGTGAGTAGCCTGAGCGACTTCTCGCAGCTTTCCGCCCGCGCTATCCGTGACGGCATCGTTTCGGGCGAGTTCTCCGCCGCGGAGATTGCCAGCGCCGCATACTCGCGAATCGACGCGCTTGAGCCGGATATCCACGCGTTCAACGAACTCACGCCGCAGCTTGCCGAGGAGGCCGCCGCACGCATCGATGCGAAGGTCGCCGCGGGAGAGCTGCTGCCACCGCTGGCGGGCGTTCCCGCCGCTTTCAAGGACAACATGAACCTCGTCGGCACACACACGACGTGCAGCTCCCGCATCCTTAAGAACTACCAGTCAGTCTACGACTGCTCCGCGGTCCGGCGCCTGCTCGATGCGGGCGCGCTACCCATCGGCAAATGCAACATGGACGAGTTCGCATTTGGTTCCTCAACCGAGAACTCGGCATTCGGTCCCACGCGCAACCCGTGGGACCTGGATCGCGTTCCCGGCGGTTCATCCGGCGGCAGCGCGGCAGCGGTTGCGGCCGGAATGGTGACCGTGTCGCTTGGCAGCGACACCGGCGGCAGCATCCGTCAGCCGGGTGCACTCACCGGTACAGTCGCGATGAAGCCGACCTATGGCCGAGTAAGCCGCTACGGAATCGTTGCGTTTGCCTCGTCGCTCGACCAGATCGGTCCGTTCACACGCTCGGTCGAAGATGCTGCGATGGTGCTCAATGCCATCGCGGGTCATGACGACATGGATGCAACGTCGGTGCGTGAAGCAGTCCCCGACTTCACCGTCGGTCTCGGCGACGGCGTGAAGGGTCTGCGCGTCGGAGTCGTTCGCGATATGGTCGACCTCGAGGGCTGTGCCCCGGAGGTCCGTGCGGCGACCGAGTCCGCGTTAGCTACTCTCGCAACGCTGGGCGCCGAGGTTGGCGAGATCGATCTTCCCATGAGCCAGCACGGTCTTGCGGCTTACTACATCATCGGGCCGGCAGAGGCGTCCTCAAATCTTGCGCGCTTTGATGGAATCCGATACGGGTATCGCGCCCCTGACGCCGCGGATGTTCTCGACCTCTACATGAGGTCGAGGGCTGAGGGCTTCGGTGCCGAGAGCATCCGGCGCATCATGCTCGGCACGCACGCGCTCTCATCGGGCTACTACGACGCTTACTACGGCACTGCTCAGAAGACACGCACGCTTATCACGCGCGAGTTTGCCGCAGCGTTCGAGCGCTTTGACGTGCTCATCACGCCGACTGCACCAACCGTCGCGTTCAAGATCGGCGAGAAGGCCGAGGACCCGCTCTCGATGTACCTCTCGGACGTCTACACGATCCCACTCAACCTTGCTGGGCTTCCCGGTATCAGTGTGCCCTGTGCGAAGAGCGCAACGACGGGCCTTCCCATCGGCGTGCAGATCATCGGCAACCACTTCGATGAGTCGACGATGCTCCGTGTCGCCTCCGCGCTCGAGGCCGCTCTTGCGCTCGATATGACGCCCCCGCTCACCGGTATCTGACAGGCGGTTCTCGGGTATACACTCGTTTCAGAGACGCCCGCTCGGGCGTACGAGGAACGGGGGTTCTCCATGAGTGGATCGCGTATTCGACCGGCCATTATCGCTGTTGTCGCGATGTCGCTGTTTATCGCAGCAGTCCCGGCAGCAGCGTTCGGAGCGGTGTCTCTCACGCACGAGCGGGTCTGGGGCACAAATGGCTGGGGCAACGGACAGTTCAATTTCCCGCCCGATGTGGCGACCGATAAGTTCGGGACCGTCTATGTAGCCGGCGGCGAGAACGGCGACGATCGCGTTCAGGTCTTTGGCGCAAACGGCGTGTTCGTCGACTCAGTCGGTGCCACGAATGTAGCCTCCGGTAGTAGGGTCTCGCCACGCACGGTAGCAACCGATCGCTGGGGCAATGTCTACGTCGGCGAGAAGGGCAGCGCGGCGGTAAACGCAAACGTACGGCTCTACGGGAGGCTCCTCAACTTCGATTACGGCACCTTTCAGGAGTCCGTGCCCACGGTTATCGGTGGACCGACCAACATAGCTGTTGCGCTCGATGAAACTGTCTACGTCTCTGATAATGGGACAGAGATTCAGCGCTGGCGGAATCGGAGTTACGTCGACGAGTTTCCACTTCTAGGTCGCAGTTCGATGGGTCTTGGAGTGACGCAGGACGGGGACGTCCTAACAACAACGGACATTTCGTGGGGAATCATCAACTCGGTCATTACGTACGATGGCGACGGCAACTACCTCAATGACTGGGGCGGGTACGGGACAGCGGCTGGTCAGTTTGACCGACCGTACGACGTTGGCGCGGATCCGCTTGGCAACGTTTACACCATTGAGTTTTCAGGCAACCGCGGGCAGGTCTTCACGCCGGGCGGAGCGCACTTGGCCACGTTCGGGTCCTCCGGCGTCGCCGCCAATCAATTCGGCAATCCCTACGGCATAGCTGTGGGACTCGATCGCACGGTCTACGTTGCGGACAGCGGTCAGAATCGCATCTCCAAGTGGAATGTCACCGTCGCCACCGAGTCCACGCAGGTTGCCGGTGACTCCCGCTACACCACCGCTGTTGAGGCCTCAAAGCGTGCCTATCCCAATGGCGCAACGACCGTCGTTGTAGCGACAGGCGAGACCTTCCCTGACGCTCTCGGTGGCGCCGCACTTGCCGGCGTGGCCAGGGGCCCGCTCCTTCTCACTCCGAAGAACACGCTCCCGCTTGCGGTGGCCAATGAAATCATTCGTCTCAAAGCGACTCGGGTGTATGTTCTTGGTGGCGAGGGGGCAGTGAGCGCCGACGTCTACCACGCGCTTAACGACCTCATGATTCTCGCTCCGCCGATTCGCCTTCCGGGCGGCGACCGCTTCGAGACTGCCAACCTCATCGCCACAGAGGTGATCCGCCTGAAGAACCTTGACGGTGGCTATGACGGTACGGCCTTTGTCGCAACCGGGATGGACTTCCCTGATGCTCTCGCAGCGTCGCCGATTGCCGCGGCGAACGGCTGGCCGATCTATCTCACTCGTCCGGTCGGGCTTCCGGCTTCAGTCAAGACAGCGATGACCACGAATGGCTCCAACCATGGTTACATTCTCGGCGGCACAGGTGCCGTGAGTGGACCCGTTGCGACAGTCCTGAACACAGCGCCATTCATCGGTTTCACCCGTTACGGTGGCGGTTCCCGCTATGAGACAGCGGCGAAGATCGCCACGGCGGGCTTCAGCGGCATGGGCATGCTGTGGTCACGACCGGCGCTTGCAGTAGGGACGGACTTCCCCGACGCGCTTGCCGGGGGCGTCCTCCAGGGGAGCGACTGCAGCCTTCTTCTGCTCACTCCGAAGGCGTCTCTCGACCCCTATGCGGCCGCAGCGCTCACCGCAAACAAGGACTCCATCTATGAGATTCGCTTCCTCGGTGGGACTGGTGCTATTGGCACCGCCCCGAGAAACGCCGCGAAGGCGCTTCTCTGGTAGGCCGTCACGCGGCCGACTTGCGGTAGAATCGACGGAGCGCGAGCCGCCAAGGCTCGCGCTCCGCAGTCGTATGTGCTCGCAGAAGGAGTCTCCACCGTGGCCAAAGACCGCCTCACTGAAGTGCTCGAACGCTACGAGGCTGTCATCGGCCTCGAGATTCATACCGAGCTGACTTCCCTCAACTCCAAGATGTTCTGTGGCTGCCCGGTCGCCTTTGGCGGCGAGCCGAACACCCGCGTGTGTCCGGTGTGTCTCGGGCTTCCGGGAGCGCTGCCGGTCCCGAATGAGGCCGCCGTTGAGGCGACCGTTCTGGCAGGCCTTTCAGTAGAGTGCGCCATTGCGCCCTACTCGCAGTTCCACCGCAAGCAGTACTTCTATCCCGATATGCCAAAGGACTACCAGATTTCCCAGTATGACCTGCCGTTTTGTGGTTTCGGTCATGTGGACATCGAGGTTGATGGCGACGGCGTGGCCGAGCGGATAGACCTTGACGCTGCGGTCTCCGCGAATCTGCTTGAGCGCGATTCGGACGGCTATGTCACACGCATCGGCGTGACGCGTATCCATCTGGAAGAGGACACCGGCAAGATGGTTCACGTCGGCGGATCCGAGGGACGCATCTCGGGAGCCGACCACTCACTCGTGGACTTCAACCGCGCCGGGACGCCGCTCATGGAGCTCGTGAGCGAGCCCGACATTCGCACTCCCGAAGAAGCCCGGCGCTTCGCACAGAAGCTACGGAGCATCTTCCTCGCCCTTGGCATCAGCGACTGCAGCATGGAGGAGGGCTCCATGCGCGTTGACGGCAACGTTTCGGTGCGCCCCCGAGGTCAGGTGGAACTCGGCACAAAATCCGAGATCAAGAACATGAACTCTTTCAAGACGCTCCACGATGCGCTCGCATACGAGATCGTCCGTCAGGCAGACGAGATTGATGCCGGCGGTCGCATCGTCCAGGAGACCCGCCATTATGACGTCGGCGCGAAGCGCACGTCCGCGCTGCGCAGCAAAGAAGAGGCGCACGACTACCGCTACTTCCCCGAGCCCGACATGGTGCCCTTCGAGTTCACGCCCGAGTGGATCGAAGGTATCCGTGCGCGCCTACCCGAGCTTCCTGACGCCCGCCGCGACCGTTTCGTCCGCGATTTCGGTCTGCCGAAGGGCGATGCCCGCACGCTGGCAGCCGATGCCTCATTCGCCGACTTCTTCGAGGAGGCGGTCGCGCTCACCGGGCCGTCGCTTGCGAAGCCACTCGTTAACTGGGCACTTGGCGACTTCTCGGCGTACCTCAATGCGGAGGGCATTTCACTCGGTGAATCCCGGGTGACGTCGGCGATGCTTGCCGAGCTCGTCGAGCTTATCGGCGACGGGACCATCTCGGGCAAGCAGGGCAAGGTTGTCTTTGTCGAGATGACCACCTCGGGCGATGCGCCAGGGGCAATCGTAGCGTTGCGCGGCATGAAGCAAGTGAGTGACAGCGATGCTATCGAGGCGGCCGTCGACCGGGTGATGGCCGCAAGTCCAGCCGAGGTCGCAAACTACCGCGCCGGCAAGACCACGCTTATCGGTTGGTTCGTCGGTCAGGTCATGCGCGAGATGAAGGGCCAGGGCAATCCCGGGCTGGTGAACGAGGTTCTTGCTCGCAAGCTCGACGCCTAGCGCGAACGGGTACCCTCGACGCACGTCCTGGCACGTGGGACGATGGCTACGGGAGGTACTTGATGATCGGACTCTTAATCGTATCAGCGATCGCCTCGGGGGCGACTGCATTCCTGATCGGCTACGCGTTCCTCGCGCCGCACGATTCGTTCATTCGCACCAAGACCGGCTCGATTCTCCTCGTTGTTCTTGTACTGACCTTTCTCTTCTTACCGCCGCAACTGATGGGTATCGGCTCAGCGCTCAAGCCACTTGGCGCACAGACCGGTTCGGGCGTCATGGAAGCGTTCGGTTGGCCGGCCGGCCTGAACCGTGAGGTCTATCGATTCAGCTGGATACTTCTGATGATCGGGGGACTTCTTTCAGGGCTTCGTATATGGGATGTCCGAAAGCCGGACTGGCGCCCGGGGGCGATGGCGCTTGCGTCATCCCCGGTGAGTCGCGCCGAAGGACTCCTACCACTTGCGAAGTCGCTTGAAGAGGCTCTTGAGACGCTCGGTCGGCTGAACCTTGCTCCGCGCGACGCCGAGCATCTTGCGGGTCGACTCCGCGACATCGGTCGACACTTCGGACACCAGCTTCCCGAGGGCAATGGGGCGGCATACAAGGTCGTTGCCCAGTACGTGTCTCCGGCTGTGGCGGCGATTGTCACCGGCCATGTCCTCGAGGGTGCGCTCCGAAAGCCGGGCGCCTGAGCGACTCAGGGAGCCAGCTGGTGGCGGCAGACAGTTACCCGCCTTACAGACAACGCCGTCGGGCGTCGCCACAACCGCTTAGAACGACATAACGACCATACAGCGTCAGTATTGAACCTTACGTCAGCAACCCAGACATTTTGCGAAAAGCCACTTGCGCACTGCTTTTGCGTCGACTAATGTAGTTCTTGTCCCGAGAGGTCGGATCGGGTGGACCGCGAAAGGCAGCGTACCAGTAGCTACCGGCGGGGTTCCAGGAGGAGCGGCTCAGCGAAAGCAGTGCTAGCTTGCCGGGAGTTCCCAAAGGTGTGAAACGGGAAGTTGCGGAGTAGTGGAAAGCCAGTGAAGGTTTCTCGGGACACTTACTTTTTGACACGAGCCGGACCCTTTGGTCCGGCTTCTTTGTGTTCTTGAGCAGCACGTCAGGGTACGCGAGTGCTACCATCGGTTGGTTCCTGCGTCACAAACCCTGGGAGGCCGCATGTCCACCGATCGCACCTTCGCTGTTGTGACCGACAGCACCGCAGATATCGCCCCTGCGCTTGCGAGTGAGCGTGGCATAGAGGTCGTCCCGCTGCTCGTGACGTTCGGCGACGAGTCTCTGCCGGACGGTGTCCTCACGCAGCCGGAGTTTTTCGCGCGCATGGCCGCGTCGCCGCAGCTCCCCACAACGTCTCAGCCTTCTGTGGGCGCGTTCGTGGAGGCGTATGAGCGTGCGCTTGCCACGGCACCGGCCGTCATCTCGCTCCATATCTCCTCCGCGCTTTCGGGCACGATGGCCTCGGCGAGACAGGCCGCGGAGCAGTTCTCCGGGCGGGTGCACGTCTTCGATTCACTCAACCTCTCCTGGGGACTCGCGCTTCAGGTGCTTGATGCTGCAACCGCAGCGGTGGAGGGGCTTTCGCCGGCGGCAGCGCTTGAGCGTTTGCTGAAGACGCGCGACCGCACGAAGATGATCGTGGGGGTCGACTCGCTCGACAACCTTGCACGTGGTGGCCGGATCGGGAAGGTCTCGGCGTTCCTGGGCTCGCTCCTCGACCTCAAAGTCACACTCACCCTTGATGAGAACGGCGCATTCACGCCCGTCAAGCGTACGAGGGGGGAGAAGGCGGCAATCGCACACACTCTCGAGTGGGTCGATCAACAGATGAACGGCCGCCGCAAGGGCATCTTCGCCGTTGGCCATGCCATGACCGAGGAGCGCGCCTTTCGCTTGCGCGATGCACTCATGGCCCGCTATGACGTCACCGAGATGTTCGTCTACGAGGCTGGTTCTGTCGTAGCGGCACACACTGGAACCGTCTGGGGAGTCGCGCTGCTGCCGGCTGAGTAGGTTCACGGTTCTCGCGCCCGGCACAACGACTGCCTGATAGGTAGCGTTCAGTATGCAACAGCCAGCATCAGGCTTCTTCAGGCTTGTCTTAAACGCGTGTCGTTCGCGTTTGAAGGGGCATATCTAAGTTTGAGCTTGTGAACGACTAACGAAGTCTGCCGTCAAGGTCGGTGTTTTTGCGCCGTCGACCTCAGGGGCGACGCGGTCTCGGTTAGTGAGTTGCGTTCACAAGGGGGTGCCGCATGGATTCGGATGTCGGATTGCCCGATAACCGGCCCGTTCGTACGGCGAGATTCCATCTCTGGAGCGTTCTGGCGGTCGTTCTATCGACCACCTTCGTTGCGCTCGTGGCGGTCTTCACCGGTGAGCTTATGACGGTCTGGCCCCTTTTCGTCGTGCCAATCCTCATCGCTGCAATCGCCTACGATGTTGCGGGGGCGATCGCCGCCGCTGCGGTGAGTGCCCTCGTCGTCGCGTTGCTGCTTCCGGATCTCATGCCAGCTACGTTGACGCGCGCCGAACTAGCGGTGGGCATCGTTACGTTCCTTGCCTGCGGTGTGGTTGTTGGGCTGCAGTCCCAGCGCTCACGCCTGCATACTTTGGCCCTCGAACAGTCCTCGGTGCGCGACTCCGAGACGGGACTCTATAGGCCATCGTATTTTCGTACTCGCCTGGATGAGGAGGTTCGTCGCGGAGCGCGTCACGGCGTCAGTGTTGGTCTGCTATTGATTCGGGTAGATGACCTTGCGAGTTTTGGTGAGACGTTTGGAAGCTACAAAACCAGCATGTTGCTGGAGCACCTCGCAGACATTCTTCGTATCGCTGTTCGTGATACTGACATCGTCGGTCGCTATGGTGCTGACACCTTCGGTGTCGTGCTGCCTTTCGCCGGACCAGCGGAGGCGGGTCTTGTTGCCAGCCGTATCAGGCAGGCGGTTTGTGGCGCTGAGTTCGAGGGGGACGTCTTGCAGCCGGCGACTCGCTGTACAGTGGCTGTCTTTCCAGCGTGCTATCCAAGCGAGGCATCGGATCTCCAGGGCCTCGTTGCGCTTGCTGAGCGGCGCATGACGCAGGCGCTTCCGCTGGACGATGCGGCTGCTGCGGGTCACCGGGGCGCAGGGTTGATGCGCGCCGGGCAGGAACCGTCATGAAGGTTCTGAGGGCTTCAGTCCCACTTTTCGCTTTCTGGCTCGTCTTAACGGGTTCGCTGAAGTCGTTCGATCTCGTGATCGGCCTGGTGCTGTCCGCGCTGCTCGGCTGGTGGGCGGCGGTCGCGCTGTGGCCGACCGATGACGATCCGTCGTTGACACCGACGCGCGCAGTGCGATTCGTCTTCTACGTGCCCTGGCTCATCAAGGAGATCCTAGTGGCCGCGACGGGCGTCGCGGAAATCGTTCTGAGACCACGTATGCCGATCGACCCGCTCGTCATCGTGTATCACAGCCCGGTCCAAAGCGCAGTCTCGCGTGTTGCCTTCGCAAACTCCATCACGCTGACGCCGGGAACGTTGACGGTCGACCTTGAAGGTTCGAACTATACGGTGCACTGCCTTAACAAGGAGTTTGCCAGAGGCGTTGAAGCTGGCGACATGGATCGCCGGATCCATCGGGTTTTCGAGGAGTAACAATGGATTCGTTCTTTTGGGGGCTTGGCATCTTCTTGTTTGTGAATGCCTTCCTTTGCCTCCTACGGGCGTACTGGGGTCCGTCGGTGGCCGACCGTATCCTCGCGGTGAACATCGTCGGAACCAAGACGCTGCTCGTGCTCGTGCTGCTTGGTTACATCTTCGGACGGCCGCTGTACCTAGACATCGCGCTCGTCTATGGCCTGCTGAACTTCGCGATCACCGTGATCACCGCCCGCTTCATCGAGACGGGTCGTCTGACGGGAGACTGGACGTGAACGCGGTCGAAGCGATCCTCCGTGCCCTTACCGTCATCCTGTGCGCTATCGGCGCCTTCTACTTCTTCATCGGAACGGTCGGCATGCTGCGGCTTCCCGACTTCTACTCCCGGACCCATGCGGCTACCAAGTGCGACACTGTCGGAGCCGGCTCAATCCTGCTCGGCCTGATGCTCATGCAGGGTTTCGGAGCCATCACACTCAAGCTCATTGCCCTCACCGCGCTCCTTCTGCTCTCAAGTCCCACGGCTGGACACGCGCTTGCGCGCGCCGCCTTCCGCACGGGGCTCAAGCCCTGGCGGAGTCCCGAACACACAGAAGGTGAGGACGCGACATGAGCCGCGCCTTTGACATCACCCTGCTGCTGCTTCTCATCGCGTGCGCCCTGGCGGTCATCCAGACCAAGGACCTTCTTGGCGCGGTCGTCATCTTCTCCACGTACAGCCTGATCATGTGTCTCATCTGGCAGCATCGCGGCGCGCCTGATGTGGCAATGACCGAGGCGGCCGTCGGCGCCGGAGTCACCTCGGCACTCTTCCTGGTCGCCATCAGCAAGACTGTAAGGAAAGAGAAATGAAGCGCGCTCTCACCGTCGCCCTGCTCGTGGTGGTTGCGATCCCGCTGCTCTACGCGGTCGCCCAGCTACCGCAGCATGGCAGCCCGATGACGCCGCCATACACGCACATCTCGCCGCGCTACCTCGAGAAGGGACCTGAGGAGGCCGGCGCCGAGAACATCGTCACCGACGTCATCCTCAACTACCGCGGTTTCGACACCAACGGCGAGGTGACCGTGATCTTCACCTCACTTGCCGCGGTGTGTGCAGTGCTCCTCGGCAGCCGCAAGGGCGACGAGCGACCTGCCGGGGAGCCCTCCTCAAGCGCGGTGCCGGTGAGTGATGTCGTGTCGTTCGTCGTACGGCTCCTATCGCCCCTCATCGCCATTTTCGCGGTCTACGTCATGCTTTTCGGCCACATCTCCCCAGGGGGCGGCTTTCAGAGCGGCGCGATCCTTGCGGCGCTCGTGATCGTGACGACCGTCATCGTGGGGCGCAAGCAGGCCGAGGCGCTTGTGCCGGTGCGCATCCGCCGCCTGCTTCAGGTTGCGGCGCCGCTGACGTTCTTCGTGGTCGGCGTCTCGGGGCTCTTCCTCTTCGGCGACTACCTCGCGTATCCAAAGACCGAGGGTCAGATGTGGTTGGCCACCGCGTGGCTGATCGTCATCGGAATCGGTATCGGGGTTGGCGGCGCGGCGGTCCTGGCGAGTATCTTCTGGACGATGGGAGACGACTCATGATCGCTCTCCTGTGGATCAACCTCGACTACGCCGCATCGGTTGTGCTCTTCTGCATCGGCCTGTACTGCGTTGTCACCAAGAACAACCTCATCAAAAAGTTCATCGGCCTCAACATCATGGAGACCGCGGTCTTCGCCTTCATCGTCGCGCTCGGCGTCGTCGAAGGCGGCGACGCACCGATCATGGGTGCAGACGCCAACGCACCGTTCACGAACCCGATCCCGCAGGCCCTCATCCTCACGGGCATCGTGGTCGCGGTCAGCACAACAGCGCTCGCCCTGAGTCTCATCATCCGCATCTATCAGCACTGCGGCACGATCGAGGCCGACGAGCTCAGGGAGATGGAGTGAGATGCCTGCGTCAGCGCTCCTCGTAGGCGTCATCATCATCCCGCTCGTAGGAGCCGTGCTCACGCCGGTCGTCGGTGGTCGCTCCGGCCGAGCGGCCGGCCCCTGGGCGCTCGCGGTCATGCTCGTCACTTCAGCCATCGCGCTGATGCTGATCGTCCATGTCGCGAACGTCGGGCCGTTCTCGGCGTATCTCGGCGGGTGGGAGCCGCCGTATGGCATCGAGCTGCGCTTCGACGAGTTCTCGGCGTCGACGAGCGTTATCTGTCTCCTGGGTACGCTTTCGATACTCTTCTCGTTCAAGTACGCCGAGAAAGAGCTGCCTCCGGAGCGGATCCGCTACTACTACACGCTGCTCCTGCTGAACCTGACCGGCATGATCGGTTTCGTCGTTACCGGCGACATCTTCAACCTGTTCGTCTTCATGGAGATCCTGTCGCTTTCCGGCTACGCGCTTGTGGCGGTGAGCGGGGAGCGTACTGCTGAGATGGCCGCGTTCAAGTACCTCATCATGGGCGCGGTCTCTTCGCTGATGGTGCTGTTCGCGATCGGATTGCTCTACGCGCTCACCGGCAGTCTCAATATGGCTGACATATCCGTGCGATTGGCCGGTGCCGAGAAGGCACCCGCGATGCTTGCGATCGCTGCATTCACGGTCGGCTTCATGGTGAAAGCTGCGCTGTTCCCCCTTCACATCTGGTTGCCCGACGCGCACGCGATCGCGCCAAGCCCCGTGAGTGCGATTCTCTCGGGACTGGTCGTCAAGACGGGGCTCCTCGGCATGATCCGCATCTACCAGATCTACTACGGTGCCAAGGTGCTCGACTTGTCGGCACTCAACACGGTGCTCGTGTGGCTCGGCGCAATCTCGATTGTGATGGGCGCGTTCTTCGCCATCTTTCAGGAAGACATCAAGATGATGCTGGCGTACTCGACCATCTCCAACGTCGGTTACATCATCATGGGTCTCGGCCTGGCGTCGCAGTACGGGGTCATCGGCGCCGCTGTGCACATCTTCAACCACGCGCTCATCAAGGCGACTCTCTTCCTCGGCGCGGGGGCGATCATCTACCGAACCGGGTACCGCAACCTTACGGATCTCCGGGGGATAGGGCGGTCGATGCCGCTGACGACCGCGGCGATCTCGATCGGCGCGATTTCTATCGTCGGTATGCCGCCGACCGCCGGGTTCCTCTGCAAGTGGTACATCGCGCTTGGCGCCGTTGAGGCCGGGCAACCGCTGTTCGCGGTCGCGCTTGTTTTTGGAGCGCTGTTCATCTTCGTGTACTACATCCGCATGGTGAACACGTTCTACTTCCAGGAGCCCGTGCATCCCGAGATTCTTGAAGTGGAGGAAGCGCCGCTGAGCATGTTGTTTCCGGTCCTCATTCTCGCAGCGCTCTGCCTCATCATGGGCATTCTCGGTCGAATACCTCTCAGCTTTGTTGAGCCTGCTGTGACTCGGCTGCTTGCCCCGTTGGGAGGCTGAGATGGAAGTTGTCGATATTCGTCCGCTGCTCGCTCCGGTGCTTTCCTTCGCATGCGCGGGCCTCGTGTTCCTGATGGGGCGCAGCTTCTTCTGGCGGTGCTTCTGGAGTGTGGGAGCAGCGGCCACGAAGCTTGTCGTCGTTATGTCGATGCTTCCGGGCACCCTTAAAGGAACGGTATACGTCTTCAAGCTCCTCGATTTCACGCCAGGTATTGGCCTCGGGTTCCGTGCTGACGCGCTGGGGATGTTCTTCGCGGTCGTCAGTTCGACCCTGTGGCTCATCACGACCATCTATGCCATCGGCTACATGAAGACCGAGCACTCGCAGGTGCGATTCTTCGGCTTCTTCGCACTGTGCGTGTCCGCGACCGTCGGGATTGCTTTTGCCGAAAACTTACTCACGCTTTTCCTCTTCTACGAGACGTTGACCATTTGCACGTACCCTCTTGTGATTCACGAGGAGACGCCAGAGGCGATGAAAGCGGGGCGGAAGTACCTTACGTATACGTTGCTTGGTGGTGCGTTTGTACTGTTGGGCTCGGTCATGACCTATGACATGGCCGGAACACTTACGCTGAGCAAGCCCGGCATCTTGTCGATGTCTTCGGGCGTTACGTCACTGACCTGGCTCTTTGTCGCTCTCGTAATCGGGTTCGGGGTGAAAGCCGCGATCATGCCCCTGCATGGCTGGTTGCCGAGCGCCATGGTCGCGCCTACCCCGGTGAGTGCTCTACTGCACGCCGTCGCTGTTGTTAAGGCCGGCGCGTTCGGGTTGCTGCGAGTCTTCTATAACGTTTTTGGTGTTGGTGTTCTCAGGGAGTTGCCGGTTGTCAACTGGCTCGCATACCTGGCGGTGTTCACAATCCTTGCCGGCTCGTTCGTCGCGATCTTCCAGGACAACTTTAAGCGGCGGCTTGCCTACTCGACCATCAGTCAACTCAGCTATATCGTGCTTGGCGCTACCATGCTTACACCGTTTGGGGCGACAGCCGCTATCGCACACATAGCCAACCAGGCCTTCGCGAAGATCACCATGTTCTTTGTTGCCGGTGCCGTTCAGCGGACGACGGGCAAGACGCAAATTCACGAGTTGGCCGGAATCGGTTACCGCATGCCGTGGACGATGGCGGCGTATACCGTTGCGGCTCTCAGCTTCATCGGTCTTCCGCTGACCGCAGGCTTCGTCTCCAAGTGGTACCTGTCGCTCGGTGCCCTTGAGGCAGGGAAGTGGTGGCTTGCGCTCGTCATGATCGCGAGCTCGCTTCTGAACGCAGCGTACTGGTTGCCCGTCGTTTATCTTGCGTATTTCAAGGCTGCGCCCGGGACGCGTTTGCGCATACAGGAAGCCGAACCGATGCTCCTGTGGCCCACGCTTATCTGCGCCGCCTACGTCATTATGCTCGGGCTTACGACACAGGTACCTGGTCTGCCGTTCTCGCTGGCTCAGGCGGCGGTGCGGTTCGTCTTCGGCATGTAAGGGGTGAGTGTACGGTGGAAGCCCGAATCGTGTCATCACTGCTGCCGCCAGCGGCCTTTCTGCTCCCGATTATCGGTGCGGTTGCAATCATTCCGCTGACCAAGGGGGCCGAGCGTCTGCGCCGCATTGGTCTTGCGGTCGTGTGCGTTCTCAACGTCGTGGCGGCGGCATCGTTCGTTCCGGGCGTACTTGCCGGCAACGTGTACGAGACCTACATCCTCCAGATAACCCCGAAAATCTGGATGTACTTTCGGGTGGACGCTATGGGTGCGCTCTTCGGGCTTACAGCAGCCGTGTTGTGGCTGATCGCCCTCGTCTACTCCTTCGGGTACATGGAGGGGGAGCACCGTCCCGGACGATACTATGCGTTTTTCATCCTCGCGCTCGCGTGGACCATGGGTGTGGCATACGCGGGCAACCTCCTCACGTTCCTCATCTTCTACGAGATGTTCTCGATTCTCACGTACCCGCTCATCGTGCATGAAGAGACGCCCGAGGCAATCGCTGCTGGTACGAAGTACATTGTCTACATCCTTGTAGGCGGGTCGCTCGTGCTGTTGGCGATCGTCTTCACGTTCTTCCTCGCCGGTAATCAGGCACTGACTCCGGCCGGGTTGCTGACACTAGAAATGGGTCGAAAGAATCTGATTGCCGTTTTCTGGTGCTTTATCGCGGGGTTCGGCGTCAAAGCGGCGCTCGTTCCGCTCCATGGGTGGGTGCCGGACGCACACCCGGCGGCACCTGCCCCGTTCTCTGCGGTGCTGTCCGGCGTTATGGTGGCTGCGGGATCCTTCGGAATCATGCGCGTGGTCTACAGCGTGTTTGGTGTGGCGCTGCTACGCGAGCTGGATGTGATGCGATGGCTTGCCTATATCGCCGGATTCACGGTGGTATTCGCCGCACTTCTGGCGGTCAACCAGGAGAATCTCAAGCGCCGACTGGCATATTCGACAATCAGTCAGATGGGATATGCGGCGCTCGGAGTTGCGCTGCTGACAGAGCAGGCGACGACTGGTGCCCTCGTGCATATCACGAATCACGCATTCATGAAGGGCGCGCTCTTCCTGTGCGCGGGTCTGCTCATAAAGCGTGCGGGCATCCGTAATGTCAGGGACATCAGCGGAATCGCGCAGAAGATGCCGATCACGTCTGCGGCGTTCGCAATCGCCGCGCTCAGCATGATTGGAACCCCGCCACTTTCGGGGTTCGTGAGTAAGTGGTACCTCGGTTTGGGGATGCTCGATGCCGATCAACCGCTGTACCTTGCCGTGCTTCTTGGCGGTGCGCTGCTGGCCGCTGTGTATCTCCTGCCGATTGTCTACGCAGCGTACTTCAAGCCCCCCAGCGCTGCGGTCCTGGCGCTTCCGGAGCGCAGCGGTCTCGAGGCGCCGCTCACGATGCTGGTGCCGCTCGTGGCCGCTATCGTGCTGACAATCGCACTTGGACTGGTGTCATCAGTGCAGGGTATGCCGCTTTCGCTCGCGCGACTCGCCGCTGCAATCGCGTTCAAGTAGGAATTGGGGAGGCTGTCGATGGAAGCCCCGCAAGCGGTGGAAGCAGTAGGCGAGGTGCTTGAGGGAATGCACGTCGCGTACAGCGCTCTGCCTGCGCTCCTCGTATTGATGCCGCTGGTCGGAGCGGTGCTCGTCGTCGCCCTCGGGAAGCGCTGGCCGAAGGTGCGCAATACGATCGTTGTTGCCGTGACGGGCCTGGCGCTCCTTGGTGCGGTGGCCATGATCGGACCCGTCGCAGCTGATCATCGCATTGGGTGTGAGTTGCCAGGGCTGCTCGGTAGACTCGACTTCACGGTCGACTCGTTCGGCCTCCTGTTCGCGCTGTTCACTACATTCGTCTGGTTCTGTTCGACGCTCTACTCGCTGGACTACATGAAGCATGAGCATGCGCACGACCGCTATCACGCCACAAGTCTGATCGTACTGGCGGCAAACCTCGGTGTTGTGCTCGCTGGCGACCTCATAACCCTGTACCTGTTCTTCGAGGTGCTGGGGCTGGTCGCGTTCCTGCTCGTTATACACACCGAAACGGACGAGGCGAAGAAGGCGTCGATCAAGTACTGGTGGATGACGGTCGTCGGCGGATTTGCGCTTATCGGCGGCATCTTCCTGACGTACGCAATCGGGGGGACCGGCGCGATTGCGCCCATACCGTTCAAAGAGGGCACGGAGGCGCTTCGTTGGGCCGCTGCATCCCTCTTGATACTCGGATTCGGCGTAAAGGCGGGCATGCTTCCGGTGCACGTGTGGTTGCCGGACGCACACCCGGTCGCGCCGTCGCCCGCGAGTGCGCTCCTCTCTGGCGTGATGATCAAGGCCGGCGCGTACGGCATCTTCAGGACGCTGCTCGCGCTTATGCGGCCAGAGATTGGCGCGGGTGTCGAGGCGAGCGCATGGCATTTCACGAGCCAGCTTGGACTCGTCGTTCTGTGGTTCGGGGTCGCGACCATGTTCATAGGTGTTGTGCTCGCGCTCGGGCAGCACAACGCCAAGCGTATGCTGGCGTACCACAGCGTGAGTCAGATGGGATTCATACTGGCCGGCCTCGGAGCAGCGGGCTACTTGGGCGCGCATGGTGCGATGGGTGTTGCGGGCGGGCTGTTCCACGTCGTGAACCACGGGTTGTTCAAGAGCGCACTCTTCCTCGGCGTGGGTGCCGTGTTCTTCCGAACGGCGGAACTTGATATGTATAGGCTGGGGGGCCTGTGGAAGCGCATGCCGCTTACGTTCCTGCTTACGCTTATTGCCGCGTTCGGCATTACGGGTGTGCCGCTCTTCAACGGATTTGTGAGCAAGAGTCTTATCCATCACGCAATCGTCGAAGCTGCCGACTATCACGGACTTGTATCTCTTGTCGTTGCCGAGAAGATCTTCATCCTGACCTGTGGCGGCACGGTCTGCTCGTTCATTAAGCTCATAGGACTCGTGTTCCTTGGAAAACCTAAGCGAGAGTACGGGCCGGAGGTTAAGGACCCGCCCCCGAGGATGCTCGTGGCTATGGGTCTCTTATCGACGGCGATCATCACTCTCGGCCTGGTCCCGCAGGTGGTTATCCGGGGAGTATTCGCCCCCGGGCTTGAGGCGTGGGGTGTCAACCCGGAGATTCTCGAGGAGTATCTTGCGAAGTACTTCCTGAGCACAAAGGACATCTCGTCAGTGGGCGTCGCGTTTGCAATCGGTGCTGTGATCTTTTTGGTCGGAATGAAGTACGGCCTGTTCCATCTGCGCGCGCCAAAATGGTTCGGTGTTGATTTCTGGTACCGCAAGGTAGCAAAGGGTTTGCTCGCATCGTGTGCATTCACTGCCACCGGGTATGACATGGGCCGCAGTGCTGTGTCGCGGGGGCTGTTGGTGTCTCGTGCCTGGTATCGCACGGAGTGGGCGCGTCTTGAGCGCTCGCGGCGCCGCTTCGTGATGACGCTTGCGACGGGTGCGCCGGGGCCTCGTGATCAGCACTTTGTGCAGGGCGTGTACGTGGTGCTGGAGCGTGAGCGGCAGGCAACAGTACGGATGGCTGTCTCGGGAGCTATCCAACGTGTTCGAGAATGGCCCGACTACGATGCCACCGAATGCCGGGCTACGGTGGACGCGGTTAGGGATATCGCCAGTTACATGGCCGGTCGTGTCTTTCGGGAGCGAATGGGCGTTGTCTCTGATCTTGTTCGATATGGGCTGGCCGATGAAGTGCGTCATGGGTTCGATGGTGTTGTTCGCGGACTCGTTTCATCGCGAGATATCGTATCCGCGACGTCTCTTGCGCTCGCTGGTCGGCGTATGGAGGGCGAGAATGTCACTCGTGACATATCTGCCGCCGTCAACAGGCTCCTGAGTGACGAGCGCTTTGACGTCCGACTCGCAGCGCTTGTACCGAGATACGCCGCTGCCTCCGTACGTTTGCTGGAAGCCGGTCAGGCGGTACTGCAGGCGGTGCCGGATGGAGCGACCTTGCATGCGTACAGCAGCGAGGGGCTTACCCGGCTCGAGAAGTCCGCACGCTGGCTAGCCGACATTACGCGACTTGCGGTCGCCGGTGTCACACAGGAACGCGCGGGTTGGCCCGCCGCGGATCATTTCGGCGAGGAAAGCATTGTGGGGACGCGGCGTGCGATTCAGCGCTACGCTCGTGACATGAGCGTGAACGTTGCGATGATTGTTATCGTGTTGCTGGTCTTCCTCGTGTCGCTGGCGTTGAGGGCCTAAGCATCCGGGGTGCTTTCCGCTACACTGGTCGCATGGCATCTGACACTCATAACGCACCCGGTTCGTTGCGTCCGGCGCAGGTCGACCACGCATGCGGTCACCGGTTCACGCACCTGGTTCCCGCGATTCTTGACGAAGACGTCGAGTTGCTGAGCACCCTCGAGGTGCTCGCGCTGCATCCATGTCCGTCGTGTATGGCGGGCGTCACGGATTGGGCGGTTGGCGCGCATCAGAATAAGAGCACCGGTAGTGAGGCGGGCACGTGCTGAGTTCGGGGACGAATCAGCTCCCCACCGTCGCATTCGTCGGTCTCGGCGTGATGGGTCGCTCGATGGCCGGACACCTTCTCGACGCCGGATATCAACTCGTGCTGTTCAGCCGGACCGCGAGCAAGGCCGAGGACCTGCTGTCGCGCGGTGCGAGTTGGGCATTTAGCGCTGGTGAGGCTGCATCGAGAGCTGAAATCACGATCACCATCGTCGGCTACCCTGCCGATGTCGAGGAGATCTATCTCGCTCCGGGTGGCATCGTGCAAGGATCTCCTCGCGGGTCGGTCATTGTCGACATGACCACGTCGACACCGTCGCTCGCTAAGCGAATCGCCGAGGCTGCTGCTGCGCGAGGAGTGCTTGCACTTGATGCGCCTGTTTCGGGCGGCGATATCGGAGCACGCGAAGCTCGTCTTACGATCATGGTCGGCGGCGAGAATGAGGCTTTTGAGCGCGCGCTGCCGCTCTTTGAGGTCATGGGTAAGACGGTGACCCACATGGGCCCGGCGGGCACCGGTCAGCACACGAAGATGGCCAACCAGATTGCGATCGCCGGCACGATGCTCGGCGTCGTCGAGGCGCTTGTCTACGCAAAGGGGCAGGGTCTCGATCCCGCACTCGTGCATTCAGCAATTGCGGCAGGATCTGCCGGATCCTGGTCGATGAGCAATCTCGGTCTACGGATCCTTCAAGACGATTTCGCTCCCGGCTTCTTTGTGAAGCACTTTGTGAAGGACCTGCGTATCGCGCTGGCCGAAGCTGAGACCGCCGGCATCGACCTGCCCGGGCTCGACCTTGCAAAGCGCCTCTATGAGCGTCTCGCCGAAGATGGTGGCGCGGAACTCGGTACGCAGGCGCTCTGGCGGCTTTACGCAGAGTAGGCACCTCGGCTCGATCAATCATGTCAGACCTCCCCTGTAGGCTTGAAGTAGGGGCACGGATGTACTTCGACCGTGGGAGGCTCACATGACCGAGAAGAAGCCGACGACCGACGACTTCGCCGCAATGGTGCGCAGGATCAGGTCCGCGAAGACCGACCCTGGCGTTCGCACGGCGCTTGTCTACTCGCTTGGTGCGAGTGGTGATCCGCGTGCGATTCCCATACTGCGGGGGCTGATTGCCGAGGATAGAGCGCCGGTGCTTGCGGCGAACCTGGCGCTCGCACGCTTCGGGCGGGACGAGGAAGTCGAGCGTGCCTTGCTGGAGCGGTTTAGGGTCGTTCTCCAGAGGTGGGGCGTCGGACAACCTGGTACGTACTTCACGATCACGCATGCGCTTGGCCGTTGTGGCGGCGCTGCCACGGCAGCGGTCTTTGTGGACACCTTGCCGATGGTCTTTGCTTCATGTGACGCCACACACGCCTTGTTGGGAGCGCTCGAGGAGATCGGTCCGGCAGCGCGCGAGTCTCTGGAACAACTGCGCGACAGAGGTCGGCCGCAGGAGTTCGTACGATGGGCGGAAGAACTCCTCGCCTTACTTGATGAGCCGGCATGAACGGGCATCGGGCGGTCGGCCCGTCCGACGCGGACACCAGCGAGCTCATTGTCGTGCTGGAGCGACTCGTTCGAGTGGCACTGACGGACGAGGGCGTTGAGATGTTGGTCATCCGGGATGCCGATTGGTACCGGGTTACGCTCTCGCGTACCGGGGGCGCGGGCAGCGCTCTGCTGGGCACCGATGCGCGCGCGGTCTTCTCGTTCACCCGTGACCGCGTCCGAGGTCTTAAGGGCCTGGGTGTGGGCGTTCCCGATCTCGCGCGATCGGCGTTCGGCGAACTGCTCGATCAGCTTGCGCGAAGCGCACCAGACAAGGTCGCCTTCATGCGCACCATCCATGCGCGCCTTGCTGCGACATGTAGGGAGGTTGTCGGCAGCACTACTTAGATGAAGTACATGGGAGTTCGTTCGGCATCGATCTCACGCTGGCGTGCTGCAAGGTCAGCGAGTGTGACTGACGAGAGTTGTTCCTTGATTACTGTTGCGATACTCGCCCACGTTTCGGCTGACGCCGAATCGCTGGTCAGTGGTACATCGAGAAGCGTTCCCTCGACTGCCTCGATGACCTGGGTGAGCGTCACCGAGTGTGCCGGTTTCGCGAGAGCGCAGCCGCCGCCAGTGCCTCTACGGCATGTGATGAGGCCGGTCTTGGCAAGTGCGGTAGCCTGCAACTCAAGGAACCGTCGGGGCATACCCAGCGACTCCGCGAGTTCACCTGCGCCTACGAACTCACCTGCTGGTCGCGCGGCGAGCGCAACGAGCAGGCGGATCGAGTAGTCGAGTCGCTGTGAAACGCGCATATCAGGTGATGCCTTCCCAGAGCGGCGTCGAGAGATAGCGCTCGCCGGTCGACGGGGCGACCGTCACGATGACCGTTCCTGCGAATTCGGGGCGCGCCGCAAGTTGGAGCGCAGCTGCCACGTTCGCGCCGGACGAGATCCCCACAAAGATGCCTTCTTCGGCGGCGAGTCGCCGCGCCGTGGCGATTGCGACCTCACCCGGAACGGGGAGCACCTCGTCGAGTTGCTCGAGATCGAGCACGGTCGGGATGAAGTTAGCGCCGATACCCTGGATGAGATGAGGACCCGGGGTGAGTTCCTCACCGCGAATGCGCTGCCCGATGATAGGGGACTCTGCGGGCTCGACCGCCACAAGCCGTATGCCGGGGAAGCGCTCCTTGAGATATCGTCCGCCGCCCGTGATCGTGCCACCTGTCCCGACACCGGCGACGAATGCCCCCGGCGTCTTCCCTTCGAGAATCGACTCGATCTCGGGCCCGGTCGTGCAGTAGTGGGAGGCCGGGTTGGCGGGGTTGTCGAACTGCCCGGGGATGAAGGAGTTTGGCGTTGCTGCGGCAAGTTCGTTCGCTGCGTCAACCGCTCCCTTCATACCCGTGGCGCGAGGGGTGAGTACGAGTTCAGCGCCGTATGCTGCGAGGAGCTTGCGTCGCTCGATCGACATTGACTCAGGCATGGTCAGGATTACTCGATATCCGCGGGACGCGCCGATCATCGCGAGGGCGATGCCGGTGTTTCCCGATGTCGGTTCAATGAGAACGGACTCCCCGGGCGTGATGAGTCCGCGCTGCTCGGCGTCCTCGACCATGCCCCATCCGATACGATCCTTGACCGAGCCGCCAGGATTGCGCGACTCAAGCTTGATAACGACGGAAGCGGGCAAGCCTTCGGCAAGTCGGTTCAGTTGCACGACCGGTGTGCGGCCGATGGTTTCGATAACAGAGGTGTAGGCATTCATGGTGTCTCCCAACCGGACGGGTGATCGTCTGCAGTTAACCCTACGCCGCTACCTGTGTCCGGGCAAGATGTATAAGCGCACTAATCCGATGAGAATATGAGTAATGCCTACGGAGCGACGTCATCTGCCCTTGTGACGACCGCTACCGCAAGCTCAGCGCGCAGGTTCGGGACGAAGCGCACCGGGTGAACGCCCACGCCTGAGGAGTTCGCCGCAAGTGGGAGCTCCCGGAGGATCACGCCCCCGTTTGCGGAAACGAAGTCCCTGAAGTCCTTCAGGGTGGTGTGGTGGATGTTGGGCGTGTCATACCAGCTGTACGGAATCGAGCGTGAAACGGGCATCCGACCGCGAAATGCCAGATAACCTCGCACTCGCCAGTTACCGAAGTTTGGGAACGATAGCACCGCGCGTCGACCCACGCGGAGCATCTCACGGAGCACGAGCGCGGGGTTGCGAACGATCTGCAGCGTTTGCGACAGGATGACGATATCGAACGAGCCGTCGGCAAAGCCGGCGAGTCCTCGGTCGAGGTCGTCTTGTACCACGGAGATGCCACGTCCGATAGCTGTGGCGATGTCTGGGGCCGAAAGCTCAACACCGCGCACGGTGCAGTCTCGTTCGTCTCGCAGGTAGGCGAGGAGGTCGCCGCTTCCACACCCGAGATCGAGCACGCGGCTTCCCGTGGGCACCAGTTCACCGATGAATCGAAGGTCCGAGCGGAGGAACTGAGCGGCCGTCATCGTGCATCATCTCCTCGTGTGTCGCGCCCGTCCGCATATACGCTCGCGAGGAACGGTGCGATGAAACGGGTCTGCTCGGCGGGCTCGAGGAGAAATGCGTCGTGGCCGTACGGACTCTCGATCTCAGCGAATGAGACCTCGGAACCGGCGGCCTGGAGTGCATCGACGAGTTCTCTCGCCTGGTACGTCGGGAAGAGCCAGTCGCTGCTGAACGACAGCACAAGGAACCGCGCGTCGATACCGCGCACCGCGTCGACGAGGTCTGGAAAGCCGGCGCTGAGATCGAAGTAGTCCATAGCTTTGGTCATGTAGAGGTAGGTATTGGCGTCGAAGCGCTCCACGAATTTGCGACCCTGGTAGGCGAGGTAGCTCTCGACCTCGAACTCGCTCACAAACTCGAAGGCGTGTCCTTCGCGTTCGCGCAGTCGCCGACCGAACTTCTCGCGCATCGAGTCATCTGAGAGATACGTGATGTGTCCGATCATGCGCGCGATGGCAAGACCGCTTTCCGGTTGTCCGGAGCCGTAGTAGTCCCCGCCCAAGAATGCCGGATCGCCAAGGATCGCTGTGCGACCAACCTCATTGAAGGCGATCGCCTGCGCACCAAGGCGCCACGTGGTTGCGATGGCGAGCACGCTTGCACAGCGATCGGGGAACCGCTGCGCGAAGGCGAGCGCCTGCATACCACCCATCGAGCCGCCGACGACCGCCAAGAGACGAGCGATACCGAGCGAATCGAGAAGCGCTGCCTGGATGTCGGCCATATCCTCTATGGTCACGAGCGGAAAACGTGTTCCATACGATGCGCCGGTTGCCGGATCGATCGAACCGGGGCCTGTCGTCCCGGAGCAACCGCCAATCACGTTTGCGCACACGACGAAGTACCGGGTCGTATCGATGGCGCGCCCCGGACCCACCAGGTCGGCCCACCAGCCATCACGAGGACGGCCGGTTACGTCGGGGCCGTTTGCGACGTGCGAATCACCCGAGAGCGCGTGGAAGATCAGTACAGCGTTCGAGCCCTGGGCATCAAGCTTACCGAAGGTCTCGAACGCGACTTCTATGGACTCGAGTCGTTGACCCGAGAGAAGTGTATGACCCCCGGGGAGCGAGAAGCTCCCCGGGGAGTCGTTCTTTGCAGCCATTCCTATGCCCGCTCGAGGGCCTGTTCGAGATCAGCGATGATGTCGTCGATGTCCTCGATTCCTATCGAAAGCCGCACGAAGTCGGGCCCGATACCGGCGCGCACAAGCTCCTCATCGTTCAGTTGCGAGTGCGTGGTCGTCGCGGGATGGATGATCAGCGACTTCGCGTCGCCGACATTTGCTAGGTGCGAGAACAATTCGACACCCTCGATGAGTGCACGGCCGGCGTCCTGACCGCCCTTGACGCCGAACACGACGACGCCACCGTAGAGGCCGTGCGACAGGTACTCATCCGCATTCGCCTTCGTCGGGTGGTTGTCGAGGCCGGGGTACGTCACCCAGGCGACCTTCGGATGCGCCTCAAGATACTTCGCGACCGCAAGCGCGTTCGTGCTGTGGCGCTCCACTCGCAGAGAAAGTGTCTCAATGCCGAGCAGGATCTGCTGTGCGTTGAACGGCGAGATCGAGGCGCCGAGGTCGCGGAGGAGCTGTACGCGCAACCGGATGCCGAACGCCACGTTGCCAAGTCCGGGGAAGTCGCCGAAGACGTCCCAGAACTTCAACCCGTGATACGAGGCGTCGGGCTCCGTGAACTGCGGGAAGCGGCCGTTGCCCCAGTCGAAGTTGCCGCCGTCGATGACCGCGCCGCCGAGGGACGTTCCGTGACCGCCGATCCACTTTGTGAGCGACTCGACGACGATTGCAGCGCCATGCTCGATGGGACGACACAGGTACGGCGTCGCGAACGTGTTGTCCACTACGAGCGGCACGCCAAGCTCGCGCCCGGCATCGGAAAGGCCCTTGATGTTGGGAACGTCAAGGCGAGGGTTTCCGATCGTCTCGATGAACCACGCCTTGGTGGTGTCATCAGTCGCCGACACAAAACCGGCGATGTCGGTCGGCTCCACGAATCGGACGGTGATGCCGAGGCGCTTGAAGGTGTGTAGGAAGATATTCCACGTGCCACCGTAGAGCGACGTGGACGCGACGATCGAGTCGCCGGAACCCGCGAGGTTGAGGAGCGCGAGATTCTCGGCAGCATGACCTGATGCGACCGCGACAGCAGCGGTGCCGCCATGAAGTGCTGCGAGACGCTGCTCGAGCACGTCGGTGGTGGGGTTCATGATGCGGGAGTAGATGTTGCCGAATGCTCGCAGACCGAAGAGGTCCGCTGCGTGATCGGTGTCTTTGAAGTTGTACGCAACCGTCTGATAGATGGGGACCGCGCGCGATCCGGTGGTGGGATCGGGGGCCGCGCCGCCGTGGATGGCGACGGTGTCGAAACGGGGTGCCGAAGCGCTCATGGGAGGTTCCTCTCGTATTTGTGTGCGATGGAAGATGCCCGCGACCTACTGGCCGGCGGGGAGCCGGAGTCGCCCGGAGTCTGCGCATACGCGCATAGACCCGGGCGGGGTCATCATCATGTCCATCATCATCACAAACACGTTCGGTGCCATGGTGCTTCGGTTCACCTCCTCGGGAGCTCTCGACTTCAAGTTACGAGACAGTACCAGCGATAGGGGTGCCATGTCCAGGCGTCAAACCGCACCGTGAAGCGCGGATTCCCCACTGTGCTCCGGGACCTACCGGTTCGGCGAGATGGGCTCGTCCGAGGTCAGAAGCGTCGCCAGTTCGACCTCGACCGGTGGCCGGGAAGCACTCTCCCGGTCGATCTTGTTCGCCTCGGAGAACGCGAGCGCGGCCACGATCGCCACGAGCACGCCGCCGCCGATCAGCGTCACCTGAACGCCAAAGAGCGCCGCTAGTGCGGGCGCGAAAGCGAGCGGAACAAGCTCGCCAGCCTGGCGGTGTACCTGGGCGGTCCCGGTGATCCTGCCGACCATGCCTTCAGGCGAGTCTCGGTGAAGGAGTGTACGGAGGAGCGGCTCGAGAATCCCTATGACCATGCCCCAGACGATCGACCCGATGGCGACGACGCGGATGTTGTCGGTGCCTACGTATGCGATGCTCCCGAGGCCCGTTAGAACCACCATGAGACACAGCCCGCGCGCCGAGACGATCCTCTTGGGCAGTCGCTGCAAGAGCAGAGCACCGGCGAGGATTCCCGCACCGAAGATGGAGTTCATATAACCGATCGCCTCGACGCCGGTCTTGAGGACGTCGCGATAGAAGAGCGGTTCAAGCGCACTGAAGGCGCCGAATCCGAGCCATACGACTGAACCAGCGAGGACGTAGAAGCGGAGCGATCTCACGCGATAGACGGCCCGGATTCCCTCGCGGACCTCGCCGAGTGCACTGCCGTGACCCTCTTCGCGTTTCGGGTGATGGAGCACTGTTCGCGCAACGAGGGCTGCGGCGATGAGTGATGTCAGCGCGTCGATGAAGAAGACCCAGTCGACATTGGCGTAGTGAACGATGAGAGACCCCAATGCCGGACCGGTGACGAACGCTGCCGAGCCCGCCGACTCGATCCACGAGTTGATCTTCCGCAAGTCGCCGTCGTCGCCCGCGAGGAATGGTGCGAACGAGGCTCCGGCCGTCATAACCGGTGCACCCACGAGTCCCCAGAAAGCGACCAGAGCTGTCAGCGAGGTAAGGTCGTGCGAGAACGCGATCGCGAGCGAGGCAGGTACGAAGAGCACCTCTGCACCGATGAGCACGTTGCGGGGACCGTAGCGGTCAACCAGGACGCCGCCGACGACGCTGCCGGCGATGGACACGACACTCAGCACGAACATCAAGACGGCGATCTGCGATGCCGTCGCGTTGAAGTCGAAGGCCGCCTTGCCCCAGACGCCGACGAAGAAGGCAGCCTCGCTGCCGGCGCGGGAAAGGTAGCGGGCCGCGACAACCCGTGCGATGTCGCGCTTGCGTGCCATGGATCCTCCAGAAGGGTGAATTGTGCGTCTCTCGCCAAGATGCCGCTATCGGCTGCTCGTGTTCACTGTCGAGTCTAGCGCGCACAGGGCCTCTGTGTCGCCCGATCAGACGTGCGAGGCGTGCCGGTTCGGGGTACCGTTGTAAGAACCCGGCCGACGGAGGAATCCATGGCACCAGAAGCCCGATCGCATGTTCCCGCCATGCTGACCGACCTCTACCAGCTTACGATGGCCCACGCGTACTGGCGCTCCGGTACTGCGGAGCTCGATGCGTGCTTCCATGCGTCGTTCCGTCGCAGCCCCTTCGACGGTGGGTACGCCGTCGCGTGCGGGCTTGAGCAAGTCGTCGACTATCTGCTCGGCCTTCACTTCGCCGAGGAGGACATCGCCTACCTTCGCACGCTTGTCGGCAACGATGGGTCCCGGCTCTTCCCGGAGGAATTCCTCGTGTGGCTGAAGGAGTTTCGGTTCACCTGTGATGTCGAGGCTGTGCCGGAGGGGACCGTCGTCTTCCCGAGAGAACCTCTCGTCCGGGTCACCGGCCCCATCGTCCAGTGCCAGGTCATCGAGACGGCGCTGCTCAACATCATCAACTTCCAGACGCTTGTTGCGACGAAGGCCGCGCGGGTCTGCATCGCGGCAGCGGGAGATCCGGTGATCGAGTTCGGGCTTCGCCGCGCACAGGGTCCGGACGGTGGTCTCTCGGCGAGTAGGGCGGCGTACATCGGCGGGTGTGCGGGGACGAGCAATGTACTCGCTGGTCAACGCTACGGAATTCCCGTCGGCGGCACGCACGCGCACAGTTGGGTGATGGCGTTCGACACCGAACTCGAAGCGTTCATGGCGTACGCGGATGCGATGCCGAACAATGCGACGCTCCTGGTCGACACCTACGACACGCTTGATGGTGTCCGCAATGCGGTGACAGCGGGTCGCTGGCTGGCGAAGCGCGGTCATAAGATGATCGGCATTCGAATCGACTCGGGTGACCTCGCGTGGCTCTCGCGGCGCGCGCGGGAGATTCTTGACGACGGCGGGCTCCGCGACGTGAAGATCTACGCGAGCAACGAGCTCGATGAGTACCTGATCGAGAGCCTCAAGGACCAGGGCGCTGCAATCGATGTCTGGGGAGTCGGAACGCGCCTTGCGACTGCAGATGGTGAAGGCTCGCTCGGCGGCGTCTATAAGCTATCCGCGGTGCGTCCACCGGGCGGGGAGTGGGAGTCTCGCATCAAGGTGTCCGAGCAGTCGGCCAAGGTGACCATGCCGGGCATTCTGCAGGTGCGTCGCTTCGTGCGCGACGGTGTGTTCGCGGGCGACATGCTGTACAACGAGCTCACGAGTCCGCCCTGTGAGTGCGTGATGGTGGATCCGGAGGATTCGACGCGACGGAAGTCGTTCTGCGGCGAACCTGCCGACGACGTTCTAGAGCCGGTGCTCCGAGGCGGTGAGCTCGTCAGTGTGCTGCCGGGCATCGAGGCTTCGCGCGCCCGTACGGCGGAGCAACTCGCCATGCTCGATCCGAGCGTGAAGCGGTTCCTCAACCCGCATCGTTACACCGTCGGTGTCGAGCAGTCCCTGTATGATCTTCGAAAGCAGCTCATTCTGAAGGCTCGTGGGCTCGAGAATGAAGGAGGGACTACGCCGTGAGAGCGCTCCTGCTGGTGGATATCCAGAACGACTTCATGCCGTTCGGCGCGTTGCCGGTGGCGGGTGGTGACGAAATCGTGCCCGTTGCCAACGCGCTGATTCTTCGTTCAGGTCTCGTCGTTGCCACCCAGGATTGGCATCCTGTGGAGCATGGTTCTTTTGCTTCCGCCCATGTGGGTGCATCGCCCGGCGACCGGGTTCTACTCGGCGGTATCGACCAGATGCTCTGGCCCGATCATTGCGTGCAGGGTACGCCGGGCGCGAGCTTCCATTCCGCGCTTGATGTGGCGGGAATCGACCGGGTCGTGCGAAAGGGTTCGGACCCGGCGATCGATTCGTACAGCGGCTTCTTCGACAACGATCACCGTACCGCGACCGGTCTCGGTGAGTTTCTCGAGTCGCACGCAGTCGATGAGATCGTGGTGCTCGGCCTTGCAACCGACTATTGTGTGCGTGCGACGGTGCTTGACGCAGTCGGCCTCGGCTTCGGTGTGACGCTTGTGACCGACGGCTGTCGCGCCGTCGATGCTACGCCTGGCGACGGGGACCGTGCCATTGCTGAGATGCACGCCGCGGGTGTTCGAGTCGTCGAGAGTTCACACGTCTGATCAGGCTCAAACAGGAGGAACGCTATGAAAGTCGTTGCATTCAACGGGAGCGCGCGCAAGGACGGCAATACCGCGATCTTGCTCGAGCGGGTTCTGAGCGAACTCCGCGCAGAGGGCATCGAAACCGAGCTCATTCAGTTTGCGGGCAAGAAGATACACGGCTGTACTGCGTGCATGAAGTGTCGCGAGACAAAAGACCACCGTTGCGCGGGGCTGAATGATTTCGGCAACGAGTGCATCGCTGCGGCCGATGCTGCAGACGGCATCCTCATCGGTTCGCCGGTTTACTTCTCAGACGTGACCGCCGAGACGAAAGCGTTCATCGATCGCCTCGGCTATGTCGGTCGTGCGAATCCGGAGATGCTCCGACGCAAGGTCGGTGCGGGGGTCGCGGCCGTGCGGCGCGCGGGCGCGATCCATGCGCTCGACACGATCAACCACCTGTTCTTCATCTCGGAGATGATCGTTCCGGGGTCCTCGTACTGGAACCTCGGTATCGGCGGGGCAGCCGGCTCAGTCGAATCCGACGAGGAGGGTCTGCGCACGATGGCGACGCTTGGCGTGAATATGGCGTGGCTCATGAAGCGGCTTGCGAGCTGATCGCAGACCTCAGAACAGCGACTGAAGATCCTCGAAGCTGTCCTGTAGGTGGTCAAGGTTCCAGTCGTCGAGCGACATGTAGAACCGCGGGTTGAATACGAGTCCCATATCCTTGGCAAGTGCGATGACGGCTGGTAGGAGTGCCTTGCGGTCGAGAAGCATCGCCAGAAGTCCGGGGTTGACGATGTCTTCGTCGGCGGTCGATGGTGTCCAGAAGTACGTGGTGCCGTCGATCTCGAGCACGAGGTCGAAGCAGAAGTTTCCGGCTGTGGTGACGTTGAGGGCGATGCCGTCATCGTCAGCGAGAGTCTTGGTCCAGGCTGAGCGAATCTTCTTAAGGCCCGACACCCGGGCGAGCATAGCCTCGTCGACGGCCATCGAACACGGGTAAGCGGGGAGCGAGTCGAGCACTTCTCGCAAGTTGAGCGCTGCGACAAGGACTTTCTCGGGGAGCTTCTCGCGCAAGATGCCAAGCGCGAGGTTCGCTTCCACCCGCGATCGCGCGTTCACGACGACGGTGAGCAAGTCCTCCTCGGCAGCGATGTGCTGGCGAAGCAGGGGAAGTGTTGCGAGCGCGCTGACCATGGTGACATCCTCTGAACGCGGTTACACCTGTGTCATCGGCGCGCGCGGGCGTCTCTTGAGTGTCGGTATGACCTGAGGTGACGAACGGTCGGTTCTAGGTCGCACGAATCCGCGGGTGGAAGCGACCTATGAGGTACGTCACAACCGGTCCGAGAATCGCGACCCCCGCAATCGCCGTCATCTGGATGAGGTCGAGGTCATACTTGAATCCCCACATGAGGTCGGGTAGGCGCCATACAGTCTCGGCACCCCACTTCCAGAGGAACCACGCGACCTGAAGCCCGAGAATCACCTGGATCGCGAGTGCGGTTGCGACTCCAAGCGAAATCCATTCGACGTTGAATCCGGCACGCACGCCCCGTGGCTCCGGTCGCATCAGCAAGTAGATATCGCCAGCGACTGCGCATGCGATGACGCCCGCGATCACTGCTTCGATCATGCGTCCGTTGAAGAACGCCTGGATCATCGATTCCTCATTGAAGGTCGAGAGCGACCAGGCATAGCGGTGGGCGAGGAAGAAGAAGCCGTTGTAGACGGCTACGTACGCGAGCGCACCCGAAAGCGCGGCTACGAGCGCGCGCCACGAGGCGATGCCGATCGCCGCGAGAACGGCGAGTGCGATCGCCAGGAGACCGAGTGCGAGCGGAAGGCGATCCAGCCGATCGCTGGCGAGTCGCTGTGCGTCGGCGAGTTCGACCGTTGTCGAGGAACCCGTCACGGTTGCGGAGTACGCGTTCTCAAACCGCTGCCAGCGCTCGGTGTCGAGCACCTGCGCCTGGCCGTTCGAATCGGCCAAGAGCCCGTCGATCGTCACGCCGCTCGTGCCGGAGGGTGCCTGGAAGCCTGCGAGCAGAGCCACGGTGGGTGCGACATCCTGGAGTCGACCTTCAGCGTTGCCGGGCTTCACTCCGGGGCCGGCGAACGCCGCGAAGGTGTGGATGACCGGGTCTTCCCAGCCGCCATGTCCGCCTGCGGGTACGTGTCCATGGTCGGGGAGCACCACAAAGACGGTGTTGCCGTCGTCAAGGCCGTCGATGAGTCGCGCGAGATCCGCATCGACCTGTGCGGCCGTTGCGGCATACTGCTCCGAGGTCTGGCCGAACGAGTGTCCTGCTTCGTCGACATCAGGGAAGAGCGCGAACACGAAGTCCGCCTTCTTCTCAGCCGCGAGCGACAGCGCGTCATCGACGATGGTGTCGGTCACGTAGTCGCCCTCGACCCAGTCGGTGTATGCGGTGGAAGCAACCTTCGATGCGCTATAGAGGGTCTCGATGTCCTTCGGGCTCGCCACGACGACGGAGCGACCCGAAACAGCTGCCACGTCCATGAGCGTCTCAAGCGGTACGCGCTTCTCGTACCAGTTCGTGGTGACGCCGCTTATCTGCGGCGTCGCGCCGGTGAGGATGGTCGTCCAGGTGGGGTAGGAGAGGCTCGGCTGGGGAACCGTCAACGCCACGTCGTTGCCGCGCTTCCTAAGCGCCTCGATCGAAGGCATCGTGCGCGAAGTCGCGTCAGTCAGGCCGTCGATGACGACAAGGACCGTTCGACGTGATGTGGCGCCGGGAATGGGCGTATCAAGTGCGGGGCGCGAGCTCTTCAAGACGCCGTTTGCCGCTGTGATGAAAGGGCTGTCGTAATCGACGACCTGTGCCCACGAGTAGCCCGCGAGGGTATAGGCGGCATACGACACACCAAGTGCGACGACAAGCCCTGCGAGTAGGAGCAACCAGGCCGTGGGCGGAGTTTTCCGTTTCGCGGCTGTTGTCTCGGTCGCTTCGATTTCCTGCGCCATCATGTGACCCTCCTCGGCCGGCTTCTGATGCGAGTGTGAACACCGCCGCCCGCGAGAGCAAGTATGTCTTTGCGCGCGAAGGAGACGGCAAGGCGATCAGCGAAGTACCTCGAACATCGGCCAGCTCTGGACGCACGGCCCATGAAGCGCGACCATAAGAGATTGCCCCGCAGGAGTTCAGAGGAGGAGCGTACATGTCCGTTAGCATCGTCACGGATTCGACCTCGTATCTCCCGCAAGAGGATCGCGAGAAGTACAACATCACTGTGGTGCCGCTATCCGTCATCCTCGACGGCGTCACGTACGTGGAAGGCACGCCGTTTGCCGAAGGCTTCTTCGCGGCGCTTGCGGCGTCAAAGGCGTTCCCGACGTCCTCACAGCCGTCAATCAGCGACTTCGTCGATGCATTCACCGCGCCTGTCGCGCGCGGTGACGAAGTCGTCGGAGTGTTCCTGTCCTCGGAGATGAGCGGCACGTACTCGACGGCGCTGCTCGCGAGGGACATGGTGCTTGCCGAGCATCCAGGTGCGGTGATCGAGATCGTGGACTCGCGTTCGAATTGCATGGAACTCGGCTACGCAGTGCTTGCTGCTGCCGAAGCCGTTGCAGGCGGTGCTGACGCGGCTGGTGCTGCAGACGCTGCGAAACGCATGGTCGCACGCACCCGATTCCTCTTTGTGCCCGATACACTTGAGTACTTGCGTCGCGGTGGTCGAATGGGTGGCGCGCAGGCGCTGCTTGGTACCTTGTTGCAGATTCGCCCGATTCTCACTGTCGCCGATGGCCGCACCCAGGTGTTCGCCAAGGTTCGCACCAAGCGCAAGGCACTGACGGAGATGGTCGCGGCCTTCTCGCGCGACATAGAAGCGAAGGGATTCGGCGGCGTTGCCGTACACCACATCGTGGATGAAGCCGAGGGCGCAGAGCTTGCGGCGCTCGTTGAGGCCGTCGTCTCAGTGCCCGTGCGAATCATCCCTATCGGCCCCACCATTGGCATGCACGTTGGTCCAGGCACGGCTGCCCTCGTGTATCACACGCTTGAAGAGATGAATAAGTCATCGGTCGGAAGTGGGCAGTAATGGCACAGCGTCCGGTGCTCGTGGTCGACTCGTGCTCAGACTTGACACCTGCAATTGTCGAGAGCCTCGGTGTTGAGGAGATTCATTTCCCGTTCCATTTAGGTGATCAGGATCGCGAGGACGACTTCGGACGTACCCTGCCGCACGCGGCGTTCTTTCAGGCCATGCGCGACGGCGATCAGCCCAGCACTGCACAGATACCCCGCCCGGCGTTCGAAGCGGTGTTCCGTTCCGCAGTCGAGCAGGGACGGAGTGTCGTCTATCTTGGCTTCTCGTCGGGACTCTCGGCCACCTTTGACAGCGCGTTTCTGTCGCGCGAGACGGTCGTAGCCGAGTATCCGGATGCTGATATCCGTCTGGTCGATACGTTCTCGGCATCGATTGCGGAGGGACTCTTCGTGTACGAGGCCGCCCGGCATCTCCAAGAGGGCTGGGATGCGGACGCTCTGGTCGAGTGGGCGGAGCGCGAGCGCCTGCGCATCAACGGCTTCTTCACCCTCGAGTCGTTCGAGTCGCTTCGTCGGGGCGGCCGCATTTCTGACGTGGCGGCTGCAGCGGGTGCGATGCTTGACATCAGGCCGATTCTTACCCTCGACCCCGAGGGCAAGCTCGTTCTCAAGCGCAGCGTGCGCGGCCGCAAGAAGTCGCTTTCGGCGCTCGTCGACATCATGGCGGAGCGAGCGGATGGTCTCGTCACAGGTGGCGTTGTCGCAATCGGACACGCTGATGCGCTTGAGGACGCCGAGCGCGTTCGCGGTATGGTTATGGCGCGCATGGCGCCCGCTGAGGTTCTCATGCTTGAGATAGGACCGGTTATCGGAGCCCACGTCGGTCCGGGCATGGTCGCCGTTAGCTTCTGGGGCCAGGAGCGCTAAAGAGGGATACGCCGTGGTGCACCCCTCTCGTGAATACCTGTTTGCGTGGTGTCTCTAGCGGCTAGGCCCCGGCCACGATCCCGTGCTGCTCACAGAACGCCCCGACGATATCGTCGAGTGTTGGCTCGCTCGCGTCGGTGACCGCGTAGGTCGCCCTCACCGTCGGGTGCGGAATGCTGATAAGCCGCGAGAGGTCGATGGGCGTCGCAACGAGAACGACATCGCACTCCGCGTTGCGAACCGTCTCCTCGAGATCTGCCAACTGCTGCGCAGAGTACCCCATAGCGGGCAGCACCTCGGTGAGGTGCGAGTACTGCTTCAGCGTCGAGGCGATCGAGCCGACCGCAGACGGTCGCGGATCCACAAGCGTGGCAGCGCCGTGCTCGCGCGCAGCGATCGCTCCGGCGCCATATCCCATCCCGCCGTGGGTAACCGTGGGACCGTCTTCGATGACCAGCACTCGCTTGCCACGAACAGCGTCGGGGTCATCGAGCGTGATCGTCGACCCGGTCTTCACGAGAATCGCGCTGTGGTTGAAGCGCGCCGCCGCTGCGGCCATCTCTTCGACGACGACCGGGTCAGCCGTGTTCACCTTGTTGATGACGAGCACGTCTGCGCGTAGGTAGTTGGACTCACCCGGGAAATACAGGCGCTCGTGGCCCGCGCGATGCGGATCAAGCGCGACGATCTCGAGATCCGAGGCGTAGAAGGGGAGATCGTTGTTGCCGCCGTCCCATATGACGACGTCAGCCTCCTTCTCCGCTTCACGGAGAATCGCCTCGTAGTCCACGCCCGCAAACACGACGACCCCTTCGATGACGAGGTGTTCGTATTCTTCGCGCTCCTCGATGGTGACGCCGTAGTTATCGAGGTCTTCGATACTTGCGTAGCGCTCAACGCGCATTTTGAGCAGGTCGCGATAAGGCATCGGGTGACGCACGTCGACAGCTCGCAGACCGCGGGCCTTGAGCGCCGCGACGACGCGCTTGGAGATGCCGCTCTTGCCGACACCCGTGCGCACCGCGCACACCGAGATGACCGGTTTGGTCGACGGAATCATCGTTGGCGTCGACCCGAGGAGCGAGAATTCGGCGCCTTCAGCCACAACGAGTGATGCTTTGTGCATGAGGTCAACGTGTGCGATATCGCTGTAGGCGAAGACGACCTTCTCGACGCCTTGTTCGCGTATGAGGGAAACGAGGTCATCTTCAGGAACGATCGGGATGCCGTTCGGGTAGAGCGGACCGGCGATCTCGGCCGGGAAGGTGCGGTCGTCGATACCGGGGATTTGCGTCGCCGTGAAGGCGATTATCTCTGTCGACTCGTCGTTCTTGTAACAGACCTGGAAGTTATGGAAGTCGCGTCCTGCGGCGCCCATGATGACCGTGCGCGTGCGAGCCATAGCGAATCTCCCTTGCGTTCGGTTTCGTGACCGTGTAGTTCACCCGTGTACACGAACTGCATAGAGTTCAGTGTCATTCGAATATATGCCCGAATGGTGAACCCTCCAATAGCATACTGTTTTCAGTCGGCCCGGGAGACCGTTTCGGAATACCGCTGTGCTGTGACACGATGTTGTTAACGGTGCGATTGAGGATGGTGTGCGTGGAGGTCGTCGATGTGGTGCTCGGCACGGCAGGTGGTTTCACCTTGGGCGGGCTTGCTGGATACGTGCTTGGTACGCGGGTGCGCGAACTTGGAGCCTGGCGCTACTGGACACTCAACTTTCTGGCACTCGTGATTGGGGGACTACTGAACGTTGCCGGTCTCTCAGCGGGAAAGGCATGGCTGTGGGTAGGCGCGATCGCGTTCATCGTGTCGTCTCTCACCGGACTTAAGTACGGTCGTGGACTGACGACCGGTCGGGGAAGCCTCGACCCTCCGCCCGAGCGCGAGCCGGGCCCGCCGAGCCTTTGGGATGACGAGTAGGGCGGCCAGAGACTTGTCCGGTTATCGGCAGCCTGAGTCCGTTATCGTATTCACGAAAGCCCGACGCCCTGTTCACGGGTCCTGCACATGGCGATCGGATACTCCTAAGCGTACCGATGAAGGTACGCAGTCACTCTAGGAGGTAGAACCACATGAAGCGAAGCAGGTCACTTGCACTGGTATCAGCAGGACTTGTCGCCGGTCTTGTGCTCGGCAGTATTGGATACGCTGTAGCTGCGCCAGCGGACGCCGCACCGACCAGCCCCGTTGCAGCCGCCGGACTCCACATGAGTCGCTCGATTCGCGCGGCTGGCGGCCGGATGGTAGATATTCTCGCGAGCCTCACCGGACTCACAACTGAGCAGATCGCCACTGAGCGCGCCGCTGGCAATTCGGTTGCGACCATCGCCGAGTCGAAGGGTGTGGATCCGGATGCTGTTGTCGCTAAGGCACTCGAAGCACGCAAGACGATCATCGACGCCCGCGTTGCCGACGGCACACTTTCCAAGGCAGACGCCGACGCATCGCTCGCACAGATGAAGACGCGGCTTGAAGAGCGCGTTAACACGACCCAGGTTGGGCCCCCGAGTTGGGCTGGTGGCGGCCGCGGTGGCGCTGCTGGCATGGGCGGACGAGGCATGGGCGGCGGTAGAGGGACGTGCGTGGTCGCTCCGTAAACAGTCTCACGGGAACTGCATTGAAGGGCGGCCACGCGGTCGCCCTTCGTGCGATGGTGGATCGATACAGGCGGGTATATATAGAAGACGCGAAATGGAGCGCGCAAGAAAGGGCTAAAGTCGGTCTCCCTGGGTTACGATACTCACATTGTATGGACGGACTCGTCCGTTGTCGTCGTGTGTATGGGGTGAATGATCATGTTGAGGCCAAATGCGAGTCGTGAAGACGGCTTCACCGTCTTGGAGTTGGTCTGGTCGGCCGCAATCCTGCTGGTCGTGGCCATGGGCGTTATTGGCGCACTCAATTTCGCCGCCGAGAGCACGCGCAGGTCTGCCGCGCGAGTAACGGCGCTCAATGTCGCAACCGAGCAGCTGGAGAAAGCCAGGAGTATGCCCTATGACTCCGTGGGGATCGTCTATCTCGACGGTAGTCACGGAAGTCCAGCCGGGACTCTGCCCGCTACAAGTACCGTTGACGGCGCATATCAGGTCACGACGAGTGTTACCTGGGCGCGGGATCCCAGCACGAATCGCGCGCTCTACAAGAAAGTGCGCGTGGACGTTGCGTGGGAAACGGGCTCCGTCAACGTGTCGACGAACATATTCGGCAAGAGCAATCTTGTTAACACCGGAGATATGTCGGTTCACATCCTGTATCAGGTAGGAAACGGACCTGTTGCCAATACACTCGTGACCATCACCCCGACGACCGGAACTGCCGTTAGCGTCCGAACTGATGAGTCCGGTGAAGCGTTCTTCGGCTTCATTCCGTCAGGAACATATGCTGTGACGGCTGCCGTCTCGGGCTACATCGTCGACGTGAGTGCGCTGACCGCAGTCACCGTCACTGCCGACACTCTGGCCTCGGTGACCGCATACGCGCAGTTGGCCAGTAGTATGCGCGTTACGACAGTCGTGACGGCGAGCGATGGAACCACCACGCCGCTATCAGGTGTGTCTGTGACAGCCAAGAAGACCGGATTCGCGACGCTGTCGGGCACGACCGGCACGGACGGATCCGTGGTGTTCACTGAGCTTGTTTCGGGAGACTATTCGATAAGTGCGACGTTGACCGGATATGGTCCGGCGAGCGGTACCGTTACAGTAGTGACACCGGGGGTTGAGCACCAGTTGCAGCTTTCAATGTCCACTCGCGTGGGGCTCACTGTTCTCGTTGTTGACGGCGCTAACGCCATCATCTCAGGGGCGAACGTGACGGTTCAGGGGCCATTAACGAGTACGGCCACCGTGGGAAGTGGGCTCACTCCCGTCAACAACGGCGAAATCACCTTCACGGGCCTCGCTAACGGCACCTACACCGTGACCGCCACCAAGGGTACTTTGACCGCTACAAAGAACGTCATATACGACGGGACGCAGGGCGTTACTACTCTGGTGCTCGTCGCTCCTACTTCGAGCACAGGAAGTGTGAAGTTCGAAGCTCGTTACAAATCGGGGAATGCAATATTCCCCAATGCTACGCTCAAGGTAAAGAAGAAGAAGAGCGACGGTTCTTACACCGATTATACGACGGTCAAAACTGATGCCTATGGCTACGCCTACCTGAGTGGTGTCGCGCCGGGTGACTACAGGGTGTCGGTCGACATGGATAGCTGGCAAGGTGATCCGGACAAGGTTTACTTCACCGTAACCGTCGGTGGTGAGACGCAAGTCCTTGTCTACATCAAGAGCCACTAAGGGTGTATATGATGTTCAGGTCGTTGATACGCAGGGACGAAGGAACGACTCTTACGGAGTTACTCGTCGTCACCATGCTCATGGGAATGGTCTTGAGTCTTGTGTTCATGATGATGGGCGCGGTAACAAAGATGGCTGATGGCATGGAGGCCCGCACGGTCGCGACGGATGACGGTCGACATGCGATGGATCGAATGACGCGAGAACTGCGCCAGGCCATGGAGGTCTCAGACGGCGCGGGTGTATTCACCGTTATGGGTACGCGCCAGTGCACGTTCTATGCTGATGTCAATCAAGATGGTCGACCGGAGCGCATCAGTTACCGCGTTTCTACAAACAATCTCATCCGGTCGGTTACGGACCCGACGAATGCCGTTCCTCCATATACTTTCAGCACGACGCCCAGTACTGAGGTAGTGATGTCTACTGTCGACCCGACCTGGACGGGCGCCCTGTTCGCGTACTATAACAACGCAGATCCGCCGGCTTTGGTGGCAAGCCCGAACTACGGTGACGTATCTGCGGTATCGGTGAAGCTCGTGAACGCTGTCACGGTCAACAGGAGTACGTATGCTGTGACACAGCAGACCTGGATCAAGATACGATCCGTCCATAATACGATTGACTGAGGTGAGGATGATGCGTCCAGTTCGACTCCCGGCACGCATCTTTGGGTGTGCCCTATCGAAGATGGTAGCGCGGCATCGTGACGACGAGGGAATCACCCTCGCGACCGTCATGGCTGTGGCCTCCATCCTCTTCATGCTGACGACCATGATTCTCATGCTCTCGAGCAACTTGATGACGAACACGAGGTCTCAGGAGGGTCGCACTAAGGCTCTTCATGCTGCTGATGCCGGACTGAACGCGTATCTCTTCGAGCTTCGTCGGAATCCGTCCTATTTCGTCAGTAACCCCACGCTTGGGCCGACGACACTTGGCGACACCGTTTGGGAGGTCACTTCGACTGCACCGGTCGGCACCGAGCCACTCAAGCTGAGGGCTGTCGGAACGGTTGCATCGCTTAACACTGTCAGGGTGGTTCAGGCGACGGTGAGGTTCCCTACGTACGCCGACTATATGTTCCTTTCAAACGATTACTTGAACTTCGGCTCCGCGGCAGTCGTTTACGGTAAGGTTCGGAGCAATAGCTACATAATAAATGCGGGTACCTTCAAGAATGAATCGTATGCAGTTGGGACGATTACCGGCTCCGGCACCTTTGAAGGAACCAAGTACCCCGGTTCCGTGAGGGTGGACTACTCTCAGATCACGCAAGATATGGCTGACATAAAGACCGTCGCGATTGCATCGGGTACTAATTATCCGAAGCTCACCAATACCACCAGCATCACCTACAGCGGCTACGAAGTTGTTCTTCAGGGCACAAGCGCTGTGGTGAGTAAGGTGACCGGCGTGTCGTCGACTGGCGTGCGCACCCTGACGGGTGCGGTGACGGTCGCGATTCCGGCAAGCGGAGTTCTCTTCTTCGATCAGGATGTTTGGGTTTCTGGCAACTATGCCGCCATGGTGACGGTGGCCAGCTCCGCGAACATCAAGATTCCGAACCTCATTCAGGCGACGTATGCCGACAGGCCGTTCACCTGCGGCTTAATTGCAGGAAACGAAGTCCTTGTGATGAGTTGGTACGCGGGTATGCCGACCAATATGATCATCGAGGCCGCAATGCTTGCGCAGACGGGGAGTGTTAGGGCCGAATTGGTTATTCCGAAGACGAAGTCGTCGCTTGTCATCAACGGTTCGATGGCGGACTACAAGATGGGTGGTTTTGTGTACTCAGACAACTCGGCAGGTTTCCTATCGAGGTCGTACACGTACAGCCAGCGTCTGAATATCTATCCGCCGCCGTTCTACCCGCGGGTGCGGACCGGAGCTCTCAAAGTCTCGACCTGGGTCGAGCAGTAACTCACGCGTTATGTGTGACTTCAAGGGCGGCCTTCGGGTCGCCTTTGTGCGTCTCCGGGCCTCTCGGTGGTGTACGATGGGCAAGGGGGCGACCATGAGCGTCGCTCTACATCTACCAGGAGGAATCCATGGCTGACGAAGCACATTCGCTCGCGGTTCTGATCGACTTTGAGAACCTCGCGCTTGGATACGAACGTTCTGGCGCACCGGCAAACTCGTCCGGCGGTCGCGGTCGTCGCCTCCCAAAGCCGACGGGTGATGCCGGCTTTGAGATCCGCCTTGTCATTGAGCGGCTCGTGGAGAAGGGCAAGGTCATTGTCAAGCGTGCCTATGCCGACTGGGGCCGCTTCTCGAAGTACCGCGAGGTCATGCACGACCTCGGCATCCAGATGATGGAGATACCCGAGCGCGGTATGACCGGCAAGAATTACGCAGACATCCAGCTTGCTGTTGACGCGCTCGATCTCTGCTACGCCAAGGAGCACATCGACACGTTCGTGGTGGTTTCGGGCGACTCCGACTTCACACCGCTGGTCGCCAAACTCAAGGAGAACGGCAAGGCCGTTATCGGGGTTGGCATGAAGGACTCCACGAGCGATCTTCTCGCCGCGAACTGCGATGAGTTCATCTACTACGAAGATATCGTGGCTGGTTCAGTGGCATCGAGCGTGTCCGCAACAACCATCCCGGAGGCAAAGCGGCCCGCGATTGCGCTACTCACGGAGTCGATCCAGGCGCTCCAACGCGAGAACAAGGACGTCATGTACTCGTCGATGGTCAAAGACACCATGAAGCGCAAGCAGCCGCAGTTCTCGGAATCGTCGTACGGCTACCGGTCGTTCTCGGACCTGTTGCAGGATGCCGAGAAGCTTGGGCTCATCACGCTGCGCACGGACACCCGATCCGGCACGTGGGTGGTTGTTGGCTTCGCGGAGAAGCAGTGAGCGAGAGCCTGCGCTGATGGATGGTCCGTTCGCGGATGTTGCCCTTGCTGTGCGTCTCGAATCCTTCGCGGCCATTGAGCTTCAGCGCTTCGTTGATGCGGCACGTCGTGTCTTCCCCGAGTGTCACGCGGGGGTGCTTGAAGTTGCCGGCGGAGTCGCTGCATTCTGCCTGCCTGGTGCGCCTTTCAACCAGGCCACCGGCCTCGGTCTTCACGGCCCTGTCGGACCGGAGGAGATCGATCAGCTCGAGGCGTTCTTTGGCGAGCGCGGAGAGCCCGTTCGCGTGAACGTGTGCCCGTTCGCCCACGAAAGCCTTCCCGGTGAGCTTTCGTGCCGCGGCTATCGCGTTGCAGAGTTCGAGAACGTGCTCGTCCGGGCGCTCGATCCCGAAGAGGTGCTGCCTGCACCCGACCCGTTAGTCGCTATTCGCGTCGTCAAGCAGAGCGAGCGCGCGGTGTGGTCGCGTGCGGTCGCGCGTGGCTTCTCGGCAACAGGGTTGCTGACCGATGCCGAGGAGCAGGTCGCCCGTATGATGGCCGCGCAGGAAGGCACAATCGAGCTCCTCGCACTGCTTGATGAGGAACCCGTTGCGACCGCAGAACTTGCTGTGGGTGACGGACTCGGTTGGCTCTCGGCAGACACAACGCTTCCGGCATATCGGGGCAGGGGTTTGCAGACGGCCCTCCAGCGGAGAAGGTTACGACTCGCGCAAGAGGCAGGTTGCGACCTCGCAGTCACAGAATCCCGACCAGGTAGCGCATCACAGCGTAATATGGAGCGCTTGGGATTCAAGATCGTCTATACACGCGTGGACATGGTTCAAACGGAGGGATGAGACTGTGCGTATCGCCTATGTGACCGACACTTTTCTGCCGGAGGTCAACGGTGTCGTCACAAGCATCGACGCCCACACGAGACTTCTTGCCGAACGCGGGCACGAGATCCTCATCATCTGCCCGAAGTACGGGGACCACCACGATGACCCGCCGAAGGGCATCACGATCCGGCGATACGCCAGCTTCAGCTTCGTCACGAACAAGGCCACGCGGATAGCTCTGCCGTCCATCATGTCCGTGGCAAACCAGCTGCGAAAGTTCGGCCCGGATCTCGTCCATATACACACGCCGCTGAGCATGGGTGTTGTTGGCTTGCTTGCCGCCAAGTCGCTTCGGCTGCCAAATGTGCAGACGTATCACACGTATATTCCTGACTTCATGCAGTATGTCGAGCTGTCCCGGCTACTGGGCATCGATGACCTACAGGAGCGGATCGTGAGTTCGATGGTCATGGAGCGTGTCTTCGAGTCCGGCTCATGGCAGCGGATGGTGCGGTCGAGGGCGGTCATCGAGGAGCGTGCCGACGAGGTTCTCGATACCCTCCTCGGTATTTCGGATCAGGTCGCAGCGGACCGACCGGAGTTTACGGCCCGGTTTGCCTGGCGCTATACGCGCATGCTCTACAACCGGGCCGACCAGGTCTTCACGCCGTCGGCAACCCTCAAGCGAGAGCTGATGCGCCATGGTGTGACATCGCCTGTCGACCACGTGAGCAACGGTATCGATCTAGGCCTCATGGCCGTGAAGGAGTCATACGCCGGTACGGGTCGCGTGCTTCATGCTGGCCGGCTTGGCAAAGAGAAGAACGTCGACGTGCTCATCAAGGCGTTCGCGCGCATCGCCGAGTCGCAGCCGACGGCGTCCCTGGATATCGCCGGTGACGGCCCTGCGCGTGAGGGTCTCGAGAAGTTGGTCGCGCACCTCGGACTGCAGGATCGGGTGCATTTCCTCGGGTTCGTCGATCGTAGCTCGCTCGCACATATGTACCGAGAGTACGACTGCTTCGCCACGGCAAGTACGATCGAGACGCAGGGGATCGTGCTCCTGGAGGCGATGGCGGCAGGACTGCCGGTCGTCGGCGTTCGCGCGCTCGCAATCCCTGAGATCGTGCGCACCGGGCGGGATGGCATTGTGGTCGCACCGTTTGATGTGCAGTCTCTCGCGAGGGCGATAGAGAGAATCATCGTAGAGGAGCCCCTACGGCGCCGCTTCGGCGAAGCGTGTCGTCAAGACGTTATGCAGCACGACTTGAAGATTGTCGTCGACGAGATCGAGCGGCTCTACTGCTATGCGGCGGCGTGCGCGGGAAGCTAGACCGCGCAGCTAGGTACTCGTGCGCACCCACGCATGCTTCGTTCTCGCGTGCGCGTGAATCTAGTCGCCCTGAACGAGTAGTTCGAGAACGACAACATCCAGCCATCGGTCGAACTTGCGGCCGACTTCGTGCATCGTGCCCACTTCTCGGAACCCCAGGCGCTCAGCCATCGCCAGGCTTGCCGTGTTCTCCGAGCAGACCCGGGCAAGTATTGAATGGATGCCGACCTCCGGAGCCAGCCGGAGTAGCTCGCGGGACAGAGCGGCCCCGACTCCGCCGCGGTGATGCTGCTCGTCCACGTAGACCGACATCTCGACAGTGCTCCGGTAGGCGCATCGATCAGACCAGGGGAGGAACGCGCCCCAGCCCGCGACCCCCACGTCGACGGTTGCGACGATAGCGGGATGCTCTTTCGCGCGTCTCGTAAGCCACAAGCGGCGGTCATCTTCAGTCTTGAGTTCGGTATCGAAGGTCGCCGTGGTGCGAGCGACAGCCTGGTTATAGATGCGCGCGACTGCGGCTGCGTCCGAGATTGCTGCCGGGCGAATCGAGAGTGGCATGTGCGGGTCCTTTCGCGGATTCTTCTCGTTACTCATCGTCGTCGATGCATGTGCGTGAATCGTCATTTCGTCGTTGTAGCACCTGTAGTGGTTAGCGTACACTAGCGTTTCCTCGAATCACGACCGGCACGGTGTGCCGCATTTATCGAACGATTGAGTGGGTCATGTGAGTCCGAATGCGGGCCGCATGCATGAGGAGGCCAGATTGCTAGAGCACGTAGTTGTCAAAGACCTGGACGCGCCACTGCTGCCGATCGACAGCAAGATGCACGACGTCCAGATTAAGATCGATGACACGACACTTCGCGACGGCGAGCAGACTGCCGGGGTCGTGTTCACGAACGACGAGAAGGTCAAGATCGCCAAGATGCTCGACCGGCTCGGCGTCCAGCAGATCGAAGCTGGCATCCCGGTCATGGGTGGCGACGAGCGCGAAGTCATCGAGGAGATCGCCCATCTTGGGCTCAAGGCCTCGATTCTCGGGTGGAACCGTGCCGCGATTCCGGACATCCAGACATCGCTCGACTGCGGCTGTGACGCCGTGGCCATATCGCTTGCGACGAGCGATATCCACATCAAGACGAAGCTCCAGAAGGATCGCCCGTGGGTTCTCAAGTCGATCCGGGAGTGCGTCGCATTCGCCAAGAGCAACAACGTGTACGTCTCAGTCAACGCTGAAGACGCATCCCGCACGGAGCTTGGCTTCCTTATCGAGTACGCGAAGGCAGCCCAGGCCGAGGGCGCGGACCGCATCCGGTTCTGCGACACCATCGGTGCGATGGAGCCATTCCGTACCTACCAGGTCGTCAAGGCGCTCATCGAGGAGACCGGTCTTGAAGTCGAGATGCACACGCACAACGACTTCGGCATGGCTGTCGCGAACGCACTCGCCGGTATTCACGCCGGTGCGAACTGGGTGAACGTGACGGTCGGTGGGCTTGGCGAGCGCGCAGGAAATGCGGCGCTCGACGAAGTCATCATGGCGCTCAAGTACCTTGAGGGCGTCGATCTCGGCACCGACACGACGATCTTCCACGAGGTCACCGACTTCGTGATGCGCGCGGCGGGCCGTACCATTCCGGCCTGGAAGCCGATCGTCGGCAGCAACATCTTCGCGCACGAGAGCGGCATCCACGCCGACGGCGTCATGAAGAACCCGAAGACGTACGAGATCTTCCCGCCCGACGAGGTCGGCCTTGAGCGCCAGATCGTCGTCGGCAAGCACTCCGGATCTAAGACGATCGAGATGAAGCTCGCCGAGTTCGGCCTGATCATCTCGCGCGAGGACGCTGCGGCACTTCTGCCTTCGGTGCGCGCGAAGGCCGTCGAGTTCAACCGGTCGCTCTTCGACAAGGAACTCGTGAAGATCTACAAGGACTTCACCGATGCGCGTGACGCCGGAGCTTCGGCCAAGTAGCGCCTCTTTTCTGCGAGAACAAAGGAGTGTGATTCCTCTGCCCGGCAAGACTATCGCCGAGAAGATCTTCTCGGCGCACTCTGGGACCGATGCCCACGCGGGCGACATCGTCGTCGCTGACGTCGATTTCGTGATGGGCCAGGACGGCACGTCGCCGCTCGCCATACGCGCACTTGAGCGCATGGGTGTCGAGAAGGTCTTCGATCCCGCGAAGGTCGCGCTCGTCATGGATCACTCCTCGCCGAGCCCGATCGAGGGCGTGAGCGCACTCCACACGATCATGCGTGAGTTCGGCAAGAAGACCGGCGCGAAGATCTACGACGTCGGCTGCGGGGTCTGCCACCAGCTCATTCCCGAGGCCGGGCACGTCGTTCCGGGCGACCTCATGGTCGGCTGCGACTCTCACACGTGCACGTACGGTGCGGTCAACGTGTTCTCGACCGGCGTCGGTAGCACCGATGGCGCCGCTGCGATGGCGTCGGGCAAGCTGTGGTTCAAGGTGCCCGACTCGATGAAAGTCACCTACGAGGGCGCGCTGCAGCCTGGCGTCTTCAGCAAGGACCTCATCCTCTACCTCGCCGGGCAGATCGGTGCCGATGGCGCGACGTACGAGGCAATCGAGTTCCACGGAGCGGTCATCGACGAGCTCTCGGTCGATGCCCGTATGACGATCTCCAACATGGCGATCGAAGTCGGCGCAAAGGCCGGTCTGATGAAGGCCGATGCGAAGACGCTTGCGTGGTATGCGGGACGCGGCGAGCGCGTGCCTGCTCCAGTGGATCCGGATGCAGACGCGGTGTACGCGAAGTCGCTCACGTTCGACGCGACGGCTATCGGCCCCCAGATTGCCAAGCCGCACGCGGTCGACAACGTCTCGCCGATCGAAGAGGTCGTCGGGACACCGATCGCGCAGGGGTATCTCGGTACCTGCACGAACGGGCGCCTCGAGGACCTGAAGATCGCGGCGGATATCCTTCGCGGCAAGAAGGTGCACGCCGACGTGCGCTTCATCGTCGCGGCGGCAAGTAAGCAGATCTTCCTGGACGCGATGGAGGCGGGGTACATCCGCGACCTCGTCGAGGCGGGCGCGATCATCGTCACGCCGGGCTGCGGTCCGTGCGTCGGCACCCACAATGGCGTGCCGAGTGACGGCGAGAACGTCATCTCGACGGCGAACCGCAACTTCAAGGGTCGTATGGGTAACAGCAACGCCTTCGTGTACCTTGGCAGCCCGGCCACCGTGGCCGCGTCTGTTATCGAAGGCAAGATCACCGATCCCCGTAAGTACTTCGGGTAGGGGAGAACGAGACTATGGAAATCACCGCAAAAGCGTTCAAGTACGGCGACGACATCAACACCGACTACATCATCAGCGGCAAGTACAAGTTCAAGTCCACCGACATGGAGGCCATGGCCGTCCACGCGATGGAGGAGCTTGATCCCGAGTACTTCAACAAGGTGAAGCCGAACGGTGGATTCCTCGTCGCCGGCACGAACTTCGGTATGGGGAGCAGCCGCGAGCAGGCCCCGCTCGTGCTCATTCATAGCAACACGAAGGCCGTGCTCGCCATGACCTTCGCGCGCATCTTCTACCGCAACGCGATCAACACGGGACTTCCCGTCGTGGAGTGCGACACCGACCTCATCGGTGACGGTGACGAACTCGTCCTCGACCTGACCGGCGGCGTGCTCCGCAACGTCACGCAGGGCATCGACATCGCCATCAAGCCGCTGCCGCCCGTGATGGCGCAACTGCTTGCCGATGGCGGACTCGTGGAGCACTTCAAGAAGCACGGCGGTTTCGCGCTGTAGTAGAGCGCGGCCAGCGATCAGTCTTCACGCGCCGTCGAGCGGCTCCGAGTTGTCCCGGAGGACGGTCGCGACCTGACGCTTGGTGACAGTGCCTTCACAGACGCCGATCACGAGGTCGTACGCGGCGTCCTGACTCATCCGAATTCGTACTCCATTGATGTCCAGAAACACCAGCGCGGTCGCAAAGCCGGCGCGCTTGTTTCCGTCGACAAATGGATGGTTCATTACGACATGGAACAGGTATGCTGCCGCCATCTCGAAGATGTCCTTGTGTAGATACTCCTGGCCGAATCCCGACTCGGGCATCGCGAGTGCCGACTCAAGCAGATGGATGTCGCGCACGCCGAATGATCCGCCCTGCCGGGCAACCTCGCGCTCGTGTATGTGGAGTACTTCCTCGATGGTAAGGAATACGGGGGCGTTCATTCCGCTAGCCTACGGAGGGTCTCGGGGTAGTCCGCTTCAAGTCGATCCAGGGCAGCGTCAAGCCTCGCTCGCCGCTCTTCTGCAACTCCGACAGGCGTGATTCTGAGCGATCGTCCATCAGTCGAAATCTCAAGCGGCGTGTCATCGTCAATCCGAAGCAACTCCAGAATCGTCTTGTCGATGACGAGCGCCCTACTGTTACCGTGCTTCACGAGTCGTTTGCGCATCTCAGTCGCACATCCCATTCGTCTCACCTCCACGCACCAGCATGGAGGAATGTACTTACCAGGAGTATACCATTGTGTTACCAAATCCTTACCCGACACGACATCCCACCGCGTGTCTGCCCTTACGCGCGCCCGTGCGCTCGCGTACAATCACCCCTGCGGGCGAGCCACTGTGAGCCGCCCACGATTCCGAGGAGGCCCCATGGCCAAGCACACCGTTACACTCATCCCCGGCGACGGCATCGGACCGGAGATCACGACAGCCATGCGGCGCGTCGTCGAGGCGACCGGCGTCGACATCGAGTGGGAGATCGCTGACGCCGGCGAGCACGTCATGGCCGAGTACGGCACGCCGCTTCCGGATCACGTCATCGAGTCGGTTCGCAAGAACAAGGTGGCCATCAAGGGCCCGGTCACGACGCCGGTCGGCACCGGGTTCCGCAGCGTGAACGTCGCACTTCGCAAGGCACTCGACCTCTACGTCAACATGCGTCCCGCTTTCTCGATCCCGGGGACCGGCGCGCGCTACGAGAACATCGACATGGTCATCGTGCGCGAGAACACCGAGGACCTTTACGCGGGGGTCGAGTTCGAGCAGGGCAAGCCTGAGACCGCCGAGCTCATCAAGTTCGTGGCGGATCACGGCGCTGGTACGATCCGTCCCGACTCGGGAATCTCGCTCAAGCCGATCTCGATCATGGGTTCCGAGCGAATCGTGCGCTATGCATTCGAATACGCGCTCGCCAACGGGCGCAAGAAGGTCACCGCTGTCCACAAGGCCAACATCCTCAAGTACTCCGATGGCCTCTACCTCGACGTTGCTCGCAAGGTTGCGGCCGAGTACGAGGGTCGCGTCGACTTCGAGGACAGAATCGTGGACATGACGTGCATGGGGCTCGTGCTCTATCCCGAGGACTTTGACGTCCTGGTGCTCCCAAACCTTTATGGCGACATCATCTCCGACCTGGCGGCCGGACTCATCGGTGGTCTCGGCATGGCGCCCGGCGCGAACATCGGCGCCGACTGTGCCGTCTTCGAGCCAGTCCACGGTAGCGCGCCCAAGTACACCGGCAAGGACATGGCGAATCCGACGGCCGAGATCCTCACCGCTGTTCTTATGCTCCAGCACCTGGGCGAGCATGACGCGGCCGAGCGGATCCTCGCTGCGGTGAAGACAGTGCTCGCCGAGGGAACAGACGTGACGTATGACATCAAGCGCACGAATACGGGTTCGACCGAAGGCGCGGTCGGCACGCAGGCGTACGCCGACGCAATCATCGCGAAGCTGTAGCACGGCGACCGGGGGACCGGCATGAACGAGCGTCCGCCAGAACCGACGAGTGCAAGCGAATGGGCGCGGATCGCGCGCAGACGCCGCATTCTCGTGTGGAGCGGAATCGGGCTGGCAGTTCTGTTGGCGATCGGTATCATCGTCGCGCTCGTGATCCGGGCGGGGAGCGATACCTCGAGCTCAGCGACGTTCCAGCCGGTCGATCGCGGGGATGAGAGTTCAGTTACGGCCGGGTCGTCAAGCGAGACGGACAGCGTCGGGAGTACCTCGACCCCGGGCGGCTCGTCCAGCTCCACCGGCGCGGCCCCAAGCGACACCGCCCCGGGCGCGCAGGGGCCGTGCCTCATCGCCTACCGGCGAGCCGGGTCGGTGTACGTCGCGAATGCTGACGGCTCCGGGGAACGTCGCGTCGCAGCATCGGCCGAGGGCGTCTTCTCGGTCGCGCCCGATGGGCGAACGCTCGCGCTTATCGACGTTGGTTCAGGCACGCTTGCGCTCTTCGATGTCGCGACCGGGAAGCGTATCGCCGTCGGTCCCGCGAACCAGGAGACGCCGTCGTGGCCGAGTGCCTCGGCATGGGTTGTCTACTCTTCGGGGAGCGGGACGTCTGCGCGTGTGCGTCGCGTCGATCGAGACGGCCGCAATCCGAAGGTCCTCTTCGATGGCGCGGAGGCGGCGGCTTCAGCTGATGGCGCCGTGGTGTGCGGAATAGCGCATGACGCGAGCGGTTCATCAGTGGTGAAGCTGTACCGGAGCGGGAAAGCAGTCTCGCTCCCGATCTCCGGCTACGTGACGGATGTCGCATGCTCAGGTGCTCGCGTCTTCTACTCGCTCGCTGGCGATGATGGTGCCGAGTCAAGCATCCACTCGATGACCTTGAGCGGTGGCGAGAATCGCTCAATCCGCGTGGGTCCGCAGGCAGGCGCTCGAGCGTCATTCCAGGACCTGCTACTAACGTCTGTCGGCACGATGATCGCGTTCACGGAGACAGGTGATGACGGTTACTCGCGCCTGTTCGTGATGGGCGTCGACGGCGGCGGCGAGAGAAGCCTTTCGGTACGCCGGGACGACTACCCTCTTGGCTGGGGCTGCGACGGTCGCCTCTACTTCATGGAGGGAAACGCGATCCAGGGTGAGGCCACGAAGCTCATGGCGGTAGCGGCTGATGGCACTGGGCGGGTCGTTGTCGTCGAGGGCGCCGGACGCTGAGGCAAGAGAACCAAGGGATTGTCCGCGACCGACGGCTTACGCCGGTTGCCGCCTCGCAGAGGCTCACGTATACTCGCGGCTTACACAGTTACAAAGCGCAATGGCGTTGACAGGGAAACTAGAGGCCAATCCCAGCAGCAGAGAGTCGGGGACGGTGGAAACCCGGCGCGGGACGCTTCGAAACTCACCCTCGAGCCACCCGGAAGAACGGACCGGTGAACGATCGCGAACGACCTTCGCGACAGCCGGGACAAGTAGGTCGGGTCGGTGGCATCCGTTACCTGCCGCATGAGAGGGTGCTTGTCCGAGAGGACATGGCACCAAACGGGGTGGTACCGCGGGAGCAATGCTCTCGTCCCTGGCCGGGGCGAAGCGTTGTCTGCGCGGTTCTGTCGTTTCCGGTCACCCGAACCTCGCGTTGCATGCGGCACCGGCGGATCCGCCGTCCCCTGGAGAAGGTGGACGCATGGAGCTTCGCAGCGACCGCATGAAGAAGGGCCTCACCCGGGCGCCCCACCGCAGCCTGCTCAAGGCTGACGGTCTGACCGATGAGGAGATATCGCGGCCGATCATCGCCGTCGTCAACTCCTCGAACGAGATCATCCCGGGTCACATCCAGCTTGGCGCGATAGCTGACGCCGTCAAGGCGGGCATCCGTATCGCCGGTGGCACACCTCTTGAGTTCTCGACGATCGGCGTCTGTGACGGCATCGCCATGGGCCACGCGGGCATGCGCTACTCGCTCGCGTCGCGCGAGATCATCGCCGACTCGGTTGAGCTCGTCATTCAGGGCCACGCTTTTGACGCGATGGTCATGATCCCGAACTGCGACAAGATCATCCCCGGTATGCTCATGGCTGCCGCTCGCCTCGACATCCCGACCGTCGTCGTATCCGGAGGTCCGATGCTCGCGGGCAAGTGGAAGGGCCGCGACGTGGACCTCGATACCGTCTTCTCGACGGTCGGGGCGGTTCGCGCGGGCACGGTGACCGAAGAGGAGCTGTGCGACCTCGAGAACGCAGCCTGTCCGACGTGCGGTAGCTGCGCGGGCCTCTTCACGGCGAACTCTATGAACTGCCTGACCGAGGCGATCGGCATGGGTCTCCCCGGAAACGGCACGATTCCCGCCGTCTACAGCGAGCGCATCCGCCTTGCGAAGCATGCCGGCATGCAGGTCATGGAGCTCCTCAAGAAGGGCATCACGGCGCGTGACATCATGACGCCGGCTGCGATTCGCAATGCGATGACGCTCGACATGGCATTCGGCGGTTCGAGCAACACCGTGCTGCACCTCACCGCGATCGCGCATGAGGCCGGCGCCGACATCACACTCGACGACTGGTCCGAGGTGAGCGCTCGCACCCCGAACCTCGTCCGTATCTCGCCGGCGAGCGACTTCCACATGGAGGACCTCTACTTCGCGGGCGGGATTCCGGCGATTATGGCCGAACTCGCCAAGCGTGGTCTCATCGACGATGGTGTTCTCACCGTGACGGGCAAGAAGCTCCATCACGACCTCAGGGGCGTCAAGGGTGCGGACGGTCGGATCATCCACTCGATCGACGAGCCGTATCACACTGAAGGCGGTCTGCGCGTCCTGAGAGGCAACCTTGCCCCGAAGGGTGCCATCGTGAAGCAATCCGCAGTGTCGGCCGGTATGCGGCAGCACAGCGGCCCTGCGCGGGTCTTTGACTCCGAGGAGGCGGCAGTTGAAGCGATTCTCGGAGGGAAGATCGTTGCGGGAGACGTCGTCGTCATCCGCTACGAGGGACCCAAGGGTGGCCCGGGAATGCGCGAGATGCTGAGCCCGACCTCGGCGGTTAAAGGGATGGGGCTTGGCGGCAGCGTCGCGCTTATCACCGACGGCAGGTTCTCCGGCGCCACGTCCGGCGCCTCGATCGGGCACGTCAGCCCCGAAGCGGCCGAGGGCGGCCCGATGGCTTTCGTCGAGGAGGGCGACGTCATCGAGATCGACATCGACGCTGGTAAGCTCACGCTCGATGTGACCGATGAGCGCCTCGCGATGCGTCGCAATGCGTGGACGGCACCAGCACCGAAGATCACGGAAGGCTATCTCGCGCGGTATGCGCGTTTCGTTTCAAGTGCGGATGAAGGGGCGGTGCTCTCGTGATGTGTACACGTTTGATGCGACAGGCACAGGAGGTGACGAGATGAGGATGTCCGGCGCTCAGGCCCTGGTGAAGTCCCTTCAGAACGAGGGGGTCGAGGTCGTCTTCGGCTATCCCGGCGGAGTCGCTCTCCCGATCTTCGACGCGCTCTTCGAGGTCGAGAGTCCTCGCACGATCCTCGTACGTCACGAGCAGGCGGCAGTCCACGCGGCTGATGGTTATGCGCGCGTGACGGGCAAGCCGTGTGCGGTCATCGTGACGAGTGGTCCGGGTGCGACCAACACCATCACCGGCATCGCGAACGCGTTCATGGACTCGATACCGCTCGTGGTGTTCACCGCGCAGGTGGCGACCCACGTGATCGGCACCGACGCCTTCCAGGAGTCGGACATGACGGGTATCACGATTCCTATCACGAAGCACAACTACCTCGTGAAGCGCACAGAAGACCTGCCTGAGGTCATCAAAGAGGCGTACCACATCGCCTCAACGGGTCGGCCCGGGCCCGTGCTGATCGACGTCCCGGTAGACGTGAGCAAGGGCGAGATCGACTACGTGTATCCGGAGAACGTCAATCTTCCCGGCTACAAGCCCACATTTAAGGGCCACACCAAGCAGATCAAGCAGGCCGCGGCACTCATCGCAAAGGCGCGTAAGCCGCTTCTCTATGCGGGTGGCGGCGTGCTCGCCTCGGGCGCGTGGAAAGAGCTCAAGGAACTTGCGGAGCTCATGCAGCTGCCGATTGTCACGACGCTGATGGGCAAAGGTGCCTTCCCGGAGGACCATCACCTGTACATCGGGATGCCGGGTATGCACGGCGCCAAGTACACCAACTACTCGATCACCGAGACCGACCTGCTCATCGCGGTCGGCGTCCGGTTCGATGACCGCGTGACGGGCAAGCTCGCGACTTTTGCGAGCAAGTCCAAGGTCATCCACATCGATATCGACCCGGCGGAGATCGGCAAGAACAAGGCGCCTGATGTGCCTATCGTCGGTGACGCGGCACACGTTCTCTCGGCGATCGTCTCCGAGCTCCGCAAGATGTCCGCCGAGCCGAGAACCGACGCGTGGATGCGGGTCATCGACGACTGGCGGGCCCGCTACCCGCTGCACTATCACAATCCCGACGGCGTCCTCATGCCCCAGTACGTGGTCGAGCGTATCCGCGAGCTCACGAAAGACCGCCCGACGGTCATCACGACCGAGGTCGGTCAGAACCAGATGTGGTCGTGCCAGTACACGCATATCCGCGAGCCGCGCACGTGGGTTTCGTCCGGTGGTCTCGGCACGATGGGCTTCGGGTTGCCGGCCGCCATGGGCGCACAGCTCGGCCGGCCGGAGCACCTGGTGATCGACATCGCTGGTGACGGCAGCATCCAGATGAACATCCAGGAGCTGGCGACGGCGAAGATCAACCACATCCCGGTCAAGATCGTGATCCTCAACAACGGTGTTCTCGGCATGGTGCACCAGTGGCAGGAGCTCTTCTACGGCGGGCGGTTCGCGTCTTCGATTCTCGATCAGGATGTGCCCGACTTCGTGAAGCTTGCCGAGGCGTACGGCTGCCTCGGTCTTCGGGTGAGAACGCCCGAGGAGCTCGACGCCGCGTTGCTACAGGCGTTCGAGTATGACGGCCCGGTCATCGTCGACTGTCGGGTGCCAGCCACCGAGAACGTGTACCCGATGGTTGCTCCGGGCGGCTCGATCGACGAGATGCTCGGCGGCATTCCCGGAGGTCCTGTGAGCGAGATGCTTGACGACGACTCGCTGCTTGAGGAGGTGTGGGAGTAATGCCGCATACGCTATCCGTTCTCGTTGAGAACAAGCCGGGTGTGCTCATGCGTGTCGCGTCGCTGTTCGCGCGGCGCGGGTTCAACATCGACTCGCTTGCGGTCGGCGTCACGGAGGACCCGACGCTCTCTCGCATGACGATCGTCGTCGCCGCCGAAGACACACCGCTTGAGCAGGTCACGAAGCAGCTCCACAAGCTCATCAACGTCATCAAGGTTCAGGACCTGGACCCCAAGGAGATGACCGACCGCGAGCTCGTGCTCTTCAAGGTGAACGCCCCGCCGGAGCGTCGCCACGAGATCATCGAGATCGCGAACGTTTTCCGCGCGAAGATCGTCGATGTCGGCAAGCAGAGCCTCACCATCGAGGCGACCGGTACGGGAGATAAGCTCCTCGCGATGGAGGATCTGCTCCGCGCGTATGGCATCAAGGAACTGGCACGTACCGGCAAGATCGCACTCGCTCGCGGCTCGAAAGACGCATAGGCGTCGCGCAACAACTCTGACGGGCACTCCCCGGGGGACCGGGTTTCAATCAGGAGGACACAATGGCCATCGTTTATTACGAGAAGGACTGCGATCTGAGCATCATCCAGGGACGCAAGGTAGCCGTCATCGGCTACGGCAGCCAGGGACACGCGCACGCGCTTAACCTGCACGACTCTGGCGTGGACGTGCGCGTCGGCCTGCGGCCCGGCTCGAAGTCGTGGGACAAGGTCAAGGAGTCCGGACTTAAAGTCATGACCCCGCGTGAGGCAGCTGCCGAGGCGGACTTCGTGATGATCCTCACGCCGGACGAGACGCAGTCGCACACGTATTACTCGGAGATCCACGAGTCCATGGGTGCGGGCAAGGCGCTCGCCTTCGCACACGGCTTCAACATCCACTTCGACCAGATCGTCGCGCCCGAGGGCGTTGACGTCGTCATGATCGCCCCGAAGGGCCCGGGCCACATGGTCCGCCGCGTCTTCACCGAGGGCTCCGGTGTGCCGTGTCTCATCGCCGTCCACCAGGACGCCAGCGGCAAGGCGACCGAGCTCGCGCTTTCGTACGCGATGGGTATCGGCGGCGCGCGCGCTGCCGTTATCGAGACCACCTTCTCCGAGGAGACCGAGACGGACCTCTTCGGCGAGCAGGTCGTGCTCTGTGGTGGTCTCACGCACCTCGTGCAGGCGGGCTTCGAGACACTCGTTGACGCTGGCTACCAGCCCGAGATCGCGTACTTCGAGTGCATGCACGAGGTCAAGCTCATCGTCGACCTCATGTACGAGGGCGGCATGGCGAAGATGCGTGACTCGATCAGCAACACGGCCGAGTACGGCGACTACGTGACCGGCCCGAAGATCGTCACCGATGAGACCCGCGAGGCAATGGCTCAGGCGCTCTGGGAGATCCAGAACGGCACGTTCGCGCACAACTGGATTCTCGAGAACCGTGCGGGTCAGCCGCACTTCAAGGCGATGCGCCGCATTCACGCCGAGCACCTCATCGAAGATGTCGGCGCAGATATGCGCAGCATGTTCGCGTGGATCCAGAAGGACGCGTAGGGACAAAGAGCGACGGATTCTGCACTACCCGGCTACGAACGCCGTCGATGCCGGGCGACGGCAGCAGTCATGTAGCGGATTGGGAGCGTAAACGATGAAGAAGCAGTACCTGATGACGCCGGGGCCGACCCCGGTACCTGCAGAGGTCATGCTCAAGATGGCGGCGCCGATCATCCATCACCGGACGCCGGATTTCTCGGCGGCCTTCAAGGACGCGATCGAGGGCCTCAAGTACGTGTTCCAGACCGAGGGCGACGCGCTGCTGTTCGCATGCTCGGGCACGGGCGTCATGGAGTCCGCGATCGTGAACTGCTTCTCGGCGGGTGACACCGTCATCGTATGCCGCAACGGCAAGTTCGGCGACCGACAGAAGAACATCTGCGAGGCGTACGGCGTGAACGTCATCGACCTCAAGTACGGATGGGAAGAGGTCGTGAGCACCGCCGACGTCGCGAAGACGCTTGCCGAGAACCCCGGCGTTCGCGGCGTCATCGTGACGCAGTCGGAGACATCGACCGGCGTGCTCAACGACATCCAGGCCATCGGCGAGATCGTGAAGGCGTATCCCGAGACGGTGCTTATCGTCGACTCCATCACCGGTATCGGTGCCGTGGACTGCAAGACCGACGAGTGGGGTCTCGATGTGGTCATGACCGGCTCGCAGAAGGGTCTCATGCTCCCGCCGGGCGTCGCTGCCTGCACCGTGAGCGCGAAGGCGTGGAAGGCGTACGAGCGCTCCACGCTCCCGAAGTTCTACTTCGACTGGAAGAAGTACAAGAAGAACATCGAGCAGGACACCACGCCGTTCACCCCGGCCGTCACGCTCGTGCTCGGCCTCAACGAGGCGCTCAAGATGATCCGTGAAGAGGGCATCGAGAACGTCATCGCCCGGCACAGCATGCTCGCCGAGGCCACCCGCAAGGGCTGTGAGGCGCTCGGCCTCAAGCTCTTCGCGCCGGCAGAGGGTCGCGGCAGCGCGGTCACGCCGGTCTGGGTACCCGAGGGCGTCGACGGCAAGGCCATCGTCAAGATCATGAAGAGCAAGTACGGCGTGACGATCGCCGGCGGCCAGGACGACTACGCGGGTCGCATCTTCCGCGTGGGGCACCTCGGCTACTTCGGTGAGTTCGACATCATCACCACGCTCGCGGCGCTCGAGATGACGCTTGCCGGGCTAGGGTACACATTCGAGCGCGGCGCCGGCATCAAAGCCGCCGAAGCCGTCTTCATGGGGGAGTAGAGATGAAGGTACTGATCGCTGACAAGATCTCCGACACCGGTATCGAGAAGCTTCGCGAGGCGGGGCTTGAGGTCGACATCAAGACCGGGCTGGCCGAGGCCGAGCTCGTGGCCATCATCGCGCCGTATGACGCGCTTGTCGTGCGCTCGGCGACGAAGGCGACGCGCCCGATCATCGAGGCCGCCGAGAACCTGAAGATCATCGGCCGCGCGGGCGTGGGCGTCGACAACGTCGATGTCGTTGCAGCCACCGAGCGCGGCGTTGTCGTCTGCAACGCCCCCACGAGCAACATCGTGTCGGCCGCCGAGCAGACGATCACGCTCATGCTCGCGAGCGCGCGCAACACCGCACAGGCGAACCAGAGCATGCACGCGTGCAAGTGGGAGCGCTCCAAGTTCACCGGCACCGAGGTCTACGAGAAGACGCTCGGCATCGTGGGTCTCGGTCGCATCGGCACGCTTGTGGCCGAGCGCGCACGCGGGCTCGGGATGAAGCTCGTCGGCTACGACCCGTACCTCTCCGAGGAGCGCGCGGCTGCACTTGGCGTCGAGCTCGTGCCAAGCGTTGATGCGCTACTCCCGAAAGCCGACTTCATCACGGTGCACCTGCCGAAGACGAAGGAGACCATCGGCATGTTCGGTGCCGAGCAGTTCGCGAAGATGAAGACCGGCGTGCGCCTCATCAACACCGCACGTGGCGGCATCTACCAGGAAGATGCGCTTGTGGCCGCGCTCAAGAGCGGCAAGGTCGCGTCGGCGGCTATCGACGTCTTCGAGGTCGAGCCGTGCACCGAGTCCGCGCTGCACCAGCTTGAGAACGTCATCCTCACGCCGCACCTGGGCGCGTCGACCGACGAGGCGCAGGACCGCGCAGGCGACCAGATCGCCGAGCTCGTCATCGCCGGACTCAACGGCGACATGGTGCCGACGGCCGTCAACATCGCGCCCGTCGCTCCGGACGTCATGGAGAAGGTCGGTCCGTACATTGCGTTGGCCGAGAGCCTGGGTACCGCGCTTGCGCAGTTCGCCACTGGCGGCATCACCGAAGTCGACGTGCTCACAATCGGCCAGCTTGCCGACACCGACACACGCATCCTCAAGACGGCGGTCCTCAAGGGTCTTCTCGGTCGCGTGACCGACGAGCCCGTCAACTTCGTAAATGCCGGCTATTTCGCCGAGCAGCGCGGCCTGAAGGTCACCGAGACCAAGCGCGCCGAGACACACGACTACACCAACATGCTGGTCGTGCGCGCAACGACCGCGAGCGAGCCCGTTGAGATTGCGGCGGCGCTTATCGGTAAGAACAACGAGCCGCGGCTCGTGTCGCTGTTCGGCTACGACCTCGACATGGCGCCCGGCGAGTTCATGGCGTTCTTCCGCTATCCCGACCGCCCGGGCATGATCGGCAAGGTCGGCACGATCCTCGGCGACGAGGGCATCAACATCGCGTCGATGCAGGTCGGCCGTACCGCTGCCGGCGGCACCGCGCTCATGGGCCTCGTGGTCGACACGGCGCTTTCCGAAGACGTGCTCGCCCGCATCAAGGCATCTGCCGAGATGGACGACGCCTGGAGTATCGAGCTGTAGCACCCGGCCGGCGCATGAGCGTCGGCTTTGATGGAGGAAGCCATGAGCATCGACAGAGTCGCCATATTCGACACGACGCTTCGCGATGGCGAGCAGTCTCCCGGCGCGAGCATGAACGCCGAGGAGAAGCTCGAGATCGCCCGCCAGCTTGTGCGGCTCGGAGTCGACGTCATCGAGGCTGGCTTCCCGATTTCGAGCCCCGGCGACTTCGAGAGCGTCAGGCGCATCGGCGCTGAGGTCGGCGACGCTGCAGTCGTGTGCGCGCTCTCGCGCGCAATCGCGAAGGACATCGAAGTGGCCGCCGACGCGCTCGCAACCGCGAAGCGACCGAGAATCCACACGGGCATCGGCGTCTCCGAAAGTCACCTGCGCGACAAGCTTCGCATCAGCGGCGACGAGGCGATCGAACGTGCGGTCGCGGCGGTCAAGCTGGCGCGTTCGTTTGTGGGAGACGTCGAGTTCTACGCCGAGGATGCCGGACGCGCCGAGCCGGCGTTCCTCTATCGCATGATCGAGGCGGCCATCGCCGCAGGGGCGACGGTCGTGAACATTCCCGACACGACCGGCTACGCGTACCCGGAGGCCTTCGGCGCGCTCATCGGCGGCCTTAAAGAACACGTGAAGGGGATTGAGAACGCGGTCATCTCGGTGCACTGCCACAACGACCTCGGCATGGCGACCGCGAACGCGCTTGCGGGCGTGAAGGCGGGCGCGCGGCAGATCGAATGCACCGTGAACGGTATCGGCGAGCGGGCGGGCAACACCGCGCTTGAAGAAGTTGCGATGGCGCTTCACCAGCGGCCGGACATCTTCGGCGTCACGACCGGCATCCACACGCGGGAGATCACGCGCACCTCGCGCCTGGTCTCCAGCATCACGGGCATCCGCGTCCAGCCGAATAAGGCGATCGTTGGAGCGAACGCGTTCGCGCACTCCTCGGGCATTCACCAGGACGGTGTCCTCAAGGAGCGCTCCACATACGAGATCATCGACCCGGTCGAGGTGGGCCTTGGTGGCTCCTCGATCGTGCTCACGGCACGAAGCGGTCGTCACGCGCTCAAGCACCGGCTCGAGGAGCTTGGCTACAACCTGCCGGACGAGGAGTTCGAGCGCGTTCACGTGGCATTCCTCGACCTTGCCGACAAGAAGAAGGAAGTCTTCGACGAAGACCTCGAGGCGCTTGTCGGCGAGAGTGAGCGGACCGTGAACGAGGTCTATCACCTCGCACAGGTGCACTTCACGAGCGGCGAGCCGGGAATCCCGACTGCGACCGTGGAGCTCGTCACGCAAGAGGGCGAGCATCTTATCGATTCGAGCCACGGCACCGGTCCGGTCGACGCCGTCTACAAGGCGATCAACCGCATCGTCGACGTCGAGAACGACCTGACCGAGTTCCGCGTCGAGGCCGTCACACGAGGTATTGACGCTCTTGGCGAGGTCACCATCCGCGTTAAGAGCGCTGACGGCAGGATCTTCACCGGCCGGGGCGCGCACTCCGATATCATCGTAGCTTCAGCCAAGGCGTATACGAACGCGCTCAACCGCTTGCTTGTCTCGCAGATACCCGCAGCACACGAGGAGATCTAGCCCATGACTCGATCCATGACTATCACCGAGAAGATCCTTGCCGCGCACGCCGGGCTGGACGAGGTCGAGCCCGGACAGCTCATCAACTGCGCGCTTGATCTTGTCCTCGCGAACGACGTGACTGCCCCTATCGCGATCAAGGAGTTCCGCAAGATCGGCGTCGATACGGTCTGGGACGCGGAGAAGATCGCGCTTGTGCCCGACCACTACACGCCGAACAAAGACATCAAGAGTGCCGAGCAGGCGAAGATGATGCGCGAGTTCGTGCGCGAGCAGGGCATCTCGCACTACTACGAGATTGGCTGCATGGGCGTCGAGCATGCGCTGCTGCCGGAGCAAGGCGTCGTGGGTGCCGGTGACGTCATCATCGGCGCCGACAGCCACACGTGCACGTACGGTGCGCTCGGCGCGTTCGCGACCGGCGTCGGCTCCACAGACGCAGCTGTTGGGATGGCCACGGGCGAGGCCTGGTTCAAGGTGCCGTCCAGCCTCAAGTTCAACGTGAGTGGCAAGCTTGGCCCGTGGGTGAGCGCGAAGGACATCATCCTGCACATCATCGGCATGATCGGCGTCGACGGCGCGCTCTACCAGGCGATGGAGTTCACCGGTGACACCATCGATGCGCTCAGCATCGAAGGCCGCATGACAATCTGCAACATGGCGATCGAGGCCGGCGGCAAGAGCGGCATCATCGCCGTCGATGACATCACCCGCGCGTACATGGACGGTCGTACCGAGCGTCCGTGGACCGAGTACTTCTCGGACGCAGATGCCGAGTACGCGCATGTCTACGAGATCGACGCGTCGAGTATCAAGCCGACGGTCTCGTTCCCGCATCTGCCGAGCAACACTCGCGCGGCGGAGGACGCCCGCGACATCTGGGTCGACCAGGTCATCATCGGTTCCTGCACGAACGGCCGTCTCGAAGACTTGCGGGTAGCCGGCGAGATCCTGAAGGGTCGGAAGGTGCACGAGAACGTGCGCCTCATCATCCTGCCAGCGACGCAGCAGATCTATCGCGAGGCTATGCACGAGGGGCTGTTCGACATCTTCCTCGACGCGGGCGCGGCGATCTCCACCCCGACGTGCGGGCCGTGCCTTGGCGGCCATATGGGCATCCTCGCAGCAGGGGAGCGCGCGGTTGCGACCACCAACCGCAACTTCGTCGGCCGCATGGGCGATCCCACCAGCGAGGTGTACCTCGCATCACCGGCGGTTGCCGCCGCGACTGCGGTTGCAGGGCATATCGCGCTCCCGGAGGACCTGGCGTAGCCAAAAGACGGTTGCGCAACGGTCGGCATGACATCAGTGGTGCTTGCTAGACCCTAGCGAACTCCGGCTTGCTCGACCATCGATGCTCGTTCCTGCGCTCCAAGGCGATAGCCAAGTGCGCGTCGAGCGTAAGCTCTCGCTTCACTCTTCTTGCCTAGGCGCTGGGCCTCCATGGTCCCGAGGACATCCCATACCCCGCTAGAGGGATCGGCTTGGCGTCCGGCCTCGACCGATTCACGGAAGTCGCTCCACGTATCGCGATTACTCGAGACAGACACGGCCTGATCGAGCACAAGCCGTTGGATGACCAGGTCGACGTGCCAGAATCGATCACGGTTGAAACGCGGCGTGACCGTCGGCACAACGGCGAACCTGCGAGGGTCGCCGGTTCCTGTGGCACTCGCTTTCACAGCAAATGCCGGATCGGGCCATGCTGAGGATAGCTGCATAAGAGCCGCTGTTTCGTCGGAGTTCGTGCGGGTTAGTCGTGCGAAATCTATGTCTGCGCGCAGCGGTGTCAGGGAGCCCATACAAAGTGCGAAAGCGAGTGCTGCGCTCAAACTGAGGATGAGTTTCAGGCCACGCGTAGGTACTCTGTTTTCGGAAACCGCGCGATTTGTACCGACTGCGATAACCGTGCCGAGCAGAATTGCCGCAGTGATGAAAGCCGACGGGCTAATCCAGGCGAACATCGCTGCGGTGCCCATTGCTACCACGCCGCCGATGAGTACCGCAATCAGTACAGGGGAGCCAGCCTCAGCGTACGAAGTGAGTGCGGCGTCAAGTAGCGCGCCAAACGCGAGAAGCGCCAACGTGCACCCAGCCAACCCTCCTCCGACCAGCAGTGCGAACACCATGTTATGGGGGTCGTAGGCGCCACCGTACGACAGGCCTCCGTCGCTGAGCCCCCACGTGACCCAACAGCTAAACTGTTCAAGTCCCCGTCCAAAAATGGGGTGCTGCAAAAACGCCGCTGTCGCAGACCTCCATATTGTCAGTCGGTCCGTTCCAAGTGTGTTCAGCGTGGTCAGCATGCTAGCGTCGACCCGCAGGGAAGATGCGATGGCAATGGCAGCTGTTATCAGCGCGGCGGCGGTGACAGTGCCCCATGCGAGCAGGCGCCGCGACAGGCTAGTTCTCGCGCCCAGTGTCAGGAGCGTAAAGAGCACGCCGACTGCGATGCCCAGGAATGCGGCTCTCGACTGTGCGACGAGAAGTCCCGCGGCTGTGAATGCAAGGGCGCTAGCCGCGAGGAGCCGAGAGGCTGTTGAGCGGGCAGACACGAGCCAAGCTATGCCGGAGGCAATTCCCAACACAAGGAGTTGAGCAAGCGAGAGCGAGTTCTCGAAGGCCCCGGCTGTGTGACCCCAGAGCGGTACGCGCCCCTGAATCTGCTGGAGTACCGCGAGGGCGCTGAGGAAGCCGGTACTCATGGCTGTCACGATGATGAGCGCGCGCAGGGAGGTGCGAGTTCCGGCAAGCATGCTTGCCAACAGCCATGCGGCGGCCCCAATCCAAAGCGCGAGCCCCGCATGTTGACCGGTCATACCGTAGAGAGAAATGAGGGGGCTGTCGGCCCTCAATGTGGCATAGGCGAGGACGAGCCCGGCGCATCCAGTGAGCCCAAGCGCGACCCGATGCCGCAGGGGCAGGGAGGTGTTCGCTAGTGTCCAAGCGGCAAGAAGACTTGCGATTCCAGCGCTACCAAGCGCCACAGAGAGTGTGATTGCCGCGCTGGCGCCGGCGGGAACCAGCATCGTGGCCGTCAAGATCAGGGCCAGACCAATGGGCTGTGAGTACTTGGCAAGTGGGCCTGGCAGCACGGCCATAGTGTGGTAGCCTTTCGAGTGATAGTTGCGGGTTCGGTATGCGTTTTGCTTTGGACTGGCAGTCGCCTATTCCGTTTCTCTCTTCACTAAAGAAGGGGTCTTCGCCTCATGCGTGAAAATGCTAGCGTAGTGGAAACCGATTATGACACCGTCACCGTTTCTGGCGGAGATGATTCACTGATTTGGTGGATGAAGTTTGCAATAGCGCTCCTGGTAGTCATTGCACTTGTCGGAATCATCTACTTGCTCTCCGTAGGCATCCTGAATCCGACAACTCCGAGGACTGCAGTTGAGGCTCGGTTGGTTGTACTTGAGAGCACCGTTCGGACCAATCCAGGCTCTGGAAGAGCGCAGCGTGAGTATATCGATACTCTTGTCGCCTCCGGGCAGGCAGGCGCTGCAAAGAAGCAACTCAAGCTGGCCAAGGAATCCCTCAAGGGCGTAGAACTCTCGGAGGTTCTAGCGGCCGAAGTCGCCATGGCTTTCGCTGATAGTGACTATGCGGGAGCGGCGAAGCTTGCCGACGCCGCTTACAAGTCCGACCTTGGCGCCAGGGAGGCGTGGGTCAAGGAGATGACGGGCAAGGGTATTAAGTCGTCCGTCGTAGATATGGATTCGCAGGCCGTTGTTGACATTCTTGTGTTCGGAGCGAGGTCTCGTGGCGCGCTCAAGGACTGGGACAAGGCTATAGAGGGTCTTTCTACAGCTTTGACTTTCAGTCCTCAAGGTGCAGATCTGTTTGTATTGCGTGCCCAGGCTTATGCGGAGCATGGCGAGAAGGACAAGGCTCGGGCTGACTTTGAAGCAGCCCTCAAGTTCATTCCAGATTTTCAGCCTGCCCTGGACGGCTTGAAGCAGCTTAAGGACAAATAGTCGCGCAGTCATGCAGTCTTCCTATCCTTTTGCGAACCGATGAGGATCAATCCATGACGATAGACCGAAAGAGCGAATCATTGAGCGATTCGGAGCAGCAGGGCTATACGGAGACGGTTGTTGAATATGTCGACAATCGGAGAAGTCGAATGGCTCTTGCCGTCGTACTCCTACTTCTCGTGCTGCTGCTAGCGGCAGTTGCGTGGGTCGTAGCGGGACTTGTTGAGCCCGTTGGCGCTCCCGAGAAGGCTGCATTGCCTGATGGAATAACCTGGGTACGCTCTTTGTACGCCTGGGGCAGCACGGCCGATCAGGCTATGGTCGCGCCCGTTGATGTTGCGATTGCACCCGATGGCACAATCTGGGTCGTCACCAATAAGCGATGGGTCGTTGGTTTCAACCCAGACGGACGTGTGTCAAGGGTGATCACGAGGGATCTAGGACAAGAGGCCGGTAAGTTCGTCTCGCTTGAGGGCCTTGCGGTAGATGAAAACGGCGATATATATGTTTGCGACTTCGGCAAGAACGCAGTCATGGTCATCTCGCCCGAAGGCGAGATCATTCGTGAGTGGGGCGTTCAGTTGCCGATGGAGATCGACGTAAGAAACGGTCGCGTTGCGGTTGCTGCCGCTTACGGAATCGGAGTATTCGATACAGAAGGCAATCTCATCAACAAATGGAGCCAGCGCGGCACCGGTGATGACGATGTTGATCTTCCGCATGGAGTTGCGATTGCGGACGACGGCACGGTCTACGTCTCCGATACGCAGAACAACCGGGTCAAAGCCTACAGTCAAGAAGGCAAACTGCTATGGATTCGAGCCGTGGCGGACCGAGCCGACCTAACGGCTACCTCGGCGACCCAGACGGTTGATGGTGTTTCACAAAGCATGCAGCTGCCCGCAGGTATGACAATCGATGGAGCTGGCCGTTTGCTCGTCGTAGATCCGTTCGAGTTTCAAATCCTCGTACTGGATCCGACGCGCAAGGGGCAGGTTGTGGCGCGCTACGGGGAGTATGGGTCGCAGGACGGTAGCTTCGGCTACCCCACAGGAATCTCATACGATGCAGCCAGGGACCTTCTTGCCGTTGCTGACACGGCCAACAACCGTGTCCAACTGATCCGCCTCTCCGGCACCGGTGGTAACGCTGTGAGTCGTACGTTTGCTGCCGCGACCGATCGTCCGCTCTGGCTGTGCGGAATTCCGCTTGCACTGCTCGTGGCTGCGATTGTCCTTCGGGTGGCCCGTCGGCGACGGCAGCAGGCCGACGCTGCTGTTCCGGGCGCGTAGGAACCTCGACAGTAGTCGTGCCGATGGCTCGCTACACTAGCGGGTCGGCACGGTATGTGCTTGACAGAATAATTAGCAATTGTTAACTGGTCTTTGAGATAGCAATCAACATCAGATAATGATAATTTGAAAGCCATAGAAGTCATCACATCATCCGGGTTGATCGAAGCACGCGCTTCGCAACGATATTCTGTCGCGGAAGGAGGTGAGTGAATTAACATGACAAGAAACCCTTACTCATCCAATAAGGAGTCACACACCATGAAGAAGACCTTCATCGTCGTGGCCCTGGCAGTCGCCCTCGCCCTTTCCTTCGCAGGCGTCGCCATGGCCCGGCCGAACGGCAATATCTACATCGAGTGGAGCGCAACTGGCGCGAATGCCGCTGTTCCTACTCCGCACGCTGGCTACACCACTGGCACGTCGAAGTGCGCAGTGTGCCACTCGGTTCACTATGCCGCAACGTCGGCCTTCACGTGGCCTGACACCGCTGGCACTGGCGCCAATGCCTGGACCTCTGGTTCGGAGCCAACCGAGATGCTTCTCCGTTCGTCTGTTGGCAACGCCTGCAACTACTGCCACATCCAGACGGCAGTCGGTGGCGTTCAGCTTTACGGTGGCATCGCTGCTAATTACACGGTCAGCAACAGCTTTGCTCACAACTCTTCGAGCGCCTCTTGCGCTGGCTGCCACGCAGTTCATGGTGCTGGCACCTTCCAGGGCGGCAACGTGACCAAGATCCTGCGCGTCCGTGCGGATCGTCCGATTCAGCCGGAAGTTATTGGCGCAGCGGGCGGCAACGCCGCCATCACCGCGGTCTTCGCGGGCCAGGCTGCAGCCGTTTCGTCGGCTAACAAGTACCTGCAGCAGGTTGCGTTCTGCAGCCAGTGCCACGCAGAGTATACGGATGCCTCCGAGTCGACCATCACTGGCGGTCCCGGCTACTACGACGGCAGCGGCTACATCGCTGGCAGCGAGTACAAGGGCCACCCGATGAAGCTCGCCGAAGTTGGTGGCTTCTCGGCCGCTGGCGACAGCATCAGCGTTCAGGCCGCATGGGTCGATTCTGACACGTGCCGCAAGTGCCATGACGCCGGTGGCGTTGACCAGACCGGTGTTACGTTCGACTCGTTCCCGCACTACACCAATGGTTACTACCGGTTCCAGAAGTCTGGTGCCTACGCGACTGCGTCGGCCGTGGCTTCATCCACGAGCGCTACCGCAGTGGATGGTCTGTGCCTCAAGTGCCACATCAACTCCGCACAGGACGCTGGTATCAATATCACCTACTAGAGTGATACTGACCTAGCGTAGTTCGCAGCACGATCAGGGCGGCTCCCGGAAACGGGGGTCGCCCTGTGTTTTCAGATTCAACTCGCCGTCCGGCAGCGGATTTGCTATCGTACATGAGCGTCCCTGGCAGTTTTTCGCCATCATTAAGGAGCCCCCGTTTTATGAAGTTGAGACGTCGTCAGGGTCTGTCTCTCGCTATCGGCGGGATTCTCATGACGTTACTGGTGGGGGTTCTTACGGGGGGCTCGTCTGCAGTAGCCTGCAGGCTCTGTCACAGCGAAGTCGTTCTCGCTCAGAACAAGTCGAGCCACGCGTCTGTCGGCTGCTACAAATGTCATGCTCCGGGGGCGTCGTTGGTGTCGTTCAAGGCAAACGAGCTACTTCGGATGTATCCCAACGCTCTGTTGGGCGGAAAACCTCAGGGACCGGTTCGCGAGACGTCAACTGTCGGATGCAATGCATGCCATGACGGATCGAATGAGCGTACTCCCGGCAGGACGGGCATCCGGATACTGCACTCGTCCTGTGCGCTTGGCTCGTCGTGCGATTCTTGCCACTCCACCACGGCTCATGGCGAAGAAGTCAGATGGAAGCGCCAGGCTGTCATGGAGGATTGCACGGCATGTCATCAGCGAGAGAAGGCCGTGCTCGAGTGCGACGCGTGTCACGAAGGCGCGTTGAAGACCGCCCGGCTTGCTGCCGGTCCATGGCAGGTCACACATGGGCCGCTGTGGCGTCAGACTCACGGAATGGGCAAGCTTGATTCGTGTGTCACGTGTCACCCGGACGACTACTGCAAACGCTGCCATAAGGTTTCAATCCCACATCCTGTGACGTTCGGTTCCGAGCATGGGCCTGCGGCGGTAGCCGATCGCGCATCGTGCGAGAAGTGCCACAAGTCCCGGGCGTTCTGTGACTCGTGTCACGGGATCGTGATGCCGCACATTCCGGGGTATCTGGCAAAGCACTCCGGGGAAACGTCATCCACGAGCGACCCCCGGTGTACGCGTTGTCATACGAAGCAGACATGTGAGCGGTGCCACGCCCGTCACATACACCCTGGAGGTCCCGGTGGCAAGAATGGACCATCCTTTCCCGGGCGAGTAAAGGGTGACTCCAAATGATGGCGTATGTTCGCATACTTTGGGATGCGGTGACGCTGGCGATTCGGAATCCTGCGGCAAACCCGACGGTGTCAGCCCTCATCATGAGTGCGATCTTTCTCGTTGCGCTGATAGCCGTGCTCGGCCTGCTGCTCGTTCTAACACCCGGTAAGCGCCGCGTGGTCAAGATACGTCGCTACCGGGTCAATGATGCTGATACTCCGGCTGATGATGACAATGAGTCGGATATGGTCCCGCTCGTCGCGGATACTGCCACCGTCGGGGCAATTGATGACGGAAGTGCGGTAGATCTGGCTTTGGGTCCAGACAGCGAAAGTGATGTTGAGCCGGTCGATGGCACTGGGCGTTTGGGTAGTGACAAAGAGATGTTTACGGGACGCTGGTTCATATCCAGGTCTGTTCTAGTCAGCATCGCCACGCCTGCGCTGATTCTGATGGCCCTTGTTTCTGGCTACCTTGTCACCGGGACCAATCAGTACTGCGCCCGCGTGTGTCATGCAGGGCAGTCGAAGGTAAATGCGGCGGTTGATCTTGATCACTCGCGCTGTGTCTCGTGTCATGAAGAGCCGGGTATTGCGGGCATTGTCACGGGGGTGTTTGGGCGCGTAGATATGGCAGCGACGTACGTTGCTGGCGGACGTCCCGATGGTCGAGCGGTGGTTACCGCTGCGTCATGCATCCGTTGTCACGAGAAGGGCATCCGCTCGACAACCCAGAGTCCACGGGGAATCCGGATGTCCCACTCGCAGCCGTCTGCAGCCGGTATGACATGCGTTTCGTGTCACTCAACCGTCGGTCATTCGAAACGCCGTACCTACTCGATGTCTTCGTGTCTCGCATGTCATGGCGGCCAGAATGCCCCGACCTCATGCACCACGTGTCACGTCGGTGATCCGTATGACTCCTCGCTGCTGTCAGAGACCAAGGAGTCGACAGCAACCCTGGGCTCTGGAGACGTCCTGTACCCGATGACGGAAATCGGGGATATCTCGTGCGGGGGTTGCCACGATGAGAAGCGCGATTGCGATAGCTGCCACGGGCTGCGCCTTCCGCACAGTGCTGCTTTCATCAAAGGAACACACGCGCGCGATGCTGCCTGGGAACGCAAAGAGTCCTGCTACAAGTGTCACGAGAGGAATTGGTGTTCCTCGGGTTGCCACACCGGATTCCCCGGTCACGCTGGCAATTGGAGGCTCGAGCACCGAGCGGCGCCGCGTGATTCCGGATGCGCGTGTCATGCCGGGCGGACTGATCGAACCGAACCCATGTGCAGTCTCTGCCACAACTTCTAGAGCCCCCGGGGGCTGTAGATTGGGAGTAGACGCTTGATTCTTGCACGACGCCCAGTCGGCGGTGTCCCCGCGCGTTCTTCGCTCTCGATATGCTAGGATTCGTGCCCAAGTACGCGTTATTCGCACGCACCAGGGAGGCTGCACACTGTGAAGTTCTCAGGCACGACCCACAAGTACGGTCGCGATATCGACACAGATGTCATCATCCCGGCTCGCTATCTCAATACGAGCATTCCTGAAGAGCTTGCGAAGCACTGCATGGAGGATCTTGATGCCGGTTTCGTCGGCAAGGTCCAGCCGGGTGACATCCTCGTCGCCGAGGAGAACTTCGGCTGCGGGTCGTCACGGGAGCACGCGCCCATCTCGATCAAGGCTGCGGGCGTCAGTGTCATCATCGCAAAGTCCTTCGCGCGCATCTTCTATCGCAACGCGATCAATACAGGGCTGCCCATCATGGAATCCCCGGAGGCTGTCGACGCTATCAGCGATGGTGACCTCCTCTCGGTCGACGCCGATACCGGCACGATCACGAACGAGACGACAGGTGCGTCCTTTCAGGCCCAGCCGTTCCCCCCGTTCATCAAGGACATGATCGAGCAGGGTGGACTTGTCGAATCGGTCAAGCAGAAGCTTCTTCGCTAGCCAACGACTGTCGGATTCTCAGAGGAGCACTTCTTGAGCGAGGAAATTGCGGAGCCCATTCCTAGCGCGGAGCCGGAAGCACAGCCCCGGTCGCGCAGGTTCGTCGTTGATCAGCAGTTCATGCTCACAGCGGTTCTCGCAACCATCATTGTGATTCTCGCGGTTGTCGCCACGATCGTGCTGTATGGCCTGGAGGTCTCGAAGGCGCCGCGTACGGTCGTTGAGCGCGCTGTTGCAACGGCCGAGACTGCCACGCAAGAACAGCCGAAGGTCGCGCAGAGCTGGGTTGACCTCACGTACGCATACGTCGCGGCCGATCGTTATGCGGATGCGCGGAGTGCGAGCGCGAACGGCAAGAGGGTGGCGAATCTGCCTGCTTTCTACATGGCAGACGCCTATATGCTGGAGAAGCAGGGCAAGATGGCCGAGGCCATCGCGGCATACGAGGCTGCCAAGAAGCGCGCGATCGAGTACTACGACGAGCGCGTGAAGGCGGCAAGCGCAAAGGGTGCCACCTATGTGGCGTCGAACTCTGAGCTTGCCGATGCGGCGATCTTCAAGGCGCGGCTCCTCGCGAAGCAAGGCGAGGGGGCGGCCGCACTCGAGGAGTATGCGATCGCCCTGAAAGTCGATCCGCGAATGGCGGATGTCCTTGTCGAGCAAGCCGACGTGAAGGCGGCGCTCGGCGATCTGGCTGGTGCGCGCGCGGACTACAATGCCGCACTTCGTTTCATACCGGACATGCCTGAGGCCCTGAAAGGCCTTGCGAAGGTAGGGGGCGAGTAGTGAGCACACCGATAGAGACCTCGAACGACGGCGGTATGGGCCAGAACTGGACCGCTGCCCTTGTTGCGATCCTCGTGATCCTCGTGCTCGTGCTTTGTGGCGTGAGCTACTTCTTCATTCGGTTTCTGGTGCCCGCGGGGCTGCCCCAGCAGACTGCCGCAGCCGGCGGCATGACCTGGGTGCGCTCCATCTACGGCTACGGCCCTTCCGCGGGCGAGCAGCTGCTCGGACCCACCGCCGTCGCCGTGGCACCGAACGGCACAATCTACGCGACGGATCCGCAGCGTGCACGCGTGTTGGCGTTCAATCCGGACGGCACATTCAGGGGTCCCATCCAGACGGGGGCCGGCGGAGCGGCCAAGGGCCAGATCGGGCGGCCGGCCGACGTGGCAGTCGACGCCGACGGCTTCGTCTACATCTCGGACTTCAAGAACGGCAAGGTCATCGTATTTGATGATCGATTTGCGTTCGTCCGGGAGTGGAAGGTGCCGCAGGCGCTGGGCATCACGGTGCTCGACGAGACCGTGTACGTGCGTAGTGGCGGCGAGGTCATCCAGTTCGGACTTGACGGCATCGAGAAGTCGCGGGCCGGTAAGCGCGGTCGCGGCACCGGTGCGGCCATCGAGCCGGCCGGCGGCATCACGGCTGACGCCGAGCGCATCTATGTCGCCGATCCACTCAACCGGAGCATCAAGGCCTTCGATCCTGCGGGTTCGCTCTTATGGGCGACACCGAAGAATGCTTCCGAGACAAGTTCCTCAGCTGAGGCGACTGCACCCATCACCGAGGGCAGCAACGTCGTGCTGGACCTACCGCAGGATGTCGTTCTGGACGCTGCAGGGCGGCTTGTCGCTGTCGATGCATTCAACTTCAGCATTCTCGTCATGAACGCGACTTCAGGCGCGATCGAGAACAGCTTCGGGCAAGAGGGCACGGGCGACGGGCAGTTCGTCTATCCCTCGAGCCTTGCGTATGACGCGAAGCGTGACTGGTTCGTTGTGGCGGACACTTCGAACAATCGCTTGCAGATCGTGCGAATCGAGGGTTCCGGTGGCGGACCCGGCCAGGCTGCCTCGCGGGCGCTTTCGAGTCCCTTCCGGGTCTGTGCGATACCGCTTGCTGCGCTGCTGGCAGCGCTCGCGATTCTCTTCGTCACGCGTCGTCGCGCTTCAGAGCGCTAAGGTCTCGCGGCTCTTGCAGAGCGATTCTCGTGGCAGATGAAGCACGCCCCGAGGGCCTTCTCGCCGTCGTGACACCTCATGCAGTCGTTCATCGTGCCCGGGCGCGTGGCCGCTGTCGTTGAGTGGCCTATCGTCCCGTGGCAGCGCAGGCAATCGGCACCGGCCGCGATGATGTGTGAGTGGACGACGCGAATACCCTGCGCGGAGGTGATGGTCCCGTCGAGGATGTCGCCATGACATCCGAGGCACCGGCGGCTTGACACCGCCGCGCGGCGTGGCGACGTCGAGGCGCCTCTCAGTTGGCCCACGACATGACGCGTGCGGGTCGCGACAGCGTCGACAGGCGAGCTCTCGTGGCAACGCACGCACGCGGTATTCGCGTGCGGTGACGTGGTCCAGCTGATCCCGGCGTTGGTCATCGAGTGGCACGTACGCGCGCAGTAGTCGTTCGTCCCGCTCGATACGTAAGCGCTTCCGACGGCGATAAGCGCGAGAATCGTCAGCAGCGCGGTGCGGCGTCGTCGCAAGAATGTCGTGGCCCGGGGGTCTTGGTCCGCTGCGGGTTCGCCGGTGTCATCGTCAGTGCCCCTGGTGGGAGCGCTGCTCTTGGCGGACGGCTTCCGCGTGCGTGGCGCAAATACCATCAAGACGACCAGGATGAGGATGAGCACCACAACGACCATGATCGCAAAGCCGAGCGACGTGGCCGCCAGGTTCGAGTTTGGATTCTGGGCCAGTTGGCGAAGTGACTCGATGACTGACTGCGGACTCACTGGTCGCCTCCGCCCGGTATCGTAGGTGCACCTGTGCTCGTGCCGGTCGTTGATGGCGACGGAACACCCGTCGGATGACACTTCATGCAGGCGTCGACGGTATGGCAGGTGCGGCAGTAGCGAAGATCGCCCATCCCGTGCGTGCTCTTCCAGTCTGTAGCATGGGTCGCCTTCCAGGCGCCCTTCGCAAGTCGCTCCGCCTGCGTGCGTGCACCGTGACACGTGTTGCATTCACGTGCTGCGTGCTGCTCGACGTGGCAGTCGACGCATTCTTCCATGATTGCCCGGCGTGTCCAGCGGATTGTCTCGCCGTGCGCAGATGCCGCGTGGCAACCGTCGCAACTGTCGACCGGGGTGCATGAGCTGTGCTTGATCCGGATGCCGCCACTCACGACGGCGCCTGCAAGCACATCCTCGTGACACGTGAGGCACGGTGCCGTGGCGATACGTGAAGCCGGACCGGTCAGGCTCGTTTCCTTCGCCCGCGGGTACATGCGCGTGACCTCGGTGAGCTTGAATGCGGGCCAATCCCATGCGCCCGCCTGAAGGTGACATGCGTAGCAGTCGATGTTCTTGTGCGCGGTGGAGTCCTGAGCATCCGCATACGGCTTCATGGCATGACAGGAGGCGCACACTGCGGGTGCGGAGCCGACGAATGACGCGATAGCCACCAAGACGGCGACCAGCACCAGCACAGGAATGAGTATGCGTCGGGGCGCTTTCGACACGCGGGCGATATCCGTTCGGTTGGAAGGTCTCGGTCGAGCCATTCAGCGAGGATGTGATACCCGCCAATGATAGACGGCTGAGCAGGTGGACACCAGAAGCGCCACCACACGTAATGGACACGCTCTCGCGTGCTCCTGCCGCCCGCGATACAATATCCCGAATACTCTCCGGCCAGGAACGGGAGCTACCCGCATGAGCGCCACAACCTATCGCATATGCCTGCTTCCGGGCGACGGCATCGGTCCGGAGATCACCGCCGAGGCCGTGAAGGTTCTCGGCGCCATCGGCGAGCGTTTCGGCGCGACGTTCGAGTTCACCGAGGCGCTTCTCGGCGGTGCGGCTATCGATGCGACCGGGTCGCCGCTGCCCGAAGAGACGCTCACGAAGGCGCACGCAGCCGACGCGGTGCTCCTGGCGGCCATCGGTGGTCCCAAGTGGGACACGACCGACCCGGCGAAGCCGCGGCCCGAGCAGGGCCTTCTCGGCATCCGCAAGGCGCTCGGTCTGTACGCGAACCTGCGGCCCGTCAAGATCTTCGAGGCGCTCAAGGATGCGAGCACGCTCAAGCCCGAGTTCCTCGAGGGCGTCGACATGCTCATCGTGCGAGAACTCACCGGCGGCCTGTACTTTGGCGCGCGGGCGCGCGAGACGGGCGTCGAAGGCGCGGCGACCGGCGGCGGCGTCGGCATGCGCGCATACGACACGATGGAGTATCGCGAGTACGAGATTGAGCGTATCGCGAGGACCGCATTCGAGGCCGCGCGCCTCCGCGGCGGCACGGTTCACTCAGTCGACAAGGCGAACGTGCTTGAGAGCAGCCGTCTGTGGCGCGAGGTCGTTCACCGTCTGCATGCCGCCGAGTTCGCGGACGTCGAGCTTCTCGACCAACTCGTCGACAACACCGCCATGCAGCTCATCCGCCGGCCGGCCCAGTTCGACGTCGTCGTGACCGAGAACATGTTCGGCGACATTCTCTCTGACGAGGCGTCCATGCTCACCGGTTCGCTCGGCATGCTCGCGAGCGCATCGCTTGGCGACAGCACCGCACTCTACGAGCCAAGCCACGGTTCGGCGCCCGATATCGCCGGTCAGGGCATCGCGAATCCGCTTGCGATGCTGCTCTCGGTCGAGATGATGCTTCGCTACAGCTTCTCGATGAACGAGGCGGCCGACGCGCTTTCCACGGCGATCGAAGGCGTTCTCGCCGACGGATGGCGCACCGCTGACATCGCGGATGCGAGCACGTTGCCGCAGAAGACCGTCGGCACCAGCGCGATGGGTGACCTCGTTACCGGGCGGCTTGCGGCCGCCGAGTAGTATCCTAGGTGAACACGCGCGGCGCCCGGGGGCGAGCGCTTACGGAAGGGGAGCGACATGGCACTGCCAAAGACCGACAAGATCTGGATGGACGGCACCCTCGTGGACTGGGACAAAGCCCAGGTCCACGTACTTACGCACGCGCTCCACTACGGCTCCGGCGTCTTTGAAGGCATCCGCTGCTACGAGACGGCCGATGGTCCTGCCGTCTTCCGCCTCACCGAGCACATGCAGCGCTTCGCGCGCTCCGCGAGCATGCTCTTTATGGAGCTGCCGTACTCGGTCGAAGAGATGGTTGAGGCCGTCAAGGAGACCATCCGCGTCAACAAGCTCCAGTCGTGCTACATCCGCCCGCTCGCGTTTCGCGGCTACGGCGTCATGGGCCTCGACCCGATTCCCGCGCCGGTGCAAGTCATCATCGCGGTCTGGCCGTGGGAGACCTACATGGGCGCCGAGGCGCTTACCAAGGGCGTCGATGTTGGCATCTCCTCGTGGCGCCAGCGCGGCATCAACTCGCTGCCGCCTGCGATCAAGGCGACCGGCAACTACCTCAACTCCTCGCTCGCCCGCATCGAGGCCAACCGCCACGGCTACAACGAGGCCATCTTGCTGAACGAGGAAGGCAAGGTCTGCGAAGGAACCGGCGAGAACCTCTTCATCGTGCGCGACGGCGTGATCTCGACGCCGCCGGTCTCCGACGGCCTGCTCGAAGGCATCACGCGTGACTCGATCATGGTCATCGCTGACAACCTGGACTACCCGGTCATCGAAGAGTCGCTCGTGCGCACCGACCTCTACACGTGCGATGAGATGTTCATGACCGGCTCGGCCGCAGAGCTCGTGCCCGTCCGTTCGGTGGACGGTCATGTCATCGGCGATGCTGGCCCCATCACGCTCGAGCTGCAGAGAATCTTCTTCCGCGTCGTCCATGGCGAGGAACCCGACTTCGAAGACTGGCTGGCGCGCGTGTAGCGACCGGCAGGCGGAGGAAGCATGTTCACGCTCTACGATACGACGCTCAGGGACGGCACCCAGCGAGAAGGGATGTCGCTCTCCGTCGAGGACAAGGTGCGCATCGCGCTGCGCCTGGACGACCTTGGCATCGCTTACATCGAGGGCGGCTTCCCGGGCAGCAACCCGAAGGACATCGAGTTCTTCGAGCGCGCCAAGACGCTCAAGCTCACGAACGCCGTCATCAGCGCGTTCGGCACCACGTGTCGCAAGGACACTGCTGCGGCCGATGACGCGGGGCTCCAGGCGCTTCTCGAGACCGGCTGCGCGGCCATCTGCATCTTCGGCAAGACGTGGGACGTCCATGTCACCGAGACGCTCCAGACGACGCTCGACGAGAACGTACGCATGGTGCGCGACTCGGTGGCATTCTTGAAGGCTGCCGACCGCACGGTGTTCTTCGACGCCGAGCACTTCTTCGACGGCTACAAGCACAACGCGGCGTATGCGCTCGAGGTCTGCCGCGCAGCAGCCGATGCAGGTGCCGATGCGGTCGTCCTCTGCGACACGAACGGCGGCACGCTGCCGCACGAAGTCGCGCGTATCGTCGCCGAGCTCAGTGAGGTTATTCCGGCTCCGCTCGGCATCCACGCGCACAACGACGGCGCGTGCGCTGTTGCGAACTCGCTTGTCGCAGTCGAGGCGGGATGCGTACACGTCCAGGGCACGATGAACGGCTACGGTGAGCGCGCGGGTAACGCCGACCTCACCTCGATCATCCCGGGCCTCAAGCTCAAGATGGGTATCGAGTGTGTCACAGACGACCAGTTGCGGCTCCTCACCGAGGCGTCGCATTTTGTGGCTGAGACGGCGAACATCTCGCCGTACCCGCAGCAGCCGTACGTGGGCGCGAGCGCGTTTGCGCACAAGGGCGGCGTGCACGCGAGCGCGGCCGCGCGCCTGCCCGAAGCGTACGAGCACGTCGAGCCCGCGACCGTCGGTAATCTCGCGCGCGTCGTCGTGAGCGAGCTGGCAGGCCGTGCAAGTCTCGTCATGAAGGCGCAGGAGATGGGCATCACGCTCTCGACCGGGGACGAGGCGCTGACGGCGGTTCTCGACGGCATCAAGGAGAAGGAGCACCGCGGCTACTCTTTCGAGGCGGCCGATGCGTCGCTCGAGATCATGCTCCGCAAAGCGATGGGGACCCATTCGCCGTTCTTCCGGCTGGAATCTTTCCGGTGCATCATGGAGAAGCGCGAGGACGGCCGCGTCATGACCGAGGCGACCATCAAGGTGCACGTCGAAGGCCACCGCTTTATCGCGACCGCCGAGGGCAACGGCCCCGTCAACGCACTTGACCGGGCGCTCCGAATCGCAATCGGACGCTTCTATCCGGCCCTCGAGCCGATCGAACTCACTGACTTCAAGGTCCGCGTCCTCGACGAGAAGAAGGGCACCGGCGCGGTCACGCGCGTGCTCATCGAGTCGGCCGACGGCGAGAAGTCCTGGGGGACCGTCGGCGTCTCGCAGAACATCATCGAGGCCTCCTGGGAGGCGCTCGTCGACTCCGTCGAGTACGGACTTTCGCACCCGAAGCAGGAGAATCCGAAGCCTTAGTGGAACTGAATCACTAGAGGTTGATGTGTTTCTTGCCACGGGAGTCGCTCGTGAGGGTTGTCCGCATATTCCAGGACGAGGACGTTCGCTACGGTCTGGCGGACGATACCACCATCACGCTTATCTCCGACGAGCCGTTTGCCGCCTGGGAGACCGAGGGCATCGTGCCGCTGAGCCAGGCGCAGCTTCTCTCGCCGGTCATCCCCACAAAGATCGTCTGCGTGGGCATCAACTACCGCGATCATGCCCGGGAGATGGGTCACCAGATCCCGAAGGAGCCGGTCCTGTTCCTCAAGCCACCCACCGCGATAAACGGCCCTCACGGTGACATCAGGATCCCCGAAAGTATGAATAGTGTCGACTACGAAGGTGAGCTTGCCGTCGTTATCGGGCGCCGCACACACAAGGTCACCCCCGAAGCTGCGAGAGCACACGTTCTCGGCTATCTCTGTGCCAACGACGTTACCGCGCGCGATCTGCAGAAGATCGACGGGCAGTGGACTCGCGCCAAGGGCTTCGACAGCTTCTGTCCGGTCGGACCGTGGGTCGAGACCGATATCGACCCGCTCGATCTCAAGATCGAAACGTATCTCAATGGCGAGCAGCGACAGTCGGCTCGCACGTCTGACATGGTCTTCAACCCGTTCGAGCTGGTGAGTTTCGTGAGCGGCGTCATGACGTTGCTTCCGGGCGATCTTGTGCTCACGGGTACCCCTTCCGGCATCGGCCCGATGCGGCGAGGCGACGTCGTCGAGGTGCGCATCGAGGGCGTCGGGAGCCTCATCAACCAGGTCGTTTAGCGCGGGCCGAGAGTGGCCGTGCGCTATACTGGCTCACAGAACGCTCCACGGGGACGCTGTTTCCGTGTGTCGCCAGTCCATTGAGGGAGACCCGTTGTCGCGTCGCATACTTCGATGGATGGTTGTTGTCGCCTGCGTGCTGGCGTTCTCGCCGCTCTCATCCGCATTCGGATTCTGGGCGGAGTTCTTTGACGGATCCGCGTCTGGCAATGCTGTCTACGAGGACATGGTCATTCGCCCCGAGGCGATCTATGACGCCGAGACGGGCAAGACGATCGTGGTCTACCAGGGCTTCGGCATGCACCCCTGCATCGCCGCATATGACCAGGCGACGGGCATCTGGGAAGGTCCGTTCCAGGTGGGGACGAACCCACTCAACGAGGATGCGCATGGTGGTCCGTCACTGATTATCGACTCGGCAGGTTACATCCACGTCTTTTATGGCGCGCACCTGGGCTCCATGCTCCAGGCGAGAAGTACCCGGCCTCATGACATCTCCGCATGGGATGATCTCGGCCCGATAACCGCTGAGTGGGCTTCCGGGGAAACGACTGTTTCAGGCGCGATTCCGGCGACCTACCCTCAGCCATTCCTTGGTCTCGATAATCGCATCAGGCTCTTCTATCGAAGCTCTGAGAACGACGCGACCAACGGAAACTGGTACAGCGTGGTCTCCACGGATGGCGTTGGCGTGTGGGAGTCTCGCGAGGCCGCGCTGAAGGGTACCCGGGGCCTTGAGGGGTGGTACGCCAACTTCGCCCAGGGTGCGGACGGGGATATCCACACCGGCTTCTTGTCGCTGGCCTTCACCGACTCGCAGACTGACTACTTCCTTCGAACCAACGTGTACTACATGCGTAGGGATGTCGTATCGGGTACGTGGTTCAACGCCATCGGCGAGTCTGTCCCAAGCACGATGACAAAAGGGACGCTTGATGTCGCGTGCCGTGTCTACGATTCTGGCTCGCAATTCGTCAACCAGGTGGTGATTCGCGACTCGGCAGACGGTCCATGCATCCTCTTCGTGTGCGGCACCGATGACCCCACCCCGGCGTACACCTGGAAGTTCATGCGGTGGTCCGCCGTTGAAAACACCTGGACGACCCCTGTCGACATTGTTGAAACCGATCACTTCTTCGACGCCGGTACCTTCCAGGTGCTCCCTGACGGCACGGTCGAGGCGTTTCTCACGACGGGCGGCTACCCGGATGAGAATGCGACCCTTGCGGAGACGTTCATCGCAGCTCGTGGCGGAGACATCGTTCGCTTTACGTCAGCCAACGGTGGGGCGAGCTTCAAGAGGCGCGAGACGCTCAAGGCGTCGCCGGGTCCCTGGGCGCGCTATAACGACCCGCAGATCGTCGACGGGTATGACGGCGGGCCGCGCGTCTTCTTCTCCGAGTGGAACAACGACTTCACGAACTATGTACACAAGGTCTACTTGTGGGGACGGAACGGATTTGCGCAGCGCGAGTTCACTCCCGTGGGCGTGAGACTTGCTGGAAATGCACGTGTCGGTACCGCGGTTGAGGTCTCTAAGGAGGCATATCCCTCCGGGTCGAACGCCGTCGTCATCGCCTCACGCGACAACTTCCCCGATGCTCTGTGCGGTGCCCCGCTCGCGCACGCGCTACGCGCGCCCGTCTTACTCACGTCGCCCCGCTCGCTTGAGGCCTCGGTTACCGAAGAGATCCGGCGGCTCTGGGGTTCGAAGCGAACGTACGGCACGATGAAGGCGGTCGTCCTCGGAGGCGAGGGCGCCGTCTCGGCGAGCACCTATCGCCAGCTTGAGAGCCTTCTCGGTCGGGCGAACGTCAAGCGCCTCGGAGGTTCGAGCCGGTATGAAACGTCAGTGAAGATCCAACAGGAGCTCGCTCTTGTGCGCGGCACGCCAAAGACGGTCGTCGTGGCATCCGGTATGAACTTCCCGGACGCCCTTGCGATGTCGCCGATTGCCGCGCGAAAGAACATGCCGATACTCCTGACCGATACTGCCACGCTCACGACGGCCACGGCCGACGCTCTTGCGTCGATCGGGGCTTCTTCCACAATCATCGTTGGCGGCTATGGTGCGGTCTCTGAGGCGGTCGAGGAGTCGGTTGCGGCACTCGTTCCCGATGCTCGGCCACTTCGGCTCCAGGGAACCGATCGCTGGGAGACGGCGCGGGTTGTTGCCGATTATGCACTCGCGAATGGTTTCTCGCTGGAGCGCTTTGTCGTCTGCACCGGAATGGACTATCCCGATGCGCTCACGGGTGGCGTGCTTGCGTCGCGTTTCAACGCGGCGTTGCTACTCACAGAGCCATGGCAACTCTCCCCGGATACGGCAGCGATCTTGTCGAGGCGCCCTAGCACCCTCAAGTGGTACGTGATCGGCGGCGATGCCGCCGTGGCCCGATCAGTGGCGAACGAGATCATCTCGTATCTCGCCAAGTAGCTTCTTGGCGGCTTGACCTCGGTCAAGGTACTCGACCGCTCCCGGAGTTACGCTGCGTCTGGGATGACCCGACCGCGGGAGAGGATGGCGATGGACGCGCTGACCATCGAGGCCGACCACCAGATCTCGTTCGGTGAGTCATATGCGCTGCTGTACGCGTTCACGCTCGCGTTCTACGTGCCTGCGATTGTTGCGCTTCGAACACAGCCGTACTACTCGTACACCCCGGCGTACCTCGCGTTCATGACACTTCCGCCGATCCTTGCGATGGTCACGCTTGTGCTCGTTCATGACCCATCCGCACGTTGGTTGCGGACCATCGGCAAGGCGCTCCTGTTTGCCGTTACGAGCATGATCGGCGGTGCGGCCCTCTTCCTGTCGACGAGCTTTCTTCTCGTGTTTCTCGGTCCGGCGTTCGAGGCTCGCAATTTTGGTCCGCTGCAGGTGGGAATCGGCGTCATCATGGTGCTCTTTGTGCTGCCACTTGTGCTGACAGCCGTCTCCTTGGTGCGCAGATTCCGCGTTGGCGCGCTTGCTGAAGCAGCTGTCGTGCTGTGTGCGATTGCGGCGTTCACATGGATTGGGTGGGTGATTCTCTCGCAGCAGGGGAAGCTTTCCGATCTGCTCCGCAAAGATCAGGTCTCCTATCTCGTTGGAGGCGTGTTGTGGTACATCCCGGCGTACTCCCTGGTGGGCACGCTTGTTCGCTCTTCGGGTGTGTTGTAGCGGCCGCGCCGCCTGTCACGTTCGCCCCGCCGTCCGCCGGAAGGCATCCGTGACATCGGGTCCTGGTGGTACGATGGTGGCTCACCATACACACCAACTGATCACACGGGGAGATCATCACAGATGTCTTCAGACCGTCTTCGAACGCCCGAAGTCGAGGCCCTTCTCAGGGCCTTGCTTGCTTTGGAGGACGCCGATGAGGCGTACGCGTTTTTGCAGGATGTGTGTACCATCCGTGAGCTGCAGGAACTCGCTCAGCGCCTTGCTGTGGCGCGTATGCTTGCCGCCGGCGAGCACTACACACGCATCCAGGAAGTGACCGGTGCCTCAACCACGACTATCAGCCGGGTGAGCCGTAGTCTCAACTACGGTGCCGACGGCTACACCCGCATCATCGGTCGGATCGGCGACACATCAGCGGAAGCGGGCGAGTAGCGCCCATGTCGGGGTTCGTCCACCTGCACACTCATTCCGAATACTCGCTTCTCGACGGGCACGCCAAGATCGAGGGGTTGCTCGACCGCGCGGCGCAGCTCGACATGCCGGCGCTCGCGCTCACCGACCACGGCGTCATGTTCGGTGCGGTGGAGTTCTACCGGGCCGCCACCAAAGGCAACGAGAAGACCGGTCGCGCGCCCATAAAGCCCGTGCTCGGCTGCGAGATCTACTTCACGCCGGATTCGCGACGCAAGCGCGACGGCAAGCCCAAACTCAACCACCTTCTCTTGCTCGCGCGCAATCAGACCGGCTACCGCAACCTCATGGCGATGGTCTCCGAGGCATGGACGACCGGCTTCTACTACAAGCCCCAGGTCGACGAGGAGCTTCTGCGCCGGTACTCAGAAGGCATCATCGCAACGTCCGCGTGTATGAGCGGCATCGTCAGCAAGGCGTTCGAGCACAATCAGCCCGAGGAAGCCCGCCGCTGGGCCGAGACGTACGCGCAGATCTTCGGCGAGGAGAACTTCTACCTGGAGATCCAGGAGCAGGGCATCGTCGCCGATAATGGCGTCTCGCAAAAGGATATCAACCGCGCAATCGTCGGGCTCGCGAACGAGCTGGGGCTGCCAATCGTCGCCACCAACGACATCCACTACGTTCAGGCTTCGCACGCGCAGGCGCAAGACATGCTCGTGTGTATCCAGACGGGCAAGACGCTTGATGACGTCAGCCGAATGAAGTTCTCCTCGGACCAGTTCTATTTGAAGTCTGCCGAGGAGATGGGCCTGGCGCTTCCCGAGTACCCTCAGGCGTTCGCAAGCACACTCGACATCGCCGCGCGGTGCGATGTGAACCTGGAGTTCGGGAAGATCATCCTGCCGGTGTTCGAGGTGCCCGCGGGTTCGACCGAGGACGACTATCTGCGCGAGGAATGCCTGGTCGGCCTCAAGAAGCGCTACGGCGATCCGGTGCCGGAAGAGTCGCTCGAACGGCTCGAGACCGAGCTTAAAGTCATCACCGAGAAGGGCCTCTCGGCGTACTTCCTTATCGTTGCGGACTTCGTGCAGTGGGCGAAGGAGAACGAGATCGGCGTGGGACCCGGCCGCGGTAGCGCCGCCGGCTCGATCATCAGCTACGCGCTGGGCATCACGGCGCTCGATCCGATCGTTCACGGGCTGCTTTTCGAGCGCTTTCTCAACCCCGAGCGTACCGAGATGCCCGACATCGACATCGACTTCGACGACGAGCGTCGGCTCGACGTCATCGAATACGTGAAGCAGAAGTACGGCGCCGATAAGGTCGCGCAGGTCGTCACGTACTCGACGATGCTCGCCCGTGGCGCGGTGCGAGACGCGGGGCGCGTTCTCGGCTATCCGTTCGGAGTCCCCGATAAGATCGCGAAGCAAATCTCCGAGGGAACGATCGTCGATTCTCTCAAGGCGAACCCCGACTTGCGCAGCGAGTACCAGACGGGTGGCGACACCCAGCGCATCATCGACGCCGCGAAGGACCTTGAGGGCATCGTACGTGGCGAGGGTATCCACGCCGCGGCCGTCGTCATCTGTCGCGACCCGCTGCACTTCCACACCCCGGTCAAGCTCGACACCAAGGGCGGCGTGATCATCACGCAGTATGAAGGCAACGTCATCGCCGACCTCGGCCTGCTCAAGATGGACTTCCTCGGACTGCGGACGCTGACCGTTATCGCGAAGGCCGTGAAGGCGATTCGCGAGCATCACGGCGTCGATATCGATATCGACACGATTCCCACGGACGACCCGGCAACCTTCGCGCTCCTCCAGCGCGCGGATACCGACGGGGTCTTCCAGGTCGAGTCTCCCGGCATGAAGCGTGTCTTGAAGGACCTCAAGCCGACCGTCTTCGCCGACCTTGTCGCAGTCGTGGCGCTCTATCGACCGGGTCCGATGGACTCCATACCGGATTTCATCGCACGCAAGCATGGCCGCAAGGCCGTCACCTACTACGACGAGCGGATCAAGCACATCCTCGAGGAGACCTACGGCGCCATCGTCTATCAGGAACAGGCGATGCGCATGACGATGGAGATGGGCGGCTTCTCGGCAGCCAAGGCGGACAAGCTCCGTAAGGGCATGGGCAAGAAGATCCAGGAGATCGTCGACGGGCTCAAGCCGGAGTTCATCCGCGGGGCGGCCGAACGCGGCTACGATCCCCGCGTCGCCGAGCGCGTGTGGACCGATATCGAGGCGTTCGCCCAGTACGCCTTCAACAAGAGCCATGCGGCCGCATATGGCCTCGTGTCGTACCAGACGGCATACCTCAAGGCACATTACCCCCTGGAGTATATGTCGGCGGTGCTCACCAGCTACATGGGCAAGAGCGAGACCATCGTCAAGTACATCGCGGCGTGCAACAACGCCGGCATCAAGGTGCTTCCGCCGGATGTGAACTCATCGGGACGGGACTTCACCGCCGTTGAGGGCGCGATCAGGTTCGGGCTTGCCGGCATTCGAAACGTCGGCGAGGGCGTGGTCGACACGATCGCGGCCGAGCGCAAGGAGAACGGGCCGTTCAGCTCGCTCCACGACTTCTGCGAACGCGTCGATATGCGGCAGCTCAACAAGAAGACGCTCGAGGCGCTCATCAAGGCCGGCGCGTTCGATTCGACGGGCTACACCCGCAAGCAGCTCATGGAGCTCATGGACGGCGCGGTTGACGCTGCGGCCAAACGCCAGAAGGACGCCGACAGCGGGCAGGTCTCGATGTTCGACCTCTTCGACGCCGACGAGCACGGCATGGAGGACGGCACGCCTCCACCAGATGGTGTCGAGTGGGACAAGGGCGTGAAGCTGGCCTTCGAGAAGGAGATGCTCGGCATCTACGTCAGCGATCACCCGCTGGCTGACATCGCCGAGACGATCAAGGCGGCGCGCACGTGTTCTCTCGGTGATGGCGACGCTCTCAAGGATGGCGTGACGGGCTGGTTTGCGGGCATCGTGACCAAGACGGACCGGATCGCTACCAAGGCAGGCAAGTTGATGGGCACGTTCGTGCTAGAGGACCTCGAAGGGTCCATGGAGGGCGTGCTCTTCCCGCAGACGTACGACAAGTACCGCGAACTCATCGTTGTCGATGCTGTTGTGCGCATTCGAGCCAAAGTCGAGTCCTCCGATCGCGGAACGAAACTCATGGTGCACGACGTGCAGCCGCTCACGACCGAGGGTCGATTCGAGAAGCCGCCGGGCATCTTGTGGGTCAAAGCCGAGTCGGCCACGCTGTCAAACGGCGGGGGCACGGCATTCAAGGCGATTCTTGCAGCACACTCGGGGCGCGATGCCGTGCAGGTGAAGCTCGAAGGTCCCGCGGGTACCAAGGTCCTCAAGATGCCCGGGGAGTACAACGTCGATGCGTCGTCGACATCGCTTCATGCCGAGATCAAGGAGCTCCTCGGCGAAGGTTCGGTCTGGGAAGCCTGACCTTGACGGGTGAGTTCGAGCGTGTGATACTGCGGTACTGCACCACTCTAGCGTGATAAAGTATCCGGAGGTGGCAAACGTGCGTCCAGTGACGCCAAGGGGATTCCGAGACGTGCTCTTTCAGGAGGCGGCCGAACGTGAGGTCGTCTCTCGCGCCGTGAGCGACGTCTTCACCGCGTGGGGCTACTCGCCAGTCGAGACGCCCGTTGTCGAGGAGCATGAGACGCTCGTGGTGGGCGTCGGATCGTCGGCCGAGCGCGGCACGTTCCGACTCTTCGATCTTGACGGCAGCCTGCTCGCGCTGCGGCCTGAGATGACCGTCCCGATCGCACGCGTGGCGGCTTCCCGGCTTGCCGACGAGCCGGGCCCGCACCGCGTGCGCTACGTCGCGCCCGTCTTCCGCGAGTACGCGTCGCTCCGCGGCCAGTCCCGCCAGTTCACGCAGGCGGGCGTGGAGTTCGTTGGCGCCCGGGGGGCTGCGGCGGACGCCGAGGTCATCGCACTCGCGGTGGAAGCACTCGCGGCATCGGGTCTCGAGTCGTTCGGCATCAGCATCGGCACCGTGGAGGTGCTCCGCGACCTCATCGCGAGTGCTGGCATGTCGGCCGAGTGGGGATGTTCGGTCATCGCGGCGGCACACGAGCGCAATCTCGTCGCGCTCGATACGCTTGCGGCATACGGCGATGTTCCGGCGGACGTTGCGGCTGCGCTCGTAGCATCACCGCGCATCCGCGGTGGCAAGGAAGCATTCGAGGAGTGCGGAGCGCTGCTCGCCGCGTGCGGGTGTACTGACACGCTCGGCAATCTGCGCGAGACGTACCGGATTCTCGAAGGGCTTGGCTACGCCGAGCACGTGACCGTCGACTTCGGCATCATGCGCTCCTTCGACTACTACACGGGCTTCGTGCTCGAGGCGTACGCGCCCGGGCTCGGTCTGCCGCTTGGCGGGGGCGGTCGCTACGACGGGCTTCTCGCAGCGTTTGGCACTCCCGAGCCCGCGGCCGGATTCGCGCTCGGCCTTGAGCGCGTGATGATCGCGCTTGCAGAGCAGGACCGCACCCCGGTCATTGCCCCGCTCGACGCGGTCATCGGTGGTATGGACCCGGTCGCGGTGTTCGCGGCCGCGCGGGCACTGCGAGCCGCTGGATGGCTCGTGCAGGCATCCGTCGGCCGCTCGGGGCTTGAGATCGTGCGTGACGCCGAGAGGACCGGCGCCGAGGAGGCGCTGCTCGCTAGCGGCGAGGAGATCGTTCGCCTCGACCGCGCCGGCGAGCGTGCACTGCCGCTGGACTCGCCGATTCCCGCGCCGCCGTCAGCGACCTGGGCGTCGCGGAAAGGCGGTGCACGATGATCGTCCGGGTACCAGAGGGTGAGGTTCGACCTCTGCGGATCGCTATCCCGAAAGGCGCTCTGTACGCTGACTCGGTTCGGGCGCTCGGTCTTGCCGGCGTCGATGTCAGCGGTCTTGCCGATCCGGGCCGGCAGCTTATCGTGCGAACGCCTGGCTACGAGTTCATCATCGCAAAGCCCACCGACGTGCCCATCTATGTCGCGTACGGCGGCGTTGATGTCGCGATCGCCGGCAAGGACGTGCTCGTTGAGGCCGAGCTTGACGTCGTCGAGATGGTGGACCTGCTCTTTGGCGGATGCCGCTTCGTGGTCGCCGAGCGCGAGGATGCTGCTCGCAGTATCGAGGAGCTCTACCACCACCTCGGCGTGATCCGGGTTGCCACCAAGTACCCGCGCATCGCCGAGGCGCACTTTGCCGCTCGTGGAATCCAGATCGAGATCGTGAAGTTGCACGGGAACATCGAGCTCGCGCCGCTTATCGGGCTCGCCGACCGTATCGTGGATATCACGGCGACCGGTCGGACGCTTGCCGAGAACAACCTGCGCATCGTCGAAGATGTGCTCGCGTCCACGGCGCGCTTTGTGGCCAACCCGGTGAGCATCAAGACCGAGTCGGTCCGCGTGCGAGAGTTGACTGACCGGCTCGCGGCCGTTGTGCCGCTGCCATAAGAGGAGAGTGACCCGCTCATGATGCGACGAATCGAACTGGCACGCGGCCGGAGCCTGGCACGCGACGACATCGAGCGCAGCGGCGGCATCGACGCCGAGGTCCTGAACGTCGCGATGCGCATCGTCGAAGACGTCCGCGTGCGCGGCGATGAGGCCCTGCGCGACTACACCGCGCAGTTCGACAAGGCGACCGTGGACGTGCTCGCCGTCACCGAAGCCGAGATCGAGGAGGCGCTCGCTGTCGTCGGCGACGACTTCCTTGAGGCCATCGCGACCGCCGCTGTCGCCATCGAGGACTTCCACCGCCGCCAGGTCACGCAGAGCTGGTTCACCGTCGAGGAGGGCGGCATCTTCCTCGGGCAGAAGGTCACGCCCATCGAGCGCGTCGGCATATACGTGCCGGGCGGTCGCGCGTGCTACCCGTCAAGCGTGCTCATGAATGCCATCCCCGCCGTGGTCGCCGGCGTCGAAGAGATCGCGATGGTCGTCCCGCCGGGTCCCGACGGCACGATCAACCCGTACACGCTTGCGGCCGCGGCCGAGGCGGGCGTCACGGAGATCTACAAGGTGGGTGGCGCGCAGGCGATTGCGGCACTCGCGTTCGGCACCGCTTCGATTCCGCGTGTCGACAAGATCACGGGACCCGGCAACGCGTATGTGACCGCCGCCAAGAAGCTCGTCATGGGTGAGGTCGGAATCGACATGCTCGCCGGGCCGTCCGAGGTCCTCATTCTCGCCGACGAGACCGCTGAGCCGGCGTTTGTCGCAATCGACCTCATGGCGCAGGCTGAGCACGATCCGAAGGCCGCAACCTACCTCGTCACCACCGACGCCGAGCTCCCGGATGCGGTAGATGCCGCTCTCGAGTTGTTGCTCGAGGACTCGCCGCGCGCCGATGTGATCCGCCGCTCGCTCACCGATAACGGCGTGGTCGTCATCTGCCCGGATGTCGACGTCGCCCTCGCAGCGGCGAACATGATCGCTCCCGAGCACCTCGAGGTGATGATGGCCGAGCCGCTCGAGCTACTCGGCAGCATCCGCAACGCAGGCGCGATCTTCCTCGGCCCTTGGACGCCCGAGAGCGTCGGCGACTACATCGCAGGCCCCAACCACGTGCTGCCAACCGGCGGTACCGCGCGATTCTCGAGCCCGCTGTCGGTCGATGACTTCGTGAAGAAATCCTCGGTGCTGAGCTACTCGCTCGAAGGCCTTGAGATGGACGGCCCGACGGCCATGGTCATCGCACAGGCCGAGGGTCTCGAAGCGCACGCACGGGCGATCGGCCTGCGTCTCGCGATGGCGTACGCGCTTTCCGAGGAAGACGAAGGTGAGGCATAGTGGACAGCCTTCGGCCGCCGCGCCCCGAACTTGAGTCGCTCGTGCCGTACGACGTGAAGGACGTGCGGGCGGACATTATGCTCGCGAGCAACGAGAACCCGCTCAATCTGCCCGGCGAACTCCTTGAGAAGCTCGCCGATCTTGCCGCGCGCATACCGTATAACCGGTATCCCGACCCGCTTTCGAACCCGTTGCGCGAGAAGATCGCCGAGGCCAACGGGCTCGAGCCGGGCAACGTCCTTGTGGGCAACGGTGGCGACGAACTCATCTTCGACCTGCTGCTCGCGTGGGGTGGGCCCGGCCGAACGCTCATCGACCTGCCGCCGACCTTCGCGATGTACGGCATCGATGCCGAGATGACCGGAACGACGGTCGTGTCGCTGCCTCGCCGTGAGGACTTCTCGATCGACGGGGAGGCGCTCCTCGAGCGCCTCAAGCCCGGCGACATCGACATCGTGATGATCGCGAACCCGAACAACCCGACCGGCACGCTCGCCGCTGAGACGCTCCTCATCGACGTGCTCAACGCGACCGATGCGCTCGTCCTCGTCGACGAGGCGTACTTCGAGTTCTCGCGGCACACGATGCGCCCGCACATGTCACGCCACCGGAACCTCGTCATCCTGCGGACGTTCTCTAAGGCATTCTCGCTCGCGGGCCTGCGCGCGGGGTACCTGCTCGCGCACGAGGACGTCATCATGGAGCTCACCAAAGTCCGCCAGCCGTACTCGGTCAATCGATTCACGCAGGTGGCGGCCTCGCTCGTCTTCCGCGAGCGGCCGGTCTTCGAGGCGGGCATCAGCCAGCTGCTGCGCCAGCGCGACATGATCGTGTGCGGACTTGAGGCGCTCCCCGGGGTCACGGTCTATCCGACCGAGGCGAACTTCGTGCTCTTCAAAGTCGCACACGCCTCGGCGGTGTGGCGCGACCTGCTGCACGAGCACTCGGTGCTCATCAGGGACTTCTCGCGTGCGCCGGGGCTTGAGGATTGCCTCCGCGTGAGCGTTGGCACCGAGGCGGAGGTCGTCCGTTTCCTCGGCGCCATGGATGAGATCATCTCGCGGCGCCATGCGAGTGACCTGTTCGGAATCGCCGCAACGGCACAGAGGCACCTCAAGGAAGGGGAGTGACGTGGGACGCACCGCAACGATCACGCGCACCACGAACGAGACCGACATCACGCTGACCCTCGATCTCGACGGGTCCGGCGAGACGACTGTCTCCACCGGCGTGCCGTTCTTCGACCACATGCTCGACGCGCTCGGCCGTCACGGATCGCTCGATCTGGCGGTAACCGCGCGCGGTGACCTCGAGGTAGACGCTCACCACACGGTTGAGGATGTCGGTATCGTGCTCGGGCAGACTGTGGCCGAGGCGCTGGGCGACAAGCGCGGTATCCGCCGGTTTGGCTCCGCGGCGGTGCCGATGGACGAGGCACTCGTGCTCGGCGCAATCGACATCTCCGGTCGCGGCCAGCTGACGTATGCCGTCGAGGTACCCATCGAGATCATCGGCACGTTCGACACGACGCTCGCCAAGGAGTTCCTCGTTGCGTTCGCGACGAATGCCGGCATCACGCTGCACGTTCACAAGCTGGCGGGCGACAATGCACACCACATCATCGAGGCTGCGTTCAAGGCCGTCGCGCGTGCGTTGCGCGAGGCCGTCGAGATCGACCCGCGCGTCGTCGGCGTGCCCAGCACGAAGGGCTCCCTGTGATCGCGATCGTCGACTACAAGATGGGCAACCTGCGCAGCGTGCAGAAGGGCTTCGAGCACGCAGGCGTCGCTGACATCGTGGTCACGGACGACCCTGCAGTGCTGAGTGCGGCCGACGGCATCGTGTTGCCGGGTGTCGGTGCGTTTCGCGATGCGAGCGCGAACCTCAAGGCAAGCGGTCTCTGGGATATCATCGTCTCTCGCGTAGATGACGGCGTGCCGTTTCTCGGCATCTGCCTGGGGATGCAGCTCCTGGCGACGGTCGGGCTCGAAGACGGGGAGTGGGAGGGCCTCGGCATCGTGCCGGGAAGCTGCGAACGACTCCCGGGCGGTGTGAAGATCCCGCACATCGGCTGGAACACGGTCGAGTACCCGCGCGAGAGCCGCCTGTTTGATGGGATTGCGCCTGAGACAGCGTTCTACTTCGTGCATTCGTACCGTCTGCGGCCCGACGATGCATCTTGTATCATCGGACGTACGGAGTACGGCGTGCCGTTCGCGGCCGCGGTCGAGTCCGGATCCGCTTATGCCGTGCAGTTCCATCCCGAGAAGTCCTCGACGACGGGGCTTAAACTGCTTGCGAACTTCGGTTCCATCGTTACCGAGAGGGGCACCCGATGATCGTCTTTCCCGCGATCGACATTCTCGACGGCAAGGCAGTCAGGCTCCTGCAGGGACGTCTCGATGCTGTCACCGTCTACAACGACGACCCCGTCGATCAGGCGCACCAGTGGATCGCGCAGGGCGCCGAATGGCTCCACGTTGTCGATCTCGACGGCGCGGTCACTGGCGACCCGAAGAACATCGAGGTTCTCGAGCGTATCGTCGCGCTCGGCGTGCCGGTTCAGACCGGCGGCGGCCTGCGCTCGATGGCGGTGCTCGAGCGGCTCGCGGGAGTTGGCGTACGCCGGATGGTACTTGGCACCGCGCTTGTGACGCAGCCCGGGCTTGTGACCGAGGCGTGCGAGCGCTTCGGCGGCTCGATTGTCGCCGGGATCGACGCGCGGGACGGCAAGGTCGCCATCAACGGCTGGCGCGAGGGTACCGAGTACGGCGTGCTTGAGCTTGTGCGAGAACTCGAACTCCTCGGCGTGAAGCGCCTTGCATACACCGACATCTCGAAGGATGGCATGCAGACCGGCGTGAACTACGGCGCCTACCGCGCGCTCGGAGGGCAGATCGACATCCCGATGACGGCCTCGGGCGGCGTCTCCAATCTTGATGACATCCGCGATCTTCATACGATCGGGAAGCAGCTTGAGGGTGTCATCGTCGGGAAGGCGCTCTACGAGAACAGCTTTACCCTCGCGGACGCGATTCAAGCCGGCCACGGCGAAGAGGCGTAGTCGCGTGCTCACCAAACGCGTCATCCCGTGCCTCGACGTTCATGAGGGACGCGTCGTAAAGGGCGTCAACTTCGTTAACCTTCGCGATGCCGGCGATCCTGTCGAGCTTGCCGCTATCTACGATCGCGAGGGTGCCGACGAACTCGTCTTCCTCGACATCACCGCCACGCACGAGGAGCGTCCGCTCATGCTGGAAGTGGCGCGCCGTACCGCCGAGGAGGTCTTCATCCCGTACACGGTTGGCGGCGGTATGCGCTCTTCTGCGGATATCCGCGCGATGCTGTCGGCGGGTTGCGACAAGATCTCGATGAACTCAGCAGCCGTTGCAGCGCCCGACCTTATCACCGAGACTTCGCGCCAGTACGGCTCCCAGTGCATCGTCGTGGCGATCGATGCCCGGCGTGTCGCTGGCTCCGAGCGTTGGGAGGTCTTCGTCTCCGGAGGTCGCACGAACACCGGCATCGATGCCGTTGCGTGGGCGGAGGAGGTCGAGCGCCGCGGTGCCGGCGAGATCCTCCTCACTAGCATGGATCGCGACGGCACGAAGGACGGCTTTGACATCCCGCTCACGCGCGCGGTCACGCGCGCAGTCAACATCCCTGTGATCGCGAGCGGGGGCGCGGGCGAGCTCGATGACTTTGCGGAGATCGTCATCGAAGCCGACGCGGACGCTGTCTTGGCCGCAAGTGTGTTCCACTTCGGCACCTTCAGCATCCGTCAGGTCAAAGAAGCGATGGCTGCCCACGGCGTGCCGGTGAGGATGTAGGCGACGATGCGAGCAATGCGCAGAGACGATCACCGGATGTCGCCCGACGATACCAGGGTGTTCCTCGCCACGGCGGAGGTACTGCGCCTTGGAATGGTCGACGACGACGGCCCGTATGTGGTGCCCGTCAACTTCGGCTACGCGGATGGGCTCCTCTACGTGCACGGTCCCGCTGAGGGTCGGCGCCTTGATGCGATCGCTCGTGATCCGCGCGTTTGTTTCGAGGCCGACGAGTGCACAATCATCCGCGCCGACAAGGCATGCGGCTTCACCGCGCGGTTCCGGAGCGTCATCGGATACGGGACGGCGCGCGTGCTTTCGTCAGCCGACGAGAAGCGTGCGGGGCTCGACGTGATCATGCGCCAGTACGACAGCACCGGCGACGGCATCCCCGATGCCACACTCGCGCGGACGACGGTCATCGAGATAGCGATCGAGTCGATGGAGGGAAAGCGGCACCTGGCCGCCCCTGACGTGGAAGGGGAGTAGCGATGGACCTGCCGGTGCTCACGTACGACGAGCGCGGACTCATCCCCGCAGTCATCCAGCAGTACGACACTCTCGAGGTGCTCATGGTCGCGTGGATGGACGCCGAGGCGGTGCGCCGCACGATCGAGAGTGGACAGACGTGGTTCTGGAGCCGCTCGCGCAAGGCATACTGGAACAAGGGCGAGACCTCCGGACACATCCAGAAGGTCAAAGATATGCGCTACGATTGCGATGCGGACACGCTTCTCGTGCTCGTTGACCAGGTCGGCGTGGCCTGTCACACCGGCGAGCGTACCTGCTTCTACCGCACGCTAGTCTCCGGTGTCACAGAGGATTCCGGCACCGGTTCGGAGAACACCGATAACATCCCGCTTTCCTGAAACGAACGGAGCACACGCATGACGAACGACCCGCTCGGAGCCCCGCGGCCAACGTCCGCACCCGAGATCGGTCCTGTGCTTGCCGAGGTCTTTGCGGTACTGGAATCGCGCAAAGCAGAGATGCCCGAGGCCTCCTACACCGCGAAGTTGCTCCTTGGTCCGCAGGACAAGCTCCTCAAGAAGATCGGCGAGGAGGCAAGCGAAGTCATCATCGCCGCACGGGATCGTGACCCCAAGCAGCTGCGCTACGAGATCGGCGATCTTCTCTACCACCTCATGGTCGTGATGGTCCGCGAGGGCCTCACCCTTGATGACCTCGCGGCCGAGATGGCCGAGCGACGCAGGAAGTAGGACAGTGATGCGCACGCGCTCAGGGATGACGGAGCTCACGCTCCCTCCTGGCGTGCGCGGCGACCGCATCGAGCCGCTCTGGAACCGCGTCGATCGCAACCGCATAAAGGTTGTTGCGTTTTCTCTGGCGTTCTCGGCGGTCGTCGCGTTCTTCATCGCGGTGGCGATTGCGTTTGCGATGCTGCTGATCGGGCTGCTGCTTCCCCTGGTCGACGTCGGTGCGTGGATTCTCACTACGGGCCTGCTCGTGAGTTTTTCGCTCGCATTCCTGGGCACGCTCGCCTGGGTGGCCTGGCGGCTTTCACGCTCCGAGCGCTTCTTGCTCAAGCGAATCGGTGCCCGCATTACCGCGCAAGGAGAGATTGCGCCGGTCAAGCGGGTGCTGAAGGACATGTCCATCGCCGTAGGGCTCGAGCATTCGCCGCCGCTCTACATCATCGAGGTCGAGAAGATCAACGCGTTCGTTGTCGGCCGTTCGTACGCCTCGGCGGCAATCGGTGTGACGAACGGCTTCGTCGAGAAGCTCACCCCCGACGAGCAACGCGCTGTATTCGCCAACCTCATGGCGCGCATCCGCTCGCTCGATACGCTCTACGCCACTGCCGCGTCGGCGCTCATGGGACCGATCTGGGCACTCCGCGACTACGACCTGCGGGCTATCGACCGAGAGCGCCTGGACCGCGATAAGCGGAAGGCCACTTCTCGAGACGACGCCGCGCTGTTCTATCTCCTCTACGGAATCGTGGTCGTCGTGACCGAGGTGCTCTCCTGGTGGCATCTGGAGTCTGCCTGGATGGCATCCGAGAAGGCCGATGCCGAAGGGATGCTGCTCCTCAAAGACCCGCTGTCGATGCTCACCGCGCTCGAGCGCGTGCTTTACGCCGACAACTTCGTGCCCAGCGCCGGCGACGCCTACTCGCAGCTCTTCTACTGCTGGGCGGGCTTTGGCTTTGCCCCCGAAGATGACCCCGAGTTCCGTCGCGTATCGCGTTTGCGAGAGGTTCTCGGCGCCGAAGGGCTTGCGCAGCGCCCATCACCGAACCTGGCAGGCTGGGCCTCCGCGCCTCCGCCTCCGCGCTTCGAGACGACCGCACCGTGAACCCTCGTACCTCGCTCGCACTCAAGGTCACCGGGGCGGTGCTGCTTGTTGCCGCTTCGGCTGCAGGAGTGTTGGTTGGCCTGAGGAATGCGGCACCGGCGCGCATTTCGCCACCGCTTGTTCGACCCGTCACGCCGATGCCGTCACTGCTTCCCACCATCACCATCGAGTTGCCTCAACCGCCCGGTTCCGATCCCACGGCCGACGGCATCAAAGTCGCGACGTTTCTCGGTAATGAAGCCCGTCGCTTCTACGGTGTCGGTCCTGTGCCGGAGAAGCTCGAGGTCATCTGGAAGCTCAACATCGGCGGCGGAACGACCGGAGGCACCGGCAAGAAGTCGACCGAGCCTTCCGGGTCGCCGGCGGCCAAGGCGGGTCTCGTGAAGTGGTACGGCACCGGATGGACGGGCCAGCCGGCGCTCGTGCGCGAGAACGGCAAGCTCTACCTCGTCGTTGGCGGATTCGACCACAACCTCGTGAAGATCGACGCCGCAACAGGCAAGGAGTTGTGGTCTTACGAATACCCGGACGTCATCAAGGGCTCACCGACGGTCTTCGAGGATCCAAACGCCCCGGGTGATCCGTCGCGCTACGTGGTGATGGTTGGCTCCCGACGCGGTTTTCCGAGTAGCATGTCGGCACCGGAAATCGCGCCATATCGCGCGGTCTCCTACGCGACGGGCGAGGAACTCTGGCGCCTGCCGGTGCCGCGCACCAAGAGCTATAGTCGCGATGCCGACGGAAGCGGTTTCGTCATCGGCGGCACCGCATGGGTCGGCGTCGAGTCGGGGAATATGTACCGGCTGGACCCCTTCTCGACCGTCGACTGGAAGGGCTTTCGCACCCCGAAGATCCTGTCTGAGACGCTCCTGCTTGGCGACAAACGTGCGGCGAGTCACGGAGGGAACCTGGTGCTCGAAGCTTCCCCGACGCTTCTTGGCGACCGGGTCTATGCGGCATCGGGTGCGGGGCATGTCTACGGCATGAACAAAGACACGCTCGCCATCGAGTGGGACTACTTCATCGGTTCGGATATGGACGGCACGCCCGTAGCTACCACCGACGGCTACCTTTTTGCTGAGGTTGAGAAGCAATACATCAAGGGCAAGGGCGGTCTGCTCAAGCTCGATCCGCGCAGGCCGGCAAAAGATGCGCTCGTGTGGTACTTCCCGACGGGTGATCGCAACTTTGCCGACTGGCTGGGCGGCATCATCGGTTCGTGCTCGGTCAACGATGAGTACAACTCCGACGGTTCCCGTCCCGCGCTGGTGGCGTGTACCGCTATCGATGGCAACCTCTATGTGCTCTCGCAGGACAACCTTTCCGGAGATCTCGTGGCCGGGCCGAACCTCGAGAAGGGCCTGCCAACGCCGAAGGTCGTGTTCAAGGAGAGTATCGGTGGCGCCATCTCGACGCCGATCATGGTTGATGACTATGTGATTGCGGCGGGGTACGGCAATGTAGTCAACGTATACAGAATCACCTACATGCCGGATGGCGACGGTCCTGGTGTCGCGCTCAAGACGCGGGCAGGTAAGACGGTGTCAGTCTCGATCAAACGGGTCGCCCGCTTCACGGGTGGCGGCAGCTACGAATCGACACCGATCGTCTGGCAAGGCCGTATCTACATCGGTTCTCGCGATGGGTACTTGTATTGCCTCGGCGATCCGGACTATGTGCCGAAAGCAACGGCTCCGGAACAGCCATAACGTCCTTCGGGATGTATGCATCTTCAGACGTCTTGCCAAGTGCGGTATACTATTTGGTACTGTCGCCATTGGGGAATGGTCACAGCGAACAGTTTGCTTTATGCAACGGCTGCTCGCAAAGCTCTTTATTGCAGTGCCTTGGGGGTAGGCATGCAGGCGAGTGACGACGGCAATTCCTGCTCAATCCTTGATCTACAGGAGCGCGAACGCCTGCGGATCGGATTTGATTTGCACGACGGACCGGTTCAGACGATGGCCGGCGCGCTCCTGCAGGCTCGCATGCTTGAGGGCGTTGAAGGCGAGGCCCTCCGCTCCGGGCTGGATGAGTTGCGCACTACCCTCACGGCGGCGCTCGACGAGATGTATGCACTCATCGGGGACATCGGCAATCGCTTTCTCGAGTCCGAAGGGCTTACCTCTCCGATAGAAGCGTACGTGTCCGCATTCTCTTCCCGAAGCGGCATTGACGTGCACTTCGTTGTCGAAGGCGAGGAGGTTCCGGTCACCCGGTCGCTTCGGATTGCCGTCTTCAGGATCATCCAGGAAGCGCTTTCGAACGTGAAATGCCATTCCGAAGCGACGCACGCGGATGTCCGCCTGCGTCTTTCGGCGGTCGATGTGTGCTGCGAGGTCACTGACAACGGATGCGGCTTCACTCCCGGGAACGGGCACGCGATGAGAGGTCGGCGTGAGTGCTACGGCCTACGCAGTATGCAAGAACGTGCGGCATTGCTCGGTGGTACGTGCGCTATCGAGAGCTCGCCCGGTGTGGGCACGTTTGTGATTGCGAGGATTCCGATATGGCGGGGATGATCGCTTCTCACACTACCCGAGTCGTACTCGTGGAGGACCACCCCGTGATGCGGGCGGGCGTCCGATCGGTGCTTGGCAGGACACCGGACATCGAAGTAGTCGGGGAGGCGACCACCGGTGAGCGCGGCGTCGACCTTATGCGAAGACTTCAGCCCGACGTCGTCATTCTCGACATCGGCCTTCCGGATATCGACGGGATTGAGTTGCTCAAGGTGATAGCGGCAAAGCCCGGCTGCGCTCGAGTCATCATCTACTCGTGTCAGTGCGACGGCATGTCGGTCGGCCTCGCCATGGAAAGCGGTGCGAGCGGATATCTGACCAAGTCCGTTGGTCCGCACGAACTTGTAGACGCCGTGCGCCGCGTTATGCAGGGACAGATACCGCTCTCCCCAGAGGCGTCAACCGGTCTCATGAGCGCAATGCGTTCGGCGGCACATCCCGGAACAGACTCGCTGACCGATCGTGAGCGCGAGGTTTGGCGCTCGCTCGCGGATGGTCTGTCGAATGCCGAGATCGGCCGCGCCCTCTTCATCTCCGAGCACACCGTCAAGTTCCATGTACACAACCTTCTACAGAAGCTCGGGCTTCACTCCCGGGCAGAGGCGATTTGTGCTGCTCATCGTCGGGGCATGCACAGCTGACCTGATCGTTCGATTAGGTCTCATCCGCTCGTTCGACTGACGCGGACAGCCCGACAGTCTGATGTCGTCGCTCGCATCCAGGCACACCATCTTCGTAGGGGGACGTGCGTTTTGCGCGTCGGATACGGAGGGGCCGTGCGGCAGACTCGGGTACTGGTCGCTGACGATAACGAAGGCTTCGGCGCGACGTTGGGCCGGTTCGTCGCTGTGCATCGGGACATGCTTGTGGTTGGCCGTGCGTTTGATGGGCGCGAGGCAGTCTCGATGACGGAGTCGCTCTCGCCGGACGTGGTTCTTATGGACCTCTTCATGCCCGGGATGGACGGCTTTGAGGCCACCCGGATTCTCTCGCACACACACCCGGATGTCAGCGTTGTCGCGCTCACCGCCCAGCGGTCTGCAGACAGCGAACGCATGAGCCTTGAGGCCGGGGCGCGAGCCTTCGTCCCCAAGATCGACGCCGATATGCGCCTGATCGAACTCATCCGCAGCCTGGCGTCATCCAACGCGCGGGGGGAGGGGGTGATCGGGGAGACGACGAACGGCGGGGCACACCCTTCGGGGAGTGTGAAATGAAAACGCAATCTTAGGGGGTTTGTACAATGAGCAAGAAGATCCTTCTTAGCATCCTTGTGATCGTCGTGGCCATCGGCCTCGTCGGTGTGGGGACGTACGCGTTGTGGAGCGTCAAGGTGACGAGTGAAGACAACGTGTTCGCCAGCGGCGATCTTGAGGCCACAGTGGCAGGCGGACCGATTACTGTGGATGGCATGTACCCTGGTGGATACGGAGACTATACGTTTACCGTGACCAATGCGGCGGATTCTGCCGTGAAGACCAGTGGTCTGTCGATGACGGGCTTATTCGTCAACAACAACGTGCCCGGCAGCCCGGGTCTCCTGAGTGACGTCCTCTGGGTCACGAGCGTGACTGTTGATGGTGGAGCGAACAAGCTTCCAGGCGGCAACAAGATCTGCCTGTCTGCCTTCAATGGCACCGACTACCTCGATCTCGGCGCTGTCACGCTTAATCCTGGCGATTCGGCAGATGTGGTCGTTACGATCGAGATGGACATCAATGCCGAAGGCAACATGAACGAGTCTGTGACCGGCGATATCACCTTCCAGCTGGCGCAGTAGGCACACGTATGGCCAACGGCCTCGGCTGAGCGGCCATGATTGGATCGGGTGTGGCCTATGAATACGCGAGCAACAATATCGGTCGCCGCGAGGGTCTTGCTTGTGCTGTGCGTCGTGCTGGTGGTCGCCGGCATCACCATGGCAACGTGGACCACGGGCGTGACGTCCAGGGACAATGTCTTTGCGACCGGCGACCTCGATTTGATTATCCGCAATGAAGGTTCGTGGGTCTGGGATGAGCACGTCCATGCGACGTGGTCCGCAACCAACATGTACCCGGGTCAGGATCTCGGAATGGGCGCCGTTCATTTCATCAACAGTGGCTCATTTGAAGGACAATCCTTCGACCTTGCGGTTTCGAACACAAGTACTGTAGCGGACATGGACAAGTTCATCGAAATCACGCATATGCAGTACGAGAACGGCAAGGGGCATAACATGCTCGATGGCCACCATCTTCATGATGTGAACCTTAACGGGTGGATCGACCTTGACGACTTAGAGAGCCAACCGCAGTTGGCGCTGTCTGCGCCCAGCACGACTGGCGCTCTATATATGAGGTATAGGTTCCATCCAGACGCTGGGAACCAGTTCCAGGCTGCCAGTGTGACCGCGGATTTCACGTTCACACTGCATCAGTGATGTAGGTAGATGTATGACCCGGCAGGGGGTTGTGATGCAGCCCCCTGCCGGATGAGATGTGGAGGATTCGTCGAATGATTCGTGGTGTCGTGAGGGTGGCGAGTGTCGCGACAACGGTGCTACTTGTGGTCGCCCTACTCGCTCTGCTCTTTGTCTCCATCAGTCCGCTTCTCGCGGGCCGTAACCCCTCTCGCCCGACATTCTTTGGCGGCCTTGCTCCGATGGTCGTGCTCAGCGGGAGCATGCAGCCGACGTATGACATCGGCAGCATCCTTTTCATCGAGCAAATCAATCCGGCGGATGTAGCTGTCGGTGATGTGATCACCTATCAGAGTCCGGTCAGCCCCGGCTCTCCTCCCAGTCTCACCACACACCGCGTGACCGCGATCGATACCGAGTCCGGGCGTCTCGCCTTCCGCACGCAGGGAGACGCCAACAACGTTGAAGACACCTGGGTCGTGCCGGCCGACACCGTCGTCGGGCGCGGCTCATTCTCGATACCGTACCTGGGTTATGCAAGCTCGTTCATACGCAGCAAGACAGGGTTTCTCATGCTCGTTATCATCCCGGCGGTGCTAATCGTCCTGCTCGAATTGTCGTCAATCATCAAGACGATTCGGGAGCGCCGGGATGCGAAACAGACATCGTCGGGTCAGGGATTATCAGCGGAGGAGACGCCATGACGCAGCGAGCGTGGATTCGACGACTGTCGCTCGCCATCGTTGTGCTGTCGACTACTGTGGCGATGGGCATTGCCGTTGCTCAGGCGTTCGCTCTGTGGAGTGCGACCGTCTCGGTCGGTATGAGCGTCTCGTCCGCGGCGTCTGAGGCTGCCGCACCCATCTTCCACGTCGGTAAGTCCAAGGCGACGTTCTCGGGTGGCTGCGGACCATTCCCGCATATCGCACACCGCGATGGCGACCGACTCTGGCTCGATTTCGGTGTCGTCCCGGAGGGGAACTCGAACAACTCTCCGGAGGTATTGTTGATCGAGAATCCAGGCAAGGTGCCCTACGCGCTCAGCGCATCGCTTTCGGCCAACATCCGGGGGCTCTTCCGATCGGTCACCATCAGTCCCGAGGCGCTGACAGGTGGTCACACGTCCGTTCTCGGCATGAAACTCAACACGCAGGGCGCTGTGCCCGGCTCGTACGAGGGCACACTGACGGTCAGTGACCTGTTCGGGACGTTTACAAGGCACATTCCCGTGCGAGTAGAGATCGTCGGCTCCGGAGGCGACGAGACGCTCAACGCCGAGCCGACTCCGAGCGTTGACTCGCTCCCCACGGGTCCCGGGTCAGGTGGGGACACAAACGCGACACCTGCGCCAGCCCCGACGCCAACTCCGAAGCCCACACCGAAGCCCGTGCCACAGCCGACGCCGGTACCAGTGCCCACGCCGGAGCCTACACCGGAACCAAAACCTGAGCCGACGCCGGAGCCCTTGCCGGACCCCACGCCGGTGCCCGAGCCCCCGCCGTGGTCGTGAGTTTCCCGATGATGAGACGTGGCCGACACAGGCGGCACCGCGAGGGGTATGGGCTGTTCGCGTCGCTCCTCAGGCTCTGCCTCGCAGTGGTGCTCCTCGTCGGAGCGCTCGTACTTGGCCTCGGGGGCTCATCGTACGGCTCACCTTCGACTCACTGCCATCCGGCTCCCGCTGGTATTCTCAAGGTCGCACCGGCCGGTGTGTCGCCCCTTGTGTGGTACGACGCGACACAGCCGCCGCCCGCGCTGACGAACCAGATCACCCAAATCGCTTCACACCTGTATCCGGGTCGTTCGGGGACGATGGTCGCCTATGTCAAGAACACCGGGACCGCAGCGGGCATTCCGAGCATCGCGATCCGGGATCTCGTTGACTCGGGTGAACTGAGCGGCAATCTGGTGGTCGCGATAATGTATTCGTCATCCTTGCGACCGGCTACCAAGTACCAGGTTGCTGCCGGCACGCTCAAGGATCTCACGGCATCGGACGCATCGTTCGCCGCGCCGGTGAGACTCAATGCCTACTCCAGTTGCTATCGTGAGATCGGCACCTGGACGATTCAGGTGACGATGCCCGAGACAGCAGGCAACGAGGTACAGGGTGACTGGTGCACCTGTTCCGCGGTGTTCGGCCTAACCGGCGTCACGCACTAGTTGCGCCATCGCTTCTCGGCTGATAGAGTGCACGTCAATCACATAGCACGCGCCTGTGACGGGGAGTAGTACTCCGGAATTGAAGCATAGAGAGTCGGGGATGGTGGAAACCCGACGTGAGAAACCGGTAGGAATGGACCTCTGAGGCACCGGGACAACGGCGGCAACGCCTACTAGCCCCGGCGGACGCCCACCGATACAAGGGACCGGGTATGAGCGGCGAGTCAAGTCGCAGTACTGCAGGATAGTGGTCGGAGCCGCAGGGTTTCGACAATTAGGGTGGCACCACGGGAGCAAGCTCTCGTCCCTTACGGGATGAGGGCTTTTTGTATTCCCTGGAAGTGCCCCGAGAGAGGTTCGACATGATTCTGCCAGGCAAGGATGAATTCGTACGGCTGGCCGAGGACCACGACGTGGTCCCCGTGGCGCGCGAGGTGTACGCGGACCTCGCGACGCCGATCAGCGCCTTCATGGCGTTGGCCGAGGGCGCCGAGCATGCGTTTCTGCTGGAGAGCGTCATCGGAGGCGAGCGCCTTGGTCGCTACAGCTTCCTCGGCGTGGGCGACCGTGAGGTCATCAGCGCCCGGGGTACCGAGGTCGTTATCGAGAACGGCGGCGTCTCGGGTGAGCTCGCGGATGATCCGTTGCGGCTTGTTCCCCGCCAGATCAAAGCTGGTCGCGTCGCCCGTGTGCCGGGGCTGCCGCTGTTCGTGGGAGGGGCCGTCGGGTTCGTTGGCTATGAGGCGGCGACGTGTTTCGAGAAGGTACCCAGGCACTCGAACGATGAGCTCGACGTGCCGGATATGGTGTTTATGCTCGCCGATATCGTCGTTGCGTTCGATCACGCACGTCGCGTGATGCAGGTGATCGCACCGGTCCGACCGGGTGGCGCGCCTGAGCGTGCGTACGACGCGGCGCTCGCGCGCATCGACGCATGCCTGCGACGCATCGACGAAGGTCCTCGCGGCGCCGAGCTGGGCGCTGTCGGTTCGGCCCGAGAAGTCCCGCTGACCGCGCACACGTCTCGCGAGGAGTTCATCTCAAGCGTGGAGGCGGCGAAGGAGCACATCGTCGCGGGCGACATCTTCCAGGTGGTGCTCTCGCAGCGCTTCTCGGCACCTTATGAAGGCGACGGACTCGACTTGTACCGGGTACTGCGAGCTGTCAATCCAAGTCCGTACATGTTCTACCTGCGCACACGTGAGGTGACACTCGTAGGCTCCAGCCCCGAGCCGTTGGTTCGCGTCGAGGGCGATAGCGTGCTCACGCGCCCACTCGCCGGCACGCGCCCCCGTGGGGCCGACGATGACGAGGACGGACGCCTGCGTGCCGACCTCCTCGCAGACGAGAAGGAGCGTGCCGAGCACGTCATGCTTGTCGATCTGGGACGCAATGACCTTGGTCGTGTAAGTGTGCCCGGCAGCGTCACCGTCGATGAGCTCATGGAAGTCGAGTACTACAGCCACGTCATGCACATTGTGAGTAATGTTACGGGTACGCTCGCGCCGGAGAAGACGGCAGTCGATGCGCTGGAAGCCACGTTCCCGGCAGGTACCGTTTCAGGCGCGCCGAAGGTTCGGGCCATGGAGATCATCCGAGAGCTTGAGCCTGCAGCTCGCGGGCCGTACGCCGGTACGGTCGGCTACTTCGGCCTCGATGGCGCGATGGATATGTGCATCACGATTCGGACGTTCGTGTTGGCGAACGGTCGCGCGTATCTGCAGAGCGGCGCCGGCATCGTCGCGGACAGTGATCCGGCACGTGAGTATGAGGAGTGCCTGCACAAAGCGCGTGCGCTCCATCGCGCGCTTGAGCTTGCGGCGGGGATGCACGACGACGCGGCGGCGACCGGAAGCGGGGTGACGGCGTGATTCTCGTCATCGATAACTACGACTCGTTCACGTACAACCTCGTGCAGATTCTCGCGGCGCTTGGCGCGGACGTGCAGGTCGAGCGGAACGACGCGCTATCCGCCGAAGAGGCGCTTGCCCTGTCGCCAGCCGGGATCGTGATCTCGCCGGGACCGGGAACGCCGGCGGACTCGGGCATCTCGCACGATGTCATTCGCACCGCTGCGGCGGCGGGTATCCCGGTTCTCGGCGTGTGTCTCGGCCACCAGTGCATCGCGGAGGTGTACGGCGCCACCGTGTGTCGGGCGCCAGCGCCGGTGCATGGTAAGACCGCCGATATCATCCATGATGGTTCCGGGGTGTTCGCGGGTATTCCGAGTCCTTTCACGGCGACGCGGTATCACTCGCTCTGCGTCGACGCAGACAGCGTGCCGGAGCTGCTTGAAATCAACGCGCGTACCGCTGACGGCATCATCATGGGGCTCCGTCACCGTGAGTGGCCGATCTTCGGCGTGCAGTTTCACCCCGAAAGCGTGCTTACGCCCGAGGGCACGAAGCTCCTCGCCAACTTCCTTGACCTGTGCGGAGAGGTTCCGCTTCCCGGCGGCGTTTCCGGAGCGTCCGCGACGCTGGCGGCGGCCGGAGGAACGGCTCGATCCTCGGCACGGCTCGCCGGGGTCACCGGCATCACCGGAGCTATCGCGCGGGTGAGCGGAAACGATTCGCTCTCCGAGGATGAGGCGCAGCTGGTCATGGGTGCGGTCATGGACGGCGAGGCGACCCCGGCGCAGATCTCGGCGCTCGTGGTGGGCATGCGCATGAAGGGCGAGACCGTCGACGAGATTGTCGGCTTCGCGCGTGCCATGCGCGAGCGCGCTACACCCGTGCGCCCGACGGCCGCGCGCTATGTCGACACCTGCGGGACCGGCGGCGACGGTCTCCACACCTTCAACATCTCTACGACGACGGCGTTTGTGGTCGCCGGAGCGGGCGTGCCGGTCGCTAAGCACGGCAACCGTGCCGTCTCTTCGGCAGCGGGCAGCGCCGATGTGCTCGAGGCGCTCGGCGTGAATGTGACGCTCGATGCGACGGCGATGGCGCGCTGTATCGACGAGTGCGGTGTCGGCTTCCTCTTCGCGCAGTCGCTTCATGCGAGCATGCGGCACGCTGCACTCCCTCGTCGGGAGATCGGCATCCGCACCATCTTCAACATTCTCGGCCCGCTCACGAACCCGGCCGGCGCCAAGCGGCAGCTCCTCGGCGTGTATGATGCCAGGCTCGCGTCGCTCATGGCCGAGGTCGCCGGACGTCTGGGCGCGGAGCGGGTTCTCGTTGTGCACGGTCATCCGGGCATGGATGAGGTTTCCGCAAGCGGCCCGACAACGGTTGCCGAGTTCGATTCCGCTGACGGTGGGGTACGCACCTATGAGGTGTTACCTGAGTCTGTCGGTGTACCGCGTGGCACGCTCGGCGATATTGCGGGTGGCGATGCGTTTGAGAACGCGGCGATCGTGCGCGCGATTCTCGCCGGTCAGCACGGCCCCAAGCGCGACGTCGTGCTGATGAACGCAGCCGCCGCGCTGCTTGCGGCAGGCGAGGTCGCCGACCTGGCCGAGGGCGTCGTACGTGCGCGCGAGTCGATCGATTCGGGTCGCGCGGCACAGGCACTCGAGATGCTGATCACCGTGAGCGGTCGACTGGCAGGGGAGGCATCGTGAACTTCCTCGACGACATGGTCGCGCGCCGCCGGGCCCGGATCGCCGCGGAGTACGGCGACCTCACGCGGGCAGATCGCGAGCGCCTCGCGTGTTGCGCGCGTCTCGCGCGCCCGTTCGCGGCCACACTCGCGCAGCGCCCGGACGTGGCGATCATCGCCGAAGTCAAGAAGGCATCACCAAGCAAGGGCCCGATTGCTCCCGATTGCGAGGCGAGCAAGCAGGCGCTGCACTATGAGGACGGCGGCGCCGCTGCGATCAGCGTGCTTACCGAGCCCGAGAGTTTCGGCGGCAGCTTCACCGATCTCTCGGACGTCACGGATGCCGTCGCGGTGCCCGTGCTCTGCAAGGATTTCGTCGTTGACGCGGTGCAGCTCTTCGTTGCTCGCGGTCACGGCGCCGATGCGGTGCTGCTCATGGTGAGCGTCTTGGGTACCGAGGTGGGTATGTACCTCGACCTCGCGTTGACCCTTGGACTTGAGGCGCTTGTGGAAGTGCACGACGCGGCCGAGCTCGCGATTGCGCGTCATGCGGGTGCGACGCTCGTGGGTGTGAACAGTCGTGATCTGTCGACACTCGCCATCGATCAGATGAGGGCGCTTGAGGTGATCGATGCGGCCGCGCGTGGCGGACTCGTGGTCGTTGCCGAGAGCGGTATGCGAACGCGATTCGATGTTGACGCGGCCGCACTGGCCGGAGCGGATGCGGTTCTTGTCGGCGAGGCGCTTATGCGCTCGCCGTTTCCGGAGGATGTGCTCGCAGAGTTGGCGGGCGTCGCGAAGCGCGCATCCGCGGTGTAGCAAGGGAACACGCGGCGGCCGTGCGGCCGGCGCAGGCGATTCCGGGAAACCCCGGGGATATGGAGGAACGACATGAGTGACAAGACAAGGTTCGGACTTGATGAGACCAGGATCCCTGAGGCCTGGTACAACGTCATGCCCGATCTCAAGAATCCGCCGGCACCGCCGAAGGCGTTCGCGCCCGACGGTACCGAACTCACGGGAGATCAGATCGGGGAGCGGCTCGCCTCGATCTTCCCGATGGAGGTCCTCAAGCAGGAGATGTCGCCCGATCGTTGGATCGATATCCCCGGCGCCGTCATCGACGTGTACAAGACGTACCGCCCGTCACCGCTGCTGCGCGCCAGGCAGCTCGAGCGTGACCTCGGCCTGCCCGAAGGCGTCAAGATTTTCTACAAGTACGAGGGCGTGAGCCCGGCTGGCTCGCACAAGCCGAACACTGCCATCCCGCAGGCGTATTACAACAAGCAAGAAGGCATCACCAAGATCTCGACCGAGACCGGCGCGGGTCAGTGGGGTAGCGCCATGTCGATCGCCGGTGCGCTCTACGGCATCGAAGTCGAGGTCTTCATGGTCGGAGTCAGCTACGACCAGAAGCCGTATCGTCGAATCCTCATGGAGACGTACGGCGCTTCCGTGCACAAATCACCGAGCAATCTCACTGACGCCGGTCGTCACGTGCTGGCGATGGACCCGGATTCCACCGGTTCGCTCGGTATTGCCATTTCCGAGGCCGTCGAGGTAGCGATCAAGGACCCGGGTACGCACTACGCGCTTGGGTCGGTCCTGAATCACGTGTGCCTGCATCAGACCATCATCGGCCTTGAGGCCATCGAGCAGATGGCACTCGCCGAGGAAGAGCCCGATGTCGTCATCGCGTGCGTCGGCGGCGGCTCCAACTTCGCCGGCCTCGCGTTCCCGTACTACCGCCGCAAGCTCGATGGCAAGAGCCATGCGCGCCTGCTCGCGGTCGAGCCGAAGGCCTGCCCGACGCTCACCGCCGGCGAGTATCGCTACGACCTCGGCGACGAGGCGGGTATGACGCCGCAGATGCTCATGTACACGCTCGGTCACGACTTCGTGCCGGCCGGCATCCACGCCGGCGGCTTGCGCTATCACGGTGACTCTCCGCTTGTGAGTCAGCTCGTGTACGAGGGTGAAGCCGAGGCTGTCGCTGTCGACCAGACCGCGTGTTTCGCCGCAGCTGTACAGTTCGCGCGTGCGGAGGGCATACTTCCCGCGCCGGAATCCAGCCATGCGATTCTCGCAGCGATCAACGAGGCCAAGGATGCTCAGGCGTCAGGCGAGGATCGCACCATCTTGTTCAATCTCTCCGGTCACGGTCACTTCGATCTGGCCGCGTACGCTCAGTACAACGCCGGCGAACTGAAGGACTTCGACTTCGCAGCAGGCGCTACGCTCTGCGATGACGCCCTGTAGGGAAACGTATGCGCACTCGCGTCAAAATATGCGGCATCACGAACCCCGGGGACGCCGCGCTGGCCGTTGAGGCCGGTGCCGACGCCCTCGGGGTCGTGCTTGCCCCGAGCACGCGGCAACTCTCGATCGCCGAGGCGGCGCGGGCGCTTGCCGATGTGCCGCCGCTGATTGCGCGCGTCGGTGTGTTCGTCAACGCGGATCCGGCGTTCGTGGCCGAGGCGATCGAGCGAATCGGACTCACGGCCGTCCAGTTCCACGGTGATGAGACTCCCGAGCATTGTGCGGAATGCGCGGTGCCGGTCATCAAAGCATTCGGAGTCGGCACGGAGTTCGCTCTAGCCTCGGTTGAGCCCTTCCGGGGTTCGGTCGCCGCCCTCCTTCTCGACAAACACGATGCTGCAAAGCGCGGAGGGACCGGTCATACCTTCGACTGGCAACTACTCACTCGCAAACGCCCCGGAGGGGTTCCGTTTCTTCTCGCCGGCGGGCTTGATCCGCTCAATGTGTTTGAGGCGATTCGTACGGTTCGCCCGTTCGCCGTAGATGTGTCCTCGGGGGTCGAGGAGCGTCCCGGGTGCAAAGACCCGCACAAGCTGACCGCGTTCATGGCCGCCGTGCGCGCGGCCGACCAGGAGGGATGACGCATGTCCGAGGCGCTGCTTCCATCTGCCGATGAGGCATATTCCAGCCCTGACGCTCAGGGCTTCTTCGGGCCGTACGGTGGCACCTTCGTGCCCGAGACGGTCATGCCCGTGCTTTCGGAACTCGACGCTGCTTATCGCGAGGCGCTCACCGACCCAGCGTTCGCCGAGGAGCTCCGCGTGCTGCTCGCCGACTACGTTGGACGCCCGTCGCCGCTCTACCGCGCCGACCGCCTTGCCGAGGCGACGGGCCTTGGCGCCGTCTATCTCAAGCGCGAGGACCTCAACCACACTGGCGCGCACAAGATCAACAACACGCTCGGTCAGTGTCTTCTCGCCAAGCGAATGGGCAAGGGCCGCGTGATTGCCGAGACCGGCGCGGGTCAGCATGGCGTGGCAACGGCCACGACCGCTGCGCTCATGGGGCTCGAGTGCGCCGTGTTCATGGGCACCGAGGACATCCGGCGCCAGTCCCTGAACGTCTACAAGATGCGACTTCTCGGCGCTCAGGTCGTGCCTGTTGCCGAGGGCAGCGGTACCCTCGCCGATGCTGTGACCGCAGCGCTGCGCCACTGGGTCGAGCGCGTGGAGGACACGTTCTACGTCATCGGCTCGGTTGTGGGCCCGCATCCGTACCCTGCGATGGTGCGCGATTTCCAGGCGATCATCGGCGAGGAGACCATCGCGCAGATTGCCACTAAGGCGATTCCGCGCGTGGACGCCATCGTCGCGTGTGTAGGCGGAGGGAGCAACGCGGCGGGGATGTTCTATCCGTTCCTGCGAGTTGTCCCCGCGGAGAAGCGCCCACTCCTTGTTGGCGCTGAGGCCGCTGGTCTCGGGCTCGACACTGATAAGCACGGTGCCGCACTCACGAAGGGCTCACCCGGTGTGCTCCACGGCTTCTATAGCTACCTCCTGCAAGACGAGTCCGGCAACCCGCTCGAGGCGTACTCGATTTCCGCAGGACTCGACTATCCCGGCGTCGGCCCCGAGCACAGCTTCCTGAAGGACGAGGGGCTCGTACGCTACGAGGCCGTCACCGATCAGGAGGCCGTCGACGCCTTCGCGTTGCTTACGCGCACGGAGGGCATCATCCCGGCTATCGAGTCCTCGCACGCGCTCGCGCTGCTACCGAGACTTGCCGCTGAGTTGGGCCCTGATGCGGTAGTCATCGTGAACGTCTCAGGTCGTGGCGACAAGGACATGGACATCGTTCGCGAGGCCGGTCTTGGCGTCGACTGACACTCCACGCGGACTGGCACGTGCGTTCGTGCCCGGGCGCCCGGTGCTCGTAGCGTACGTGATGGCGGGCTACCCGGACCGTGAGGGTTCTCTCGCTGCTCTCGAGGCGCTCGCGCGCGGCGGTGCCGGCGTTATCGAGCTTGGCGTACCGTACGCCGATCCGGTCGCCGACGGCCCCGTGATCGCCGAAGCGGGGAAGGTGGCGCTCGCCAACGGCTTCGGTCTAGCCGAGTCGATTGCGCTTGCTGCGGAGTTCCTCGCCGCGCATGCAGACGCGCCGCCGGTGGCGCTCATGACGTACCTGAACCCGATGATGCGCCTCGGCTTCGAGCGAGTCGCTGCTCTAGCCGCTGGGGCAGGCGTGAGCGGCTTCATCATCCCAGATCTGCCGCCCGACTCGCCGTTTGCGGATCGCTGGCTCGCCGCGAGCGAATCGCTCGGGCTCGACACGGTCTTCCTGGCGGCGCCGACTTCCACGCCGCAGCGCCTCGCCGCGCTCGGTGCTCGCTCGCGCGGCTTTGTGTACGTGGTGTCGTCGCTTGGCGTGACGGGGGAGCGAGCCGAGGTCGCTGCTGACCTCGCGGCACTTGTGGCGCGCGTGCGCGAGCATACACAGCTCCCCATCGCGGTCGGTTTTGGTGTAGGCACGCCCGAGCAGGCCGCCGCCGTTGCGCGCATCGCCGACGGTGTCGTGGTGGGGAGCGCGATCGTCCGTCGGCAGACTGATGCTGAAGCGCTTGAGGTGTTTGTCTGTGAGCTGGTGAGCGCGGTCAAGTCGTCCGCATAGCGGGCCCGGCGGAGCACACTTCAAGTGTATATACATGACGTATTGACAGTCGTGTCCACGGATGCGTACTCTCATCTCAGAGGTGATTCCAATGTCCGAGGAACGCGTCGAGTATGGGACCAAACCTGCGCAGTTCAGGCTTCCGCAGTGGGCGCACGAGTTCCTGGTGCGTGAGTCGGCAGAACTGCAGATCACAAAGACTGATATCGTGCTGCGGGCGCTTGAAGAGTATAGGCGTCAGCGCTCCGATGAGTTGCTCGGACGGGAGTACGCGCAAACTGCCGCCGAGGATCGAGTGCACGCGCAGGCATGGGACGCGACGCTCAAAGACGGGCTGGAGTCCGGCGAATGGTGAGCCAGCCGCGCAGAGGCGAGGTCTACTGGGCCGACCTTGAGCCGGTTATCGGTTCTGAGCAGGGTGGCAGGCGACCCGTTGTCGTCGTGCAAAACGACATCGGCAACCAGCATTCGAGCACAACGATCGTCGTGCCGTTGACCTCGAGCCTCGCGAAAGTGTGGTATCGGGTAAACGTTCAACTGCCTGAGGGTGTGCTGCATAAGCCCTCAGTTGCCAAGTGCTCGCAGGTGCGCGCGATCGATATGCGCCGTCTCGTCTCTGGCCCGGTCGTCAGGCTCGATGATGAGACGATGACGCGCATCAACGAGGCGCTGCTCGTGTCCCTGGGTCTGTACTGAGAGCCCGGGCTCGGCTAACCGTACGTTGACCTCGCAGCCGGCTCTCTAGCCCGCGCCGCCCCCACCCGAGCTACTCGACATGGCGCTTGACGCGACGCTTGCCGCGCTCGCGAAGCCTCCGGAGATTGCCGAGGCAGGCGAGATGTACCCCGCGCCACCGGAGACCCACCACACGGTGTGTGCCAGCCCGGGATCGTTCATGACCTGCGGGATCTTCACGCGCATGGCCTCGATGACCTTCTCGGCGATACCGAAGACGACGGCCATCACGAGGAAGTGCTCCCAGAGTACGATGTGCGTTGGCGGTGCCTCGTCGAGGCGGCTGAAGTCGCGGAGGTAGTCGCGGAGTCCGCGGTACTTGGCGTAAAGCTCGTTAGCCTCGGCTGTCCGACGCGGCATCTGGAACGCGATGACGCCGATGGCGATCGCGCACGGGAACGCCGACAGAAGCGGCCATCCGGACTCTGCAAAGCTCGACGCCATGATGCCGAGGAACGCAATGCCCATCGCGCCGACGATGAAGAACCACTTGAGCGAACCGCCGGTCGTCTCGAAGAATCCACGCTTGTCGGCTTCCGCAGAGACCGCGTTCTTCCAGTCAGTCATTCCGCTGGAGAACTCCTGAGGGCGCAGCTTAGCCGCAGCCTTGAGCCCGACCAGCGTGAGCGTCGTGCCGCCGGCAATCGTCGTGAAGAGGAACGACAGCAGCTCCTGCTCAATGGCGTGCAGCGAATCCCACTTTGAGGTGTCGAGCGTGAGCTCGTAGGTGGGCTCGTCCTTCGTGCCGAAGAGACCCGGGGTGCTCACGGTCGTGGGCTTCACCGTGATGACGCTGCGGTTGGCGAGGTCCATGAGGGTGGCGACGGTTTCAGGATCACCGATAGTCCCGAAGCGCCACAGGGCGCCGACGACCGCGGGAGGAAGGTCTGAGGGTAGCTCGCGGAAGTAACCACCGGGGTAGCTCGAATCGCGCTCCTTGCCGTAGCGCAGGAAGAGGACGATCGCCAGACCGAGGGCGAGAATCGGGCCGAGGATGCCGACCACAAGCGCTCCCCAGACCTTTGCCCGTGCTGAACGACGCTCGGAGTTCGCGGCATCGGCGAGTTGAGCTTCTTGGTCGAGGACACTCTGGCGTCGCGCCCCCGGAGTCGGAACCGCGTCAGGTAGTGCCTCGCGCGGGAAGAGGGCACGCGTCTCGACGAACGTTGCGGCAGGCAGGTCGCTCACGGATAGGAGCATGTGGTTGGAGCTCTTCTCAACGAGCCCGGTGAGTGGCCCGTGCGCCCATACCTGCAGAAAATCCTCGGGGACGGAGCCGGGAAATGTGACATCGATCTGTACATCGCCAACACCATGGTCCCAGCGATCGCCGATGAACTTCCAGTAGAGTTCGCCGGTGTCGTCCCATGCCTTTGCGGCTCCACGCACGGTGTACTCGAGAATGAAGGTTCGCTCCACGTCAGTGCTGTCGTGGTATGCGTCGATGCGAATCGTGTCGCCCTGGTCGACGACCCGGTAGCGACCGGGGATCCGATCCTCGGAGTCCTGCTGCGTATAGGCGCCGCCAGGGTCGCTCATTCCGGTGATCTCGATGGGACCGAACGCGTACGCCGGATTGGTCGGCGCCTTATCAAGCTCCCAGTACACGAAGGTGAACGACCCGCTGAAGTCGAACGTCCGCTCTTCGCGAACCGCAAGGTCGCCGTTTGGCCTGACCTCTGCGGTGATCTTCACACTCGGGATCGTGTACGACTGATCCGCAGCGAGCGCTGGAGAGGCTACAAGCGCAAGCGCGAGCGCGCACGGGAGTACGAGTGCGAGCCCGATCGCGCGTACGAGCGCGCGAGACTGTGACGTTCGGAGCATCAGGTCCTCCTCGAAAGTACGAGCCTTTTGACGTAAGCATACGCCGATGTACTATCCATACGTAGAGCGGGTGAGGACCCGCACGGTGAGAGAGGGGCTGCTATGCGGTTCTTGAGGATGATTCTGGTTGTGGCGTTGATTGCCGCTGTTTTGGTGTCGACCGGGTGCGGCGCGATCGTCAAAAAGGCAGTGGAGAGCGCGACCGGCGTAAGCGTCGACAATAACGGGGATTCCACCACCGTCAAAGGGGCTGACGGCTCCGAGCTCACCGTCAACAACGGCGAGGGCAAGCTTGCTGAGGGCTTCCCGACCAACATTCCTGTGTATGCAGGGACAATCGTCGACTCGTCTGGCATGACGGTCAACAACGCCAGCACGTGGACGGCAAGCATAGACACGGCTGACAGCGTGGACGACATCAAGGCCTTCTACAAGAAGGAGCTCGAAGCCCAGGGATGGAAGATCACGTCCCAGGTCGATCAGAACGACACGTCCGGCGGACGGCTTGTTCTCTACGGTGCCGAGAATGGCGACATCACGCTGACGGTCACGATCAACCTGGCGGACGGCAAGACCACAATCGGCCTGCTCGCCGGCACGAAGCCGAAGTAATCCTGACCGACCTGCGGTACCGTTATGCGAGAAGGGACCCGGCTTCGACCCGGGTCCCTTCTGATTTCAGTGGGTGCGCTAGACTGTAGCCGTGTGCACTATCGGTTCCGCTCTCAAGGATGCGCATGAGAATCGCGCTCGCACAGATCGATCCGACCGTCGGTGACATCGACGGCAACCTTGCGCTGTGCCTTGGAGTTGCCAGCGAGGCAGCAGCGGCCGGAGCCGACGTCGTGCTGTTCCCTGAACTCGCGCTTCTCGGCTATCCGCCGGAGGACCTCCTCGGTCAGCCGCACTTCGTGGAGCGCTCCATGAGCGCGATCGAGGAGTTCGCCCGCTCGGCGGCGTGTCCGGCGGTCATGGGATATGCGCACCGCGATGCCGACGGCATCCACAATGCGGCCGCGTTCTGCCGCGATGGAAGTGTTGAGCGCGTTTACCTCAAGCAGCTGCTTCCCAACTACGGGGTCTTCGACGAAGAGCGCTACTTCGAGCAGGGGCTCGAAGACGTCGTGGTCGATATCGCCGGCTTCAAGTGCGGGCTCACTGTCTGCGAGGATGCATGGTTTCCCGAACCGGTGACCCGCGCCGCGCAACTTGGGGCTCAGATTGTGTTGAATATCTCGGCATCGCCGTTCCATATCGGCAAGGGCCGCTCGCGCGAGCGCATGCTACGTGACCGGGCGGCCGCGAACGGCGTGTGGTTTGTCTACTGCAACGTCACGGGTGGACAGGACGAACTCGTCTTCGACGGTCGATCCGTCGTTATCGGCCCAAACGGTGGCGTTGTCGCTCGGGCCAAGGCGTTTGCGACTGACCTGCTGATCGTCGATATCGATCCTGACGAGAAGGAACCCGCCGCACTGCGTATCGAGCCGATCGAATCCGAAGTCGAGGAGATGTATGATGCGCTCAAACTCGGCCTTCGCGACTATATCTGCAAGAACGGCTTCACGGATGTCGTTCTCGGACTCTCCGGTGGCATCGATTCCGCGCTGACCGCCGTGCTTGCGGCCGACGCACTTGGTCCGGAGCACGTCCACGGCGTGCTTATGCCGTCGCGGTACTCATCCGAGGGAAGCATTGCCGACGCGCGCGAGCTCGCGCGACTGACCGGCATACATACGCTGACGATTCCCATAGAAGGTCCGCTCGCTGCGGTTGAGCGCGTGCTTTCGCCGACCTTCGGCAGCCTTGAAGAGGACGTGACCGAGGAGAACCTCCAGGCGCGCGTGCGTGGCGTGCTCCTGATGGCCCTCTCGAACAAGTTTGGCTGGCTCGTTCTTGCGACCGGCAACAAGAGCGAGTTGTCGGTCGGGTATAGCACGCTGTACGGCGACATGGTCGGCGGCTTTGCGCCGATAAAGGATGTCTTCAAGACCCGCGTCTACGAGCTCTCCCGCTGGCGCAACAAGCAGAGTCCGGTAATTCCGCACTCCACGATGGAAAAGCCGCCGAGTGCGGAACTCCGGCCGAATCAGACCGATCAGGACTCGCTCCCGCCCTACGACGACCTTGACGCCATCCTCGTCGCCTATGTCGAGAACGACCGATCTGCAGATGACATCATCGGGGAGGGCTTCGACGCCGCGATGGTCCACCGGGTCGTCCGGATGGTGGACGCCGCAGAGTACAAGCGTCGGCAGGGGCCGATCGGTATCAAGATCACCCCGAAGGCGTTTGGCAAGGACCGCCGGATGCCGGTCACGAACAGGTTCCGAGGTTAGCGCGGGCGATATATGCCATGCACCGATCCCTGCGATATCGTATAACTCGGGCCGGAGAGGGGACCTGGGTGCTGCAGTCTGACGTTGCATCACTGGAGTGGGTAGACCACGCCGATTCAAGAATGCCCCAGGTCACGGACCTGCGACACACGGTTCTCATGGCTCCGTTCGGCGTGAAGCGTGATGAGAACTGGGGCGACGAGGACCCACATTCGCATCACCTGCTCGCGCTTGAGGGTGGTCGCGTGGTCGGCTACTCCCGGCTTATTGACGACGGGACGTCTGCGCAGATTCGCCAGGTTGCGGTCGCGTTCGAGCGACAGCGCGCCGGCGTGGGGCGAGCGCTCATGCTCGAGACGCTGCGACGCGCGGATGCCCTCGGATTGGCCCCGGTGTTCCTACATGCGAGGCTCTCAGCTGTCGGCTTCTATGAGCGTTTTGGTTTCGCAGTCGTAAGTGATGACCCGTTTCCGTACGGACGAACCGGGCTTCCGCACGTCCGCATGGAGTTGCGCGAGCCGCAACGCTAGAGAATCAACGCTCTTTGACCTATCCTATTTGGTGGCTCTGAACGCCGAACCGTACGAGGAGGGACCCCAATGCCCAGCATCACACGTGACCAGGTCCATGTGCCCGCAGACGTCCCCGCGGCAGCACGCGAGGCCTACATCGACAACTACCTCAAAGCGACCCGCAGCACCGGCAGGCTCATGCTCTTCGCCTGTGATCAGAAGATCGAGCACTTGAACGAGGACTTCTTCGGTGATGACATCTCCGCCGAGGACAACGAGCCGGAGCACCTGTTCCGTATCGGCTCGCAGGGCGTATGCGGCGTACTTGCCGGCCAGCGCGGCCTGATCGCTCAGTACGCGGCGGATTATCCCGAGATCAACTACCTCGTGAAGATGAACTCCAAGACGCACCTTATCAGGACGTCGGCAACGGACCCGTCCAAGCACCAGGACGATCCCTACTCGCCGCAGCTCTACGACATCCAGACCGTGCTCGACCTGCGCGACAACGGCGTGAACGCGGTCGGTATCGGCTACACCATCTACCTGGGCAGCGAGTACGAGTCCACGATGATGCAGGAAGCGGGTCAGCTTATCGCCGACGCGCACTCGCTCGGTCTCATCGCCGTGCTGTGGATCTATCCGCGCGGCAAGGCGGTCGTGGACGAGAAGGACGCGAACCTCATCGCCGGTGCTGCAGGCGCTGCCCTGTGCCTTGGCGCTGACTTCGTGAAGGTGAACCCGCCCAAGGGCGACGCCACCGAGACTTCGGCTCAGAAGATCGTTCAGGCATCGAAGGCGTCGGGTCGTACCGGTCTCGTGTGCGCCGGTGGTTCGACGGTTGCTGCTGACGTCTTCCTGACGCAGCTCTGGGAGCAGATCCACATCGGTGGGGCGAAGGGTAACGCCACCGGTCGCAACATCCACCAGCGCCCGCTTGCCGAGGCTGTCCGCCTCACGAAGGCGATCAGTGCGATCACTCTCGCCGACTGGAGTGTTGAGGAGGCCCTCGCGGTCTTCAACGGCGAGAAGGACTACTCGCTTTAGATCGGCCGCTCGACTGAACGCTTAACCTGGCGCGGCATCGCCTAAACGGCGGTGCCGCGCTATCCTATACACTTGATGCGGACGGCTTTGAGCCGTTGCATGTCCCGACCGCGACCGACCTGGGAGCCTTATGCCCATCTCGGACTGGTTCAAGGCACGAGAAGGTCGCCGCTACACGGTAGCCAGCGCAGAGAAGAGCGCCGACCTGCCCGATGGCGTATGGCTGAAGTGCCCATCGTGCAAGCACACCATCTATCAGGGTGTCCTCGAAGAGAACGTCTACGTGTGCCCGCATTGCGCGCATCACTTCGAGTTGTACGCCCACGCCCGCGTGCTTTCGCTCGCCGATGAGGGCACCTTCGAGGAGACGGAATCGACGCTCAGCTCCCTCGACCCGCTGCGGTTCTCGGCGAACAAGCCGTACACGGAAAGTCTCGCATCCGCAAAAGACAAGACCGGTATGGCCGAGGCGGTGGTGACGGGTCGCGCGCTCCTCGGCGGGCACCCGGTCGTTCTCGGCGCGATGGACTTCCGGTTCGTCGGCGCTTCGATGGGCTCCGCAGTCGGCGAGAAGATCGCGCGCGCCTTTGCGCTTGCGGAGGCCGAGCGGCGGGGGTTGGTGCTCGTGATCGCGTCCGGCGGAGCGCGCATGCAAGAAGGCATGCTCTCGCTCATGCAGATGGCGAAGACGTCCGCGGCCGCCGAGCGGCTTTCCCGCGCGCGCGTGCCATACATCTCGATACTCACGAATCCCACATACGGGGGAGTCACCGCGAGTTTCCCCGTCCTTGCCGACATCATCCTCGCAGAGCCCGGGGCGCTTATCGGCTTTACCGGCCCTCGCGTGATCGAGCAGACCATCCGCCAGAGCCTCCCCAAGGGATTCCAGACTGCCGAGTTCCTCGAGGAGCACGGCATGATCGACGAAGTCGTTCCGCGAACGGAGCTTGCGAGCACGGTCGCGCGGGTTCTCGACTATCTCTCGGGTCCCGAAGTCCCACTTGCGGCTACCGGCGCGGCGTGTCGCGTGCCGGCTTCGACGGGTGGTGACGAGTAATGGCGCAGTTCGTGATGGAGTTTGAGCGACCGCTGGTCGATCTTGAAGAGAAGCTTCAGGAGCTGAAGCGCCTCGATCTTGCTGCCGATCTTGAACTCGGCGAGGAGATCAAGGAGCTTGAGGCCGAGATCGAGCAGTTGCGCGTGACGCTCTACCAGGCGCTTTCGCCGTGGGAGCGCGTGCAAGTCGCTCGCCATCCCGGTCGCCCGAAGACGCAGGACTACGTGGAGGCTCTCTGCTCGGAGGTCGTCGAACTCAACGGCGATCGACTCTACGGAGACGACGAGGCTATCTTCGCCGGTCTCGCAACCATTGCCGGCCATCGCTGCATGGTCATCGGCCATCGCAAGGGCAAGAGCACTAAGGAGAATATCCGGCGCAACTTCGGTAGCCCGCACCCGGAGGGGCTTCGCAAGGCTCGTCGAGCGATGCTCATGGCCGAGAAGTTCGGCCTGCCGGTCGTCACGTTCGTTGACACTCAGGGTGCATATCCCGGCGTTGAGGCTGAGGAGCGCGGCCAGGCCTGGGCGATCGCCGAGAATCTCGCTACGCTCTCCGCGCTACGCGTGCCAATCGTTGCAGTCGGCATCGGCGAAGGCGGCAGCGGTGGTGCGCTCGCGATCGGCTTCGGCGATCGGCTCATCATGCTCGAGAATGCGTACTACTCGGTGATCAGTCCCGAGGCGTGCGCGTCGATTCTCTACAAGGATGCCGGTCGCGCGCCGGAAACGGCATCGTGTCTGCGAATGACGGCCGAGGACCTTGTCGGTCTCGGCATTGCCGACGAGATCATCGCCGAGCCGCTCGGAGGGGCGCACCGTGATCCGTCGGCGGTGTTCGCGGCGGTCGAGCGTGCGGTTATCGCAGCGCTGAGCGAGCTCTGCGTCCAGGATGCCGATGCCCTCGTCGAGCGGCGGTTCGAACGGCTCAGTGCTATCGGGGTGTATGCGGAGGGGGAGTAGGTCATGTCTGCTAAGCGACGCATCGCGGTCCTCACAAGTGGCGGGGACGCGCCGGGAATGAACGCCGCGATTCGGGCGGTGGTACGAATGGCTGTCGCCAGGGATTGCGAAGCTGTGGCGATCCGACACGGCTACGAGGGTCTTCTCGATGGTGATTTCTTCGAGATGGAACTTGGCAGCGTCGGTGGCGTGCTTGACCGAGGCGGCACGTTTATCGGCACCTCACGATCGCAGCGGATGTTCGCTGAGGAGGGGCTCGACCTTGGTGTCCAGCAGCTAGCCGATCAGGGCATCACCGGCCTCGTCGTGATCGGCGGGGACGGTACGTACCGGGCGGCCGAGGAACTCGACCGCCGCGGTGTGAAGGTCATCGGAATCCCCGGAACGATCGACAACGACATCGACGCGACCGATACGACCATCGGCTTCGACACGGCACAGAACACGATCTGCGACGCGACCTCGAAGGTGCGCGACACAGCCTCGAGTCATGAGCGTACGTTCATCATCGAGGTCATGGGTCGTACGTGCGGGATGCTCGCGCTTTACTCGGGTCTGGCCGCAGGTGCCGACGTCATTCTCGTCCCGGAGGTCCCGTGGAAGATCGAGGACATCTGCCAGTCCGTCAGCCAGGGCATTGCTCGCGGCAAGAAGCATTCGATCATTGTCGTCGCCGAGGGCGCGGCGCATGCGTTCGGTCTCGCCGAGGACCTCACGCAGTCGTGCGGACACCAGGTGCGCGCCGTAGTGCTCGGACACATCCAGCGCGGCGGTTCGCCGTCGGCGTTCGACCGCACGCTTGCTAGCCGGATGGGCGCGACCGCCGTCGATGCGCTCCTCGCCGGCGAGAGCGGCAAGGCGGTCTGCCTCCAGAACGCCGATATGGCGCTCGAGACGTTTGCGACGTGCTATAGCCATCATCACGAGATGAAGCAGCACATCTACGACCTGGCCATGGTGCTCGCGCGATGACGATGATGATCTCCGAGGAGCTCTTCGCATCGTTTCGCGAGACAGGACGCGACCTGTTCCTGACGGGCGCGATCTCGAGCCACGGCGGCAATCTGAGCGTTCGCATCGGCGATCGCATCCTCATCACGCGGAGTGGCTCGATGTTGGGACGTCTCACGCACGCAGATATCGTGGAGACCGGAATCGACGCGTGCCCTGAGGACGAGGGTTGTAGCCGCGAACTTGTCGTCCACCGTGCCATCTACCATGCGACCGACGCGCGCGCGATCGTGCACGCGCACACGGTACACACGATCCACCGCTCGCTCATATCGGACGTGATCGTCGCGCTCGATAGCGAGAGCAAGGCGATTCTCGGTGACGTTCCGGTCGTGTCTGCGGAGCAGGCTATCGCCTCACCGGAGGCAGCCGGGGTTCTCTCGGCAGCGCTCCGAGAGAAAATAGTCGCCGTGCTACGGACACACGGACCCTTCGCGAAGGGCGCCACGCTCGAAGAGGCGTTCTACCACGTGAGCTGTCTCGAGGCGAGCGCGAAGATCCTCGACCTCATGGACGCAGGACCGCGCGGATAATCTCGCTACGGCGTTTCGCTCGCGGGTGTCTCGGTGACCGTCCCACCAGAGCTGCCTCCCATGAAGACGCCCGTCACGATCGTCGGAACAGCCTGCGCGACGCCGGTGATCACAACGAACGCGAGAACCGCCGCGACGGCACGCTTCTTCTCGATCCCGACCACCTTGGACATGAGCGCGCCGAACAGGATCACGACGCCCCATATCACCCACAGATCGATCTGCGAGAGGATGGCGTAGAAGACGCTCGGAGGCGTCATGAGCGTCTTCGGCGCCACGAGTGCGCCGAGGCCGGCGTGCTGCAGCCAGACGCCGGTGCTCGCCATGTAGACCGTCTGGATGACGTTCCGAATCGTATGAGGCAGGAGCGCGAGACCGGCAATCGAAAGGAGCGACGTGTACTTCACCGGTAGCGCCCATGTCTTGGCGGCCACGAAGAAGAACGTCGCGATGTAGAGCAGCGCGAAGAGGGACCCTACAACCCCGAAGACGATAGCGGCTGTGTTTGCAATCGTGCTGACCGTCTCAAGCGCGCCGCCTTCGCCCATGTCTTTCTCGAACTGGGCGCGGTCCGCCTCGGGCATCTGTTCGAGCTGCGTCTTAAGCGTGGCATCCGTTGCGGCCTGTGTTGCGGCGGACTGCATCGGCGTCGCAACGATCGCCTTGCCCACAACAGACGTCGCGAGAATGATCACCAGCGGGATCCAGAGCCACTTGAGCGCGTCTCCCAATGAATCGACGCCCTTGGCCGGCCTGAACAGCGTTGTGAAGATGCCCGAGAGAACACGCATGGATTCCTCCGTTACTCGTGTCGCAGTGCGACAAGCGGATCGAGGTTGGCAGCACGAACGGCAGGCAGGACGCCCGAGAGCAGACCGACGCTGGCCGCAAATACGATCGCGAAGATCGCCAGCCAGAGCGGGATGTAGAAGAACGTCGTGGTTCCCGGCTGCGAGACGGCACCGTTTGACTGTGCGGCGATCATCGACTGCAGGAAGAGGTTCGCAAGCGCCGCGCCTGCGGTCGAGAAGACGAGTCCTCCCACGCCGCCGAGCACGCCGATGATTGCGGCCTCCGACAAGAAGACACGCTTGATCTGGCGATTCGACGCGCCGACGGCCTTCATGATGCCGATCTCGCGCGTGCGCTCGTAGATCGACATGGTCATGGTGTTCGCGATGCCGAGGGCCGCGACGATCATGGCGATCGCGCCCAGCGCACCGAGGACGACCTGGATGATGACGAACGTCTGCTTCAGACCCTCCTGGATGGTCCGCGCCGAGAATGTCATGAAGCCCTCATTGGTGAGGATCTTCTCGATACCGGCAACCGTCTCGGCGGAGTCCGCTTTCACGATGATCGTCTCGTATGTGGGCCTGCGTGTCGTGATGCCGTTGAAGGCGAGTGCCGTGTCGAGTGAGATGAACGCAGAGCTGTCGGTGTCGACGTCGGCTGGTGCGAGAATGCCGACGACGGTCAGCTTGTGGCGCTCCTCGACCGGTTCCTGCATGGCCGCTGCCGGGTCCTTGGCAACTTCGCCCTCGGTGGGATACTGGACGACGGTCGCAACAATCCGTCTGCCGATAAGTTCGAGACGCGCTGCTTTGTTGGTGTTCTCGGTGGCGCTCAGGTCGAAGAGCTTCAACGGCACCGCGTCGCCAAGCAGGATCTCTTTGTCGTTTCGGGGAAGTCGTCCTTCAGCGATCTCAAATCCGAAGGCCTTGAGGCTGTCCACCGGAACGCCTTTGACGGTCATGTTGGTGGTGTTCTTCTTGTAGGTCATGTCCTGCACCATTGCCGTGACAATAGGCATGACCGCCTGGACGTTGTCCATGCCCTCAAATCGAGCGACCGCGCGATCATCGAGCGGTTCGGATTCGGGCATCCCCGGTTGTCCGGAGAAGCCGCCCATGACGGTGATGTGCGTTGCTGCACCCAGATCTCCGAGCGATGCGACGACGCTCTTCTGCAGCCCGACACCGAGCGACACCATCAGCACGATGGCCGAGGTGCCGATCACGACGCCGAGCGCCGTGAGCGCAAGCCGGAGCTTCATTCGTCTCAAATTGGAGACGACGAGGAAGGCGAGGTCGCGGAAGCGCACGTTACGAGCCGAGTCCGAAGAGGGCCATGATGAACGCTACGAACGGATTCTTGTCATCCTTGGTCTTGTCGCCAGACGTGCCGGGCGCAGATTCTCCGGTGTCCTTCGGCTGGTCAGTCACGGTGACTTTGTAAGGGGAGCTGAAGGTCTTGGTGCGGCCGAAGTCGTCGCGGTACGACACGACAAGTACCACATCAAGCGTTCCGGCTTTCTCTGGTGTGACCTGCACGTCGATCGCCTCGCTTCCGGCCGCCTCGAAGGTGCCGAGGAAGGCCTTCCCGTCAGTGACGGTCGCACCGGTGGCTTCAACGCTGAGCGTCACGGCCGAGAGCGCGAAGCCGCCCGTGTTGGCAAGCTCAAAGCTTGCGTCGAACGGCACACCGACGACACCATCTTTCGGCAGTTCCGCCGTCACGACGGAGAATGTCGCGTCGCGCTCCACCACGATGCCGATGGTCTGCGTAATCTCCTGGCGCTCACCGTTGTACTCGAAGGCGATGATGACGGGCACGTTGTACGTTCCGGCCGCGGTACCCGGCCCCGCCATGACGTCAAAGGTAACCGACTGCGACTTTGACCCCTTGATCGTCCCGACGAACTTCGCGTTGCCGGATCCCATGACGGATAGTCCGCCCCCGGTGCTAACTGCAGCTTCGGCGGCGGAGGCCGCGGACGTACCGCTCTGCAGCGAGATGACCACGTTATCTGCCCGGCGAGCAGTGGCATTCTGGATATCGAGCGTGAGATTGAAGCGCATGCCTACGAGCACGCGAGACATCGATGTCTTGTACGCGCGCACGACGAGCACGGGCGCCGGCTTCGGCGTCGGCATCGTCGGGTCGGGCGTCGCGGCGACAGCGGGCACGATCGGTGTCGGCGACGTCGCAGCCATCGCGCTCACCGGCGCAAAAGCCATGACGCAGGCGACAGCAAGTGCCAGCTTCCTCGTTCGGTCGGTTGTCACGCGAGTCCTCCTTGCTCGATCTCGACGATCGATCCGTCGATGAAATGGACGATGCGGTGGGCGACAGCCTCGGCTACGGCTCGGTCGTGGGTGGTGATGAGGAACGTGCGTCCCTCGGCGTTCATCGCCTTGATAACGTCGAGGATCTCGTTGCCGGTGGTGGTGTCGAGGTTTCCGGTCGGCTCGTCGGCGAGGATGATCGCCGGGCCGTTCACGACTGCGCGCGCCACGGCGACCCGCTGCTGTTCGCCGCCGGAGAGCTCGGTCGGCTTGTGCTCCAGCCGGTGACCAAGGCCGACCGACTCAAGCGCGGCCGTCGCCTGCGATGCACGATCTGAGCGAGCCAGGCCGGCGAAGACGAGTGGCAGCTCCACGTTGCCGCGCGCGGAGAGCGTCGGGATGAGGTTGAAGGACTGGAAGACGAAGCCCACCTGGTGGCGGCGGTAGTCCGCGAGGCGCTCGTCATCCATGGTAGCGAGATCGTCGCCTTCGACGATGACTGCCCCGCCGGTCGGACGATCCAGGCCGCCGACGATGTTCAGCAGCGTCGACTTGCCCGAGCCCGATGGCCCCATCACACAGACGATCTCGCCGTGGTTGATGGTGAGGTCGACCCCCCGCAGTACATCGAGCACTGTGCTGCCCATCGTGTACTGCTTCTGCAGATTCCGGACGTCGACCGCCGTTGTCACGAGGCCCCCAAATTGTCGCTAGCACACGCAGGCTATTGTCGCGCAGTGACGGAGGCTGTGCCACCCAATTCTTGGTGATGTCGGCCTCCGGCGCGGGCGCGGATTCCCTAGCGGGTAGCGAGGAAGGCGTCGATCTCGGCGAGGCAGGTTGCTTTCCGTTTCTCGTCGGCGAAAGAGGCTTCGAATGAATTGCGTGCGAGCGTGACCATATCAAGCGGCGACAGGTCGAGCGCCTCTGCCACGGCAAGATAGTTGTCGGAGAGATAGCCGCCAAAGTAGGCCGGATCGTCCGAGTTCACTGTCACGAGCAGACCCGCGTCCATCATGCGCCTAAGGGGATGCGAGGCGAGAGACTCGAATACGCGAAGCTTCACGTTTGAAAGCGGGCACACTGTAAGCGGTATCCGCTCGTCTACCAGCCGCTGCACCAGCACCGGATCGTCAAGGCAGCGTACGCCGTGATCGATGCGCTCTACGTTCAGCACGTCGAGCGCGCCGGTGATGTACGACGCGGGTCCTTCTTCGCCAGCGTGCGCAACGCGGTGCAAGCCGTACGCGCCTGCCTGGTCAAAGACCTTCTCGAACTTCTCAGGTGGATTGCCGATTTCGGCGGAGTCGAGGCCGACACCGGCTATTCGGGATTGGTAGAGGTGCGCGGTTGCAAGCGTGTGCTCGGCGTCCTCGACTGACAGGTCGCGCAGGAAGCACATGATGAGCTTCGAGGTGATACCGAAATCCTCATGGGCATCTTCAAGTGCATGAAGGATACCGGCGATGACGAGGCCGAATGGGACACCACGCTGTACATGCGTCTGCGGATCGAAGAACGGTTCGATGTGCCGGATGTTCTCTTGGGCGGCGCGGGTGACATATGCCCACGTCAGGTCGTAGAAGTCCTGCTCCGTCTGAAGAACATTCGCGCCACGATAGTAGAGGTCGAGGAACGACTGCAGGTCGGCGAAACGGTACGCCGCGCGGGCAGCGCTCACGTCGGGGTAGGGAAGTGGCTGGTGATTGCGTTCCGCGAGCGCCAGCATAAGATCGGGCTCGAGTGTCCCCTCGATGTGCACGTGTAACTCGGCCTTTGGCAGCGAGCGGACGAACTCTGCAAACCCGGCGCGATCCTGCATCGTTCCCCCTCGCGTCGTCGTGACCCTTGATGGGAATCATTCTTCCAGGACCGATTATGCACCTAACGACGGATATCTAGGAGGTTTCGTCATCGCAGTCACAAGAACCGCGCGTGGTGTCATCATCGCGTACCTCACAACGAGCGCGCTCTTTGCGTCTGCAGCCTCGCTCATCTGGGGGGTCAATACGCTCTTCCTGATGGCGGCGGGACTCGACATCCTTGAGGTCATGCTGGTGAACACGGCGTTCACTGTGGGGCAGATCCTTTTCGAGGTGCCCACCGGGGTCATCGCTGATACCATCGGCCGCAAAGCGTCGTTCATGCTCGGAAACCTCACGCTTGTCGTCTCGACGCTGCTATATGTCGCTTCGTCGCAGTACCGGTGGGGAATCTGGGCGTTCGTGGGTGCGTCCGTCTTGATCGGGCTCGGATTCACCTTCCAGACGGGGGCAGTCGATGCATGGTTGGTAGACGCGCTCGATCACACGGGCTACAAGGGCACCCGCGAGCGGGTCTTCTCGTGGGGCGGGATGGTTTTCGGCACGTCGATGCTCATCGGGACGCTTGCCGGCGGGTTCCTCGCACAGATCGACCTTGCATGGCCCTATGTCGTGCGTGCAGTGTTGCTCCTCGGTTGCCTGATCGCGGCAGGCGTCATGATGGAGGATCTCGGGTTTCAGAAGCGGCCGCTTCGTCGCGCGACATTTGGTGCGGAGACACGCGCCATTCTTGAGGCGGGTGTCACCTTCGGCTGGAACAACCGTGTCGTACGGCCGCTCATGTTCGTATCGCTCGCAATCGGCTTCTCGGCGATGTACACCTTCTACGCGTGGCAGCGTTACGCACTCGATCTGCTCGGCACGGACCTCATCTGGGTGGTGGGTGTGTTGACGGCCATATCATCGCTTGCCGGAATCGCCGGCAACGCGCTCGTGCGGCAGGTCATGCGAGAGGGCGCCCGTCGGCGAGATCCCGCGAGGGTGCTCTCGGTCGCCATGGTCGTGTCGGCCGTCCTTATGGCCGGCGTAGGCGCGGTTGGGTTGCTGACCCATACCCCGGGAGTCGTTCCGATGCTGGTGGCAGCGACGTTGTGGACTCTCTGGAGCGTGGTCTTCGGTATTGCGGGACCGGTGCGACAGGCATACCTGAACGCGCAGGTTCCATCCGCGCAGAGGGCGACAGTGCTCTCGCTGGACGCCCTCTTTGGCGATGTTGGTGGATCCGCGGGACAGCCGCTTCTTGGTTGGATAGCCAAGATGTGGTCGATCCCCCTGGGGATCATCATCGGCGCGGCATTTCTCGCCGTGGGAGCTCCGCTGTACCGGGCTGCGGGGCGCGGTGAGGTGCGTGCGTGGCCTACATCGGAGTGAGTCCACATCGGGACGAGGATTGATTGGTGCCCGGGGCGGGAATCGAACCCGCACGACCTTTCGGCCACCGGTTTTTGAGACCGGCGCGTCTGCCTGTTCCGCCACCCGGGCACTAGAAGAGCGAAAGCGCTGCCTGCGGATTATAACAGCGCGAGGACGCGAGTTCAGATGAGAAACTGCGCTCCGAGAAGATCTTGCATTCCGGCAAGCACGGAATACAGGTTCAGCACCATGAAGACCGTCATCAGCAGGAGTAGGGCAGCACTTACTCCGAGACGCATTCCGATCCGCTGAAGCGCGTCGTTAGCGCGTCCGCTTGTTCCTTCAAGATCATCAAGCGTACCGAGCGCGCTTGACTCACGCATCCCGAGGACGACGAACGCAACCGACGCTACGGTTGCCACAATAGTCAAGGCAACCCAGCCGATGTTCACCGTCGAGTGTCCCTGACCGCCGAGAATGAGCGAGCCGAGAAACATGCTGCCAACGACGTAGACGAGCGGCAGGAGCGTTGCCAGCTGGGTGTAGTCAACAAGACGTTGCGAGTGCGAAATGAACTCACGAATGCCCGGGCCTGGTTCGTGGCGGGCATGATCGGCCGCCGGGGTGGCATTGTGGACTCTTGATAGAGAGGTACTCACGCGAAGTGCGTTGAAGACAAACGCGATGCTCGACGCCATATACACGACGGCGAACACCACGTAGAGATAGATGTATGCGGATGACGAAGCGAACGCCACCGGCTGCCCCTCTCGACTACGTCCCGGGCGCATGAGCGCCCGCCCTCCCTGGCACGTGTTGATGATAGCGGTAACCGTCGACCTCTGCCAGCGGGCTCGTGAACGGCGAGCGTTCAGGAAACCTGGCTGAGGAGCGCCGCATCGCCGGCGGTGACATGTACACCGCTCGCCTGAGGCGAACAGCCGGTCACATGCTGGAGTGCGTGCACCACTTGGGGATCGAATGACCATCCGGCACCGGAGAGGAGCTCGCTCATGGCGGCCTCCGGGGTCATGGCCGGCCGGTGGGGGCGTTTGTGAGTCATGGCATTGTACGCGTCGCACACTGCGATAATCCGGGCGAGCAGCGGGATTCGATCGCCGCGGAGCCCGTTCGGATAGCCACTACCGTCGAGGCGCTCATGGTGCGCCAGAACCGCCTGTTGAACTTGATCGTCAAACCTGGCCGTCTTCACGATCCGGGCACCCGACACGGGGTGGCGACGGACGGTCATCGTTTCTTCCGCAGTGAGCGGACGGTTCGCTGTGATGATCTCGAGCGGGACTTCCAGCATTCCGACGTCGTGCAGAACAGCCGAGAGCCGCAGGTCTGCGATGTCGCTCTGGGTGAGCCCCATGGCCACGCCTACGCTCACGGCGTAGTCGGCAACCTTGCTCGAGTGGTTCATGTAGTCGGGCTGGCGGAGCTCTACGAGGTTAGACAGCGCCATGAGGGTTCCCTGCAACTGTTCACGAACCTCTTCGAGGAGAACGCGGTTCTCAAGGCTCATCTCAAGGATTCGCGCAACGAGCAGGAGTCCTTCGAGGGCCTCGGCAGAGAATGTGCCTTCGTGGCGCCACAGGCAGGCGACCTGGTCGAGCTTGCCCTTGACCCTGAGCGGGACCGCGAGGGCTGCCGATCCGTCATCAGAGGACTCCGACAAGAGCGGCTTCCCGGCGCGTACTGCTTCAAGCGAGACTCGCATGACGGCCTGCTGGGCCTCTTCGTGCGACACGCCATCCTGGGAGACCATGTTGACGTCATCGCCAACGATCGCCGCGGCGTCGGCGCCAAAGTAGCTGATCGATTCCCGAAGAACCTGTTCGATGCCGCTCTGGTGAGTGTGCGACGCCATGATCTCGGCCGTGCGATGCGCGAATGCGAGCCGGTCGTAGGCAGTTTGGAGTTCGGCCTGTGCCGACTCGAGGTCGTCGTGGATGGCGACGAGTTCTTTCCTGAGCCGGTTGTGCTGATCGACCATATAGAGGATGACCATGAGCATCAGGCCGGTGGCGACGGTGCGGAATATCTCATTCTTGAGCAGCCAGAGATCGGGAATCGCGATTCCCGCAAGTTGCATGAACACCAGGAGACCAGTGATTGCGATGAGCACGAGGATGATGATGTAGGAAAGCAGGTTCAACTGCCCCTCGCGCTTGATTACGGTTCTCAACTCTCGGTCCATCGTGCCCCTCCTACATTTGGTTCCCCGTCACTTTTCCTATCGGTGTTCATGTGACAGAAGGTTAGTATGGTCTGACGAACGGTAGTCGGACTTCCTATGGACACTCCAAACGTCTGAAATGTGCAGTCGAAAGGTCAAGTATAATCAACGCCATGGACACACCATTTCGTCTCCCCAAAGGCATGCCCGGTCCTGCGGCCGCGCATCTTTCGAATGTCGCCGACAATCTGCAGCTCGTAGCTGATCTTGGCTACGGCGATGTCGCGCTGGCGATCATGAACGGCGACAAGCTGACGGTCGTTGCTGATGCGCGCCCGATGACTGCGGTGGCTGCCGTGGCATCCTCGCGTATCGGGCACACGCTGGCGCGCAAGGATGAACCCGAGGCGTACGACGCATTTGCAGGCGGCGCGGCGGTCGTCGGGGTCCGACGTCGGACGACGCGCGGCATCTCGTACCTCACGTCGGCGCGCCCGGTCGGACCGGCGGGTGCTCCGTACGCTGTTCTTATCCGCGACCTCACCCAGCAGGTCGTCGAGGCACCCGGCAAGATGGAAGTCGCCTTCATGGCGCTCGCCGACAGGGTACTTGAGGTACTCGAGCGCGAGCCGATCATCGATATCGATAGCGACGCGCCGTTTGAAACGAACCGCCGCGCCGGTGACGGCGTCATGGAAGTCGACGCGACCGACGTCGTTACGTACGCGAGCCCGAACGCCGTCAACATCATGCGTCTGGCCGGCGTTGAGGGCGGCGTCATCGGCAGGGGAGTCACGACGCTTCCCGGTGGTTCAACCGCGATCACGCCGGTCGTCCGTTCGGGAGGCGCCCGCGCTATCACGATCGAGGCGGCTGGCAGAGCGCTCCTGTACCGCTCCATCGGTTTCAAGCCCGGCGCGCTCGTCCTCGTGGAAGACATCACCGAAGCCGTCCGCCGTGAGCAGGAACTGCGCGTCAAGGAAGCGACCATCCGCGAGGTCCATCATCGCGTGAAGAACAACCTGCAGACGATCGCCTCGCTCCTGCGTATTCAGGCGAGACGCACCGGCAGTGATGAGGCCGCCCGCGCGCTTGCCGAGGCGGTCGAGCGTGTCTCCTCGATGGCCGTCGTGCACGAGATGCTGGCCGCTTCAACCGAGGAGACCGTCGACTTCGCCGAAGCGGCCCGTACGGTCGTCGATATGGTGCGCCAGAGCCTCGCGCACAGTGGAACCGACGTGACGGTGACGGTCGAGGGCGAGACCGGCCTCGTTCCCGCCTCGGTGGCGACCTCGCTCGCGCTGGTCTGCGCCGAGCTCGTCCACAACGCCATCGAGCATGGCATCGGCGAGCGTCCCGTCGGCGTGGTCGCCGTGAGCATGCGTCGCCTGCCCGGTGAGATACACTTCGTCGTTCGCGACGACGGGGCCGGGCTTCCCGGGGGCTTTGATGTAGACTCCTCGGCGAATCTTGGACTTGCCATCGTGAAGACCGTCGTCGGCGATGACCTGCGTGGGACGCTTTCGTTCTCGAGCGCGCGCGGGACGACCGTGACCATTCGAGTCCCCGTGCCCGACTTGCCCGGAGAGGCGGAATAGCCTGATGCGTGTACTGATCGCCGAGGATGAAGCCATCATCCGCATGGACCTGCGCGAGATGCTGGTCGAGGAAGGCCATGAAGTCGTGGGCGAAGCCCGCGACGGCGCCGAGGCGATCGCCCTCGCGCGCGAGCTCAAGCCCGATGTGGTCTTCATGGACGTGAAGATGCCGGGAATGGACGGCATCGAGGCTGCCGGCGTCCTGACAGCCGAGCGCGTCGCGCCGATCGTGATGGTCACCGCGTTCTCACAGTCCTCATATGTCGAGCAGGCGTGCTCGGCGGGTGCCATGGCATACCTCGTCAAACCGTTCACCAAGCGCGATATTCTCCCGGCGATGCACGTCGCCGTCTCCCGCTTCGCCGAGACGCGCGCACTTGAGACCGAGGTGACCGACCTGTCCGAGCGACTCGAGACGCGCAAGGTGCTCGACCGCGCGAAGGGCGTGCTTACGGCCAAGGGCATGACCGAGCCCGAGGCGTTCAAGCGCCTCCAGCGGCTCGCGATGGACAAGCGCCGCTCGCTCAAGGAGATCGCCGAGGCCGTCGTGCTCGCGAGCGAGGCCGAGAAGTAGGATGTCGCCGATCGTCGCGCTCTACGCGCGTACCTTCATCATCGGCATCCTCGTGGCCGCACCTGTCGGCGCGATGGGCGTCCTGTGCATCCAGCGAACGCTCGACAGGGGAGCACGCGCGGGGCTTGCGACCGGACTCGGCATCGCCACAGCCGACGGCGTCTACGCGGCAATCGCGGCCTTCGGGCTTTCGGCGCTCTCGGGTGTGCTCGTGACCTGGCAGACGCCGCTGCGGCTCGTCGGGGGCGCCGTGCTCGTCTACCTGGGCGTGCGCGCGATGTTGACGCAGCCCAAGACGGTTGCATGCGCCTCGGCGGATCCGCTCGACGGACGGGGGCTTGCGACGCTCTACGCCTCGGCGGTGGGACTCACGTTGACGAACCCGATGACGATCATGGCGTTCGGCGCGATCTTCGCGAGCGCCGGGCTTGCCGCACAGCCGGGTTCGGCGACCGCTGCCATCGCGACTGCCGGTGTTGTGAGCGGCTCGCTTGCATGGTGGGTCGCGCTTGTGACGGTGAGTTCGCTCGCGCGGGCGCGCGTGGGCGATCGCGTGCTCGGGGGCGTCAGTCGGGTTTCGGGCGCGCTCGTGGCGATCTTCGGGCTGATCGCGATCGTGGCGGGGCTTACGGGCTGACGGGTGTCTGGCGCGAATTCTCGGCTAAAGCAGTCGAATCTCGCAGAGTGACGTCGGCAGACGACCGAAGGCCTTTCGATCAGCCGTCACGAGAACGCACTCTCGCTCAATGGCCAACGCGAGGAATGTTGCGTCGTACACGCTCAATCGGTGTTCAATCGCGAGCTCCCCCGCGTGCGCCAGGGTACAGTCGCTGAGTTCGACGAATTCGATGTGGAACCGGGTAAGGTCCTGAATGGCCTCGCGAAGATCAGGTGCGCCGCAGCCTGAGTAGCGCAGCGCGTTCGCGACTTCGACTCGCATGATCGAGGGAGCCAGGAGCGCTATCTCGTTGTCACGATGTGACCGAAGCAACTTCAGAGCTTCGTCAACCCCGGGCTCCTCGGCGGGCGAGAACCATTTGAATGCGACCGATGTGTCCACACAGACAGAGCCGGTCACTTCCCATCACGCTCCCGGTCTTTGCGGATCTGGGTCATCGCGTCAAACCCGGGCTTCATCTTCGCGCCGACGGTGCGTGCACGCATGATCGCTGCGTCGATGTCGCGCACACGCTGTTCGCGCTCGCGCGATTCGGTGATCTCGGCGATGTAGCATGCGCCGGCTTCCTGGAGGAATGCGCTTCTCGATGTCCCCAGGCTCTCCGCCGTTCGGTCGACATCCTCTAGCAGTCCGTCAGGGATAGTGATGTTGATTCGCGCCATTACAGACCACACTCCAAGTGTGTATGAATCATACACATAGAGTATACACCACGGGTAACAATTCCACGTTGCAGGAGTGGGCTGACACTTCTACTTGTTCGTTGGGGGTGACACTTCAACTTGTCTGCGACAGGGACGCGAAAACACACGCTTGCGCGGCAGCGCAGCTTGGATATGCTTGGAGCTGCTACGCGCCTTAGCTTTCCACGTATTCCCTTTCTCCCGCGTATCGCAGTCAGCTCAGGGCAGGCTATACTCGGATGAATATGCTCGGGGGCGGTTCGGCTGTTGGGACCGGAGGGCAACCTAGGGGGGCAAAACGTGCGTCTTGTCTTGCTTGAAACATCGGGTAATCAGCGCTACATCTTCACCACCAACCGGCTAAGGGAGAACGTCGGGGCATCAGAACTGACCTACAGATCCGGAACGACCTGGGTGACCGAGGCGCTGTCGGAGCTGGGAGGTCCGAGCCTTCCGACCGGTGCAGCACTCGCGGAGTCGCTTCTCGACTCGGGGGTGAACCCTCCAATCGGCCCAGGTGTTGTTGCCGAGGTGATCGTTGCGGCCTCTGGAAAAGCAATCATTCTCGTCGACTCCGAGAAGACCGGCCGGGCTCTCATCTCCGCAGTGACCTCCCGCGCGTTGCGCGAGGCACCCGGTCTCGACTTGACGGGTGTTATGAGCGACGAATTCGAACTGGGACGCGGCATCGCAGCGTCTCAGATGAACCTGCTGCATCGGCGATTCGAGCACGCTCGTCAGATGCGGACTTCGCCGACAATGCGTTACTTCCGCCTCCCGGTGGTTGCGGAGTGCGCCAGCAGCGGACTTCCCGCTGCTGGCGTCGAGACCTACCGTGATCGCATCAGTCCCGTGTCGACAGTTAGTGCGAAGAAGGCAGCGGTACGAGACGCCGGGTACCAACGGCTTGCAGCCTCGATCGGCTTGAACGCTCAGTTGACCGAGCTCGATCAGGTTGCCGGAGTCGGCGCCTGGATCGCTGTTATCCATGCTGATGGCAACGGCATCGGTCGCCTTCTCATCGACTTCGAGAAGTACGCCGGCGATGACGATCGGGCATATCTCACGACCATGCGCGAGTTCTCGGTCGCGCTTGAGCGAGCCACCGGTCAGGCGGTCCGCGACGCAATTGCGTCGACCGCGGGAAAAGGCGCTGGTCCGGACGGCGCGCCGCTTGTGCAGCCCCTCGTTCTAGGTGGCGACGATGTCACCCTTGTGACAGATGCAAAGAGCGCTTTGCCGCTCACCGTCGCCTTTTTGAGGGCGTTCGAGTCACGGACCGCCAACGAGCCAGTACTCGCGAGTATCGCTCAGGCAGCCCTGGGCCGTGACCACCTGACCGCCGCCGCAGGTGTCGCCATTGTTCGCAAACACTATCCGTTCTGGGCAGCATATGGTCTCGCCGAGGAACTGCTGCAATCCGCCAAAGACGCTTCCCGGAAGGCAGCGGGGCACCTCAATCCCGGCTTCTCGGTATTTGACTTCCATGCGCTCTACGACACCACCGCTTCCGAGCTCGGCGCTCTCCGTTCACAGCTGCGGATGGCGGACGGCGAGCGGCTTCATGGCCGCCCATACGTTGCGAGTAAGCTCACCGGCGAGAGCGATGCCTCTGGCTGGATTGGCCAGCACGCGGTCGAACTCCTCGCGACCGCACTGTCAGGTATCGCTCGCGGAGGCGAGGACGCCCCGGTCCCCAACAGTCAGGTGCACGCGCTCAGGTCGGCGCTCTTCATGGGGGCGGCCGCGGCCGATGCGCAGTTCGCCTTGGTCCGAGGTTCGTATCCAGCAGCTGAGAAGCTGCTCGGTTCCAGTGAGTCGCTCTTCTTCGATGACGGTGACGGGCGTGCGACGCGCCTGCTCGACGCTGTCGAGATCTCCGAGTTTATGAAGGGGGGGCTGCTGTGATGGAGACTCCGAAAACGTTCTCTCTTTCCATCGATATGCTGTCCGACTGGCACATCGGTTCCGGTGCTGGTCGGCCGGGTGACGTCGATCGGCTTGTACGGCGCGATGCCGACGGTTTGCCGTATCTCCCGGGTAAGACGCTCGCGGGCATCCTTCGTGACGGATGCGAGCTTGTTGCCTCCGGACTCGATGACGGGGCACGCGGCGCGTGGGCCGGCTGGGTCGACTTCCTGTTCGGGCAGCAGGTACAGGAGGGCGAGGTCAGAGACCTCCCGCCCGCACCAGCAGCTCTGTCGATCCGCTCGGCGCACTATCCGGCGTCGCTGTTGGCGGCACTCGGCTCGAAGCCGGCTCTTTGCGCGGCGGCCACGTTCGTCAAGGCGGGCGTCAAGATCGACAGGCGCTCCGGCCGCGCTCAAGACGACTTCTTGCGGTTTGAGGAAGTCGCGCGCTGCGGAAGCCAGCTTTCTGCGGAGTGTGAGTTCCTGACCGACGCCGTCCCGCCTGCGGCGTTTGCGCTGCTCGTGGCGGGTGCCAGCATGGTCGAGCGCGTTGGCGGCAAGCGAAGGCGTGGTGCGGGCCGATGTACGATGAGCATCAGCGGCGCCGACGCTTCCAAGTGGATCTCCTGGCTGAGTAACCACGTGGCTGATCCGGGCGCGCTCCCTCAACGGGCTCCAGTTTCCGCCCCTGAAGTGCAGAATGCTCGCGGTGGAGAGTGGCTTTCTCTCGACTTCGAGATAGAGGCCTTGTCGCCGTTGGCTATTGCCAACGGAACGATCGGCAACGTGCTTGAGTCGCTCGATTTCGTTCCAGGCACCCATCTTCTCGGCGCTGTCTCGCGTTTGCTTCGCCCCGTGGCGGATATCAGTTCCGCCATCGGCGGCGGGGAGCTGCTTCTGTCAGACGCAACGCCGGTTGTCGCCGGCGACGCAGGCCGTCCGGTTCCCCTCGCGTTCGCCCGACTCAAGGGTGAGCCGGGTCTCTCGTCCGGCAAGGGAGTGCTGAATCGTTTCGTCGATAGTGCGCCGACGGACTCTCAGTTGGCGAAGGAGGCGGGTGGCTGGATCGGCGCTACAACGGCTGGGATTCTCCCGGCGCATTGCCCGGCATCCCTTGGCACTGAGTCACACAACTCAGTCAGCGACGACAGCCAGCGCCCGATCGGCGCGGCGGGGCTCTACACCCTCCGATCCATTCCCTCGGGTACGAAGTTGGCGGGTAAGGTGCTCGTGCGTAAGGGTGTTGTCGACGTACTCAGCAGCGCCGATACACGATGGTGGGAGCGATTGAACGCCAGGATATCCCTGGGTACCGGCAAGAAGGGTGAGTACGGCTCCGCAAGCATGCATGTGGCGGGCGCACCCGTCGCCACATCTGGTGCAGTTGCCGGGTCGAACGATCTACTCACGGTGTGGCTCTTGTCCGATCTTCTGGTTCGCAATGACTTGCTGCGCCCAAGCTCTTCGCCGCTCGATCTTGCCCGGGTGTTAGGTCAGGAACTCGGGGTGACTCTGACTCTCGCCGCTCGTGAGCCCACCACGGTCGCCGCCTCGGCGACTCGGCGAGAATCATGGCAGGCACGCTGGTCGTTGCCGCGGCCATCGCTCGCGGGGCTGCGCGCAGGCACCTGCATTGCCTTCGAAGTGTCTGGCAAGCTGGATCCAAAGAGGCTTGCCGAGGTTTCGGTCGCGGGACTCGGGGAGCGTCGCGCCGAGGGTTTCGGCCGCATCGCGTTCGATGACCCGCTCCTCGTCGAATCGGCAGCATCAAGGACGCCCGGAAGCGCCAATCCTTCAAGTGCACCAACGTCCGTGGTCGCTGAGGGCGACCCGGGTTTTGAGTTCGCCCGTATTGTCGAGCTAGCGGCATGGCGGCAGGTCATCGCCCGCAAGTGCCTTGAAGTTGCATCATCCAAGGTCGGCGTCGCTGAGGTGCTTGGCGGTCCTCTTGGCTCAAGCCAGGCGTCGGTGCTCTTGAGCGCGGTCTCGTGGCTTGATGTGGCACCGGGCCCACTGCGCCGAGAGGCCGAGAACCAGTTCCAACAGTGGTGCGCTCACGTGGAATCGAAGAGCGGTTCGTTCAAGGTACCGCGACAGATCGTGGCTCTGGGTCAATCATCCGAGCGGGTCTGGGAGGTGCTTCAGGCACAAAGCTGGGCGGCTGAGATCACCGCGACCACGGGGGGCGAATCAGAACTCATGGACGTCCTGTGGGGCGAAGCAGTTCGAGCCCTGGTCGATGCGTGTGTTCGCGCCCGAAAGCGTGGAGAAGGCGCTGCCTCCACGAGAGCACTCGTGTCAGAGGGGAGTGAAGTCTGATGGCCAGAACTGTTCACGCGCGATGGATCATCGAGGGTGACCTTCGGGCTCTGACTCCGGTGCACGTAGGTGGAGAGACCGAAGGGAATGTGGTCGATCTTGTGCCAGCTGTCGATGGGCGGGGACGATTCTACGTTCCTGGCACCAGTCTGGCGGGAGCGCTTCGTGAGTGGATGACGCGCCGCGTCCTTGGCGGCGAGCCCGCGGTCGACGGGTTGTGGGGCTTCCAACGCAGCGATGCGGGGCATGCGAGTTTCGTGACCGTAGAGGACGCAGTGGTTGCGCTGCCCAAGGGAGCTTCCGTTGAAGTTCGCGACGGTGTCGGTATCGACAGAGTCACCGGGGCGGCAGCCCCTTCGGTCAAGTATGATCGCGCGGTTCTGCCTCGCGACTCGCGCCTCGCGATCAGAATCCTCGTCGATGCTGCGCTTGCAGACGATGCGGCCCATGTTGAGTCTCAGGTTGCCGAGCTCGTTCGTGCGCTCTCGCAAGGCCTGATCCGCTTGGGGGCAGGCAAAACGAGGGGACTCGGTCGCGTGGTGCTGGAGAATGCCAAGGTGCTTCGCCAGGACCTTGGCTCGCGAGCGGGGATGCTTTCGGTGCTTAGGGGAAGTCCGGAGGAGCTTCGGATCGATGAGCTCGCCGCGCTCCCGATGAACCCCGTCCCGATGCTTGAAGTGACTGTCGATTGGCGCTCGGTCGGCCCACTCATGGTGGGTTCAGGTCGCGCGAACCTTGGCGTGGATCACCTTCCCTTGGTTGGCCACACAGACGACGGTGTGGCGCTGGTGGTTCCGGGCAGCAGCGTGAAGGGTGTCCTGCGCGCTAATGCCGAGCGAATCGTGCGCACTGTGATGGCATCCGGGGCGCAGAAAGCCGAAAAGGGCGATGAGTTTCGCGCTCAGATTGACGTTCCTCTGGTATCCGAGTTGTTTGGAGCGACGGGAGAAGGGGCTGAGGACGCTGAGTGGATGCCCGGCCTCGGGGCTGTGGGCATCGACGACGCCTACGCCCATCACCGCGCCGACGCCGGAGATTGGGCGAAGATCGAGGCAGCAGCGACTGACGCGGATGTCCTCGAGGGCCTACGCACTGCAGGACTCGAGAAGTCCACCGTTGCCTACCACGTGGCGGTCGATCGCTGGACTGGCAGTGCTGCCGACAGACAGCTCTTCACGACCGTTGAGCCCTTTGCAATCGAGTACGAACCGCTGCGCATCTCCATTGATCTCGATCGACTGAGCGAGGATAGCGCGCCCGCCGGGCTCGGGCTGCTGCTTCTTGCTTTGCGGGATCTGGCGCGGGGCTCACTGCCACTGGGATTCGGCGGCAATCGTGGTCTGGGCGAGATTGCGGTCGATGCGATCCGTTTCGAAGGGCAGGACTTGCCGGTAGACATGCAGGAGCTCGCCACGTTCGCATGGGCGGCCCCCTGGGACCTCTCGTTCGCTGGGGAAATCGGCCGAGCGTGGATCGAGTACGTTGAAGGAGGGGACCAATCATGACGCAGTTGTTTGCGACGAGGGGAGAAGGTACCTCGCTCGCCGATGCGGTTTCCCGATTCAGCGACACGCTGGGTAGCGGAACCGTGGCGCTCGTGTACACACCGTCGGCCTGTCTCGTCGGGGCACTCGAAAGCGCAAAGATAGTCGGCGCTAGCGGTGCCATCGATGCGAGTGCCGCATTCGAAGCGCGAGTCTTCAGTCCGAAGGCTGAACTGAGGTGGCTCCACACTCATGGTGGTGAGGGTAGCTTCGTCGTGCTCAGCGAGGAGGGTTTGGGGGAACCCGCGCTGGAGGCTACAGAGACGCTGGACGGCACGTACTTGCTCTGGGGCACCGGGACCGGACGCGTTCCCTCCCCAGGCTGGAGTGAAGTCGCGGAATCGCGAATCGGCGCGCTGCAGATTCCAGTCCACGGGTTGCCCGATGGCGGTCAGGCCGTGATTCGATATCGCGAGTACATCGCCATAGAGGACGAGTACGGCAACGCGGCCGTCGTCGAGGAGCGTCTCTTGAGCCTGGAGGTGGTCGCACATGGCTAGGCAGCCCGGAACGCTCAAGTTCGATGGCAAGAAGTATCGCCTGACGTCGGGTCCCTTCTATCAGAGCAAGGAGATCGACGAGTCGATTATTGACGAAGCGATGCGGGCCGCGGCTCAGAAGGCAACCATCGAGGTCTCCGTGGAGTTCGACGGCCTAACGCCTACGAGGGTCGCGGTTGCGGGTGCAACCACGTCAAATGTTGCGGTTGCTGACCGCGGAGTCCCGGGAGATTTCCACAACGCCTACAACTTCGTGCCGGCACTACCCAGGAATCTCGCACACCCGGACCTCGGCGATCATGCTCCGGTCGGTCACGAATCCCTCAAGCCGGGTCTTTTCACCGGGTCACTGAAGCTGCAGCTGACGGTTGAGACGCCGCTGCTCGTTCCGGATTCGGCCGCAGCCGAAGGCGACGATCACAAGTCCTTCCCGGTGCGGGTGGGCCCGGACGGTCGTCCCTATTTGCCCCCCACTACCGTCAAGGGCGCGCTGCGCTCTGCGTATGAGGCCGTTACTAACTCTCGCTTTGGGGTGTGGCAGCAGCGACATTCCCAGCGGCTCGCCTACCGTCAGGACGCGAGCACGGTCGCGCTCACGCTCGTTCCGGCTAGAGTCAGCGACGACGGTGCCAAGATCGAACTGCTCATGGGCACGTCGACCGTGGCGCGTGGGAACAAGCCGAGCGCAGAGCAGTACGCGGCGTGGATTCCCGCGTATCTTCCGGACCGCCAGCAAAACAGACTCGGGGACCTGCGCCACGGCCAGCACGTTCACGCGCTTGTCCGTCGGGTTGGAACGGGCCCGCTGCTCCATTGGATGGTCGAGCGTGTTCAATCGACACCAATCAGGGACGCCGTGGTCGACGGAGACCGACGGCTTATTGAGGGCTGGGTGTGCCGCACGGGTCACAACTTCCCCAAGAAGCATGATGAGCGTCTCTTCTTCAGTGACGTCGACGATCCGAAGAGAGTCCCCATAACCGAAACCCGTCGCGCTGCGTGGCGTGAGTTGATCACCAACTTCCAGGACACACACGCCGATGAGGTACGGCACAACGTTCGTGGCCCCAGCGCCGCAGGGGGGAGAATCGAGTGGTCTCGCCACGTCACCGGCGGCGAAGGCGAACGTGAGCTCGCTCCGGGCACGCTTCTCTATGCACGCATGCACCGCAAGGACGACGGAGGTCTTGTCCTCAAGGGCATCTACCCGGTCATGATCGGTCGGGAACTCTACGCTCGGTCACCAGAGCAGTTGCTCCACCCTTCCTTGAAGCCAGCCTCCAGGTTCGATGAGTTCTCACCGGCTGACCGTGTCTTCGGGTGGGTCAACGCTTCCGGACAGGGCGGCTATCGCGGTCAGGTTCGTGTGGGGGCTACTCAGTGCCTCGACGACGACGCGATCGTTTCGTTTAGTCCAGGATTGCCACTCCCGATTCTGGGGCAACCAAAGCCGCAGCAATTCCGATTCTACGTGGGACAGTCTCCCGATGCGGCCCCGCTGTTCCGTGGTCTCACGAAGGCCGACGGCTATGCGCCTGAGCAACTCCTGAGGGGCCGCAAGGTCTACCCGCATCATGCCGGTCTGCCGGGGGGCTACTGGAGCGATCCGATGGAGGACCGCACGCAGTCCGCCCAAGCCGGCAGGTTCCAGGAGTATCGGCGCCCGAAGCTGAGCGGGCAGGAGCAGTTGGATCGTCAGAACCGGAGCGTGAGTGGCTGGATCAGGCCGGGCGCGCGCTTCAGCGTGGCCATCGACTACGCCAACCTGAGCGCGGTGGAACTCGGTGCGCTCTTATGGCTCACCACCCTTCCCGCTGAGCACTTCATGCGAATGGGCGGCGCGAAGCCGTACGGCTATGGAAGCGTCCGCGTGACCCTTCAAGAAGCGGGCTCCGCGGCAAGCTCAGGCGAGCAGATCGCCGACGACTACCGCGCCTTCGGTGCAGGCGGATTGTCGGAAACTCTCGAGCCGGCGCGGTTCGTTGCAGCATTCGTCAGTGCGGTCGAGGAATCCACTTCGGTCTCATTCGAGGGCGCCGCGTTCATCGCCGCTTACCTTTGCGCCGCCACAGGGTTCGACGACGGCCTGCCGGTCATCTACCCGCGGACGAAGTCCGGCACCGAGCTGCCGCCTCCGCCGGCAACGGGCGAACTGTTCAAGTGGTTTGCGCAGAACGAGCGTGCGTCGAGAGGCGAGGTGACGTTGGGCTACTCGCTTCCGGCGCTTGCGAATGACACCGGACTGCCGTACATCGAGGAGTACCGAAGGGGCCCGCGCTAGTGCCTACGACGGACCGTATCCTCCACATAGTCAACTTCGGACATGCGCTCACTCCCGCGGTTGTCGATGAGATTGTCGAGGCCGCGGGGTGTGAGGGCTTCTCCCTCCACGAGGTGGAGTTTGCCGCCAACCTCTCGGAGCTGCTTGAGCCACAGGTGGTCGCGGCAATCGACGCTACCAACATCGATCCGGGCGACTGGCCACGGCTGAATCTTGTTGTCGGCTTGCCCACGCACGCGCCGCTGACCGCCGTGGTACTCGCCGAACTCCACGGTAGGCTCGGCCACTTCCCGGCCATCGTGCGCTTTGCTCCAGACGACGGCGCTTTGGTGCGAAACTACCGGCTCGCGGAGGTTCTTAACCTTGAGGCCATGCGAAGTCGAGCGAGAACACGGCGATAGGAGATCAGCATGCACGTGCGCAACATCATGCTCTCCCCGGTGGGAACCAGCATCCTCACCAATGGGCTGGACGATCAGGAGAACTGGCGGCCCCCTGCCGGTACCGCCAATCTGCAAGCGAGCCAGCTTTCGCTCGAGGACAAGGCGGCCATCGACGCCCGAATCGCGGAGGTTCGCGCGCGCGTCGGCGACCTAACCGGTGCCAGTGTTGTTCTGCCTAATCTGTCAGCAGAGCTCAACGGCATCAACCGTTACTTCGCCGATTCGGACTCCCGACCGACGCCCACCGACCAGCACTACCTGATTCCGAGCGACACATATGTGGGCGATCAAGCTGCGCAACTTGTGGAGCTTGTGCTCCGCGCTTCTGGGGTTACGTGCGTCGAGATCATTCGATTCAAGGGACTCAACACATCATCGAATAGATCGTTCTCCCGAGCGGTGGGCGATCTCTCGACGTGGTGCGGGAACGTGCTTCCCACTCGCACTGACACGAGCAGCCGTGTGGTCTTCTGCACCGCGGGAGGGTTCAAGGCGCTTGTCGGTTACCTGACTGTGTTGGGCATGTTGCACCACGCTGAGATCTCATACGTCTTTGAGACTGGCGAGGAGGGCATCAGGCTGCCTGCGTACCCCCTGCGTTTCGACGAGACACCGTTCCGGGAGCATGCAGTCGCATTCGGACGCATGGAGCAGGGCGAGGAGCTCACTACCGACGAAGTCTCCGGGATTGATGGCGCGCTTCTGACCGAGGTTGGCGACGATGCCTACTGGATGAGCGACCTGGCATCGATGTACTGGGGAGCGCTGAAGAAGGAGATCTATGGGGAGCGGCTGCTCCCCTGGCCGAACCTGGAGTATCGCGACCCTTTTGTGGGCGGGTTTGAGGCTCAGAAGGACAGGAATTTGCGTGCGGCATTTCAGGAGAGCCTCGCCAAGGCCAGCGTGACTCTACGCTCCACGAGGGGATGGTCATCGATCGGAGCCGCCGGTCTGCACTACGATCGAATGGAGGGCATGAAATCCGACGAGTTCGCACGGGTGGACCACTTCCGACCGCACGAGAACTTTCGGGTGCTTTGCGGATGGGACGGAGCTCGTCTTGTCATGCTTGACCTGCGAAGCAAGAACGACTTCAAGTCCAAGTACGGTGGGGGATAGGGACCGCGATGCCTGTCATAACGCGCTTCACACTCGCTGGTCCCCGGCCTGCTGATCCAGCGAATCACGCTAAGGCGATCCGGGCGCTCGTGCTTGCGTGGATAGCGTCTGGTTCTCCGGACGTGGCGCGGGCCTCCCATGATTTGGGGGGGCTCAAACCGTATTCAATCGGCCCGCTCACGCGAATCTCATCGACCAACCTGTGGACATTTGACGTGCGATTCGTTGATGACCGCCTGGAGCCGATGGTTGTGCACGGTGCGGGAGCCGTCGGAACCTCGAAGAGGCTTGGAGCGGATACCTACCAGTTGGCGCTTGAGCCACAAGAGATCAGGCGAGCATCCTGGGAGCAGATCATTAGGAGTGCCCGCGCCTGCGCGCTGTGGCGGATTCGCTTCGAAACGCCGACAGCGCACAGAACCGGTACTTCCAGCCGGGTGGTTAGGCCGGTGCCCGATATCCAGGTGTACGGCCGAGGATGGCTCGCACGATGGAAGGGGTTCGCGCCCGTGCCCCTGCCCGACGGTGTCGACTTGGCAGTCGAGGCCCTGGCTATCACGGCACAAATGGGACGGACAGCAGACGTCGCACTTGATCCCGGCAGATCGGTCACGGGGTTTGTGGGCACGATCGACCTTGAAATGGGTCATCCGGAGCATCAAGCTCCGGAGGTTCTGTCTGCCATCGATGCGCTTCTCACGCTCGCCGAGTTCGGGGGCACCGGCATGGAGACCATGCGCGGGATGGGTGTGACAGTCCGTGCGAGAGCGTGGGATGCGATTCCGCTAGTCGCCTCGGGGCGGTTGAGAGGAGGGGGTTGGCGGAGGAATCGGGACGTCTGAGAATCCCGCGAATAGCGGCTCTGAACAGGGCAAATGCAGTCCGAGATTCGCGGGTCGCCCAGATGCCGTGTTGGAGAATCAGGGAGATCAAAATCTGGGGCGGCGATTAGCGGAAGGGTGGTGCTTTCGGTACCATCTACCTGGATAGATGAAGGATAGGGTTCGAACGCACGAGCCAGCCGATACGGCATTGAGACATACGACGCAACCTCTTGATGTCATCCTTTGCAATGGCATGTTCGAACGCACGAGCCAGCCGATACGGCATTGAGACACCAGTGACAGCAGCATTGATGGTGCTTCCGAGATACGCGTTCGAACGCACGAGCCAGCCGATACGGCATTGAGACTTCTTGTAGATAGGGGTTGCGGCAACGTCTCCGACCTCGATGAGTTCGAACGCACGAGCCAGCCGATACGGCATTGAGACATGAGGATGCTCTCCCCCGACTCGAACACGAGCACGTCTTTCAATTCGAAGGCATGACCCAGCCGATACGGCATTGAGACTAGTTGTCCGGATGTGGCAGCAGCATGAAGGCGGAGTCGTTCGAACGCATGACCCAGCCGATACGGCATTGAGACGTGAAGCCGTAGTAGTGACCGACGACGACCTTGTCGCGTTCGAACGCATGAGCCAGCCGATGCGGCATTGAGACACCTGCGTTATGAACAGCCCATGCGTTGATGTACCCAGGTTCGAACGCATGAGCCAGCCGATGCGGCATTGAGACTGCAGGTCGAGTTCCATCTCTGGAGCCATGTTCTTAGAGTTCGAACGCATAAGCCAGCCGATGCGGCATTGAGACTCGAAGACCTCGTCCACTTTGGCATGGGCGTGTGCGTTCGAACGCATGAGCCAGCCGATGCGGCATTGAGACACGACGACGCGGCCTTTGTACCTGAACTCGACTCGCGGTTCGAACGCATGAGCCAGCCGATGCGGCATTGAGACAGCCGCACGTCCTCTTGTGTGGTGTCGGTCATGGGGTCGTCGAGTTCGAACGCATGAGCCAGCCGATGCGGCATTGAGACTACGATCTTCTTGCCTGGCGCGATGTCCATCATGTCGTTCGAACGCATGAGCCAGCCGATGCGGCATTGAGACTTCTGCAAGGCCGACTTGTGGGAGTACGAGAACTCTTTCTTCTGCAGTTCGAACGCATGAGCCAGCCGATACGGCATTGAGACCGTTTCCTTTGGCATTGTGACCTCCTGGTCGTGGTGCGGGTAGTTCGAACGCCCGAGCCAGCCGACTCCAGACTGCCAACTTGTGAGGAGCAGGTGGATGTCAGTCCTCTACGTCCAGAAGCA
>WSXY01000011.1 GCA_009773565.1 Actinomycetota bacterium | reverse complement strand
GAGTACTATCGAAGACAAGCCGACGTACACGGATCACCCTGATGGGTGTAGCGCATGTATCTGGACCTGGGTGTCCCATATGTGGTGGACCAGCACATGCACTTGTCATTGCGGGCGGCTCGCGCGTACACTCAGCCCCACACCCTAAGGGAATACTTAAGGTAGGTGCTACCTGTGGCCGGCACCATCAGGATGCAACGTGATGACCAAATTGAAGCCGTCGGTGACGCGACCCGACGTTCGCTCTTGCGCAGGCTTATGGCCGCGCCGTCAACGATTTCGCAATTGGGCGTCGCATTTGGAAAGCACCCCGCCTGGATACGTCATCACGTCATGCGACTCGTCGAAGCGGGCCTCGTCGAACTCGCCGAAGTCAGGCAGGTCCGCAATTACACCGAGAAGTACTACCGCGCCACCGCCCCCGCATTTGAAGTGCACATGTTGTTGTCGGCCGATTCGGGAACGGAACGCTCGATTACCGTGGTCGGGAGTAACGATACGGCGCTTGATGCGTTTGCGGTTAGTGTCCCCGGGGTGAACGTTGTGCCCGTGTCCGTTGGTAGCCTTGATGGCCTCATTGCGCTCCGTCAAGGACTCGCTGATATCGCGGCCTGTCACCTGTTTGACTCGCGCGAGGACGACTACAACGTGCCGTACGTACGCCACCTGTTCGCCGATCGATCGGTTGTCGTTCTGACCCTCGTACACCGCGAGCAGGGCGTCATGGTCGCCGCAGGCAATCCGCTCAGGATTCACGCCATCTCAGACATCATCGACAAGGGTGCCTCTCTCGCCAACCGCAACCCCGGCTCCGGAACCCGCCTCTGGCTCGATGCAGAGCTTCGAGCACTTGGGGCTGACACTTCGGTTCTTCCGGGCTACGCCACCTCATACGTCACGCATGGTGCGGTCGCGCAAGAAGTTGCGCGCGGCTGTGCCGACGTCGCAATCGGCATACGTTCAGCGGCGGAGAAGGCCGGACTTGATTTCAGACCACTGACGCGGGAGCGGTTCGATCTCGTGATACCCGCCGACCGGCTCGCTGATGCGAACGTATCGGCGTTCATCGATGAACTCGAGACCCGGCGAGCGCGAACGATGATCGGTTCGCTCAGTGGCTATGACGTCTCCCACACGGGAGACGAGGTTCGGATAGCAGTATGAGCTCTTCACGCATTTCATCTTCACTAACCAACGGCAGTCGCTCGATCGCTTCGATACCCCCTCTGAAGCCAAGAGCAGTGCCGGCGACGCTTCTAGTGAGCGGCGCCGGGGTCGTAGAGGCTGTCGATGGTCCGCTCGAGGCGGCGGCGGGGCAATTGACCGCCACGGGTGTTCACGCGCTTTGGGGCTGCCGGGCTCCGATGCTGCGTTGGACGCCATCGGCGGAACCGCCGCCGCCCTTGGGCTGACACGCGTCTCCGGCAGAGCAGCATTGATTGTCTCCAGGGTTCCGAAGCAGGGAGCATTTCATGACTCGCATATACGTGACATTCGATGACACGGACACACTCGATTGCGGCCGCGGTACGGGCAAGCTTGCGCGGTGGTTCGAGGATGAGCTGCCCGATGGCTGCGCCATGTGGGGAGTTGTGCGTCAGCAGCTGCTCGTGCATCCCGATGTGCCTTATACGTCGCACAACAGTGCGGCGTGCGTCGTTGTTGACGCGCCCAGTGCGGTGCTGGTACCCGAGATTATCGAGCGGGCCGTCAGACACCTTGAGAAGCACGCGGTAGACGGGAGCGATCCGGGGCTCTGCGTCGCTACGGATGAGAGCCCGGTCATCGAGGCGCTCAAGGCCTTCGGCGTTCGCGCAACACGCGAGTTGCTTACGAAGGCGGACGCGATCGCGGTCGCGAAGGGCGTTCACCTTTCGGCACACGGGGGGACGAGCGACGGCATTATCGGCGCAGCGGCAGGAACCGGTCTGACTGCGGATGGTTGGTCAGGGCGTTTCATCGAGTACGGGAAGAACCATCGGTTGAGAGACTTCCCGAATGTGGTTTCTGTTGGCGAACTCCTCGCGGAGGGCATGATCGTTCTTCCCGTCGATCGCAACGTCGAGTCTGCGAAACCCGACGACCTTGTGGACACACGCGGGTGGCTACGACCGTGTCTATGGGGCGGCCGTCCCGCGGTACCGGTCCTCCGGGTTGAGCCCGGACTGTGGCAGGCGATTGGTCGCTCGAGCGACAAGGCGGTTGCTGGAGCGAGCAACACCAAGTGAACCATCGAAGACCGTCGACCATTGGAAAGGAGGGAGCCGAACGAGCGTTACACGCACAGCACGTCTTGTGAATCACCGTGTTGATGGCTGAGCAGATCCACGCACTCGTCCAGACCGAAGTTGAGTACCCTGTTCGCTTGGATTATCCTGGGTTCGTTGCCGTGGGGGCCCCGCGGCACAATCTCCGAGCCCCGGAGTCCTACCGCGGTTGGTCACCGCCATGGCGCCTGGGCCGATAGGGTTGGACCGGAAACGATTCAGCCTCCCATATTCGAAAAGGAGAAGCACATGAGAGACCGTTCTGTTCGACCCGCCGCCTGGCGGTTGGCGGCCACAGCGCTGGCCATTGTTTTGGCGTTCTCGCTCATCGGCTGCGCGAAAGCGGCCGAAGAGCCCAAGGCTCCCGAGCCGGTTGCCGTCGAGAAGACCAAAGTCGTTCTTGCCTCGACGACCTCCACTCAGGACTCAGGACTCTTCGACGTGCTGATCCCGGCATTCGAGAAGGCCAACCCGGAGTACACCGTCGAAGTCATCGCTGTTGGTAGCGGTGAAGCACTCAAGATGGGCGAGAACAAGGATGCCGATGTGCTCCTGGTGCACTCGCCTGCGGCCGAGAAGACCTTCATGGAGGCCGGATTCGGTATCGAGCGTCGCGACGTCATGTACAACGACTATGTTCTTGTCGGCCCTGCGGCTGATCCCGCCGGTGTCAAGGCGGCAAAGGACCTTAAGGGCGTCATGAAGGCGCTCAGCGGCGGCAAGGCACCGTTCATGACCCGTGATGACAAGTCCGGCACGCACTCCAAGGAACTCAAGCTTTGGAAGGACGCGAGCATCAGCCCGACCGGGACCGCTAACGCGAAGGACTGGTACCTCGCCACCGGTCAGGGTATGGGCGAGACCCTGAAGATCGCGAACGAGAAGCAGGGCTACACCATCTCTGATCGCGCCACCTTCCTCACCAGCAAGGGTGCGCTTGATCTCGTCATCCTACGTGAAGGCGACAAGGGTCTCCTCAACCAGTACGGTGTTATCACCGTGAAGGATGCCGCACGTCCCGAGGGCGCGGCTGCGTTCATGGAATGGATCACAAGCGCTGAGGGCCAGAAGGTCGTCGGCGAGTACGGCGTCGAGAAGTTCGGACAGGCTCTGTTCACACCAAACGCAAAGTAGACCGCTTTGCGTTGATGCGGCCGGCACCGCGAGGACGAGGGTAGGGGTCAATGGATATCTTCATCGGCGCGTTCCGGGACGGGCTGACTATGCTCGTCTCGGGCGCGACCGATGTGTGGTCCATCGTCCTTGTTTCCATACAGGTCTCGGGTGTGGCGGTTCTGCTTGCTCTCGTGCTTGGAATCCCGATCGGATTCGCACTTGGTACGAAGCGCTTTGTTGGACGGAGAATGATGCTCATCATCGCCAACACGGGGATGGGACTGCCTCCTGTGGTGGTCGGCCTGGTTGTTGCGATGTTGCTTTCACGGCGGGGCCCCTTTGGTAAGCTCGAACTGCTCTACTCTCAACCGGCCATGGTATTCGCGCAGCTCATCATCGCGCTGCCCGTGGTTGCTGCCGTCTCTGCGGCGGCGGTATCCGCTGTTCCGCGTGAGCTTCGGCTACAGGCGCGCTCACTGGGCGCCTCTCGTTTGCAGGAGGCGCTGATGACGCTCAAGGAGGCCCGAATGGGCCTCCTTGCTGCGGTCGCTGCAGGCTTTGGCTCCATAATCTCCGAGGTCGGGGCCGTGACGATGGTCGGCGGTAACCTCGCGGGCAAGACGCGCGTGATGACCACTGCTATCGTCCAGTACACCCGCATGGGTGACTATGGCCCGGCACTCGCGCTCGCGTCGCTCTTAATGGGGATGGTGCTCGTGGTCAACATCCTGCTGACACAGGTCCAGCAGTCAGCCGAGCGGTACGAGAAGTGACTATGAAGCCAGCGAGCATCGCGATTCAGGGCATTCGGAAGTCCTTCCGGGGCAAGCGGGTGGTCGACGTCGACCGCCTGGAGATCCGCCCGGGACGAACGATGGCGCTTCTCGGCCCATCTGGATCGGGGAAGTCGACGCTGCTGTCGATCGTCGGCCTCCTCGAGAAGCCGGACGTCGGGCAGGTTCTGCTCGACGGGGTGGCCGTGACACCGCACGATATCGAGGCGCGTATGTCGATGGCTGCGGCATTCCAGCGGCCGTATCTGTTCAAGGGCACGGTGTCCGACAATGTTGCCTACGGGCTACGACTTCGTCGGGTTCCTTCAGGCCGCGTTGCTGTTCTCGTTTCGGAGGGTCTTGAGCGTGTCGGGTTGCCGGGGTGGGAAACGCGGTCGGCGCTCACGCTCTCGGGGGGCGAGGCTCAACGCGTCGCGCTCGCACGCGCTATGGTGCTTGAGCCGAGAGTTCTGCTCCTCGACGAGCCGCTTGCATCGCTCGACCCCTTGATGAAGTGGCGACTCGCGCGCGATTTCGCCTCGATCTTTCGCGAGAGTCCGATCACCATCTTCTACGTCACACACGACCAGGACGAGGCCCTCACTGTGGCCGACGACGTCGCGGTCATGCGAGACGGCAGCATCGTCGCGCAGGGGTGTGCGGATGACATCTTCGGGCTTCCGGCGGATGACTGGACTGCGGAGTTCCTCGGCATGGAGCCTCCTCTCCAGGGCATCGTCCGCGAAACAGAGGGCGGTGTCGCCGCCATCGACTGCGGCGGAGTGACGGTCTACGCCGTATCGCGCGCGCAGCAGGGGACCGAGGTTCTCGTCGGAGTCCGACCGGAAGACGTGACGATCTACGCTGGCACGCAGGAGCTACCACCGTCGTCAGCGAGAAACCGTCTGGCGGGCACAGTCGCGGAGATCGAACACGCGGGTTCTACGTTTCGCGTGACCCTGGCCGCGGGCACTCTCAGAATAGCTGCCCGGGTCTCGCGTGCGTCGGTGGCCGAACTTGCTTTGGTGCCTGGCGTGGCTGTTACCGCGGCATTCAAAGCGACCGCCGTTCGTGTGCGCGCAATCGAGACCGGCGATACGCCCGGAGAGTATACTTGCATGTCTGCCCCGGGCACCGACATCACGCCGCCCGTTGACCTGCAAGGATAGGACGAAGGACATGGAACGACTTCCGGTGACCGCCGCCGTGCTGGCGGGTGGACGTTCGATGCGAATGGGTGTCGATAAGACGCTCCTGACGGTCGATGGCGAGTTGCTGCTGACTCGCGTCGTCGAGGTGGTCGCCGGGGTATGCCGGAAGGTCGTCGTAGTCACCAACCGTCCCGAAGCCCTTGCTGACACCACTCTTCCCACCGCCGTCCGCGTGTTGCAGGACGAGGTCGCGTACCAGGGACCGCTCGGTGGCCTCGTAACGGCGCTGAGTGCGGCCGAGGACGACTGGGTGCTTGCGGTCGCCGCTGATATGCCATGGCTGAGGCCCGAAGTCGTCCGGCTCCTCTGGGACGCGCGCGGAGACGCCCAGGTCGTGATGCCGGTCGGCGAAAAGGGCCCCGAGCCGCTTCTCGCGCTCTATCACCGTGACTGCCTCCCGGTCGCCCAGCGCGTGCTCGAGTCAGGTCGTCGCAGGCTTGTTGCGATGCTCTCCTCGGTGCGCGTCGTCGAGGTGCCGCTCGCAGCGCTTCGGGTAGCCGACCCCGACCTCGTCAGCCTGGTGAACGTGAACACTCCCGAAGACCTGAGCGACGTTCGTGACGGCACGTTCCCGATCGTGCGGAACGACGCGGAAACAGATGTCCGGGTCTCGGTCATCGAAGTCGGTACACGCAGACAGCGCGGCATGCCGAGCGAGCGGGCAGTCACCATCGACATGAACGGCGTCGAGATTGCGACCGTGCAAGCCTCGCCGGACGATCTCGAGGAGATGGCGGTCGGGTTCCTCGTGTCCGAGGGTCTCCTGAACGATCGCGAAGCGTTCCTCGGCACGGACGTCGACAGCAAGCGCGGCATGGTGTTCGTGTGCAGCGACGAGCCGGTGCCCGATGACCTCGTCTACCGTCGTCGCTACATCACGGCGGGCTGCGGCAAGGGTGTCACATTTGCCTCGCTTGGCCACACGCTCGGTCTTGAGGCGGTCACGTCTGATGTGACGGTCGACTCCGGTGAGCTCTACGACATGATGGGCCAGATGGCGCGCTCCTCGCCGGCATATCGCGATACGGGCGGCATGCATGCGTGCGCGCTCGGCCGCGATGGGAAAGTTCTTCTCGTACGCGAGGATGTCGGGCGTCACAACGCCGTCGACAAGGTCCTCGGACGCGCGTGGATCGACCGCGTGCCGATCGAGGGAGCGGTGCTGCTCACGACGGGTCGCATCTCGTACGAGATGGCCGTCAAGGCCGCGAAAGCGCGGGTTCCGGTGGTCGTGTCACGTAGCGCGGTGACAGATCTTGCCGCAGAGGTCGCTCAGACCGTTGGTGTCACGCTCGTCGGGTACGCGCGGGGTGGCAAGCTCGTCGTCTATACGCGTCCCGACAGGGTGTCGGTGGCCGAGGAGGAGTCGGAATGATCTCTGTCGAGGAGGCGCGCCGCAGGGTGCTCGAGCGCATCGTCGCGCTCGATGCTGAGCGTGTGGGAGCGATCGATTCTTTGGGCCGCGTGCTTGCTGCCGATATCGTCTCGGACATCGATGTGGCGCCGTTCGATAACTCCGCAATGGACGGTTATGCCGTGCGCGTGGCCGACGTTGCAGGCGCGAGCGAGGACACCCCGGTTCGCCTGCGGGTCGTCGAGCACGTCGCGGCAGGCGCGTTTCCAGAGGTGCCGATCGGTGCGGGCGAGGCGACGCGCATCATGACCGGCGCACCGGTGCCCGAGGGCGCCGAAGCCGTCATCATGGTGGAGCATACGGCCGAGGAAGGCGATGGCGCGGTCGCGGTCATCATGACGTCCGCGCGTGACGGCGAGAACATCCGCCGCAAGGCCGAAGACGTTCGCTCCGGCGAGACGGTGCTCACCGCTGGCGAGATCGTCGGGTCCGCTGCGGTCGGGCTCATGGCGGCCGTAGGCTGTGCGGAGCCGCTCGTCCACCGGCGCCCACGCGTCGCGATCGTCGCCACCGGTGACGAGCTTGTCGCGATCGACGAGTACCCCGGCCCGGGCAAGATTCGCAACTCGAACTCATACACGCTTGCGGCGCAGGTCATCGACGCCGGCGGCGAGCCGTTCATCCTCGAGGTCGCGCGCGACACGGTCGTGCATACCCGTGCGATCCTCTCGCAGGCGCCTGACTATGACCTCATGGTCAGCACCGGCGGCGTCAGTATGGGTGACTACGATGTCGTCAGAGACGTGCTCGAGGAGATCGGCGACATGGACTTCTGGAAGGTCGCCATGCGCCCCGGTGCGCCGCAGACACACGGCACTATCGGCGGTACGCCGTTCTTTGGCCTGCCGGGCAATCCCACGTCGACCATGGTCGGATTCGAGCTGTTCGTACGGCCGGTCGTTCTCAAGATGCAGGGGCACACCGCGCTCGACCGCCCGCATCACCCGGTCGTTCTCGGCCATGACGTCAAGAAGAAGGCGGATCGCCGTTACTTCCTTCGTGCAGTGACCGAACGTATGCCCGACGGCACATACGTTGCTTCTCTCGCAGGTGCGCAGTCATCGGCGATGCTTACATCGATGCACCGCGCCAACTGTCTGCTCGTCCTGCCCGAAGGGGAGACGTTCTTCCCGGCGGGTTCAATGGCGGCATGCATCCGCCTCGATCGCAAGGAGGGCTCAGAATGAGCGACTCACCAAAGAAGATTGACCCGCGCTGGTCCGGACAGATCACGCCCGAACTCGCAGAAGCGGTGCAAGCTGCAGCCGTCGACGGCCGCATCACGTGCCCCGTGCTCCGCAAGCTCGCCGAGTCGTTCGGTGTTGCGTACAAGGTCGCCGGTACGGCCGCGGATCAGGCCGGCATCAAGGTCAAGAACTGCGATCTGGGCTGCTTCTAATATGAGCGAGGGGACCGGCATCCCCGTCGTCTCGGTCGTCGGAAAGAGCGACTCCGGCAAGACGACGCTCATGGAAGGACTCATTCGTGCGCTTACCGCGCGCGGGTACTGCGTCGCCACGTGCAAACATCACGTCCACGAGGTCGACATCGACCAACCGGGCAAGGATTCCTGGCGCCACGCGCGCGCGGGCTCACGCGTCACGATGATCTCGTCGCCGACGCAGTTCGCGGTCGTGCGCGCACTCGAGCGCGAGCGCACGCTCGAGGAGATCGCTGGCGAAGCCGAGGCTGGTGGCTGCGACATCCTGCTGACCGAAGGCTTCAAGCGTGCGGGAAACGTCCGCATCGAGGTCTCTCGTCTCGGGCGTTCCGACGAGATGATCTCCACACCCGGCGAGCTCTTTGCGCTGGTCACGGACAATCCTGACCTGTGGCCCGACGGTGTGCCGGTCATCGCCCTCGACGACGTTGAGGCGCTTGCTGGACTCGTAGAGCGCACCTTCTTGCAAGGAGATGCTCGCGATGGCGACTGACGGACACGGCCGCAGAATCGATTACCTTCGCATCAGCGTGACCGATCGATGTAACCTGCGGTGCGTCTACTGCATGCCCTCTGAGGGTGTGCCGTGGAAGCCGCATGATGCCCTTCTCTCGTTCGAGGAGATCGAGCGCTTCGCCGCAGTGGCCGCCGGCGAGGGAATCGGCAAGATCCGACTGACGGGTGGCGAGCCGCTCGTGCGGGTGGGGCTCATCGATCATGTGCGGCGGCTTCGCGAGCTGACCGGCATCGAGTCGATCGCCATCACCACGAATGGCACGCTGCTCCCGAAATTCGCTCACGAGCTGGTTGAGGCGGGGCTCAAGCGAGTCAATGTGTCGCTCGACACGCTCGATCCGACGGTGTACTCGCAGATCACCCGGGGTGGCAAGCTTAAGGACGCCCTTGCCGGACTTGAGGCCGCCTTCGAGTCGGGGATGGATCCCGTCAAGCTCAACGTGGTCGTGGTACGCCGGCTCGAGCAGGACCTGCTCGGATTCGCGAAGATGACGCTTGAGCGACCCATCCATGTGCGCTTCATCGAGTACATGCCGGTCGGCGGCGCTGAGGAAGGCGTCGCCTGTTCCTCATCGGAAGGCGAGGGCTGGAGCGAGGCCGACGAGGTTCCCGCCGATGAGATCCTCGCCCGACTGACGGCCGAAGGCGCTGCTGCGGGCTATGGGGAACTCCAGCCAGTCGCGAAACCTGATGCACCTGGTGGCTGGGGTCCTGCGCGCTATTATCGCTTCCCTGGTGCGCCCGGGACGCTCGGGGTCATCTCGCCGCTCTCGCATCACTTCTGTGGCGAGTGCAACCGCCTGCGGCTGACCGCCGACGGACGCCTGAGGACATGCCTCTTCAGTGACGATGAGCTCGATGCCCGGGCTGTGTTGCGTACAGGAACCGACGCGGACGTTCGCGAACTCATCAAGCAGGCGCTCGCGGCAAAGCCGGAGAGCCACAACATGCGAGTGGGTACAATCAGGCGCATGTCCCAGATCGGAGGCTGACGTGGACGACGCTCCCAGGCTCACCCATCTCGACGAAAGCGGTGCCGCCCGCATGGTCGATGTCGCCAACAAAGACGTCACACACCGACGCGCGGTCGCGACTGCGCTCGTGGAGATGCGAGCAGAGACACTCGCGATGATCGTCGAGGGTCGTGCGCCGAAGGGCGACGTGTTCGCCGTAGCGCGCGTTGCGGGCATCATGGCGGCTAAGCGTACGTCGGATCTTATTCCGATGTGCCACCCGCTCGCCCTCACGCACGTAAGCGTCGATCTGGCAGCCGAGGAGTGCGCGGTTCGCATCACCGCTGTTGCCGAAACCGACGGCAAGACGGGTGTCGAGATGGAAGCGCTCACAGCGGCTTCTGTCGCCGCGCTCACGATCTACGACATGTGCAAGGCGGTCGACCGCGCAATGGTCGTGACCGATGTCATGCTGCTCGAAAAAGAGGGCGGGAAATCCGGCCATTACCTGCGAGAGGATTCATGATGAGCGAGAGCACCGCATTTCCCGGTCCCGGCACCGTCACGTCAGTCAACCTGTCTGCGAAGAAGACCGTCCGCAAGACGCGTGGCACTGAAGGTGTTCTGCGCCCCGATCACGGTTTCGAGACCGATGCGCATGCAGGTGACTGGCATCGCCAGGTGAGCCTTCTCGCGCAGGAGTCCATCGACAAGATGGTTGCCAAGGGCCTCGACGTGCAGGCGGGCGACTTCGCCGAGAACATCACCACCGTCGACATCGACGTCGTGGCGTTGCCGGTGGGCAGCGTCATCCGCATCGGCGAAGAGGCCGTTCTCGAGATCAGCCAGATCGGCAAGGTCTGCCACACCAAGTGCGCGATCTTCTACCAGGCCGGCGACTGCGTCATGCCTCGCGAAGGCGTCTTCGCGGTCGTCCACCAGGGTGGTACCGTACGTACCGGTGATAGCATCGTCGTTCAGTCTCTCGGGGAGGGAACATGCACGAGCTCCGTATCGGAGTCCTGACCTGCTCGGACACGCGTTCCGCCGGCTCAGCCGAGGACACGTCGGGCAAGGCTCTGATAGCGCTCTCCGAGGAGCGCGGCTGGTCGATTGCGGCGTATCACGTCGTTCCGGACGACCACGACGTCATCGCGAATGCGCTTGTCGAGATGGCAGACGTTGATGAAGTCGACGTGATCCTGACGACCGGCGGCACGGGGCTTGGTCCTCGCGATGTGTGCCCTGAGGTCACGCTCGCGCACTGCGATCGGCTGGTTCCCGGCATCGCCGAGGCGATTCGTGCCGAGAGTCTTCTCATCACTAAGCGTGCGATGCTCTCACGTGGCGTCGCTGCACAGCGCGGACGGACGCTCATCATCAACCTTCCGGGCAGCGAGAAAGCCGTCCGCGAGTCGTTCGTTATGGTTGCCGACCAGCTCGAGCATGCAGCCGAGATGATGGCTGGCGGAGGACATGGGTGAGAGCACACTCGTGACAGATCGAATCACTTACTTTGACCACGCGGCGACGTCGTGGCCAAAACCGCAGCCCGTCGTTGACGCGGTCGTGCATGCCATGACCGCGGCAGGTGGCAATCCCGGCCGGGCCGCTCATGCGCTCGCACTCGCTGCTTCGCGGCTTATCCTTCAGTCGCGAACCGATGTTGCCGCGCTCCTCGGTGTGCCTGATTCGAAGGATCTCGCCTTCGTACCGGGCTGCACCTTCGGTCTCAACCTTGCCCTCAAGGGGCTCCTGCAGCCGGGGGACCGCGTGGTCGTAGGCTCCACCGAGCACAACTCCGTGGCACGCCCCCTGAGCTCCCTCGCCGCGAGCGGGGTACGCGTCGATATCGTTGCGGCCGATGATGCCGGTCGTATCGATCCGGATTCCGTCGAGCGCGCGGTGAGCCAGGCGCCGACCCGTGCGGTCATCTGTCAGCATGCGTCGAATGTCCTGGGAACCATCGAGCCGGTCGGTGATCTCGCGGATATCGCTCACGCTGCAGGCGCCCTGCTTATCGTCGATGGCGCGCAGGCCGCGGGACACCTGCGCCTGGACCTCGCCGCGCTTGGCGCCGACGCCTATGTCGCCTCCGGCCATAAGGGTCTCCTCGGGCCACAGGGTGTGGGCGTGCTCTACCTCGCGCCGGGCGTGGAGCCGGCGGAGCTTCTCCAGGGCGGAAGCGGCAGCGACTCCGAGGATCCAAACCAGCCCAAGACGCGGCCGGATCGCTACGAGGCCGGAACACCGAACACGCCGGCCGTCGCAGGTCTTGGCGCGGCCGCACGCTACCTGCTCGAACATGGAGACGCGCTCCGCGCCGAAGAGCGTCGGCTTACCCGCATGCTTCACGAAGGACTACTCGAGATCCCGGGCATGCGAGTTCTCGGACCACCACCTACGGAGGAACGGGTTCCGGTCGTGAGCATCGTGCACGACAACCTCGACGCTGACAGGATCGCGTTCGAGCTGGACGTCACGTACAAGATCGCCGTGCGCGCGGGCCTCCATTGCGCCCCATGGGCGCATGAGACGGCAGGCACACGTCAGAGCGGGGCAGTCCGCTTCGGCATCGGCTACGGCGTTACGGCTGCCGATATCGACTATGCACTTGCCTCGATGAGGACGGTTTGCGCGTGAGAGAGCCAACCGTTCCGTACGTCGTGTACGGGTTCGGCTCGACGCACGACGCGCTCGTCGGTGAGCGCACGCTGCTCGAAGCCGATGTCACGACTGTGACGATTCCGACGCCGAAAGGCATTGGCGGGCTGTGCGGTATCTCGCTCAGGGTTCCGTGGCTCGAGGGGGCCGACGCCGACGTAGCGCTACTACGCGCAGGGTGTCGCTGGACAGCCCGTATCGAGATGCTTGATTTCTGACGCTAGTTGATGATGAAGACCGGCGTCCCGACCTCGACCAGGTCGTAGAGCTCCTCGACATCCCACATGTGCATGCGCATACACCCGTGCGACGCAGCGGTGCCGATCGAGTAGTTCTTCGAGGTTCCGTGGATGCGAATCCCTGGAGCGTTAAGGTTGAGTGCGCGTGTACCGAGCGGGTTGCCGGGCCCCGGTCCGATTGATGCCGGCATACCCTTCGCCCAGTCCGATCCGGGGTTAGACCATGTTGGTCGGTAGCGCTTCTGGACGATCATCCAGTTGCCACGAGGCGTGGGGTAGCCAGGCGTCCCGACGGCCACGTCATACGTCTTCACAAGCGCGCCATGGTCATAGAGCCAGAGCTTCCGCTGTGTTCTTCTGACGAGAATCGTGGTGCCCAGATCCTTCTCAAGGACCTTCGGCTCGGCGTACGTGACCGGTAGGGTGAGCGTCTTCGTGCCGTCCTGGAGCGCGGCTGTGATTGCAGTAATCGCGGCCGCACGGTCGACACGTTCGCCACGCTTCGAGGCGACAACCCTGAGGCTCGTTCCCTCGACCGCCATCGAAGCATCGACGGGAGCTGTGTCCACCGAGGAGGCTACACCGTCGAGCCACGTGTTGAGCGAGGCCTCGTCGACTGCGACTTGAGGCTTGACGGATGCCCCGGTCGCGGCCGTGAGCGCGCGATCCCGCACGCGTTCCGGTAGCGATGATGTCGCCTTCGGTTTGAACGCGGCGGTGATCATGCCGTCGACATCAACCTTCGTGAGCGATGCTGCGTCAAGCGTAAACGTACGTCCGGCGTTGACAACGGAAATCGGCCCGGCGAGCGGTCTTGCGACCTGCTCGGTTATTAGGATTCTGGCCTCATCACGAGAGAGGCCATCGAGTTCGTGGCCATCAACCGTGGCACCCGCTGGCATGGTCTCGCGGGCGGCGAAGTCGTCAACGACAGCGAAAGCAGAGCCAGCTGTGAGCGCGAAGAGCATGAGCGCTGCGAGTGCTGCCAGAATGCGTACAGGGACAGATTTCCTTGCCATGGATGCTCTCCTTGCCGATACCTCTGCAAAAGGGTTGTAGCGTATTCTACAATGGCGTGACCACACATGCAGCACCGGGGGTGTAATGGAGAACCGACAGGCTGACGCGGTGTACCGGGGCAACCTGTCGCGCCTGCTGGAGAAGGTGCACGCCGAGCGCGGGCTCGACATGGCGCAGTACCGGCCTCGGTACGTTGAGAGACGGCTGTCGTCGCGCCTGCACGCCCTTGGCCTCCACACATATCGCCAGTATGCGACGTATCTCGATGAGAATCCGGATGAGTACGCGAAGCTTCTCGACACGCTTACGATCAATGTAACGCAGTTCTTCAGAGACCCAACCGTCTTCGAGTTGTTCCGCAAGGACATCCTGCCGGCGATCATCAAAGACAAGTCTGCACGCCATCAGCGCATGATCCGGGTGTGGTCTGCCGGCTGCGCGACCGGCCAGGAACCGTACTCACTTGCGATGTCCTTCCTCGACGCAATGGGTTCGAAGGCCGATCAATTCCTACTGACGATCCTCGGCACAGATCTCGACCGCAACGCGCTCGCCGCCGCAAGCCGCGCCGAGTATGATCTCGCGCTTCTCGATCAGATTCCCGCCGCCGATCAGCAGCGCTACCTCGATGTGCATGGCGATCATTTCAGTATCAAGCCGCGGGTGAGGCGCCACTGCAAGTTCGAATACTTGAACCTCTTCGAAGATCGGCCGATACATGTGGTAGACGTTATCTTCTGCCGCAATGTGTTCATCTACTTCAACCGGGCCGAGCAAGAGCGGGTGCTCGGCGTGTTCTGGTCGGCGCTTGCGCGTGGCGGATACCTGGTACTGGGCAGGAGCGAAAGGATCGGCGCGCCTGTGTCTCAGCAGTTCGAACTTGTGAGCGGGCGGGAGCGTATCTACCGCAAGCCGCTGAACATGCTGTAAGCACGGGGCTTCTGCTATTGTTATCTGGGCGACCGACGGTCGCCGGAAGCGTCCCAAGGAGGAGAACCGCAGGATGCAGAAGGAGCAGCGCAGCAGTACGGTGAAGCAGGGTCTGTCGTTCACGTTCACGATGTACACCTGGCTCACCATCGGTCCGGCCGTATTCGCCGGTCTGGCGGTCACGGGTGCGTTCGCGCTCTTCATTCTCAAGATCGACCCGGTCACGCTCGGCTACGTCGCTGTCGTTGGCGCTCTGTCTATGGGGATCTGCGCGATTCCGGGTTCCTACGCGTGGCGGGTCGTGTTCAAGCGCCGCGTGCTCGAGCCGCTCCGTGACCTCGGTGAGGTCATGGTCGAGGCTGGTAACGGCAACCTGACGGTCCGGGCCGAAGTCATTCGTGAGGACGAGATCGGCGTCTTGGCGGGGGAGTGTAATAACCTCATCGCATCGCTGGGTAGTATCGCTGGCAACGTACGCCGCTCATCGGAGTCCGTGACTAACGCCGCAACCCAGCTCTCGGCATCCTCGGAGGAGATCAACTCATCCTCGATGGAGATATCGTCATCAGTGCAGCAGATCGCTCATGGTGCAGAGTTGCAGTCTCGCAAGGTCGAAGAGACGTCCGCGTCAATCGAGGCGATGACGACCACCGTCGGAGAAGTCGCACGGCGTGCCGAAGAGGCGAGTAAGACAAGCGAGGAGGCCGCAAAGGCGGCCGTTCTCGGCGAGACTGCGACTGCCGAGGCGATTCACAAGATTGCCGAGATCAGGCAGGCAATCGAGACGCTCGCTACTTCAGTCGAGGTTCTTGGTCGTCGTTCTGAGGAGATCGGCAATATCGTCGATGTCATCACGTCCATCGCCGACCAGACCAACCTGCTTTCGCTGAACGCGGCCATCGAAGCTGCTCGCGCGGGTGAATCGGGCCGAGGATTCTCCGTCGTTGCTGAGGAGGTCCGCAAGTTGGCCGAAGGTTCGGGCAAGGCCGCCCAGCAAATCGGCGAGCTCATCAAAGACGTTCAAACCGAGACCGCAAAGGCGCTCAAATACATGCAGATCGGTACCACCGAGGTGGCGACTGGCACGGAGGTCGTCGGTCGGACAGGCGATGCGCTGCGCCAGATCACTGAAGCGGTGACCCGGACAGCCACACTTGCCGAGGAGATTGCTGCAGCGATGTCAGGTCAGGCGCAGCGCACGGTCGAAGTCGATCGCGCAATGCACGATATTGCAGCCGTCGTTGAAGAGAACGCTGCTTCTGCGGAAGAGACTGCGGCCGCTGCCGAGCAACAGACGGCGTGTATGCAGGAGATATCCTCTTCAGCGCAGGAGCTTGCCGAGATGGCTCGTCGCCTTGAAGAGTCGGTCCACATGTTCCAGGTCGAGTAGGAAGGTCCGGACGTGGAAGCCGTTTCCGAGGTCGGCCATCGGCAATTTGTGCTCTTTCGTCTCGGGACGGAAGAGTATGGCCTGCCCATAGAACGCGTCCAGAGCATCATCAGATACGAGGTTCCTACGCCGGTTCCGCATTCTCCCGATTTCGTAGAGGGAGTCATCAATCTTCGGGGTCAGGTCATTCCCGTACTCGACCTTGCGCTTCGTCTGCTTGGCACCCCGCTTGAGCGTTCGGTCTATTCTCGCATCGTTGTCGCTGAGAGCGACTCTGGCCTAGTGGGCCTTGCCGTCGATTCAGCCAATGAGGTGGCGACGATTGCACTGGACGCCATCATGGAGGCACCCGCAAGCGCGCTGACGGCCGAAACTGCCGAGGCATTTCAGGGCGTCGCGAATTATGGGGAGCGTCTCGTGATTCTACTCGACCCCGACAAGGCTCTTCCGAAGGTCACGTATGGCGTAGCGATAGCAACTGAGGAGGCGCAAGGCGATGTCTAAGACCGTCCTCGTCGTGGACGATGCGGCTTTCATGAGGATGATGATCCGGGACATCCTCGCCAAAGAGGGCTATGTCATCTACGAAGCTGTTAACGGACGCGACGCTATTGAGAAGTACGTCGAAATCCGTCCTGACCTCGTCACCATGGATATCACGATGCCCGAGATGAGCGGCCTTGAAGCGCTTCGGGAGATTCGTCTGAAGGACCCTGCCGCGCGGGTGTTGATCGTCAGCGCTATGGGACAGCAGCGGATGATTGTCGAGGCGCTTGAGTCGGGAGCCATGGACTTCCTGGTGAAACCCTTCCAGCCGACCAAGGTTCTCGAGACCGTTAAGAAGTGCTTGCAGTCGACGCCGCGCCACTGAGGCGACCATGCCCTCAATGATCAAGGTACTCGTCGTCGATGATTCGGCGCTGATACGCCAGATGCTCCTCCGGGCGCTGAGCGTTGATCCCCGGATTGAGGTTGTTGGTACCGCCAAGACCGGCGTTGAGGCAATCGAGAAAGCACTCACCCTCAACCCTGACGTTATCACGCTCGATGTCGAGATGCCCGAGATGACCGGCACAGAGGCGCTTCCGCACATCATCCGAGGCACGCGGGCGAGGGTCGTCATACTCAGCAGTATCGATGACCCCGACACAACCTATCAGGCGCTTTCGCTGGGCGCAGTGGACTTCATCACGAAGCCCAAGGCCGGTTTTGCGACGTCACTTTCAGAGCTGTCGGAGCTCCTACTCAAGAAGATCAGGACGGCCTACCGGGTGAACCCGGATCGTCGGATGGTGATGCGCACGGGTGCAGGCATCAGTCCATCGGAGGCACAGGCGGAGCGTCCGCGGCCGATCGTTCCGCGGCTGGCCACCCCGGCAGGCCCGCTTCGAAAGGTCGTGGCGTTCGCGGCTTCGACGGGTGGTCCTCCGGCGCTGGAGGCGGTCTTCTCGGGTCTGAGCGCAGACCTACCGTCGGCGTACCTGGTAGTCCAGCATCTCCCGGCCGGCTTCACGGCCTCTCTGGCGAAACGGCTCGGGAAGGTGACCGACATTCGCGTCATTGAAGGCGCACAGGGTATGCCGATCGAGGCCGGCACGGCGTACATAGCACCGCACGGTACTCACATGGTCGTTGAAGGCAAGAAGCGGCCGCGGCTGCACCTTGTGGAGGGCCCGACGATACACGGTGTCAAGCCGGCGGCGGACCCGCTGCTGGAGAGTGTTGCCACGGTCTTCGGGTCCCGCTCTGTCGGCGTGGTGCTGACCGGAATGGGCTCCGACGGCGCGCGGGGACTCCAAGACATTCATGCGATCGGCGGAGCAACTATCGTGCAAGATGAAGAGACGAGCGTCGTCTGGGGAATGCCAGGCGCTGCCTCCAAGATCGGTGCTGTTGACCGGGTTGTCCCGCTTCCGGGGATTGCGGCTGAAGTCCGACGCGCGGTGCGGGAGGAGGTCTTGCGATGAGCGATGACATGTCCGCCTACAAGGAGGTCTTTCTTTCTGAGAGCGCCGAGTACATTCAGGCCATTACCGATGGCCTTCTCGCGCTAGAGTCCAACCCGAACGACCTGGAGCCGGTTGAGACGGTCTTCCGCGGCGCGCATAGCCTTAAGGGAATGGCTGCCGCGATGGGCTACTCGCGAACTGCTGAGCTCACGCACAAGATGGAAAGCCTCATGGACACAGTCCGCAAGAGAGAGCAGGAAGCGGACTCCTCCCTCATAGACCTCGTTCTACGTGCGGTAGACGCAGCGAAGGATCTTATTGCCGAGGAGTCAACCGGCGGAACCGCGCTGGACGTTTCGGCGCTTGTCGAGAAGCTCGTCAAGCGGGCAGAGCAGCCCCACCAGCCGACGTCTTCCGGGGAGGCTCTCGATGATCAGGCCGTTGTGCCGGTAGCAGGCGGGGCGGTGTCGGCAGCCGCACCGACTGGTGACGGATTGCTCTGTCGTGTTCGAGTCACACTGTCGGAGCTTTGCGTTCTCAAGTCGGTACGGGCGTACATGGTCATTAAGCGTCTTGGTCACATGGGAGCGGTAATCGACACCGAGCCCGGGGCGCGGCAGATCGAGGATGAGGAGTTCGACCGCTCCTTCGACGTCATCATGCGAACCAGGGAGCACGAGGAGTCCATCGTGAAGGCTCTTGGTGCCATCGGCGAAGTCGATAGTGTCGTCGTCACCGCCGAGGCGCAGCCCGTGACGGCGGTAATCGAGGAGCGGCGACCGGAAGAGCGCACTCGACGCGCCGTGCCTAAGATTGCCGAGACACAGACGGTTCGTGTGTCGATCGGTCATCTGGACAGCATGGTCAATCTCGTCGGCGAGCTTGTCATTACCCGCTCGCGGCTTGATCGGATCGCCCGCGATTTGGACTCGGCCGAACTCATCGAGACGCTGATGATTCTCGAGCAGGTCAGCGGTGAGCTTCAGCATGAAGTCATGCAAACCCGCATGGTCCCCGTGGGCAACATCTTCAATCGTTTCCCGCGAATGGTACGCGACCTCGCACGTGATCTCGACAGGCAGGTCTCGTTCGAGATGGCCGGCCTCGATATCGAACTCGACCGGACGGTTCTCGATGAGATCGGAGACCCGATCGTTCATCTTCTGCGTAACGCGGTCGATCACGGGCTTGAGTCAGAGCGTGAGCGCCTCGCTGCGGGCAAGCCGGCAAAAGGCACCGTTCGGCTCGAGGCAGGACGTGATCGCGATCAGGTGAAGATCTCTGTCTCCGACGATGGCGGCGGAATGGATGTCGACCGTATCTGGAGGAAGGCGTGCGAGAACGGCATCGTCGAGGCCGCTGAGCGCGATACGTACACTACGTCAGACATCCTGTTACTTACGTGCGCCCCGGGGTTCTCCACTGCCGAGAAAGCGACAGCGGTCTCAGGACGAGGCGTCGGTATGGACGTCGTCAAGGGCAAGATCGAGTACCTCGGCGGAACCGTGACGATTCGGTCCCGGCCAGGCAAGGGTACCGAGATCACGATGACCTTGCCGCTGACACTGGCGATCATCCAGTCGCTCCTTGTTGGTTCAGGCGATCAGGTCTTCGCTATACCGCTCTCGGCGGTGTCTGAGGTGCTGGGACGCGATGAGGTGCGACTCAAGACCGTCGATGGAAGCCCGGTTGTTGTTCTACGCGATGGCTCCGTCGCCCCGCTCTTTCGACTCGATGAGGTTATCGGGGTAGCGGAGTACCGCAAGCGGATGCCGGATACTAATGACCACATCGTTCTCATGGAGTCGGGCGATCAGGTGCGCGCGCTTGCGGTTGAGCAACTCGTCGGTCGACATGAGATTGTCATCAAGCCACTCTCACCGTTGTTCAAGGACTTGAGGGGACTTGGCGGGGCCACTGTTCTCGGTGACGGACGAGTCGCACTGATTCTCGATCCGAGGACGCTCTTTGAGATGAGGGGTGGGAACCGTGAGGCCTGAGAACCTCTCCGAGATCCAGATAGATGCGCTTCGTGAACTCGGGAGCGTTGGTGCCGGTCACGCCGCGACTGCACTCTCCCAACTACTCGACCACATGGTCGATATCACTGTTCCCGAGGTGCGGCTTGTGCCGGTCAGCGACGTTCCTATGGTCTTTGGAGGGCCCGAGACGCTTGTCGGGGCGGTCTACTGTCGGATGCTGGGAGATATCGCCGGCAGCATGCTCTTCATAGCGCCGCAGAAGGCGCTTCTCGCTCTCGTCGATATGCTGCGAAGCCGGGAGATCGGAGCCACGAAGACACTGAACGCCGAGGAGGAGGCGCTCGTTACGCACTGTGCGTCGATTCTCATCTCGGCGTATCTCGCGGCAATCGCCCGGATGGCGGATATCAATCTGCTACCCTCTGTGTCTGCATTTGCGTTCGACATGATGGGCGCAATCCTCGAGGTCGCGTCATCTGAGAGCGGAATGAAAGTAGATACGGCCATTGTGGTTCTTACTAGTTTCTCCGATGAGCATGCAGCTGTAGATGCGGCACTGTTCTACCTGCCTGATCCGGACAGCCTTGAGGTCTTGCTCGGCAAGCTTGGAATCGTGTGAAGAGGACGCGGCTGTGACAACAAGTTTTCTGACGGGGATGAGTTGGGGCGATCCTGATGCTGACGTTGTACGCGTCGGGGTCGGAGAATTCGCCATAGCCGAACACCCGGCAGTTCTTATGACACCGGCGCTTGGTTCGTGCGTTGGGGTTGCGGTGTGGGATGCGTATACTCGCCGGGGCGGACTTGCACACATCATGCTGCCAACGCCGTCAGAGAGCTCGATTGACGGCAAGCGGGAGCGGTTCGCCACAATCGGGATTCCACAGATGATCGCGGTGCTAACGGAAGAGAAACCGACGCGCAGGCTCGTAGCCAAGCTCATGGGCGGGGCCGCGATGTTTAAGACGGACAGCGGGCTGGCTAGCGTTGGTGATCGCAATCTTCATGAGGTGCGGAGGCAGTTAGGGCTGTTGAATGTCCCCATACTCGCCGAAGATACTGGAGGGAGCCACGCGCGAACCGTCGAGTTGCACCTGGACACGGGCGTCGTGGTCGTGCGTAGTTACATGTACGGGATCAAGGAACTGTAGGTGGCGGACCGGACGGAAGTGACGAGGATGGAGTACCCGGCGACATCTGTCGCAGGGACGGAAGGGCGATCCGGGCAGGTCAGGATCGCGATAGCCGGTGGCGGCCTGCGGGCCACATCGGTTCTTCGGCTCTTGTCTGATATCGAGAATCTCCTCGTCGTCGCCGTCTATGATTCCAACCGCGCCGCCCCTGCGGTGCGACTCGCTGATGACCTCGGCATGTTCACAACAACTGCAATCTCTGAACTGGCGCAGATTCCCGATCTCGATTTGATCCTCGATATGTCCGAGGAGCCCTCGGTGCACAAGGCGCTCGAGAACCAGCGGCCACCTTCGGTCGGTGTTGTCGCCGGGTGTGGTGCTGAGCTTGTATGGGATTTACTCATCGCCAAGAAGCGGAGCGAGGAGCAAGAGAAGATATTCGTCGAGCTCCAGGTCGCCTACGACAAGATCCGCAGCCATGAGCGGCGGCTCCAGGGCAGCAAGGAGGCGCTTGAGAAGGCCAACGAGGAGCTTGAGAGCCGACTCGCGGAGATCTTCTTCACACACGAGTTCTTCAAGGCACTCACGAGCTACTCCTCCGTGGAAGATGTCGCGAGTCTGATAGTGGATGGCGCAAATGGCATTCTCGGCGCAGAGATATCCTGTGTCTATCTCTTTGAGCAGCGCGACTGGACGCTCAAGCTGCGTGCGAGCCAGGGCCGCCCGGAGGAGTCATTCCGACCGGTTGTGGCGGTGTCGGAGACGATTATCGGAGCCGCGTTCCGCGATGGATTCACGCAGCAGAGCGACGTGCCGATGGATTCCGAACTCGCCCGCTGGAGTGCCGTACCCGAGGATATTCGGTCCCAGGCAGCGCTACCGCTGCGCGCTGGCGAGGCAATCATCGGCGTCTTGCTCGTGGCGTCCTCGACGTATCGCGAGTTGACATCCGCTGAGCGGGATCGCTTGCAGGTCATCGGGAACCAATCCTCGCTGGCGCTTCAGAATGCACTTCTCCACGAGGAGCTTGAGCGCCTGTCAATCACGGATCGCCTGACGGAGCTCTACAACCACGGCTACTTCCAGCAGCGACTGGAGATTGAAATGGGGCGCGCCGCGCGTTTCGGCCACCGTCTCTCCGTCATCATGCTCGACATCGACAACTTCAAGCAGTACAACGACCGCTACGGTCACCCTCGTGGTGACAAGGTCCTGCAGGCCGTGAGTTCCATCATTCGGCAGAATCTTCGGGAGATTGATGTTGCAGCGCGCTATGGCGGCGAGGAGTTCATCCTCGTTCTCCCTGAGACTGACGTCGAAGGTGCGCTTGCGGTCGCGGAGCGCATCCGGAAGAGCATGTCCGAGTACGAGTTCTTCACCGCCGAAGAAGGCCCCTCGGCGCCTCAGACCGTGTCCCTTGGTGTGGCCACATACCCGGTACACGCCACGACGCCGGCCAGGCTCGTGGAGACGGCTGACCGGGCAATGTATGAGGCGAAGCGCCTCGGGAAGAACCGAGTCGCTGCTTCAACCTGACGAGATGAGGGCGGATCGAGACGCCCCTGGATGGAGGTGGACGTGAGTCTTGCGAGAGCACTCTCCCGACTACCCTCCGACCGGGCCACCGAGGCCGTCATCAAGGACATCGTTACCTTCCTCGTTCATCATACGGACGAGTGGCTCACGCTTGAGGAGGTCTCCCGGAGGACGGGGAGCTTGATGGCGGAGTCGCGGCCGGTGCTGGAGGCTCTGCATGCTGCCTACGTGGTAGACTTCGACGAACCGATCTCGGCATACCGCTATCGCTATGATATCGGCCTCAGCATCGAAATCGACACGTTCCTTCACCGCACGCACAAAGTCGAGAACCACGTTCAGACGAACGTCGCACGATTCCGGGATCGCTACGGCGCCCAGTGAATGCGGGTGGGGTCTGACGTCGGATACGGAGACAGACCTTGAGTACACCTATCGAACGCGGGTCCCGTGGCCCTGGTGTCGAGGATGTCCAGAAGCGCCTTCTGCGCCTGGGATTCGACCTCGGTTCGTCCGGCGTGGACGGGGTGTTCCTCGGCGCGACGCTTGATGCTGTATGCAGTTTTCAGCGCGAGCGCGGGCTCGTGGAGAACGGAGTCGTCGACCAGGAGACCTGGTCGACGCTCGTCGACGCAACATTCACGCTCGGAGATCGCCTGCTCTACCTGCGCTATCCGTACCTCCACGGAGCCGATGTCACGGCGTTGCAGGGTGCCCTGAATGTGCTTGGTTTCGCATGCGGCCAGCCTGACGGCATTTTCGGAGCATTTACCGAAAGGGCAGTGCGCGAATTCCAGATGAACACAGGCTCTCCAGCCGACGGTATCGTCGGTCCGGATACCGTTCGATCCGTCATGCGGCTACGACATGTATGGCTCGACAAGGATCCGACCTCACCCGTTCACTTGGCGGTAGCGCCCGCACGTGCCGCCGAGCTACTCGCTCGCCTTCGACTACATGTGCGGTTTGTCGATGACGATGGGCGCGATATTGCCGCCCGGTTTGCGAATGTGGCGCTGGCGACCGAACCTCTGGCAACAGTTGTGGTATCAGGTTCCGAGGCCGACAGGACGGCCGACGTGCTGCTCCATCTCGGTCGCGAAGTGCCTCTCGCTGGTCTTCCTGAGGGCACCTCGGTCGTGCGCTTGGCCGACCTTTCGGAGACCGCGATAGAGGCGCGGCTCATGACCGCCATGCTCGGCGGTGAGGGCTGTCGCGAGGCCGCAGTATGCCTCGGCGATCTCTCAGGTGAAGAGGAAACACAGCAGCGGATCGCCGTCAGGATGCTCGATGCGCTATGCGCTGCGCTCACGCCTGCCGGCACGGCTTGTGGTATCATAACCGGGCTTTTGTAGGCACGCTGACCCTGTTTTGGAGGGGTAGTTCTGCGTATCTGGAAATCGAGAGTCATCGCAACCGTCCTGTTGCTCTCAGTAGCGATGGGCGTTCCATCCTACGCAGGTGCGACTCCGACGAACGATCGTCGCGAACAAGCCGTACGCGTTAAGGCGCAGATTGACGCCCTCGACGTGAAGATGGAGATGGCTTCAGAAGACTACAACGACGCGAACGTCAGATACCAGGCTGTGACCACCAGGGTCAAGAAGACGTCTCAGCGACTTGCGGTTCTACAGGCACAGCAGAAGAAGCTGCAAGAGAATCTCCAAACGCGGGCCGACGGCATGTACCGCCAGGGACCGCTCGGATTCCTGGAAATCCTCTTTGGTGCGACCAGCTTTGAGGAGTTCTCGACGACCTGGGACATTCTCCAGGGTCTGAATGAGCAAGACGCTCTGGCGGTTACCGAACTCAAGAAGACGCGGGCTGAGGTCACGAAGGTGGGCGACGAGCTCAAGAAGTCGCAGGCCGAGGCCAAGGCGGAGCGCGATGTGATGGCACAGCGCAAGGCGGCCATCGAACGTCAACTCGCTGAGCGTCAGCGCATGTTCAAGGGCATCGAGTCGGAAATTGCAGCTCTCGAAGCTGCCGCCGAAGCAGCCGCTGCACGCACACATACCTACTCACCGCCTTCCAGCCAAGACTATGGGAATCCCGGAACTGAACCTCGATCATCGGTCGTGGGTATTGCCAAGTCGAAACTCGGCTCACCCTATCGCTGGGCAGCTGCCGGTCCGAGCGCGTTCGACTGTAGCGGATTCACGATGTGGGTCTACGCACAAGTCGGGGTCAGCCTTCCTCACAGTTCGCGGGCGCAGATCAACTCAGGTCCTCGCGTGTCGCGGGCGAATCTCAAACCTGGCGACCTGGTCTTCTTCGGCCGGGGCACGATTCATCATGTCGGTATGTATGTTGGCGGTGGCATGTACATCCACTCACCCCGTACGGGTGACGTGGTGAAGATATCGAGTCTGAGTCGGGGAGATTACGTGGGGGCGTGTCGTCCGTAGCAGGTATTCGGGCGGAACGAGAGAGTTCTATCGCCACACGGCCACGGTGCTGTATCCTCATGTACGGTCCTTCAACCGCGACGCGATTGTGGTGACACGGCATGGCAGAGATTGATGGACTTCTTAAGTTGATGGCCGATCGCGGCAGTTCCGACCTGCACCTGAAGGTTGGAAGTCCTCCCGCTGTACGGCTTAATGCGAGACTGGTGGTCTTGCGTGACCTGCCGGTGCTTGGTGCCGAGGCGACCCAGAAGCTCGCAATCGGCATGATGGATGAGCGGCAGCGCCAGACATTCGAGAATCACCGCGAGATCGACTTCGCATATTCCGTTCCCGGGACCGGTCGCTTTCGGGTCAACGTCTTCCACCAGCGCGGTAGCGTCGGTCTGACACTTCGTCGTGTCTCCACGGAGCGGGCTTCAATCGAGGATCTTGGCCTTCCGTCGGTCGTACGGCGCCTCGCGGAAGAGCCGCGCGGGCTTGTGCTGGTGACGGGCACCGCCGGCTCGGGTAAGACGACAACGCTCGCCGCGATGATCGACCATATCAATCACACGCGCGAGGCGCACATCGTAACGATCGAGGATCCAATCGAAGTGCTTCACCAGGACGACAAGTGCATCATCAACCAGCGTGAGATCGGTATCGACACCGAGAGCTACGCCGATGCGCTCAGGCACGTCGTCCGCCAGGATCCGGATATCGTTCTCATCGGCGAGATGCGCGACCATGAGACGGTCGCTGCTGCGCTGACTGCGGCAGAAATCGGCAACCTGGTGCTTTCGACGCTGCACACCATCGATGCGACCGAGACGATCAACCGGATCATTGACTTCTTCCCGCCCTACCAGCAGAAGCAGATCCGTCTCATGTTGGCGTCGACGCTCAAGGGCATCGTCTCGCTCCGCCTCATCCCGTCGATCAACGGTGGCCTCGTTCCCGCTGTCGAGGTTCTCGTGATGACGGGGACCGTCCGCGAGTACATCCTCGATTCCGAGCAGACATACAAGATCCGGGACGCTATGGACGAGGGCGAGTATTACGGCATGCAGACCTTCGACAAGAGCCTATTGAGCCTGTATCAGCAGGGCAGGATCACACTTGATGACGCTACGGCCATGGCTGCTAATGCGCACGACTTCAAGATCAAGGTGCGTCAACTCGGTGTCTCTTCTGAGACTGCTGCGCAGAGCGGCATCTACTAGCTACCCGGTCATGCTCGCTGTGTCCCGGCCGACCCGCGATTTCGCGTACCGGGCTCTTAGTTCTGGCGTTCGCGACGCACCTGAATCGTGCGCATTATCAGAATCGCGATGAAGACACCTGTGGCGGCCCCCGCGGTATCGACAAGCCAGTCGACAGGATCAGACGTTCGGCCGGGGACGAAGAGTTGATGCAGCTCGTCCGTGATGCCATATGCGGAGGCGAGTGCAATTGCCGCGATTGCACGGTCCCGTGATCCCAGGGCGACGAGGAGGAGCAATCCAAGGATTGCATACTCGCCGAAATGGCCAAGTGAACTCCACCCCGCCGGAATCAGCGAGCCGGCCAGCTGTTGCCCCGTCAGGCTCGAGAGGCCAAAGATCACACCCATCCAGCCTACGACCGCAGGCCATTTGAGTGTTCTGATCACCAGGGGAAGTAGCTTCTCGCGCACGTAGACCTCCGACTCGACACCCCAACCGTCGCAGTCTAACACTCGCGCTATCCGCATGGCTTGACGTGGTACGTCTCTCGTGGGACGGTGACGCTTCGTTTGGTCGAGAAGAGGAGCGTTATGGATCGGAGAGTCTCGCTCGTCGCGGTTGTTGTCTCGGCAGCATGCTTCGCGACGCTCGCAATCCTGACCGGTCTCGCATACCGGGAAGGCGTATCGCCGCTGCCGCTCCTGGCGTGGCGATTTGCGCTTGTTACGGTCCTCATGGCTGCCTACCAGCTCATTCGTTCTCCCCGGGCCCTCATTTCAGGCGCGGCCGACATCCGTAAGTTCGCCGCCCTGTCCCTCACGGGTTACGGTGCCGCGTCAGTCTGCTTCTTCTTCGCACTGAAGTACGCCACTGCGTCAGTCGTGGCGGTACTCCTCTACACCTATCCTGCCATGGTCGCGCTCTTGAGCGCTGCCTTCCTCGGAGAGAGACTTACGCGCAATCGCCTCGTCGCTATCACGCTGACCTTTGCCGGCTGTGCGCTTGTCGTCGGACTCTTCTCCGAGAAGGTGGATGCGACGCTGCCGGGCGTGCTTCTCGGCCTTGGAGCAGCGCTTGGCTACTCGGTCTTCAATCTGCTTTCTTATCGCGTGATGGGTGGCCGGCCGCGTCTCGTCCTCATGACCTACACGTTCGGGATTTCCGCGGTCGCAATCGGCATCCTGACGATTATCACCGGCGGCACACTGTCGACCACTGCGTGGACGCCGACGCTGTGGTGGTTGCTCATACTTATCGTCATCGTCCCGACGTTCCTTGCCGTGCTGCTCTACTTGAACGGTGTTCGCAGGCTTGGTCCCGCTCAGGCCGCAATCGTCTCAACTACAGAACCGCTCTTTACAATCGCGATGGCCGCCGTCTTCCTCGGTGAGCGACTTGAGCCGATGCAGCTTGCCGGCGCGGCACTTGTTGTGGCCGGAGTCGTTGCTGCCGAGTGGCGGCAGCCACGGGACGGCGTTCATACCGAGGAGCTAGCGGCGGTCTAGAGACTGGCGAGAACGGCAAGTCCGCCTCTGAGGAGCCAGCCGAGCAACGACACGCCAACCTGTCCGCCGTATGCCCAGGCGGTCATGGTGCGAGCAGTCGGAGCCTGAACGCCAACGCCACGAAGTGCGCCGAGACATATGAACGCAGACCCTGCCAGCGCAACGAAACGCAAGCCCTCTGTTGCGCCAATGAGGTAGGGAAGAAGCGATGCGCACCATACCGCGACGGTGATCATGCGAGCGCGATTACCCCGGGGGGCCAGTGCCACGAGAATCGCAAGTCGCGCCCCTGCCCACAGTGCGCTTGTCAGCGCTGACGCGATGGCCACCCCAGGGCTCCCTGCCGTCGTCCATCCAATAGCAATCGCTCCCGCTGAGCCAAGCAGATACGAACGAAAGCCGAGTGCGGCCAGACGGTCTGCTCGGGAAGCGTCGAGGAGACCGAACGACGCCGGTTGCTTGATGAGCATGATGGCGTCAGTCAGGGTCCTGCGGGTTGAGGCAAGGCGTTCTTGCGGACGAAGGGTGGCGGCTGTTCGGGTTACTACCCTACGCCAGCCATTGAAGAGCCAGGCGAGACTGTCTCCGATCAGGCCAAGTCCTTCGCGAGAGTCCCTCATCGCGCGGCGTGATCCCTGCGCGACCAGATTCGTGGTTCGGGATGCTCCGCGTCTCAGGCCATTGAGCGCAGCTTGCACCTCCAGGGCGATGCCTCGTCCCACGCGCGTGAGCAGCACGCGCCACGTTGTGAAGAGGCGCGCGGGCGCGCTCGTGCGCGCGGCGGGTTGGTCGCTATGGGTCGGTACGGGGCGTGCTACCATGTGCTTGGATCGCTCCTTGATCCCTGAGCGTGAATCCTGCACACAGCATACTGGACATGGGCATCTAGCGTGGTCTTCGGTGCTCCAGCTGCTGCGAGTGTCGTGAGGTTCTGGAGGACGTGTGTACTCCCCTCGTCTGACGCGCATACTACGCATAGCAGCGAGCGTGCTCGCTGTGTTGTGTGTATTCTTCCTGGTGGTTGGCGCGTATCTCTTCCAGCTGTCGCGCACGCTCCCAAACCTCTCTGCGGATGGCGCGGCGTTCCGGCCGGCGCGGACATCCATTGTCTACGCTGCGGATGAGACAGTTCTCGCGGAGTGGCATGGGGAGCAGGATCGGACGGTCGTCGCGTTCGACCAGATTCCCGAGTCCATGCGCGATGCGGTCATCGCCATCGAGGATGAACGCTTCTACAAACACAAGGGCGTCGATACAGAAGCTATCCTCCGCGCGCTTAGGGCGAATGCGGAGAGCGGGGAGACTCGCCAGGGCGGGAGCACCATCACCCAGCAGGTGGTCAAACTCCTGTTCACCGACGGGGAGAGAACGCTTACCCGCAAGATACGTGAAGCGCTTATGGCCTATCAGCTCGAAACAAGGGCCGACAAGCAGCGCGTGCTCGAGACGTACCTCAACCTCGTCTACTTTGGTGAAGGTTCCTATGGGGTCGAGAGCGCGGCAACTCGCTACTTCGGAAAGCATGCGGTCGATTTGACGCTCTCGGAGTCGGCTCTACTCGCGGGAGTTGTCCAGTCTCCGTCTCGCTATAGTCCCTCTTCTGACCCTGATGCTGCCCGGCGTCGGCGCGATGTTGTGCTCGGTAAGATGCGCGTTCAGGGCTATATTTCGGTGGCAGAGGAGCGTGCTGCAGTCGCTGAGCCCGTTGTGCTCGTCGCGCCATCGGCCGTCCCGGCCGTGGCACCGTACTTTGTCGAGTACGTAAAACAGGCGCTCATTGATGAGCTCGGCTCGGAGATGGTCTTCCAGGGGGGACTGCGGGTCTACACCACCATCGATCCCGCGTTGCAGAAACGTGCCGAGCTGGCGGTAAGGGTGAACCTCCCGGATGTGAAGGATCCATCTGTCGCAATCGTCTGTGTCGACCATACCAACGGCAGAGTCCTCGCTATGGTGGGCGGCAGGGATTTCACGAAAGACAAGTTCAACCTCGCGGTGCAAGGGCGTCGCCAGCCGGGATCGGCGTTCAAGCCCTTCGTTCTCGTCACCGCGCTTGGCGAGGGGGTGCGAGCGAAGGACGTATTCTCTGCCGCACCGTACTCGGTCGAGGTGACAGACGGTGTGTGGACGGTTCAGAACTACGAGAACAGCTACACGAGCGGGTCCATGACACTTGCTGCGGCGACCGACTGGTCGGTGAACGCCGTCTACGCGCGGCTCATCATGAAGGTCGGCGCCGAGGATGTTGTCAAAACTGCGAAGGCGATGGGCATCACCACGCCGCTCGAGCCGAACCCCGCCATCGCGCTCGGAGGTCTGAGAACGGGTGTCTCGCCGCTGGAAATGGCCTCAGCGTACGGGACGATTGCTTCGGGTGGCATTCGTCGGGAACCGACGGGTATTTTAACGGTCACGGATGACGTCGGTACTCTCGTCTATCAGCCCGAGCAAACGGGAGTGCGCGCTATCGAGGTCAAGGTCGCGCAGCAGGCTTCCTCAATGCTGGGAGACGTCGTGCAGAAGGGGACGGGTCAGGCGGCCCGGCTCAACCGCTGGGCTGCAGGTAAGACCGGCACCACTCAGGCGTATCGTGATGCCTGGTTCGTGGGGTACAGCGGAGACCTGTGTACCGCTGTCTGGGTGGGGCACCCGGAAGGCCAGGTTTCGATGATGAACGTCCACGGCATTCGTGTGACGGGCGGCAGTTACCCTGCGCGCATCTGGAAGTACTTCATGGACGTGGCCGTTGGAGCGCGCACGGCCACTGTGAAGCCCAATGGCACCGGTTCTGCAGAAGCATCCGGACCCGCGACGCAGACAAGGGTCACCGTCTGCACGGACACCTTCCTTCTTGCGAACAGTCGTTGTCCCAACACCGTCGAGATCGACTTAGAGCCGGGCCTTGTTCCGGATACGGTCTGCAGGGAGCACTAAGTGACGGTACCCGAGTACTACGCGGCTCTACAGGTGGCGCGCAACGCGGAGCCGGAAGTCATCGAGAAGGCGTATCGCGCTTTGGCGCTGAAGTATCACCCTGACACGGCGGCGACTCCCCGGACTGCTCACAGGATGCGGCTCATCAATGAGGCGTATGCCGTATTGGGTGATCCGGTTCTTCGTCGGCGCTATGACGAGTCTCGTGTTGGAGAGGCCCGACTTCGTTCTGGCTGGGAGGTCTTCTGGGACGCTGGTCTCGTTGGCCTCTATCGTGAGCGTCACAGTCGGTCCGGAGTGTAGAAAAGCCGCCCGGAGAGTCTTCGGGCGGCGTCAGGGCGTTCAGTCAGGTTTGTTAGGGCCTAGCACGTCTCCGAGAGCCGTGTTTGTACTGCTCGAAGAATCGCCGGATACGAAACAGATCCCTCGTAGAGGGGCTCGCCGTCAATCACGGTCACCGGGTACACGAGCCCTTGTTCGCGAATCGTATCGATGATGTGCGCGTGCTTCGCTCTCGTCTCGTCTTGGGTTGTGTCGTGGTAGACGATAGAGGCGGAATCACCAAATCGGTTCTCCATCTCCGCACGGATAATTGTGGTGATCTCCTCCGGAGACCAGGTAGGACCTCAGCCTCCACTGAAACAGGTGGACTCGGCGGGGAAATCATAGATTTCGACGGTGACAGTACCCATTAGGCTCCTCCTAGATGTGACCTACGGCTCGGCCGGGACACGCCCGATCGGAAATGGTGCTCACGCCGGGACGGTTCTCGTTCAGCGGAACGCCTATGTGCCACAATATATACCCCATAGGGTATCACGCACAAGTCTCGATTCGAGCGCCCTTCTCCGCGATCAAAGCGCCGGTTCGTTCCGAGGGGCGAGTCGGCTAGTATGTGAACAGGAGTTGAGCGCCCCCGGAGGAGAGCGGCGCGGCTTTGACAGGAGGATACGTGAACGACACTTCCAGACTCGGCGGTACGGGTCGAATAATGCTCGGGAACATGGTGGGAGCCGGTGCTGCGATCGGCCTCTTCTTCGCGGTGTTCTCGCTCATCTTCGTCGAGCCGAAGAGCGTGGTTGCGTGGTGGGTATTCCTCGTCGCCTGCATCTCTGCGGGCGTCGGCCTGGGCACGTTGTGTAGCTTCATCTCGTCTCGTATCGCTGAAAGGGTTTTGTCGAGCGTGCTCGGTACCGCGGGCCGCGCCCTTGGCATCGCTTCACACGAGAGCAAGGGGCTGGAGGCGTTGACCAGCGAACTCGAGCGGGTCTTTGCGAATGCGGCCTCCCTACTCGATCAGATTCGAGGCGCGAACACCAACATGCGAACGCTCACCGCTGAAGTGCTTGCAGCTGCCGAACAGCAGGCATCCGGCTCGTCCGAGCAGGCAGCAGCGGTAACTGAAACATCGGCAACAGTCGAGGAGCTCGCCCAGACCTCCAGTCAGATCGCCGACAACTCCGAAGCGGTTGTTCGGGTAGCGGAGCGGACCCTCGCTAGCGCGGAAGAGGGTATGCACGCGGTCCAGCAGACGACCGACGGCATCGAGGAAATTCGTGTCACCACCCAGCAGTCGTCCGACCGCATCCTTGCGCTCGGGGAACGCAGCCAGGAAATCGGTCGGGTCCTTACGATCATTGACGAGATCGCGGAGCAGACGAAGATCCTTGCGCTCAACGCCGCCATCGAGGCGGCTCGTGCCGGTGACGCGGGTAAGGGATTCTCGGTTGTCGCCGAGGAGATTCGTAAGCTTGCCGAGTCGGTCACCGAGTCGACGCGGGAGATCGGCAGGGTCGTTCGGGAGATGCAGGCGTCCACGTCGGCGCTCATTATGCAGACGGAGAAAGCCGCCAAGAAGGTAGCCGAAGGACGCGAGATGGCGACCAATACCCAAGATGCTCTCGAGCGCATCGTGCTACAGGTTGAGGAGACGACCGACGCCGCCAAACAGATATCCATCGCGACGCAGCAGCAGCGCACCGCGTCGGATCAGGTCGTCATCTCGATGAAGGAGGTTGCCACCGTGTCGCAGCAGGCGGCCCAGGCGTCGAGGCAGATAACGTCGGCTATCGTCGAACTGAACGCCCTCGTCGACATCATGGTTGTTCGCTAGGCCGAATCTGCTCAAAGTGACCCCGCTTGTATTGTTCATTCACAAGCGTTCCACTAGAGTTAGCGCGGAGAAGAGCGGGAGGGGACCGGGGTGGATCCGATGGGTGCCGGTCGGGTAGTCAATCTCGTGCACGAAAATCGCATTTTTTTGCAGGGACGGTAGCCTGGGTGACGAACACCCATAACTAGAGGGAAAAGCGCTTCTTCGAAAGAGGAGGCGTCTGCGTATGTCATGTTGGTCTGTGTCCCGCGAGACGGGGGTATGTTGATGGCGAAGATCTCATTGGCCGGGTTCAAAGATCCGGTACGGCGACCACGTTTCATTATTTGGACGGGTGTTGTCCTCCTGGGTTTGGCCGCGTTCATCGTCTTTGCGTACGGTGCGTCGTCAACCTACTGGTTCTGTAACGAGGGTTGTCACTCCGTGCAAGACGATGCCATGAACACCTACCGTGCGGGCACGCATAGTACGGTTTCATGTCTAAGCTGCCATGAGCCGGTGAACGCCGATCCTCTGACGTTCACGTACTACAAGGTCAAGGCCGGCGTTATCGGTGCGTATCAGCTGTACACGAAAACAAACGAGACACCGCTGAACCCCGAGAGCAAGCTGGCCCTGAACGAGTTGCACATGGGCTCCAAGCAGTGCACGCAGTGCCACAACATGGAGAATCGTGTGGTGACCCCGAGCAAGGGGATCATCATCGACCACGCTGTGCACGAGGAGAACGAGATCCACTGCACCGTGTGTCACAACCGTGTTGCCCATCCCGAGAAGAACTACGAGATGGTCAACAAGAACCCGAAGACCGGCGAGATTTCCGAGAAGCATGCGGACTTCATGTCCATGACAGCGTGCTTCCGTTGCCACACGCTCACGAACGAGGCGCCGAAAGACGGCAAGAAGGCTCCGGGCAAGTGCTCGGCATGCCACCCGGCCGACTTCAAGCTGAAGCCCGCCAACCACAATGGTGCTGACTTCTATCCTAAGGGTCACGCCAAGTTGGCCACGGCGCGCATAGACCGCGCGACGGGCAAGCCGACGTTCGAGAAGCTCACGGGCGAGGCAGAGACCGAGGCATCCGAAGAGTCGACGGAAGTCGGAGCTGATCTTGAGGGCGCTGACGATCAGCCCGCCGCCTACAGCGGAAGCACCAAGACCAAGCACATCTTCCCGATCTCCGAGGTGCAGTCGATCAACTACTGCGGCACCTGCCACGTAGTCGACAAGTTCTGCATGGACTGCCACGGCATGGAGATGCCGCACCCCGAAGAGTTCAAGACGAAGTCGCACCCCGAGCTCGCCAAGACCAAGGCAGCCAAGTGCGATCTGTGCCACAACACCAAGAAGACGAACTACCAGTTCTGTAACGAATGCCACCACGGCACCGCATCGAACTGGAAGTACGATCCCAAGGTCAAGTGGGGCACGCAGCACGCCAAGGCCGTCTCCACCAATGGTGTGAAGGGCTGTCTCGGCAAGTGCCATGAGCAGAAGTTCTGCGTCGATTGCCACGTCAAGCTCAAGCCGCTGCCGGCGTCACACAAAGACGCTAAGTGGCTGCGCGACAAGCTGACCGTGACGAAGTACCCTGGCACTCCCGCAGCACCCTCCGGCAAGCACACGCTTGCCGCAACAAAGGCGATCGATAGTTGCGATGTGTGCCACGGTCCCGGCGGAACCAACGCGAAGTTCTGCAAGAGCTGCCACGGTATGGAGATGCCGCACCCCGACACCTTCAAGAAGAATCACGTGTCAGGTCGCAAGACACCGGCCACGTGTGCCAACTGCCACACCTTCAAGGAGCTGTGCTCCGATTGTCACCACACTGGTGCCAAGAACGGCGTGGCATGGCAGAAGCAGCACCCGGTGCCGGTGGCATCAGGCGGTACCGCTCAGTGCTTCGAGAAGTGCCACGAGGACAAGACGTTCTGCGTGAACTGCCACGTGAAGCTCAAGGCAGTGCCGGCTTCGCACAAGGTTGGCGACTGGACGCGGAACCTCGCGCTCGGAAAGGCCGCGAAGCATAGCGCCGCATACTCGGCACAGAAGGATTCGTGCGATTACTGCCACGGCGTCGGTGGCGTAGAGGCCAAGTTCTGCAAGGCCTGCCACAAGATCGCGATGCCGCACGCCGGTGACTACAAAGACACTCACAAGGCGGACTTTGCAGCCAAGAAGGTCACCAAGCCAGTGTGCACGAACTGCCACAACCAGTTCATGTGCGATAGCTGCCACCACACAGGTGCCTCAGCGACGCAGGCATGGCGTACGTTCCACCCTGCGATCGTCAAGAAGAATGGTGCAGAGCCGTGCTTCAAGTGCCACAAGCCGACATTCTGCTCGTACTGCCACGTGCGTTTGATTCGCTAGCCCGGGCGCACAGAACGATGGTATAGCGGATGCCCGGTCGACTCAGTCGGCCGGGCATCCGAGCGTACTGGGGCGTTTGCCGTCTCCTCAAGCGGAGTGGTGCCGAGAATTGCTTTGCCCTTGGCGGCGCGACCATGTATCATAGCGCCTCGTCGGGATGTGGCTCAGCTTGGTAGAGCGCTGCGTTCGGGACGCAGAGGTCGTGGGTTCGAATCCCGCCATCCCGACCATCGAAATCCCGCGGCAGGTGCGACCTTTGGTCGGCCTGCCGTTGTGTTTTCCGAGGAGGCACGATGCAGGCTCTCTTTCACTGGGTGGGATACGGGCTCTGTCATCAGCTCCCCGAGCGTTCTCTCTTCGCTGGTGGCTTTCAACTCCCGGTGTGCGCCAGAGACACCGGCATCTATGCGGGTTTTGCGCTGTCCATGATCGTCATCGCCCTATTGGAGCGCGGTCGCCGACCCTCGGAGATCCCCCGGCCCGGGCTTGTCGTTCTCGGCGCCATCTTCCTGGGTACGATGGTCGCTGACGGCGTGTCTTCTTATGCCGGCTGGCGCTCGACCACCAATGACTTGAGGCTCATTACCGGCCTGCTTGCGGGATACGCCCTCACCCTCGCGGTAGTGCCCATGCTGAATGGAGAGATGTGGCGTACGCTCAGCCGGACACGTCTCCTCGAGGGCTGGCGTGCGGGAGTATGGGTCTTGTCGCTCGTACCCGCATTCGCTCTGCTTCGTTGGGGACTTCCCTGGACCGGTTTGCTCTATCCCGTTCTGCTGACGAGTGCGATCGTTGCGACGTTCGCAGTCGTGAACCTGATATTCGTGACGCTCGTGCCATTCTTTGAGCGACGTGCGACGCACCTTCGAGACGCGTGGCCTCAAGTTCTGATCGCAGTGGGTGTCGTGATTCTGGAGCTTGCCGCGGCCGCGGCTCTTCGTGTCTGGTTCGAAGGCATTCTCATTCGCTAGCACGTAGGCGGTTTCGTCGCACCGGTCATTGCGGTAGAGTCATGGAGACTTAGTGGATTCGCGTCGGCGAGAGGACCGTTCATGGTCTACACGAACAAGAACGTAATCCGGGTGATGATCATCACGAAGGATCACCGCATCGAAGGTGAGATGCACATCCTTGAGGGAAGCAGGCTCACAGATGCCCTCAATGCAAAGAGCAAGGACTTCTACGCCCTGACGGCCGCAAAGATCTGGGGTGTCACAGACGACCGCCTCGTTGCCTCACCTGAGTACGTCGCTGTGGCCCGCGAGGCGATCACCGCGATCTTCCCAGTGGAGTCATAGGGATCTCGCGCACGCTGCTTGTCAGAGGCGGTTGATATCGTCCTCCTCGAACATCAGTTCGAGGAGGACGATATGCACGATACTCACAGTTCCACGAGCAACGCACCCCTGTTCGGCGCGTATCTTGCGTCCTTGAGTAGGGAGGTATGCGTCCGGGGGAGTGTGCATCCTGATTCTGCCGCACGCGCCTTACGGGCCACCTCACGACGCCTGGGGGCCGACCTCAGGGGCCGTAGCCTTGATTACGCCGATAGGCGCCGCGTACGCGCGTATTACTTCGCCGTTTTGCGCAATGCGGCCTTCGAACAGGCCCTGCCGGTTGATCGGACCCTTCGCGAACGTATCAAGATCGCGTCACTTGTTGCTGATCTCCGTTCGGTGGGTGCCAGCGCCCTACGCATCCGTCAGGAGGTTGAGTCGTTCTACGGCAGCGAGGCGCTGGAGCATCTGGTCCACGCAGGCGTTGCTAGTTAAAGGACGAGGATGCGAGGACGGTGAAACTAGAGCGATCAAGCACCCAGAGTCGGCGCCTCGACAGCGTGCCATCTGCATCCCCGTAGGCTTCGACGACAATCCAGACCTGGGCCCCGTCGACCGTTGCGGATTCAACCAGAAGGGGTACCGAGGAGGCATCAGAAGGGAAGTCACGCGTAAGCGCGTCTGCAAGGAGCGCGGTATCCGCACCAGCTTCGCGCAGCTCGAGCAGGCGCTCTCTGCGGAGCTTCGGCCCCTCAGTCGTCTTCACGCTGTCTACATCGCTCATGTCGTATCCGGATGCGACGTCCTCGGCCTGCGCAAGAGTGTATGTTCCGCCGTTGGGTACGTACTCGATGGTTGCCTTGTCGCACGCCGACAAGACTGAGCAGGCGAGAATCAGGGCAATGAGCGCGATAACGAATCGTATCGGGGTTCTCACGTGATGCTGCCTCCTCATACGAATTTGATTTGAATAGTAGAGCATTCGCTAACTGTTCGCTGTGGTGGAGGCGACTATGCAGTCAATCATCTGTTTCACATCGGACTTTGGCATGAGCGACACGTGGGTTGGTGTATGCCACGCAGTCATCTACCGGGCGTGTCCTCAGGCGCGCGTGGTCGATCTCGCGCATGACATCCAGCCGTATGACATCAGAAAGGCAGCTGCGGTTGCAGCTTCCGGTGTGTGGCAGCTTCCCGAGGCGATTCATCTCGTGGCGGTCGATCCCGGGGTCGGCGGCGGTCGTCGCGACTTGTGCGTGGTGACGACGCAGGGCACGGTGCTCGTCGGGCCAGACAACGGCGTCCTCATTCCTGCGACGTGGCGTGCGGGCGGGATATCAGAAGCGTACGCGATCGAGCCGCAGGCACTGACGTTCAGGGCACCGCTCGCCACATTCCACGCGAGGGATGTGCTTGCGCCGGCAGCCGCCGCGCTTGCATGTGGGGTCGAGCCCGGCGTCGTCGGCGCGACTATCGATCCATGCTCGCTTGTCGAAGCACCGTTCCAGCGCTGCCATACGGAGGGCGGGCTGTTGATGGCCGAGGTGATCGATATCGATCGCTTCGGGTCCATTCGGCTTGGCATGGCCCTGGAGGACCTCGATGGCTTCTGTGGTTCAGACGGGCTTGTTGAGATCGCTTTCGAGAACATCAGGCTTAAGGTGCCGCTCCGCGCGACATTCTCCGATGTTGCCGAAGGCGAGCCGGTGGCCCTCTTCGATTCGTCGGGGTGGCTGACGATTGCCGTACGGATGGGGAGTGCCGCTGAACGCTACAGTGCCGGGCCGGGCGGGATGGTGCGCGTCGGCCCCTGTGTCTGACAGGACCTTTCCGTTGATGTCAGAGCCCCGCGCAATACTGCAACCGATGAATGATGTCGGTATGCGGAGGTCGCGCGATGAAGGAACACTATGCGGGGTCGCTCAAAGAGGGCGAGAGGGTCGATGCAGCCTTCGCGCTTCGGGCGAAGGAGCTTCGCTCGACACGAACGCGTGAAGCGTACCTCTCGATGGACCTCGCGGATCGCACCGGACGTGTCCCGGCGGTGATGTTTCGCCCGGATCGCGGTGCCGAGTCCGTACCAAGCGGCACTGTGGTGCAAGTCAGGGGAATCGTGACCGCCTACCGCGGTGTCTTGAGAATCTCGGTGGATGGGCTTCGGCCCGCTGGCGACTATGAGGCGTCAGACATTATGCCCGCGGGTCGAAGAGATACGGCTGAGCTGGTTGGTGAGCTTCGCTCGCTTGTTCGCGGTGTGAAGAATCCGCATCTGGCTCGTCTTCTCAGGCGGATCTTCGGCGAGAAGCAGTTCATGTCTCGCTTCTGTGAGTGTCCTGCATCGCAGACGTACCACCATGCCTATCTCGGAGGGCTACTTGAGCACACCAGCTCTGTCGCCACGCTGTGCCGATCGCTGGGCGCTCTGTACCCGGACCTGGATACTGACCTGCTCGTCACGGGCGCGCTGCTGCACGACATCGGGAAAGTTGACGAACTATCGTTCGATACGTCTATCGAGTACACCGATTCGGGCAGACTCCTGGGGCACGTGGTCCTGGGTGAGCGACGGCTCAGTCGGGCTATCGATAGTCTCAACGTTGCGATGCCGTCCGATGTGGCCATGAAATTGTCGCATGTGATCATTTCGCACCACGGCGAACTTGAGTGGGGCGCGCCAAAGCGACCGAGCACCCTGGAAGCACTATTGCTGCATCACGCGGATAATCTTGACGCTAAGTCGGTCGGCTTCATCGAGGCCTCGCGTTCAGCATCTCTCGTTGAGGAGCCGTGGACAGATGCGATGAATCTGTTTCGCCGCCCCCTCTATGCCCCTCGACCAGTCGAGGACGACAGACCGGGCTCGTTTGCCGAGGAGAGCCATCTTCTGCTCAAAGGGGCGTGATCTCCGCCGCTCGGGCAGTGGCAGACTGTGTCTGATGTACAATCGCCCAGAAGTGCTGCACGACAGACTTGATGGTGAACGAATCGAGGAGCACACATGAACTATCCAAAGGCTGAGATCGGGGTTTTTGGCGGCAGCGGCTTTTATTCTCTACTCGACAATCCGGTCGAGTTGAAGGTCGATACCCCATATGGAGCACCTTCTTCTCCGGTCATGTATGGAGAAATCGGCGGCAGGAAGGTCGCGTTCTTGCCGCGACATGGCAAAGAGCATCAGCTGCCTCCGCATATGATCAACTACCGCGCAAATGTGTATGCGATGAAGCTGCTGGGCGTAAGCCGCATCATCGGTCCGAACGCGTGCGGGTCGCTTCAGACCGATGTCAAGCCCGGAGATTTCGTGATTTGCGATCAGTTCGTTGATCGAACGTGGGGCCGTAAAGACACGTTCTATGACGGACCGACGACGACGCATGTGTCATCTGCGGATCCATACTGTCCAACGATGCGGAGTGTGGCGATCGAGCGGGCTCAGGCGCTCGGTATCACCGTTCACGCCAACGGCACCGTGGTGGTCATTCAGGGCCCACGTTTCTCAACGCGCTCAGAGTCGAAGTGGTTCGCTGCGCAGGGCTGGGAAGTTATCAATATGACCCAGTATCCCGAATGCTATCTCGCTCGTGAGCTTGAGATGTGCTACTGCAATATTTCCCTGATCACGGATCACGATGCAGGTGCAGAGGGTGCTGAACCGGTCTCAAATGATGAGGTTATTCGGGTCTTCGGCGAGAACAACGAGAAGGTCAAGGCGTTGCTGTATTCGATGATTCCGGCCTTACCGTTGAGCCGCGACTGTGTTTGCTCTCATGCACTTGATGGGGCCGCGTTCTAGGGCGCGTGCCTTGCCCCGACTTTGTAACAAAGGGATACTATTGCCGTTACGAAGTCGTCGGGGAAGGGGCACTACGTGTCAAGTAGCGAGGGCGTACGCATCCCCGAGGGCGTTATCGAGCGACTACCGCTTTACCTTGGCGTGCTTATCCAACTCCGGCAAGACGGTCAATCGACCGTTTCGTCGGCGCGCCTCGGAGAGCTCACTGACGTGAACCCGGCCCAGATCCGCCGGGATCTCACGCATTTCGGTTCCTTTGGGAAACGCGGCGTTGGCTACGACATCGTCACGCTCGTCGATCGCGTGCAGCGCATTCTCGGGGCGGATCACGTTCATCGGCTCGCTCTCGTGGGAGCAGGCAACCTCGGCTCGGCGATTGCCAACTACAACGGGCTCAGGCAGCACGGGTTCCACGTGACGGCGATCTTCGACAGGGATCCGCACAAGGTGGGCATGCGTATCGGTGACATCATCGTGCAGCACATCGACGATCTGGCTCGGACGGTTGAGGATCAGAACATCCGAATCGGAGTTGTGGCCGTGCCGCCCGAGGCCGCCCAAGAGGCTGCCGATCAACTGACCGCCGCAGGCGTTCGAATCATGCTGAACTACACGCCCGTAATAGTGCGCGTTCCCCCAAGCGTGACCCTCCACAACACGGATCCGGTGCACGAGCTTCTGCACACGCTCTATTATCTCTCCCGGATTGACGGCAAGGAGCGCGTGTAGCGCTCGAATCATTAGCGACATACGGGTGATGGTGGTACGCTAAGGCTCGTTTTGTGAATGGTGTTCGGTGGCGTGTGGTCGCCGGATGTTTCGATAGGAGGAAGACATGGCTGTATTTGGGATGCCCGGTGGCTGGGAGATCATCGCGATCTTGGCTGTCGTTCTGCTGCTCTTCGGACCGAGCCAGCTCCCTAAACTCGCAAAGACGTTTGGGAAGTCGGCGAAGGCTCTGAAAGACGGCATCGACGGCAAGCTCGAAGACGACGATGAGGACGCGTCCAAGGAACCGGTTAAGGCCGAGAAGTCGGACAAGGACGCCAGCGCCTGATTCGAGTACATCGTTTGATCTGCAGAAGGCGCTTCCGGCGCCTTCTGCGTTTGTCCGACCTTGTGTGTTCGTGCCTTTGATGTATACTCTCGTGAGCGTTTTGGCGGCCGGTGAACACCGGCGGTCCTGCGAGTGAGAACCGACCGAGCGGGAGCGTGCATGCAGAAGGAAGTCGCCCTCACCCCTGAAGGACAGATCCGTCTCGAGCAGGAGCTGGTCCATCTGGAGACCGTGCGTCGCCGCGAAGTTGGCGAGCGCATCAAGGAAGCGAAAGAGTTCGGCGATATCTCGGAGAACTCCGAGTACGACGACGCCAAGAACGAGCAGGCGTGGGTCGAGAGCCGCATCATTGAAATCAACGTGATCCTTGCGCACGCGACGATCATCCAGTCGCCCAAGAGCAGCAGCAAGGTCAACCTTGGCTCGAAGATTCACTTGCGAGATGTCGAGTCGGGAGACGTCCATACCTATCAGCTTGTTGGTTCAGCTGAGGCGGATCCCACAGACAGCAAGATTTCGAATGAATCACCCGTCGGCAAGGCCGTTATGGGTGCCAAGAAGGGCGATGTCGTTCGCGTTTCAACGCCGCGCGGCAGCGTTATCGAGTACGAAGTCGTCTCGATCAAGAACTAACACTCGATGACGGACAGCGATCGCACATCCGAGAACGCGCGCACCGTCGATGATCCGATTGAAGTACGCCGGGCCAAACTGGTCGCGCTCCGCGCTTCCGGCGACGAGCCGTATAAGGATCACTTCGAGCGAACCGATACTTCCGCCGCGGTCGTTGAGCGTTATGGTGCGCTTGAGCCGGGCGAGGATACTCAGGACGTGGTGTCCGTCGCGGGTCGCGTCATCGCCAAACGAGATCAGGGCAAGATTCTGTTCATCGTTGTTCGGGACGGACTGACCGACCTTCAACTCTTCTGTCGCTCGAACGTCCTGGACGAGAAGGCGTTTGCTCGCGTCGTCGAGTTCGACGTCGGCGACTGGGTGGGTGCGACAGGATCCGTTTCGCGAACCAGACGAGGCGAGCTCTCCGTTGTGCCAACGGATGTCGTGCTTCTCAGTAAGTCGCTGAGGCCACTCCCAGAGAAGTTCCATGGTCTCACGGATATTGAGACGCGCTATCGCCAGCGCTACGTTGATCTCATCGTCAACCCCGACGTGCGTCGCACGTTCGATATGCGCTTCAAGATCGTGTCTGCTATCCGCCGCTTCATGGAGGGTCGCGGGTTCATCGAGGTCGAAACTCCGATGCTGCATCCCATTCCCGGTGGGGCAACCGCGCGTCCGTTCGTGACGCATCACAATGCGCTCGATATGGACTTCTACCTTCGGATTGCGCCTGAGTTGTATCTCAAGCGTCTTCTCGTTGGCGGCTTCGATCGCGTTTTCGAAATCAATCGCTCGTTTCGCAACGAGGGCATTTCGGTGCGGCACAACCCGGAGTTCACTATGCTCGAGGCGTATCAGGCCTTCACGAACATCGACGGCATGATGGAGCTTACTGAATCCATGGTTGTTAGCGCGGCCGAGGATGTCCTCGGCACGCTGCGCATCACCTACCAGGATGAGGAGATCGACCTGACGCCTCCGTGGCCGCGCAGGACGATGCTCGAACTCACCAGCAAAGCCGCCGGCGAGGAGATATCGTTCGCGCTTACAGACGCGCGACTCCGCCACCTCTGCGACCAGCACGGCGTCCCGCATGACCCGTCTTGGGGCAAAGGCAAGCTCATCACCGAACTCTATGAGAAGCTCGTTGAGGGAACCCTCATCCAGCCGACTTTCGTCACGGAGTACCCGCTCGAGACATCTCCGCTCGCTCGAAAGAAGACCGGGGAGCCGGAGCTTACGGAGCGCTTCGAGCTGATCGTATGCGGCAGGGAACTTGCAAATGCGTTCTCCGAGCTTGTCGACCCGGTCGACCAGCGCGAGCGCTTTGCGGCACAGATCGAAGCCAAGACCGGCGGCGACGACGAGGCCATGGGATATGACGAGGACTACCTGCGCGCCATGGAGTATGGGATGCCACCGGCGGGCGGTATGGGAATCGGCATCGATCGCCTCGTCATGTTGCTTACGGACTCGGCTTCTATCCGGGACGTCTTGTTGTTCCCGCACCTTCGCCCGGAGGCCTAGAGTCGTTCAGGCACGGACCTGAGCGTTGGGGACTCACATCCAGTGGCACCCTCCTTGCTTTGGTGTCCTCAGGCGTCCCCGTGTCGTTGCGTGGGGGTAGAATAGAAAGCGCGATGAATCGCCGGTTGTCACGGCGTACCAGATAGAGAGGCGATCTCAATGTTCGAACGATTCACCGAGAAGGCCCGACGCGTTGTGGTGTACGCGCAAGAAGAGGCGCGCATGCTGAATCAGAACTACATCGGCACGGAGCACCTGCTCCTCGGCCTTATTCGTGAGCAGGATGGCATCGCCGCCAAGGCACTTGAGAGCCTCAGCATCTCGCTTGAAGACGTGCATCAGCAGGTCGAGGAGCTCATCGGCCGTGGCACGTACGTTCCGACGGGACATATCCCGTTCACGCCGCGCGCGAAGAAGGTTCTGGAGCTTTCGCTTCGCGAGGCGCTCCAGCTCGGACACAACTACATCGGGACAGAGCACATCCTCCTCGGCCTCATTCGAGAGGGCGAGGGTGTCGCTGCTCAGGTGCTCCTGAACCTTGGCGCCGATCTGGAGAAGGTCCGCTCGGCAGTCATCCAGCTCCTCTCCGGCTATTACGGTGGCAAGCAGGCTGAGCCGGGCGAGGACCGCAGAGGCGGACGCGGGGGAGAGAGTGCGCTCCTCGATGAGTTCGGTCGTAACCTCACGCTTGCTGCAGATGAGGGCAAGCTTGACCCGGTCGTTGGTCGCGAGCAGGAGATCGAGCGCGTCATGCAGATCCTTTCCCGTCGCACCAAGAACAACCCCGTGCTCATCGGTGAGCCCGGCGTCGGCAAGACTGCGGTTGTCGAGGGTCTCGCTCAGAAGATCGCCCGCGACGAGGTACCCGAGACGATTCGCGGCAAGAAGCTCTACACACTCGACCTTGCGGCACTTGTGGCGGGTAGCAAGTACCGCGGCGAGTTCGAGGAGCGCCTCAAGAAGGTCATGAAGGAGATCCGCGAGCGCGGCGACATCATCTTGTTTGTCGATGAGATGCACACGCTTGTCGGAGCCGGCGCCGCCGAAGGCGCCATCGACGCCGCTAGCATCATCAAGCCTGCTCTTGCGCGTGGTGAGCTTCAAACCATCGGAGCAACCACGCTTGATGAGTTTCGCAAGTACGTCGAGAAAGATCCCGCGTTGGAGCGACGCTTCCAGCCGATCATGGTGGGAGAGCCGAGCGTCGAAGAGACGAAAGAGATTCTTCGGGGTCTGCGCGATCGCTACGAGGCACATCACCGTGTCTCCATCACTGACGCCGCCGTCGACGCGGCAGCCACCCTTGCTGACCGCTACATCTCGGACCGCTTCCTTCCGGACAAGGCGATCGACCTCATCGACGAGGCCGGCTCCAAGATGCGTATCAAAATGATGACGGCGCCTCCCGGCATTCGTGAAGTCGAGGAGCGCCTCAAGCAGGTCAGGAACGAGAAGGAAGCGGCAATCGAGGCGCAGGAGTTCGAGAAGGCTGCGAGCCTGCGCGACAAAGAGAAGCAGACCCTCGCCGAAAAGCGTCGCATGGAAGAGGAGTGGCTCAAGCCCGACAACACCCGTGTTGTCGAAGTGACCGAGCAGGAGATCGCCGAGGTTGTGTCCATGTGGACCGGCATCCCCGTCTCGAGCCTCACCGAGGAAGAGACACAGAAGCTCCTGCGCATGGAGACAAGCATTCACGAGCGTATCGTCGGCCAGGATGAAGCCGTGACCGCAGTCAGCAAGGCGATTCGGCGCACCCGCGCCGGCCTGAAGGACCCGGCGCGTCCCGCAGGGTCATTCATCTTCCTAGGCCCGTCCGGCGTGGGCAAGACCGAACTCGCGAAGGCGCTCGCTTCTTTCCTGTTCGGCAGCGAGGATGCCCTCATATCGCTCGACATGTCCGAGTATATGGAGAAGCACACGGTCTCCCGGCTGATCGGCTCGCCTCCCGGCTACGTCGGGTTTGACGAGGGCGGTCAGCTCACGGAACTGGTGCGTCGCAAGCCGTACTCGGTCATCTTGTTCGATGAGATCGAGAAGGCTCACCCGGACGTCTTCAATGTGCTCCTGCAGATCCTCGAAGAGGGCCGGCTTACTGACGCCCAGGGTCGCAAGGTCGATTTCAAGAACGCCATCATCATCATGACGAGCAACATCGGTGCGCGTGACATCGTCAAAGGCAAGAACGTCGGGTTCAGCATGCAAGAAGCCGGTGCGATGCCCTACGAGATGCTCAAAGAGCGCGTTACCGGTGAGCTCAAGAAGATGTTCCGTCCTGAGTTCCTTAACCGTGTAGACGAAGTCATCGTCTTTCACGACCTTGTCGCCGAGGAGATTCAGGCGATCGTTGACATCATGGTGTCTCGACTTCGTGACCAACTCTTCGTTCAGGGTCTGGGTATCTCTCTCACCCAGGAGGCACGGGAGCTGCTCGCGAGGGCAGGCTTCGATCCGACCCTTGGTGCGCGACCGCTTCGCAGGGCGATTCAGCGACTCGTTGAAGACCCGCTCTCCGAGCAGATTCTGAGCGGCGAGTGGAAGCCCGGTGAGGTCATCGAACTGACGACCGACGGTGAAGTGATCACATTCCGCCGAGGCGAACCGGGCAGCTCAGTGATGAGCGCTGCCGCCACGGTTCCGAAGAAGGCGAAGGCGAGCATGCCGACGCGCGGGTCCTCTCGTTCATCGCGAGGGCCGGTCGCGGGCGGCGCCGCCGGCGAGTAGATCCGAATGCCGAAGAAGCCCTCTTCAGGTTGGCGGTGCCAGCAGTGTGGCTACGCCGCGCCGAAGTGGTACGGCCGATGCCCCGATTGCGGCGAGTTCGGCACCTTCGTTGAGGAGATATCCTCTCGGGGCGCGTCTGGTTCGACAAACGCCGCACCGGCGAGGAATACGGTTCGACTCGGAGATGTCGCTCACTCCGGAACAGAGCGCGTACCGACGGGCGTTTCCGAGTTTGACCGGGTGCTCGGCGGTGGCCTGGTGCGCGGTTCGTTCGTCTTGCTCGCAGGCGAGCCGGGCATCGGTAAGTCAACGCTGCTTCTGCAAGCTGCCGCCTCGCTGGTCGAACGCGGGTCGAAGGTGCTTTACGTGTGCGGCGAGGAGTCCGTGGAGCAGGTGAAGCTCCGTGCTTCTCGCGTCGGTGCTGCCGACGGAATCTGGCTGTTGCCCGAAGTCGATGCTGCAATCGTCGAAGCTACCGCGCTTGCGGAGCGACCGGACGTCCTTATGATCGATTCGATCCAGACGATGGTCGATACGGATCTTGATGGTGTTGCGGGCAGTGTCGGCCAGGTCAGGGCTTCGGCTTCCCGGCTCATGCGTCTCTCTAAGATCGAGGGCATGACGGTCGTTGTCGTCGGGCACGTAACCAAAGAGGGAACTGTCGCCGGGCCGCGCGTTCTCGAGCACACGGTTGATGCGGTGCTTTCTTTTGAAGGCGATCGCGACCATGTGTTCCGAATTGTTCGTGCGACCAAGAACAGGTTCGGTTCGGTGAGCGAGATCGGTGTCTTCGAAATGGGCGAATCCGGGCTCGTCGGCGTGGACAATCCGTCGAGCGTTCTGCTGTCGGATCGAGCTCAGGGAGTCCCCGGTTCATGCGTGCTTGCGACGGTCGAGGGTACACGTCCTTTGCTCGTAGAGGTTCAGGCACTCGTGACACCGTCGTATCTCCAGATGCCGCGACGACTTGCTGTCGGTGTCGAGACCGCACGCGTGCTGCAGTCTCTCGCCGTTCTTGAGCGCCGGGCAGGGCTTAGTTTTGCCCAGCATGACGTGTACGTCTCCATTGCGGGCGGGGTGCGGGTCACTGAACCCGCCGTCGATCTTCCGCTGGCCCTTGCACTGGCATCGGCCCGGCTGGATGTCTCGCTTGCGCCGGGTGCAGTCGCATTCGGCGAAATCGGGCTGACGGGGGAGGTTCGCGGCGTCCGTCACACTCCTGCCCGGATTACTGAGGCGGGCCGAATGGGTCTTGGTCCGGTCTTTCTCGCGGCTTCTTCTGCCAGTGCAGACGGCAAACCCTCGCTTCGGCCGATTGTGTCAGTCAAAGAGGCAGTGGAGTCGGTCGGCAGGTAGCCTCTCTGGTGCAGGTACGGTGCCCGTGGCACAATCAGGATAGTCTAAGCGTGGAGCACCAATGTCATCGATAAGGGGTCGTAATGCCGATAAGGTCTGATGATCTCCTCCTCGCGGCGCTTTCGGCAGTGGCTCCGGGTACTGAGTTGCGTGTCGGCATCGAGCACATCAGGTCTGCTCGGACGGGTGCGCTTATCTTGATCGGGGATGACGAGCGGGTTGATGAACTCTGCAACGGCGGATTCATCGTCAACGTGCCGTTCACGCCACAGCGCCTGTTCGAACTCGCGAAGATGGACGGCGCCATCATCCTCGATGCGGGCGCCTCCCACATCCTGAAGGCGAACGTACACCTCGTTCCCGACGCCTCTCTACCGACTGCCGAGACCGGCATGCGACACCGTACCGCGGAACGTGTCAGCCGCCAGACCGAGGCGCTCGTCGTGTCTGTTTCCCAAAGGCGAGACGTCGTGAGTCTGTACCGCGGCGGCTCGAAGATCATTCTTGAGGACACGGAAGTTGTTCTCTCCAAGGCCAACCAGGCCCTGATGACACTCCAGCGTTATCGCACCCGGCTTGATGAAGTGGCTGCACGTTTGACGATGTTGGAGTTTGAAGGCGTCGGGACTCTCGGCGACGTCGCTACCGTAATCCAGAGAGCAGAGATGGTCCTGCGCGTGGCGCGCGATGTGGGTCGCTACATTCGGGAGCTTGGCTCTGACGGGCGACTCGTTCGTATGCAGGCGGAGGAGCTCACCGCCGGTGTCGAGGAGGACTATCTCATGTTGATCCGCGACTACGCATGTGATGCGACTGCGCGCAAAGCCGTTACCATTCGCGGCCGTGTGTCGGCGATGTCGCTCGAGCACATGCTCGATGGAACGCTCGTAGCCCATGCTCTTGGCTACCCTGCCACACTAGAGGCCGTCGAGCGGCACGTCGCCCCTTTGGGATACCGACTCCTAAGGCATATCCCGATGCTGCCCGGCACCGTCATATCGCGCGTTATCGAGCGCTTCGGCACGCTCACAGCGCTCCTTGGCGCTTCAGAGCACGAGCTGGATAGGATTGAGGGCGTTGGAGAGCGACAGGCGCGCGCGATTGCAGAGGGTCTTCGGCGAATGAGGGACCACGCTTCATCCTGATGCGTATGCTACGATGAACGCGATTCCACGATGCCTTGATGGCATTATATGGGCGATAATCGGTAGCTTCTAGAGATGAAAGGAGGTGATGACGCTCTCGGCGGACAGTTTCGCCTTATCGGGCGTCAACACCATGATTGTTCAGCTTGCACGTATGGTGCTGCTGACGGCAGGTGCGCTCGGGGGTTTCGCAGTCGCTCGACTGGCCGATTGGTCAGCCCAGACAGGCCTCACGCAAGAAATCGTCATTCTCACCCTTATTATCCTCGGGGCTTCGATGGGTTATCTTCTCGGCGGTATTCTGGGACGCGAGATTACCGCGCAGTACCACCGTATCGAGCAGCAAGTACAAGAGTCCGAGACCACCGATCTTGTGCTCGGTGCAATTGGGCTCATTTTTGGCCTGATTGCCGCATTCCTCATGTCGTACCCGCTTCGACTTATTTCGCCATCGTGGGTCGCCTTTCTAGCCGTAGTGCTTGTGTACGGCATATTTGCGTTCGGGTTTACTCGCTTGTTCTTAACGAAGCGCCGTGACGTCGCGCGTCGCTTCGGGGGTCTGGTCGGTGAGTCCCGAGTATCCGACAAGGAAGCCGTGAAGTTCCTGGACACGAGCGCCGTTATCGACGGCCGTTTCGTGCACGTGAAGGAGACGGGCTTCCTTGAGGGGCGTCTCGCCGTACCCCGTTTTGTCCTCGTCGAGTTGCAGACGCTTGCTGACTCGGCCGATGAGATCAAACGCGCGCGCGGTCGCCGTGGGCTCGATCTACTCACGACGCTCACCGGCGGCCCCGGGGCGATCTCGATCTTCGAGGCTGACTATCCCGAGATTCCGGCGGTGGATGCAAAACTCGTGCGTCTGGCGGCGTCAAGCGGGGGAGTGGTGGTCACCGTCGATCACAATCTCTCCCAGGTCGCCCGTGTCGAAGGTGTCGCCGTACTCAACGTCAACGAGCTTGCTGCCAGCATCAGACCGCTCTTTCTGCCCGGCGACAGCCTCAGGTTGCTGGTCGCTCGCGAAGGAAAAGAGGCGGGGCAAGGTGTCGGATACCTTGAGGATGGGACGATGGTCGTTATCGCAGAGGCGAAAGAGCGGGTCGGCGTCGAGGCTGATGTCGAAGTGACGTCGGTGCTCCAGACATCGGCCGGCAGGATGATCTTCGCGAGGGTGAAGGCGTGATGCGTGTCGGAGCAATCATCGTTGCTGGAGGCACCGGCGAGCGCTTCGGACGTGAGGGTGGAAAGCAACTTGCCAAGGTGTTCGGTTTGTCGGTCCTCGGCCATACATTGCGGGCTTTCGAGAGCTGCGAGATCGTCGACGAAGTCGTCATCGTCGTGCATCCCGACCGCGTCGCGGAGTACGCGATTGAGGCCGAGCAGACCCTGAAGGTGACCGGTATCGTTGCTGGCGGAGAGACCCGTCAGTACTCCGTCGCAGCCGGCCTTGCAGCGCTCGCGACGAGCTTTGACGTCGTCATCGTCCACGATGGGGCGAGACCGCTGGTCACGCCCTCGATCATCTCCGAGGCTGTCCATCTTCTTGTTTCTTCAGGAGTTGATGGCGTTGTGGTCGGGCATCCCGCGTACGACACCATCAAGTGCGTTGACGCCGACGGGGCGATTCTCGCGACTGAGGACCGTTCACTGCTCTGGGTCGCGCAGACCCCGCAGGTGTTCCGCGCCGCCTCACTCCGGCACGCGTATGCCGCGGCCGCCGAGGATGGCTTCATTGGAACAGACGACTCGTCGCTCGTCGAGCATCAGGGAGGTCGTGTGCTCATGTTGCTTGGCCAGCGAGACAACCTCAAAGTGACTGTGCCCGAGGATCTGCCCGTCGTGGAGCGACTCCTGCAAACCCGAGCGGAGAAATCATGAGTGCGCAACGTATAGGAATCGGCTACGACGTCCACGCGTTTGCCGACGGGCGAGCTCTGATTCTTGGCGGCGTTGAGCTTGAACACGACCGGGGGCTGCTCGGTCACTCGGATGCAGACGTGCTCGTACATGCCATTATGGATGCAATCGTGGGTGCGCTTCGCGAGGGTGATATCGGGAGACTTTTCCCCGATACCGACCCCTCGTACGCCGGCGCTAACAGTCTTGGTCTATTGCGCCGGGTCTCCGCACTTGTGTCCGAGCGCGGGTTCCGTGTGGTGGATGTCGACAGCGTGGTGGTTCTTCAGGCACCGAAGATCGCGCCGCACAGGGAGCTGATGCGGGAGCGTATCGCAGGGGCACTCGGCATCAGCGTCGACTCTGTCGGCGTGAAGGCGACGACGACCGAGGGCCTTGGCTTCACAGGTCGCGAGGAAGGCGTAGCCGCGTACGCGGTTGCCCTCCTTGAGAGGGCGGGTGCGTGAGCGAGGCGCGAATCCGCGCAGCTCTCACTGTTGACACCCCTGAGTCCGGAAAGAGATAGTAGGCGGGCTTCGTGACGCCGCCGAGGCCGCCGAGGAGGTCGAGACGTATATGTTCGCACGGACCCGCGCGGACATCGCAGCCATCAAAGAGCGCGATCCGGCGTGCCCGTCAACGCTGTCCGCGCTGACGAACTACCCCGGCTTCTGGGCGATATGGTGGCACCGCATCACGAAACGCATCCATACGGCAGGGTTTGTTTGGCTTGCGCGGGCCATTAGTCAGTCGGTCAGGCACCGTACGGGCATTGAGATTCATCCGGGCGCGGTGATCGGCGATGATTTCTTCATCGACCATGGCATGGGTGTCGTTATCGGTGAGACGACCGTGATTGGCCGATGCGTCACCATCTACCAGGGTGTTACGCTCGGTGGTACCGGCAAGGAGCGAGGGAAGCGGCATCCGACGATTGAGGACAACGTCGTCATAGGCGTCGGCGCGACTATTCTCGGTAACATCACCATTGGTCACGGTTCCAAGGTCGGTGCCGGAGCGGTCGTGGTACAGGAAGTCCCGGCCAGTTGTACCGTGGTAGGTATTCCCGGACGTGTGGTTGTCCGTGAGGGGCGACGCGTCGAGACCGTCGACCTGCACCATGAGGATCTGCCCGACCCGGTCGTAGATATGTTCCGTACGTTGCAACACCGTATCGATCGGCTCGAGAGCCGCCTCGCGCGCGACGAAGGAGTCGCCGATGAGTCAGGCCAGTCCGCATTCAAGTCTCATGTGGCCGAGACCGGCGAGGAAGGATAGGAATGTCGATTCGCGTCCACAACACCATGACGCGCACCAAAGAGGAGTTCGTGCCCCGCGAGGCCGGCAAGGTCGCTATGTACGTCTGCGGCCCGACAGTCTACAACCACATTCACATCGGCAACGCCCGGACGTTTCTTACCTTCGACGTCATTCGGCGCTACTTCATATGGCGGGGCTTCGATGTGACGTTCGTGCAGAACATCACCGACGTTGACGACAAGATCATCAAGCGCGCCGCTGAAGAGGGTATTGCTCCCGCAGACGTTGCTGACACGTACACGTTTGCCTTCCGGGCAGCAATGGAATCGCTCGGAATCGAACGACCGACGGCGCAGCCGCTGGCTACGCAGACGATCCCGCAGATGATCGACATGATCGAGCGCCTCATCGCCGGCGGGCACGCGTATGCGGTTGACGGAGACGTCTACTTCTCAGTCCGTTCGTTTCCCGCATACGGCAAGCTTTCCGGGCGCGATATCGACGACCTTGAATCCGGAGCGCGCGTCGAGGTTGATGATCGCAAGCAGGATCCGCTCGATTTTGCGCTCTGGAAGACTGCGAAGCCGGGTGAGCCGCACTGGCCAAGCCCCTGGGGTGAGGGACGCCCCGGCTGGCATATCGAATGCTCGGTCATGTCCGAGGGCGAACTCGGATTGCCGTTCGATATCCACGGTGGCGCAAGCGATCTCATCTTCCCGCATCACGAGAACGAGCTTGCTCAATCCGAGGCTGCTACAGGCACGCAGTTCGTGAGGTACTGGCTGCACGGCGGCCTACTCCAGGTGAACGCCGAGAAGATGAGCAAGTCGCTCGGCAACTTCATGCTTCTCAAAGACGTCCTTGCGGTCTACGCCGTGCCGGTGGTGCGGCTCTTCATGCTCCAGACCCACTACAGGAGCCCGCTTGAGTTCTCCACTGATCGGCTCGACGAGGCAAGAACTGCGTTCGAGCGCATCGAGAACCTTGTTCGCAATCTTGAGTGGGCGAAAAGCGCGAAAGCGATGTCATCAGGCGCGCCATCAGCCTCTCGTGAACTGCTAGCCTCCGCCCGTGATGCCGCGCGCGAGAAGTTCGTCGCAGAGATGGATGATGACTTCAACACAGCCGGTGCACTTGGCGCGATCTTCGAGTTCGCGCGCGCGGCGAACACCTTCCTTGCCGACAATCAGAGTGACGTCGGAGTAGCGGATATCGAGCTGTTGGTGCATGCGAAGGAGCTCATCATCGAGCTGCTCGCCGTTCTCGGCGTGGTCGTTACGGGTGCTGTCGATATCGAATTCCCGCCTGATGTGGTCGGGATTGCCAATCAACTTGCCGGCTACGCGGGTACAGACCCCGAGGAGGCCGTACGTGCGTTGCTGGCAGCTCGCGCTGCGGCCAGGGCCGAGCGTAACTGGACAGCAGCGGATGCGGTGAGGGATGGGCTTGCTATGGTCGGTCTTGTCGTGGAAGACACGGCCCAGGGCGCGCGCGTGACCTATCGGGCGGTGAACTGAGATGTCCGAGTTCATCGAAGGACGCAATGCGGTTGCGGAAGCCATGCGCTCCGGTCAGCGTGTCAACCGCATCCTCATTGCGAAGGGAATGCGTCCCGACCCACTCGTCGACGAGATCGTCGGCCTTGCGAAGGAGGCCGGGATCGCGGTCGTTCATGTCGATCGCGCTGAGCTCGATCGCGAGAGCGAGCGCGGCCACCACCAGGGCGTGATGGCCCGAGTACCCGAGTTCAACTATGCGAACTTCCGGACCGTTCTCGATGCGTGTGCGGGTAAGGAACGGAGTCTCATTATCGTCCTCGACCAGGTGACCGACCCTGGCAACTTCGGTGCAGTGATTCGGTCAGCTGAAGTTGCCGGTGCAGATGCGGTGATTGTTGCCGACCGCAGGAGCGCACCCGTGACGGCAGTGGTCCACAAGGCGGCAGCCGGCGCAACGGCGTACCTGCCCGTCATCAAGGTGACGAACCTCACGCAGACGCTCAAGGGGCTCAAGGACGCCGGCTACTGGATAGCAGGAACGTCGGAGCGGGGAGCCTCCTCGTTGTGGGAGGCGCCGATCGAGGGTCGAATCGTGCTGGTCTTGGGCTCGGAGGGTTCCGGACTCTCGCGCCTGGTCTCCGAGAACTGTGACTTTCTCGTCCGGATCCCGGTCGCAGGACGCGTTGGCTCGCTCAACGTGGCCCAGGCGGCAACGGTCTTCGCGTTCGAATGGGTACGGCGCGGCACGGAAGGCTGATCGTGGAGCGCCTTATCGTCGATGGATACAACCTGATCTTCTCGGACGCACACTATGCGTCGCTGGCGCGTGACGACCTCGATACTGCCCGCGCGCAGCTCGTCGAAGACGTTGCTGCGTACTGTCGCGGTGAGGCTCGAGGGACGGTTGTTTTTGACGGCGGCGGGAATCCCGCGTCGGACGGCACGCCGCATCATATCGCGGGCGTGACGATCCTTTTCTCGCGGGCGGGTGAGACAGCTGATTCCGTCATCGAGGCACTTGCGGCGCGTGCGCGAGACCGTGACGAGCGCACGGTTGTCGTGACCTCTGACGCCGATACACAGTGGACAGTCATGGGACGAGGAGTCACGCGGATGTCCTCCTCAGAATTCTGCGATGCTCTGCGCTCAGAAACAGGGGATTGGAAGTCAGATGTTTCTGCTGAGGGACGTAAGGGTGTTCTTCAGGAGCGCATCGCTCCTGACGTGCGTGACGCACTTTCTCGCTGGGCACGGGCTGGTGGCGCTCAGATAACTTAATAGTTGATGATGTGAACGCTGTCTTTGAGCACGCGGCATTATCAGGTTTCTTCAGGCTCGGCAGATGGCGTTGACAGCACTCCCGGGGGTGCTATCTTCGCTGTGGGGCAGGTATGTGTTGTTTTTCACAAGTGCGTGCGGCAAGCGCGGCACCTCTCCTCGTTTTGGGGGAAAGCTCGGGAGGGAAACACATTGCAAAGACTGGCAGAAGCTCCGCGACGTAGACTTGGACGTCCCGACGAACTAGCGCTTATCTGCGCGGCACAGGCTGGTGATGAACAGGCAAGCGCCTTGCTCGTCCACCGCTATCGTAGTTTTGTGCGCTGCAAGGCTCGTTCTTATTTCCTTGCTGGCGCGGATCGTGACGATGTCGTTCAAGAAGGCATGATCGGTCTCTTCAAGGCCATCCGCGATTATGACCCGACTCGTCAGTCAAGTTTCCGTTCTTTCGCCGAGCTGTGCATCACTCGTCAGCTCATCACCGCGATCAAGTCTGCAACCAGGCAGAAGCACTCGCCGCTCAATACGTACGTTTCCCTCAGCCGCTCAACGAGCATGGAGGAGGAGGGCGATCGGGTCCTCGCCGACATTCTGGCGGCCAAGGAAGTCTGCGACCCTGCAGAGATCGTGATCTCCGCCTGGGAAACCGCGAACATCCGCCAGGGCTTCCTGCAGGTACTGTCACCCTTCGAGTCTGAGGTACTGCGACTCTACGTGGAAGGCAAGTCGTACCAGGAGGTCGCAACATATCTTGGTCGACACGTAAAGTCAGTGGATAACGCGCTGCAGCGCATCAAGCGCAAGATCGAGTTCCAGATTGAGCGCTGCAGAGCCTGCTGAAGTACCGCAGGAGTGTTGGCGGTTTGCGCGCGCCAGTCTACAATAGGCGGGCTTCGCCGACGTAGCTCAACGGTAGAGCAATCGCCTTGTAAGCGATAGGTTGTGGGTTCAATTCCCTCCGTCGGCTCCAGCGACCGACAAGCCCGGACTGATTCTTGGTCCGGGCTTTCATCGTTTACAGGCTCGCGATGTCCTGCGGCTGCTGGTTGTCGCACCACAGGATCTCGGTCACGCCGACCGGCTTCTGGATGTTCTTGAGATCGAACGAACCGTGCCGGTGAATGATCTCATCGCCAATTCCGGCAGCGTTCACCGTTTCATCAGTGACCATGATCCGCCCGCCATCGGCAAGATCCATCACGCGTGCCGCGAGGTTGAGGGCAGCGCCGATGAACGGTCGTCCGCCCTTGTCGAGAACGACCTCTCCCTGTGCGATGCCGATACGGATCGCCAGGGAGCCGCCAGAGGCCCCCGCGTCGCACAAAGCCGTTACGGCGCGTTGCATGGCTACGGCGGCGTCTACGGCGTCCTTGGCGCGCCCGAAGGCTGCGACAAGCCCGTCACCGCCGGTCGATTTCCCATGGCCCTGGTACTTATCGATGATTGGCAGGAGCAAGTCGCGCTGTCTTTGCACCAGTTTGGCCGAAGCCATGCTGCCAACCTCTTCGGTCATGCGCGAGAAGGACTTCATGTCCGTCAGCATGACGACCGCCGACGATGTGTGACGGGTTACAAGTGCGTCCTCCGCCGAGGAGATCATCCGCAGAAGCTCGTCGACGTCTGCATCTTCAGCCCGGACGCCGTGAGTAGAAGCCTGGGTCGGAGCCGGAGTCTCGGGTATTTTCAGCCCGAACGTCCACTCGGTCAACGTGGTGACGATGACCGCAATGACCGTTGACACCACACCGGCGAGCAACATCACGCGGAGCGACGGCGCTCCCCCGAGGGCCGTGAGTGCCACCGTCAACCCTGCGGCGAGTATGACGGTGATTCCGCCGATGCCTGCAGCAGTCGTGAGCCGCGCCGTGCCGGTGTGCGGGCGGTGAAATATCCCCCCGAGCGCTGCCCCAAATCCCCACAGTAGCGGCTGCGCGACGAGCGCTGCGACGGGCTTTGCGGCAGTGATACTCGCGAGTACGCTACCGGGGTTGGCCTCAGCGATTCGGGGAGCGAGCCACCCGAACGCGAACGGAGCCTGGGGCGCCGGGCCAAACCAAAGAACGCCCGATCCGCTCCCTCCGACAACAAGCGACCCGAGATCGTGCAGACCGAGCAAGGCGCCGGTGGCCTGCAGCAGGAGGCATGCGAGGAGAGCTGCAATCGCACCCTGTGCGGATCCGAGCAGGTAGCCGGAGAGTACGATCACGGACCACTCTGCATGGAAGGGTAGCGCAACCGCGAGGAGCATGATTACGAGGAATCCTTTTGCGTGGTCTGCACCGAGATACTGCGTCGCGCTGAAACCGAGTATGAGAAAGAGCGCACCGACCACGAAGTTTGCGGCCAGGATCGGCAACGCGATGATGCCAATAAAGAGCAGCGCCGCCAGCGAAGGCGTGGCAAATGCGAGAGCGCCCGTTCCGATCACTGCGAGAGCAATGAAGGGGGTGGGGTAGAACGGCATCTTCAGCAACAGGATCGCGGTGACGGCGGCAAACGCCGCCGCTCGCGTCCACGGAAGATACCGGGAGTTGTGGCGTATGAAGCGCTCTTTGACCATGAAGTGCGACTCCTTCTCGGTTAGGATCCCGTGCCCTTGAGCACGGTGATGAGTGCCCAGGCGATGCAGCAGAGGGTAAGTCCTACCGCAGCCTCGGTCAGCTGCCGGGTTCGACGTTCTCCTCGTAGGGCGAGCGCGTACGCTGCGCGAGGCACGAACAGGAGCAGCCCCAGCGCGGGCGATGGTGAGACGAGGCCGACCAAGAGCGCGCCTGCTCGTTCGGCAAAGCCGTAGATGCGCAGGAGGTCGAGCTTGAGGATGGGCTCGGGAGGTGCGGAGTCACCCATGGTCGCGACGCGGACCTCGAATGCGAGGATGGAGCCGAGGAACGCGACTGTGACTATGCCGCAGAGGGTAGCCATGAGGGCGATAGAACTTGCCCAGAGTACGAGCGAGGGCTCTCCTCCGCCGTTCAGAACCGCCGCGATGATAGCGAGCGAGACGATATGCAGTGCCTGGTCGAGAAGGAAGAGCGCGAGTCCGGATGCCTGACGTATTCGTCGTGCGCGGACAGAGAGATGTTCGATGCCGAGATGGGCGAGAGCGACGGCGACGACTGCGGGCCACGTGCGAGAGATTTGGCCGAGCACCATGAAGGCGGTACAGGTCGTGATGATGCCAGTGTGGAGCAGCATCCCTCGGTAGCCATGCCGCTTCGCGACGACCAGCCGTCCGGGCTGGAACACGAAGTCTCCGAGCAGGTGACCGAGGAACAACGCCAGGAATAGCGCCACACAAGCCTCCAGCCGGTCGCCGCGTACTTTCGTCGGAACGCCGATACTGCCATTGTGTACCATCGGATACGGTAACGCATCCGGGACACATGCCACTATCGCCGGTTACGAGAACCGATCTGAGACCCCATGACTTCGAAATCGAGGAATGTTGACCGCCGCCTACCCGCTGGCGCAGGTCTTTGCGGCGCCGCTCCTCGGTCGTCTCTCTGACGCTGTCGGACGGAAGCCGGTCCTCATCGTCAGCATTCTCGGTACGGCTGCGGGGTTTGTGGTTCTTGCGGGTCGCCCGCTTCCTTCCCATCCTGTTCATCAGTCGGTTCGTTGATGGCATCACGGGCGGGAATATCAGCGTTGCCCAGGCATACATCGCAGATGTCACCGATCCTAAAGACAGGGGCAAAGCGCTCGGGTTGATCGGAGCGGCTTTTGGAATCGGCTTCATTCTGGGTCCCGTCACGGGTGGATTGCTCTCCGGCATCAGCTACGCGCTACCGGCCTGGGTCGGCGCGGGCCTTGCTCTCGCGAACGCTCTTGCGGTGTTGTTCCTCTTGCCAGAATCTCTTTCTACGGATGACAAGGTACGCCTCGCAGCCAGGGAGCGGCGACATGCCTTTGATCCCCGGGCATTGCTCGATGCCCTCAAGCACAAGCGGGTCGGTCCGCTGCTGCTCCTCATGCCGGCATTGTCGGTGGGGCTGGCCGTCACGAATACGATCACAACAAGTGCGCTTGCGAAAGGCGGTCGATCACGATGAGGTGGGTGGGATCCTCGGGCGGCAGACGTCGATCCAGAGTTTCACGCGAATCCCGGCGCCTATCCTCGCAGGGTTTTTGATTCAGCGGGTAAGCGTCTGGTCTCCGGGTCTCATCGGTGGACTCTTGACGCTGGGTATGGTGCCGCTTGCTTGGGCCACGCTGTGCGTCAGACCCGGCAACCGTGCGTGTGTTGACGAGGAAGATTCGGGCACCTGACACCCTTTGCAGGCGAAACGGTGGGACCCCTGGATCGGGCGACGCTATCGCATGGGCCGACGATGGACTAGCATGGTAGGCGGTACCCCGGCAGCACGAGTCGCGGAGGCTGAGATATGACGTGGGAGGAATTCCTGGGCAAGGTGCCCATCTTCGAGAGTTGCACTCCCGATGAGATCGCCAGCATAGTTGCGGTCGCTCAGGAACACGCCTACGCTCCCGGGCAGATCATCGTGACGCAAGGAACACCTGGTCAGGCCTTCTACCTCATTCTGGGTGGACGTGTAGGCATCGAGCGTGACGGTAGCGTCCTTGGAGCGTTCGGCACGGGGGACTTCTTCGGGGAGATGTCGCTCCTGGATAGCGCGCCGCGATCTGCCACTATCAGGGCGATCGACGAGACCCGCTGTCTGATGCTGTCAAGTTGGGATTTCAAAGCGCTCATCGAGCGAACGCCTTCGATTGCCATCAAGTTGCTTGAAGTCTTGAGCAGGCGGCTGCGGGTGGCCGACGAGCGAATGGCGCGATAGGCGAGGCGAGCATCGTCTCGGGTGGTGTATACGAACGGGGGAGGGGGGGGCTACGGTGCTGAAAGGCAGCGCACTTTTGCACGAAGTCAGCCTGCGTATTCTTGTGCGCTATCTGCGCGACCGTGGTTATAGCGATGCCATTGTGGCCGGAGGGATGCAAGACGGTGCCGAGGGGATCGATCTGTTCTACTCGGCAGGGGGACGAAGGATCGGAATCAAGGTCAAGGCCGATTCTTACTACGGCACGGATCCCGCGAAGATCGCGAATCGAGAATTGATCTTCTATAGGACATCAACCGATAGCTATGGACTTGAGACCATCGCCGACTCCAACACCCGGCAGCCTGGCTGGGTTCAGCGTTCGCGTGCGGATGAGCTCTACTACTACTGCATCGCGCTCGGGCAGACCGAAGACGAGGTCTCCGCGCTCATGGAGGAGCCGGACGAGGTCTTCTTCGGGGAACTCAAGGTCGAGCGTGATAATCTGCGCATCGTCCCGATGCCCGGTCTGCGCGCTTGGTTCGATACTTCGGCCGACCGTTTTGCGACCAGGCCCGTGCTTAGCGAGGGGCGCTCGGCGTGGTATCGAATCGTACCGCGGGCCGAGGTAGACGGAGCTGTCGCTGGTATCCGGGACGTAGGCGCGGTCTTCGGAGCGTTCGGGCGGTCTTAGACGCCCGGTCCGCTGCTCCAAATTCTCAAACACGCGTGCTCATTCTTGGATACGCCCGGCACCGTTGTAGTCGTTGACACTGCTCGAACCGATAGAGTAGTATTCACCTGCCTTTCGTCAGGCAAGCAACTTGAAAAGTGAGTGAGCGCGGCTTTTTTGTTGTTGGGGGTGTGCCCGAGTGGCTAAAGGGGACGGGCTGTAAACCCGTTGGCTACGCCTACCCAGGTTCGAATCCTGGCGCCCCCACCATTTGCTCCCTGCAATGCGCAGGGTTGCTACGCCCACATAGCTCAGTCGGTAGAGCACTTCCTTGGTAAGGAAGAGGTCACCGGTTCAAATCCGGTTGTGGGCTCCATCGACTAATCGTCAGCCCGTTGTGGCTGGCTCGTGGCGGCGTAGCTCAGTTGGTCAGAGCGCACGGTTCATACCCGTGTTGTCACTGGTTCGAATCCAGTCGCCGCTACCAGGCATTTGTCGCGGACGCTGATGGTGTTCCGCGTTGGATATGAAGAAGACGAACGTGAAGCTAACGAGACGGTATACCGGCACACGCAGGACGCAGGTCTTGCCCGGCCCGTCGGAAGGCCCAGAGGAGGAGACTCATGGCGAAGAAGAAGTTCGAGCGCACGAAGCCGCACATGAACATCGGCACCATCGGTCACGTTGACCATGGCAAGACGACGCTCACTGCCGCTATCACGAAGACCCTGGCCGAGAAGGGCTATGCGGACTTCACGCCTTTCGACCAGATCGACAAGGCGCCGGAAGAGCGCGAGCGCGGTATCACCATCGCTATCGCTCACGTCGAGTACGAGACCGACAAGCGTCACTACGCGCAC
>WSXY01000002.1:457462-593415 GCA_009773565.1 Actinomycetota bacterium | reverse complement strand
GACCATCGGAACACCTCCGTGCCGCAGGTTCTCCTACGTACACGGAATCATGCTCCGTTAGGTCACTAAAGTGTCTCGTATGTATCTGAACCTGGACACGCGAGCGCGCTCAGCCGAGGAGCGAGACTCCTTCGTAGCACCCATGAGCCGCACGGTCTGCGCTGACCAGCGTCGCATCAAGGCGTCGCGCAAGTGCAGGCGCTGCGGCGTCGTAGAACGTACAGCCCAGGTCGCGGCACATCTGCAACGTGCTGTCGGTCAGCCCGGCGTCCAGCCCGACAATAATGATCTCGTCTTTCGAGAGCCTTTTCCCGAGCCCGGCGGCCGCATCCACACCGTAAAGGCGCCGGGCGACGTCGAGGACCTCGTGGATGAAGATGACCGGCGCCACGAGCTGGATCTCGCCGGTCGAATGACGCTCGAGCAGCGCGCGAGCCTCGACAGAACCGACCTCATCGCGCAGCCATTTCACGCCGACGGAAGCGTCCAGTACAAGAACGGGAGTGACCACAGTCATGCACCTTCGACGTCGAGCGAACCGCGTAACTCGCGCAAGATATCGAGTGTCTGACGGTCATCGTGCACCGGAAGCGACCGGAGCTTTGTCAGATATGCCAGCGTCTCGGTCCCGGCCGCCTGCCGTGCAAAGGCCTTCTCGCTCGTCTGATGCTCGGTGACGTACTTCGCCGATGCTTCTCGTATCACGCCTGAGCGCGAGCGTCCCGACCCGGTAGCAATGGCGTCGAGTTCCGCTACCAGATCATCGGGCAGCGTTATGGTGATTCGTTCAGTCATAGGAATAGCATACCACGCGTGCATACTCTTGAGTATGCATCTACTCCCATTCCTGCCGCGACTTCTTTCGCTTGCTTGGCCCGAAGAACGGATCGACAAGCTCAAACTCCATATCGGCGGAAACCTCCCCCATGTAGACCTTCATAATCTCAACCAGGTGCTCAGCTTCGACGTCGGTAAGACCGGCTGCTGTGAGACCGAGCGCCGGGGCGCCTCCAGGCACCGGTCGCCCCCACCCCACCCGCAGCGGTTGCACAAGCCGGCGGGTCCATCGTGGCTGTGTCTCGCGCGGCGACACCCATACATCTTCGACATCGCGCCGCAGCCATTCGAACTGCGTTGCTTGTCCGCGCGAGACTGTGATCATCTTCGAGTCAATGTCGATACGCTCTGTTCGTCCCGCCATGATCCAGATAAGGCCCAGTACGATCATGACGCCAGAAAGGGTGCCTCCCAATCGAAAGAGATCGACATTCTGCCAATCGATTGTCTCGCCAATGACAAGTCCGTAAACAGCCAACAGCCCCAGACAAATCACCGACGTCGCGACGCCGGGAAACCACTCGTGCACAAACGGATACTCGATCCACAGTCGATTTCGGTCGCGGTTCACATGGGTGGTACCCGAACGACCGAGGCCAGCCGTACCAGTCGAGACCATGATGACGGTCGGCGCGTTGTCCACCAGCGACACGGTCACTCGACCGAATTGCTCGATGACCGTCCGCTTGAACTCGTGCTCCCCCACCGGCTCCCCCTAGAACAGCGCGCCCGGTCGCTCGCCGAACGCCGCCTCAACCTCGATGTCGCTCACACCGTCAATCTCAAGCGTCTTGTGACGCGAGACCTCTCCACGCGTCACGCGCGCAGCGCCCTTCGCTACCCCCAGCGTCTTCGCGATCAGCTTGCAGACCGCCGCGGTCGCCTTGCCGTCCTCCGGCGGTGCGGTGACCCGTACAGACAACTCACCCCCTCGCCAACCCGCGACTTCATCGCGGCCCGACTTGGGGGTGACGTAGACGTGCAGTGTTGCCATGACTCGCTAGTCGATCTCCTCGATGTCGATGTCGTCCTCGCGCTCACCGACGGACCCGAAGTCCATCTTGAACTCGGGGACGTCAAGGAACTCCGTCTCGACCGGGAGCTCAGGCGAGACCGTCTCGCCAAGCTGGAGGCCTTGCACGAAACCCGAAGCCGGCGGCTCGATCGGCTGCGTGTCCTCCTTGAGAAGGTCGGGCTCAGACGCGGACTCCTCGACGGACTCCGGCTCCTTCGTGCTGGAAAGCTTTGACTCAACCGCAGCGGCATACGTGGGCGGGGCAGATACCGGTGCGGATGCAACCTCTACGTCTCCGACCATGCCGCTGTCAGTCTCACCGGTGAGAACGCGCACGTCCTCGGGCAGCGGAATCTCGGACAGCGTACGCATGTGGCCCTCAAGCAGGGCCTTGAACCGCCCGCGGAAATCTTCCTCGGCGGCCTTGATGCGCATCAGGTCGGACTGCGTCTTCTGCTTCTGCTGAAGCGCGTTATGGATGATCTCCTTCGCCTTGACCTCGGCGTCCCTCAGCGTGAGGTCAGCGTCCTGACGAGCCTTGGCGATGATGTCCTCGGCTGACTTCTGGGCGCTCACCATGGTGTTATGGAGCGTGCGCTCCATGTCCTGGTAGCCCTTGACCTTCTCTTCGCCGGCCTCATTGCGCTCAGAGAGGTCGATGTTCTCCTTGAAGAGGCGCTCGAGCTCGTCGGCAACCTGGTCGAGGAACGCGTCGACCTCAGCTTCGTTGTAACCGCGAAGTGAACGGCCGAATTCTTTGTGGTGAATATCCAGGGGCGTGAGTTTCATCGGTCAAGTCCTTCCAGACCGTCAGAGTCCTGTTATGCGAATCAGTGTAACCAATCCTGGCCTGATGAGGTACTCCAGGACCAGCATCGCAACAAGCGGCGAGAAGTCCATGCCTCCGGTAGCAGGCATAATCCGCCGAAAGAGACCGATATACGGCTCACAGATCTGGCCGAGGATCGTGTAGATATCATAGAAGATACCTGCGGGGCGGAACCACGACATCAGAACGTATGCGAGTATGCAAAACGAGTAGAACGAGACGATCCCGTTCACAACGCTGGCGCCTGCTGACATTTACGAACCCAACTCCTTCGAGCGGCGCACTGCGGCCGCGACGGCGTCAAATATGCCCGAGCGAAGCCCGCTCGCTTCGAGCGCCTCGATAGCAGCAATGGTCGTGCCGCCCGGGCTCGAGACCGCGTCGACGACAGCTTCGGGGTGCGTACCGGTTCGCTCGATAAGCTCGACCGTACCTCGCATCGTCTGCATCGCAAGCGCCTGGGCGACATCGCGCGGGAGTCCCTGTCGCACTCCCGCACGCGCGAGCGCGTCGAGAAAGAGTGCGACATACGCCGGCCCTGAGCCCGAGATCGCCGTGGCCGCATCCTGGTGACGCTCATCAAGGATCAGGGCTCGCCCGAGCGCCTCGAAGAGGTCGCGGACGCCCTCAACCTGCGCCACGCTCGCATCACTGCCGCCGGAGATAACGCTCATCCCCTGGCCCACCATCGCAGGCGTGTTAGGCATGACGCGCACGACTGCTGTTCCGGCCGCCAACAGCGACTCAAGCCGTGCCGTCGTGATGCCCGCCGCGATCGAAACGAGTACCGCCACAGGCGGAAGAACATCGGAGATATGCGCAACGACCGCGTCGATGACCTGAGGCTTGACTGCCATGAGCACCACATCGGCGTCAACAACGGCTTCGCGCCCGTCAGGAACGACCGTCACGCCGTGGGACGCAAAGACGCCCGCGCGCTCGGCACTTGGCTCGGCGACGATGATGTCCAGGGCATCGGAGAATCCAGCGGTGAGCAGTCCGGCGACGATCGCCTCGCCCATCTTGCCGCCACCGATGACGGCGATTCGCTGTCCCCTCATGACCGCGTCACGCGTTCGGGTCGAAAAGACCCTTATCGCGCAGCACACGGCGCTGCTCGGCGGAGACATCGACGTTTGCCGGCGTGAGCATGAAGACCTTCTCGGATACCTTCTGTAGACCACCATTCAGGCCGTACGAGAGGCCGCTGGCGAAATCGATAAGGCGACGGGAAAGCTCTGCATCGCTCATTGTCAGGTTCATGATCACGGGAATCCCGAGCTTGAATCGGTCGGCGATCGCCTGAGCTTCCGAGAACGACCTCGGCTCGACGATATGCATCTTGACCTGCGGGACCGCCTGGATGCCGGGGCCGGGCGTCGGCTCCATATGCGTCGCGCGGGGCGCCGCACGATGAGCACGCTCAAGGTCGGGCTCCCGGTTCAGGCGGCGCACGGGCGAGGGATCGCCGGTGTCGTAGGGGTTCCGGTACGGCGGCTTCGGCTCGAAGCCATCGACCTCTTCGCCGGCCTCGTCATACTCGTCATCGTACTCGTCGTATTCGTCACCGAATCCGAGACGCGACTTCAAATCCTGCCAGAGGCTCACGTTCGTCTCCTCGCGTTTACGTCGGTCATCGGCCGAAAATCGCCTGTCCGACTCGAATGATCGTCGCACCTTCCTCGATGGCGACATAGTAGTCGTTCGTCATGCCCATCGAGAGTTCACACATCTCTATGCCATTGAACCGCATCGCGGCAAGCGAGGCAAAGAGCCGCGCTGTGTCGCGGAACACCCAACGCACATCTTCCGGCCTCGCGTACGGCGCAATTGTCATCAACCCGCTGACGTTCACCGCCGGGAGTTCGAGCGACGCGCGGAGCGTTTCCTCGGCCTCCTCGGCGGTCATACCGTGCTTGCTCGACTCACCCGAGACGTTCACCTGCAACAAGACGTCCTGCACGACGCCGTGCGTTTCAGCCACGCGATCGATGTGCTCGAGAAGCCGCAGACTGTCGACCGAGTGGATGAGACGCGCTCGTCCCACAACGTCTTTGACCTTGTTCGTTTGCAGTGTGCCGATGAAGTGCCAGTTCACGTCCGGAAAGAGCCCGTACTTGCCGAGAAACTCCTGAACGCGATTCTCGCCAAAATCGACACACCCGGCCGAGATTGCCTGACGGACTTCGACGATCCCGACGTGCTTGGTGACGGCGACGATAGTGATGTCGTCAGGGCTACGTCCTGCTGCATCCGCGGCATCGTGCACCGCGCGACGCGCGGCCGCGTATCGCTCGGCAATCGCGCTCAAGGGACGCCTACGCCTCTTCTTCTGGGGGTGCTTCGAACTGACCGGTCACCATATACGTGATTCGATCGCCGATATCGACGGCGTGATCAGCGATGCGCTCAAGATACCGCGATGCCAGCACCATTGAACTCGCCCACTCGATATCCTCCTCGTCCTGCAGTCGCGCAAGTTCACGGAAGAACTGCTTGAAGAGGTGGTCGATCGGCTCATCGAGATCCTGGAGCTTGCGGGCGAGTTCAAGATCGTTCTTCTCGAGGGCCTCAAGCATCGCTTCAAGCACGCGGTGTACGAGGTTGCCCTGCGCCTGGATGAGGTCGTAGAGCGTCTGTGGTCCGCGGCGGCTTGCGGTGCGACGTGCGGCCTTGGAGATGTTGACTCCCAGATCACCCATACGCTCGAAGTGCATCGCAATATAGCCGAGTGAGTGGAGCAGGCGAAGGTCGCGAGCAACCGGGAACTGCGTCGCGATGATCTCAAGCGAGTGCTCTTCAATCGCCAGGCAACGGGTGTCGATGTCGTCATCGTTCGCGATGACCTGCTCCGCGAGATCGACATCGCCTTCAACCAGGGCCTTTACCGAGAGCTTCGTGACATCGACGATAGAACGTCCGATATCAAGCACACTGACCTTGAGGTCTCTCATTTCTTGCCGGAAGTTTTCACGCATGGGAGACTCCACTTCGATTTGGTCGGTCTAGAAACCGATTATAGCCGCTCTCTACCCGAAGCGTCCGGTGATGTAGTCCTCGGTTCGCTTATCCTTCGGGCTTGTGAAGATCTCAGCGGTTCTCCCGAACTCCACGAGCATGGCCGGCTCGCCCATGACTTCCTGCAAGAAGAACGCCGTCTCATCGCTCACACGGGCCGCCTGCTGCATGTTGTGCGTCACGATGATGATCGTCACCGAGGACTTGAGTTCGGCCATGAGGTCCTCGATCTTCTGGACGCTCGTCGGGTCGATCGCCGAACAGGGTTCGTCCATGAGCAGCACGTCCGGCTGCACCGCGAGAACACGCGCGATACACAGGCGCTGCTGCTGGCCGCCGGAAAGCGTCAGTCCCCCACGGCCGAGGATGTCCTTGACCTCTTTCCAGACGTTCGCGCGCTTGAGCGACGTCTCGACGACCTCGTCGAGGTCCGCTTTCTTCTTCATGCCGTGCAGTCGAGGACCGTAGGCGACGTTATCGTAGATCGACATCGGGAACGGGTTCGGCTGCTGAAAGATCATCCCGATGCGGCGTCGCAGGTCGACCGGATCAACGCCGGGTGCGTAGATGTCCTGTCCGTCAAGCGTGATGAGACCCGCATGCTTCGTGCCGATGATCAGGTCGTTCATCCGGTTGAAGCAGCGCAGGAACGTCGACTTGCCGCAACCCGAGGGCCCGATGAATGCGGTGACGGCATTGTCACGGATGTCACACGTGATGTCAGTGAGTGCCTGAAAGTCACCGTAGAAGAAGTCCAGGCCTTTGACGGCGATCTTCACGGTCGGGTCAGCAGCCGGCGCCACGCCGGACTGCAGTTCTGCGAGGGTATGGTTCATCCCTGCATCCTCCTGTTTCTGCGGAGTAGCCATCGGGCCGAGAGATTGAAGAACAAGATCATCACCATCAGAAGCAGCGCCGTACCGAACGCAGCCGGCAGATTGATGCCTTCCATGGCCATCTGATACAGGTGCACGGTCATGGAACGACCGGGATCCGTCGGGAGCACTGGCGTGAAGATCATCGTGCCCATGGTAAAGATCACGACTGCCGTCTCGCCGACCGCACGTCCGGTGGCGAGGATGATGCCGGTGATGATTCGCGGCATAGCCGCCGGGATCGTGATGCGGGAAACGGTCTGCCACTTTGTCGCGCCGAGTCCGTACGATCCCCATCTGATGTACTTGGGGACGGCGCGAATGGCTTCCTCGGTAGTGCGCATGACGATCGGGAGCATGAGGAACGAGAGCGCAAGCGCACCGGACAAAACCGAGAAGCCGATACCGAGACCCTCAACGAAGAACGCCAGACCGAACAAGCCCATGACGATCGACGGAACACCGGCGAGGGTATCGGCCGCAAAGCGGATGGTGCGCACGAGCCGGCCTTGCACCGCGTACTCGGCGAGATAGACGGCCGCAAGCACGGCGATCGGTGTGACGATGAGCATCGCAAGACCGGTGACATAGAGCGTCGCCACGATCATCGGCCAGATGCCACCCTCGGCATTCACACCGTGCGGACGCGTGAAGATGAATGCCAGGTTGATGTGGCCGATGCCGTTCACAAAGACATACAGGATGACCGCGCCGAGCAAGACGACAGTCGTGAGACCCGCGAACCAGAAGACCGACAGCGCGGCTGCATTCGTGATGCGCTTCATGTCTCTCACAGGCCCTCCTCCTTGAATCGCGAGAGGAGGCGCACGGTCAGCACAAGGCCCATCGAAACCAAGAACAGGATGATCGCCATACCGAAGAGCGCCGTTCGGTGTAGCCCGGACGCGTATGGCATATCCATGACGATCTGACTGGTAAGCGTGGAAAGCGGCTTCCCCATCCCGCGGAAGAAGCCGGGGGCGTTGCCGACCACCATGAGTACCGCCATAGTCTCACCAATGGCGCGCCCCATACCGAGAATGATCGCATCGACGATGCCGATCTTCGCCGCAGGTAGCAGTACCCGCGAGATTGTCTGCCACGTCGTCGCACCCATCGCGTATGAGGCCTCACGGATGCCATTTGGAATCGACTGCAACGCATCTTCGGTCAACGTCGCAATCGTCGGAACGATCATGATCGCGAGAATGATCCAGGCCGTCAGCGGACCAAACCCGAGTCCGCCGGTAAGGTCGGCAACGATAGGCCGCAGGATCAGCAGCCCGAAGAAGCCGTAGACGACCGACGGGACTCCTGCAAGCAGCTCGATCGCCGGTCGCACCACGGATCGCACCTTCGGCGGAGCGATCTCCGACAGGAACACGGCTGCACCGACTGCGAGTGGCGTCCCGAGCAACAACGCTCCGATGGTCACAACGATCGAGCCGACGAACAGCGGAAGAATCCCGAAGAGGTCCTGGGTAGGCAGCCATTCGCGACCGAAGAGGAAGTTACTTGCGCCGACCTCCGTGAACACCGGCCAACCGCGGTAACCGACAAACACAAAGATGAGGGCTACAGCAGCGACGGCCATGAACGCGCACGCCAGGAAGAGGTTCTTAAGCGCTGCCTCTTTGAAGTACGTAGCCTTCGATACCAGCTTGAGAGTGCCAGCGTCTCCGCGCACGGACAGCGCGGTCGCCTCTCGCTCCTCCGGCATAGGATCCGGGCGCAATCCCTCAGCCACCGTTCACCGCCTTGGCCGTAATCGGAATGAAGCCGGCATCCCGCACGACGCTGTTCTGGATATCGGCGGAGAGCACATAGTCGATGTACCGCTTCGCAAGGCCGGTCGGCTCGCCCTTCGTAAACATGTGAAGGATGCGTTGAATCGGGTACTCGCCACTGACGACTGTCTTCTCAGATGCCACAATGCCGTCGACCGAGATCGCCTTCACGTCGTCGGTGACGAAGCCGAGAGAGATATAGCCGATGGCGCTCGGCGCCTGGGCAACGACCGATCGGACCTGACCGGTGCCCGGCAGGATAACCGCAGTCGGATCGAAGCGCTGCTTATCAAGAACGATCTTTCCGAACGCCTCGCGTGTTCCCGATGCCTCGTCGCGATTCACGAGTCCGATGGGAAGGTTGAGACCGCCGACCTCGCGCCAGTTGGTGATCTTACCCTGAAAAATGGCCTTGATCTGAGCCGTGGTGAGCGAGGTGACGGGGTTTGACGGGTTCACGATCACGGCAATCGCGTCATACGCGACCGGTGTGTCCACAAGACCGAGATCAAGTTCCTCGTCCTTCAGCTCACGCGATGAAGTCCCGATGTCGCTCGTCCCCGAGGACACATTCTCGATTCCGGCCGAGGATCCGACACCACTCACAAGAACATCCTCTTCGGGATGGAGCGTGTGGTAATCCTCGGCAGCGACCTCCGAGATGGGCAGGATCGTCGTCGAACCGGTGACGATAAGCTGGTGCTCTGCCGAGGAGGCGCGCGAGCACCCACCGAGGAACAGCATGCTGAGCATCAAGGGGATTAGTACGAGGGCTCTGGCTCGAGCATCGCGAATGCGGAGTGACGACCGGTGCGACCCTCGGCCCGGTAAGAGTAGTAGCGATCCGTGTTGTGTACGGTACAGATTCCGGGGTGCCACTGGCGCTCTCTCGAGACTCCCGCACGGTCTAGGTCCTCGGCCACAACCGCCCCTAAATCAAGGTGGCTGGAAGCCCGAGGTATCGTAACAAACTTGTTACCGAATTGCGACACGATTTCCGGGCCGACTTCGTAACAGCATTCCCCGATATGGGGTCCGATGTAGGCCTGCAGCCCTGCCGAACCGCCAAGTGCGTCACGGAGCGCCAATGCAGCCTTCCCCGCGATACCGGCCAACGCTCCGCGCCAACCCGCGTGTATGACCGCAATCGCACGTGGTGATTCGCTCACGAGAACAATCGGCACACAGTCTGCGAAGAACAGCATCAGTGGCACTCCGACTTCACGGGTCCAAAGAGCGTCCGCGCCACAAATCGGAGGGTGCTCGCTTCCCGCGCATGCGCCGCTTCCCACAAGACCGCCGACAACTTCAACGAATACATGACCGTGTACCTGCTCTGCAGTGGTGAGCGCTGGCGAGTACGTATCGACACCGAGCACACTGAGAAGACGGCGGCGATTCTCGTTCACCGCGGCGGGTTCATCGCCCACGTGCGGTGCCAAATTGAGGCTTGTATAGGGAGCAGCGCTTACCCCGCCGTGGCGCTCAGTGAAGGCAACGACAATACCTCTCCGGGCGCGAAGTGACTCATCGGTGTGCACGGCGATTCCGTTGTTCTCAGAGCGCGTTAACACGAATAGGCTCCTCTGTCGCACCAGGCCATAAGACTGCTTCGCCAAACTCTGACAAATCTACAGAGAAATGGGGCACACTAGTCACTGTAAGCGACACGAAAGGTTCGTGCCGCTCAAGAGTTCCTTACGGCTGCTCGCCGAGAGGGGGTGACACGTTATGAAGCAGTCCTTCAAGTTTGCCGCCCCGCTCGCGACCGGAGTCACCGCACTCATGATTGCCGCACCTGCATTCGCCCAGGAGTTCTCGAACAACGGTGGGGATGCAGTCATCGGCGGTGCCCTGTGCGGCATCTACGCGTGCGTCGGCATCTTCGGTCTGGCATCACTCGCCCTCTGGGTCTGGATGATCGTCGACCTCTTCCAGAGGCAGGAGTACGAGTTCCCGAACTCGTCTGGCAACAGCAAGACGACCTGGATGATCATCATGTTCGTTTCATGGGTGATCAGCGCGCCGCTCATCGCGGCCATCGTGTACTACTTCATGATCTTCAAGAAGATCAAGCGCGGCTCGATGGCAGCCCCCGGCGCACCGGTGAACTACGCTCCTCCGGCACCTCCGGGAGGGTATGCACCCCCGGCGCCACCGGCGTACCAGCCTCCACCAGCCCCCCCGGCACCGGCTCCTCCTGCACCGCCCGCACCTCCTGCGCCGCCGAGCGAGTAACACGCATCGCGCTGTGCACAACAGTAGACCCCGTCTCTCGCTCCGAGGCGGGGTCTACGTGTTCCCGGTAGCGGACCTCCGGGCATACCAAAGGCCGCGTACCGGCGAGTACACATGCCTCGACGGTACGCGGCCTCGTGGCCGTAGGGATACGTGCTATCGACGCCTCAGGAACTCCGGCACGTCGAACTCTTCTTCCTTGAGCGGCTCGAACGAAGGAATGCGAGGGCTCGTGTCTTCGCCCGAGATGCTCGCCGATTCAAACTCCATCGTCTCTTGCTTGCGCTTGCCGCCGAAGCCAGTGGCGATGACGGTCACGCGAATGGAATCCATCATGGAATCGTCGATGACGGCGCCGAAGATGATGTTCGCCTCGGGATGAGCGGCGGCCGCAACAACCTCGGCGGCTTCGTTGACCTCGAACAAACCAAGGTCACTACCACCGGCGATGCTCAGAAGAACACCCTGCGCACCCTCGATGCTGCTCTCCAACAACGGGCTTGCAATGGCGGCCTTCGCAGCTTCGTGTGCGCGATTGTCCCCGGTTGCCGTCCCGATGCCCATGAGGGCGGAACCAGCATCCTGCATGACGGTGCGAACGTCTGCGAAGTCGAGGTTGATGAGTCCCGGCACCGTGATCAGGTCAGTGATTCCCTGCGTGCCCTGGCGGAGAACATCATCAGCGATCCGGAATGCATCAAGGATCGATGTCTTCTTCTCGGCAACCTGGAGCAGCCTGTCGTTCGGGATGATGATGAGTGTGTCCACGTGCTCACGCAGACGCTTGATGCCTTCCTCGGCCTGAAGTGCGCGCTTGCGACCCTCGAATGCGAAGGGGCGTGTGACAACCGCGACGGTCAAGGCGCCGATCTCCTCTTTGGCGATCTGCGCGATCACAGGGGCCGCGCCGGTACCTGTACCGCCACCTTCACCCGCGGTGATGAAGACCATGTCAGCGCCCTGGAGCGCCTCTTTGATCTCGGCCTTGTTCTCATCCGCTGCCTGGAAACCAACATCAGGATCAGCGCCAGCGCCAAGGCCCTTCGTCAGGCCGACACCGACGTGCACTTTGTAGTCGGCGTCAGACATAAGAAGTGCCTGCGCATCGGTGTTGACGGCAATGAACTCGACACCCTTCACGCCAGCTTCGACCATGCGGTTGACCGCGTTCGTCCCGCCGCCGCCGACACCAACGACCTTGATGACCGCCAGGTAGTTAGCCCCCGTCTCCAACATCGTGCGACCTCCTGGAGTTGCCCTGTATGCTGTAGTCTAACCCTCAAGTTGATGTATATGGTGCTCAGACAAACGTCAATCTTTGCATGAACTTTACCCTACACGCAAGAGACGCGCAACATTTTCTTGAGGATCTTCTCTTGGGCAGATGCAGAGCATCCGATTCTACTGGGTCAGACCACGCCAGACCGGGTCCCGCTCCGTGGATCGAACGTCAATAAAGACAACATTCCCCGCGTATTTGCGCATGATAGTCAGGGCTCGCAAGCTCTTCGTCTCAAGCTCCGTTGCCTGACCAACAAGAATCTCAACGTTCTCAGTCGTCAGTAATGTCGTCTCATCGATGCTGGGCGCCGTGACTGCTCGCAGCTTCCCCCGCAGTTCATCGCTGATGCCAGCAAGCACTGCGAGTGCATTATCAAGCACCTCAGACGTACTCGCTCTCCCCGCCTTCAGGTCAAGCCCCGGAATATCGCGTATGACTGGCAGCGTTGATGTCTCTTCATATGCCTGCTCGCCAAGTACCATGCCCGTCTTGTCCACCGCCCAGAATGTGTTGCCCGTGTCGACGGCAGCTATGGGGCTGCGTTCAACGACACGAATCCTCAGGGTGTGGGGAAAATCACGTGTCACTTGAACCTCCGCAATCCATGCATACGCAAGCAGACGCTCTCGTATCACGCGGCTCGGGTAACGCAGGAGTGTTGCGCCATCTGGAACGGCCGCCCGGCTGCGCACCGCATCGGCAGTCAGGCGCTCCGTACCGAGGACCTGTACTTCGTCAATTCTGAAGATGGCCGATCGGTAGAGCGCGACTGATCCGGCGACAACCGCCACGACGACGAGAACAACAACCATTACCCTCAGTTGCTTCCGGCGCCGCGTCTCAGCAATACGACGCTCGCGATCATCGCGCTTACCGCGAGCAACGCGATCACCAGCACCAGAACGCGGTGCCTCAACCTCAAACGAGCGGGAACGCACCTTCTGAGACGGCTGATTCGACCTGGCCGTGCGCTGACGGTGTGAAGTATCAACTTTTTGTTGAGGCTCAGGTTGCTCACTCAGCTTCCTGCTCAGTGAGCCGGTCCCGACGTGGACCTTCCTACGGTTCTGCGAACTCCCCGAGGAACCGAACTTCCGGTTGGAGCTCGATGCCATGTGCATCCCTTACCGTCGTACGGACCTTGCTCATGAGACCAACAACATCGGCGGCAGTCGCGCCACCGTCGTTCACGATGAAGTTCGCGTGCACATCAGATACCCATGCCCCGCCAAGTTTCGTACCCTTAAGCCCTGAGGCCTCGATCAATCGACCCGCAGAGTCACCATCGGGATTCTTAAACGAGCTCCCGGCGCTTGGCGAGCCGAGCGGCTGTGTGCTCTTGCGACGCTTCAGGCTCCGCTCCATCTCAAGGCGGATACGTTCAGGATCTGCCGGTGCGAGACGCAGAACTCCCTCTACGATGATACCTCTCGAGGGAAGGCCACTCGTCCGGTAGCCCCAGCTGATCTCATCGCCACGCAACCGCACGAGCCCCTGCTCTGGCACAAAGAGCGTGACCGACTCGGTGACCGACCCGATCCAGGCGTCACGTCCACCGGCGTTCATGGCAAGGGCACCGCCAACGGTACCCGGAACGCCGACAGCGAACTCAAGACCACCGAGACCTCGCGAGAAGGCATCCTGCACCAGATAGGCAAGCACACACGCAGCACCCGCGCGGATGTGCCCGTCCTCGCAAGCATGTCGCTTGAACTCTTTGCCCAGGAGCAGAATCGCTCCTCGAACTCCGGCGTCTGCAACGAGGAGATTGGTGCCCTTACCCACAGTGGTGAACGGTATACCTTCCGCCAAGAGCACATCAAGAGTATCCGAGAGGCCCGCTAGGGTGTCGCACACGACGAAGAGGTCTGCGGGTCCACCGATTCGAAGGGACGTATGCCGCGCCATAGGCTCCGCGATACGCACGTCGCCAACGCTGCGACGACGCAGCTCCTCGTATGCGGATACTAGCGACACCGCGACGCAGCTCCCTCGACCCGCGCCGCCAGAGCCCTGACGAGTTCGCCGGCCAGCGCAGTGACATCACCCGCGCCCATTGTCATGACAAGATCGCCTGGGCGCGTACGGCCAGCCACATACTCGGCGATATCCGCTCTATGTGGGAAATACGCGGCGTTCGCGTGTGGCTCGGTCACAAGAAGTGCATCCAGCACGGTCTTGCCGCTGACTCCGGGAATCGGCGCCTCACCAGCGCTGTAGACGTCCATGAGCACGACGTTGTCAGCGTCGCTGAACGCGGCGCCAAACTCCTTACCAAACGCCTGCGTGCGACTGTACCGATGCGGCTGGAAGACAACCCACACACGTTCAAAACCGGTTCCGCGCGCCGCCGCAAGCGTGGCACGAACCTCAGTCGGATGGTGGGCGTAATCGTCAACAACCGTAACGCCGCCAATCTTGTCGATGTGCTCGAAACGGCGGTGCACGCCGGTGTATCCCGAAAGCCGCTCGGTAGCTTCCACGACATCGATCCCGAGAGCCCATATCGCTGCAAGTACGCCGGTAGCGTTCAGGACCATGTGCTCGCCGGGCACGGCAATGCTCGCCGATGCTTCAACACCGTCAGGGAACCGCACGGTGAACCGGTGGCCCATCCCCTCGCGGACCAACGAAGAACAGCGTACGTCGGCCGCTTCGCCCCTGCCGTACGTCACGGTGCGACCGCGACAATGCTCTCTCGCCAGTCCGGGAAGCCTTACATCATCGGCGCACACGACGGCGACTCCATCCCCGGAGATGTTCCCGAGGAATTCACCGAACGTTGAGACGACCTCATCGATGCCCGAGTAATGATCGAGGTGATCCGCTTCGACATTTGTGACTATCGCCAGGTGGGGGCTCAAGTAGAGGAACGAGCCATCACTCTCATCAGCCTCGACAACGTAATGCCGTCCAGACCCGCACCTCGCATTCGAGCCCATGTCGTTCAGTTCGCCACCGATGAGAAACGTCGGGTCCAGTCCAAGGCCCACCATGACGGTCGCAAGCATCGATGATGTCGTCGTCTTCCCATGGGTACCTGCGACCGCCAACGTGAGGGAATCCCGCCCCACATGCGCAAGCATCTTCGCCCGAGGCCACACTTCGATACTCCGGCGACGCGCTTCACAGAGTTCGGGATTGCTCTCTGGTATGGCTGAAGAGATCACTACCACTTCCGGATCGCCAAGATTCTCCGCGGCATGACCTATCGCCACGGGCACACCCGCTTCTGCCAGCGAGCGGGAATAGCGAGACGCCTTGAGGTCGGAACCGGTCACAGCGACGCCGCGATCATGCAGAACGCGTGCGATACCGCTCATACCGGCGCCACCAACACCGATGAAGTGGGCGTACACCTTGCTCAACTCAGTCTCCTCGCTGCTGCTTGTGACGTGCCGCCTTGCGAACCATCTCTGTCACCCTGGCGCCTGCGTCCGGTCTTCCCAGCGCGGCCGAAGCCCTGGCCATCGTCTCACGCTTCGCAGTGTCGCGCACGAGTCCGAGGACGGCACTGTCAAATACATCACGCTCGATCTGATCGTCCGGGACAACAATCGCACCACCGCCCGCAGACACCGCACGCGCATTGAGCGTCTGATGATCCTCAGTCGCATACGGATAGGGAACCAGCACGGCAGCGCGTCCAATCGCGGTAATCTCGGCGATCGACGTCGCCCCCGCGCGTGCGACGACAACATCGGCGGCCGCAATCGCATCACCCATGCGCTCGATATAGTCGTGGAGGCGATACCGACCCGCAGGATCCGCAAGCGCCTCGGCCATCGACTCGGCCACCGAGGCGGCGTCAAGAGTACCGGCCACGTGTACGACCTGCAAGCGAGACTCCTCGGCAAGCGCAGGCCACAGTCGCGCAAGCCCCTCATTAAGATGCTTCGCTCCCCTGCTTCCTCCGAAGACGAGTAGAACGATCGCGTCCTGTGCAAGTGAAAGCGCTCGACGCCCCGCAGCCCTGTCAGCGTCGAGAACCGCAGCACGAACGGGGTTTCCGGTGATCGAAGCACGCCCGGGTCGCTTCAAGTGCTTGATTGAACTCTCGTAGGTTACTCCGACGGCTGTCGCCCAGCGCGACAAGATTCTGTTGGCGAGACCGGGAACAGAATTCTGTTCATGAAGCACAAGCGGCGTTCCGGTGAGCACAGCCGCGATTCCAACCGGGAGCGAAACGTATCCGCCAAACCCCACGACGGCATCCGCGCGATGACGCACCAGGAGTGCTACAGCGCTCAGGACAGACCAGAGCACCCGAACGCTCGATGTGACAAGTGTCAGCGGATTGCCCCGGTCAAAACCCTTCGACGCGATTGCACGAAACGCAACGCCCGCCTCGGGAACGAGACGGGCCTCAAGTCCATCAGGCGTACCGACGAAAAGGACCTCGTCACGCCCGCTTTCGGCGAGGAGGTCTGCCACCGTCAAGGCCGGATAGATGTGGCCCGCTGTCCCGCCGCCGCTCAGAAGAAACCGCACGATTCGACCCCCTGGACATCGCTGCTGTGGACACTGCGTCACGTGATTCATCACTGTGGGCGCCTGAGGCCGACGACTTCGCGCGAACGCGCGCACGCGAAAGGTTCGTGCGACGCGCAACACCAAGCACGAGACCGATACACGCGAGTGTGAATATCATTGAGGATCCGCCGTAGCTCACGAGCGGAAGCGGTATACCCGTGATCGGCATCAGTCCGGTCACAGCCGCCATGTTCATCACGGCCTGCGTCACGATCATCGCCGTAAGACCGCCGGCAAGCAACCGGTCATACACATTCGTCGCGTCAAGCGCGATGCGAATCCCCGCATAGGCAAGGACACCAAACGCGACAACCACCGCAAGCGCACCCATCAACCCGAGTTCCTCACCGAGAATCGCGAAGATGAAGTCCGTATGCGCAGCCGGCAAGTAGAAGAACTTCTGCCTGCTGAGCCCAAGACCAACGCCCGTAAGGCTTCCCGATCCGAACGAATAGATCGACTGGATAATCTGGAAACCATCTCCCAGCGGATCCTTCCATGGGTTGAGAAACGCGAGGTAACGCTCAAGCCGGTAGCTCTCAACCCAGACCAGGAGCGCAGCCACAGCCGTTCCGGACACAGCCATCGCTCCCAGGAGTGGACCGCTCACATCGGCCAGCCAGAGAATCAGATAGATGGAGAAGACGATCGACATCGTCGTTCCCATATCAGGCTGAAGCATGATCAGGGTCACAACCGGCAAGAGCACAAGGAGTAGTCTGCCGAGAAGTTGTCGACTGTCGATCTGACGACGCTGCCACATTGAAAGATAGAGGACTGTCATAAGCACACAGCCGAGCTTCGCAAGCTCGGACGGCTGCAGGGGCACACCGGCGACAACAACCCATCGCTGCGCACCCCACTTACCGATGCCGAACGCTAGCACTCCGAGCAGCCCGAGAAACGAGACTCCCCAGATTGCCCAACCAATGACTTTCGGATCCTGCAGAAAGCCACCGTTCTTGCACCCGAAGCGGATATCCACCCGGGACGCACCAAACAGCGCGAGCGCTCCGACGACGATGAAGAGCAGTTGCTTCTTGAGGTGATACGCACTGTCCGTGTAGTGAACATAGTCCGCAACGGAAGATGCGGAATAGATCATGAGCAGCCCGACGAGAACGAGAAAGAGCGTCGCTCCGAGAAAGAGATACTTGGCGCTCTGTCCGCCAGAAGGGCGCGTCACGACCCTAAGCCTCCCCGGCGTCAAGAGAACGGATCATCTCGCGAAAGACACGACCGCGATGCTCGTAGTCATTGAACTCATCGAACGACGCGCATGCCGGCGAAAGCACTACGACGTCACCCGCCCGCGCAACGCTAGCCGCGGCCGTGACCGCCCCCGCCATCCCATCAGCCCGCGCAATCCTGAACCCCGCATCGACCGCGGCGAAGGCGGCCTCGAACTCCCCGGCGGACTCCCCGAAGACAACTACGGCCTTGCACCGGGCACAAACCGCCCGAGCTAGCGCCTCGAACTCGTTTCCTTTGTTATGGCCTCCGAGAAGCACAACGAGCGGCCGGTCCTCAAATGCGGTAAGCGCCTTGAGTACGGCATCGGGATTCGTCGCTTTTGAATCATTGAAGTACTCGACGCCCCGAACCACACAGACTGATTCAAGTCGATGCTCGATCGGCTCGAACGTGCGCAGCCCCGTACGAATGCTGTCGATGCGGGCCCCGATGGCGTAGGCAGCCGCAGCTGCAGCAAGCGCGTTGCTCACGTTGTGCTCGCCTCGGATTCTGAGGTCGCTCCTTCTCACAAGCGGCACCCTGGTGTCGTGAACCATGAGAACGAGCATGTCACCGTCAAGTAGCGCATGCCCTCCGCTCTGCGAAAGGCTCACCTGACGCACATCCACTCCACGTGCCTCAACAAGTGCGGCATTGGGTGCAGATCCGGAATCGTCGATATCGATAACCGCAGTGTCACCACGCGTTTGGTTGGCAAAGACGCGCGCCTTATCTGCCGCGTACGCTTCGAGAGAACCATGCCAGTCCACATGGTCGGGCGTGATATTGAGAAGCACCGCCACCCGGGGATGGAACTGCTCGGTCAGCGCGAGTTGAAAGGACGAGACCTCTGCGACAAGCACAGTAGCCGGCCCTGCCTCGCCGGCAACACGCGTCGCGGCGCGCCCGATATTCCCGACGCTCTCGGCCGGTATGCCTGACTCACGAAGAAGGTGCTCTACCAGAGCAGTCGTTGTGGTCTTGCCGTTCGTGCCGGTTATGGCGATCCACGACGCAGAGGACACTCGATACGCGAACTCGAGTTCCGAAATGACCGGTACACCGCATGCGTGTGCAGCGATCATGATGGTGCTCGATGGCGGGATACCCGGGCTCGCCACGATAAGGTCAGCATCAGCCGGTATCTCGGCGCTACCAAGCACGACGTTGGCTCCGAGTGTGCGCAAGAAAGCCGCACGCTCTTCAAGCGCGGAACCCGAGCCGCCATCCACAAGCGTTACGCGCGCCTCGGCGCCTTGTGCAACTGCAGCAACCACGTGCTCAACAACGGCGCGGCCTGACCGGCCCGCGCCGAGTACCACAATATGCCCGCACAACTCCATCGACACGATGATTTCCGCTACTTTCTCACTGCCCCGACAAAGTACAGGGCAAAACCCGCACCCGCCAGAATGCCGGTGATGATCCAGAACCGCACCATGATCTTCGTTTCGCTCCAACCCTTCATCTCAAAGTGGTGATGAAGCGGCGCCATACGGAAGATTCGCTTGCCCGTCAGTTTGAATGACGCGACCTGCAGGACGACTGAGAGTGTCTCGACGAGGTAGATGCCACCGATAACCAGAAGGAGCAGTTCTGTCTTGGTAACGATAGCGAGTGCCGCGATTGCAGCCCCGAGTCCGAGCGACCCGGTGTCGCCCATGAAGATGTCCGCGGGATAGCTGTTGTACCACAGGAAACCAAGACACGCGCCCGCAACAGCCGCCGCAAAGAGCGCTACCTCAAGGTGGCCCTGCCGGAAAGCGATAGCAACGTACGCCAGCATGACGATCATGACGCTCCCTGCGGCAAGACCATCAAGGCCGTCTGTCAGATTAACAGCGTTGCTTTCTCCAACCACCATGAACCATACGAGGATCACATAGAGCCACGGCACAACGATCTTGAACCCGACAATAGTGAACGTGCTGGACAGACCACCAAGGTCAAGATTGCCCATAAACGGAACGAACACGTGCGTATCGAGGTGCGCCCAGTTGACGGCGGCGAGCGCGACGAAGATCGCAACGACCGCCTGGCCGATGATCTTCGCGCGTGGCCGCAAGCCAAGCGAGCGCTCGTGCACCACCTTGGAATAGTCATCGATGAAGCCAAGTAGTCCACACGCGAGCATTGCGCCGAGCGGAATGATGCCGAGCCGCCCAACCTCACCGGTCGCCAGGTAGATCACTGCGACAACGATCAGGATGAGAACCCCGCCCATCGTGGGCGTGCCCTGCTTCACGAGATGTCCCTGGGGTCCGTCGGCCCTAATCTGCTGCCCGATGTTCCGGTAGCGCAGCAGCCGTATCCAAAGCGGGAAGAGCGCCCCCGCAAGCGCGAGAGCCAAGACCGCTACCAGAAAGATCTGGTACGTGGGGTAGCGGACTATGGCAGGAATGAAGTTAAACATGAGGTTCAGTGATCCCGTCCACTACGCGCTCCAGGCCCATAACGCGCGACGCCTTCACGAGGACGACGTCACCGGGCGTAAGTAGGTCATCAAGCACTTCGCTTGCCTCATCGGGGGCCGCGCACGGACGCACACTTGCGCCGGGCATACCGGCCGCAAGTGCCCCATCTGCAATCCGCCCGGCGCGCTCCCCTACGGTCACAAGCACGTCTATGCGAAGCTCCGCCACGTATTCACCCATTCTGAAGTGTGCAAGCTCCGTTAGCGAGCCAAGCTCAGCCATGTCGCCGAGCACCGCGATTCGACGACCCCCGGCAGGGACATCGACCAGCGCACTCAGCGCCGCACGCATCGAAGTTGGATTCGCGTTATACGCATCATTGATGACCGTCACGCCCGTTGCGCTCTGGAAGATCTCCATACGCATGGCTGAGAAGGTAGCCCCCTCTAGACCACATACGATGTCCTCGAGGCTAACCTCGAGATAGAGTCCGATCGCAGCAGCAGCTAGGGCGTTGTAGATATTGTGCCGCCCGGGAACCGGGAGCTCTACCTCCGCACTCCCTTCATTTGCATGGAGCGTGAAGGTCGGCGTTCCCGTATCGGAGAGGCCGACCCCACTCGCGCGAACGTCGCAGGTTTCCCCGAGTCCATAGCGCGTGATAGCCGCGGTCGCAACGTCTGCGAGGCTTGTCGACCAGGCATCGTCACCGTTGAGGAAGACGCGACCCGTCGCGGGAACGGCCTGGACGAGCTCGCCCTTTGCTGACGCGATCGCCTCTTCACTTCCGAGTACCTCTAGGTGACTGACCCCGACATTCGTCACCAGGCCTGCAGTGGGCCGGGCAATTTCAGCGAGGCGCGCGATCTGTCCGAGACCCCGCATGGCCATCTCGACCACGAGCACCCCTGTGTCCGCGCCCGCGCGCATGACCGTCAGCGGCACTCCCAGCTCGTTGTTCATGTTGCCTTCAGTCGCGACAACCCGCATCCGAGTGCCGAGAACCGAATTGAGGAAGTCCTTGGTTGTCGTCTTGCCTGTCGAACCGGTCACGCCGATGACGGGGCAGAGCAACCGCTCCCGGTGATACGCAGCGAGATCCTGTACTGCGCGCGTTGCATCTTCAACGCGGATCAAAGCCACATCATGACGCCGCGACGTCGCAAGCGTCTCGCGAACCGTCTCGTCATCGCGTGTGACAACGATGGCTCGCGCGCCGGCAACGAGCGCAGATGCGATGAAATCGTGGCCATCAGCCTTCTCGCCCTCGAACGCGACGAATGCCGCACCCGGATCCACGTCACGCGAGTCAATCGCAAGACCATTGACCATCGTGTCTTCATCGCCGCCCAGGAGCTCGCCACCCACAACGGCAACAAGCTTCGCGACCGATAGTGTCAGCATAAGGACCTCAACTCCTCAGCCGCGACCTCGCGGTCGTCGAAATGCACCGTACGATCGGAGAATATCTGATAGTCCTCATGACCTTTGCCGGCGATCAGCACCGCATCCCCTTCTCCAGCCATTCGCACCGCCGAGGCAATCGCTTTGCGCCTGTCCACCTCAACGGTATACCGTGCGCCGGTTTCACGCACGCCATCCTCCACCTGGAGGATGATGCCAACCGGATCCTCACTTCTAGGATTGTCGCTGGTGATGACGATCTCGTCCGCACTGCGACCAGCGGCGCTCCCCATGAGGGGGCGCTTCTGCGGATCACGGTCGCCGCCACACCCGAACACAACGATGACCTTGCCAGCAGTCACAGCCTTAACTGCAATGATCGCCTTCTCAAGCGAATCCGGCGTGTGAGCATAGTCAACGAGCACGGGGAATGGCTGTCCAACGTCAACGCGCTCCAATCGACCAGGAACCTGAGGTGCGCGCTCTAGCCCCCCGATGATCGAATCGAGCCCTGTGCCGAGCGCACAGGCGCTACCGGCGGCTACGAGCGCGTTCTCAACGTTGTAGGCGCCTGCAAGCGGAAGCAGTACGCTGCGCTCACCTTCTGGCGTCACCAAGGTGAAGGTCGTCGAGAACGGCCCTGAGCACTCGTCTGCGGCACGGACGATCGCGCTCCGGGATCGACCGACCGTCACGACATCAGCGAGGGTTCCGGCCAGTTCCGCACCGGCGGCATCATCGACGTTGATCACCCGCGCGCGTACATCCATGTCGGTGAACAAACGCTTCTTGACCGACCAGTACTCCTCAAGCGTGTGATGGTAATCAAGGTGGTCTTGCGTCAGATTCGTGAAGGCGGCTACCGCGAAGTGCGTTCCGTCGACGCGGTGCAGATCGATCGCATGACTCGAAACCTCCATCGCTACACCACCGACACCAGCAGCAGCCATTCTCGCGAACAGTGCCTGAAGATCAGCGGACTCCGGGGTCGTGTGTGAGGAGGACGTACGCTCCGCGCCTACGCGCGTTTCAACCGTACTGATAAGCCCGGTCGTTCGCCCGTCCGCGCGAAGAATGCTGTCAAGCAGATACGCAGTTGTCGTCTTGCCGTTCGTACCTGTGATGCCAACGATGTCGAGCTGCCGCGACGGTTCGCCAAAGTGCCGGGCAGCTGCATACGCAAGCGCAGCACGGGTGTCAGCTACGATCGCGAGCGGTGTCCCGCCAATATCGAGCGAGTGCTGACTGACGACAGCAGATGCCCCGCGCGCCAGAGCGTCCATGACGAATGTGTGGCCATCATGCTTGAAGCCGGATATGCAAAAGAACGCGTCGCCAGGTCGGACATCGCCTGACCGATACGCGACACCCGAGACGGGCGTCTCAGCGCCCGTCAGCGAGGTGGTCTCTATGTCACTCAGCAGCGCTGATAAGGTGTGTGTCTTCACTGCAACCTGCCGCTCGGAAACCCGCCGATTCTAGCATAGCAACTGCCACTTTCCGCTTACTCCGTGTCACTCTGTGAACCACCCGTTGCCGGCACTGACGGCGCAACCGTTGCCTCAGATGAAACTGGCTTCTTAGGCGACGGCGGAATCTTGAGATGTTCCATGCAGTACGCCGCCAGCGTCGAGAATGTAGGGGCCGCAACCGTGCCACCAAAGATAGAGTTCGACGGCTCGTCGAGGGTGACGATGATGAGCACTGCGGGATCATCCGCAGGCACGAATCCTGAGAATGAGGCGATATACTTACCGGCCTCGTACCCGGCCACCCCGTCGGTGCGCGCCTTCTGCGCGGTACCGGTCTTTCCGGCTACCGTGTAGCCGTTCACCCCGGCGGCCGCGCCGGTTCCTTCATAGACGACTGCCTCAAGGACCGTGCGCATATCGGAGGCTGTCTTTGAAGACAACGCCGTCTCCTTGGGCCAGACCACCGACTTCTCAGGTGAGTCGGGAAGTGAGTCCAGGAAGTGAGGTGTCACAAGTTCGCCGCCATTGGCGATTGCCGCGAGTGCACGCGCAAGCTGCAAAGGAGTGACCGAAACGCCCTGTCCGAAGGGGATATTGCCGATCGAGGACGCCGACCATTGCGATGGTGGTGGCAACCAGCCCGTGGCCTCGCCCGGGAAGTCTACGCCGGTCTTCTCGGTCAGACCGAACTTGGCAAAGTACGCGTAGAGCCGGTCCTCGCCAAGAGCGATACCGAGCTTGACGGCTCCAACGTTCGAGGAGTTGGTGACGATATCGGTGAGCGACCATTGCACGCGACCCCGGGGATGAGACTCGTGGATCGTCCGGCCGCCGATCTTCAGGGTCGGTGGCAGGTCGAACATGCTTGCCGACGTGAAGAGCTTCTCTTCAATGACGGCTGCCGCCGTCAATGACTTGATCGTGGAACCGGGCTCGTACGTGTCGACAATCGGACGGTTGCGAAAAGACTGAGGGTCGGCCTTCGAGAAGTTGTTCGGATCGAAGCTTGGCGTCGATGCCATCGCGAGAATGGCGCCGGTGTCCGGATCCATGATGAGGACGGACCCCGCCTGTGCCTTCCACTTCTCAACGGCCTTCTGGAGTTCGACATGCGCCTGGTACTGGATGTCTTTGTCGATGGTGAGGACGATATTCTCGCCATTCACGGCATCTTCTTGCACGGACACGCCTCCGGGGATTGGAATCCCCCGCGAGCCTTTCTCGGCTATCAGTTTCCCTGGCGTGCCTGCAAGCAGTTCGTCGTAATACTTCTCGATGCCGTCCAGTCCCCCGTCATCAACGCCGACGAAGCCGAGCACCTGACACGCGAGTTCGTTCGAGGGATAGACTCGTCGCGAACTGTCCTGGAAGCCAATGCCCTCGAGAGCAAGACTCTCAAGGGCGGCCGCGCGCTCAAGATCGACCTTGCGCGCGATGTAGACGAACGGCGAGTCCTTCTTGAGCTTAAGGAGATACTCCTCAGCAGTGCCGCCGAGTATTCCGGCAATCGCGCTGGCCGCACCCTCCGGATCCTTGATGGACGTCGGTACCGCGTAGATATCGCGGGCCTCCATGCTGACCGCCAGCGGCTCACCCTCACGGTCGTAGATGGAGCCGCGACGCGGGGGGATGTCCATTTCGCGATTGCGTTGCTCGAACGCCATTCGAGCATACGCAGGACCCGCGATGACTTGTAGATATGTGAGTCGACCGACCACAAGGAGTAAGAGTCCAGCAAACACCACGAGAAGCGCGACGAAGCGCCACGTGCGCTTCCGTCCGCTCTTCCGTGGCATTGCGGTCTCCCTGGTACGCCTCACTGACCTCTCACCGGGCCGACAGGCCGACATCGCCGACGAGCATGACCTGGGCCTCACCTGCTGCAATATCCATGACGCTTGCTACGATCGCACCGAGACCGTCCGAGGCGGCGTGCGGCTTCGGAGACGACGCTGTGGCTGCGATAGCATCGGATGCCGGGGCGGCAAGGTACGCAACCTGTCCGGCCTCGGTCATATTGAGCGCCGAATCGGCGATTGCAGCTACACGGGACGGGGCATTCAGCGCACTCGCGTCAGCCTCCAGCGACTTACTCTGAAGCTCCTCGACCCGGATGTCCTGTTGGATCTTGACGGCCTCGATTGCCGCCTCTGTCGCCTGCACTGCCAGAGCAATACGGGCCAGTCCAACTACGGCCACAACAACCATCGCGGCGCAGAACACACGGAAGACGGCGCTGGCGAGTCCGGCCTGTGAACGACGTGATCGCGCTTTCGCGCGACGCGGGTTCGCAGTAGCAAGTCTCAGATGTGGCCGGGAAGCGGCTGCTTCACTGCTCTCGGCGTACCTACGTGCCGCCGCTCCCATCCCCGCCTCCTCTGCTCCGTCTACTACTGCGTCTCTTCGTGCTTCTCGGCGACCCGGAGCTTTGCGCTTCTGGCTCGCTGATTGCCATCTATCTCTGCCGCCGTCGGAACGACGGGCTTTCTCGTGATGATTCGGAGTACCGGCTTCGCCTCGCACCTGCAAACAGGCATGTCAGGTGGACACGTACACCCCTGTGACTGTTCTCCGAAGACGCGTTTGACGACGCGCTCCTCGAGAGAGTGATAGCTGATCACTGCGATTCGTCCGCCGGGTCGAAGCCAGCGGATCGCTGCCTCGAGACCGCTCTTGAGGACATCGAGCTCCTGATTGACTTCGATGCGGAGCGCCTGGAATGTCCTGCGCGCGGGGTGCGGCCCGGTTCGACGTGCGGCCGCAGGTATCGCGTTCTTGATGAGCTCGACAAGCTCTCCCGTGGATGTCACCGGGTGGCGGCCCCGCGCGGCTACGATGAATGCTGCGATGCGCGAGGCCCACCGTTCCTCACCGTACTCGCGAATGACCCGTGTCAGATCCGCTTCGCTGTAGGTGTTGATGATGTCGGCCGCGGTAGGCTGCGATGACGAGGTGTCCATCCTCATGTCGAGAGGAACATCCTCCTGGTACGTGAAACCGCGGCCGGCTACATCCAATTGGGGAGAAGATACGCCGAGATCGAACAGAAACCCGTCGACGTACGGGATGGTGGCCCGGATGAGTAGATCGTCCAGTTCACCGAAGTTGCCCTTCAGGAGTACTGCCTGCTGGCCGAGGGGTAGTGTGTCACGTGCTGCGGTGAGTGCGGCGTCATCTTGATCGATTCCCACGAGAATTCCCGTAGGCGCGATAAGCTCTGCAATCCGCTTAGCGTGTCCTGCCCCGCCCAAGGTGCAGTCGACGATGATCGACCCGTCGTGCAACTGAAGTTGCTGCGTCACCTCGGCCAGCAAAACTGGGGTGTGCCGGTATTCCATTATCAAGGCCCTACAGAATGCCGAGTTCGGCGAGTTCCCTCGTGACATCTTCGATACGATCGGTCGTCTCGCCGTTGTAGGCGGCCCACTTCTGAGCGTCCCAGACCTCAATGCGGTCACCGTTGCCGATCACCGCGACATCCTTGTCGAGCCCGGCATACTCACGCAGGTTCAACGAGACTGATATGCGCCCTGCGGTGTCCAGTTCCGACTCAGTGGCGCCTGATGAGAAGAAGCGTCGAGCCTGGCGAAGCTTAGGGTCGAAGTCCCCGGTATCGGTCAGTCGGCCGAGAAATCCGGCGTAGTCCTCGGAAGAGTGCACGTATAGGCAGCCTTCAAGTCCTTTTGAGACGATGAGACGACCTGTCATCTCGGCCCGGAACTTCGCGGGCAGCGACAAGCGCCCCTTGGCGTCCAGCGTGTGCTGGTGCTCGCCGAGAAACATCCTGTCCCTCCCCTTCAGCTCCTCCAGGACCCACTATCGGCGCCACTTGATGCCCCGATGGCACAATCCTATTCCACTCCATCCCACTTTGCAACACTTCATGGGGAAATTCCCCACCTTGTATCTCTGGTGTGACACAGAGCTCCACGGCGCCCCCCGGAGTGCTCGGGGTACGATTGGCCGAAGAAGACAAGAACTGTGAGAACAGAATTGACGTCTTAGGGCATAGCAGGCAGGAATCGGACGTTCACAGCGGAATAGAAGGAGTAGCCGAGATCATCGCGGTGTTGCCCGCAGCACGGGCAGAACGCTAGAATCAGCAATGACATTCGCGTGTGCGATGGAGGTGATTCAACCTAATGGCACAATACTCACCATTCGCGTCATTCGCTCCGCTCGGCTTCAACGTCGCGGGCATCATGTTCAACATGGTCGCGGTCGCCTTCTTTGCGGTAGTCGCCATCGGCATCGGCTTCCTGGTGTACGCAGCCAAGCAGCTCAAGAAGCGGGAAACCGCAGCTGACGAGTAAGACTCCGCACGCTGCTAGCGGTATTTACGCCCCGATGCGCCTGTGCACAGGCGCATCGGGGCGTCCTCGTTTCGGGAAGGAACCTGACGAGGACCATGAACGAAGGAGAATCGTCATGAGCCGTCTACGTCGAGCAAGCAGTTTCGGTATCAGGTTGGTGGCGATTGCAGCCGCGCTGGCTCTCGCGACCGGCGTTTCCGGCTGCGGGGCCGTCGACCAGTTGACCCGTCAGACGAGCGCCGGATCTACCGGCGTCTCCTCGTCACCTGCAAGTGCACCCTTCTTTGACTCTGCGAAGTCTGCACCGCTGCCTGAGGCGGGTACGCTCGAGTCTCAGAACGCCTACAGCACAGGTGGCGACGTCACCGCGAACGTTCCAGAAGCCGATCGCCTCGTCATCCGCAACAAGACGTTGCGCATCGAGGTGAAGAAGGTTGCCGATTCAATCGACGGGATCAAGGCCGCAAGCAAGAAGCACGGTGGGGTCATTACCGGCATGCAAGTCGCGACCGACAGCGGCTCACCGATATATCGTAACGGTACAAGCGGCTCAGTATCGGACGGTACCGCGCTCCTGGGCTATGTCGTCGTTCGCGTACCGGCCGACAAGTTCGAAGCGTTTGTAAGCGAGGTATCTGGTCTCGGAACCGTACGCTATGAAGCCGAGACCTCGGATGACGTTACCCAACAGCATGTTGACCTCGCAGCGCGGCTTGAGAATCTCCGCGCCGAGGAGAAGCGTCTGCGCGAGTTCTTCACTGCCGCGAAGGACGTCAAAGACATGCTCGCTATCGAGCAAGAGCTCTCGCGCGTCCGGGGTGAAGTCGAAAGCCTCGACGCGCAGGTCAAGTACCTTGAGCGGCAAGCTGCGATGGCGACAGTCACGATCGACCTGAACGAGCCGCAGGCTATCGTTCGACCCGGCGGCGAGAACTGGGGCTTCGGCGACGCTGTTACGACGGGATTCCGCGGCGCAGCGGGTGCCATCCAACTGATTATCGTCATCGCCATAACCCTTGCGCCGTTCCTGGCCATCGCTGCGGTGCTGTTCTTCATCATTCGCGCAATCGTCCGCAAGCGACGCAGTAACCGGTCCCGAACATCGACCTCCACAACCACCGGAACGTCTACCGAAGACCCGACGGAGTAGCGTGCTCAGACCACGAATGAGAATGTCGCTGGTGGCGGCGGTCGGAGTCCCGGCCGCCGCCTACGCGTTGCGCGCGGCGCTGCGGGGCTGGGACTTCTCCCCCGACTTACCCACTGACGCGATTCTCGGAGTAGCGCTGGTCGCCCTCGTGACCCTCAACTGGTGGATTCGGCGCGCGGTGCCCTCTCATGACGGCGACCACGATCTGCCGAGCGAGGCGCACGACACGCACGACTCCGAAGGCGACCGCCGACAGTAACAGGCGGTCCAACGTCGGATCAATCGCTTGCTCACCTGGAGCGTCAGAGCCCGCTAGCCCCGGAAACTACTTCTTCTCGTACGGCTTGCCAACAGCCGCAGGCCCGATTGAGCGGCCAACAACGCCTGCAAGCACTACGACTGTGAGCACATACGGCAACATAAGAAAGAACTGCGGCGGAATATCGATCTGCCCGCGGAAGATCTGCAGCTTGATCTGTAGCGCATCTGCAAAGCCGAAGAGGAGCGATGCGCTGTAAGAACCTAGCGGCGTCCAGCGCCCAAAGATATTCGCCGCAAGCGCAATGAATCCGCGACCATTTGTCATGTTCTCCGTGAACGATCCGACTTGCTCAAGCGTGAGGTTGGCGCCCGCCAGTCCCGCGAGCGCACCGCTCATAAGGACAGCTACCCATCTGCCCTTCAGTACACTAACGCCAACGGTATCGACTGCCCGGGGATGCTCACCGAGCGCACGCAGCCGAAGTCCCCACCGGGTGTTGTACATCGCCCACTGTGCGACGAACGCGATGATAATCGCCATGTAAACGATGGGCGTATGCGACAAGAAGATACCATTGATCCAATGCCATACCGTGCTGACGAACCCACCGTCGGCGTTGGATTCAAACCGAAACACCGACCTGATCGTGTTGATCGAATCGGTCGTCCCGGGATGACCATACATGATCTCCATGAGGAAACCGGTGACCCCGAGAGCGAGGATGTTGATAGCCGTACCGGACACGACCTGGTCAGAACGAAGGTTGATTGAGGTGAACGCATGTATCGCGCTGATTGCCACACCAGCCAGTACAGCAGCCACGATTCCGAGCCACGGATTCCCGGTTGCAAGCGTAACTGCCACGCCGGCGAAGGCGCCGCAGAGCATGATGCCCTCAAGCGCGATGTTCACTACTCCTGACCGCTCACAAATCGTGCCGCCGATCGCGGCGAGCGCAAGCGGAGTAGCCATCCGAAGTGCAGCGGCAAAGAGATCGGGCGTGATGATATCAGCCAGCATGGCTCGTCACCTCCTTCTGACGCTGCTTGATGAAGTAGGTGATGATGCCCTCTGCAGCCACGAAGAAGATAACAAGCGCCTGAACGATAAGAATGATCTTTTGCGGGACATCCGCCATAAGCTGCATCGTGCCTCCGCCGGCCGACAGCGCACCAAAGAGCAGCGCAGCGGGAACGACCGCTATCGGGTGGTTCTTTGCAAGCAGGGCGACCGCGATGCCGGTGAACCCAAAGCCCGATGAGAACTGATCGAACAGCCGGTGATGGACTCCCATCACCTCGACTGCTCCCGCAAGACCTGCAAGCGCACCCGAGATGCAGAGCGCCTTCACGGTTGTCCACTGAACGGATATGCCGCCTGTCTCTGCGGCAAACGGGTTGTAGCCGACTGCCCGATTCTCGTATCCCAGTGTCGTGTACTTAAGGACCAGCCATACGATCACGGCCGCGATGAGTGCGACGAAGATGCCGGTGTGTGCACGCCCCAGCTTGAGAAACGGCATCGCCTGTAGTGTCGCCTCAGAAAAGAGCGACTGGATGCGTGGGAGCTGCGATTCAACTGGCAGCAATCCCGTTTGAGGAATCTGTCCGGGGGACTTGAGGGGGCCAACTACCAGCCATGACACGAGATACCGGGCAATATACGTGAACATCATGGTGGTAATGACCTCATGGGCCCCGATGCGGGCCTTGAGAATCGCAGGTATGAACGCCCACGCGGCACCTGCGAGCATCGCAGCCAGAATCAGGAGCGGGAGGCTTACGAACCACGGCTGTCCCGCGAGCATAAGACCAAGCCACGCCGCGGCAAGACCACCCATGAAGAGCTGTCCCTCGGCACCGATATTGAACAAGTTCGCCCTAAAACCATAGGCAAGACCGAGACCGGCGAGTATAAGTGGCGTCGACTTGAGAAGCGTGTCGCCGAACGCCTTTGGAGTCCCGAATGCCCCCTGGTAGAGAGCAGCGAATGCGGCGACGGGATCGTAGCCTGAGATCCACATGATGAGCGAACCGATAAGGATGGCAAGCACGACCGATGCAATCGGCGTTCCGACCTTCTGCGCGATCGACGCCCAATCGCGCGGTGCAGCAGGACGCTCTTCTGCGGCGCTCATTCGTTCCCTCCGGTCGGCGGGGTCTCAATCGCCTGAACATTGGAGCCGTCGGAGGCGAACTTGGAGCCGCCACCGCCAGTCATGTAGTAGCCGAGCGTTTCGGCGTCAGCATCCGCATCGACAAACTCTTTGACGATCTGTCCCTCATAGATGACGAGTATCCTGTCAGCGAGTGAGAGCACCTCCTCAAGCTCAAGGCTCACAAGAAGCACTGCCTTACCTGCATCACGCTCGCGAATGATCTGCTTGTGGACGAACTCGATAGCGCCGACGTCGAGACCACGGGTCGGCTGCGCAGCAACGAGCAGATCGGGGTCCCGACCGATTTCGCGCGCGACAACGACCTTCTGCTGGTTTCCGCCGGAGAGGTTGTCTGCATGCACGTGCTCGGAAGGAGTCCGAATGTCGTAGTCCGCAATCCTCTTGCGTGCGAGTTCTGCGATAGCCTTCGGATGCATGATGCCGTTCTTTGCGGCCGGAGGCGTGCGGTGATCGCCGAGGATTATATTCTCGGCCAGATCGAATTCGAGCACCAACCCGCGGCGGTGCCGGTCCTCCGGAATATGCGAGACACCCGCCTCAATCGAAGCGCGCGCATTTGCGCGAGTGATGTCCTTGTCTTTAAGGGTTATCGTGCCGCTCGATGGGCGCCTCAGACCGACGATCGACTCCACAAGCTCGCGCTGCCCGTTGCCGTCGACTCCGGCTATCGCCAGAATCTCCCCTCCACATACTGAGAAGCTGATTCCTTTGACGGCTTCAAGCGATCGATCATCGAGAACATGCACGTCGGCGACTGTTAGAACGGCCTCTCCGCACGTCGATGCACCCTTCTCGATACGGAGAACCACATCGCGGCCTACCATCATCCGGGCTAGGCCGATTTCATCGGTATCGCCGGGAGTCGTCTCCCCCACCACTGCGCCGTCACGCATGACAAGGATGCGATCAGCGATCGCAACGACCTCTTCCAGCTTGTGGGTTATAAAGACTGCTGAAAGGCCCTCATCAACAAGCGACCGAACGACTCTGAACAACTCGGTCACTTCTTGCGGAGTAAGGACAGCCGTGGGCTCATCGAGAATGAGAACCCGTGCGCCCTGGTAGAGCGCCTTCAGAATCTCGACACGCTGCTGCATACCAACCGAGAGATCCATGATCTTGGCGTCTGGATCGACCTTCAGCCCGTAGCGCTCGGAGATTTCGCGGACACGCTGACGCGCCGTCGCAAAGTCGATTATGCCGTATCGACCTGGCTCTCTTCCGAGCACGATATTCTCGGTCACCGTGAGCGGCTCGACAAGCATGAAATGCTGATGGACCATGCCGATCCCAAGATCGATCGCCTGCCGCGGCGATTTGATCTTCACCGGCTGATCGTCGACCCTGATCTCCCCGCTATCGGCGGTGAGAAGCCCGTACGCGACGTTCATCAGCGTCGACTTGCCGGCGCCATTCTCGCCGAGAAGGGCCACGATCTCCCCTCGCTCCAACCGCATCGACACGCGGTCGTTTGCGAGCACTCCGGGAAACGCCTTGGTGATTTCACGCAACTCGAGCAGTGGCATGCTGCCCCTCCCGATTGTGCCTGCGTCACTTCAACGAAGAGGGGCGACCGGACGATACCGGCCGCCCCTCATAGTCTACCGTAGATGAGCACCTCAAAGTGCGCTCATCTGCAAAGCATACGCCCTAACGGGCCGTCGGAACGTTGATGGTGCCGGCGATAATCTCGGTACGGGCCTTCTCGACCGCGTCCTTGATCGCCTGAGGAATCTTGGAATCGAAATCATGGTACGGAGCAAGACCGACGCCCTCTTCAGCCAAACCGAAGGCCTTGATGGTGCCGCCGGGGAACTTGCCGTCAACGACTGCCTTGATGGTCTCGAAGACAGCGTTGTCGACGCGCTTGATCATGGAGGTCAGCATGACGTCGCCGCTGTTCGCAACGGTCTCGTACTGGTCCACGTCGACGCCGATGAAGAGCGCGCCCTTGTCCTTGCATGCCTCAATGGTGCCGAGGCCAACAGCGCCTGCTGCGGCATAGATAACGTCAGCCTTCTGCTCGATGAGCGAGTAGCCGAGCTCCTTGCCCTTCGCAATGTCGCTGAAGTTGCCGGCATAGAGCGAGATGACCTTGACGTCGGGGTTGACCGACTTGGCGCCGGCGATGAAGCCAGCTTCGAACTTCTGGATCAGCGGGATATCCATACCGCCAACGAAGCCGATGACGTTATCAGCGTTAAGCTTGCTGTCGAACTTGTCCTTGGTGGCGAGACCGGCAACGACGCCGGCGAGGTAGCTACCCTGCTCCTCTTTGAAGTTCAAGCCGACCACGTTCGCGGGGACCGGGTCGAAGAACTCATCCACGCCGCCGAACTGCACATCCGGGAAAGCAGTCGACATCTTGGACACGGTGTCGGTCATCAGGAAGCCGACCGCGAAGATCGGGCTAAAGCCCGCCGTAGCCAGCTGATCGATGTTCGACTCGTAGTCCGTGATCTCCTTGGACTCGAGAACCTTGATCTCAACACCGAGCTCAGCCTTGGCACGCTCTAGACCCTGAAATGCTCCATCGTTGAAGGACTTGTCGCCGAGTCCGCCAACGTCGGTCACCATTGCGGCCTTGATTGTCGTCTTGGGGGGAGTCGTTCCGCCGTCGGTGGTGCCTGGGTCCGCCTTCTTGGCGCAACCAGGTACGAACGCTACGAGCAACACCAGTGCGAGCATTATCGCGAGAATCCTCGTCCACTTTCTATTCACGCTTAATCCGCCTCCTCGATAATCCGGAACCCATACACCCTATTCATATTACCCCTCTCATCTCGTGACAACCATGTAAAACTCCAAGATTCTGGGAGAGACGATGAACGGCGGACAGCCCTAGCGGAGACGTGCCCGCGGGTGCGTAGAAAGGTATTCCTCGATAATGTGTGTACGGTCCACATGCGTATACACCTGGGTCGTGGAAATGTCGGCATGACCGAGCATTTCCTGCAGCGCACGAAGATCCGCTCCGCCTTCCAGCATATGGGTGGCGAACGAGTGGCGAAGCGAATGCGGATGAAGCTCGAGACCCACCCGACCCCCAAACTTCCGAACGATTCCAAAGACAGCTTGCCGGGTCATTCTCTGACCGCGGATATTGAGAAAGACCGCCGCCGGGTTCTGGCGAATCGTCGCCTTTTTGGTTCGAAGGTAGGGACGTCCGTGCACCAGATACTCACGGAGAGCTCGCTCGGCGGCTCCGCCAATAGGCACGACACGCTCCTTGCTGCCTTTGCCAAAGACTCGCAACAATCCGGTCTCGAAATCGACGTCGCCCTGATCCAGACCGGTAAGCTCACTCACGCGCAAACCGCAGCCGTAGAGCACCTCCAGTATGGTTCTGTCCCGGTAACCTACAGGACCTTCCGGGAACGGCTGTGAGAGTAGCCGGTCTGCATCCGAAATGGAGATTGTGTCGGGGAGCCGCTCGGGAACCTTAGGAAGTGGCAAACTCGCCGTGGGCTGATCCTCGGCAATACCTTCGCGCACGCAGAAGCGGTGAAACGACTTGATCGCCGCGACCTTTCGCTCCACAGAACTCGGAGCCAGGCCGCGCTCCCTCAAGATACGTATGTGGGCGGTCACATCCTCGCGCTGAACTGCGCCAGCTGAAGAGACGTGCCGGGAGCTGAGCGTAGCCGTGTATTCACCGAGGTCGCGACGGTATGCGTCCACCGTGTTGGCCGACGCACCGCGCTCGATAGAAAGATAGGCGAGGAACTCCTCAACGGTAGCATTCATAACCTGAGTATACGGTGCGAGGGCGACCTGTGTGCGGCCGCCCTCGCGTGAAATTCTCTCTGTCACCCTGTATGAAGAAACTAGGCGAGCTTCTCCAAAGGCGTGTAGTTCATGCCGTGCGCGTCTGCAACCGGCTTGTAGGTGATCTTACCGTCGAGGACGTTCACGCCCTTTGCCAGCGCCGCGTCATCGGCCACAGCCTGTTTCCAACCCTTGTTGGCGATGGCAAGACCGTAGCGCAGCGTCGCGTTCGTAAGGGCAAGCGTAGAGGTATTCGGAACAGCCCCGGGCATGTTGGCCACGCCGTAGTGGAGCACCTCGTCAACAAAGTAGACCGGATCGGCATGCGTGGTTGCATGCGTGGTCTCGATGCAGCCGCCCTGATCGACCGAGACGTCAACGACGACCGAGCCGCGCTTCATCTTCGGAAGCATGTCCTTCGTGACGAGGTACGGACACTTCGCGCCCGGAAGCAGAACGGCACCGATGACAAGGTCCGCGGCGTACACAGCTTGCTCAACGTTGTGCGTGCTCGAGTAGACGGTACGGATGCGGTTGCCCCAGATCTCGTCGAGGTAGCGCAGCCGGTCAAGGTTGATATCCATGATGCTCACGTCTGCGCCCATGCCCATCGCAACGTACGCCGCGTTGGTGCCTACGACACCGCCGCCCAGGACGACGACCTTAGCGGGATACGTTCCGGGGACGCCGCCCATGAGGACGCCACGACCACCGAATGGCTTCTGCAGGTACGTGGCGCCAACCTGCGCCGCCATACGACCCGCAACCTCGGACATCGGGGCCAGAAGCGGCAGCGAGCGGTTCGGGAGCTCGACGGTCTCATAAGCGATGCACACGGCGCCCGACTTAATAAGCCCCTGGGTCTGCGCAAGATCAGGAGCAAGGTGAAGGTACGTGTAGAGGATCTGCCCGGCGCGGAGGCGGTCGATCTCGACTGCCTGAGGCTCCTTGACCTTGACGATCATGTCCGCACGCGCAAAGACCTCTTCGGCCGTATCGACCAACTCGGCACCCGCAGCAACGTACTCATCATCGGCGAACGAGGAACCCTCACCAGCACGCTTCTCGACAAGAACACTGTGTCCGGAAGCGACAAACTCACGAGCACCGCCCGGCGTCATACCAACGCGAAATTCGTTGTTCTTGATTTCCTTGGGTACGCCGATAATCATCGTCGTATCCTTCCTGACGTGGGTAGAACACCCGGTGTGTTTGCATAGCCCAAGCGCAGTTACGCTTCTTGCGTCGCATACGCTGTCCAGAGCGGGCTTCGACCAGTGTATCGCAGGAGCAACTGTACGCAAGTGGACATTCGCAAACGGCGCACCGGGTGTCCAGGCTGAATACGATTCGACCCCTCGCTAACCGCCGTCACCGACGGTGTGGCTCTCTACGGCGGACCTGGCAGCCTCCGTCCCGGCTGCGGCCGCGGCCAGGAAGAAGACGGGGTCATCAGCCGGAGTTCTGCCCATCGAACGCATTGCGATGCCGCGTGTATCCGGAAGCTCGGTGTCGGTGGCATCCCTTCGTATGTGCCGACGCCAGACCCCCGCTTCCTCAAGCGCAGCTTCGACCGCGTCAGCGCCTTCGGGCAGTAACAACGGAACGACCACGACAGCGGGAGCCAGCGCAATCGTGCCGAGAGCAACAAGCGAGTGGTGACTAACACCGCGATGTCGAGGGCGTTTGTCAGCGAAGGACAGCCTGAGCGGGGCAATCGGAAGCCCACCTAAAGCCGCAACGGCATTGATGGCCTCCCCTTGTGCCACTCCGCCGTGCCCGAACGGCGTTGCAGTACCCGTGATACCGGGCCCGAGCGAAACGATGATTACGTCAGCACAGGCCACGTGCTTCGCTGCGAGCAGTGCCGAGTGGAGCGAGACCGCCTCAAGTCCGCCGCCGAAGGCCTGGCCAGCCGTGATCGTCTCGTCCAGCAGACGCTCCCGGGACATAGCAGCCACCAGATCAGAGAACGCCAACGGTAGCGACGCGCCATCCGTCATCACGTAGACGACCTTGAGCCCTGGGTCGACGGCCTTGACCGCGGCGGCCACGGGTAGAATCTGGCTGTGCAACCCGCAACACACGACCGGAACCCCGTCGAGCGTAGTAGCGCCAGCCATCACGGTTGCATGGGGACTTTGCTGCTCCTCCACCGCCAGGACATTACGCTGCATGGGAGTGTAACGAAGCTTGATCACATGACCGGCGGCCGCATCGTCAAGCACGACGCCCTTCCCTGCCCGCGCCACCACAAAGTGCACGCCACCGGTACCAAGCTCAAGGTCTACGGCGGTGGTGTTGAGAAGCACTCGCTCACCGACCGCGCATGCTCCCGATAGCGCAGGGTAAGCGATTGCTCGTCCGGTGCTACCGTCGTCAAGCGATGCAAGCAGTTGCTGGATGCCGTCGCGCTCCCCGGCACTCTCACTCACGGTCGCCCAGACAAGTCTCATTGAGCGCCCCGGCTACGCGCGAGCTTTGCGCCGCGCGACTGCCGCGCCAACAAAGTCACGGAAGAGCGGGGCTGGACGCGTCGGACGGCTCTTGAACTCGGGATGTCCCTGATTGCCCACAAACCACGGATGATCCGGAAGCTCGACCATCTCGACGAGCTTGCCGTCGGGCGACACGCCTGAAATGACAAGTCCTGCATCTACAAGTTGCTGCCGGTACGCATTGTTGACCTCGTAGCGATGCCGGTGTCGCTCGTAGATGACCTCCTCGCCGTAGGCCGAGAAACCTCTAGTCGCGGGAATGACCTTGCAGGGATAGGAGCCGAGTCGCATGGTGCCGCCCATGTCTGCAACGTCCTGCTGCTCGCGCATGAGATCTATGACCGGATGCGGTGTCACCGGATCGAACTCGCTCGAGTTCGCTCCCTCGAGGCCCGCGACGTGTCGCGCGAACTCCGCCACCGCGACCTGCATGCCAAGGCAGATTCCAAAATACGGCACCTTGTTCTCGCGAGCGTACCGGGCAGCGCGAATCTTGCCTTCGATACCGCGGATTCCAAAACCTCCCGGTACGAGAATGCCATCGAAGCTCGTAAGGACCTCGTCAACCTCTTCAGGAGTGAGGCTTTCCGCATCCACCCAGTGCACGTTGACCTTGTGATCGTGATGAATACCGGCATGACTGAGCGCCTCGATGACCGAGAGGTATGCATCGGGCAGCTGCACGTACTTGCCCACGAGCGCGATATCCACCTCATCGACGATAGTGCGGCGATGCTCAAGGAAAGTCGTCCACTCGGTGAGGTCCGGCTCACCGCACTCAAGCTGAAGGCGCTCGATGACCATGGTGTCGAGGCCCTGCTCGCTCAGTGTCAGCGGAACCTCGTAGATCGAGTCTGCATCCATGGCCGAGATGACGGCCTCGGGATCCACATCACAGAAGAGCGCGATCTTGCGGCGGATGCCAGTATCGATGGGCCGGTCTGACCGACACACGATGAAGTCGGGCGTGATGCCGTTGGAACGCAACTCCTTGACGGAATGCTGCGTGGGCTTTGTCTTGAGCTCCGAGGATGCCGCGATGTACGGCACCAGCGTCACATGGATGTAGCACACGTTCTCGCGGCCCTTGTCCTTGCGTAGCTGACGAATCGCCTCGATGAACGGAAGTGACTCGATGTCGCCGACTGTGCCGCCGACTTCGGTGATGATCACATCGGGTTTCGTTTGCTCAGCAAGCCGGGTGATTCGTCCCTTGATCTCATTCGTTACGTGCGGGATGACCTGGACGGTGCCGCCAAGGAAATCGCCGCGGCGCTCTTTGGCGATCAGCGTCTGGTAGACGGAGCCGGCTGTAACGTTACAGTCCCGCGAGAGCGACTCATCGATGAAGCGCTCGTAATGCCCGAGATCGAGGTCAGTCTCCCCGCCATCATCGGTGACGAACACCTCACCGTGCTGGAACGGGCTCATCGTGCCCGGGTCCACATTGAGGTACGGATCCAGCTTCTGGATCGTGATCTTAAGGCCGCGTGACTTGAGCAAACGACCCAGGGAGGCAGCCGTGATTCCCTTGCCGAGCGAGCTGACGACACCACCGGTGACGAAGATGTGCTTTGTTGCCATTGGCTGCCTCATGCCTTCCTGTGAATGGTGTCCTCGTGTGAATCATACCGCGACCCGGGTACATCCGGACGCGATGTTGTTATCGTCTTAGCGTCTGGACACATGCTCTGAGAGTGCCGAAACCGGTTCATCAGGCGTGCGGTCCGTGTGTCGACCGAGATTATCGAGCCATCGCAGCGCACGAGTGCGATCGATAACCGCAGAATACGATACCCGCTCTGAGACCGCGTTGAGACAGACAAGGACCAACGTGAATGCCATAAGTCCCCAGAACGGCAGACCTATCACGATCAGCGCCCCCGCAACGGCACCCATCGCATTGGCGCCGGAATCTCCGAGTATCGCGCGCTCACCAAGATCGTAGCGCCAGACCGCAAACACTGGCCCGAGGAGCGCGACAAGAAGCGTCAGCGACTCGATTGCGAGGCGCATTCCCCCTGCAATCTCAACAACGCCCGCGTGCGCGAGCGCGTTCGGGACCAACGCCGCACCGAAGAAGACAAGTGCTGTGTACACCTTAAGCGCTCGTCCGGGGCGCAAGTCCGTCAGGTTAACGAAATTGGTCGTCAATGCTATTGCAGAGGCTGCGAGCAGAACACCGGGAATCCGTAGCCAGCCAGCATCCGCTCCCCCGCCCCACGGTGCCATCTGCACCAGAATGAGGGCGATAACGACTGACGCCACGCCCATTCCAACGAGCTTCAACATGCCCGTCGTCAAGCGACCGTGCGCAAGGGCGCTGAAGTGGCCGCGAAAGCCCCGGTCCGCACCGTTGCCGTACGCGTCATCAACCACACCAAGCGCAAAGGCGACAAGAGCAAGCGGGCCGAGGAGCGTCAGCACCGGAAGGACAGACGTCCGGCCAATTGAGGAGGCCGCAACGCCCACCACAATCGCGCATCCCGCCCACACGAGCCAGACAACGCCAAGACCCGCAAACACGGCGCGGCCGCGATAGTTAGTCACGGGTACGCCTCGCTCAAGCGACGGCATGAGCATCCGCATGAAGAAAGCGGGTACGAGTACACCAAGTCCGAGTGCGATTCCGAGGCTCAGGAACGTCCTGGCAGTGTCGTTCATACTCCCAACTCCCCCTCAGGCTCAAGCATCAGCGCGACGAGTGATGCAGCGGCATACATGAGGACGAGCGCGAGAACGACGATGCCGGAATCCTCTGCAAATGCGCCGACGAATCCACCAACAAGCCCACCGGTCACCGCCGCGGCGAACACCGGGTACTCCGCCAGAACTCGGGCCATCTCTCCTCGCGCTCGCGCGCGCATGTACGCAAATGCCCCCGCAATTGCGAGCACGATCGCCGGAAGCGGGGATGCAGTGAAGATTCGAATGCTGGTTGAGATTCGCTCCGCAATCAGACCGTTCACTCCTGAGCCGGACACGTCGTTGATCGCGCGTCCGATATGCGTGCCGCCACCGAGACGATCAAGAAGAACTGCGAGCACGACGGCGCCAAGTGCCACGGCCACGACCGCAATCAGTTCGAAGACCCTTGGGCGGCGTCCCTCGGCAGCAAGGTAGAACGCAGCGAACGCCGCCGTGCCCCACAGCGATACGATCACGTTGGCACCGAACGCGGGCAACACGCAGACTCCGACCGCAACCACGCCTGCGCCGGCAATCACGAGGCGGCGTGCCGTTGCCGACACCTCGAGACTATCGAGCTCAAGAGCGATGCCGACGATCGCAGCACCGACGAGGAGCGCAGCACCCTCGTTCCCGATTCCGAAGAAACGGAATGCCGCAACTGGCGAGTATGAGAAGACACCTGCCAGGCTCAAGGGGGCCCCGAAGAGCTGATCGGTCGCGAGCACGACCGCCGTGACCGTCCCGATCAGACCAATCGCGCCGGCAGTGCGCCACCGGTGCCAGGCGAACTCAGCAAATATCCACACAAACCCGGTCGCGGCAAGCATAAGACCGATGATCCGAACCGCCGATTCTGGATAGCGATCCACGGCGAACAGGATGGTTGCCCCCGCAGGCATGCTCAATCCGAACAAGAGCGCCCGTCTGAGCACAAGCGACCAATACGCGAAGCGACGTACCGTGCGGAAACGCTCCGCAACCAACCAACCTGCGAGTAGAAGAGCAGCCATTACAATCGTGTAGATATTGAACATGCCAATTCGCAGGCGCTCCGCCGCGCTCACAGAAACGTCCATCTCTGTCAGGCGCGATACGCGCTCCGCGGGAGAATGACCGTCATCGAACCATTCCGCCGCAACTTCGAAATCCAGGCCGAGCGCTCCCATCATCGAGCCAATCACATCATCGGCCGTCACGAGGCCCTTGCGGTGCGTCGAGGCGCTACTCAGTAGTCCACTCGGATAGAGCGGTCCGCGAATGATTGCCACACCGAGGCGCTCAGAACGACCGGTCGGAGCACTCGCAGCCGAAACGATGATGAGCGTGCCCTGCTCGCCGACAGACGATGCCGCCGCGCTCACAGACGCATCGATTTCCGTAATGCCCCCGGAAACGATTCGGATTTCGCCCCGGGACCCGGGGAGTTCGGTGGCAAACCGTTTGCCAAGCGCGGTCGCGCTATCAGCCTCGTGATCTGCGAGCAACCCGACGCTTGATGTGTCCGCGAGTTTCCGTGTCGCCGGCATATCTCCGGACGTGACATCGCTCCAGGAGATCGGCGGGACGACAACGACGACGACACGCGACACCGTCGCACCCAGGGCTGCAACCGGCGTCATCAAGCCCGTCAGGAGGATTACCAGCGGCAGAATCACCCGAATCTTCCGCACCAGACTCAACCTCCAGCTAGACCCATTTCGGACACACGTCAAGCAACCTCAGACCACTCAGGGGACTGCACCCGCTCGCATCCGCTCACACTGATGGCGTTTCGGGGTGCCCGGATATCAGCATACAGGAACACAACGTGTGAGTGTTGCCCGAGCGGCGAACGGCATCTCTCGGCTACAATCGACCCTGCATGGAACCATACCGCCTCCGAGGAGGAGCTATCACCGCTCAACCCTCTATAGCACGCTCAACTGCTGCCATGTCTGTGGCCACGGCAGTTTCGCGAATCACGGGGTTTATCCGCACCTGGGCGATGGCCTACGCCCTCGGCGTCACGGTGCTCTCGGCTTCGTACAGTGTCGCCAACAACATTCCGAACATGATCTACGAACTCGTCGCCGGCGGCGTGATGTCGTCCACATTCATCCCGCTCTTCATCGAGCGACTGCAACGTGACGGCGAGGATGAGGCGTGGCGCTTCGCAAGCTACGTCTTCAACATCACCGTACTGGCCCTCAGCGTCGTTGCAATCATCGGCATGGTCTGGGCGGAACCATTCGTCCGCACACAGACCTTCAGGATCTCTCCCGAGAAGGCAGCACTAGCCGTACATCTCTTCCGGTTCTTCGCGGTACAGGTGGTCTTCTACGGGGCGGCGGTCATCTGGACGGGGGTTCTCAACTCATACCGGAAGTTCGCATGGCCGGCAGTGGGCCCTATCTTCAACAACCTCGTGGTCATCATCACAATGTTCGGGTTCTATCTGCCGTTCAAGGACTCTCATCCGCAACTCGCAATCAACGGGCTCGCGATCGGAACGACCCTTGGTGTCGTAGTGATGGCGTTCGTGCAGGTGCCCGCCTTACTGAAACTCGGTGGGCACTATACGCCGAGAATCGACTGGCATCATCCGGCACTCAAGACCATCGCCCGCAAGATGGGACCGACAGCAATCTACGCGATAACGAACCTAGTCGCCGTCTCCTTTCGAAACGCATACGCGTTCCAGATGAGTGACAACGGTCCGGCGGTTCTCGCGTATGCATGGATGTTCTACCAGTTGCCCTACGGAATCTTTGCCGTCGCACTCGCAACGGCAATCTTCCCCGAGCTATCTGCGCTTGCCGAGAAGAGGGACTGGCCGGGCTTCCGAGAGATGTTCGCACGCGGTTTCCGCTCGACAGCGGTTCTTATCGTGCCGCTTGCGACACTGCTTGTAGCACTCGCGACCCCCGTCATCCGCCTGTATCGCGCCGGCAGCTTCACCGCGGCCGACGTGCCCGTCGTCGCGGGCATACTCGTATGGTGGGCATCGGGGCTCTTCTTCTTCGCGAGCTACATGTTCGTGCTTAGAACGTTCTACTCACTCCAGGACACGAAGACCCCCATGCTTACCAATATCGCAGCAACCGTGCTGCAGGTGAGTCTCTACGCGCTCCTCACGGGCGGCATCGCAGGCTGGGGCGGACTAGGCCTCAAAGGAATCCCGATTGCCGACTGCGTGTTCTTCGTCGTACATCTCGCCGTCCTGGCATTCCTGCTCCGCCGGCGCATCGGAGGGTACGACACCCGGGGAATCGCATGGACGGTCGTTCGCGTGTTCATCGCCTCGCTCTTTGGCGCAGGAGCGGCGCTTGGCGTCATGCAACTTACCGGGCCTGTCTCCGGCGGAGCAGGTTTCGTTGCTCAACTTGTGCTCGCAGGGATATCCGGGCTGTGCGTCACCTATTCGCTCGCAGCACTCCTTCGCGTGAATGAAGTGCGCGATGGCGCGACGCGGCTAAAGCGCATGCTTTCTCGCCGCCCTAAGGCAGCCTGATATGCAAGTCATCGCAATCATTCCTGCGCACAACGAGGTACAGAGAATCGCATCTACAATCACCGGAGCCAGGCGGATTGAAGGCCTATCGCGCGTGATTGTGGTCGACGACGGGTCCACCGACGGAACCGGCAAGCTGGCGCTTCAATCGGGTGCCGAAGTTATTCGTCTTGACCGTAACGTCGGCAAGGGAGCTGCGCTTCAAGCGGGTCTCGATCTGGTCCGAAACGAAGCCACTATCGTCCTGCTCCTGGACGCGGATCTCGGGGAGAGTGCGTCGCAGGGAGTGATTCTGCTTGAACCTGTGCACGCAGGAGCCGCAGACATGACTGTCGCGATTCTCCCGAAGCCACCCGGCTCAGGGGGATTCGGACTGGTCAAGGGGCTCGCAAGAATCGGCATCGCCCGGCTCGGCAAGGGGTTTGAGGCCTCGGCGCCGCTCTCAGGACAACGTGCGCTCAATCGGAGCGCCTGGGAATCGGCCACCCCGTTCGCTTCGGGCTACGGCGCCGAAGTCGCGCTCACCATCCGTGCACTGCGCGCCGGACTACGCGTGCTGGAAGTACCCGCAGTGATGACGCATGCGGCAACCGGGCGTGACGCGGCCGGATTCGCACACCGCGGCCGCCAGTTTATGCACGTAGCAACTACTCTTGCGCGACTGGCGTTCGAACGGGGTTAGTTCGGGGTGATATTGAGCGCCGGATAGAGCGCTTCAGCATTTGGTCCGACCCCGAAGTAGCCACTTGCTCGCCCACTCACAAGCCAGATGAGTGAAAACGTACCTTGCGGCGAGTCCACGTCGTCGACAGCCGAGAATCCTTCATCAACCGAATTGAGTGCAACGCCCGTCTTAAGGGCCGCAGCCTCTGCGCCAACCACGATCACCTTCTGCGCGCCAAGGACTCGAGCGACGCTTAGTGCGAATGGGTCAGGCTCACCATCGAACATCGACATCACAATGCACGCTTTGATGAAGTCCCGGGCGTTAGCATCTCCGACCTTGACCGCGCCGACCTTTGTGAGTTCCGCGAGAACAGGGCGATTCCCCGCGCTTAACAATTCCGTTGCTACCGCCTCGGCCACTGCGTCAACGAATGGCTGCCCTGCCGGGGCGATACTCTGTCCGGCGAACTTCTCGCCGAGCAGCCCGGGTAGGGCTTCAGGAATCTTGGTTTCCAGCCCGGCATTGGCACTCTCGAAAGTGAGTACGAGCGGGGTTCCTCCGGCTTGTTTGACCGCAGCTATCGTCGCGTTAAGGCCACTTGTGCGCCCTGTATTCACCAGAATCGCAATCGTCTGCCCCTTGAGTGAACCGGCGGTCAGAACCGGAACGACATCAGTCGCGAATGCTCGGTCTCGTTCGAGACCCGCGCGCATATCCGCATTGTCCTTCTGAATCTGATCGAACTGCTTTTGCAAACTATCGGCGAGTGTTGATGACTGGTCACCAAGCGTGCCTCGCTCCGCAACAACACTACCCAGGACAAGTCCGACCGTAAGCGCAAGGAACACCGCGACTAATGATGCGAGATGGTACCTGAGGTTATACATGCGGTCTCCTGTTTCTAGATGCCGATGGTCGCACGGAGTTTGAGCAGGATCAGTGCAACAAGGCTGCGTGCCTGAGGCGAGATAACGATTGCAGTCGTCACGACAGTGAGAGCAGCTGCAACGAGCACGACGAGCTGCGTCGGCTTCACTGAGGCACGATAGAGGTTGTTCACGCCCTTGGCATCCACAAGCCGCGGACCGACCTTGAGCCGGACCAGAAACGTGGATGCCATACCCTTGCGTCCCTTATCGAGATGTTCAATGAGGTTGGCATGGGTTCCCACGGCAACGATCAACTCGGCACCCGCCTCGTATGCGAGCAGAAGCGCAAGATCCTCGCTTGTGCCAGCCATAGCCCAACTGACGCCAGTGAGTCCAAGCTCTCTCAGCCGTTCTTCACCCGGAGCTCGGCCATCAGCGTAGGCGTGAACGATCAGTTCAGCGCCAGATGACAAGACCGCGTCGCTCACGGAATCCATATCGCCAATGATGATGTCTGGTTTGAAGCCAAACTCACGAATCGCGTCCGCGCCACCATCGACACCGATAAGAACCGGACGAACCTCGCGAATGTACGGGGCGAGTGTTCGCAGGTCCTCCTTGTAGTCATATCCACGCACAACTACCAGCGCATGGCGACCGGCAATGAGCGTCTTGGTCGCAGGTGCAGAAACGCCATCCGTAAGAAGTGCCTTCTCTTTGGCCATGTACTCAAGTGTATTGCGAGCGAAGCTCTCCAGTTGCTGGTCAAGCCCCTCTTTCGCGTCTTCCATCGCCGCCTCGACGGCATCAGTAGTCATGCGAGTTCCGCTTGCAATCAAACGGCCCGATTTGAAGATATCGCCTTCTACGATCTCAACCTCGTCACCATCAGCAAGCAACTCGAAGATCTCTGGACCGACCTCGTCGATGAGTCGCACACCACCACGCACGAGGATAAGTGGACCGAGATTGGGATACGTACCCGAAATCGAACGGGCAACGTTGACCACCACTTCTACACCGCTTTCGAGCAGCCCTTCGGCGCTCACGCGGTCCATATCAGTGTGATCGATGATGGCGATATCATTGCGGCCCAAGCGCTTGACGAGGTCTTTCGTCCGCTTGTCGAGCCGCGCGGTGCCCTGAAAGCGCATGCGATCCTCTCCGGCGACGACAGACTCTTTAGTCTAGCAGACGTACTGGTCGCCTAGGCTTCTGCGGCCATGTCGAGGAGCTCCTTCGCGTGACTCAGCCCGGTCTGCGTGGAGCCACCGGAGAGCATCCTGGCAACCTCACCGACGCGCTCATCAGCGAGGACGGGACGCGCCATGGTCACGCTCCGTCCAGCACTCTCGGCCTTCTCGACAACGACGTGCTGCGCCGCAAACGCAGCGACCTGCGCGAGATGCGTGACCACCAGCACCTGATGCGTGGCCGCAAGCGAGGCCAGTCGCCTGGCAACCGCAATCGCAGTAGCGCCTCCGATACCCGCATCTACCTCGTCGAAGACAAGAACGGGCGTATGATCCGCCTGCCCGAGAACATCCTTGAGCGCCAGCATCACGCGCGAGATCTCACCACCTGACGCGATCTTCGCGATTGGCCGCGCAATCTCTCCCTCACTGCTGGAGAAGAGAAATTCGATGCGCTGCGGTCCGTCTGACCCCCACGCGTCGCGGGGCAGATCCTGAGCCCCGACTTCGAATCTCGCGGTCGGCAATGCAAGATCGCGGGCGGCCTCAGCAAGCCGTGTAGTGAATGAGGGTGCCGCATCGGCCCGTATCGAGATCAGTCGGTGTGCGACCGAGCTCAAGGTATCCTCGGCGGCCGCCCTCTTCGCCTGCGCGGCTACAAGACCTTCCTCGCCCTGGTCCAGCATGGTGAGCTCGGCCGTCGCTCGAGCGCGAAGGTCGATGACATCAGCAAGTGTGACCCCGTACTTCCGCTTGAGTGCGGTGATCTCGGCGAGCCGCGACTCCGCGGCGTCAAGCGCCTGCGGATCGTACTCGACTGACTCAGCATAGCTGCGCAATCGACTGCCAATATCATCAAGGAGCGTGAATACGCCAGCAAGTTCGGACGCCAGCCCGTCGAGTGCAGGATCAAGACCAGACGCGTGCGAGAGCGCAGCGGCAGACTCGGCCAATGCATCAACGGCCTTGCCCTCATCACGCAGCGCCGTCCACGCGGTCGCCGCAGCGCTTGTTAGTTTCTCGCCATGACGCAAACGTGGCAAAAGCGACTCGATCTCACTATCCTCGCCTGGCTGCGGGCCCACTGAATCGATGTCCGAGACCTGAAAACGGAGATACTCGGCACGACTGTCTCGATCAGCAAGTAGTCTCTCTAGCTCGCCAAGCTGAGCAACCGCGATTCGAACATCCTCCCAGGCCACTTTGTACTCCGCCAGTGCATCAAGCGCGTCCGCGCCAATGAATCGGTCAAGGTAACCGGCATGCCTGCCAGCCGAGAGGAGCGCCTGATGCTCATGCTGACCATGGAGATCCACAACACCGTCGAGCAACTGGCCAAGTGCACCGACGGTCGCCATCTCCCCGTCGATGGAGCAGCGCGACCGACCTTCGGCCGTCAAGCGCCGTCGAACGAGCCGCTCTTCGCCGTCGATAAGGAAGCGGCCCTCAACAAGCGCCTCGTCAGCCCCCGATCGTATGAGTGTCGTATCCGCACGTTCTCCCAGGAGGAGCTGTAGTGCGCCTACGAGTACGGTCTTACCCGCACCTGTCTCTCCCGTGAGAACTGTGAGGCCCCCGCTGAACTCGAGCCAAACGTCTTCAACAAGCGCGAGATCCTTGACGTGAAGTTCAAGAAGCACGTCAGACCCCCATGAACTTATCTTGCAAGACCTCGAAGAAGCCGCGCCCGTCGAGTTTGAGCAACCGGACATCGTGATCACCGATGTGCACCCTGACGGTATCGAGTGTGCGGCGACACGGGACCTGATCGCCGTCAATCGTGATACAAGCCTCGGCTCGAGCAGGATTCGGACACGATATCTCGACGACGTCTGAGGGGCCGAGCACGACAGGACGCGTGGAGACGCCATGTGGTGCCACGGGAACCAGGACGATACCCCGTACTTCAGGTGACACGATCGGTCCGCCCGCTGAGAGCGCGTACGCCGTCGAACCGGTGGGCGTCGCAACAATCACACCATCACATAAGAAGCGCCACAGTCGAACCCCGTTGACGCGCACCTCGAGCTCGACAACACGGGATCCACCGCCTCGCCCGATGAAGACCTCATTCAGGGCGTGATAGCTCCCCGCCTGTCGCCCACCGACATCGACAAGCGCTTCCAGGGTGTCCCGGCGCTCAACACGAGCCTCTCCCGCCAGGGCAGAGAGAACGGCGTCCTCGAACTCAGCACCGTCGGCACCCGACAAGAAGCCAAGCCGTCCGAGATTCACACCGAGAATCGGGGCATCGGTATCACCAAGAACGTGCACCGCTTTAAGAATCGTCCCATCGCCGCCGAGAGCAACCACAAGCTCAGGCACCCCGATGTCAGCGCGGGAGACGCCACGCGCAGGAAACCCGCACGCAGCGGCGTCGTCCGCTGCAAGCACCGGCTCATAACCGCGCGCCTCCAGCAACGAGACCAGTTGTCGTGTCGCAGACACAGAACGGTCATTCGCGGGATTCGGAACGAGCAGTACGCGCACGTTAATCCCCTAACTCTCTATGTGCAGCGGAGACGATATCGACAGGCGTCACACCTGCCGGCTCACCAAGAGCACCCAGCCACACCCAGAACTCAATATTACCTTCAGGCCCCTTGAGAGGCGACCACGTAAGCCCCTTCACGACCCAACCAGAACGCTCAACCGCCGCACAAACACCCTCAAGCACGTCAGTGTGTACAACCGGATCACGTACCACACCCTTTTTACCAACGCGACCTTTACCAGCTTCAAACTGTGGCTTAACAAGCCCGATGACCTGGCCATTCTCGCCCGCGGCCTCAAGGACTCCGGGTAAGACGTTGGTAAATGCGATAAACGAGACATCCACGACGATGAGGTCGAACGGTGCCCCGAGGGCCTCGAGATCAGCGTCCTTGAAGTTGGTGCGCTCGACAACCGTGACCCTCGGGTCGGTGCGAAGAGACCATGCGAGTTGTCCGTAGCCAACGTCGAGCGCGACAACCGAGTAGGCGCCCCGCTTGAGCACACAGTCGGTGAAGCCTCCGGTTGAGGCGCCAACGTCGAGCACACGCATCCCTGAAACGTCGAGGTCAAACGCCTCGAGGGCGCCTTCGATCTTATGGCCCCCGCGGGACACGTACTTGGGCCGTTCGGCTACTTCAATCGCTACATCCGGGGAAAGTGACTGCCCCGCTTTGAGCACCGGTGCTCCGTCAGCTTTGACCTCGCCCGCGAGAATCGCGGCACGGGCCTGCTCGCGTGAAGGGAACAGTCCTCGCTCAAAGAGCTCAACGTCAGCCCGACGTCCGCTCACGTGCGTGCTCCTCGCCGTCAGTTCTCTGCACATCGGATAATCTGTCGAGCACAGCCCTGTGAACCGCCTCGGGCGTTAATCCGACCTGATCAAGCAGACGCACCATCGCACCGTGCGTCACGAAACAATCGGGAACCGCCACACGCAAGACCGGCATCACGATTCCCATGTCCGAAAGCGCCTCGAGGACCGCCGAACCGGCGCCGCCCTGCCCGGTGTTCTCCTCGAGGGTAACGATCAATGGATGCTTCGCCGCCCAAGCTATGACCTCAAGATCGAGCGGCTTGAGCCAGCGTAGGTTGACGACGCTCGCCATCACCCCGTCCGCAGCAAGAAGATCTGCCGCACCCTCGGCGACGCTGAGCATACTGCCAATCGCCACGAGAGCGACGTCCGCACCCTCGCGACGCACCTGGGCGCGCCCTGTGGGAAGAACCGCTGGCTGTGCGGGAACCTCTACGCCACGCCCGGAACCGCGCGGGTATCGGATGGCTACCGGCCCGGAAGCATGCAGCGCCGTATGCAGCATATCCGCAAGCTCCGCCTCATCGGCGGGCGCCATGATGTGCAGGTCAGGCACCGTTCTGAGGAAGGAAAGATCGAAGACGCCATGGTGGGTAGGCCCGTCTTCGCCGACGAGCCCGGCCCTGTCAAGACAGAAGACAACGTGCAGACCCTGAAGCGCAACATCCATGATCACCTGGTCATACGCACGCTGAAGAAAGGTCGAGTAGATGGCTACAACGGGAACGCGCCCGCCGGCAGCAAGCCCCGCCGCAAGTCCAACGGCATGCTGCTCTGCAATACCGACGTCGTAGAACCGATCAGGGAACTGCTCGGCAAAAGCGGACAAACCAGTTCCCGACGGCATGGCGGCGGTCACCGCGATGATCCGATCGTCTCGCTCCGCCTCTCTGATGAGCGCGGCTCCGAAAGCTTCTGTATACGAAATCGGACCACTCGAACCGTTCACAGTTCCGGTTTCGATGGAGAACGGGCTTATTCCATGAAACATGTCAGGCCGGTCCTCGGCAGGCGTGTAGCCCCTGCCTTTTTGTGTGACCACATGAATGAGAACAGGCCCATCCACGTCCTTCGCAAGGCGAACGGCCCTTTCGACCTGGGTGATATCATGACCGTTGATGGGGCCCACGTACTTAAGACCGAGTTCCTCGAAGAACATTCCCGGGACAAGCAACTGCTTGACCGACTCCTTGGCTGCCTCGCCCGCAGCGACCATTGCCGCGCCAAGGCGGGTTTTGCCAAGTGCGGACTCGACATCGTCTCGCAACCGGCGATAACGACGATCAAGCCGAACACGCGCCAGGTAGCCTGACAGCGCACCGACATTTGGTGAGATCGACATCTCGTTGTCATTCAACAAGACGATCATGCGCTTTTGCAGATGACCGAGATGATTAAGCGCCTCGAATGCCATTCCACCCGTCAGGGAGCCGTCGCCAATTACGGCAACGACCGTTTCCTCGCCACCTGCGGCGTCTCGCGCGCAGGCAAGACCAAGAGCCACGGAAATCGAGGTGGACGCATGACCGGCGTCGTGGACGTCATACTCACTCTCCGCCTTCTTCGGGAAGCCACACACGCCGCCCCACGTGCGCAGCGTCGAGAAATTGACACGCCGGCCTGTGACTAGCTTGTGCACGTACGCCTGGTGTCCTACGTCCCACACGATCTTGTCCGCTGGACAATCGAGCGCACGGTGTAGGCCAAGTGTGAGCTCGACGACACCAAGGTTCGGCGCGAGGTGACCCCCGGTGCTAGCGACAGTGGCCACAAGCTCGTGGCGAATCTCGGAGGCGAGTTGCTCGAGTTGCCCCGGCTCAAGGAGCTTAAGGTCTCGAGGAGAGTCAATTGAGTCTAGGATGCGCTCAGCGCACACAGAGTTCCCATTTCACGAGGCGACCGGCTTTCGCGGGTGAGACAACCGCAGGAGCATCCTATCACTGCGCCACGACCACGGTCCCCGTTGGTCACGTCGCCGTAACAATTCTTCAGTCCTCCCCGATATCTGTTTCGAGATCTGCTGGTTGATCGGACACAGTATTGGCGCTGTCCGCCAACACGCTCTGGTCGTCGGAATCCACAGCAACTGCAGGAGCACCATCGGGAATCTCGACAACGACCGTCGCACTCAAGTCAGTATGGTCAACGAGATCGGTACAGATGTTCGCCAACCGGACACCCTCCTCGAGCAGGTCGAGACTCTTCTCCAGCGAGGTATCCTTCTTGCGCGCGAGCGAGGCGATCTCCTCGAGACGCACGCGCGCCGCCTCAAACGTGTACCGCTCGTCAGTCATCGCTCCTCCGTCTCCCCGCCCAGGGTCTCCATCTCGCCAAGGTGTCGCTCGGCAATACGACCGAGAACCCCATTCACAAACTTCGAAGAATCCTCGCCACCGTAAGTCTTCGCCATTTCGACAGCCTCGTTGATAGCAACCGAGTCAGGTACTTCGTCGCGGAAGTTAATCTCATAGACAGCAAGTCGCAGGATATTTCTGTCCACCAGAGGCATTCGAGAAATCGCCCAATGCTCGGAGGTCGATTCGATCTCGGCATCAATCGTGACCTGGTTCAACTCGGTACCAATAGCGAGTTCACGGCAATACTCAGACGGTTCGCCATCCTCGCTGCTGTATGACTTCGAGACAAGAATCGACTCGACATCCTCGCCTGTGATTTCGCGCTGATACAACATCTGCAACGCCTGGAGGCGTGCACGCGTGCGTTCAAGCATCAGCGTCCCACCCGCAACAACGCGGTCACAGCTCGGAAAAGACGATTGCGTCAATGAAGACGTCGACCGCCGCGACCTGCTGGCCGGTCTGAGAGCACAGCGCGTCGCTCACGGCACGCTGGACCTCCACGGCTACGGTATGAAGCGGTGTACCGTATCTGACCGAAACGTGAATCTGAACAGCAAGGGAGCCATCCTCGCCAGCACCAACGACGATTCCGCGGCCGGAGCCCTTCTGCACGAGGCCCGCAACGCCCTTCGTCAGGACATCGACAACACCGTCGACTTGGCCGGCGGCGAGTGTGGCGATAGTCTCCAGCACGCCCGGTGCGACACCGAGACCCTCGAGTTGAATCTCCTCAGACATTGCCGACCTCCTTCCTACCGATGCGACCACCACTCACGAAGGACGCGATGTCCTCCGTCGTGACGTGTGAATCCACATAATCAGTATAGACCTCGCCACGTTTGAAGTGCTCCTCTTCCACGACGAACTGATGGAACGGAATAGTCGTGGGGATACCGACGATGATGAACTCATCGAGGGCGCGCCTTGCGCGGTCAAGCGCGTCAGTTCTGGTTTCACCCCACACGATCAGCTTGCCGAGAAGCGAATCGTAATAAGGGGGCACGCTGTACCCTGAGTACATGTGACTGTCGACTCGCACCCCGAAACCACCGGGGGGATTGTAGAGTTCGATCAGCCCCGGGTGTGGCCTGAAGTTGTGCAGAGGATCCTCGGCGTTGATCCGAAACTCAATTGCATGTCCGCTGAGGCGCACATCCTCCTGCCGGGCATGCTTCATCGGCTCACCTGCCGCAATACGAAGTTGCTCTTTGATGATGTCGACTCCCGTTACCTGTTCGGTGACAGGATGCTCAACCTGGACGCGCGTGTTCATCTCCATGAAGTAGAATCTGCCGTCGGTATCGAGAAGGAACTCAACAGTCCCGGCGTTAACATAGTCGACCGCACGTACGGCCTTGATTGCCGCCTCACCCATCGCCGCTCGCAACTCGGGTGTGAGCGCCGGCGAAGGCGCCTCCTCGATCAGCTTCTGATGCCGCCTTTGCACCGAGCAATCGCGCTCATAAAGGTATACGGCATTGCCGAAGGAATCCGCCAGCACCTGGAACTCAACGTGGCGCGGTCGGCTGAGATACTTCTCGATATAGACGGTGTCGTTGCCGAACGCGGCGCCTGCCTCGGTCTTCGCAGCGGTGAAGTTCGTAGCCAACTCCGCCTCATCGACCGCAACACGCATGCCTTTGCCGCCGCCGCCCGCTGAAGCTTTGATGAGCACCGGAAACCCGACTGCTCTTGAGAACTCAAGCGCCTCCTCAGTCGAGTCAACGGCGCCAACGCTCCCGGGAACGCACGGAACTCCCGCCGCGAGCATGGTCGAGCGTGCTACGGCCTTGTCGCCCATCCGTTCGATCGCGTCAGGCGACGGACCGATGAACACCAGCCCGGAATCCTCGACCGCACGCGCAAACGCGGCGTTCTCAGCCAGGAAGCCATAACCGGGATGAATGGCGTCAGCTCCGGAGAGAAGTGCCGCAGAAATGACATTCGGCATACTCAGATACGACTGCGCAGAAGATGCCGGACCTATGCAGATCGCCTCATCGGCCATCCTCGCATGGAGCGAGTCTCTGTCGGCCTCAGAGAAGACGGCCACCGAGGTGATGCCCATCTCCTTACAAGCCCTGACAACTCGCAGGGCGATCTCTCCCCTGTTCGCGATGAGAACCTTGCCAAACATGCTTAGGCCACCGGCTCATAGTAGAAGAGAACCGAGCCATACTCGACGGCCTGCGCATTGGAGACGGCTACCTCACGAATGACTCCCGGCTCTTCGGCCGTGATCTCGTTCATGAGCTTCATCGCTTCGAGAATGCACAGAACCTGTCCCTCGCTCACCGTGTCGCCAGTGGCAACAAACGGGGCTGCACCCGGCGATGGTGCGTGGTAGATAGTGCCCACCATCGGCGAGGTGACCGCACGCCATGTCGACGGTCGGCCCGCTGTATCCGCAGCAGCAACCGGAGGAGTCACGGACTCGGACACCGGTGCTGGCCCGGAGACCGGCGCCGCGGTCGACGATTCTGTAACCCCGCCTTTGCGTACGACAACGCGCGAGTCGCCCTCTTCGACGATAACCTCTGTCACGTCAGAAGCTTCGACCAGTTTCACGAGTTCTCGAATCTGGTTCACATCCACGGAATACTCCTCCTTGACGGTATTCGCTTCCTCACCCATGAGGAATACGGCGCGCTCGGCGCCTTCCTTGTGTTGTTCGAGGTATATGCGCGCTTCGTTCGGGAAGAGCGCGTACATCAAGACGTCTTCTTCGCTGTGCGCCAGATCGCCGATTTCCTCGGCCATTTGTTCGTAGGTCGTTGTCACGAGCGACCCCGGCCTGACATCGGCCGCAAGAGGCTTCTCGCCACCCAGGACTTTCGCAACGATCTCATCGTCCATGGGGCCCGGCGCTTTGCCGTAATACCCTCTGATGTACTCTTTCATCTCCTGTGGGACTACAGCCCAGCGCTTCCCGGTGAGAACGTTGATAACCGCCTGCGTGCCGACAATCTGCGACATTGGCGTAACAAGCGGCGGATAGCCCACCTCAGCGCGAACTTTCGGAATCTCACGAAGCACGTCGGGCAAACGGTCGGTCGCCTTCTGGAGCTCGAGTTGGCTGACAAGGTTACTGAGCATGCCGCCGGGTACCTGATGACTGAAGACTTCCATGTGCATAAGCGACGTGACGCCGCGCTTCAGCTTCTTGGCCTCGCGAACGCCCTCCCAATACTCGGCAATCTCAAAGAGCAGATCGAGATCAAGTCCCGAGTCATACTCGGATTCCTTAAGCGCCGCGACGATCATCTCAACGGCAGGCTGACTGTTTCCGAATGCGAGTGCGACGACCGCCGTATCGATGATGTCAGCGCCGGCTTCGACGCCTTTGAGGTAGTTCATGGGAGCCATACCACCGATGTAGTGGCAGTGTACGTGTACTGGCAGCCCAATCTCGTCTTTGAGCGCGCTCACCATCTTGGCCGTGCGGAACGGCGTCAGCATACCCGCCATATCCTTGATGCAGATCGTGTCGGCGCCGAGATCCTTGAGCTGGTGTGCGTAGTCGAGATAGCTGTCGAGCGTGTGCACGGGGCTCACGGTGTAGCTGATAGCACCCTCGAAGTGACCGCCACACTCCTTAACGGCCTGTGCCGATACTTCGACGTTACGAATATCGTTAAGCGCATCAAAGACGCGGAATACGTCAATACCGTTGCGCTTGGATGCGTGGACGAAACGGCGCACGATGTCGTCGCTGTAGTGGTGATATCCAACGAGGTTCTGACCGCGAAGCAGCATCTGAAGAGGTGTCTTGGGAGCGTGCCGCTTGATGATGCGCAACCGGTCCCAAGGATTCTCATCGAGGAATCGCAGTGCCGCATCGAATGTCGCGCCACCCCAGACTTCAAGCGACCAGTAACCGACGGAATCCATCTTCGGAAGGATCGGGAGCATGTCGGCAAGCGTCATTCTCGTTGCCCAGAGCGACTGATGGGCGTCGCGCAATGTGGTGTCGGTGATATGGACCGGCCTCATGGCACCATCCCCTCGCTCTGGCGGCTTATCGGCACGCTCATAGTCGTCCTGATAGTCGGAACAGTATACAGGACGACGCATGAGCACCATAGGGGAAGTGTGATGCTACCGTGCAATTAGACGCGCGTGATATAGCGCCCGTCACGTGTATCGATCTTTACGCGCTCTCCCGTATTGATGAACATCGGTACCTGAACGACCGCACCTGTCTCCAGGGTCGCGGGCTTCGTTCCGCCCTGAACCGTGTCGCCCTTGAATCCGGGGTCCGTCTCGGTCACCTCGAGCTCAACGAACATCGGCGGTTCAACACCGATGAATTCGCCACCAGCGACGATCATCTCGACCTCATCGTTCTCACGAAGCCACTTCGATTGCTCGCCGACAAAGTCCGGCGCGAGTTCGATCTGCTCGTAGCTCGACGTATCCATGAAGTTGTAGTTCGTACCATCGTTGTAGAGATACTGCATACGCTTCGTTTCAACGCGAACGTCGTCGAGCTTCTCTCCGGCGCGGAAGGTTATATCGACCACGCGACCAGACTTGAGCTCCTTGAGCTTGGTTCTCACGAACGCCCCGCCCTTGCCGGGCTTCACATGCTGAAAATCGACGATGATCCACATCTTGTTGTCGTACATGATGCACATGCCGTTCTTGAAGTTATTGGTAGTGACAGCCATGTGTCCTGACCCCTTCTAGATTTCGATAAGATCACGAGGAGACGAGGATAAGACGCGTCCTCCGCGCTCCTCGACGACGACCAGATCTTCGATTCTAACACCGCCGAAGCCCGGTATGTAGACGCCAGGCTCTATGGTAACAACTGCCCCGGTCCGGAGAGAATCCTGGCTACGCTGACCGAGCGTCGGCATCTCGTGAACATCAAGACCAACACCGTGCCCGAGTCCGTGCGTGAAGTACTCGGCGAAACCAGCCGCGACAAGCGATTGTCGCGCAGCTGCGTCGATATCCTTGCCAGTCACTCCTGAACGGACGGCCGCAACACCTACGGCATTCGCCGCGTACACCGCCTCATAGATCTCCCTGTGCCGTTCAGAAGCGACACCCATGACTACCGTACGAGTCATGTCAGAACAGTAGCCGTCGATGCGCGCTCCGAAATCAAGCTTCAGGAACTCTCCGCTGCCAATCACACGATCGCTGACGCCGGCATGCGGGCGCGCCGAATTTGGACCGCTCGCAACAATCGGGTCGAAAGCAATATCATCCGATCCGTTACGCCGCATGTAGAACTCGAGTTCCAAAGCGACCTCACGTTCAGTCATGCCGGGTACGATCATGCCGAGAATGTGATCGAACGCGCGGTCGGTCAGTTTCGCCGCCGCCTCGATTCGCTCCAATTCGTGGGCCCCTTTGACCTGACGAATCTCCTCGACCATGTGGTCGCGCACCCTCACGCTGCCCAAGAACTGCTCGGAGATGAATTTGAAACGCCCATAGGGAATCGACGACTCGAGCGCTAGTTCTGTCACGCCCCCCTCACGGAGTTCGGCACAGGCATCGATGTAGAGCGATTCCTCGGGGACACGAACCGCCCAGGGAGTGCCCTCGGCCTCAGCTGTCGCGGCCTCACTATAGCGGCGGTCAGTATAGAATCGGGCGATCTCGCGGGTCACCAGACACGCCGCATTGATCCCACTGTCGAAGACCGACTCAAAGCCAGTCAGGTAGCGCATGTTCGAAACGCCGGTGATAAGCATCGCCGGTAGAGAATCATCCGCCATCTGTCGCCGCAAGGAAGCAAGCCGCGGTTCAGCGTTCATCTGCGGACTCCCGCAGGGCCTCGACAAGCGCTCTGAGACCGATCCCATACGACGCAGCGCCGAAGCCGCTGACCTGCCCTGCGCAGACGGACGCCGTCACACTACGTTCACGGAATGACTCACGGCCATGGATGTTGCTCATATGGACCTCGACCACCGGCATACCCATCGCCGAGATTGCGTCGCGCAGAGCGTATGAGTAGTGCGTCAGCGCTCCCGGGTTGATCACGATGCCGTCGGCGTCATCAATGGCCGCCTGGAGACGGTCGATGATGGCGCCTTCGTGGTTTGACTGGTAGAAGGCCACCTCGACACCCAACTCATCAGCAAGTTGAATCACCGACGTCTCGATGTCTCCAAGGGTGCGCATGCCGTAGACTTCCGGCTCGCGCCTTCCGAGTAGATTGAGATTCGGTCCATTAACCACCAGAATCCGCTTCAAAGAAACCACTCCCGCCTACTCATCGCGAAGCATACGCTCTAGCTCCATCTTGACCATATCTACCTCAAGCGGCACAACTTCCCACTCACCCGGCGCCCGCATGAGGATGAACCTGAGGATGCCACCGCGCGTCTTCTTGTCTGAAAGCATTGCATCAACCAACTGCTCTGCACTGCACGACCCGATCGGTATCGCATACGCACCGAGACTGTCGAGCAGTGCATCGACCCGGGCCGTCAGGAGTGGTGAGGACCCGATAGCAGCCTCGGCCAGTCGCGCAGCGAAGCGTATTCCAAGGCCGACCGCTCTACCGTGAGAAATGGTTCCGTAGCCGAGAACGTTCTCAAGTGCGTGGCCGAGCGTATGGCCGAAGTTGAGACATTCCCTTCGTCCCGACTCCCGCTCATCATCTCCGACAACCGATGCCTTAAACCGCGCGCAGGCGACAACGGTGTCGAGAACGGCAACGTCGTCACGGGCGACAAGATGTCGAGCGTTTGCCTCGAGGACAACGGTCTCCTTCTCGCCAGCCAGCAGCGCTGTCTTTGCGACCTCAACGAGCCCGTTCACCCACTCGGTATCAGGGAGTGAGCGTAGGAGCGATGTATCTGAGAGCACGAGCGCTGGCTGCCAAAACGCACCCGCTAGGTTCTTGCCTGACGCGAGATCAACGCCCGTCTTACCGCCGATCGAGCGCAAGATCCCCAACGACACCGCCGCCCAGCGCAACAACCGCACCGTCCCGTCCGAGACGGGCCTGAGCCATGCGCTCGACGAGCTCACCAGCTGTGCCCCAGTTCTTGGACTCCTCGCCCTCTTTCACCGCTATACACTCGGCAACGACGCCGCCGCAACGGAGCCCTTCGAGAAGCGAATCCGCGTAAAGAGGCCCCACCGTGGCATCGGTCACAACGACATATCGCTTCGCGCCGACAACATCGGTGATGATCTGCCCCATCTCGGCCATCAAACCGTGGGCAACGATGATGTCATACGCGGGGTTCGTTCGAACGCTGACTCTCGTGATCACTGCGGAGTCGAGCGCCTCGAGCAGTTCGGCGAGTACCTCATCGACACCGCGACCGTTCGTATCGATCGTGATTTCGGCAACCGCGCGATAGAGCGATAAACGTGCCTCAAGGATTCTTGGCGCGAGCTGAGCGGCGTCACCGGCGAGCAGTGGACGACCCGCAGTATCTCCGATGCGCGCGATCGCCTCTTCCGCGGACACAGCAAGATACGCGACCCTCCCTAAACGCTTGAGAAGCGCCCTGTTCTCATCTCGCAAGACGATGCCGCCGCCGCACGCAACGACGCAGTCCGGTATTTCCACCAGAGACTCCAGCGCGACGTGCTCGATCTCCCGGAAACCGTCTTCCCCGTCTCGCAGAAATATCTCGGAGACGGTTCTTCCCGCGATCCGCTCAATCTCTCGGTCAAGATCAATGAACCGGCGACCAAGCTTCCCCGCAAGTCCGGCTCCGACGCGCGACTTCCCGGCTCCCATGAAACCTATCAGCAGAATATGGCTCACGGGGCGAGCCTCGCACGATAAGCGTCGAGGGCCGCAATCATGTCCGATACGCAGTCTCCGCCGAATTTGGCGGCGTACGCGCTAGCAAGTACGAGTGCAACCTCGGCCTCGGCAACAACCGCCGCTGCCGGCACCGCGCACACATCCGATCGCTCGCGCGACGCGTCGACCGCAGCGCCCGAGACAAGATCGAAGCTGGCGAGCGGCGTCATCAGTGTAGGAATCGGCTTCATGGCAGCGCGCACCACGAGAATCTCGCCATTCGTCATGCCGCCCTCAAGACCGCCGGCACGATTCGTGTCTCGCTGCACACCGGCATCCGGTGAGTAGCGAATGGCGTCGTGCGCATGAGAGCCGGGACGGGCCGCAAGCGCGAAGCCATCTCCAAACTCCACACCCTTGATTGCGGGAATCGAGAAGACCGCCGATCCAAGTTTGGCATCCAGCCGCTGATCGGCCTGCGCGTATCCCCCAAGCCCGGGAACGAGCCCTTTGGCGAGGACAACGAAGACGCCGCCGAGGCTCTCGCCCGCCTCTTTCGCCATATCGATGGCGCTGCGCATACGCGCAGCCACTGCATCATCGGGGCAGCGAACGTCACTCGCCTCAACGACAACCGCATCTACCTTCGAAATGTCATGACCTTCGACAAGCGCAACATCGCCAATGCTCTGGACGAATGACTCAACACTCACGCCCAGATGTCTGAGCAGGGCCTTGGCAATGGCACCCGAAGCAACGCGGGCGGCCGTCTCCCGGGCGCTCGCGCGCTCAAGGATATCGCGAATGTCGCCCGCGCCTGTCTTCTGACACCCTGCAAGGTCCGCGTGACCGGGTCTCGGCGCCGTCAAACGAGCGACATCTTCATCGGAACCCCAGACCGACATGACATCGGTCCAGTTATCCCAATCCCGGTTGCCGATTGTGAGCGCAACGGGACTACCGATCGTGCGACCAAAGCGCACACCTGACAAGACGATCGCGCGGTCACTTTCGATCTTCATGCGTCCGCCGCGACCGTAGCCGATTTGGCGACGCACAAGCTCCGCATCAATCGAGGCTGCATCCAGCGAGACGCCCGCAGGCACATCGCTCACAATCGCGACGAGCGCCCGTCCGTGAGACTCTCCAGCGGTCGTGTAGCGCATGTTACAACCTCTCAAATCGGTATGGAGATTCTACCAGGGAATGCGAAGCGCCGCGTTAAGCGGCGCTCTTCACACGTGCTGCTGTCGTACCCGGTGCCCGGATCGGCTACTTCGAGATACCCTGCCCGATTGACAGCACCACCTGCTGGTCGCCGTACAGCATAATCACGTCATCGGTACGAATATCGAGCACCTTCCATGGCGTACCAGCGATGACATCTCCCTCAGAGAGGGAGTACTCCTTCTGGTTCCACACCATTTGCGCAACCGGGGCGTTACCTGACGTTGAGATTGCCACCAGGTAGAGGGTATCCGCAGCATACTCGCTTGTATCAACGGTAGATGTCTCACTGCCGGTACCCGACGTAGTAGTAGATGCTGCTGCACCGGCGAGCGGCTTGAAAATGTCGCGAAAGGTGAAGACCTCGTCGTTTGCCACCGCATCAGCGGGGCCAGCCGCAACCGGAGCATCCGTCGGAGCCTGGGTCGAACCCGTGCCATTCTGCTTGATCGGAGTAACCCCGACACCGATATCGCTCTTCACCCCATTGAAGACGAACAGGACCACGGTGACAGCGATTGCGGCAACGACAACAAGAACCGCAAGCACGCCCAGTACTATGAAGAGTCCCTTGCGACTCGCCGGCTTCACCTCGACCACTTCGCCAACCGGCGGCGCCGGACTCTGAGGAACCTCTGGATTCATAAGCTCATCGGACACGAGAAATTCCTTCCGTCGGCTACTGCGAAGGCTGCGGTTCGGCCGATGTCGTCGTCGGCGCGGACGGAACGGTAGGAGCTGCTGAGGAAACGTTGATAACTGACATTGTGTATACCTCGACTGTCAGCTGTGCTTCAACGTACCGGGCACGATCATCCGTGGCTGGGACGTTCGTAAAAGCTGCTTGAGTAATCCGAAGACCACGAGGAAACTTCGAAAGACGTCGCACATACTCGATGAGATCAGACCATTCGCCTTCGAGTCTCATGCTCACTGGAATCGAAGTGTAACCAGCAGGAGCACCCAGGGCACCGACTACAGGCGTTGGAACCTGTGGAGCAATCTGAACAAAGACCAGACCTGATGAGTTGGCTGCGTCCTGCAGATTCACAATAAGCGTTGGCAGGTCCGGCGACTCTGGAACCCGGTTCGCAAGATGAATGAGATCGACGTCCGTCTGCGCCGCCTGCGCCTTGACGCTCAGTCGGCGATCCACGAGCGCCTGCTCTGACATAATCTGACTATCAAGATCCGCGATTTCTGTATCCATCTGCGCTGCGCTATCGAAGAGCGGGAGTATCCCTAGGAATACCGCCGCGGCCGCGACTGCGACAATGAGCAACCCCGCAATAATCATCTGATTTCGAGCTGAGAGTCGGTTCATACTACAGCCACCTCGCCTTACTGGTTTCCAGCGTCAGGCGACGCGGTAGTCGGCACGCTCACGCCCGCAGTGACCGTGAACTGTATTACGTGCGACTCATCAAGATCAGTCTTGGTGGCGTTCGTAAGCCACACGTCATAGAGCTGCTCAAGGTTCGCGAGCCGCACGAGCAACTTGGCAATCGACTTATGTCCAAGATCCGGAGTAGAAGCCGTATCGACAGCGTAGCCGTCCATCTGCAGACCGCTGTTCTCGGAGGCACTCAATGTATTGGCCCAGAGATCTGTTGGCATAACGAGTGAGACCTCGTCAAAGAGCTTCGCCCAGTTACGACGACCCGCCAGCGCGGTATCCGATACGGCCTTCCTGCGGTCGAGCTCCAGCGACTTATCCTCAAAGACTTTCAACTCAGCCGCGCGCGACTGTGTCTGAACGAGTTCCTGCTGGCGGCTGGCAACCTCTTGCTTTTTGCTGTTCACCCTCATTAGAGCGATTCCCCAAACGCCCGCGAGAACGACTGCAATCAATAGAGCTGCGATTGCGACATAGACGAGGCGCTTCTCTGACTTCCGCTTCTCAAGTATCTCAGGAGGAAGGAGGTTGATCCGCATCATTGCTCGAAGCCCCCCATCGCCAGACCGATTGCCGTGGCGCTGCCCATACGGTCGGCGAACACCACCTGCTGAAGATTGGCAGGCACCTGGATTTGTGCAAGCGGATCACCGTACACGACCTGCGCCTGCAACCCCTTCTCAAGATAAGGTGCCAGACTCTTAAGCTGTGCACCGCTACCCGTGAGAAGAATCCTCTGGATGGTCCGCACCTGAGAGGTCTGAGTGAGGTAATAATCAAGCGACCTGCGAACCTCCGCGATGAACTTGTTCACCTCTCGCTCGAGCGAATCTTGAACGATAGGTGCAATCGCAGGATCGACATCGGGAACAGGCGCCTGACCGGCCTCGATTTCAGGAAGCCCTACCTTGATCTTCAAGTCCTCGGCCTCATCAAACGTGAGGTTCAGAACATTCGCGATGGCCTGAGTGAACTGATTGCCCGCGAGCGATGAGATTCTATTGAACCGCGGTATCCCGCGTTCGACGACCGCGATGTTCGTGATTCCTGACGAAACATGGATTACGCCAGTCGCGAAACCCGACTCGTCGAGGTCGGACATCGTCTGCGAACCCATAAGCGCTCGGACGATGGCAAACGAGGAGACATCGATCTGGCTCAGCTTGAGCCCAGCGCCTTCGACAGCCGCGACAGCCGCGCCAATCATGTCTCGATGTGCGGCAACGAGCAGGACTTCCATCATGTGCTCGTCGCTTGGGGTCATGTAATCGCCGATGATCTGGAAGTCGAGAATCGACTCCTCGATGGCCATCGGAATGTAGTCCTGCGCCTGATACTGAATTGCGCCGGCCAACTCGGCATGCTCCATAAACGGAAGGTCAATCAATCGAACGATTACCTTCTGATTCGAGACGCCAACAGAGACGTCCTTACCCCGGACACCGGAGCGACGCCATACTTCTTTGATTGCTGATGTGACGGCCTCGATGTCGACAATCTCGCCCTCGACAACCGCGCCCATCGGCATTTCGACAACGCCATAGGCTGTGAGTGCGAACCCCGAACCCGCCGGGCGTAACTGAACTGCCCGAACGTGATCGGTTCCGATATCCAGGCCTACCGTCGACGTACTGCTGCCGAAGGAGAGAGAGCCCAAAGGAGTCCTCCTTCAATCACTGCCACGACTAGACTACAGCTACTGCTACTACTTGCGACGTTCCCCCAGGCGAAAAATACCACAGAGATACATGCCGCAACGCTCTACAAACAGCCGGACACGCACTTGCTATGTATCATCCAACCGCAGTAACACGCTTCTTGTCAATACAATCGGGATTCAGAGCACTCTACTTGAGCATCTTCTTTCAGGCGGTAGAGAGCACTTCGACCCGCTCATACAAGAAGAACAAGGCGTGCATACCACGTCCAGAGCGGGGTGCCGACCACACACACAACGACCGCCGCCGCCGCAAGATAAGGACCGAAAGGTATGCGCGTCTTCGACATATCCGCGCCCCGACGCATCAGAAGAACACTCGCGATCATCCCGAGCATGCTCCCGATAACCAGAACCATAAGTACGTAGGGTCCAAGGAAGATGCCGAGCGCCCCGAGTAGTTTGACGTCGCCCATGCCAAGACCAGTCGTCCCCCTGACCATAGAGTACGCCGCTGCAAGTAGGCCGCTCAAACCCGCCCCTAGAATGGCGCCAAGAGCTGCGTACGCCATGGGGCTCGATAGCAGTCCGGATTCAGGAAGCGGCGCGAGTGGAACAACCTCGAATCCCGTTGCGACACCAAGCGCTACTCCTACCACCCCGATCCCCGCAAGCAACGCGACAAGTCCGTTGGGGAGACGATGGTGATCCAGATCGATGAATGTCAACACAAGCAACGCGTAGAAGAAGACAATGCCGAAGCCGACCCGCATACTCATGCCCCATAGCAAGCCAGCAAGCAGCCAGAGCAATCCCGAAATGGCTTCCACAAGAGGATATCTTGCCGAGATAGATGCTCCGCAGTCCCTGCATCGGGCTCGCAAGATCAGCCACGACAGCACCGGCACGTTGTCATACCAGCGAATCGCGTTGCCGCATGAAGGACAGTGCGAACTCGGCGCGACGATTGACTCGCCTCGTGGCACTCGCCAGATAATCACGTTCCCCATGCTCCCGAAGAGGAGACCAAACAGCCCGACCGAAAGCAAGAAGAACCATTCAGGAACTACGATCACCCATCCACCTCATCAGTCGTCAGCTTCCGTCCCCAGGCTACCGCGTCGCCTACTAAACAGGAAGCAGAATAGGAAAGAGCCGGTAGCGATGACGCCACCGGCTCTTTCCGGACGATCAACTAGAGTAGAACTTAGAAGTGCGCGTGACCCGCATACCAAGCCGCAGCACCAGTGTCTCCGTCAACCGTGCCGCTACCATTCACGCTGTAGTTCAGGTTGTTTGACGGGCACTCTGGCGCAGTCTTGATGTAGGCAGCGCCTGTGGTAAGAGCATCCGTACCATCAATGATGTCCGCAGCCCATGTGGCCGTGGGGTTACCGGCCAGGTACTGCTGCACTGCGCCTTCAATTGTACGCTGGTTCGACTGGCAGGTACGGTTACGCGCAGTTCCAGACGCCGAGTTAAAGACCGGGATCGCGATTGCAACAAGAATGCCGATAATGAGAACAACAACCATGAGCTCGACGAGAGTAAAGCCCTCGTCCTTCCTGAACATCTTCATAGATGTTCACCTCCCTTTCTTGTTCGGGTCGCGCACGACCCAACTGCCTCTGCACTTACTATATCGGCTCAGCAACGACTGACTTTAGAAATAAATAGTCGGCTCGATTCGCCTGCCGCTATTTGACGAGGGTAATGACCTGGAACATCGGCATGTACAGCGCAATGACGATGGCTCCGACGATGACGCCGAGCGTTGCCATCATCAGCGGTTCAATGAGCGAGGTAAGACCATCGACAGCCGTCGAAACCTCCTCGTCGTAAAAGTCCGCAATCTTTGAAAGCATCGCGTCGAGAGCGCCGGTCTCTTCGCCGACGGCAATCATTTGTACGAGCATCGACGGGAACACGGGAGACTCGCTAAGCGGCTTGGCAATCGTCTCGCCCTCTTTGATTGCTGACCGAACCTTCTTCACAGCGCGGGAAACGACCTCATTTCCCGCAGTTTCCGCAACAATATCCAGCGCGGATAAGATTGGGACGCCTGCCGCCACCAAAGTACCGAACGTCCGCGTGAACCTGGCGAGCGCGAGCTTGCGCACCATGACACCAACAACCGGCAGTCGAAGCTTGATGCCATCCCAGATGAAACGCCCGGACTCGGTCCCAACCCACGCTTTGAAGCCAACATACGCCGAAATGCTACCAACAAGCACAAAGAGCCCGGGCCATCCACGTACCCCCTCGGAGATAGAAACGAGGACCTGCGTCGGGAGTGGAAGCTTTCCACCCATGTCGCTGAACATCTTCTGGAACGTCGGTACGACAAAGATCATCATCGCGACGAGGACGATAAGAACGAGACCACCCATCGCTACCGGGTAGGTCATAGCGGACTTGATGCGGGCCTTTAGAGACGCGTCCCGTTCGAAGTGATCGGCAACTCTCAAGAGCACTTCGTCGAGAACACCGCCCGTCTCGCCGGCGCGGACCATGTTGACGAAGATCGGCGGGAAGGGCTTCGGGTGTTTCGCCATGGCTTCCGAGAGTGACTGTCCCGCTTCTACGTCTCGCCCGACCTGGGCTATGGTCTCTCGGAGCTCCTTGCTCTCTGATTGCCCGGCAAGAATGCTCAGGCATTTTGTCAGCGAAAGACCGGCGTTGATCATCGTTGCGAACTGGCGAGCGAAGATTGTGACGTCTTTGACCTTGACGGTCGTGCCGAACTGGATCTTGGTCAGTTTCGCGAGTCGATCCTCGCTCAACTCAAGAATTATGTATCCCATTTGGCGCAGTCTCGCAGCGACCGCGTCTCTGTTTTCACCCTCGAGTTTGCCGGTTACTACTTTGCCGGCCTTGTCGCGGACACTGTACTTGAAGGTGATCGTGGCCATGGGTTCTACTCCCTCTTACTCAATCCTACGGCGCGCGTCCCAAGAGCGTCTTGAGTATGTTCGGATCGATTGCCCGCTGAAGCGCGTAGTCCAAAGTGACCAGCCCACGCCGATGGAGATCAGCAAGGCTCTGATCCATCGTGACCATACCATACTGCTGACCAGCCTGCATCGCGGTCAGAAGCTGATGCGTCTTGCCTTCGCGAATCATATTACGTATTCCCGAAGTGGGCACGAGTACCTCGCAGGCGAGGACGCGCCCCGTTGCGTCCACGGTCGGCAGAAGTTGCTGGCTGATGATGCCCTGAAGTGTTCCGGCGAGCTGTATTCTGACCTGTTGCTGCTGATACGGTGGAAAGACATCGATGATTCGATCGATGCTCTGCGCGGCATCCTGTGTATGGAGTGTCGCGAAGACGAGGTGACCCGTCTCAGCTGCAGTAAGAGCGGCCGAGACTGTCTCAAGATCCCGCATCTCCCCTATCATGATGACATCGGGATCCTGGCGTAGGATGTACTTCAGAGCACTCGAGAAGCTGTGTGTGTCTACGCCTACCTCGCGCTGATTGATCACAGCTTTCCGATGCTGATGCAGGTACTCAATCGGGTCTTCGACAGTGATGATATGGACTTCTTCGCTGCGGTTGATGCAGTCAACCATCGAGGCGAGTGTCGTTGACTTACCAGAGCCCGTCGGGCCGGTGACCAGGACAAATCCTCTTGGTTTGCGGCACAGCTCCCCGACGATACGCGGGAGCCCTAGCTCCTCGAAGGAACTGATCTCAACGGGGATGTGCCGGAATGCGGCACCAAGGCTATCCCGCTGGAAGTACGCGTTCACCCGAAATCGCGCAACCCCCGGGAGCGCATGAGCAAAATCGAACTCCCACTCGCGCTCGAGCTTCTCTCGCTGTTCCTGCTTCAGGATGGAGTAGAGTAGTTCCTTCGTATCACGCGGTGTGAGGCGGGGGCCGTCCGTCTGCACCAACTTGCCGTTGATGCGAAGTACCGGCGGCATCCCGGCGGTGATGTGGAGATCCGAGCCTCCCCGCTCGACCAGTTCCGTCAGCAACTCGTTCAAGTCAAACATTGTGCCGCGCTCCTCCCCAGAAGCGACTGCGATCAGGCAACAACGCGCATGATCTCCTCGATCGACGTTGCGCCTGTCCGCACCTTCTCCAAACCATCCTGCTTGAGCGTTAGCATACCCTGCGCCACTGCCATTTGCTTGATTGACTCCGCAGTAGCTTCTTTCACCGTCAGGTCCCCGATCTCCTCGGTGACCAACATGACCTCATGGAGGCCCATTCGACCCCGATAGCCAGTGCCGCTGCACTTCTTGCAGCCGCCGGGTCGGAAGAGCTTCTCGGGAAGGGCGTCCTCCGGATAGCCAGCATCGAGAAGGGCCTGCTTGAGTGGCACGTACTCTTCTCTACACTCCGGGCAGAGTCTTCGCGCAAGTCGCTGCGCAAGAACGCAGTCGACCGCAGACGCGACAAGGAACGGCTCTACGCCCATCTCGGTCAAGCGCGTTACGGCGCCCGGGGCGTCGTTGGTGTGAAGCGTCGAAAGCACAAGGTGACCGGTTAGCGCCGACTCGATGGCAATCTTCGCCGTTTCCTGGTCGCGAATCTCACCAACGAGAATGATATCCGGCGAGCAGCGGAGGAAGGACCTGAGTGCCCTCGCAAAGGTCAGTCCCGCCCGAGCGTTCGTCTGAATCTGGTTCACCCCGGGGAGTCGGTATTCCACCGGGTCCTCTGCGGTGAGGATGTGCTTGGCGGGAGTGTTGAGCATGTTTACTGCGCCATAAAGGGTTGTCGACTTACCGGAACCGGTAGGGCCGGTGACAAGGATGGCACCGTACGGCTTGCGGAATGACGACTCAAATCGCTCGAGGGTGCCCGGAAGAAAACCGAGATCCTCGAGGCGAAGCATGATGTTGTCCTTACGCAGAATACGTAAGACGATTCGCTCTCCGTAGACGGTTGGAAGCGTCGATACGCGAAAATCCATCTTGTGCCCCCCGATGGTGAGGGCTGTGTGACCGTCTTGTGGCTTGCGGGTCTCGGCGATATCCATGTCCGCCATGATCTTGAAACGGCTGATGATCGCCTGCTGAGTCGCCTTGGGACTCCTCATAACCTCATGCAAGACGCCGTCGACGCGGTACCGGACCCGCAGCTCCTTCTCCTGGGGCTCGATGTGGATATCTGATGCGCGATCACCAACAGCCTTGTTGATGATGTAGTTCACGAGCTTGACGATCGGGGCCTCATCCGAGACCTCGGTAAGCGACTTCAGGTCAACTTCATCGCTCTCGTCGCCATCCAAGAAGTCGGTGTCAACATGCTCTGCGACTTTGTAGTAGTCCTCGACCGCGGCGAGAATATCGTCCTTCGTGGAGATGGCGGGGCGGATCTCGTACCCGGTGATGATGCGAAGGTCATCGAGGGCGAGAACGTTCTGGGGATCGGCCATCGCGACAACGAGATGGTTGTCCTCGTCGAACTCGACTGGCATCAAGGTGTAGCGAGCTGCAAGTTCGCGAGGAACGATGGCGACAGCGCCCGGATCCGGCTTCTTCTCGGAGAAATCGATATACGGAATGCCGATTTGGCGCGCCATTACAGCGAGTATCGAGCCTTGCGTTGCGTAGCCAAGGTCGACAAGAACGCGCCCGAGTGGACTCCCGGTGGCCTTGTGGACCTCCAGGGCGTCATTCAACTGGCGCTCCGTGATGACACCGGCTCGCATGAGAAGCTGTCCGAGGCGCTGACCGGCTTCCGCCACAGGCATGACTCCTAAGGATCGATTCTGGTCACATGTCGCGCGAGTGCCCCCAACTCCGCACAACATCATGGTACGCCATCGGTGTGAAGCAGCGAAGACCCGCTAGAGAGGGCGTCGAAGACTACCTCACGAACGCAGGTCGTCCCAGAGAACTTCCGCGAGCCTCTGGAACTCGAGGAAGGTCCGCGTGCCCGGCCTGACGCCTATGCGACTGTGACCAATCGTGAAATACAGCTCAACAGGGGCTACAAGCACATGTTCGTGCGCATTCTCTACCCGCTCGACGGGCTGAACCGGCGCCGTCATGGGACTCGAGGCGACCGATGCGTCGTCTATTGGCCGAGCAAACACAGCCTCATCTCGCGGCGAACGCGGTACCGAAGGGGGCAATGCACCGGGAGCAGATAGGATGCTTCCAGTTGAAAACGCAGTCGGAACCACCGGAGTCAACGCCTCCAGCGGCTCGAAAGCAGGCTCCGGCCGCAAAGCCGCCATCGGTTCAAGAGGTAGCTCGGCCGGGGGTTCCACGGCATCAGGTGCGTCACTCGACGACTCAGAATACGAACTGGCAGTCGTGACCTGGTAGTCCGGCTTCCACGCCCCGGTCCGCAGAGGTGCATTGAGAAGATCGAGATCGCCAACTGAGGTGGTAGAGAATACATCCTCGACCGAGTGATCCGATAGTCCCCCGTGAACTTCACTCGCCGGGAGAGCCGACTGATCAGGTGACTGCCGCACCCTACGAAGCGCGCGCCGGAAGCTCAAGAGCGCCTTCAAGAGGTACAGCAACACAATGACCACGAGCAGCAGGAGACCGCCAAGAATGAGAAGCCGAGGATTCAACGATGTCATCTCATGCTATCAAGAATGCGGTACAACAGGCCGAGTAGCACCGCTTTGACGCTGTCTTTGTCGCACGCGTTACACGGCAACAGCGGTACGTCATCCGCGAGCTCAAGGGCCGCCCGGATGGACGACAGAATCGCATCGTTACTCGGGTCGACCTTGTTGGCGGCCACCACAAACGGGACATCGGACATCCCTGTGAAGAATTTGATCATCGAGGCAGCATCAGAGACCGACTCCTCGCTTGTTACGTCGACCATGAGGACGAAGCCCAGCATCCCCTCAGAAAGGGTCTCCCACATGAAGGAGAATCGCTCTTGCCCGGGTGTCCCAAAGAGATAGAGCACAACATCATCGGAGATGGTGATACGACCGAAGTCCATCGCTACGGTCGTCTCGCCGCCGCCTTCACCGGAAACGTCGCTTACCTGGCGCTCCGTCGATAGCACGGTAATCTCGCTCACGGACTTGATAAACGTCGTCTTTCCGGCGTTAAAGGGACCGGTCACTACGACCTTGACTGACTGCATTCCTCGAACCCCGTCTCTTAGAGCTTCTCGATGCCTTCGATGATTCTCTGGACAAGATCTCGATCGACAAGCTGGTCACGATGGAGAACAACACCATCGCTTCCCTCGGGAATCTTGCTAACCGTGGCAACAGGTCGGCTGCGCGCCGCGCCGCCACCGCCCGTCAGTGCCGCGATCTCATCGCCCAGCCCACTGCTCAAGCCTACGTCACCCTCAAACTCCGCAAGATACGCGTCAGTTGAGATAACGCCGGTCACCGGTAGCTCATCGGAATCGAGCGGCTCGAACGACGATACCTCCGCCTGAGCGTCCTCTCCCTCGGTGAGCGATCGAAGCAACTCGTCGAGATCGCCCACCTCGGTATCCGGACTTGCGACTATCAGCTCATCAACCTCAGGGATTATCTGAACTAACGGCTCACCTGAACTCGGGTCAAGAGTCGTTGCAACGAAAGGCCCGGTGTTCGACTGCCACGTGCTCTCGCCTTGGGCGGCGAGTTCAATAGGCAGCTCCCCCAGCCCGAGCGCACGGATGTCTGCTTCGAGATCACCCGTCAGCGGCCGAACGCCAGGATCCGACACAAGCGGCTCAACCAAAGCCTCGGGAAGGATCTCCGCAATTGGTGGGGCAGGAATCTCCGCCGTCTCGGCCGAGGTCAGCGCACCAAAGAGGGCCTCTTCTAGCTCAATTCCGCTCAGACCGAAACCGGACTCAGCGACCTCCGGTTCGGGCTCCGGCTCCGGTTCGGGTTCGGGCTCGGGCTCTGGCTCGACCTCTGGTTCCGGTTCGGGCTCTGGCTCGACCTCCGGTTCGGGCTCCGGTTCGGGTTCAGGTTCTCGCACGACTTCGGGTTCGGGTTCGGGTTCGGGTTCCGGCTCGGGCTCTGGTTCTGGTTGGGGTTCTGGTTCAGGTTCGGACCCAGAGGCAATTTCTGATGCATGCTGTGGCAACGGGTGCTCGAGGACAGCCTCCATCATTTCCTCGAAGACCGCCAAATCATCCACCGTCGGACTACCGTTGACTACCGAAAGAAACTCCGGAACCTCACGTGGCTCGGCCCGATTGAGCGTCACTGCTGCAGAAGAATCCTCGATGACATCATAGGCCACGACTCTGGCCGCCTGCGCGTTGCTCTCTCTCGTCTCCGCGTCAGTGACAAGCTTCGACTCGAGTTCGATTGCCTCAAGTGCAGCGGCCTCGTCTTGTGCCCTTCGAGAGGATTCGATCAGAGCTCGCTTGTCCTCGCGCAAGAAGCGTTCCGCTCGCAAGCGTTCAGTCTCGTCATCGCCAGGCACCTCAAGGAGTCCTGCAGAGAAGAGCCCATAGATTACACGAGCCACCTCGAAGTCCGTCTTGTTCATCTCTACCGCTAGTTCGGCGACGCTCCTGGTTCCGTCCACTAGCAGCAAGAGTGCCCACTCGCTTGGCTTGAGCGATATCTCGAATGTACCTTCACCGGGCGCAGTTGCCATCTTGAAGACCATCTCAGTAGATGGAACCTTCTTCTTGATGCGGTTCCATTCCTCGAGACGACGGCTGCCTTCCATGACAACATTCTCAACAGAGACGGAGAGACCGATGTCTTCATCCACAACTTCAGGAAGGAGCTGAAAATCGAATTCGCCCTCATCCCAGCGCATAAGGTCGAAGATGGTGTCTTGGATCTGCTCCTGGACGAAGGTCTCGAGGACCTTGTCCGTCAGATAGCCTTCATCGACGAGAATCTGGCCCAACCTGCGCCCGTCTGCCGGTTCTCGCTTCTGAATATCGAGAACCTTCACGAGCGCGCTCGGCGTGATCCGTCCCGTCGTGACCAGACGCTGGCCGAGCGGGTCGCGATGCCAATTCGACTGCGCGAAGAAGATCTCGCCAACACGAAACCAGATGCTACCCTCGGCATCGGTGCTCATTATGCGCAGGACTCCTGTCTTCCCGCTGAGTTGTACCAGCTGGAAAACATCCGGAAGCGAGAAGTCCTTGAGGTTGCCGCGAAGTGCCATCGGCTCTGTGTTGCCCTTCCCCCGCTTGTCGGGTACTAGCCGAGGATTCCGGCGATGTCGTCGGCCACAGCCCGCATATCGTAGAGCACCAAACCTAGTTTCGCATTGGCGTCGGCCATCGCCGTCAGCACCGCCCGCTCACCCACTGACATGAGAAGCACATAGCCGGAATCACCCTGGATGAATACTTGCGAAAGATGGCCACGGCCGAGTTCCGCGGCCGCTCGCTCACCCAGGCCGAGAATCGCCGCAGACATGGCACCAACACGATCGGGCTGCATGCCTTCAGGTAGCGCAGAGGCCATTGTGAAGCCATCAAGGCTCACGAGCGCAGCGGCCTGAATATCCGGATCCTCCTGCATGAGTCGATCCAGGGCCGCGGCGAGCTGTTCTTCGCGCGTGGACCGACGTGCTACATCCTGCTGTTGCGTTGCAACAACGGGCTGCGACTGTGCGGGAGCCATATTCACTGAGGCAGACTGCTGGACGGGAGCTGGCGCCGAGAGAACCGGAGCGGGGGGTGCAGCGTCTGGCGCGGCCATCGGTGCACGCGCAGGTACAGGCGCAGGTACAGGCGTATGTATAGGAACCACTACAGGAGAAGCGAGCGCCTCGTCATCAAGCAAGTCATCCTCGGCGTCCGAGATGAAATAGTCACCAATACCCGTATCCACCATCGAGCGTCGCCTCCCATGGCGTCAGATGCGCGCGTCCTTGGCGGCACGCAGGAACAATGCCCTCGAGGGGCACGCCTGTTCAGTTTCGCACGTCGCTGATTGCCGCACAACACGCGAACGCGCAGGTTACAACGTCCGAAGGGCTCCGCCGCGCATCATACGACGACGCGCAGGATTTCCTCGATTGAGGTCACACCCGATAGAGCCTTTGCAAAACCATCGTCTCGGAGCGTGCGCATGCCTCCGGCAATAGCAATACGTTTGATCTCGTCGCCAGACGCATGATTCACGCAGGCGCGCTCGATGTCCTCGGTGACCGTCATGACCTCGTGAATGCCCATTCGGCCCTTGTAGCCAATGTCGTTACATCGCTTGCACCCGACCGCCTTGTAGAGCGTCGGCATTTTCGCGGGATCGTAGGGAAAGCCGACGCGCTGCAACGCCTCTTCTGTCGGCACATATGCCTCTTTGCATTCTGGACACAGACGCCTTCCGAGGCGCTGAGCGAGCACGCAGTTGATGGCGGACGCCGACAGGAACGGCTCGACTCCCATCTCCGTCAGACGGGTGAGCGCTGAAGGCGCGTCATTCGTGTGCAACGTAGAGAGCACGAGGTGACCGGTGAGCGCAGCCTCGATAGCGATTGTCGCAGTTTCCTTGTCGCGGATTTCGCCGATCATGACCACGTCGGGATCCTGGCGCAGGATTGAACGAAGTGCAGCGGCAAACGTAAGCCCCGCCTTCTCATTCACGTGAACCTGGGACAGACCCTCAAGTCGATACTCGACCGGATCCTCGACCGTAATGAGGTTCACGGTTGGCTTAGTCGTCTTGTTGATTGCCGCGTAAAGCGTCGTCGACTTACCCGAACCGGTCGGTCCCGTGACCAGAATGCAGCCGTATGGCTTCTCTAGAGCATCGAGTAGGCGCCCGATGGGCTCTTCAAAGAAGCCGAGGTCCTCAAGCGAGAGCATGATCGAGTCCTTGCGAAGCAGACGAAGGACCGACATCTCGCCATTCACGGTAGGAAGAACGGCGACACGAAAGTCAACGGTCTTTCCGTCGAGGACGACGCCAAACCGACCATCTTGCGGGACCCGCTTCTCGGCGATATCCATGCCAGAGGCGATCTTAAGCCGGCTCAGGAGCTGCCGGTGGAGCTTCTTCGGGCTGCGCATGACTTCCTGACAAACGCCGTCTATTCGATACCGCACGCGAAGCTCGTTCTCAAGCGGCTCAATATAGATGTCGCCGGCACCCTGGCGTATAGCTTCGGTGACGATGATATTCATCAGCTTCGCGACCGGAGCCTCATCGTCGGTGCCGCTCTCATCTTCGCGGTCAGCCTCGCCACCAACATCCTCGATGTCGCCGACCATCTGATCGACGTTCTGGTTCATGGTGGCGAACTTGTCGATCGCTGCAGTCAGGTCGCTCTCGGTGGCGACGACCGGTCGAATCTCGTAACCGGTAACAATGCGCAGGTCATCGATCGCGAAAATGTTGGCCGGATCCGCCATCGCGACAATGAGCTCGTCATCCTGGATCTTGATTGGCAACACGTGATGACGACGAGCGAGATCGTTTGCCAGGAGCATTGCCGCGTTCGGATCGACTTCATACCCGGCGAGATCAACGAACGCAAGACCCATGCTCTCGGCGACAACCTGCGCAATCTTGACATCGGTGGTGATGTTCTCATCGGCGAGCACAGTCGTGAGCGAACGTCCGTCCTCCGCTAGAACGAGCGCAGCATCAAGTTGTTCGTCAGTGATGAGCCCCGCCCTGACGAGCACCTTCCCGAGACGCTTGCCGCTTGCCGCCGTCATGACGTCTCGCCATCCGAAGCCAGACGCGAAATCGCATCCTCGGCGGACGTGCGCATTACCTCACGCGGAGCACGCTGCTGTGGGTTCTCGGTCCAGATATCGACAGCGAGCGCACCTTGCGCAACCAGCATCCCGAGACCGCCGAGAGCACGTGCTCCCGCGAGCCTGGCTCCTTCAAGAAATGCGGTGTCAGTCGGCAGATACACCATGTCGTAAACAACCTGGTCCGGACGGAACCACTCGACCGGGATGGGACTCGCGTCGCCGACCTTCATTCCGAGCGGCGTCGCATTGATGACGAGGTCTGCCTCGCGCACTGCCTGCTCAGCACCTGCATCAATCGTCTCAAGGCTCACTTCTAGTCCACGCAAATACGGCTCTACTCGCGTCATCAACTGCTCCGCACGCGCAACGTCGCGATTCACGATGCTCAGATGCGTGGCCTTCCCGAGGATGAACCCCGCGACGGCGGCACCTGCAGCACCACCCGCCCCGATGATGGCGATCCGCCGACCCTCAGCGTTGAACTGCGCCTCCGCCTGAAGTGACTCCAGCAGACCCCGACTGTCGGTGTTGTAGCCGACCAACCTACCTTCGACGCAGTGAACCGTGTTAACCGCCCCGGCCATCTGAGCGAGCATCGCTACTTCATCGCACAGTTCAAGAACTGCGCGCTTGTGCGGCATTGTTACGTTAAACCCGACAAATGCGGATGACCGTGCAGCGTCGGCCAGACGAAACAGGGCGCCCTGATCGGGAGCGGGAAGTGCGAGGTAGACCCAGTTGAGGTCGAGCTCCTCATAGGCTGCGTTGTGCATCGCAGGTGACAGAGAGTGCTCGACAGGCCACCCGACGACGCCAGCAAGGCGTGTGCGTCCGTCAATCCTCAAGTCGGGTCACCTCCCTTATTCATCGGGAACAGGAACCTGCGGCTTCTGACCCTTCATTATCCTCGCCTCAACGCGTCGCAGCAAAAGCGTGTGCGGAAGATCGACAACCGACAGGGGCTGGACGAGCACCGTAGTCGCTCCGATCAACTTCCCGCCAAGGATGTCCGTGAACAGTTGATCACCGACGACGGCGCACTCGCGCGTAGCCAACCCGATGAGGCGCGACGCGCGCCAGAACGCAAACGGAAAGGGCTTCATCGCCTTTGCGACCAGATCCAAACCGAGATCACCGGCGACAATTCGCACCCGCTCATGCCAGTTGTTCGAGACGAGGCAAACGCGAAAACCGAGCACCGACAACTCCGAAACCCATGCGCGCAGGGCGGGCGGAACCTCGTTCGTGTCTCGGGGGAGAATGGTGTTGTCTAGATCGAGAAAGAGACCTCGTACCCCGCCGACTCTCAGAGCGGCAAGGTCGATCTGATGCACATCGGCGACATACTGGTCCGGCGAAAGGGAAGACATACAACTCCAGAATTAGTGGTCGGAAACGCCGTCGCCATTGTGGTCGTGAACGTCTTCAGTAGAACTATTCTCAATGGAAGCATCGATTCGGTCTATCTCAGACTTCACAAAGTCGGCCTGGGCCGTCTCGCCTGCCTGTCGGAAGATCTGCTCGAGTGATGCATAAGCGTTGACCTGCTCGGTAGCGTCAGCCCATACGATCCCTGGCCCGAGCGCTGCGGTCGCTTGCACCACAGCGCCTCGGAGGTCTTTAGACTCAAGCACGAGAAGCTGCGCGTACGACTGGCGACACATCCCGGAATCAGGCGCCTGTTCAACGCCCGCCTTGGCCATCGCCATCCCCTCGGCAACCTTGTCGTTACGAATCAATATCCACGGCCCAACGTAGTAGGCGGGCGCAAAGCTCGGGGATAGCCACTCGACGAGCGCAATCGTGCTGAGCATATAGCGCTGCTCGGTAAGTGGGACGCCGTCGTAGTACCCGTGCAGGAGCGGCTCGATTCGGTTCCAGAGAACTGCTGCGGCGTAGGTTCGGATGCCGGTCAGGTATGAAGTGGATGCGCGACCGACGGCGGCAACCGTCGCGGTGCTCGACTGCGCGCCCATGATACTGTCCCCCGCATACTGCCCCGCCAGAACCACAAGCAAGAAGCTGGTTGCCAGAAGGAGAAGAGAGGCTCTTGCGCGAGCTGCGCTCATCTCAGAGATCCTTCCGGCTGAGAATGAGCACGCCGACGCTCAGAAACAGTCCCACAAAGCCGACGAACACCACGATCATGCTGAGTAGATAGAGCATCGGAACGCCGCTACCATGAGCGACAGGGTTGACGACATTGAACGCATCGAACGACGGATAGAACGGGCTCAGAGCGAGCGCTCCCTCTCCCCCGACGAGCGTGCTTCGTGAGTGGCCGGCGAAGACAACGGCAAGCGTCGCAGTAACGACCACGACCGGCCCCGCCATCGTTGAAACCGACGCCGCAAACGCCGTAACGACTCCCATCTCCAGCAGGACGGCAAGCGAGCCCTGCCACAGCTGCCACATAGGGTCGCCGTACGTCACAACGCCGACAACCTGCTCCACGACTGTGAACGCCGCGATCGTGCCGGCCATCACGCAGAAGATACCTAACCATGTGCCAACGAGATACTCCCACCGGCTCACACCTTTGGCGAGCACGTTGTACACCGTGCGACGTTCGAACTCGGCGGGTATCCTGTTCGCCGCAAGAGAGAGCGCGATAACAAGTCCCGTCACATACACGAGAGCGAGCGCGACCTCTCTGAAGACAGCACCTTCAACACCAAGGCCATAGTCAGGAAGCGAGGGTATCGCCAGCGCAAGCATAGCCGCGAAGGCCAATACCACGTAGACGACCTTTCGACGCAGACTATCGGTGATCACGGCGACACCAATCGGCCAGATTCGACTCATCATGAGGGCATCGCCTCCCGTGAGGTCATCGCAAGCAATCGAGAGAAGTAGTCCTCAAGAGAGTCCCGCTTCGGCATGACGGAGACGATCGTACCGCCCGACTCATCGATTGCGTCGACCACGGCCCGGGTCGCCCCGGTCGGAATGGAGAACACCAGCATGCCGCCTGTGAGAGCGATGTCCTCAGCCAGCACCAACGCGGCGTCGGGAAGCGATTCAAGCCCTGCCACACGAACTGAAGTCTTGCCACTCACGTTCAGCAATGTGTTTATGTCGCCTTCTGCGGCCAGGCGTCCGCGATTCACTATGCTGACCCGGTCGCACACCGCTTCCACTTCTGAGAGCTGATGCGAGGACAGAAGCACCGTGACTCCGTCTGACCGTAGTTCGAGCATGAGATTGCGGACATCGCGCTGCCCCACCGGATCAAGACCGGACGCCGGCTCGTCCAGAATGACAACGCGGGGGTTTCCGAATAGTGCCTGCGCAATCCCAAGGCGCTGTAGCATGCCACGAGAGAACTTGGCGAGCTCAGTGCGTGCCGCGTCCTCAAGGCCCACGCGTGAAAGCAGCGCCGCGGAGTCGTCATCGATGTCCCTTGAGGGGACACCCGTAAGCCTCGCGTAGAAACGCATCGCCTGGATGGCGGTCAGATTCATCGGAAAATACGGCTGTTCGGGCAGGAATCCAAGCTCGCGTCTGCCACCCGGTCTCGTTGAGTCGAGACCAAGCACCTCGAACACACCTGCGGTCGGACGAACAAGCCCGATCAGCATCTTGAGCGTGGTTGTCTTGCCCGCACCGTTCGGCCCGAGCAGGCCATGAATGGTTGCCGGCTGGACAGAAATAGACACATCATCGACCGCCACCTTCAGCGGTCGACCAGGCGCCTTGAAGGTCTTTTGAGCACCCTGAACGCGAATCGCAGCGATATTCTCGTCCATCATCGAACTACGGCACCACCTCTCGCGACTTCTCTTTCGCAATGAGGAATTCCTCGAGCGTCTTCGTGAACGTATGTGATCCATCCGTGCTGGTCAGCACGTAGTACAGATACTCGGTATCGGCAGGATGCGCAGCTGACTCAAGCGACGCAAGACCCGGGCTGGCGATAGGTCCTGGAGGAAGACCCCCGTACATGTAGCTATTGTATGGGCTGTTGATCTTGAGATGCTTATTCAGCAGCCGAGGGCGGGTCCCCGGCAAGATGTACTCGATGGTCGCATCGATTTCGAGACGCATATTCTTGGAAAGTCGATTGTAGATGACCGAAGATACGATAGGTCGTTCCTTAGGCACCCTCGCCTCTCGTTCGATCATCGATGCGATAGTCACGACCTCATGCGTATTCAGACCCTTGCTTTCTGCATAGCTTAGGTCGACCTGCGCAAGCTCCTTGTCGAACTGCGCCAACATCATTTCGATGGCCTCGCGTGCCGTACTGCCCTTGGCGATGCGATAGGTCTTCGGAAAGAGATAGCCCTCCAGAGAGCCAGTGGAGACGCCCCCGAGGAGAGGATGCCCCGACGCAAAGGACGCCGCCTGCTTCATCGCAAGGTCGGTAAACTCGACGGCCGGAATACCCATCTGCTTCTCAAGGCGTTCGGCGATCTGTACGACCGTGAAACCCTCCGGTACGGTCACGGTAACGTAGTCGAGCGAGGGACCAGATAGGAGTCGAGCAACAACATTCTTGTAACGCATGCCTGTGATCAGGTCGTATTCCCCGGGCCTGAGCTTACTGTCTATGCCGTCTACGCGTGCTCGCAATCGGAACATCGCGGCGTTCTCGATGACGCCTTTGGATGCGAGAACCTCGGCAATCGTCTTGGTGTCCGACCCAGACGGCACGACAATACGCACCGGAACGGCGGCCTCAACGGTCACCTGTGGTCGCAAGAGGATATTCCAGACTCCGTACGCAGGGATGCCCACAGCGAGGATCAAGCCGACGATGATGACGACGAACCCCATCGTACGTCTCTTAGTACCCGACTCCTCGACAGAAGAATGCCGAACGTCTGGCGAACCATCAGGAAGCACCGTCGGCAGCGCCGTGCGGCGTGCAGCCGGGCGAGGTGAGCTTTGCCGCCCCCTGCCTTCCTCTTCACTGTGGGCCATCGTCAGTCCGCCCTTCGTTGGCCGTCAAGGTACGCCTGCAAGATAAGTGCGGCAGCAACCATATCAAGCCGCCCCCGCTGACGCTTTGATGACACGCCTCCGCCTGACATGGCTCGGCTCGCCTCCCTGGAAGACAGTCGCTCATCGCAAAAGGCTACCGGTAGGGCGAGCTCCAGAGCAAAACGTGCGGCGATATCGCGTACGAGCAAAGCCTGTGCACCTTCCGTGCCACCCATTCCAAGCGGCAGCCCGACCACGAGCCCCACGACCTCGTACTCCTCGACCAACTCCCTGAGCGGCGCGATGTCGCGCACAAGCCGGCGACCGTCAAGCACGGCCACCGGTGATGCGATCGTACGACCGGGGTCTGACACCGCAACGCCCACGCGCGCCTCACCGATATCGAGGCCGAGCAGTCGCATGCGCGTCACTCCACGCCAAGCAGTCGGCGTGCGGACGCAAGCGCGGCGCCGATACCCGCGACATCGTCGCCACCGGCCTGTGCCATCGCTGGCTTACCGCCGCCGCGACCTGCGATGAACGGCGCGGCCTCCCGGATGATTGCAGCAGCATCAAAACCGGCTGAAACCGCTTTGACGTCGCCCGCAGCGATGAGAACCGCTCCCCCACCCTGATTGCCGGACGCGGCAACAACAGCACCGCCACCCATGTGCTGGCGTAGTGCGTCGACGAAGTCGCGAAGCGCCGCCATATCCATATCGGGTACATCGGTCACGACGAGCGGATAGCCGATATCAACTCGACCGGCCAGATACTTCTCAAGGTCGCTTGATCCTCTGAGTCGCTTGGCTTCGGCAAGGGCAGACTCGGTCTCCTTGAGGCGCCGGGCAAGGCCCGCGACCTTCTCGGACACCTCGGCCGGGCGACATTTCAGCGTGGTAGCAGCCTCGGTGATGAGCGCTTCCTCGGTATAGACGTACTCAAGAGCGCCAAAGGACGTGACCGCCTCGATACGTCGAAGATTCGCCCCGACGCTACCCTCGGAGATGATCTTGACCATGCCGATCTCACTCGACCGGCCGACGTGGGTCCCTCCGCACAGTTCCTTGCTGAAGTTCCCCACCTCGAGCACTCGTACGATCTCGCCGTACTTCTCGCCGAAGAGCGCCGTCACACCCATCTCACGCGCGGTGACAAGGGACGTCTCGTAGTTGCGAACGGGGTGGTTCTCCATGATCTTAGCGTTCGCAAGTCGCTCGATCCGGCTCAGTTGATCCGCATCCGGTGCCTCGAAGTGCGTGAAGTCGAAACGAAGGCGATCCGGCGTGACAAACGAGCCGGACTGGTGAACATGCTCACCGAGAACCTTCCTGAGCGCCCAGTGCAGGATGTGGGTAGCCGTGTGATTGCGACGGATGCGCTCACGACGCTCGACGTCGATTGCGGCGTGAACCTTGTCTCCGACTGCGAGCGCACCACCCTCAAGCGTACCGGCGTGCGAGATGAGCCCGCGCATGGGAATGCGAGTATCGCTGACGGTGAACCGGGCGTCGCCAAGCGCAATCAGACCCTGGTCGCCGACCTGCCCACCCTGTTCGCCATAGAACGGTGTCGTATTCAGTACGATATCGCCAGAGGCGCCCGCCTCAAGTCGCTCGACGGTTGCGCCGTCAACAACGATGCCGACGACTACCGCATCGGCGGCATCCGCACCATATCCGACGAACTCGACTTCTCCGCCAATGAGCTTGGCGACTTCGCCAAACGCATGACCGAAGGCTGACCATGAGTCATCTTTGACTGCAGCTCGGGCGCGATCGCGCTGAGCCGCCATCTCCACGTCGAAGGTAGCCTTATCAACCTCAAGGCCCGCCTCGGCAGCAATCTCAACCGTGAGCTCGTAGGGAAAGCCGTACGTGTCGTGAAGGGCGAACGCCATGATTCCGTCCAGGACGCTTCCGCCACCAGACTTCGTGTCGTCGATGGCCTCACCGAGAAAGACCAGCCCTTGCCGCAACGTCGCGCCAAACCGCTCTTCCTCGCTGGCGACGATACGACGCACCAGATCGTGGTGCTCGACGACCTCGGGATACGCGTCTCCCATGCGAGTAACAACCTGGTCAATGAGCAGTTGCAGGAAAGGCTTCTCCACACCGAGGAGTCGCCCGTGTCGGACGGCACGGCGAAGAATCCGCCTGAGCACGTAGCCGCGCCCCTCGTTTGACGGTAAGACACCGTCTGAGATGAGGAACGTCACAGCACGAGCGTGATCCGTGATGATGCGGAGCGATGTGTCTGTCTTCTCGTCGACACCGTATGTCGCCCCGGTGATCTCCTCGGCGCACTGCATGATTCCTCGCAGCGAGTCTGTCTCGAAGTTCGAATGGACTCCCTGCATGATCGCAGCGACGCGCTCCAGGCCCATGCCGGTGTCGATGTTCTGCTTCGGTAGCGGCGTGAGCGTGCCATCCTCGGCGCGGTCGTACTGCATGAAGACCAGGTTCCAATACTCGAGGAATCGGTCGCAGTCGCAGCCCGGCGCACAGTCGGCGGAACCGCAGCCGACCTCCGGCCCCTGATCGTAGTAGAGCTCCGAGCAGGGACCGCACGGACCGGTCGGTCCTGCTGACCAGAAGTTGTCCTTCGCGCCCATGCGTACGATGCGATCCTGTGGCACGCCGACCTCGTCGCGCCAGATTGCCTCGGCCTCGTCGTCGTCCTCGTAGATCGAGAACCAGAGCCGGTTGATATCAAGCTTCAGCACCTGTGTGGAGTACTCGTACGCCCAGGCGCACGCCTCACTCTTGAAGTAGTCGCCGAAGCTGAAGTTGCCAAGCATCTCGAAGAAGCTATGATGCCGCCCCGTCGTGCCGATGATGTCGATATCCGTCGTGCGCGCGCACTTCTGACACGTTGTCGCACGCGTGAAGCCAAGATCGCGCAAGCCGAGAAATACCGGCTTAAACTGCACCATACCTGCAGACGTCAGAAGCAGGGACGGGTCGTCCGGGATAAGCGATGAAGACGGCAGCCGATGGCAGCCCTTGCCCTCAAAGAACGACAGGTAGCTTTCGCGAATCTCAGCAGCCTTCACTCGGTCTCCTCAACGTCAGCATCTTTGGTGCTCGGCTCCCGGGAACCCGACCCGCATGCCGGATTGTCTTCGCCCGATTCGGCATCGAGCTTCTTCTCGCGGAAGAAGGCCCCTTCCTCAGTCGTCAACTTCGAGTCAGTCCACTTCTCGAAGTAGTACACAAAGAGACCCTTGGCAATGGCAGCTACGGGAATCGCCAGTAGCATTCCGACAAATCCAGCCAGGGCACTACCCGCGAGCAGCGAGAATATCACGAGCAGCGGATGCAGGTCGACCTGCTCTGACATGACCCGGGGGGTGACGAATATGTCCGTCAGCTGCTGGGATCCTGCGATGACGAGCACCGCCGCGAGCGCAAGCCACGGGCTGACGAACGCCGCCGCGATGGCGGCAATCACTTCCGCGATAAGTGGTCCGAACCACGGGATGATGTTAAGCACGCCTGCGAGCAGGCCTAGCACCAGCGCGTACGGCACGCCGAAAATGCTCAGACCGATGGTCACGAGCACCGCCGTCGCGGCCGAAACAACGGCCTGACCGCGCAGGTAACCTCCAAGAACATTCGACACCTTGGCTGAGATGACCGACGCTTCGTCCCTTCGCTTCGGACCCGCGAGCAAGACGACCTCACGCTTGATGGCGCCGAGATCCTTGAGAATCCAGAATCCGACGACGATTGCCAGGAAACCGTTGAACAGGAAGGATACAGCGCCGCTTCCGACCGAGAAGACTCGACCGGCAATCGTGCTCGACCAAGCGAGCGCCTGCTTTGAGATGGTGTCCTGCAGATTGAGCAGCGCCTGGTTCGCCCAGTCAGGAACGACGATCGCGTTGAACTGAGTCTGCAACTGCTGCCACAACGTGAACGCGCGACCATAGTAAGCCGGGAACGCCTGAACGAACTCTCCGACCTGACTGACCAACGGCGGCACGATGAAGAGTCCTGCGATGATCAGGAAGACGGCGGCTGCGGCGTAGCAGATCCCGACCGCAAGGCCACGCTTGAGACCGCGACGTTCGAGCATGGCAACAGGTGTGCGAAACAGGTACACGATGACGATGGCAAGCATGAACGGCACAAGCGCAGGCGCGACCTTCAACAACGCAAAGCCCCCGACGGACACAAGAATGAGAATGCCGATCAGCGCCCACGCAACAATCAAGATACGCCGCCAACGATCCTCACGGGCACGGGCGTCAGGCACGGCTCAGACTCCTTCCGAAACGAGATTCTCTCGCAGAACACGGAGTGTCTTGCGCAGCAGGCGCGAAACCTGCATCTGCGAGATCTCCATCTTGGTGGCGATCTCCGTCTGGGTGAGTCCCTGGAAGAATCGCAGGTACAAGACGTGTTGCTCCTGCGGCGCGAGGTGTTTGAGCGCCTCCGAGAGCGTCGTCCGGTCATCCACGACCGCAATAAGCTGGTCGTCTTTACCGATGTACTCGAGAATACTGAACGAGTCGGCTCCGTCCGTATTCCGGTCGCTTTCAAGCGAAACGAAGTTGTACGCCTCGGAGGTCTCCATCGCCTCAAGAACTTCCTCGGATGTGACGCCGAGATAGTCGGCAATCTCCAGAATCGACGGCGAGCGCTGCAGCCTCTGCGTCAACTGGTCAACCGCCTGATTCACGCGGAAGGATAGCTCCTGGAGACGACGCGGGACCTTGATTGCCCATCCTTTGTCTCGGAAGTAGCGCTTGAGCTCCCCGACGATCGTTGGAGTGGCGTACGTCGTGAACTCGACCTCGCGACCTGTGTCAAAGCGATCGATGGCCTTGATGAGACCGATGGTACCCACCTGGATGAGGTCATCGATCGGCTCACCGCGATTCCGGAACCGGCTCGCCAGGTACTTGACCAGGTTCAGGTACATCGTGATCAGCTCGTCGCGAGATTCTTCGTCGTTGTATTCGCGGTAGTGCTTGAACAGCTCCCGCGTACGACGCTTATCCCAGACGAGTCTGCGACCCGCCTTCTTTGATGCTCTGGGCACCGTTACCCCTCTGTCGCAACGCTGAGGTACTTGGCGAGCGTAAGCGTGCACGTCTCACCGCTCGAGCGAATCTCGAACTCGTCACAGACGGCCTCGAGGATGAATGCTGCGTATCGGTCGCCAGACTCCTCGTCAACATCGAGTTCCGAGCGCTCAGGAAGCGGGCCGGCGGCTATTGTGAGCCCGTTGTCCCCCACATCCATGACGAAAGTGACCTCACCGTCAGAACCCGCGCGGGAGCAGGCGAAGACGAACGCCTCTTCGGCGGCCATCCTGACGTCATCTACGTCGTCGTAGGACATGCCGATCCGGCTTGCGAGTTCGGCGGCTGTCATTCGCACGGTCTTCGCGTACTCCCCACGAGCGGGAACAGTGAGCGTTACTCGATCTGGTGACATGCTTCCTCCGGATGGCCGATGGACGTACCCGTGATGCGCTCAGCTCCTGCGGGCGCGTGCGAACGCATGGGCGAGCCTGCTGCCAAGTCCTGCGACAACGCCGACAGGTGTTCGGATGATGTCCGTTGCAGAGCTGACTGCACCGGATACCCCTTCAATGTCGGACATGATGTTATCAACGCGCAGGAGTTCTGCATTCAGAGCGTCAACCGTCACATCCGCCTTCTCAAGCAACGGGACGAATCGCTCGCGTACCTCCGTCATGGTTTGCTGGGCCTGACGCAGCGTGCGTATGAATACGACCACCGCGTAGATTCCCGCGCCAGCAAAGATGATTGAGAGAACGCTCAGCAGTGTCTCGAGTACCTGACGCGCTTCCATGCTGCCTCCAAGAGCGTCCGGCGTACCGCTTCAGTGTAGCAAAGGGAGCGACGGTCGGTGCGCTCATCAACGTCAGGATGACCTAACCTGTGCGCGGCCGGTAGAAACGGCGATCGACGAGTCCGTCGGGCAGATACTGCTGGTCGGGACGGGCGTCCGGATAGTCATGTGGATACTTGTACGCGGGGTACTCTTTCGCGCCAGGCCTGTGCCGGTCCCGCAGGTGGTCAGGAACGGCCTGTGCGGCCCCCTGACGAACCTCGAGGAGCGCCTCGTCGACTGCCAGATACGCCGCGTTGCACTTGGGAGCCAGAGCGAGATAGACCACCGCATGCGCGAGGTTGATGCGACACTCCGGCCAGCCAATGAACTCGGCTGCCTTGACCGCCGCATGCGCAACAAGGAGCGCCTGCGAGTCCGCCATACCGACATCCTCGGACGCGAAGATGAGCATCCTTCTCGCGATGAACTTGGGGTCCTCACCGCCGTTGATCATCCGAGCGAGCCAATAGACGGCGGCATCCGGATCACTCCCCCGCATCGACTTGATGAATGCGGAGACGACATCGTAGTGTGCATCGCCGGTCTTATCGTAGGTGAGTTGCCGCGTTTGCGTGGCCTCGGCGACATGGTCGACCTCTACAGTCGCTATGCCGCGATCATCAGCCACCGCGACGCTGGCCGCCAGCTCAAGTGATGTGAGTGCCGTGCGGGCATCACCGTCCGAACTGAGCACGATTCTGTCCTCAGCGGCCGGCGTGAGGACGACCGGGCGCGCAAGGCCGCGCTCCTTGTCGGCAACAGCCGAGCGCACAATATGACGAATATCGTCGTCGGTCAAAGGGCTCAATATGACGACGCGAGATCGGCTGATAAGGGGCGCGTTTACCTCGAAGAAGGGATTCTCCGTGGTCGCTCCGATGAGGGTGATGAGTCGATCCTCAACGGCGTGTAAGAGCGCGTCTTGCTGCGACTTGTTGAAACGGTGGATCTCATCGATGAAGACGATCGTCCGTCGACCGGTCTGACCGAGCCGGTCGCGAGCCTGCTCGATGGCTGAACGAACATCCTTGACTCCTGCATTGACCGCAGAAATCTCCGCGAAATGCGCCTTTGTGACGCGAGCAATAATGCGCGCAAGGCTCGTCTTACCACAGCCCGCAGGTCCATAGAGGATGAGTGAGGAAAGCGCGTCGAGCTCGATGGCGCTGCGCAACATGGTACCCGGACCGACAACGTCACTTTGTCCAACGAATTCATCAAGCGTCCGGGGTCTCATGCGGGCGGCAAGAGGCGCCCCCTGTTCGAGAGAACGCTCCGCTGCATTCGAGAAGAGGTCCGCCATAGCTACTCAGTAGCGCGCAAGACCTCTTTGCCGATGATTTCACGATCGACATAGCCGAGCCAGCGCCACGTGATGAACTGGTTGCCATCCACGACAATGATGTATGGCGTGCTGGTCACGCGAAGCCCGTTGGCAAGAGCGACAGCCTGCTTCGCAGCATCGGTCGCTACGCCGTCCTTGACCCCGCCAACGTCGAACGTGACCAGATCGATCAGGCCGCGATACTCCGCGAGCACCGCATCAATCTCGGCTCGCTGCGCCGCGGTCTCCAGCTCAGCGCTGTCGTAGAAGAAGATCAAGGTCGGACGGCCCGCCTCAATCTTCGAGTTAAGGGCATCCGGCACAACGGTCGTGCTGAACGAGGGGAACGGCTCGGGTGCGCCTACCTCAATAGGAGACCGGTTCGTGACCGTCGGCGACTCCTCGGGTACGGCAGCCGCAGGCGCGGGTGTGACAGGCTTCGCAGTCGTGGCAGTATCGCCACCGCCTCCACCACAACCGGCAACCGTTAGCGCGAGACCTAGTACGAGTGCTGCTACGATGATTCTGCGCATCTGCCCATCCTCCACTCGTGGTGACAATAACCCCGCCTCGCGCGCCTCGGTGCGGTGAACCTGCCTCAGCAGGTGGGTGCCCGCACATTGGCTTCGTGCTTCCCCCGAAGGGGATTCCATTCCACCGAACGGTGTAGAGCTCCCGGTAAAGAAGTGTTGGTTCGACCGTATTGACCGAAGCAGCGCAAGGCGAAGCCTTGAATATCGTAGCATCAGGAACGCAGCGCTGCTACCGGATAGGCTCATCGCCGAGTGATGCCTTGATTCGCGCGGTCAAACGGACGTGCATCCAAACGTACCAGACAGCGAGAGCGATCCCGCCAGCGATGATGGCACCTGCGACAAACGGTTGAGCCTGACGACTCCAGGCCGTAGCGCCTGCGAGACCGAGCACCGCAGCGACGCCGATAATCCGGGTCCAAAGGGCGTAGCCGGGCGAAGTGACCTGCCATTGATACGCGGCACCAATGGCTGCTGTGGCTATAGAGGCAACGGCGACGATGGCGACTGCGATGATGGTTTCAATCGACATGGAACCCCCTAGTCCGTTCGAAGGTGAACGTCACGAAGCTGGCGCTGGCTCACGGGACCCGGCGCCCCGGTGAGAGGGCACGATCCCGATGATGTCTTCGGGAACGCAATGACGTCACGGATCGAGTGCTTTCCGGCCAGCAGCATGATCAACCGATCAAGACCAAGGGCAATCCCACCGTGAGGCGGGGCCCCGAGCGAGAGCGCCTCCAGGAGGAAGCCGAACTGGGCATCGGCCTCTTCGGCTTCAATCCCGAGGACCCCGAGCACACTGCGCTGCAGTGCGGCATCGTGGATGCGGAGTGTCCCGCCACCGATCTCGAGACCATTCATGACGAGATCGTACGAGTACGAGAGCGCGCCGGCAGGATCCGCCGGAATACGATCGAGATGCTCATCAAATGGGCGCGTGAACGGATGATGGTTCGCGTCGTAACGCTTTTCCTCTGCGTCCCACTTGAAGAGCGGGAAGTCGACGACCCACAGCGTCTCGAACCCATCGCGGGCAATCGCTAGTTCCTCCGCCATCTTGAGGCGAAGTGTCCCGAGCACCTCGTTCGCTACATCCTTTGCATCGGCGATCATGAGCACGAGATCACCGGGTTCGACCATCATCGCTTCGCGCAAACCGCTCATCTCAGCGTCCGAGAAGAACTTCGCTATGGGTGAACGGACATCGCCTTCAGTCGGGAACGCCACCCAGGCGAGACCCTTCGCGCCCGCATCCAACGCAACTTGATTGAGCGCATCGATCTTACTGCGGCTCCAGTCGCCGGCGCTCTTCGCATTGATGCCCTTGATGGCCCCACCCGAACTCAGCGCTCCTGCGAAGACCTTGAATTCACTTGTAGCGAAGTTCTCGGACAGACTCACAAGCTCCATCGCGAAACGCGTGTCCGGGCGATCCGACCCGTAGCGATCCATCGCATCCGCGTACGTCAGACGCGGAAGTGGCGTCTTTAGATCGACGCCCGCCTCATGCATGACTTCACGCATGACCTCTTCCATCATGCCGAGGATGTCGTCTTGTGTGATGAACGACATCTCGATGTCGATCTGGGTGAACTCGGGCTGCCGATCGGCGCGCAGGTCCTCGTCGCGGAAGCAGCGGGCGACCTGGTAGTAGCGTTCCACACCGCCCACCATGAGGAGCTGCTTGAAGAGCTGCGGCGACTGGGGCAGCGCGTAGAACTCGCCGGGGCTCAGCCTGCTCGGCACGATGAAGTCGCGGGCACCTTCGGGCGTCGACTTGCCGAGAATCGGCGTCTCGATCTCGAGGAAGCCGCGGTGCTCGAGTGACTTGCGAAAACGCTGCGTCACACGATCGCGGAGCAGGAAGGTCTCCATCACCTCGGGACGACGAATGTCGATGTAGCGATACTTCAGACGCAAGGTCTCGTCGGTATCAAGCGCCGAATCGATTTCAAAGGGAGGCGTCTCGGAGCTGTTGAGAACCTCCGCCGAGGTGATGATGACTTCCACCTCGCCTGTCGCGAGATTCGTGTTGACGGTGCCTTCCGGACGCGGTCGAACAGTGCCGTTGAGCTTCACGACCCACTCGGGTCGCACGCGTTCGGCGGTCACAAATGCAGCACCTGATGCATCAGGGTCGAAGACGCACTGCACGAGTCCGCTACGATCGCGGACATCGATGAACACGAGTCCGCCGTGGTCACGGCGGCGGTGGACCCAACCGGCGAGCGTGACGGTCTCTCCGACGTTTGCAGCGCGCAGTGCGCCTGCAACGTGCGTGCGAATTGAGTAGCGTGCGTCGAACATGGGGACGCCTTCCTAACCGAGTCTGGACCGAACGGCGTTGACGAGTTCGCCAATCGCCACACGGGATTCATCTTTTGAGGTCATATCCCGAAGCGTGACCTCGCCTACGGCGAGTTCGTCCGGGCCGACGATCACAACGAGCCGAGCGGCAAGCCTGTCGGCCTGCTTGAACTGTGACTTGAGACTACGTGCTTGGTGGTCAAGTTCGGCAACAACTCCTGCGTCGCGCAGGGCGGCGGTCATCGTGAATACCGACTCGCTCACACTGTCGTCCACGCGCGCAACGTACACGTCTGCACGTGCGGGCGCGGGCACGCTCACTCCCGCGGCCTCCATGGCCAGGAGCGTACGCTCGAAACCGAGGGCGAAGCCGAGACCGGGCGTGGGCGGACCGCCATATTCCTGCATGAGCCGGTCGTACCGGCCGCCGCCACCGATCGCGTTTTGCGAACCCAGGCCTTCGGTCACCTGCACCTCAAAGACCGTTCGGGTGTAGTAGTCGAGACCCCGCACAAGTCGCGGCGCCTCCTCGTATGCGATGCCGAGTCGATCGAGATGCGCTTTGACTGTCGAGTAATGAGCGGAACACTCCTCGCAGAGCGAATCGCGCAGAAGTGGAGCTTCGGCCATCACAGCTACGCATGCGGGATTCTTGCAGTCGAACGCGCGCAGCGGGTTGGTGACAGCGCGGCGATTGCACTCCTCGCAGAGCTGCTCGCCGTGATCGCGGATGTACGCGGAGATGCGCTCGCGATACGCAGGTCGGCATGCCTCGTCACCCATCGAGTTCACAAGCAGGCGCATGCTAGCGGCCGGAATACCAACCGCCTCGAAGAAGCGCACGAGTAACACGATGACCTCGGCGTCAGCGCTCGGTCCTGCGACACCGAGAACCTCCACACCGATTTGCCAGAACTGCCGCATGCGCCCCTTCTGCGGGCGCTCGTAGCGGAACATCGGACCAGAGTAGTAGAGCTTCGCCGAGGAACCCTGTGGCACGAGCGAATGCTCCAAAGCCGCGCGGACCACGCTCGCGGTTCCCTCAGGACGCAGCGTCAGGCTCCGGTCGCCCTTGTCGAGGAACGTGTACATCTCCTTGGAGACGATATCGGTCGCCTCGCCAATACCGCGTGTGAAGACCTCGGTGTTCTCGAACAGCGGTGTGTAGATCGGCTCGTAGCCATACCGCGAGAAGAGGTCCTGTGCGGTGCGGGTGAGGTACTCCCACGCACGGGCAACATCGGGAAGCATATCGGCGGTGCCCTTGGGGGCGCGTACGTTCATTCGGTACGACGGCCTCTCGTCCGGGGGCGTGACTGCGGCTTACGACTATACGTCAACCGCGTGCCCGCGACCAACCCCGCGCACGTCACAGCCAACCTACAGACGTCCGGCTTCATCCTCGATCCGCTGCCGTTCGGCCGCCGCCCGGCACAAAGCCGTAATCCGCTCGGTCGGCCGCTCAACCACTCCCCTGGCCATGGCTCCCTTGGACCGGGCAATCATCGATACGCCACTACGCTCTCGGGAAGAACGGGTTGACCCTGCGCTCGCGCCCTATCGTGGTGTCTGGACCATGTCCGCAGTAGACCCGGGTCTCATCGGGCAGATTCGCGAGCAGCCCGATCGAACGCTGCATGGCACGGGCATCGCCGCCCGGGAAGTCCGTACGCCCCACGCTTCCGGCGAAGAGCGTGTCTCCGGACATCAGATGACCCTCTCCGAACAGGCATATGCTGCCCGGCGTGTGGCCGGGGGTGTGAATGACCGCCAGTCGCAATCCGCCTGCCTGAACGACGTCGCCGTCCACAAGAAGTCGATCGGCAGCGGGTGCGGTGTAGTCGAACCCGAAGATCGCCCCGCCCGAGCCCTCCGCTGACGTGATTGCATGAGCATCGGCCTCATGGACGAAGAGTGGAGCACCTGCAGCAGTCATGACGGAACGCACGGCCCCGAGGTGATCGAAGTGACCATGGGTCAGCACGACAGCTTCCACCGGACGCGTCCCGATAGCTGCAAGCAGCTCGGCATCGTCCCCCGCGGGATCCACGACGATCAGCGGCCCACCCTTGCCGTCGCTCACGAGGAAGCAGTTGGTATCCAGGGCACCGAGGACGAGCCTCTCGACGTTCACGAGGATTTCTTCTTCGACGCACTCGCATCCGGCATTGCCCGGCGCGCCTCGAAGACGCCGCCTACCCCGCGCACCGCGCTGAGCACCTTCGTGAGCTGGTCCATACTGCCCAACTCAAGGAGGAAGCGCATCGTGGCGATCCCCTGACGGTCTGTTGAGACCGCCGCGGACAGAACGTTCACGCCGGTATCCGCAAGCACGATCGAGACGTCTTGCAGGAGCCGCGTACGATCAAGGGCTTCAAGAATGATCTCGACCTGATACGTCGAAGCCCCTCCTGTGTCCCACTCGACATTGATGATGCGCTCCGGTTGCGAGAGGAGTTCTTTGGCGTTCGGACAATCCGCCCGATGCACTGAGACCCCCCGACCGCGCGTGACAAACCCGATAATCTCGTCACCCGGAACAGGATTGCAGCAACCGCCGAGACGCACGAGCACGTCGTCGATACCGACGACCTTGACGCCTCCCCCGCTACGCCGTTTGGCGCGGGGCGCCATCATCGGCACTCCGGCAGGTAGTCCTTTTGGCTCCTCGTCAACCTTAGGTGCCACACCGGACTCGATTGCGAGGTGCTTAATGATCTTGGTGACAACCTGCTTTGCACTCGCCTTACCGCCGCCAATCGCCGCGGTAAGATCATCGGCTGCGTGAAGGTTCGCCTCCCGCGCGACAGCGTCGAGCGCCTTACCGACACCGTGGCTTCCAAGCCCCAGGCCCTGCTTGCGTAGCGCCTTCAGAAGCTCGTCGCGACCAGACTGAAGGTCATCGGAACGGTTGACCTTGGAGAAGAACGTACGAATCTTACTGCGAGCAGAAGACGTCTTGACGATGCTGAGCCAGTCGCGAGAAGGCGACCCGTTCTTCGACGTCAGGATCTCGATCCGGTCACCCATCTGGAGTTCGTAGTTGAGCGACACGATGGAGCCGTTCACTTTCGCACCCACGCATCGATGCCCGACCTCGGTGTGAATCGCGTACGCAAAATCGATTGGCGTCGAGCCCTTGCGCAGCGAGTACACGTCACCCTTGGGGGTGAATACGAAGACTTCGTCCTCGAAGAGGTCGATCTTAAGCGTCTCCATGAACTCACGCGGGTCCTTGAGTTCCGTCTGCCACTCAAGCATCTGCCTCAGCCAGGCGAGGCGCTCGTCAAACGCCTCGTCAGTGCGCCCACCCTCCTTGTAGCGCCAGTGCGCGGCGATTCCGTATTCAGCCGTACGGTGCATATCCTCGGTGCGAATCTGAATCTCAAGCGGCCGGCCGGCTGGCCCGATAACGGTCGTGTGAAGCGACTGATACATGTTGAACTTCGGCATCGCCACATAGTCCTTGAACCGCCCAGGCATGGGCTTCCAGATCGAGTGCACCGTGCCAAGCGCCCCGTACACGTCCTTCACCGAGTCGACGATCACACGTAGCGCGATGAGGTCGTAGATCTCCGAAAAGTCTTTCCCTCGCTGCGTCATCTTCTGGTAGATGCTGTAGAGGTGCTTCGGCCTGCCGGAAATCTCACTCTCCACGCCAATTGCGATGAGTTCACTGGAGAGCTGATCGATAACCTGATGCAGGTACTCCTCTCGCGCCTGACGGCTCTCGGCAACCATCTTCTGGATCTGGTTGAACTTGCGGGGTTCGAGCGTGTAGAACGCAAGATCCTCCAGTTCCCACTTGATCTGAGAGATGCCGAGACGGTTGGCGAGCGGTGCGTAGATCTCCATCGTCTCGATCGCCTTCTCGCGGCGCTTCTCGGAATCGAGGGCCGCAAGCGTGCGCATATTGTGGAGACGGTCCGCCAGCTTTATGAGGATGACCCTGATGTCCTTCGCCATTGCGATGAGCATCTTGCGTAGGTTCTGACTCTGCGCCTCGGCAAGCGAGGTGAACTTGATACGCCCGAGTTTCGTCACTCCGTCGACAAGCTCGACGACTTCATCGCCAAAGCGATCGCGGAGCTCCTTCAGGGTAACGCCGCAGTCCTCGACAACGTCGTGGAGGAGCGCTGCCTGAAGGGTCGAGGTATCGAGATTGAGGCCCGCAAGAATCATAGCGACTTCGAGCGGGTGGCTGATGTAAGGCTCCCCGGTCTTCCGCATCTGTCCTGCGTGCTTCTCGAGCGCGAAGGCGTACGCCTCCTCGAGACCGCTCGTTTCGGCGAGGGGGTTGTACGTTTTGAGTTGCGCTTCGATGCCTTCAAGCGTTGCGGACATCGCGACCCTTCGGGAAGCGGCGGGCTGACCATGGTAGCAGTTCAGCGTGCGTGCTGCTTCGCTCCGGCTACCGTGGTACGAGCGTATACGTGATTATCGTAGTATACGTGCCCGGCTCGTTCTCTAACGGCACCTCAAGGGCGAAATCGAGAATGTAGTCGTAGCGCCACTCACCTACGAGACCGGCGGTGGAGTCCACGGCGACTGATGCGTTCGAGAACGGCTTCGCCGCTGCGGTTACCTGACCGCGAGTGGAGAACATCATCGCGCCGACCGGGAAGCTCGGCGTCAGAGACATCGCATCGACATTCGCAAAGTCGGGTGCACTACACGTCAGGTCAAAAGCAATGGTCCCTTGGCCCCCGACTGACACCGTCGTGGCGTCCGCGAAGGCGGTGGCGATACCAGGCTCGACCCCGCTCATCAGTATAGAGTTCACACTCACCGACATCCACAACTGCGAGAACGGGACGTCAACCGACACTGATGCCGATTGGGCTGAGGCGTTACTCGCCGCGTCAACAGCCCTGACCGCGTAGACGTACATCTGACCCGGCGTGAGACCCGTGTCGGTGAATGTAGTTCCCGTGCCTGCGGCTACTATCACGCCATCTCGGTACACATCGTAGCGAGCAACGCCCGACACGGCATCGTTCGAGGCTTCCCACGTCAGTAGGGCGCTGGTTGTACTGATCGCACTCGCTGTGATCGTCGCCGGGATGGTCGGACTGCTCTTATCAATCAGAATCGTGGCCGTCTTCGTGGTCTCGACATTGCCCGCCGCATCCGTCGACCGGAAGAGCAAAGTGGAGGTGCCCTCCTTGCTCACGATGATTGGTTCCGTGTAGACCGTGTTGGCACCAGAGTCCAGTTTCCAGATGGTAGACGCGACCTGACCGGCGTCCGTTGGCGTGAGCGTAACGCTCACATTCGCATTCTGCCATGACGATGGTGTGTTACTCGTAGTGAGCGGTGGATTCCTGTCTACTCGCACCGGCCCGAAACTTGTCGTCGCAGTCCAGTTCCCCGCTCGGTCAAGCACGCGAATATTGAAGTACCACGATCCGTCCGCGAGAGCCGTGGATGTGCTGCTCGAACTCGTACTGTTCGACAGGTTCATGCTCGATGTGTGAACACCCGTGATCGAGATGTCATCCCAGTCGCAATACTCGTTTGTGCGGTTTATCGAAGCGCTGAACCGGACTCGAACCGTTCCTCCGGTCGGCAATGAGTACGAACGCTGCGTCCAGCCGGCATTGGTATCGACACTTCTTAACACGACCCAGCTGGTCCCGCCATTCAATGAGTACTCGAGGCGGGTGTAATCGCTTCCCGCATCAAGTCCCGTTGCGTAGTCGGAGTATGAAAGCGTCGCTGAAGTGAGTCCGGCAAGGTCAACATCCTTGAAGAATCCCGCCGTTCGCCTCGTGTTATTCACGTCGGTCCACAACTCAGCCGCATACCCACCCATGACGCGAACGTTCTGACTGCGAACATACGTCAGCGGACTGCCAGCGTCGGCAATGAGGACCCGCGTCCAGTCTGAAGGCCACAGGGCTACGGGGAAGGTCTGAGCTGCGAGATTCTCGCTAACCATCGTGTTCAGCACGATTGTGGATGTGCCCATAGTTGATGGGTCAAGCACAGTGTCAGGAACGCTCACTGCATTCTGGCTCCAGACGTACGACGCGCCCTCGACTCCTGAACATGTATCACTGGAAACAGACGAACTGACCGCAACGACGTTGTTCGTTGTCCATGACCCGACGACATGCGTCGAACTGATAAGTACCGGGAGAACCGGCGGCGTTGTATCGCCAACCACGACCGTCTGAACCCTCGTCGTAACCGCACCATCGTCATCAGTCGCGGTCCATGTGACCGGCGTCGTACCAAGCGGCAGAATCGCGGGGCAGTCGCTCGTTAGGGACACGAGAGTACCGTCCGGATCTGTCGCCACCACATCCCCGGATTCGGCGTAACCAGCGAAGCCGCCTGGCACATTACCCTCGAGTGTGCGATTGACAGCGGTGATGATCGGAGGGCTGTTCGGCGCCACGCCACCCCGAACCTGCCAGACATAGCGCCCCAGCTGACCAGCATCATTCATGTCGTTCTGTATGAGTGAGGTGGCGGCAAGCGAGGTGTCGAGCAGCGCGCTGGTACTGCCTTGCGCGGTACCAGAACCCGGCAACTCGAAGCCAACGCCACTTGAACGGCCCCATCCAGCGCGCGCGCGAGTCGTGGAGAGTCCCGTTGCGATATCCCAGGTGATCTTGTCGTAGTTGAAGATGAAGTCGAAGTTGCCGGCACCTGTATCTGAGCGGTCCACGATCGCAAGCTGGAACGAGTTCGTCAGGGTGTTCCCAGCGGCGTTTGCGTCATAGCGCCCGACATTGACCCAGTTCACCAGAAAGGCCGAACGCCCTCCGACCTGGGGAACACTTCCAACGGTGATGTTGCTGTAGGTGACCTGCCCGAGAGATGTGTTCCGCGTGTCTACATCCGCCAGGAACGGCGCCATGATGTTCTGGCCGAGTGAACTTAGCGCCGTGGTGGGGTTGTAGCCGTTGTAGCCCGCACCGAACGTGCAGTTGCCGTTCATGTTGATGTAGATCTGGGTGTAGTTCGTACCGTTCCAGTTCATGGTGAACGGTAGCCCAACCACCTGATTCATCGTGTCGTCACCACGTGGGACGGTATTCGTGTTGTAGCCCGCCGGTGTCATGATCGCGTTCGGACCCTCAGCGTGCGCGATCGACGGCATGAAGAGTAGCCCGCCGAGAAGCATCACGCACGCAAAAGTGGCGCGACCGAAAACGGCTCGCACCCATCTGCTGCCGTACCCCGCGCAGCCGCTATATCGTGCCGATCGTTGTCCCATGGAGCTTCCCGTCCGGTACCACCATAGACGCATGAACCTTCCGCCGCAGGTGTAGCACCAAAGACAGTGCGCCCAAGAATACTCTCCGCGTGCTGCTCGAACAACTCGGACCGTCGCTACTGCTCGACCTCAAGGTGTCCATTCTGCATGTTGGGAAGAATGGGACGGTTGATTCGTCCGAGCAGTACATCTGGCCGAGCCTTAAGTACATCATCCTTAAAATCGGTAAATTCGGCGATCTCCTCAAGTCCTTCCGCGTATCTGACCGAGGAAGCGAGGTCCAACCGAGATTCCGGAGCGGGCAAGAGTCTCAGCCTGCGATATGCCCCCGTCCCCTCCGACTCAAGGAGACCGAGCTCGCGAAACACCCCAACTGCGGCGGAAACACCCTTGTCGACGAGAGACGCTCCCGGTCGAATCGTCTTAACGCGCGCCGCAAGGTCGGCATTCGTAACCTCAAACGTGTCCTCCGCCTGAGCCGCCTGATCACGAAGAACAAGGTAGAGTGCCGCAAGGTCATCGCGTGCCGGAGCGAACGACTCAAGCACCATACGGTTGATTCGCGCATCTTTCTCGCCGAAGAGTAGGTGGATGCGCGCCGGAGCCCCGTCGCGTCCTGCCCTACCACACATCTGATTGAACTCAACGGCATTAAACGGCAGGTGGTAGAGCACCACATGCCTGATATCCGGAATATTGACACCCTCTCCGAAGGCACTCGTGGAGATCACCACGCGCACAGCGCCGTTGCGGAACGCATGCTCTACCGCATGCCGTGACTCGCGCGTCATGCCGCCGTTGTAGAACGCAACGGCGTGGAACAGGTCTGGAACCTTGGTCCGCAGCTGACGCGCCAGCTGAACTGTCGTTTCTCGGGAGTTCACGTAGACGACGACCTTGTCACCTAGTGCGGCGAGTGAGGCCACCCGGGCGGCCTTGTCTCCGCAACTACGACGATCCTCCAAGAGCAGGTTCTCCCTGACAGTTGGATCAAGGACGAGAGTATCTGCCCCGAGAATCGCCGCAATACCTCTCGCGGTTTCGGTGTCGCACGTCGCCGTCGCAGCGAGCACCACCGGATGACCGAGAATCTCTAGCGCATGATCGAGCCTGGAATACGCTGGCCTATGCCCCGCGCGGGAGAGCCCGACATGATGCGCCTCGTCGACGACGACGAAGCGCACACGCACGGCCGCGGCAAATCGCGCGGCGTGGTGATCAAGAAACTCCGGCGTCGTGAGCACAACGTCAACCGACCCGTCCGCGAGGCCCGCAAAAGCCTCATCTCTGGATCCGGCGGCCGTCTCACCGGTGACCGTTCGCACGCTCAGCCCGATTTCGGCGAACGAGTCTTGTAGATGAAACGCCTGATCTGCAACAAGGGCTCTGAGCGGATAGACGAACACACTCGCTGCGCCGCAGGCGATGGCCACACGCGCCGCATGAACGTGGAAGATGAGCGATTTGCCGCGGCCCGTCGCCATGACGACCAGGGTGTTTCTGCCCTCAGCGAGATTCGCAAGTGCCTCCGCTTGTGCGGCGTGCAAAGATCGTTCACCGATGAAGTGCCTGACGAGTTCCTCATCGAGTGAAACCGACGAACACGTCGCCAACTCCGCTCGTCGAGCGATTCCGGCGGCAATCACGACTGCGTCTGCTGTCGCGGCGTCGCGACGCGACACCTGCACGTTGACGCCGAAGCTCTCCCCCGCCGAGCCGCCGGTCACATCGGAGACCACGACGTCGTACTCGACCCCGGCGTCGAGATAGGGCGCAAATGCGGCCGCGAGCCTGCGGTTGAAGAAGCCGACCTGGTCGCCGAACGCGTCAAAGAGCGCACAGGCGTTAGCGTCGTACTCGTTGCCGGGCTGACGCTCCAGGCGAAGTGGCATATCAGACGACAGCCGGGCAACCACATCCTGACGACCCTCGAATGTCACGCCTGCAAGTTTGGTATGGAACGCGTCAGCTTCCCCGATACCGGCATACTCGCCGCGTGCGAGAATCTCGTCAGCGCGAGCAAAGAGATCCTCGACGAGATCAGCAGCGGGAGCGCCGACCGGAGCAATCCTAACGCGCATGTCACGCGCAAGCACCTGCAACCGCTCCCTGCCTTGCCACGTGTCCACCTCGAGCTCATACGCGATGTCGACCGCCGCCTCGGCGCTCAGCACCTGGTCGATCACGGGACACCGGAACATGATGCCGGGCAATGCAGCGACGCCATCGTATGCCGTGAAGCGCAGGTGCTCGCCGGACTTGCCGACGGCACGCCGACCGTTGAGAAAGATGCCGCGCGTGCCGAACAGCGGCCGCGGGTTCGCAAAGCCAAACGGCTCGAGACGGGCTAGTTCGGCGACAAGCTCGCGACTCAGTGCGTCGAGGGGCAACTCGACATCAACGGAGACCTTTGCCGCAAATGCTGATGCCGGCAAACCTCGCATCCACGAGGCGAGCGCGTCCGAGAACTCCTGGATGCGCGCGACCGGAAGGGTGACGCCGACCGCAGCGGCGTGGCCACCGAAGCGGATAAGCAGTGACTCGACCGAAGAGACCGCAGCATAGAGATCGACACCCTCAACCGAACGGCCTGAACCCTGCGCCTCGCCGCCTTCAACGCAGAGCAAGATGACGGGAACGCCGTAGCGACCCACAAGGCGAGACGCAACGATGCCCCGGACGCCCTCGTGCCAGCCCTCACCGGCAACCACAAGCATGCGATCGCCCACGCGAAACACCCGCTCGGCCTCAGCGAGAGCCCTGACCATAAGTTCGCCTTCAGCGACCTGACGAAGCCGATTGTGCTCGTCGAGCATGCGGGCAAGCCCCTCGGCACGCACGACGTCGTCAGTTGTCAGCAACTCGAGCGCAATGGCCGGATCGGCCATCCGACCGGCGGCATTTAACCTGGGAGCAAGGCCGAAAGCGATTCGCTCGGCCGTGATTGCGGTGATATCGAGTCCCGCGACCGCTGCAAGCGCCGCTATGCCCGGCCGCGGAGCGCGACGCATGTGTTCAAGGCCCTCGGTGACCAGAGCGCGGTTCGCACCCACAAGCGGCACGATGTCCGCCACAGTGCCAAGCGTTGCAAGATCAGCAAGGTCATTCCACTCATGCGGCCGACCGAGCGCCTCGCCAACTGAACGTACGAGCGCGAGGGCAACGCCCGCGCCGGCCAACTCCAGCACGCTCCCCGCGGCAAGCTTGGGATTCGCCACGGGGATGCCCTCCGGCACCAGGCCGCCCGGCTCGTGATGATCGGTGACGACGACGTCAACACCGTGCTCCTTGAGCGCGGCGACTTCCGCAGCAGATGATATGCCCGTATCTACCGTCACAACGAGCTGTGGCGACATGCCGAGAAGCCGCTCGAGTGCGACAGCGGTCAGCCCGTAGCCTTCGCGGAACCGATGTGGAACGGTAGCCTCGACAGTTCCACCCAATGTGGTCAGGCCGCGGAGTGCCGCCGCCGCAGCAGAGATACCATCAAGGTCGAAATCGCCAAACACGACGATCCTCTCGCCGTCACGAACCGCACGCGCGACGCGCTCTGCGGCGGCGGCTAACCCGGGAATGTCAGCAGTCGCCGGCCAGTCCCGCGCGAGCGACGGTGACAGAAACGCACGGGCAGTATCGGCGGACGTCAGGCCTCTCGTCGCGAGCACGCCAGCCGTTACCGCGGAGAGCCCGAGGGCGCCGGCAAGCTCCCGAACGACCCCCTCGTCAGGCCTTGATACGACCCATTCTCCTGGAACGCAGTTTGTCATGGCCCCATTCTACCCACCGGGACCGACACGCTTCGCGCATCGGTCCCGGCTGGAATTCCCTCACATGGCTTGAGCCTCGTTACGAAGCCTTTGCCGCCAATTTCTCGTACTTCTTCTTGAGCGCCTGGAACCGGGGTTCCCGCTCTTTCCACATCGCATAGAGGGGGCTCGCAACGCCGACCGACGAGTACGCGCCCGACAGCATGCCTACGAGGAGCGCAAAAGCGAAGTCCTTGAGCGTCTCGCCTCCGAAGAAGAAGAGGCAGGTGACCGGGATGACCGACGTGAGGCTCGTGTTGACCCAGCGCATCAGGACCTGGTTGATCGACTCGTTCGCCATCTCCATGAACGTCTGCTTCTGGAGGTTGCGCGAGTTCTCGCGGATTCGATGGAACACCACGATGGTGTCGTAGAGCGAGTAGCCGAGGATCGTGAGGAGTGCCGCCATTGTGTTCGGCGTTACCTCTCGCCCGGCGAGCGAATAGATGCCGAGCACGATGAGTGTGTCGTGCACGAGCGCGAGTACCGCGGTGAGCGACATCTTATACTCGAACCGCAAGGAGATGTAGATGAGGATCGCGAGGATCGAGACCATCAGCGCGATGATCGCCGAGTTTGTCACGCTACGACCCCAGCCGGGACCGATCGTCGTGACGGTGACGTCTTGCTGGGGCAGGCCGAGCGAAGCAACGACTGCCTTGAATCCCGCAGTTGCCTTCGTCGGGTCAGACTCGGCCGTCCGGACGAGGTAGGACCCGTCTGCCGTGGTCTGGATCGTGGCGTTGCGGGCGTCTGTCACTTTGGCTACGACAAGCGCACCACGGATGCTCTCAGCCGTCACTCCGGCCTTGCCCTGGAATGTCATGACCGTGCCACCCTGGAACTCGATACCAAACACGAGGCCGCGCGTCAGCAGTGAGACAACGCCGACTACGATGATGATTGTTGACGCGAGCATGAACCACTTACGGTTGCCCATGAAGTCGATGGCACCTCTACGCATTGCCCTCACCGCCCTTCAGGCCGAAGAGCCATGGCGCCTTCGGAATCACATTCTCAGCGAGAAGGACAACGGCGGTACGGGTGAACAGGATCGCAACCGTCAGGTCGCAGGTGATACCGAGCATCAGCGTGAGGGCGAAGCCCTTGACCGGACCGATGGCCACCATGTAGAGAACGAGCGCACTCACAAACGTCACGAGGTCGGCATCGATGCTCGTGCCGATCGCATGCTTTGTGCCGGACTTGGCAGCGCTCCGGTATGTCTTGCCCATAGAAACCTCTTCTTTGAAGCGCTCAAAGATGAGGATCGATGAGTCAGCCGCGAGGCCGACCGTTAGCACGAGACCCGCAATACCGGGCAGCGTCAGGGCGAACATCCCGAGGCGCGACAGTGCGGCCACGACTCCGAAGAGGAGCGAAAGATACGTCGCGAGCGACAGCCAAGACAGCACACCAAACCCGCGATAGTAGACGAGCATGAAGAGCGCGACGAGCCCGAGACCAATGAGACCGGCGAGCAGACCACGGTTGAGCGACTCCAGGCCGAGCGTCGGACCAACGATCAGCGTCGATGACGGCGTCAGCTCGACTGGCAGAGCGCCCGCCTGTAGAACAGCGGAGAGGCGCTTGGCCTCCTCGGCGGAGAATGTTCCGGAAATCTGCGTGTTGCCATCTGTGATCGGCTCACGGATCTGCGCGACAGACTGCACCACGTTGTCGAGCATGATCACGACGTACTGACCGACATTGGCGGTCGTGTAGGCGCCCCAGGCATCTGTACCGGCCTTGTCGAACTCAAGTGAGACCGCGGGAAGGTTCTGGGAGTCGAGACTCGTACCGGCAGTCTTCACGCTCGCGCCGGAAACAACCACCGATGACGCGTCATAGCTGCCGGCAGGCACCTTCACGCCGTAGGCAAGCGTTTCGCTCGTGGCGATGCTCCGCTGATCGACGAAGTCGAGGCGCCCTGTCGAGCCCAGTGCCGCGAGAGCATCCTGGGAGTTCTTGACCCCCGGAAGCTGCACGAGCAGCGAGTCGTTGCCCTGCCGCTGAACGCTCGCCTCACTAACGCCAAGGCCGTTGACGCGCTCGGTCAAAATGGCCTCGGTGCGGGTCATCGAATCTTCGGTCAAAGCCGTGTTCCCGATGGCCTTCGCAGTCAGGATGACCTGCACGCCACCCTTGATATCCAGTCCTTGCGTGATCTTCTTGTCGAGGGGCCAGAACAGCCACCATGACACCGCCACTAGGGCGATGACGGTGACGAGCGCCACGACGTTGCGCGTCTTGGAATCCATGTCTGTCTCTCGTCCTGCCTTCCGGTCGAATGTACCGTTCGGGACCGCGCTACAGGAGCTTGGTCTCGTTTATCACCAGACTGAAATTCGCGTCGAGCACTTCTGCTGCCTTTCGGCACATCTGCATGCGCGACAAGAAGATCTCAAAGTACTCCATAACCTGGCTACCGCGAGTATCGATGTCCAGTTCAAGCGTAAGCAGGCGGCTGCCCTCATCGACACGCAGGAATGACCGCTTGGCAGCGTAGTTCACGCGGTCGTGGATGTCGAACATCTCGGGATCCGGATTCCGCACACGCGTATGGTGCACGTCGGCCTTGTCGCCGATGATGACCGCAGCGCCGACAGGGGTCGCCGGTGTTCCGATCTCTTCCTCGTGATTGCCGAGCGCATTCATCACGACCGCAATCTCGGTGAAGTCCATCCCGAGACGAACGAGCGCTGACTTGGCGAGAAGGGCCGCGCTCACGCCATGGAACTCGCGCGAGATGCAGTTGCCGATATCGTGCATGAAGCCCGCAATCGCCCCAACCTCAGCCTCACGCTCTGGATAGCCGAGTCGTCGCAGTACATTGCCAGCAATGTGGGCAACCAGATTGGCATGCCTCAGGCCGTGCTCGGTGTAACCGAGTGTGCCGAGATAGTCATCACCCATCTGGATGTACGCAAGTACTCCCGGATCATTCTGGATGTCTTCGAGTGTGACCGCCGCACCAGCGCTCATGCGCTAGGCCTCGATCTTCTTCGCGATCGCCGAACGGGCCATCGTAATCGTCGTATTGGGAGCGATCTCAAGCTGAATGCGGTCCTCTTCCAGCACGCGAATGGTGCCAAACATGCCACCTATGGTGACGACGGCATCACCGACCGCAAGCGAGGCCATCAGCGCGGACTGTTCCTTCTGGCGCTTCATCTGCGGACGGACAAGGAGCAGATAGAACGCGGCAATGAGAACCGCGAACGAGATGAGCTGACCGGTCTGCGAGTTCATTAGAGCCTCCACGGCGTGCAATCGAAGTCAGACATACCACGGGTGTGTACACGGTCAGTAATCATACCACCACATGTGCGCCGCGACTCGCGCGAAGCCTCTCGGCGTCAGTAATCCTCGGCGCCGGGCCCCGAAAGCCACGCTCGCATGAACGCACCATACTCCCCGGCCTCAATTGCGAGTCGCGCGCGCGTGGTCAGATCGATCAGGAAGTGTAGATTGTGCACCGACAGGAGCGTCGAGGCGAGCATCTCCTTGGTGTTCACAAGATGTCGGATGTAGGCACGCGTATAGCCGGTACACGTGGGACAGGTGCACGCCGGATCGAGCGGCGAGAAATCCCGTGCGAATCTCGCATTGCGCATGTTCAGGCGGCCCTCGGAGGAAAACGCCGTCCCGAGACGGGCTGTGCGGGTCGGCAACACGCAGTCGAACATGTCGACCCCGAGGCCGATCGCCTGCACGAGCGTGGTGGGATTGCCGACGCCCATCAGGTAGCGCGGCTTATCTGCCGGAAGATGCGCGCATACAGGCGCGAGCGACTCCAGCATGAGATCGTGCGGCTCGCCCACCGAGTAGCCCCCGATGCCGTATCCCGGGAAGCCGATCTCGCCGAGACGTTCCACGCTCTCTGCACGAAGCGCGTCGTACACGCCCCCCTGCACAATGCCAAAGAGCGCCTGAGCTTCACGTACGTGGGAGTCCTTACACCGCTTCGCCCATTCTGCCGAGCGACGAACGGCCAGAGCGACCGCGCTCTCCTCGGCAGGAAACGGCGGACACTGGTCAAGCTGCATGATGATGTCGGCGCCGAGATCCTCCTGGACGCGCATGTTGTCCTCGGGAGTCCAACGATGCCACGAGCCGTCGATGATGCTGCGGAAGGTCACACCATCATCATCAAGCTTGAGCGTGTCGGCGAGCGAGAATATCTGAAAGCCACCGGAGTCGGTGAGAATCGCCCGATCCCAGTTCATGAATGCGTGCAGGCCCCCCGCCTCGGCGATGAGGTCACTACCCGGGCGCAAGAAGAGGTGATACGTGTTTGCGAGCACAACCTGGGCCCCGATGTCGCGGAGCTGCTCTGGCAGCACGCCTTTGACGGTCGCGCGAGTACCCACCGGCATGAACACCGGCGTGCGAACCGGCCCGTGGGCAGTATGGAAGACGCCCGCGCGCGCGGAAGTGTCGGGGTCTGTTGCGATGAGGTCGAACTCGTGAAGTGTCATGACGCCGATTCTAACAGGTGTCAGGTAGGGGTATGCTTCTCGTGAACCTCCGGTGGATTCGCAGCGTCTTAGGAGAGTAGACGGTGATCGAAGAAGCGCGTTCCGACCACGATCTCATCGCTGCGGCTCAGCAAGGAAACGAGCGCGCCTTCGAAACGCTCGTTCGAAGCAACGCCGACGCTGTGTACGGTCACGCGCTTCGGTTCTTCGGTGATCCGTCCGCAGCAGAAGATGCGACTCAGGAGGTGTTCGTCAAGATGTTTCGGTCGCTTGCCTCCTTCGACGGCAGGTCGGCCTTCTCGACGTGGCTCTTTCGCGTTACGCGCAACGTCTGTCTCGATATGGCGCGCGCGGGCGCCAGGCGCCCCATCCCGACCGACCCGGTCGATCTTGTTCCCCCGACCGTTCGCGACTTCGCCGATGATGTGGTGCTCTCACGCACAGTCGAGACGGCAATTCGCGCACTCCCTCCCGAAGAACGCGACGCTCTCGGCGCCGTCACGCTCTTCGGCCTCAGCTACGAAGAAGCCGCCACCGCTTTCGAGGTACCGGTCGGCACGGTGAAGTCACGTGTCTTCCGGGCCCGTCGAACCCTTGCCCACCTTCTCGCTCCGGCTGAAGGAGGTGTCTGATGGACTGCCTGAAGGCACAGGAGATCCTTTCGGAAGCCATTGACCGTACCGTTGACTCCGCCTCGCTCACCGACGCCCGTGCGCATTGTGCCGGGTGCACCGACTGCGCCGCGTTTGAGCGCGCGCTCGATCTCATGTCACGTGCTGGCCTTCCTATCGCTCCACAGCCGCTTGTCGATCGCATCGTTACGCTTGGCAACATTGAGGCCGTCCTTCTTCGAGCGACGGCGGCGGAAGCGGGAACGGCGCCCGCCGCAGTGCCTGTCGTGAGACTCGCGCGATTCAGGCGACCGCAGCGCCTTGCAGCATTCGCATCGATCGCGGCCGTGTTACTGGTGGCACTGGTCGCTACAGGCATTACTCTCGGGGGCCTGGATCGCAGCAAGCGCGCCCTCACCGATACGGCAAGCACCTCATGGAATTCCGAGCCCCTCGGCGCACCGGACGCGGCCACCACGAGCACCGAGGCGTACCGGGTGTCTGCTTCGCAGAGCGCGGCGCCGCCGTATGTCGTCCTTGATGGGCTCGTCTACGCCCCCGTCGAAGCGCGCACGGCCCAACCGTCTTCATTCGTGACTGCCACTCCGATCGTCACGGCGCTGGATACGGGGACGGATCCCATACCCGTGCCTACATTCCGTATCGCTGGACGCAACGATGCAATCGTCCTTGAAAGTCCTCCCGGAACGTATCTGGAGTTCGAGGCTGTATCCCGTGAGTTCGGTCGACGCAGGTTCATGCTCACGAGCGACGTGGACATGGCCGCGTACGGCGCGTGGCCGCTCCTCCCCCGACGTTTCACCGTGCCAACTTCGTCAGATGGTTCACCGACATTCTCATTCTTTGGCAAAGACGATGCCGGTGTTCTTATCTACGCGCCAAGAGGTGGTCAACCGCGAAATGGCTTCGCCGTCGCCCCAGGCACGTCTATCGACGATCCGGCCGCGGGAAACCCGAACTGGACATGGTGGCAACCGGAGTAGACGCCGTGCCTAGACGATCAACATCGCATCGCCAAAGCTCAAGAATCGGTATTTCTCGGTCATGGCGGTACGATAAGCGTGCATGACCTGCTCTCGTCCGGCGAAGGCGCTCACCATCATCATCAGCGTCGACCTCGGCACGTGAAAGTTCGTGACCATCGCGTCAACCACACCAAAGCTGAAGCCCGGCAATATGAAAAGGTCCGTGAGTCCCTCGGCCGCTTCAACCTTCCCGGTGTTTTCGTTGAACGCGCTCTCAAGCGCGCGGACCGATGTCGTCCCTACCGCGATGACGCGTCCGCCGCGCTCACGTGCGGCATTTACCGCCCCGGCAGTCTGCGCCGACACCCGGTAGTGCTCGGTGTGGATGTGGTGATCGGCCGGATCCTCGACCGCGACCGGACGGAACGTGTCCAGGCCCACATCCAGCTCCACCTTCGCGATGTGCACGCCGGCTCGCTGAACATCGTCGAGCATCTCCTGCGTGAAATGCAGCCCCGCTGTCGGCGCCGCAACGCTATGCTCTCCCGCGGCGAAGACCGTCTGATAGAGCTCGGGATCATCAAGCCGTGTCGTGATGTACGGCGGCAACGGAACCTCACCGAGAGCGTGAACAGCCTCCATGAACGTCCCTTCGCGCGTGGAGAAGCGCACAAGGCGACCGCCTGACTCCTCAAGTACATCAACGATGAGTCCCGCGAGGAGACCATCACCGAAGACGATATGCGCACCCGGCTTGAGCCGGCGACCCGGCTTCACAAGACACTCCCAGGTGTCCTCGTAGCGCGGACGCAGCAGGAGCACCTCGACGGCGCCTCCGGTCTCATCCTTCGCGCCGATCAGCCTCGCGGGCAACACGCGCGTTTCGTTGACGACAAGGACGTCACCGGCGCGGAGATACTCCGGGAGGTCACGAAACGTGCGGTGCTCGACCAGACCACTCACGCGCTCGAGTACAAGAAGCCGACATGAATCGCGTGGTTCCGCAGGGTGCTGCGCAATGAGACCGGTCGGCAGGTCATAGTCGAAATCGTCGGTGCGCACGTGCCCAGCCTCTCATCGGTCTGCGAATTATTCCCCAAGAGTGTACCGCGAAGGCAGGCTTCAGGTACCATGCCTGTCATGCCCGAAACCTGGTCTTCAGCCGACATACACCTTCATACGACTGGCTCCGACGGTCTTGGCACTCCCCGAGACGTCCTTGACTGGGTTTCCGAGCACACCGACCTCTCCGTCATCGCCATCACCGACCATAACTCGGTAGACGGCGCACACGAGGCGGCCGCTCTCGCAAAGGAATACCGCATCGAGGTCATCGTCGGTCAAGAAGTCGACACCATGAGTGGCCACGTCATCGGCCTGTGGGCGCCCGAGCGGATCGAGCCGGGTGCGTCCGCCCAGGACACCGTGGATGCTATCCACGCTCAGGGCGGCATCGCGCTCGTCGCGCACCCCTTCGCGCCGCGCTGGTGGGCCAAGCACGGCCTCTGTCGGGGTGATCGCACCGTCTACGATTGCGTGGACTTCGACGCGTTCGAGATCAGCAACTCCACACCGCTCATCTTCCACGCTAACTGGCTTGCGCGCCGCTACATGCGAGATCACGAGCACCGCTTCGCGGTCACCGGAGGAAGCGACGCGCACATCCTTTCGGCCATCGGCGACAGCCGAACCCTCTTCCCGGGTACAACGGCCGCCGATCTACGGTGCGCCATCGAGGCACGCACGACCCGCGTCGATCGCAAGGGTTTCTGGCTGGCACGCAACCTGCGATACGCGGGAAACATCCGCGCGATCCTCGCACGCGACTACGAGCAGCAGACGCAGAAGCGCTAGCCCTGGTCTCGTCGCAGGCGGCGCTCGGCCCTACGTGACTCGCGCTCTGCTTCGGCCTCAAGCTCCGACGGCCGACAGCCGCAGTAGTTCTGGCGGTACATCCCGAGTTCGCGTGAGCGGCGGGTAGCCTCGGGGTAGCGATCGCGGAAATCGACGTCGAGATACACGAGCCCCGCTGCCGTCGCGACGCGCTCCCCGACCTCGGCGATCGCGTCCTGATCCTGGTACGGACTCACGGTGAGCGTGGTCGCCAGCGCATCGCAGCCGCACCTGAGCGCTTCGATCGCGGTCAGCCCGAGCCGCAACTCGAAGCAGGCACGGCATCGCGCAGCAGAGTCATCCTCGAACCCGGTCACCGCTCGTATCCACAACGCAGGGTCGTACGGCATCTCGACGACTTCGATGCCCTGCTCCACGGCGTACCCGAGCAGCGTGTCTCGACGATGTCGGTACTCCGCCGCGGGGTGGATGTTGGGATTCGCGTAAACGACCACCACGCCATGCTCCGCCGCGAGCGCGTCAAACGGCTCAAGCAGACACGGACCACAACATGCGTGCAGCGCTACTCGCATCGGTGGAAGCTCCTTTCGGGCGTGCACCGGGATTGTACTCCCGTTAGCGCGTAAGATACGGCGCTGCAATCGTGAGAAGCCCAAACACGATGAACGCGATTCCGGAGATTCGCGTGAGCAACCGCTCAGGCAGGCGCTTGCCAAGCAACCTCCCCACGATAATCGCAAGTGCATCGGCGAGCACCATTCCAAATGTCGAACCGAGCGTGACACCCCAGAAGCGAGCACCTTGGGACAGGTTCTCAGTCGAAGTCAGCCCAATCGAAGCGAGGAATCCCTCTACGGCCGTCCCCGAGCCTTTGAGGATATCGAGGAGCGCTCCTCCGGGATCGGCAGCAATGGTGATCGTCATAATCTGCGTCTTATCGCCAAGCTCTGCGAAGAAGAACGCGACCGCAACCGCCAAAACCGGTCCGTACTTCGCGCCCCGTGACACCGCTGCATCCTCGTCCTCAACGGTGTCGCCGCGAAGCGTCCAGGCACCGAAGAAGATGAACAGGACGCCGCTCACCCAGGGCAGTACCCCCTCCGGGATGAAGCCACCCGCGAACATGCCAAATGCAGTGGAGACGAAGTGTACGAGGAATGTGGCCGCGAAGATGCCCACAAGGACCTGCCACGCCTTATAGCGAGTGGCAAGCACAAGTGCCAGTAGTTGGGACTTGTCCGCAAGCTCACCCACCATGATGAGCACGAACGAAATGACGAAGACGTAGAGCACAGTGCCTCTCTCAATAGAAAGGGCGGCCCCGAAGGACCGCCCCTCTCAGGTCTGGTGAAGTGACTAGGCCTTACGGACGTTGCTCGCCTGGAGCTTGCCGTTCTGGCCGGTGGTGACGTCGAACTCGACAGCCTGACCCTCGTCGAGCGTCTTGAAGCCGTCGCCCTGAATCTCGGAGAAGTGGACGAACAGATCGTCGCCATCCTCACGCGAGACAAAACCATAGCCCTTATCCGGATTGAACCACTTGACGGTACCCTGTGCCATGCCGATCCGTCCTTCCCCCCCGCGCACTATCGCGGGTTCACACTCGTGCGACGTGCCTGTCCGTGCGCTCTCGCGTCTCTTGCCACACGACCGTGACCGGGGTGGACCGATGGCGCCGTTCGTACCGACAAACCGTCTCGCAGCCGCTCTGGGCCGTTGCCCAGATTCGACATAATCCTAGCACACAGTACACATAAGCAAGTATTTCCCACACCGCGGAAAAGAGGGCCTACTCCCAGGTAAACGTCTCGCCATCGGACTCGGTGGCTTCCTTTGCCGGGGAGGAGCCACCATCAAGGTCTGGAGAGACCGGGTTCTTCATTCGCGGCGCGCCCTGCCTGGCACCCTGGCGCGTGATGACCGCAATAAGCGCAATCACCGCGATCACCAGTAAGACGACGGCACCGATAAGGAGCGGCGACATGCCACCAGCAGAACCGCCGCCACCGGTCTTGTACGACACCGAGATCGGGAACTTCGCGCCTTTCTCAAGGCGGATCGGCGTAAGTGTCTGAAGTGTTTCGCCGTTCGCATTTGTGTTGGGAGACCCCTCAACGGCCGGCGTGATCTTGACCTTGCTCGCCCCGGCCGGAAGCATGATAGCGAACGTATAGGTTCCGGCATCGGTCGTGTTGACCCAATCCAGATTCGAACTCACGGTGCTTCCCGAATACGTCGGAGCGTTCCACTGGGCCTCGACCTGAGCAACGCGAACCTTCTCGAGCGTGAACTCGACAACCAGACCGTCCGCGACTGCGGTGACACTTGCTTCACGCGAGAGGTCGTTTGCCGCATCACCACCGATAATCTCTCCAGCCCAGAGTAGCCGGGCACCCGTAGGCATCGGCACGCGCACCCTGGCGGGAAGCGTGGTCTCCGGCGACAGGATGACGTTTACGATGAATGCACCGCTCCCCGAGGGGTCCACGGGAGCGAACTGAACCTGATACTCACTGACCCCCGCGTAGGCGAACGCCGGCAGCGTCGAAACGAGAAGGGCGACGAGTGCAAGGAGTGTCGATGCACGAATGAGTGAACGCTTCAAGAAGACCACCTGCCGGGTATCTCGGGGACATCTCGCGAGGTATTGTAGCCCATTCGACCAGCGGACTCCGAATACGCTGAGATCCCGCCTGACGTCGAGCGCGCTCTATGGTCGACCTACTTGGATTCGACTGCTGCTTCCGCAGCGGCGACCGTATTCGCCATGAGAATCGCCCTCGTCATCGGGCCCACTCCACCCGGGACGGGTGTGATCGCCGAAGCAATCGGCGCAACGCGATCGAATGCGACATCCCCTACGAGTCGGTCGCCCACGCGGTTGATGCCGACATCTATGACGATGGCACCCGGCTTCACGTAGGTCTCATCGATCATTCCTGGTCGGCCGATCGCCGCAACCAGGATGTCCGCCTCACGACAGACGCCGGGCAGATCGACCGTGCGCGAATGGCACACTGTCACTGTGGCGTTCGCCTCGATCAACAGGAGTGCCATCGGCTTGCCGACGAGCACCGAGCGCCCGACGACGACGGCCCTCTTCCCGGCCGGGTCGATGTCGCACGCGCGCAGAAGCTCCATAACGCCCTCCGGCGTACACGCGTGCGCGGCAGGAAGCCCGCGAACCATGCGCCCGATGCTGACAGGATGAAACCCGTCCACATCCTTCTCGGGCGAGATTCGGGCTATCGCCGACTCGGTGTCAAGATGCCGCGGAATCGGTAGCTGGAGAAGGATGCCGTGGACCGCGGGATCCTCATTGAAGGCGTCGATGATTCCCTCAAGGGTCTCCTGGGTCGTGTCCGACGGCAGGCGGGTGTCGAATGAGCGGATGCCCACCTCGTCGCAGTCTCGCTCCTTCATGGTGACATATGCGCCTGAGGCCGGATCATCGCCAACGAGCACGACCGCCAGACCGGGCTCGATGCCGGCGTCGCGAAGCGCTCGCGCACGCAGTGCCGCCGCGGCTCTTACACGAGCCGCAACCGCTTTGCCGTCGATGATTGTGTCAGCCATATGAACTACCTCACTTGCGTTCGCCGGGGTTCACTTCCGGGTAGGACGATTGGAGCGCCGCTCCCTCAAGATAGGTGCATCAGTGTACCGCAGGGCACGGGCGGCGTCAGCGCGCGTCGCGCTCCTTGACCAGAGCGAGAACTGCCTTGAACTCCTCGGTGCCGGACTCACCCAGCACTTCGTACAGGACCGACTCTGCAGAAGTCACAGCTACCCCGGCGTGCCGCAGGCGCTCAAGCGCTATCTCGCTGTCGCGTTCTGTGCGAGAACAAACCGCGTCCGCAACGACATGCACGCGATAACCGTCCTCCAGAAGCGCCAGCGCGGTCTGAGTGATGCAGATGTGCGCTTCCATACCGATGAGAATGACCTGGCCGCGCCATGTGTCGGCAAGTAGATCCGAGAATCCTTCGTCAGACCGGCAACAAAAGACCGACTTGTCGATTGGCGTGTGCTCGCCGAGTGCCTCGCGAAGCTCAGGGACCGTGTCACCAAGGCCTTCCGGATACTGCCGCGTCACGAGAACCGGCATACCCAGCAGACGCGCCGCACGAACCAGCATCACCGTCGTCGCAACGACCTCGTCCCGCCGCGGCATGACAGCAGCTAAACGGTCCTGTACGTCGACAACCACCAGAACGGCATCGACTCTATCGGCAAGCCACGGGCTCAGGGTGACCATCGCTCTCTCCCCTCGGTCACTCGTGCGTTCACGATGATTGTAACCGCTCCAGGCGACAGCACGCCGTATTTCGGGTATCTATGTTGATGCGCCATAAGGTGCAATCTGCCGTGACAGCTTCCAGGAGGCCACCATGACCGACGCTCCCATTCTTGGCCCCATTAACCACATCTCGGATCTCTCAACAGCAAGCGATTTCGAGAAGAAGCATACTCCCCACATCGGCATTTCCGCTTCTGGAGACGTGACCACCGTCACGGTAACCGTCGGGTGGGGCGTTCCCCATCCCAACCAGCCTGACCACTCCATCACCTGGATCACCATCTACGCGGGTGAGGCGCCAATAGCACGATTCGACCTCGCCGCCGTCGCATCAACGCCGACAGTCTCCGTTGTGGTCGACCTGGAGTCAGGCACACTCGTTCGAGCAATCGCGCACTGCAATATGCACGGCCTCTGGACCGCCGAGGTCACACTCTGATAGCCCGGAATCACGTTGTAGATACGCACTGAGTTCAGACAATTCCAGAGACGACGCCATCCACACCGAGAACCTCTCGAAGCCGGTCGCAGCGTCTTCGTTCGACGCGCTCGATAGCTGGCTTGCCACTCGTCGATACATAGAAGATGCCATCGTAGGATGCGTCACCATCAGCGACCTCATTCGAGGACGTGATCGACTTCTTTAGCGCCGACAGCATGGGTAACGGATCCTTAAGCAGGAGCATTCCTTCAGCGTCCGCCTTCTCATAGCCTGTCCGGCTGAGTGCCCGGCCCCAGATCGTGACGATCCATGCGGCCGACACAACTGCGGCATACGTCAGCGCGATCACGACTGCTGCAAAGATGGCAATCGCGAGAGCCGCAAGACACCCGCCCGCTGCGTCAGAGTCCCCGAGACCATCGAAGAGACATCCGCATCCACCGTCGGCGCACCCGGGATCCGAGCACCCTGCTTCCGCGCACCCAAGGGTCGCTGTGCCCGCCGCTCCTCGCGACGTGCGAATCGCCTTGAGCGCGCCCATCAGTGCAGCCAGCGCCGTCCCCATCAGAATGTCACCACTCGCGATGCGCGCAGTCAGCGCAGCTGCGATCGCGCGCTGCTCCCCCTCGTCGAGCGCCGTCAGAAAGCCCCGTGTCACGCCGAAAGCCGGTCGCGCTCGACTCATTCCGATCACGCACGCGTTCACACTCTCTGCTTCGAGAACGATGATACGTGGCGGCTCTGCCAGCCCCGCGGCAATCGCCATATCCGAAACCGCTCGCTCTAGGGCCGGGTTCTCCCCCGCAGGCAGATCAGATCCGCCAAAGCGGTTGCGAACCCAATCCTCCCCGTTTGCGAGAAGCACTGCCGAGGCAACGCCCCCAACGAGAAGCAAAGCGCCCAGAGCAACAAGGAAGGTACGCGCAAGCAAGACGAAGTACCCCGAAACATCGGCGTACTCGGTCACCCAGACCGCCCAACCGATGAGAGAGCCCGGTACCGCCACAAAGGCGAATGTCAGCAACAACGCGGACCCGCCGACGAACAGGCCGACGAATACGCCCAGCTTGAGACGGTTCTGATCGACCCGAACCCACAGGGCCTGGGGCCTGATCCGCCGGACTAGGGCGGAATCAGCCATACGCCTAGAACAGCCCGTCTTGGCCGGGGATGCCCGCAACCGGCGCGATGCCGAGGTGCTCGAAGGCACGAGGTGTTGCCTGCCGGCCCTTGGGCGTGCGCGCGATAAAGCCAAGTTGCAGGAGATACGGTTCGTAGACATCCTCGAGCGTGTCGGGCTCCTCACTGACAGCTGCTGCCAGCGTATTAAGACCCACGGGACGCCCGGCGAACTTGCAGACGAGCGTCTCGAGAATCGAAAGGTCCATCTTGTCGAGGCCCCTGTGGTCGACCTCGAAGAACGCAAGTGCCTCGGCAGCGATATCCTCGGTTATCTGACCGTCATGTCGCACCTGCGCGTAGTCACGCACGCGCTTGAGCAGCCGGTTTGCGAGCCGTGGCGTCCCCCGCGAACGACGCGCGATCTCGTCGGTACCGTCGTCAGTCACCGGCACATCGAGAATCGCCGCAGAGCGCCGCACGATGTCAGCGAGTTCCCCGGGAGTGTAGTAGTCGAGTCGGAACGCCATACCGAAGCGGTCACGCAGCGGCCCCGTGAGCAGTCCCGTGCGTGTTGTCGCACCGATGAGCGTGAATCGCGGCAAGTCGAGCCGTAAGCTTCGTGCCGACGGGCCTTTGCCGATGATGATGTCGAGGCAGTAGTCCTCCATCGCCGGATACAGCACCTCTTCAACGGCGCGGTTCAGGCGGTGGATCTCATCGATGAAGAGCACGTCGCGCTCTTCAAGGTTGGTGAGAATGGCCGCGAGGTCGCCTGCACGCTCGATCGCCGGCCCGCTCGTGGTCTTCATCTTGACGCCGAGTTCGTTGGCAACGACGCCTGCAAGCGTCGTCTTGCCAAGTCCCGGAGGTCCCGAAAGCAAGATGTGATCGAGTGTCTCATCGCGCGCGCACGCAGCTTCGATGAGCACGCCGAGATTCTCCTTTACGCGCGTCTGTCCAAGATAATCCGGTAACCTCCTGGGCCGGAGGTTGCGATCGATCTCGAGGTCATCCTCGGTATGCTCAGCCGAAACGAGGCGTTCCGCATCCGGTGCCTCCCACTCCGCAGCCTCCCAGACGGTGCTCACCTACACCCCGCCCCCCAGCCGACGAAGCGCGTGTTTGAGGAGCGCCTGACTATCATCGGGCGTGCCATCGTACCGGTCGAGCGCCGTTGTGACTTCCGCTGCCGAAAATCCCATCGCGAGAAGTGCATCGCGTGCCTCAGCCCCGGCGGTCGAACCCGATGTAGCGCCCGCCGCGGTCAGATCGGACACGCCGAGCTTGTCCTTCAGGTCCAGGATGATGCGCTGCGCGGTCTTCTTCCCCACGCCGGGTATCGAGCTCACCAGTGCAACGTCCTCGCGCGCAACAGCTTCCACCAGTGCGGCCGGACGGAAGGAGGAAAGTGCGGCCAGCGCGACTTTGGGTCCGACACCACTCACGGTTATGAGCTTGCCGAAGAGCGCTCTCTCGTCCGCACTCTCAAAACCGAAGAGCGACAACTCTTCCTCGCGAACGTGAAGATATGTCCGGACGGTAACCTCGTCGCCCTCTGCTGGCAGACCCGCGAGTGAGCCGGTGGACATCGCGAGCCGCAGTCCGATACCGCCGACATCGAGCACCACGTGGGCAGCGCCCCTCTCAAAGATGCGCCCGGTCACGAAGTCGATCATTGTGATGCCTCCGCGAGAGCAACACCCGCGCGCGTGTTCGCGTGGCAGATGGCCGTCGCAAGCGCGTCAGCGGCGTGGTCGGGCTTGGGTTCCTCGGCAAGTCCGAGCACGATGCGGACCATATATTGAACCTGACGCTTATCTGCGTCGCCCGCTCCGACCACGGCAAGCTTGATCTCTCCGGGACCGTACTCCCCGACCGGCAGATCCGACACCGAAAGCAGGGCCACACCTCGCGCCTGCCCGGTCGCGAAGGCGGTCTTTGCGTTGTTCGAGAAGTAGATGTTCTCCACCCCGCACTCAACCGGACGATAACGCGCGACAACGCCATTGAGCCCGTGATGGATTGCTGCGAGTCGCGCGGGAGTCGGCGTCGTACCTGCCGTCGTGATGCATCCGTATGCCAGGCATCGAAAGCGCGACCCGACGGCTTCGATGACGCCCCAGCCTGTGTTGGCGAGCCCGGGGTCGATGCCGAGAATGATCACGCAGGCTCCCTCCCGCTCGGTGAGTCAATCGAACATATGTTCAGGATAGCACTGAGCGCGCGAAGGAGGCTAGCGATCATGTCGGGTGTGGTGAGTGCGATTACGCCTCGAGGGCCGCTGCGATCTCCTCGGTCATCTCCATGTTGTGATAGACCTCTTGGATGTCATCGCTGTCCTCAAGGGCATCCATGAGACGTATGACTTTCTTCGCAGTTTCAACACTCACGACGACGGGAGTGATCGGGCGCATCGCAAGTTCGGCGCCCTTGACGGCGACGCCCGCCGCGACAAGCGCGTCTCTCACCCGCATCATTTCTGCGGGTGCTGTAAGCACGACGAAGTCTTCGCCATTGTCCTCGACATCATCGCCGCCCGCGTCCGCCACCACCATGAGGAGTTCCTCCTCATCGAGAGCCCCGGCCTTGTCCACAAGGATCTCACCGTTGCGAGCGAACTGGAACGCGACGGCACCCGTCGCGGCAAGGTTTCCCCCGGCCCGCGTGAATGCAGAGCGTACGTCAGCCGCAGTACGATTACGGTTGTCCGTGAGAGCCTCTACATAGATTGCAACGCCGCTGGATCCGTACCCCTCGTAGACGATCTCCGCGTACTGCTCGCCTTCTCCTGCACCGGCTGCCTTCTTGATGGCGGCATCGATCTTGTCCTTCGGGAGACTGTAGGAACGAGCCTTCTCCATCGCGGCCGCAAGCGAGGCATTGTTCGCGGGGTCAGGTCCACCGGTCTTCGCAGCAACATAAACGACGCGCGACAGCTTCGAGAACAGCGCACTCCGCTTCTTGTCCTGAGCGGCCTTGCGGTGCTTCGTGGTCGCCCATTTCGAGTGTCCAGACATGATCGTTCCTTTCGTGTGCGCTTAAGAGCCAACGACCTTGTCGAGGAAGAACCTGTGCATCCGCGGATCGCCTGTCAATTCCGGATGGAAGGTTGTGGCGAGCAAGTCGCCGTGCTGGGCAGCGACGATATGCCCGTCATGCTCGGCCAGCACATCGACCTCGCTGCCGATCCGCTCGATCCATGGCGCACGGATGAACACCCCGCGGAAGGTCTCCCCCTCGAGGCCGTGCACGTCCAGCTCGGCTTCAAACGAGTCCAGTTGGCGACCATACGCGTTGCGACGTACATCGATGTCCATCAAGCCGAGGGGTTCCTGGTCATCGACCGCATCCAACACCACGGAAGCCATGAGGATGGCACCGGCACACGTGCCCCAGACCGCCATACCGGCACCGTGCTGCTGACGGATGGCGTCATAGAACTCGTAGGTACGCATGAGCTTGCCGATTGCAGTTGATTCGCCGCCGGGGATTACCAGTCCGGAGAGGTCGCCGAGCTGCTCGGGAAGCCGCACTGCGACACTCGACACACCGAGCGCCTCAAAGGTCATGATGTGCTCCCGAAATGCCCCTTGCAGGGCGAGAACGCCGACCTTCACCCTACCAGCCCCGCTCCTGCATACGCTCCTGCTCGGGAATCTCAGAGATATTGATGCCGACCATCGCTTCACCGAGATCGCGCGAAACACGCGCGATGATGTCGGCGTCGTTGAAGTGAGTAGTCGCTTCAACGATAGCCTTCGCACGCTTCGACGGGTCGCCGCTCTTGAATATGCCGCTACCGACGAAGACCCCGTCGCAGCCGAGCTGCATCATGAGCGCGGCGTCGGCAGGTGTTGCGATTCCACCGGCAGAGAAGTTGACGACCGGGAGTTTGCCATTCTCGGCGACCCACTTGACCAGGTCATAAGGCGCCTGCAGGTCCTTTGCCGCACCGAAGAGCTGCTCGGGACGCAGACCCTTGAGCCAGGCGATGCCGTCGGTCACGGTCCGCATGTGTCGAACGGCTTCGACGACGTTACCTGTGCCGGGCTCGCCCTTGGTACGAAGCATCGATGCGCCCTCGCCCAGGCGTCGAAGTGCTTCGCCCAGATCCCGCGCACCGCAAACGAACGGCACGTTGAACTCCCACTTGTTGACGTGGTACTCCTCATCGGCCGGTGTGAGAACCTCTGACTCGTCGATATAGTCGACACCGAGTGACTGGAGAATCTGCGCCTCAACCATGTGGCCGATGCGACACTTTGCCATGACGGGCACCGAGACGGCCTTGACGATTTCCTCAACGCGCGTGGGATCCGCCATCCGCGCTACGCCCCCGGCCGCACGGATGTCAGCCGGAACGCGCTCAAGGGACATGACGGCGACCGCGCCTGCGTCCTCGGCGATCCTCGCCTGCTCAGCATTCACGACGTCCATGATGACGCCGCCCTTGAGCATCTCGGCGAGTCCGGTCTTGACGCGGAGGGTTCCGGTTGAAGTACTGCCGTTCGTCGTCACGATGGTCGTCGCTCCTCGATTCGGGGGCACGGTCGCGTTTGCGCAACCGCAGGGCGTTGTGACCTAGAGATTCTACTCGTGTCCCAGGCGCGGAACAACAGCACCCACACGAGCAAACATCACTTCATCGTGATATTCACACTCGGCTGGACGACCTGGAACCACGTGTTGCCGGGCATGAGCTTGATGATCGTCCCATCCCCCGACTTGAAGGACGGCGGGGCGGTTCCATCAGTCTCCCAGGTGCCATCGTAGCGCTGACCGTTGGCGAAGACCGAGGCCTTCCCACTGCCCTTCAGCACGATCTCATACGTTGTTGAGCCGACCTTATCGCGACTCGCAACGTTGTGCTTCGCCCACAGCACGACGACGTTACGTGCCGAGATCTGCTTCCCTGTCGCCGCATCCTTGAATACCTTGCCGTCATTCGTCCGCAGGTAACTGTTACTGGCGGAATCGTAGGCCCATGACACTTTGTTTGCCTGCGAGAACGGGATGCTTACCTGCGTGATTGTCGGTGTTGCCTCAACAGCCTTGCGCTCGAAGTCGAAGCCCTTCACCACTTCTGAACCGGGCATCTTCCGCTTCACGCCTTCCTCGCGCACCTTGTCCAGCACGAGATAAAGGTTGTGAGGAGCCTTTCGGTCTTTCGATCGCGAGAACGGATAGGTGATGCCGGCATCCTCACTGAGGTTCTCAATACCGCTCTGCTTGACCCTCGCATTGATGACGAGGCTTGCACCCGAGAAGACGAAGAGCGCGTGGTACTGGGGAACGAGGTAGATGTCGGACAGGCGTGCGCTTCTGACCGGACCGATCTTGCCGGGATTCTGTGAGTGGAAGATGGCGTTGAACCGCGTGATGCCACCCTCGGTGATGCTCTCGTAGACAACATCAGCCATCTGAAGGTTCGTCTGCGGACGAGCAGCCGGCGAATTCTCGATCTTGATCGAAACGACCCGGATCTCCGTCGCCGCGGCACTCGGAGCATCAAGCCCCGTCAAAGGCCAGCGCACGGGCTCAGCAGGCTTGGGTACTACCCGCTCGGAATCGGTCTTCGGCCACAGCGAAACCAACGCCTTCTCCACTGGCTTACACGCGCCGGTAAGCATCGCGACAAGCAAGAGTACGGCAATGGCGAGAGCGACGACGGGGCGGCGAAACGACATGAGTGAACCTCCTTGGTCCACTCCAGTCTAAGGAGTGGGTATGGCGCGGGTCAACGTGACAGGCATGTTCAAACACGAACCCTTGGGAAGGTTCGCCTACATCCACAGTGATAACCGCGCACGCTCGTGGCGAAACTCGGTACAATCGCATCACGAAAAGCAACCGGGAGGCACCCGTGCCCTGCTATCTGCTCCATACGCTCGAACAACCCGATGAGGAGCCCTATGCGGATCCCACGGTCAAAGACGTCATCGGCCGACTGCCTCAGTTCTACTGCACCTACTGCAACCCGATCAAGCGACTGAGGCCCTCCGAGGGCTTCAAGTGCCTGCAGCGCGAGACTCCCTGCTGGAAGCCGGCCGATCAGATCTGCGGGGGCAGCTGACCGCTGCCTTCGACAGTTTCGGATTCGGCATCGGTAGGCGTACCAACCTCTACATCCAGCGCAACCGTCTCGTCTCGATTGGTGAGCGCCCGCCACACGAGCCATGCCCCTGCAAACACCATCGGGACGCTCAGTAGTTGACCCATCGTGATGGGCCCGACGATAAATCCCAGCTGAAAATCAGGCTCCCGCACGAATTCCACGGCGATACGGAACACGCCGTAGAGCGTCAGCAACACCCCGACCATGAAGCCATCCGCACGCTTGCGCCGCGAAAGCACGAGCATGACGACCAGCAACACGAACCCCTCGAGGAACGCCTCGTAGAGTTGCGAAGGATGACGAGGTAGCGGCCCTCCGCTCGGGAACACCATGGCCCACGGCACCGTAGTCTCGCGTCCCCACAGCTCGCCGTTCACGAAGTTGCTGATGCGGCCGAGCAGGAGTCCGACGGGAGTGCCCACGGCGCCAATGTCGCAGATTCGCAGGAACGAGATCTTCATTCGTCGAGCAACGAACCAACCTGCCAGCAGAATGCCTACAAGCCCGCCGTGGAATGACATTCCACCATCCCACGTCGCGAAGATTCTCAGCGGCTCCCGCAGGTAGTCGAGACCGCCGTAGAACAGCACATAGCCAAGCCGTCCGCCGACGATCACGCCGATGACCGCAGCGAGCACGATGTCGACCTGCTGCTCGGAGGTCAGGCCCACGTCCCACCTTCGATTGAGCGAACGAAGGATAAGTGCCGCCGCGATAAACGCAGCGACATAGGCGAGGCCGTACCACCGCACGGCAAGCGGGCCCAATCGAAACGCCACCGGATCGATCACCGGATACACCCAGGCCGCCATGTCACATCGCCTCGAGACGCTTGATGCGCTCTTCGATCGGAGGGTGTGTGTTGAAAAGCGCGTTCACGCCACCCTTGTAGTCCTTGAGCGGGTTGTAGATGTAGAGCGACTCGGTCGCCTTGTTCGCGACTGAAAGCTTGTTCGTGTCCCCCGCGATCTTCTTGAGGGCGCTCGCAAGACCGGCGGGGTATCGCGTCAGCAGCGCGCTATTCGCGTCAGCTAGATACTCGCGTCGTCTTGAAATGGCCATCTGAATGAGCACCGCGAACAGCGGTGCGATGATGGCGAGCACAAGCCCGATTGCCATGAACACCAACTGCGCCTGACCGCCGCCCTCGCTGTCACTGCGGCGCCGACCACCGCCCCACCAAAACGAACGGATCATCCAGTCCGATACGAGCGCGACAGTACCCGCCAGAACAGCGGCGAGCGTCTGCACCAGGGTGTCGTAGTTCTTGACGTGAGCAAGCTCGTGCGCGATCACGCCCTCAAGCTCGAGGCGCTCCAGCTTTTCGATAAGCCCGGTCGTGACTGCTATAGCCGCGTTCTCCGGATTGCGTCCGGTAGCGAACGCGTTCGGAGCCGGATCATCGATCACGTATGCCTTCGGCACCGGTAGTCCGGCCGCTATGGCGAGACCCTCGATGGTATTGACGATGTACGGCTCGCGCTGCTTGTCCACAAGGCGCGCGCGGCTCATCGCGAGCACGATTCGGTCGGAGTACCAGTACGAGCCCCACGCCATCGCGAATGCGACAACGAGCGCGACGACGAATCCGGCATAGCCGTAATCCGTCGCCTGGCCGAAGACCCACCCGAGAGCGAGCACGAGCACGACGAACACTGCGATCAGCGCCGCACTTCTCAGTTTGTTTGACGCTATCTGGTCATACACAGTTAAGGGGTCAGGTGCCTAGAACTGCACCTTGACCGGCTCCTTCGCGGCTTCCTCGATCTCGAAGTACTCACGCTCCTTGAAGCCGAACATGCCAGCCAGGATATTTGAGGGGAACGTCTGCGTGCTGGTGTTATAGGTCATGACCGAGTCGTTGTAGAACTGCCGCGAATACGCGATCTTCGACTCTGTGCCCGAAAGCTCCTCTTGCAGCATCAGAAAGTTCTGATTTGCCTTGAGATCAGGATAGGCCTCGGCGAGCGCAAAGATGCTCTTGAGCGTTCCCGTGAGCATGTTCTCGGCTTCGCCCTGAGCCTTGACGCCTTCGGCACTCATGGCCATATTCCGGGCCTGGATAACCTTCTCGAGCGTCTCCTTCTCGTGCGACGCATAACCCTTGACCGTCTCCACGAGGTTCGGGATGAGGTCGTAGCGACGACGAAGCTGCACGTCGATCTGCGACCAGGCGTTGTCGACGCGATTCCGCAGCGTGACGAGACGATTGTAGATTCCAATGACCGCAAAGACGGCTACTACGAGCAGCAGTCCCACGGCGCCCATACACGGCAAGAACAAGTTCATCACTTGGACCTCCTCTAGATCACGAAGCCGCAGCGCGACTTCGAACGATCCTCTTGTCTGAGTCTACCCCTCGCGAGGCAGACGCAATACCCGCGTGCGCTACACTACTGCGCGTCACGCACGCAATCGTAGCAGACCCGCGTTACACGTCGAGAGGCGCCCAGTGATACCGATCAAGGACGACAACCCGATTCGCCGGACGCCCTGGGTAACGATCGCGATCATCGCGCTCAACATCGCCGTATTTGTGTACGAATCGTCCCTCGGTGATGCTGCGCTCAGACAATTCATCACCGACTGGAGTTTCGTGCCTGCACGCTTCCTGGCTGCACCGCTGTCCGGGCATGAGCTCGCGACGCTCTTCACGTCCATGTTCATGCACGCGGGCTGGCTGCATATCGGTGGCAACATGCTCTACCTTTGGATATTCGGCAACAACATCGAAGACCGCCTTGGTCGCGTGGGCTTCATCGGCTTCTACCTGACTGCCGGCGTTATCGCATCAATCGCGCAGCTTGCGGCGGGAGGGGCGACCACGATTCCGCAGCTCGGTGCGAGCGGTGCAATCGCAGGCGTGCTTGGCGCGTACGCCATCCTTTACCCGCGCGCCGCGATTGTCACGATCATCCCGATATTCTTCTTCATCGAGATTGCACGCGTTCCGGCATTCCTCGTCATCGGCTTTTGGTTCCTCCTCCAGCTTGGCAGCGGCGTCGCATCACTCACCCCGGAGGTCTCCCAAAGCGGAGGCGTCGCGTGGTTCGCCCACATAGGAGGGTTTGTGACCGGGTTCGTCATCGCGCTCGGACACGCCGCCTGGGAAAGGCTCCGGCGGCGCTACCAGGGGTCAGGCCGTCGCTAGCGGCAATCAATCTCCGAAAGAAGATCCTCGACACACTCGACATGTGACAACTGGCGGCGGAAGTACTCGCAATAGGACTCTTCAAGACGCTCACGTTCCACGCGAAGATCCGTCGGCTCGCCCTGAGAACTGTCCGTCTCGACAACGATTCCGTCGCCGCCCTCAGCAAGTCTCGCAATCTCAAGTGCCGCCATAAGCATGTTGGGCACGCGAAGTTCGGCACGCATCTGCACGCCGCATTTCGGACAGATGAAAACGACTTCTACCGACTCCGGATCCCGAAATGCAATCGCCGAGATGTCCTCGAGGCCGAGGTCGACCTGCCCGTCCTTCGGACACATGAGGGTGAACTCCATCGCAAGCCACCTCCTCGTTCTTCTGCTAACAATAGTGTACCTCGTCGGAGGCTTACCGAACCCTGTGTTACCATGTCCGGCATGCCTGTGACGACTGTCAAGCAATCCCCATGCCCGAGTGCCCGGTCGAGCTTCACCCGCGGCCTCAAACTTGGGTTGCCGATCTTTCTTGGCTATATGCCGGTCGGGATGGCATTCGGAATCCTCGCAAAGACACAGGGATTCGACGCACTCCAGGCAGTCGTGTGCTCGGCGACTGCGATCGCCGGGGCGGGTCAGTTCATCGGCCTTTCACTCATGCATGCGGGCGAAAGCATGGTCGGGGTGATTCTTGCGACCACGGTCGTCAACCTCCGCTATGTGCTCTTCGGTGCAACGCTCTCCTCGCACCTCGGCTCGACGCCGCTCCTCGGCCAGGCCGCACTCGCGTTCTCTGTCACGGATGAGACCTTCGGCGTCAACATCGACGACCACCGGCGCGGCCTGGCGAATGCGTACTCGATGGCAGGCGTCGGGGCGATCTCGTGGCTCGGCTGGGTACTCGGCACGGCGCTCGGCGCCACGGCGGCGGGCTTCATCGGAGATCCGTACCGCTTCGGAGTAGCGTTCGCCATGCCGGCGATGTTCACCGCGCTCCTCGTCGCCCAGGCAGAGGATCGCCGTCACATCATCATGGCGATCGTAGCCGGCGTTCTCGCCATCGCGTTCGCGCTGCTCCTTCCCGGCAAGTGGTACATCGTCGCAACGGCAATCACCGCGTCCGCCATCGGGGCGGTGATCTACCGATGAAGAGCGAATATGTGTGGGCGGTCATCATCGGTATGGCGATAGCCAACTACGCCGTGCGCTTCATGCCAATGGCGCTGCTGTCGAGAATCGAACTCCCGAAGCCGCTCCTGCGCTTCTTGTCGTTCATCCCTGTGACTGTGATGTCAGCACTCACGGTCGGCGAGATCCTTCGTCCGGACGGTCGCTGGCTTGCCCCTCTCTCAAACCCGTACCTCTTCGCCGCGATACCCACCGCCTTCGTGTACTACAAGTGGCGAAGCTTCCTCGGGACAACGATAGCGGGAATCCTCTTCTTCCTGGTCTTCCGGGCGCTCGTCGGCTAGACTGACCGCGCTACCGAGAATCCATCACGACCGAGAGGACCCGACGTGGCCTTCGTGAAGCCCTTCCAGGCAGTCATGTATCGACGTGATGGTGTCGGCGATATCACACGCTTCGTGGCCCCTCCGTACGACGTCATCAATGCCGAGTCGCGAGAAGCGCTCATCGGCAAGGATCCGCACAACGTGGTCGCTATCGACCTGCCGAAAGGCCCAGCAGACCCTACCGCACCCGGCAACCGGTACGACTCGGCAGCCGCGACCTGGAACGCCTGGCGCGAGGAGGGGATCCTGGTCGAAGACCCGAGTCCCGCGATCTACGTACTGGAGCAGGTATGGGAGCACGTCGGTCGACACGTTCGCAGGCGTGCCTTCATCGCGGCCACGGAGCTTCATGCGTTCGATGAAGGCGTGGTGCTCCCTCATGAACGCACGCTTCCCAAAGCAATTGCAGACAGGCTCTACCTGACGCGCGCATGCGCGGCGAACCTCAGTCAGGTGTTTGGCCTCTTCACTGACCCCGCCGGCGAGACGGATGATATCTTTGAAGCGGCGACTCACTCGGAAGAGCTTCTCTCAGCGACCGACGCCGACGGCGTTGTGAGCCGGCTTTGGGCAATTCGCGATAACGACACCCTGCGTTCACTTCAGAGCATGCTGGCCGACAAGCAGATCTTCATCGCGGACGGTCATCATCGTTATACGACGGCTCTGGCATACCGGGATGAGCGCCGCGCCGCTGATGCTGCCAATGGGATTACCCATGAAGCACCCCCCAACTACGACTTCACGCTTATGGCGCTCGTGAATATGGACGACCCTGACCTCATCGTGCTGCCGACACATCGGCTCGCACGCGCTGATGGCACGTTCGTTCCGGATCTCTTCTGGGCAGGCCTGTCCGAGAACTTCGATGTCGTCGAACCCCCGTCGGGACACCCTGCGGCCGCACTCGCCGCCGCGGCGGTGCCAACCTTCCTCGTGCGGACGTCTGACGGGACAACGAGGCTCGCTTCACTGCGAAGCGACGTCGACCTGGCAACGGCCATACCGACCGACGCATCTGCTGCATGGAAGAGCATCGATGTGGCGGTCCTTCAGGAACTCGTGCTTCGGCCGCTACTCGGCATCCACCCCGATGAACCCTCGACGCTTGACCGCCTCTCGTTCGTGAAGGACGCACACGAGGCGCTTAAGGTGGCCGATGCAGATGTTGCGTTCGTTCTCAACGCAACCCGGATGGACCAGCTCCGCGCTGTGGCAGTCGGTGGCGAGACGATGCCCCAGAAGTCGACGTACTTCTACCCGAAGCTTCTGTCGGGTCTTCTCTTCCGGGCGATGGACTAAGGGCGTGCGCTCCGCGCGCCGACGCCCACCACCGTTCGATCGACATATCGAGGGCACACAGTACCGAGGCGACATCGTTCGCAATCGGGGACTCTCGGCCTGCACCACTCCCGCCCGATAAGCCACGTCGCCAGGTCGAGTGACCCGGGTGCCTCCGGACATGCAGCTTCGGCTGCCCTGTGAACATCCATCGCCGTATCGTGCTCGACGAGTCCTGCGCGCAAGAAGACCCGGCGCACGTGAACGTCATACGCGACCGTCCCGCACTCGAGCCCTGCGAGCGGCACGCCAAACGAGCGCGCGAGTATCTCAACGGCCATCGCGGCCTTCTTCTCGCCGATACCGCGAAACTTCAGGAGCCGCTCGGTCACATCAATCACGTGCGCCCCTGGCGGCCAGATGCTCGCTGCCCGCCCATCATACTCATCGAGAAGCCTGGACGCCGCAGAGCACACCCAGCCCGGAAGTGTCCGCACAAATCGATGCAGTGCTGGAGCGGTTTCGAAAGCGCGGGCGACTTCTTCCGGTGACCGAACCATCCGTTCGAGGTCAAAATGCCCGAGCCGCAGTGACAGCAGGTATGGCCCGGACCAGGCGCGCTCTGCAGGGATTCCCTGCGTGAACAGGACGCCCATCAGGAATGCTTCCGGGGCGCTCTTTATGAACGCGTCCGCAGCAGGATCGGTCGTGAACGCGCCACCGACTTGGACAGCACCGGTCTCAGCAAGCTCTCGCCCGTAAGCGACAAGCGCTCGAGCGACGGCTTCGGGGCTACCGTCAGGGAAGCTCACGCTCTACCAGCCTTGGCCCCCTCGTGAGGAAGAACTCGCAGTAGACGCACTGCTGCTTCGCCGCAGCGCTTCTGTCGATATCGGGGTCGAAGATGAGCGCCGGATCACCGGTCGCCTTGTTGGTGTCGTTCCCGCACTTGCCGTAGTAGCACTCGGCGGGGCACTTCTCGGCCGGATCGATGGCGTGCGGGCAGGCGGCCTGCATCTCATCCGTACAACCGCGCTTCGACCAACATCCCGCCACGACGACCTCCTCTGTCAGTGCACCCCTGCGAGAGGAGCGCGTGCATGCCGATTAGGGTACCACGCGGCGACGCGAGGCCGCATTCAAGGAGAGCCGCACAAGGAAGTGGCCTCTGCACGGCGAAATCCACCATGGGGTAACTTGGTAAACCGGCCATCCGGAAAGAGGATCATGACAGCATCCAGACCAACGCATGAGCACTACACGACCATTGTTGCCGGTTCCGGACCGGCAGGAGTACTTGCCGCCTACCATGCAGCCGAGAAGGGCCCCGTTCTACTGGTTGAGTCATCCTCTCTTCCACGCTACAAGAGCTGTGGCGGAATGCTTCATCGCCACACGCTGCGTACACTGAAAGGATACGGCGAACTGCCCGAAGACATCATTCTCGATCCGAGAACCGTCCGTTTCCGCTACAACGACTGGGATCGCAAGGTTCTCAAGGTGACGAGCCTTGAGCTTCTGAATGTAGACCGCGCACGTTTCGATGAGTGGCTGACGACGCTCCTGCCTTCGAATGTCGAACTCGTCGGAGAGTGCTCGCTACGTGACCTCGACGACACTGGCGAATCTGTGACCGTCAGCCTGCGGGTCGGCGGCGAAGACATCTCCGTGACCTGCGATAACCTCATCGGCGCCGACGGCGGACGCTCGCAGGTACGACGCTCCCTGGGCGTCGCCAACACGGCTACCTACGTCACCCTCCAGGACTTTGTCCGCCTTGAAGGAGCAATCGAGCCGTACTTCGACTGCATCTACATGCGCGGAATCGGCGACGAGTACGCGTACTCGTACATCATCCCGAAGGGTGATGTCGCGATCGTCGGCTCAGTCTACTATCCGAGGACAAAGCACCCGTGGGAGAAGCAGGATCTCACGCTCGACATTCTCCGCTCGAAGATGCCGCAGCTGGGCGAGACCGTGTCCCGAGAAGCGGCCGCCGCACTCCACCTCAGGTCCCGGTCGGACATCGTGCCGGGCGTGGGTCGCGTACTGCTCACCGGCGAGGCCGGCGGGTTCATGTCGCCAAGCTCAGGCGAGGGAATATCGTACGCCGTGAACAGCGGTCGACGAGCAGGCATGGCTGTTGCGGGGAACAACCCGAACGGGGCGCTCGAGGAGTACACCAGCCTGACCGCGGACATACGCTCAAACCTGTGCCGCAAACTTCGATGGCTACCCGTCATGGAGTCGGGGCTCGGCAAGATGGTAGCCGGCTTCGTCCCGACTTCGATCGTGAGCGCCGTTACCGAAGGCCTCTAGCGATCGACACTCAGCGGTGCTCGTGCCCTCGACTGGAGGTCGGGTCGACCTGCCCCTGGTAGCGTGAGCCGAGGCCCGGCGTTCCATACGGCCGGTCAACGGGCGTCGTCATCTGCGAGAACGATATCTGCCCGATAGCCATGCCCGGCGTGAGGACGATGGGCAGGTTGGCGACGTTGCTCAACTCAAGCGTGAGCGTACCGTCCCAGCCCGGGTCGACGTAGCCTGCCGTCGAGTGGATCAGCAAGCCAAGTCTTCCGAGAGAGGACTTACCCTCGAGGCGCCCCACGATGTCATCGGGAAGTATGATTCGCTCAATCGTGGCACCGAGTACGAACTCGCCCGGATGCAAGACGAACGGGTCCTCAGCGGTGGCCTCGACGAGCTCCATAAGCCCGACCTGCTGACGCGACGGATCGATGTATGGGTACCGCGAGTTTCGAAACACCTGGAATCGGGCGGCCAGATGCAGATCGACACTTGACGGCTGGATGTCCTCCGGATCGAACGGATCGATACGGATTCGGCCGGCCATCATCTGTTCCTTGATCGAGCGATCCGAGAGAACCACAGATCACGCTCCCTCTACGCACACTTGCTGAATCCGCACGAACGACACACCGCGCAACCCGACTCATGCTCGAGAGAGCTCCCACACTCGGGACATGCCCCCGCAAGGTTGTCCAGGTTATCGCCGTGCTTCGAGACGGTCGTCGATGCGCTCCCCGTCTCAAGCCACTCCACGTAGTGCTCCATTGCGATTCCAACGGCATCCGCACACGACAGGACCTTGCCACCCTGGGCCCACGCCGGGCTCGGGCAACGAATCCCTCGAAGGTGCTTGAGAATCGCCTGCGGATCAACGCCGGCCCGCAGTGAGACCGAGATCATCCGAGACAGAGCCTCGGACTGGGAAGCCGCGCACCCACCGGACTTGCCCATCTGCGTGAAGACCTCACACAGTCCCTGCTCATCGGAGTTGATCGTCACGTAGAGGTTCCCACAGCCGGTCTGGATCTTCTCGGTGCGTCCGATCGTCACACTCGGGCGCGGCCGCGGCTCAATCTCGCCGTGCCGTTGATCCGAGACCCCGCCATCGTGCGATGTCTTACCAGTCGAAAGCACCTGGTTCTGCTTCGAGCCGTCACGGTAGATGGTCACGCCCTTCACGCCAAGCTCATGCGCAAGGTCGTAGACCCGACGAACATCATCAACAGTTGCATCATTGCCGAAGTTCACGGTCTTTGAGACGGCATTGTCCGTGTAGCGCTGGAACGCGCCCTGCATCCGGACATGCCAGACAGGGTCGATATCATGGGCGGTCACAAACACCCGCTGAACATCCTCGGGAACATCCTCGATGCCCTCGACTGAACCATGCTCGGCGATTAGTGCCATGAGATCTCTGCTGTAGAAGCCCTGCTTGAGCGCGAGATCCTCAAAGAGCGGGTTCACCTCGATAAGGCGATCGTTGTCCATGACCGTCCGAACGTAGGACACCGCGAAGAGCGGCTCGATACCGGACGAACAGTTGGCAATGATCGATAGTGTGCCCGTTGGCGCGATCGTCGTGACCGTTGCATTACGAACACGCATACCCTCGGGAGTATCGAAGACCGACCCCTCGAAGTTCGGGAACACGCCTCTTTCGTCGGCAAGTCGGGTTGAGGCCTGTCGTCCCTCGGCCTGGATGAATCCCATAACCTTCTCGCCGAGTGCGATTGCGTCATCGCTGTCATACGCGATGCCCAGCATGATGAGAAGATCCGCCCATCCCATCACACCCAGACCGATCTTGCGGTTGCCCCGCGCGAGCTCTCCGATGCGCTCCAAGGGGTAGTTGTTCACATCGATAACGTCATCGAGGAACCTGACGCCGCGGTGAACCACATCCGCCAGACGATCCCAATCGAGGTCGGGACCATTCTCGCCATAGCGAACGAGCCGTGAAAGGTTGACCGAACCAAGGTTGCAGGCCTCGAACGGAAGAAGCGGCTGCTCGCCACAGGGATTCGTGGATTCGATCTCGCCGAGAAGTGGTGTCGGATTGTCCCTGTTCATACGGTCGATGAAGATGATGCCCGGATCGCCGGTCGCCCAGGCCATATCAACGATGAGCTCGTAGACTTCGCGGGCATCAAGCTGGCCGGCGACGGTCTTGTTGTGGGGGTTGATCAGGTCGTAGTCACGGCCCTCGTTCACCGCGTCCATGAACTCCTCGGTCAGGGCAACTGAGATGTTGAAGTTGGTGAAGTCGCCATCCTGCTTGCATTTGATGAAGCTGATGATATCGGGATGGTCGATCCGCAGAACACCCATATTGGCGCCGCGGCGAGTTCCACCTTGCTTGACGGCTTCGGTGGCCTGGTTGAACACCTTCATGAACGAAACCGGGCCGGAAGACACGCCCTGAGTCGACCGGACCGTATCCCCGGTCGGCCGCAAACGAGAAAACGAGAAGCCTGTGCCGCCACCCGACTTGTGAATGAGAGCGGTGTCCCGCACTGCCTCGAAGATCGACTCCATGGAGTCTTCGATCGGCAACACAAAACACGCTGAAAGCTGCTGAAGCTCACGGCCGGCATTCATGAGCGTCGGGGAGTTCGGCAAGAACTCAAGTGACGTCATCAGGTCGTAAAAGTCCACCGCAACCGCAGAAACCTGCTCGGGCGTGGCGCCGTAGCGGACTTCAGCTGAGGCCACATTCTCTGCGACCCGTAGGAACATGTCGGACGGGGACTCGACCGCGTTCCCGTCTTCGTCCTTCAGTAGGTAACGCCGCTGGAGAACCTTCAGGCTGTTCGGCGACAGAGTCTCATCGATGGTTGTAGGGTACGCAGTAATCTCTTTCGCGTCGGCCATGACGGGAGTCCTTCCTTGAGAGCTTCTACCAATGAAATGTGGCTTGGGGCAATGCGGCCGCCGTACGTCCGGCACCCCCGCTGCCACAATATGTTGCGTGCGCCTAGTCTATCGTCCCCATATATGGGGTGCAACGCCCGAGCGACGAACGGCGCCCCTTTTGGGGCGTACGGTGGTCTCCCGCGTCCCAGGTGGCTCTTCTAAACGACAAACGCCGCCCACAAGGGCGGCGTTTGTACGCAGAGTAGATCACGTAGAGCCTAGACAGCCTCGACGCGCTCGACTTCAGGAATCTCTTCCTTGATAACACGCTCAACACCATTCGTAAGCGTCATCTGCGACATCGGGCAGCCGGCACATGCACCGACGAGTCGAACCTTCACGACGCCACCCTCGATATCAACCAATTCCACATCGCCGCCATCAGCCTGAAGCGCCGGCCTGATACGATCGAGCACTTCCTGCACACGTTCCTTCACGGGAACTCCCTTCATCAAACGCCTGTGGATCCGACCACAGGACAAGTGATCTGAAACGGATACGAACTCCGCCAGATTCTAGCACTAACTGTGCCATGCAACGGACCCCGGGCATAGCAAAAGCCGTCGGGCGTGTTCAGCGGCGTCCTACTCTCCCACCCTCTACAGGGCAGTACCATCGGCGCTGGAGGGCTTAACTTCCGAGTTCGGAATGGGATCGGGTGTACCCCCTCCGCCAAAACCACTGAACACACCCGACGGCTTTTCGTCGGGACGTGCCTTTAGACAGTCTGCACTTGTCAAATCCCACGGTGCATCCCGCACCCTGAGAGCTGTATAGCGATCTCGAGAATCGATGAATAGAAGATCAAGACCTCGGCCTATTAGTACTGCTCGGCTGAACACATTACTGTGCGTACACCTGCAGCCTATCAACCTCGTAGTCTACGAGGGGCCTTACCCGGTTAACCCGGTGAGAGACCTCATCTTGAGACTGGCTTCCCGCTTAGATGCTTTCAGCGGTTATCCATACCGAACGTAGCTAACCAGCGGTGCCACTGGCGTGACAACTGGTACACCAGAGGTTCGTCCATCCCGGTCCTCTCGTACTAGGGACAGCCTCTCTCAAGTCTCTTGCGCCCACGGTGGATAGGGACCGAACTGTCTCACGACGTTCTAAACCCAGCTCGCGTACCGCTTTAATAGGCGAACAGCCTAACCCTTGGGACCTACTACAGCCCCAGGATGCGATGAGCCGACATCGAGGTGCCAAACCTTCCCGTCGATGTGGACTCTTGGGGAAGATCAGCCTGTTATCCCCGGAGTACCTTTTATCCGTTGAGCGACGGCCATTCCACTCTGAGCCGCCGGATCACTAGAGCCTAGTTTCCTATCTGCTCGACTTGTAGGTCTCGCAGTCAAGCCCGCTTATACTCTTGTACTCTACGAACGATTGCCAACCGTTCTGAGCGGACCTTACGCACGCCTCCGTTACATTTTAGGAGGCGACCGCCCCAGTCAAACTACCCACCTGACACGGTCTCCTGCCCGGATAACGGTGCAGGGTTAGACCTCCGGCCCGACGAGGGTGGTATTCCAACGGTGGCTCCACCGAAACTGGCGTCCCGGCTTCATAGCCTCCCACCTATCCTCTACACGACGAACCAAAGATCAATGTCAAGCTATAGTAAAGGTTCACGGGGTCTTTCCGTCCTACCGCGGGTAATTCGCATCTTCACGAATAATACAATTTCGCCGAGTCTATGGTTGAGACAGCGCCCAAGTCGTTACGCCATTCGTGCAGGTCGGAACTTACCCGACAAGGAATTTCGCTACCTTAGGACCGTTATAGTTACGGCCGCCGTTTACTGGGGCTTAGTTTCAGAGCCTCGCCTTGCGGCTAACCCCTCCACGTAACCTTCCAGCACCGGGCAGGCGTCAGACCCTATACGTCGTCTTACGACTTAGCAGAGTCCTGTGTTTTTAGTAAACAGTCGCTTGGGCCGTTTCACTGCGCCCCAAGAAAGCTCACAACGCGAAGTTGATCACCATCCTGGGTGCTCCTTCTCCCGAAGTTACGGAGCCATTATGCCGAGTTCCTTAACCATAGTTGTCTCGATCGCCTTGGTATTCTCTACCTGCCTACCTGTGTCGGTTTGGGGTACGGGCACCGATAGAACTCCCTAGAGGTTTTTCTTGAAAGTATGGGATTACTGACTTCGTCTCAATCGACTCGTCATCAGCTCTCAGGCATCATGTGGGACGGATTTGCCTATCCCACGCCCTACGACCTTAAACCGGGACAACCAACGCCCGGCTCAGCTACCCTTCTCCGTCACCCCATCGGTAATAACGCGCTATCAGTGGTACAGGAATGTCTACCTGTTGTGCATCGACTACGCCTTGCGGCCTCGCCTTAGCTCCCGACTGACCCTGGGAGGATTAGCCTTGCCCAGGAACCCTTAGGCTTACGGCGGAAGTGTTTCTCGCACTTCTCTCGCTACTCATGCCAGCATTCGCTCTTCTATCCAGTCCACCGACGGTTACCCGCCGACTTCGTCCCAAATAGAATGCTCCCCTACCACTCCACATACGTGAAGTCCGCTGCTTCGGTATTATGCTTGAGCCCCGTGTATTGTCGGCGCATGTCCACTTGACCAGTGAGCTATTACGCACTCTTTAAATGAATGGCTGCTTCTAAGCCAACATCCTGGTTGTCTGAGCAAACGCACATCCTTTGCCACTTAGCATAAATTTAGGGACCTTAGCAGGCGGTCTGGGCTGTTTCCCTTTCGACCATGCGGCTTAGCCCACACAGTCTGACTCCCGGACTCTAAAGTACCGGCATTCGGAGTTTGGTTGATTTTGGTAAGCGGTGAAGCCCCCTAGACCATCCAGTGCTCTACCACCGGTACTAAACATCCGAGGCTAGCCCTAAAGCTATTTCGGGGAGAACGAGATATCTCCAGGTTTGATTAGTCTTTCGCTCCGATCCACAGGTCATCCCCTCCGTTTTCAACCGAAGTGGGTTCGGCCCTCCACGAGATCTTACTCCCGCTTCAGCCTGCCCATGGATAGATCACCTGGCTTCGCGTCTACGACGTGTAACTAAGCGCCCGTTTAAAGACTCGCTTTCGCTGCGGCTCGCTTTTAGCTTAACCTTGCTACACACCGTAACTCGCTGGCTCATTCTACAAAAGGCACGCCATCACCCTGCCGATCCCGAAGGATCGGCCTTCCAGGCTCTGACTGCTTGTAAGCACACGGTTTCAGGTACTATTTCACTCCCCTCTCGGGGTGCTTTTCACCTTTCCCTCACGGTACTTGTTCACTATCGGTCACTGGAGAGTATTTAGCCTTGGAGGGTGGTCCCCCCGGATTCCTACAGGATTTCACGTGTCCTGCAGTACTTGGGTGGTCATACGCGGAGTCGACAGAAGTTTTGCGTACGGGGCTTTTACCCGCTGTGGCCGGCTTTTCCAAAACCGTTCTGCTACCTCGTCGATTTGTAACTCCGCCCCAGGACTGCGGTCCTGAGATGATGACTCCCGCAACCCCACATGCAGCAACGCCCGCAGGCTACACGCATACATGGGTTTAGGCTATGTCCCGT
>WSXY01000002.1:292462-454962 GCA_009773565.1 Actinomycetota bacterium | reverse complement strand
ACCCCTTGTTACCCGGAAGAATGCACCGCGCCTACTCTACTTCGCGCACGCGAGCGAAGCGGCGCTTGCCAACCTGGAGGACCCGATCGGCGACGACATCCCAGGCGACATCATAGGTTCCCGGTGCGACCGGGTTGCCATCGATTCGCAGTCCGCCCCCGTCGATAAGCCTCCGCGCTTCGCCTGTGCCGCTCGCAAGACCGGTGCTCTTGAGGAGCGCGGGCAGGTGAACCGGATCGGTCTTTGCGACCGGAAAGGTCTCGATATTCTCGGGAATCTGGTTGTCCTTGAAGACGCGGTCGAACGCCGCTTCCGCGTCCAGCGCGTCTGAAGTCGTGTGATACAGCCCAACGATCTCTCGCGCCAGACGACGCTTGAGAAGGTTCGGATGGGCCGCGCCGGAATTCAAATCAACCTCAAGGGCATCGATCTCGTCCACCGAAAGGGCCGTGCAGAGGCGATAGTACTTGATCATGATCTCATCGGGGATCGACATGAGCTTGCCAAACATCTCGGATGGCACGTCTGTCAGTCCGACATAGTTTCCATAGCTCTTGCTCATCTTCTGAACGCCGTCTGTTCCCTCGAGCAACGGCAGTGTGAGGCAGGCCTGCGGCTCCATCCCCATCTTCTCCATCAACTCCCGACCGGCGAGAAGATTGAAGAGTTGGTCCGTTCCGCCCAGTTCGATGTCCGCCTCGACCGCGACAGAGTCATACGCCTGTGCCATTGGATAGAGCAGTTCGTGAAGCGAGATACCGATACCGTCGCGATATCGCTTCTGGAAATCGTCCCGCTCCATGATGCGGGCCACCGTGAACTGGCTTGTGAGCCGAAGGAGGGCCTCGAAGTCGAGCGCCGCGAGCCATTCCGAGTTCCTGCGCATCTCGGTACGCGATGGATCGAGCACCTTGAACGCCTGTGCGATGTACGTTTCAGCGTTCGCATCTATTTGTTCGCGCGAGAGTGCCGGTCTGGTCGTGTTCCTACCTGACGGATCACCGATGAAGGCCGTGAAGTCGCCGATGATGAGCACGACCGTGTGTCCGAGGTCCTGAAACTGCCGCAGCTTGCGAAGCGGAACCGCGTGTCCGAGGTGCAAGTCAGGGGCGGTTGGATCAACCCCGAGCTTCACACGGAGTGGGCGACCACGCTTGAGCTTCGCGATCAGGTCAGCCTCGGGAACGAGGTCGGCGATGCCGCTTCGAATCACGTGCATCTGCTCGGCAGGTGTGGTCACGCTGGCTCCTCGGGCGTTGTCCGCGTGCGTGGCCCGTTGCCGAACCGCAACGCCGCGCGGGGTGGTTGGCTCGTCGTTTGCACGTCATACTAGCACGACGAACGGCCCGCTTTCCGACGTCGTGAGATACTGCTAATTCGGAAGTGTAGTGCTGTTCGCTCGACGCAGGATGCTCTCCCTTGAGCAGTCCGCGCGCCATCCGTTAACCTACGCGAACTGAGACGGGACTATGAGCAAGTACAAGGCGCAGAGCGGACGTGAGCCCGGCAGCTCCCCGAGAGCGGACGGCCGTCAACCTCAACCCCGGCCCCGTACGAGAAGTACGGCAACACCCCGTGCGCGTGGGACAAGCGCTCGTCCACCGGCACGTGGCAAGGGCCCAGGTGGGCGCGGCGCGACGACAGGTCGTCGTCCAGCGTCGCGCAAGTGGCGCTGGGTGCGGTTGGCGCTCCTCGTGTTTCTCCTCGGTACCGTGATCGCTGCGATTGCAGGCGGCGTCGTCTACGCGCAGATCATCAAGGACCTTCCCGACCCCGGTGCTCCCCTCAAGGGTCGGGATCAGACCACGACGATCCTCGACCGCAACGGAAAACTCATCACCAAACTCTTCGCCGAGCAGAACCGGACGGACGTACCGCTCGAGAAGATACCTGCTGAGCTGAGACAGGCCGTTATCTCAACCGAGGATCAGCGCTTCTACGAGCACAAGGGAGTCGATCCGCTCGGCATCCTCCGCGCGCTCTGGGTCGATATACGAAACCCGAAAGCGATGCACGGCGGCTCAACCATCACGCAGCAGTACGTCAAGATCGCCATCGTGACGCCCGAGCGCACGATCAAGCGCAAGATCATGGAAGCCACGCTGGCGTACCGCATAGAGAAGGAGTACTCCAAGGATCAGATTCTTGGGCTTTATCTCAATACGATCTACTTCGGTCACGGCGCATACGGCGTCCAGACCGCTGCACAGACGTATTTCGGTAAGAACGTCCAGGACCTGGACCTTGCCGAGAGCGCAATGATCGCGGGGGTCATCAAGTCTCCCGGTCGCTATTCCCCGTTCTTGGACCCCGAGGCGGCACGCGGGCGTCGGGCGACCGTACTTGGGCAGATGGTCGAGCTGGGCTTCGTCAAGCAGAGCGACGCGGACGCGGCCGAAAAGGAAGAGCTCGCGCTTGCAGAGCCAAAGCGTTACTCATCGCAAGCGCCGTACTTTGTTGAGTATGTGAAGGGGCTCCTTACCGATGAGTTCGGAGCAGATGCTGTCTATCGCCAGGGCCTCACAGTTCGAACGACGCTTGACCTGAGCATGCAGGCAGCGGCCGAGAAGGCCATCGGGAAGGCCCTCGACAAGAAGGGCGATCCGTCAGCGTCGCTCGTGGCAATCGATCCGAAGACCGGAAACATCGTCGCCATGGTCGGTGGTCGGGACTTCAAGACACAGCAGTACAACGTTGCCGTCCAGGGGCACCGGCAGCCCGGTTCAGCGTTCAAACCGTTCGTTCTCGCAACGGCCCTTGTCAACAAGATTCTCCCCGAGCAGACCTTTGAATCCGGGCCGAGAAAGCTTGCGGTTCCCGGCGGCCAGACCTGGTCGGTCACGGGTGCCGGCGGCGGACGAACCGGTCCGATGCGGCTAAGGGAAGCCTCCGAGAAATCCGTGAACTCCGTATACGCCCAGCTGATCCTGGACGTAGGCGCCGACAAGGTTGCCGAGATGGCCACGGGGCTCGGTATCGAGACATCGATCACAGCCGTCCCTGCAATCGCCCTCGGCGGTCTCAAGGAAGGTGTCACGCCACTGGAGATGGCCGCCGCCTACGCAACACTGGCAAACGGAGGTGTCCGTAACACTCCGACTGCGATTCTCGAGGTACTCGGCGCTGACGGAAAGGCTATCGAGCGCGAGCGACCCAAGGGAGCACGCGCGATTCGCGCGGACGTTGCCTATCTGGTCACCGATATCCTCAAGGGCGTTATCTCGAAGGGCACCGGGACAGCAGCCCGCATAGGCCGCCCCGCAGCAGGTAAGACGGGCACGACCCAGCAGTATCGCGACGCCTGGTTCGCGGGCTATACGCCAGATCTGGTCGCATCGGTTTGGGTGGGTTACACCGACTCACAGCAGGAGATGCTGTCGGTTCACGGTCGCAAGGTCAGCGGCGGAACCTTCCCCGCCGAGATCTGGGCAGCCTTCATGAAGTCCGCGTTGGTAAAGACGCCGAAGTCCGAGTTCAAGAAGCCAGCGGGTCTTACGACAGTCGTTGTCTGCCTGGATTCGGGGCAGACCGCAGGCGACTTCTGCGAGAAGACCGGAAGTGCGCTCTTCCTTGCGGACAACACTCCTGGCGAATGTGAACTCCACACGACGCCTTCAAAGATCACCGTTCCGAACCTGGTAGGTATGACGAAGGAGAATGCGCTGGCGCTGCTCAAGAAGCTGCTTCTGCTCTTTAAGATCGAGGAGAAGGACTACGCGGGCGTAACGCCGGGCATAGTGGCCGCCCAGAGCCCGGTAGCCGGCTCAGTCGGCACGACGCAGACCGTCGTCACCATCATCGTGTCGAAGGGCGCGGCGGCCAACCAGGCGCCCGTTGCTGCGTTCGTGTTCTCGCCGGTGGCACCAAAGCCTAACGAGAAGGTGACGCTGGATGCATCGACGTCCAAGGATGACGGGACCATCGCGAAGTACGCCTGGGAGCTTGGCGACGGAACGCCTATCGCCAGCGGCAAGATCCTGACGCACACGTACAAGGTCGCCGGGACATACACCGTGACGCTCTGGGTCACCGACGACAAGAATCAGGCGGCAAGCGTGACTCAGACGATCGTCGTCAAGTAGCGCTCGTAACCGACGACTAGCAGCCTAGCGAACACCCCTGAAGAAGTGGCCACTCGTAGCAGGTGTGACAAACGCCGTTTCGGGCGGTACTCCGCCTGCCTGCAGAGACGCCAGTGCACTCGCGAAGCCCGCCGTGATCCTGGCGGCTTCATCGGGTGACTCCAGGGTCATCTCAAGACGAACTGCCGCGATACCCGTGGCGACGACCTCATCAAGGGCGCGAGAAAGATCGAGTTTGACGCTGTTGTAGACGTGCGAGCGCCCGGTCGCGTCAGTCACCACAGGAAAGCCGTACTCCTTTTGGTCGATCAGCGTCCACCTGCCTGCGCGTCGCGAACATGTCACGCAGTGTTGTGAACACTCCCCCGCCGCCTGCAGAACGCAGTGCTCGGTGACCATCAGCTCAAGGCGACCGTACGTCAGCGTACCGACAGGAACCGGTGAGCCTTCAACAACGCTCCGCAGGCGGCTCCCGGTAAGCTCAGGAGACGCCCACACGAACGATGCACCCAGGTCAGCTAGAGCTGACGCAGACCACGGATTCATGACATTCAGGGGCCAGTCCGCCTCGGCCTTCAATCCAGTAGCGGTTGTTGCGGCAAGCTCGCCGAGCGTCCCGACGACCGGGCAAGAGCCCGGTCTAAGCCAGCGAGCCAGCCGTTCGCTCTCCGCGTCGTGCGCAATGCGTGGAAGCAGCGGCTCGATGCCAGCCGGAAGGTCGATCGCATCGTCAGCAGCGGTCACCCGCAGTAGTACACGAGATGCTCCCGCGGCGAGACAGGCGGAGGCAACGTCAAGATCGCCCGCAGAGACGACGATATCGACCGACGACGCCCGCTTGAGGCTGCGCGTCACCGCTGGCAACACCGGATCGACTCGCTCCCGTCGCGACCACTGAGCGAGGCGAGCAACATCGAGCGCATCGAGAGCATCACGTCGCGCACGGTGCAATGCGGAGAAGCTGACCCCGACGCCATGCTCGAGGTCGACGTCCCAGCGCTCAACAGAGTAGCCGGAACCACCGACACGCCCAACGTGCTCGATGACCTCATCCAGCGTCACGGTCTTTGTACGAGCAGGCTCAACGACTGGCCCTTCGGCTGTCGCCACGACACCACCTGCGGTTGCCTCCACGTGAAGCGGCAGGCCGACTTGAAGGCGCACTGAAAGCACGACCGGGGTCGCACGGTGATCGGTCGCCGCGCCACCGAGAAATGTGCGGCGCGCTGCGTCGAGGAGTGCGGCATTCACAACACGGAAGACGCGATCGCCCTCAGAAACCGTCGATTCCATCGTGAGACGGACGCGTGCACCCGAAGGCGCGGACGTCGAGGGTCCACTGCCAGCGTCCATCTCGCCGGCACGCTGAGCCGAACGGCCGCGCGACGTCCAGAATTCGATGACATCCTCGGACTCCAGAGCGCGATCGAGGGTAACCTCGGCCCACCCGGGCCCGGTCGCTGCAACACGTCCCAGCGGCACTCCACGGTTGTTGGGCCGCATGTAACTCATCAACTCATTACCGCTTGTCCCGAGCAGATACGCATCAGTGAAGCCCCGGTTGAACGCCTCCTCAAGCAGAGACCATTCAGCAGGAGTCACGCCGAACCCCTCGGGATCCTCAACCGCCCTGTCCAGCGCAGCGCGGTATACGCCGACCACGACCGCGACATACTCGGGCGCCTTCATCCGCCCCTCGATCTTAAGTGCCGAGACACCCGAACGAACGAGCGTGCCGAGATGTGCGACGGCAGCGGAATCCTTCGGTGAGAGCAGGTGCCGACCGGAAGTCGTGGCCGGCTCGCCGGCTTCATCGACCAGCGAGTACTGAAGCCTGCATGGTTGAGCGCACAGACCTCTGTTGGCCGAGCGACCCCCGATTGTGGACGACATAAGGCACTGACCCGAATACGAGACACAGATTGCACCGTGAACGAATGCCTCGACCTCGATCGGAGCGCCGACGACAAACCCCTGAATCTCCTCGAGAGCAACCTCTCGAGCAAGGGTGACACGAGAGACACCCAGGTCAGCGAGCGCCTTGATGGTCGCGCAATCGTGCGCGTTGATCTGCGTCGACGCGTGAACCCGTACGTCGGGCAACACATCCTGCAGGACTCTCAACAGCCCGAGGTCCTGAACGATGACTGCATCAACGCCCGCGGCCCACGCGGCGTCGACCATCTGAAGTGCCCAGGACATCTCCTCGGGCATAATGAGGACATTGGCGGTGAGGTAGACGCGCACACCTCGAAGGTGCGCAAAACGACACGACCGCGCAAGGCTCTCGAGATCGAAGTTCGCGGCACCCCGGCGCGCGTTGAGATCGCTCAGACCGAGATAGATCGCATCAGCGCCGTTATTGACAGCGGCGACAAACGCGTCTGGCCCACCCGCCGGGGCGAGCAGCTCGGGACGGCGAATGGCGGACGACACGGGCGTCATACGGACCTCTCGAGGCGAAACGGTGGCGGTCATGTGCCGCAAGAGTATACACCGGGCGAGATCTCATAGACGCGGGGAGCGGGCCAGAGGCGCCAGCCCCAATCCTCGAAAACGTGTCGTTATGACTGGAAGCGTTGCACAACCGCAACCAACGCTTCCTGGCGTGAATGACCCGTTCTGAGGCACAATAGACCGTTGAATGAGAGGAGCAGTCTTGTCCCGACGCACACGTATTCGGCGTCACGGTCAGCGAAACACCCCGATGCGCATCATCCTCGGCGGGTTCGCGGGTCTTGTCGCGCTTTCGGTGCTCCTGACGGGAGTCGGAGCGGTGGCGGCGTTCGGGCTTGTCTCGCAATGGTTGACCAACCTCCCAAGCATCAAGGATCCCGCAGCGTTCTCCGTCGCACAGACAACGAAGATCTATTCGGCTGACGGCAAGCTACTGGCGAACCTCTTCCTCGAGAACCGACAAGTCGTGCCACTCACTGAGATTTCCGGCTATCTCCAACATGCGGTTGTGTCGGTCGAAGACGAGCGGTTCTATCAGCACAATGGGTTCGATGCCATCGGCATCGTCCGCGCTGCCATTGCGAACATGTCTGCGGGTGGGGTCGAGGAGGGAGCTTCGACGATCACACAGCAGATCGTTCGAAACACCGTTCTCTCCGATGAGCGACTCGAGATTTCTTACAAGCGCAAGGTGCGTGAGGCGTATCTCGCATTCGAACTCGAAAAGACGATGTCAAAGGACCAAATCCTCTCCCTGTACCTCAACACCGTCTACTTCGGTGAAGGTGCGTATGGCGCCGAATCCGCTGCGCTCACGTACTTCAACAAGCACGCAAATGACCTCTCGATCGCCGAGGCGGCGCTGTTGGCCGGCCTGCCGCAGCGGCCGGGAAAGCTGTCGCCGTACGAGAACCTCGAGGGTGCTGTCGGACGTCGGCAATGGGTTCTGCAGAAGATGAGCGAGAACGGCCATATCACTGCCGCCGAGTATGAAGCGGCAAAGGTCGAGGACGTGAAGCTACAGCGTGCGCCGAACATGAACGAGACGGGTGTGTATTCGGCTCCCTACTTCATCGCACACGTAAAGAAGGTATTGCAGGACCAGTACGGCACTTCCCTTGTCTTCAAGGGCGGCCTCAAGGTGTACACCACCCTCGACACACGACTGCAGACGATTGCCGAGAAGTCCGTGTCCGGCGTACTCAATCTGAAGAGCGACCCCGACGCGGCATTGGTAGCGATCGATCCCAACACCGGCCATATCAAGGCACTGGTTGGTGGCCGCGACTGGAAGGTCAACAAGTTCAACTTCGCGACGCAAGCCAGGCGGCAGCCGGGATCCTCGTTCAAGATGTTCACGCTCGTAACCGCCCTCGAGTCCGGTATGCCGCCGCGCCGTATGCTCGATGCATCGTCGCCGGCTGTCATCCCCACCGGCGGCTCACCGTGGATTGTGGGTAATGCAGAGGGTGGCGGTAAGGGTTACATCACCTTGCTCCAAGCGACGACGGGTTCTGTCAACACAGCGTACGCTCGCCTCGCGAAGGAGCTTGGTGCTGAGGCAATCGTGAAGACCGCCAAGCGGATGGGCATCAAGACGCCGCTCAAACCCTTCTTGTCGATTACGCTTGGTGCCCAGGAAGTCACGCCGCTTGAAATGGCATCCGCATACGGTACGCTCGCAGCAAACGGAAAGCACTACCCACCCATCGCGGTCGCGAAGGTCGTTGACGCTGGCGGCAAGACGATCTTCACAGCCAAGACGGATGGCGCGCAGGTGATCAGTCCCCAGGTCGCGTATGCGGCGACCACAATGCTGCAGACGGTCATCGCGAGGGGTACGGGCACGAGCGCCCGCATTGGGCGCCCGGCGGCAGGAAAGACCGGCACCACCCAGGACTACCGCGACGCATGGTTTGTCGGCTACACACCTGAACTCGTCTGCGCCGTTTGGATGGGCTATACGCCCGAGCGGCCTATGCGGAACGTCCATGGTCGCCGGGTATTCGGTGGAACCTTCTCGGCCCCAATGTGGCGCAACTTCATGAGCGGGGCGCTCAAGGGCCTGCCGGTCCGGAGCTTCAAGTCCGCACCTTCTCCGAAATACACCTGGAAGAAGATCTGGGCCGTGCCGAACACGAAGGTGCCGACAGTAGCAGACATGCTTGAGGGCACTGCTACCAGCACACTCAAGACGGCGCTCTACGAGGTAACCGTCACCTACGCCTACAGTTCGACCGTCGCAAAGGGTCGAGTCATCAGTCAGAGTCCCGCCGCCGGTGCGAAGGCCGCACCGGGCGCAGTCGTCACTATTGTGATCTCAAAAGGTAAGGACCCGAACGCTCCGCCCCCTCCGCCACCACCGCCACCGGATCCCACAGGGACACCGAACCCGACAACGACACCGTGATAGCAAGAAAGGCCCGAGCGGAAACACCCGGGCCTTTCCTATATGTTGATGCACGACCTCTATGCGTCGCGTCGGACGCGCACCATTCCTGAAACGCAGCGTATCTCCACGCCCTGTGGCTCGATCTCATCAAGGACCAGGTTCATTCCGAGGGTGTCTGACGAGATGTGACCAGCGATCACGAGGTTGAGCTTGAGCTTCTCGGCGTGCTTCCGGTGCTCCTCCGAGTAATGCATGCCGACGAGCGTGCCGACTCCTGCAGCCGAAAGACGGTCGAGTGCCTCCTTTGGCCCCTCGGTTCCGCCAGTCATATCCAAGACGATCCTCCCGCACCGGCCACTACCTGAGCCCTGCACGATAATCGGACCATAGCCCTTCCGGGCGCCATCGGCATACTCGGGAATATGGCGTAGCGACTTGACGAGATCGTCGAGAGTTCGCGGCGCCTCAGATTCGAGGTGACGTAGCACGAAGGCGTTCACGCTGTTGTCGGCCGGCGTGTGACACGACATCGAAGCGAATCCCAACTCGCGGGCGGCGTCGATGGCGCGGTAGTGGTTCACCGGCATGATGTGGCGCCGTATCTCCTCGGCACGAGGCGCTATGAGCGCATCAGCCGCGGCGATTCCGACGCCCTGAGCGGCCCAAAGGTCGGCCTGCATGTACATGACCTCGTGGAGGTTTGCATAGCCCGGACCCTCGGGATGATGCGCCAGGATGAGGTCGATCGGTGCGCCTTTCTCACGCAGGCGATCGGCGAGCAAGACCTCCCCGACCTCCATGTCGATACCGGTGATGAGTCCCCGCACCTCAAGGTCGGGGTCGCCAAGGCAGATCCGCGTATCCGAGTACGGATTCGTCAGGCGCTCTTTGTCGAAGTACGGCTGCTCCTCAGCATCAAGCTTCTCGTACGTATGCTTGGCCTCAGCCAACATATGCTGTATCTCTGCATCGCTTCGAACGTCTTCGCGCACGCCCTTCGCAACCGCAGTCCGATAGATATCTCCAAGTTTCATTGACTCACCCTTCCATCAAGACCACCCGGCCGCCCCCCGCGGTTGCGGTGTGGTTCTACCTTAAGACCTCACCTTCGCGACGGCCCCCGCGTCGCACGGCGCTACTCCCTGTACGCTCCGCGAGCCAACGCTCATCGCGGGCCAGTGCGGCGGTCGCAAGCGCCAGCTGCTCACGTACGCGCCCCGGGGCCGTCCCGCCCTCGCTCGTGCGACGCGCAACAACGGCATCGATGGCGACCGTCGCCAATGCGTCGTCGCCGAAGACCGGTGACGCGGCCTGCAGCTCGGCGTGCGTGAAGTCCTGAAGGACGCGGCCTTCACGCTCGCATGAAAGAACGAGCTTACCGACGATCTCATGCGCCTCGCGAAACGGTACACCATGCGCTGCAAGGTAGTCGGCCAGATCGGTCGCGGCCATGAAGCCACCGCGTGCTCCCTCGGCCATCCGCTCCGCATTGACGCGCAACGTCGCAAGCATCCCCTCAACAGCACGCAGTGAGTCCGCGTACGTATCGATAGCATCGAACGCCGGCTCCTTATCCTCCTGCATGTCTTTGTTGTACGCGAGAGGGAGACCCTTGAGTGTCACAAGCAGCGCGGTCAGGTCACCGACGACGCGTCCGGTCTTGCCTCGCACAAGCTCGGCAAAATCGGGGTTCTTCTTCTGCGGCATGATGCTTGATCCGGTCGACCACGCGTCATCGAGGGTGATGAAGCCGAACTCCTCGGTCGACCACAAGATAAGCTCTTCGGCCAACCGCGACAGGTGCACCATGCCGAGGGTGCATGCATAGGTCAGGTCGACGAGGAAGTCCCGGTCCGAAACCGCATCGAGCGAGTTCTCGATGACCGATGAGAAGCCAAGTTCGTGAGCGACCATACCCCGATCGATATCGAATGTGGTGCCCGCGAGCGCGGCACTGCCGAGCGGCAGTGCATCGGCTTCCTTGTACGCGTTGCGCAGGCGCTTCGCGTCGCGAGCAAGCATCCAGGAGTACGCGAGCAGATGATGGCTGAGCAGTACCGGCTGGGCCTTCTGGAGGTGTGTATAGCCCGGCACGATGACTTCAATGTTGTCCTCGGCCAAACGATGGATCGTGGCGCGCACTGCGGCGTTCGCGCCGAAGAGTCGCAGCGCCTCACGCTTCGCGTGCAGCCTCGTATCAGTGGCAACCTGGTCGTTGCGCGACCGCCCGGTGTGGAGCCGCTTACCGGGCTCCCCGATGCGGCGTGTAAGCTCACCTTCGACCGCCATGTGGATGTCCTCGTCGGCAAGATCGAAAGCGAAAGTGCCCGCCTCGATGTCTCGGAGTATGCCGAGAAGGCCGCCTTCGATCGCTACCGCATCATCGGTCGAGATGATGCTGCGGGCGGCGAGCATGCGCGCATGGGCGATGGAGCCGGCTATGTCCTCGGCGTACAGGCGCGCGTCTACACCGAGCGACGCCCCGAAACGCTGCTGGAACTCGCCCGGCGTACCGGTGAAACGACCGCCCCAGGGGGTCTTTGCGTCAGACATCCGCGTCCTCCTGTGAGGGATCGGGTGCCTCGACCGGTTGCACGCCGGCACCCTGCTCGGTCGCCTGGCACGTGCCGGCGTTCTTGCCCGTCAGGTAGCCGAACCAGAAAGCGAGCATGCCGGGAACGAACAGGAGCACAACAGCTCCTGCGATAAGTAACCACTCGGCACCACCGGGGAGACCGAAGACTGCCATTGCCTAGACCTCGCCCTCTTTGCCGACCTTGCGGCGCTGGCGTGCCCAGACCTTCGTGGGTAGACCGTGGAGATCGATGAAGCCCTTTGCGGCCTTGTGATCGAAGCTGTCAGCCTCGTCATACGTGGCAAGGTTGTAGTCATACAGCGAGTACGGCGAACGACGACCGACCGTCACGCACGAGCCCTTGAAGAAGCGCAAGCGCACATCGCCGGTCACGAGTTGCTGGGTCGTCTCGATAAAGCCGTCGAGAGCCTCTTTGAGCGGCGAGAACCACATGCCGTTGTAGACGAGCTCCGACCACTTCTGCTCGACGTGCAGCTTGTAGTGGAGGAGGTCGCGCTCCAGGCAGAGGTCCTCGAGCGCCTTATGTGCGGTGATAAGGGTGAGCGCACCCGGCACCTCGTAGATCTCACGCGATTTCACGCCGATGAGGCGGTTCTCGATCATATCGATGCGCCCAAAGCCGTGCTTGCCTGCAAGCGCGTTCATCTCGTTGATGACCTCGTGGAAGCTCATGGCTTGACCATTGAGGGCCGTGGGTAGGCCTTGCTCGAAGCTGATCTCGGCATACTCAGGCTCATCGCAGTGGTTCACGCCGGAATCCGCCGTGAGCGTATAGATGTCCGCTGGCGGCTCGACCCACGGGTCTTCAAGGATGCCGCACTCAATGGCCCGGCCCCAGAGGTTGTCGTCGATCGAGTACGGGCTCTTCTTCGTCGTCGGGACCGGGATACCGCGCTCGGTGGCGTAGTCCATCTCCTGCTCGCGCGTCTTCAGGTCCCATTCGCGAACGGGGGCGAGCACTTCAAGATCGGGATCGAGTGCGGCGATACCGACCTCGAAGCGCACCTGGTCGTTACCCTTACCGGTGCAGCCGTGCGCGATATAGCGCGCCTGATGCTTGTGCGCGGCTTCCACAAGGTGCTTGACGATGATGGGGCGGGACATCGCACTCACGAGCGGGTACTTGTTCTCGTAGAGCGCATTCGTCTTGAGCGCTTTGGCGATGAACTCCTCGACGTACTCCTCGCGAACGTCCTCGACGATCGACTCGACCGCGCCGATGGTAAGTGCCTTCTGGCGGACGACCTCAAGGTCCTGACGTTCCTGGCCGACATCGACCGCGAGGGCGATGACGTCGACGTTCTTCTCGTCCATCAGCCACCGGATGGCGACGGACGTGTCCAGACCGCCGGAGTATGCGAGTACGACTTTCTCTCTGGCCACAGGTACGCCTCTCTGCTCGGGACGCGGTCAGTCGCGACCGCGGAACTTGTTGATGCTCTCGAGGACAGACTCCGCGTCGGGGTCGGTCCTGCAGATGATGAGGATGGTGTCGTCACCGGCGATCGAGCCGAGGACTTCGTCGAGTTCCGCACCGTCGAGCGCGGCGCCGACTCCGGCACCAGCCCCGGTGCTGCACTTCACGAGCACGAGATTGTTCGCGCGCACGACGCTCGTGACGAGCTCGGAGATCATACGTTGCAGATGTAGGTCCTCTGCAAGCACGTACACGCCCTCGGACAGCTTCCGGAGACCCATGTCGGCGATGTCACGCGAGACCGTGGCCTGCGTGCAATCAAAGCCATGCTGTTTGAGGCGGTCGACCAGGTCGCGCTGTGTGCGCACCCGCTCTCGCCGGACGATCTTTCGGATCGCATCCTGTCGTTCGCGTCGCTTCCTCATAGTTGTCTTCCAGCCACTCGATGGACAGGTCTTAGAGAACGAGCGAGAGCCATGCCCGCTGCGCGTGCAGCCGGTTCTCGGCCTCATCAAAAACAACTGACTGTGCCGAATCGATAACCTCGTTCGTGACTTCCTCGCCGCGGTGAGCGGGAAGGCAGTGCATGAAGATTGCCGCGGGATCCGCAAGCGCCATGAGCGCAGCATCCACCGAATACCCCGCGAATGCCGCCACGCGCGCGGCATGCTCGGCTTCCTGGCCCATCGACGCCCAGGTGTCGGTCACGACGATATCCGCGCCGGCGACTGCCGCGCGATGGTCCGTTGTGACTTCCAGCTTCGCTCCGGTTCCGTAGTGAGCCGCGAGTTCCTTTGCATAGGTGACGATCTCCGGGCGCGTCTCGAAGCCGGCCGGGGTGGCGATCGTGACGTTCATGCCTGAGAGCGCCCCGCCGATGAGATACGTGTTCGCCATGTTGTTGCCGTCGCCGATGTACGTCATCGTGAGGCCGGCCGGGTCGCCCTTGTGCTCACGAATCGTGAGCAAGTCGGCAAGCACCTGACACGGGTGGTAGTCATCGGTCAGAGCGTTGACCACGGGGACAGACGCGTGCAGCGCTACTTCCTCAACGTGCGATTGCGCGAACGTGCGGAGCACGATGACATCCACATAGCGCTCCAGCACCTTGATCGTGTCGTGAACGGTCTCTTCGCGCGAGAAGGCGTCGTTCGGCCCAAGAACGACCGGATGCATTCCGAGATCGACGCACGCGATCTCGAATGACACGCGAGTGCGCAGCGACGGCTTCATGAAGATAAGTGCTGCAGCTTTGCCGGACTGTACGGGGGGCTTCTGCGACATCTTACGCGCCTGCTTCTGGGCGACAGCGCGGTCGAGTACGTCCTTGAGTTCCCCGGGGGTGAGTTCACCGAGAGTGAGCAAATCGCGACCTTGCAGGTTCTGCATCAGGAATCCCCAATCGCTGCGGATAGTATGCCTAGGAGTGTATCAACTTCCGCGGTGCTGCATACAAGCGGAGGCAGGAAACGAAGAATCGAGTCGCCAACGCTGAGCATAACGACTCCGCTCTCAAGTGCAGAGGCCGCGGCCGCCACGGCAACCGGACGATTAAGGGTGATGCCGACCATCAGCCCGCAACCACGCACCTCGGTGATAGCTCCGGTTGCAGCGGCAAGGCCCTCGAGGCCCTCGCGAAGGTACGCACCGACGCGCCCGGCATTCTCGCCGAGACGACCCTCTTCAAGCGCATCGATCGTCGCCAGGGCTGCCGCGCACACGACCGGCCCGCCGCCGAACGTCGAGCCATGATCGCCCGGCTGGAATGCGTCTGCGACGTCGCACTGAGCGAGGACAGCCCCGATGGGCATGCCGTTCGCCATACCCTTCGCGAGCGTCATCACGTCGGGACGAACGCCGTAACCCTGCCACGCAAACGCCGCCCCCGTACGGAAGAAGCCCGTCTGTACCTCATCGAACATGAGCAGTATGCCGCGCTCATCGCACAGGCGCCGTGCGCCGGTCAGGTACTCATGGGTGCACGGGAAGACGCCTCCCTCGCCCTGGATGGGCTCGAGCAGCACGGCGCACACATCGTCGGTCAGCGCTTCGGCGAGCGCGGCGAGGTCGTTCAGCGGGACATGCACGAAGCCCGCCGGGAGCGGCTCGAACGCCTCCTGCTTGCTTGGCTGACCGGTCGCGGCGAGCGTCGCGAGCGTGCGGCCGTGAAACGACCGCTCGGCGGTGACGATTTTGGTGCAGGTCTCGCCATGGCGGGCCTTGCCCCACCGGCGTGCGAGCTTGATCGCGCCTTCGTTTGCCTCGGCGCCGGAGTTCGAGAAGAAGACCCGCGCGTCGCCGCCGAAGAGCCCGACCAGCCGCTCGGCAAGCTCGTCGCGGTGCTCGACGTAGAACAGGTTGCTCACATGTACGAGGCGCTCCATCTGAGCCGACACGGCTGCGGCCACAGCAGGGTGCGCGTGGCCGAGGTTCACAACGCCGATGCCACTTGTGAAATCGAGGTACTCGCGACCATCGTCATCGTAGAGGCGCATTCCGCTCCCCCGCACGAACATCACGGGTTTGCGAGCGTACGTGTGCATGTGGAATGCGGCGTCGAGAGCTGTGGTCCGCGCGAAGGTCTCCCCCATCTAGAGCGTCACCTCGCCCTCGTAGGCGACGTACGTCGCGTCGTCCGCGAGGCCGAGGCTGCCCTCATGCGTGATCATCGTCCCGACTCCCGCATCCGTGAACACCTCAAGAAGGAGCGAGTGGGCGATAACCCCGTTCAGAATATGAGCACGCTCAACACCGCCCCTGAGCGCACGAGTGCAGGCGCTGACCTTCGGGATCATGCCGCTTGCGAGCTGGTCGTTCGCGATCATCGCTTCCGCAGCCTCGAGCGAGAGTGCGCTGATGAGTGAGTCCTTGTCCTCGAAATCGGCATAGAGGCCGTCGACATCCGTGAGGAAGATGACCTTCTCGGCGTTCAGAGCAAGCGCGAGCTCGCCCGCAACGAGGTCGGCGTTGATGTTGTACGACCCGCCGTCGATACCCGAGCCAACGGAGGCAATGACGGGGATGAAGCCGTCCTCGATCAGGTTCACCACGACCGTCGTATCGATGCCGGTGACCTCGCCGACTCTGCCGAGACGTGGATCGAGCTGCTTCGCGCGAATGAGATTCGCGTCGTCACCTGCGAGGCCGACTGCGAGGCGCCCGTGCGTGTTGATCTCGGAGACGAGCTCTTTGTTGTTCTTGCCGACGAGGACCATCTTCACGACTTCCATGGCCGCATCATCGGTCACCCGCAGACCCTGCCAGAACTCGATCGGCATGCCGAGCCGCTCCATATACTTCGTGATATCGGGACCGCCACCGTGCACGACGACCGGATTCACGCCCACGAGCTTCATGAGCACGATGTCCTCGGCGACGCTCGCGCGGAGCGCGGGATCCGTCATAGCCGAGCCGCCGTACTTGATGACGACAACGCGCCCCCAGGTCCGCTTGATCCACGGGAGTGCTTCGGTAAGCGTGGTGGCTTTGGCGAGCAGCGCGTGCAGCGTCGAACTTCTCATGAGCGATACTCCCCGTTGATCTTCACGTACTCGTACGACAGGTCACAGGTCCACACGGTCGCCTCGCCGTCGCCGAGACCGAGGTCGACCGCGATCTCGACATTATCGGCGGCAAGCGCTACCGCAGCCGCCTCCTCGCTGAAGGGAACAGCAGTGCCACCATCACACGTCAGGATGCCGGCGAAGTGGATGCGAACGCGCGCCGGATCAACAGTCGCAGATGACTTGCCGATCGCCATGGCGACACGGCCCCAGTTCGCGTCCGCACCGAAGATCGCGGTCTTCACGAGTGGTGAGTTTGCGATTGCGAACGCGGCGGCCTCGGCGTCCGGCTCGCTTGTAGCGCCCGTGACAGTGACCGTGATGAGCTTCGTAGCGCCTTCGCCGTCACGCACTACCATCCGCGCAAGTTCGCCACAGACATGCTCGATTGCGGCGGCTACAGGCGCGTAACGGGCGTCACCGGCCTCGATGAGTTCGCCCCCCGCTACGCCGCTCGCCATGAGCGTGCACATGTCGTTGGTGGAGGTATCCGAGTCGACCGTGATGCGGTTGAACGTCCGAGCGACCGCAGTGCGGAGCGCGGCATCGCACGCAGCGCTTGAGAGCGGCGCGTCTGTCGTTATGAAGGCGAGCATCGTCGCCATGTTCGGCTGGATCATGCCGCTGCCTTTGGCCATCCCACCCACCGTGTACTTCACGCCGTCGATCTCGAGCGCCGCACCGGTCGTCTTCATGAACGTGTCGGTCGTCATGATCGCCTCAGCGGCGTCTTCTCCCGCGAGATAGTCGAGCTCGCCCGCCGCCTTCTCGATACCTGCGAGGACAAGGGACATCGGCATTGGTACGCCGATGACACCCGTTGAGGCTACGAGCACGTCAGTCGCTTCGCACCCTATGAGCCCGGCGGTCGCCACAGCCATCGCCCGCGCGTCGGCCATACCGCGCTCGCCAGTGCAGGCGTTCGCATTCCCCGCGTTCACTACGATCGCCCTGAGGCGCCCGTCTGAGATGTGCTCGCGGGAGACGACGACCGGCGGAGCGGCCATGCTGCTCATGGTGAACACGGCCGCAGACGCGCAGGCGTCCCCGGATACGATGAGTGCGACGTCTCTACGACCGGACTTCTTGATGCCTGCACTCACTCCCGCTGCCATGAAACCAGCGGGGGCAGTCACACCGCCGTCCGCGTATGCGTAGAGGTTCTCGCTCATGCGCGCTTCCACCTCACAGTATCGGTGCCGGCGTCATGAGACCCGAGGTCTCCGCAAGTCCAAGCACGATGTTCGCACATTGGAGCGCCTGCCCTGACGTGCCCTTCACGAGATTGTCGATCGCACACGTCACCACCAGCGTCCCTGCGGCCTCATCGACAACCAGCCCGATGTGCGCCCGGTTGCTGCCCCGCACTTCGGCAGTCGACGGCATCCGCCCGAGATCATGAACCGTCACAAACGGCTCACCAGCATAGCGTGCGCGGTAGAGAGCGAGGACCTCCGTGCTGTCTGTTCCCGCTTGTACCTCGAGATAGACGGTGGAGAGGAGTCCTCGCGTCATGGGAACGAGGTGCGGAGCAAACGTGACACGCGGATGTGCGAGACCGAGGATGCTCAGGCCCTGCGCGATCTCGGGTGTATGGCGGTGAGCAGCGACCTTGTAGGCCGTCACGGACTCATTGACCGCGACGAAGTGGGTACCGGCGCTCACCGATCGGCCGGCGCCCGAAACGCCCGACTTCGCATCAACGATAACTCGATCCGAAGTCACAATCCCGGCCTCCACGGCAGGAGCCGCAGCCAGGAGCGTTGCCGTCGGATAGCACCCGGGACACGCGACGAGACGTGCGCCCTGTAGGTGCGAGCGCCACAGCTCGGGCAGTCCGTACACAGCATCATCGATAAGACCCGCTGCGCTATGCTGCACGCCGTACCACGCCGCATAGAGCTCGGCGTCCCGAAGGCGGAAGTCGGCAGATGCGTCGATAACCGTGAGCCCCGCGTCCAGGAGAGCGGGCGCGATGGCCATCGCAGCAGTATGCGGCACAGCGAGAAATGCAATCTCCGCGGCGCCAACGATCGCCCCAACATCGGGCGTCGTGTAGGTCAGCTCACAGCCGGCGAGGGCGGGATAGAGGTCGGAGACGCGCTTGCCTGCATCCTGAGCGGAGGTAACGACCGTAAGCTCAAGGGTTGGGTGGCCGAGAACAAGCCGCGTCAGTTCGACGCCTGCGTATCCGGCAGCTCCTACAATGGCGACGTTCGGCACAGGACGCTCCCGTTCGATGTCTGGCTGTCGCACGATTATAGGATAAATGCGCATACTGGTCAACACTTATGCAAATTTACTGCAAGTCTCAACCGTGAGAATCCACAATTGTGGAAACTTGCGGCCGCATGCATGCACGATTATGGTTAAGAACGCATCGATGCATCGACGGCTGTGCATACCTTTCGAACAAGCCGCTCATGAACTGGTTTGACCTCTTCATCAGTGAGCGTTCTGTCCGCTGCACGATACGTCAGCGAGAACGCCAGGCTCTTCTTGCCTGAAGGAAGCCGCCTTTCTGCCGCGCCTGCTGAGTCTTGGTAGACATCGAACAGTCGGACCGACTCGAGAAGCGTCCCGCCCGCCTTGGTGATCGCTTCGCGCACGCGTTCCTCGGTGACGGATGCATCAACGATGAGGGCGATGTCGAGCGTTGCGGCAGGGTATCGCGGCAGGTCCTGGTAGCGGATCTTCGTGGCAATCGCCTTCGACAGCATCTTCACATTGAGTTCGAACATGGTGACCGGACCCGTCACTTCGTACGCGTCGAGCGTCGCAGGTGCGATCTCCCCGATCCAGCCGACGACGTCTCCCGCGACGATGACGTCGGCGCTTCTGCCCGGCTGCAACCACGGGTGCTCTGCCGCACGAACCTTCCAGCGGCTGACGTCGATCTCCTCCATGAGCGTCTCGATGACTCCTTTGCCATCGAAGAAGCCGAGATGAGATGCGGCGACGTTCCAGGCGGCTTTGTCCCATGCGCCGGCGAGCACCCCGGCTACCGTCATGCGCTCCTTGGGAAGCTTTCGACCCGGCGAGGTCCAGAAGACGTTGCCGAGCTCGTAGAGATGCACGTCAGCAACGCCGCGGCGCTGGTTGTATGACACGGTCCGCAACAGCCCGGCGGTCAGCGTCCACCGCATTTGCGCCTGCTCTTCGGACATCGGATTGAGCAGGTCGACGGGTACTTCATCCGGACCGAGCGACCAACCAAGGCGCACCATATCCGTGGGATCCGCGAACTGAAGGCCGATGTGCTCGTTCAGACCCGCACAACGAAGTGCAGCGCCGATTCGGTCGCGATGCTTCTGAAACGGCGTAAGCGTGCCCACACGCTCGCGGCCACCGGGCAGCGTCGAAGGAACCCTCTCCATCCCCCAAACACGCACGACCTCCTCGTAGAGGTCAACTTCGCGCACAAGATCTGGCCGAAACGTCGGCACGGTGACGATCAGCCCGCCCTCAGCAGGCTCGGCGAAGAGACCGAGCGCGCCGAGGATATCCATCACTTCTTGCGGCTTCAGGGCTATGCCGAGAAACGCGTTCATAGTCTCGACCCGGAGTGTCAGCCGCATGGCGCGCGCCTTCTCGGGCCGCTCATCGACGATTCCGGCGGCGACTTCTCCGCCAGCGAACTCGGCGAGGAGCGCTGCCGCACGATCCGATGCGCGAGCGGCAAGCTCGGGGTCGACGCCGCGCTCGAAACGCAATGACGCTTCCGAGATGAGTCCGAGGCGACGACTCGTCTTGCTGACCGACGCACGGTCGAATACTGCGGCCTCCAGCAGGATGTCTGTGGTTCCGTCCGCCACCTCGGTGGCAGCGCCGCCCATCACGCCCGCAAGCGCGACCGGGCCGGATGGATCGGCAATCACGAGCGTGTCCTCGGTCAGCACGCGATCCTGACCGTCAAGCGTCTGAAGGCGCTCGCCCGGACGCGCCGGACGAACGATGATCGCCGCGCGACCGTCTTGTACGGCGATCGTACTGAGGTCGAATGCATGAAGCGGTTGACCGAGTTCGAACATCACATAGTTGGTGATGTCGACCACATTGTTGATCGGCCGGGCTCCCGCAGCGGTCACGCGCTCGGCAAGCCAGTCCGGTGATGGGCCGATCTTCACGTTGCGAATGACGCGCGCGGTATAGCGGGGACACATTGCAGCATCCTCGATAGTTATCGAGACGAGCTCGTCGGCGCGAGATCCACCCGCCTCCGAAACGGTGAACCGTGGCTCACGAGCCTGCTTGCCCGTCACCGCGCCGACTTCTCTCGCCACGCCGGTCATCGAAAGACAGTCCGGACGATTCGGGGTGACCTCCAACTGGATGACCGTGTCGCCGACGCCCGCATATTGCGCATACGGCATACCCACAGGCGCATCGACGGGAAGTATCAGCAATCCCGACGCATCGCTGCCAACCCCCAGCTCGGTTGCTGAGCAGAGCATCCCCTCGGACTCGAGGCCGCGCAGTTTGGCCCGCTTGATCGTCATGCCGTTCGGGAGCGTCGCCCCCACAAGCGCCACCGGCACCTTGTCACCTGCTGCGAAGTTGCTCGCGCCGCATACGATCTTACGAGGCGTACCGTCACCGACATCGACGGAGCAGTACGACAGCTTGTCAGCATCCGGATGCTGCTCACGCGTGAGAACCTGGCCGACGACCACACCCTCGAACGCCTCCCCGAGAACCCGCACCGCCTCGACCTTCGTTCCCGTCATGTCGAGTCGGTCACAGAGCGCTTCCACGCTCAGGTCGATGTCAACGAGCTCCTTGAGCCACTTCAGCGAGACACGCATCGCGTCTATGTCCTTCCGTAGTCGCCGCCGCGGCGGCGCATCATCGTCTCTTCCGCGTCTCCGCTAGAACTGGCGGAGGAACCTCATATCACCATCGACGAACAGGCGAAGATCGGGAACACCGTACTTGAGCGCGGCGATCCGCTCGGCGCCCATGCCGAATGCGAAGCCGGAGTAACGCTCAGGATCGATACCGACATAGCCGAAGACGTTCGGGTCGACCATGCCGCTACCGAGAACCTCGAGCCAACCCTCTCCGCCACACGAACGGCAGCCTTTGCCGTCGCACATGCCGCACGAGATATCGACCTCGGCCGAAGGCTCCGTGAACGGGAAGAAGTGCGGACGAAGGCGCACCCGGCGATCCGGGCCGAAGAGCTCACGAACGAAGTGCTCGAGCGTGCCCTTAAGATCGCCGAAGGTGATTCCCTCGTCGACGACAAGACCCTCTATCTGGGTGAACTGTGGAAGGTGACTGGGGTCGGCGACGTCACGGCGGTAGACCTTGCCCGGCGCGAGAACGTAGATGGGCGGCTGCTCGCGCTCCATGACGTGCACTTGCACCGGACTCGTGTGCGTCCGCAGCAGAACATCCGACTCGCCCTCGACGGCCGCGCTTTCGCCCGAAAGATCGCGCACGTAGAAGGTATCTGTTGCTGCTCGCGCGGGATGCTCGGGCGGATGGTTGAGTGCCGTGAAGTTGTAGTAGTCGAGTTCGACCTCGGGCCCTTCTGCGATCTCATAGCCGAGTCCCAGGAAGACCTGGACGATCTCGTCGACGACCTGATTGATGACATGCCGCTTTCCGGGATAGCGATGCACTCCGGGGAGCGTGACGTCGATCTCCTCGGCAACCAGTCGCGATGCGAGTGCTGCATCCGCGAGCATGACACGGCGTGCCTCAAGACCAGCCTCAAGCGCCCCGCGCACCTCGTTCGAGACCTTGCCGACCGCAGGGCGTTCCTCGGCGGAGAGCGAACCCAACCCACGAAGAACTCTCGTTAGAGAACCCTTCTTACCGAGATACTCGATTCGGACGGCCTCAAGCGCCTCAAGGTCGTTCGCTGCGCCAACAGCGTTGAGCGCTTCTGACTGAAGCGCCTGCAACTCATCGACGATACCCATACATGCTCTCCTCACGGTCTCAGAGAACGAAAAAGGGAGCCGTTCTCGCCTTGGTTTGATCCAAGGACGGGAGCGGCTCCCGCGGTACCACCCTGGTTGGCGCGTGGTGCGCGCCCGCTCGTCGCAGACCCTGTGCTCGGCCTACCGCCGGTTTGATCCGACTGCCCGGTATCGGTGGGCTCCGGCTCCCCTACTCGGGCATCTGCCTGTTCAGGTTGCGGCTGCTAGAGTGAACCGTTCTGCGTGCTTCCCGGGACTCTTCCAGTCTCTGGAGTCCCTCCCTGGCGGGTAGCCCTTGTGCCGAACGCATCTCCGTCATAGCCATAACGTGTGCAATTGGTGGCTGAGTATAGCACATCACTGTACCGCCTCCGCGACCGCTCGGGCCGCTTTACCGGAGGGTAAAACGAACGCCGCAACACCACGAACCTGCCTGCGATCGACAGGCTCACGATCCGCAACCGGATTCGCATCGCCGCGCGTCACAAGCCTGCCGTCCGGCAGCACCTCCCTGACGCGGTGAACGACGCCGTGCGGCCACTCGGGATGCTCGAACAACACGATGTCGCCCGCTTCGAGGACCGTCACCGACCTCTTGTAGACAACGATGTCGCCGGGAGCGATGGAAGGCTCCATAGATCCACCGCGAATGATCGTCGCGCCAAAGAAGAGCATGACGATTCCCCAGATTACGAGGGCAACGATGCCTGAGAACCGTCGGACCCCGCGAAAACGGTCAGGCGCTGAGGCCCCCTCTGCCATCAGTGCACCTGTTCCGCATCGATGACGAACGACATCTTGACGTAGTCCCCCGACAGATCGTTTCCGGCGGCAGCTGGTAGCCCGATGCCGAACGTCAACTTGGCACGTGCGCCCGGGGCTAACTCGAACGGAGCGGTGAGTAGGGTGCTCATCGGGCCGTTGTAGACCACGGCGCCGTCCGCCGCGACCTGGCAGGTCAAGGCATTGTAGAAGTCCGTGATGCCCGCCTTCTTGACGCCGGTCACAACGAGGCTCGCCGGTAGCGAGCCGGAGTTCACGACGGTCATCGACCGCTCGCTGACCAGGCCCGGCGCAATCGTGTCAATGGTGATTGCCGCAGACGTCGGCTCGCACGACACCGCAACCGCACCGGCCCTAACGATGTTGTCCGGAACTTCCGCCTGCCCGGTGAAGTACGCACCCGCAGATCCGATGCAGGCCACGAGCGCAACTCCTACCAGCAGCAGTACCAGTCGTTTCATGGTGCTCTCCTCTCAGATGTGCCACCGAGGGGAGAGCGGCAAACGATTGCCCGCCCGCGTGTGCGAGCGGCGGAACCTATCCTTACAGACGTTCCTATCCGGGACCTATCCGACATCCAAACAGAATCCGAACCTGAAGGAACGCATGACGGGCCCCGCACACTGCGGGACCCGTTGGATGCAGCTTATGCGTCAGTCTCTACGCGCTCTGCTTGGCCTTCGCGACCTCGGCAAGCTTCGCGAACGCGGCGGGATCGCTGATCGCCATATCAGACAGAACCTTGCGATCGAGCGCGATCTCGGCCTTCTTGAGACCGTTCATGAACACCGAGTACGACAGCCCGTTCAGGCGTGCGGCTGCATTGATGCGGGCGATCCAGAGGCGACGGATCTCACGCTTCTTGTTGCGGCGGTCCCGGTAGACATACTGCAGCGAGTGCTGAACCTGCTCTTTAGCGGCACGGTAGCTGCGGCTCTTTGCGCCGTAGTAACCCTTCGCTGCGGTAAGTATCGTATTGCGCTTCTTCTTCGCGTTTACAGCACGCTTCACTCTAGGCATGGTGAATCTCTCCTCACGTCAAACGGCGTCGGACTAACCGATGCCCAGATTCTTCTTGATGGTCTTTACATCCGACGCATGCACGAGCGAGGCGGCCTTGAAAGCACGCTTACGCTTCGGGCTCTTCTTCTCGAGGATATGGCTCTTAAACGCGTTGGCGCGCTTGATCTTGCCGGTCCCCGTGAGACGGAACCGCTTGGCCGTCCCCTTGTGTGTCCGCATCTTTGGCATCGCTCACGACTCCTTCATGTGCTCCGGACGTCTTTACTCGGCGTCCGTGGTCTCGACTTCATCGGTCACGGCCTCGGCGACAGTCGCCTCTTCCGCCTCGATCTCAACCGTCTCGGCGGCCGGCTTCTCGTCGCCCGCATGCTTCTCGCCCTTGACGGGCTCCTTCTTCACAGGCGCAAGCAGCATAAGCATGTTGCGTCCTTCAAGCTTTGGCTGACTCTCAACGATGCACATATCTTTGACGTCTTCGGCCAGGCGCTCCAGGATTGCGAGCCCGCGTTCTGCGTGAACCATCTCGCGTCCGCGGAACATGATCGTCACCTTGACCTTGGCACCACTCTCGAGGAAGCGAATAACGTGGCGCTTCTTCGTTTCGTAGTCATGCTTGTCGATCTTGGGGCGGAACTTGATCTCTTTGATCTGCACCGTCGTCTGGTGCTTCCGCGCCTTCTTCGCCTTCATGGCCTGCTCGTACTTGAACTTGCTGTAGTCCATAATCCGGCAGACGGGCGGGTCGGCCGTGGGCGCTATCTCCACAAGGTCAAGCGCCAGATCGTCAGCGACGCGCATTGCATCGGGCATGTTGAAGATCCCGAGCTGCTCGCCTTCGGCGCCGATGAGACGGCACCGCGCCGCGCGAATGCGCTCGTTGATCCTCGGCTCGGTCGTGCTGATAGGCGTTCCACCTCCGCTGTCCGCGACCACGTGGTCGCATCGTCACACAAAACAAGAATCCCGGCGGCGTATGCCGTCGGGACAAAATGCTCGGCGCGACGCCGTTGGCTGCCGCTCCTGCTTTTCGACCAGACGGCTGCTTCGTTCCTGCGCCGTAAGGTGGGGACCGCACGCACCCCGAGGGTCGGGGTCCCACTTCTCACTATGCTGTTCGTGTAGCCGTGTCAGTATAGCGACGGGGCTTCGGTCTGTCTATCGCGGAATCGTCACGCTGAAAGATGATCCGTGCCCGAACTCGCTTTCGAGCTCGATCGTTCCGCCGAGGACGTGCACCAGCCGCTTGGTGATGGGCAAACCAAGCCCTGAGCCCTCAGTTCTCATCCCGTCGGCACCCTCGAGTCGAACGAACGTCTCAAAGACCCGTTCCTTGTCCTCATTGCGGAGCCCGCGTCCGGTATCCGAGACGGTGATGGTGAGCGATTCGTCCGATGCAGACAGAACGAGTCGAACCTCGCCGTCATCGGTGAACTTGATTCCGTTGCCCACAAGATTCCACACGATCTGCTCGAGCAACGTCGGATCGGTAACGGCGGTTATGCCAGCGGGAATCTCGACCTTGAGGCCGATTCCACGCTCTGCAGCAAGCGGCTCAGCGCCCTTAACGACCTTCGCGCACAGATTCGAGATATCGGTATGCTCCAACTCGGTCTCAATGCGGCCCGCCTCGATACGGGCGAGGTCGAGGATACCGTCAACGACTCCAAGCAGGTGCTGGCCGGCGGTGTTAATCATCGTAACCTGCCTCGATTGCTCATCATTGAGGTCACCCGCCAGACCACGCGCGAGAAGCGACGAGAAGCCGATCACCGAATTGAGCGGCGTGCGCAACTCGTGACTCATGTTGGCCAGATACTCATCCTTCGCCTGGGACGCCCGTTCGAGGGCCGCGTTCGCCCTCGTCAATTCCTCGGTACGTTCTGCGACGACATCCTCAAGATGCTGTTGATACACCGCGAGTTCACGCTCCGCGTGTGAGCGTTGTGTGATGTCGTGGACGATGGTGTAGAGGAACGTCCTCCCTGCCGAGATGATGGGCGTCGCGTAGACCTCGACATCGTGAATGCGCCCGTCGGCGCTTCGGTGGTGGTAGACAGCGAGTTGGCCACCGGCCACAAGCGTCGAGTCGATCTCCTGAACGACCGTCTCATAAGAATCGACGCTCAGGTCGCCAATCGTCAAAGCCGTGAGTTCTCGCGCCGTCCAACCGTAGAGGGCTGCGGCGGCCTCATTCGCATCGACGATGTGTGCGTCAGTCGGATCGACGATCAACATCGGGGAAAGACTGTCTCTGAAGAGCGCAGCATAGCGCTCCTCGCTTTCCGCAAGGCTGCGCAGCATCTCACGTCGATCGCTGATGTCGTGCACGATCGTGTGGAGGTAGTCGCGACCCTCGAACGGAACCGGACCCGAGTAGACCTCTACATCGCGGATATCGCCATCAGCCCTGCGGTGCCGGAATATGAAATGGCTCCGGCGCTGGGTGCGAGCAGCGGTCATCTCGACGGCAACCTCATCTTCCGAGAGGGTATTGATGTCGCTGATCCGCATTCCAAGCAGCTGCTGCCGGGACCAACCGTAGTACCTGGCGGCGGCATCGTTCGCGTCGGCAATCGCCCCATCGTCCGGATCGATCAGCAGCATGATCGAAGCGCTTCGCTCGAAGAGCGTCCGATAACGGCTGTCGCTTTGCCGGGCGGCCTGCTCCGCAAGCACCCGATCAGTGACGTCTCGAGCGATTCCGTCGATCCGGTTGACCGAGCCGCTCTCATCTCTCAGCGCCATCAATTGCTGCTCGGTCCAGACGACATGTCCGTCGCGATGAATCCACCTGCACAACCAGGGGCCTTCAATGATCTCGCCACCCATGCCAGCGGCAACGATCGAACGGTCATCGGGATGCACGAGGTCGATCATCGACTCGGGGTTGTCCAGGAAGTGAGCTGGCGGATAGCCGATCAGCGTCTCAATGGAAGGGCTGATGTACTCGATAGTGAATCTGGGCTTGATTCGCGTCCTGAAGATCAGATCGCGAGCGTTCTCGGCGAACAGCCTGAAGCTGATCTCGCTACGCTCAAGCCGGTGACGCGTTTGCTCGAAGTGTGCGATGAGCGCGCCGAACGCAATGATGAACTCCAGGAACGCGCCAAGCATGAAGCCAAATGCCGCGAACCAGGCCGCACCTCTGAGGATGGGGTAGTCGAAGTTATGGATCCCCCAGATGATGAAGGTCACCGCTGTGATCTTGCTCCAGGGGCCAGCATCTTGAATGTAGCGATACCACACTGCACCTGCGGCAATGTTCGCGACTCCGCGAAAGATCCAAACAGCAGAGAGCGCATAGATTGCCGGAAGACCGAGAACGGCGCTCACGATGGTCCCTACCGCAACCACACCGCCAACGTAGCGATGCCAGAGCGGAATCGCCTTACCGGCAAGTACGTACGAACCCTCGAGGAGGAGGATTCCCGTCAGTAGGACCAGGAGGCTGTTCGCGATCGATAGCCCGACCGCATGGGAGCCAGTGACCTCCTGGGTGAGTTCGACCGCAAAACGAACGGTGTAGGCAAGCCAGGCGACGCCCCAGATTCCCATCCACCGTTCACGCTCGATAGCGTAGAGGTAGAGGAATACCGCCGACAGAATCACACTGCCGCTAAGAATCGCTACGATTCCCGGCGCAAGCCAGCTCACCGACTACCTCCACATCGCGTCATGCTCACGGTCGCTCCGAGAGCACCCGCTTCGCGAACACGTCAACCGTCATCGCGCCAATGTCGCCAGCTGTGCGCTCGCGCACCCCTACCTCACCGGATTCGACCTCTTTGTCGCCGACGATGAGCATATAGGGGGATTTCTGCTGCTGCGCCTTCGCAATCTTCACGCGCATCGGCTCGTTGTCAGCGTACACCTCCGCGCGGACACCGGCGGCCTTCAGGGCGCGACACGTCTCGTCAGCGTACTCGAGATGTCGATCGGAAATTGGGATAAGGACAGCCTGCACGGGTGCGAGCCATGTGGGAAGCGCGCCCGCGTAGTGCTCAATGAGAATGCCGAAGAAGCGCTCCATGCTGCCGAGAATCGTGCGGTGCAGCATGTACGGCTGCGCCTCCGAGTTGTCGGCGGTGCGGTACGTGAGGCCGAAGCGCTGTGGAAGGTTGTAGTCGACCTGGATCGTTGAACACTGCCACGTGCGACCGATCGCGTCACGGAGCTTGATGTCGATCTTCGGCCCGTAGAATGCGCCGTCACCTTCGTTGATCTCGTATGCGAGCCCTCGCGCCTCGCACGCACCCATGAGCGACTTGGTCGCCACGTCCCAGAACTCCTGGTCTCCGATCGAGTGCTCGGGACGCGTGGATATCTCCGCGGAGTATTCAAAGCCAAAGACGTCATGCATGACGAACTCGACAAGCTCCAGCATGAGCACGACCTCGTCGTGAACCTGCTCGGCGGTGCAGAAGATGTGGGCGTCATCCTGCGTGAACCCGCGCGCGCGCATGAGCCCGTGGACCACGCCGGACATCTCGTGCCGGTAGACGGTGCCGAACTCGAAGATCCGCATAGGGAGATCGCGGTAGCTCCGGAGATCGTTGCCGAAGATCATGAGGTGACCGGGGCAGTTCATCGGCTTGATGCCGTACTCGTTGACCTTCCCGTCACCCTCATCGATCTGGAAGAAGTACATGTTGTCACGGTAGTTCTCGTAGTGACCGGAGATCTTCCACACGTCAGCCTTGTAGATGTGCGGCGTGATGGCCTCAACGTAGTCACGGCGGTAGAGCTCGGCTCGCAGCCACTCCTGAAGGAGCCGAAGCGTACGCGCGCCCTTGGGGTGATAGATGGGCAGTCCGGCGCCGGCCTCCTCGTGGAAGGAGAACAGGTCGAGCTCCTTGCCGAGCTTGCGGTGATCGCGCTTCTCGGCCTCCTCGAGACGGGTGAGGTACTCGTCGAGGTCCTTCTGCGTGAGCCAGGCGGTCCCGTAGATCCGCTGGAGCATCGGGCGGGTGCTGTCCCCGCGCCAGTACGCACCGGCGACCTTCATGAGCTTGAACGCCTTGAGCCCTCCTGTGGTGGGGAGATGCGGGCCGCGGCAGAGGTCAGTGAACGCGCCTTGCGTGTACACCGAGATGATCTCGCCCTCGGGCAGGTCCTCGATAAGCTCGCGCTTGTAGGGCTGGCCGTCAAAGGCGTCCCACGCCTCGAGCTTGTCGAGCACGCCGCGGTCGAAGGACTTCTCCTCGGCGACGATCTGGTGCATGCGCTCCTCGATCGCCACGATGTCATCGGGCGAGAACGAGCGCTCAACCTCGAAGTCGTAGTAGAAGCCATCTTCGATCGACGGCCCGATGCCGAACTTCGCCGTCGGGAACAGCTCCTTCACGGCCTCAGCCATGATGTGCGCGGCGGAGTGGCGGACGATGGAAAGCGCTTCGGGACTCTTGGCGGTGATGATCGCGATCTCGTCGCCGTCCGCGACAACGCGATCCAGATCGACAAGCACGCCGTTCAGCGCGCCGGCGAGCGCGGCCTGAGCAAGACGGGGACCGATGGTCGCGGCGACATCGACGACCGTCGCGCCTTCCGGCACCTTGAGCATGTTGCCGTCAGGAAGCTTCACCGATATCTCGACCATCATCTACCTCCGATATGGGGCCGCCCCGCGAGGGCGGGGCGGACCGGCCTTGTCTGTTCAGTTTACCCGTCGTGGCAATACAGACGGGAGATACTACTGTTTCGTCTTGCAGTACGGGCATACTGCCCAGTCGAGTCGAAGCGGCTTGTTGCAGTTCGTGCACTCCTTCTTGAGCTTCTTCATGCACGAAGGACAGATGAGGAACTCCTTGTCGACCGGCTTGAAACATGCGGGGCAGACAGGGTTGTTCTGTGCGAGCTCTACCTCGCGTGAGCGAATCTCGAGATCGCGCTCACGGGCGTCGTCCCGGGACTCCGGCGGACGAACGACCATGTAGATGACCCAGCCGGGCACGTTGAAGATAAGGACCACGAGTGCCCAGAACCATGGCATAGCTCCCCTGCGCTGCGCATCACGCCACGTCCAGAAGACGAGCGCGATAGTGAAGACGATGAAGAACAGCACGCACAGCCGCTGCGTGAGCTGGATTGCCGCAGCGTACGGCTTGAGCAGCTCACCGAAGACCTGGTTCATACAGTCCCCTCTCGCCCAAACGGGCTGATAACGGACGAACATGACGTCCGGTACATGACTAACGGGATTCTAACGTATCCGGACGATTGCGGCACGCAACGGCCCAACGACGATTAAGGAACCGGGTTGAACAGGGCGCGTACCTCGCCGGCAACGTAAATACTGCCGGCGCACACCACACCCGGCGCGAGCATGAGGCGGGCGTGAGCGACGGCGCTTTCGACGCTGCGCTCCGTGCCGAGAACAACTGCCCCACACGACCGGACGATGTCAGCGAGGGCCTCAGCATCGAGCGCTCTGGGCGAGTGGCTCTGCGTACACACAAACCCGCCAGCAACAGGCGCAAGAGCCCGCACAATGCCTTCTGCGTCCTTGTCGGCCATAACGCCGAGCACGATGATCGGCTTCTTGCCGCCGAAGGCCTCGCGCACGGCACCCGCGAGGACCGTCGCTGCCTCGGGGTTATGGGCCCCGTCGATGAGGAGCGATGGCGCTTCTCCGAGAAGCTCGAACCGGCCAGGGAAGACCATCGTCGCTAGCGTCTCCCTGAGGGCGTCTGAGTCGAGCGGCTGACCGAGTGCCGCCTCCGCAGCTGCAATCGCGACCGCCACGTTTGGAGCCTGGTACGAGGGAGCGCGCACCTCAAGGTCGTCGTAGACGGTGAACGCACCATCTACGACGAGATGGGTCATTCCTCCCGGCGCGCACGGAACACTCAGAACCCGCCAGGTGACATCGCCGTTTATGGGCCCGACGCGTACCATAGGCGCACCCACCGCACGTGCGCGATCCCGCAGTATGCTCTCAACGCCCGTACAACCGGGCCCGATGACAGCGACAGCGCCCGGTTTGATGATGTATGCCTTGTCCCCGGCGATCTCCTCACGTGTCATGCCAAGACGGTCGGTATGGTCGAGGGCCACGCCGGTAACGACCGACACCCGCGGGACAACGACACTCGTGGCGTCCCACCGACCACCCATGCCGACCTCGAGACATGCCCACGTAACCTGGTGATGTCGAAACGCATCGAGGGCGGCTGCGGTGAGGAGTTCGAACTCTGTGACTGCAGAATCGCGCATGTCACCGCTCGCCTCGAGCGCCGCGCTCACGGACCGGGCGAAGCACTCCTCGGTAATCGGGACGCCGTCGATCTCAACACGCTCGGTGTAGCTCACGAGGTGCGGACTTGTGTACGTACCGACTCGCAGGCCGTGTGCGTGCAAGATGGCCGAGAGGAGCCGCGTGACCGAAGTCTTGCCGTTCGTGCCGGTGACCTGCACGCATCGGTATGCATCCTGCGGCTCAGCGAGACGGGCAGTCAGCGTGCGAATACCATCGAGCGACGGGTTGATGCCAAAGCGGAGCGCACCTTCGAGTTCCTGAATAGCACGCGTGTAGGTAAGCTCCGCGGGAGTCATCCCTAGTCCGCCAGATCGGCGATCTGCTCGGTGAGCTTTGCGACCTGTGCAGCCAGCTCGACAGCCTTAGCGCGGTCCTTCTCGATGACTTCGGGTGCCGCCTTTGCGAGGAAACCCTCGTTCCCGAGCTTCTTGGTGAGGCGGTCCAGGTCGGTCTGCGCCCGATCGAGATCACGTCCGGCCCGCTCGCGCTCAGCTCCGACATCGACAAGACCCTCGAGCGGAACGAAGATCTCCGCGCCCCCGGCGACGGCGACCGCGGCATGCGGCGGCTTGCTCGCCGCGGCATCGATGACGAGATTCTCGACACCGGCAAGCTCATGGAGGTAGTGACGCTGAGACTCGAACAGCAGGGCATCGGCACCCATGGCCTTTACGATGACGGAGACCTGCGTCTTCGGCGCTACGGCGTAGCGAGCACGCACTGCCCTCACCTCGGTGACGAGCTCCTGGAGCACGCGCATCGATGCCTCGGCATCCTCATCGCGATAACCCGAGAGACCCGTGGGCCAGGCTGCGATCATGAGCGACGCCGCCCGGTCATCATCCGCGAGCGGCAGACGACGCCAGATCTCCTCGGTGATGAACGGCATCATCGGGTGGAGAAGGCGCAATGCGCGATCGAGCACGAACACAAGGTTGCGCCTGGCATGGAGCGCGACCTCCCCGCCCGCGGCGAGACGGCCTTTGGCAAGCTCGATGTACCAGTCGCAGAACTCGTTCCAGAAGAAGTCGTAGAGTGCGCGGGCGACTTCGCCGAACTGGAATGCGTCGGCCCCGGCCGCACGAGCGGCATCGACGTCGAGTCCGAGGTCGACCGACTCAGAGAGCGATGCCAGCCTCGAGAGTATCCAGCGATCGGCAACCGTCTCGGCCTTCGGCGGCCCGGGGACATAGTCGTCGTCGATGTTCATCAACACGAAGCGACTGGCGTTCCAGATCTTGTTCGCGAAGTTGCGGCTGGACGCGAGCTTCTCCTCGGCGAACTTGATGTCCTGGCTGCCGGTCGTCTGCAGCATGAGGCCAAAGCGCATTCCGTCGGCGCCGTAATGCTCCATGAGGTCGAGCGGGTCGACGCCCGTGCCGAGCGACTTGCTCATACGCTTGCCCTCGGCGTTGAAGACCGTGGGGTGGATGATGACCTCGGAGAACGGGATGTCGCCGGCGAATTTGAGGCCCTGCATGATCATGCGCGCCACCCAGAGGAACAAGATGTCGCGTGCGGTCGAGAGCACCGTCGTCGGGTAGAAGAAGTCGAGGTCGGGGTTCTCCTCCGGCCATCCGAGCGTGGCAAACGGCCAGAGCGCCGAGGAGAACCACGTGTCGAGAACGTCCTCGTCCTGACGCACGGCGCCGCCGCACTTGGGGCACGCGGTGATGTCGATCTCGCTCGCGGTCATCTCGCCGCAGGTGTCGCAGTAGAAGACCGGAATCTGGTGGCCCCACCACAGCTGGCGTGAGACGCACCAGTCGCGGATGTTCTCCATCCAGTGGAAGTAGACGCCGCTCCAGCGCTCGGGGTGGAATCGAACTCGACCGTCGCGCACGCACTCGATGGCGGGAGCGGCGATGGGCTTCATGTCCACGAACCACTGGTCGGAAAGCCAGGGCTCCACAACCGTGCGGCACCGGTAGCAGTGGCCGACGGAGTGGACGTGATCCTCGACCGTCACGAGCAGACCGGCGGCGTCCATATCGGCTACCACGCGCGCGCGGGCCTCGAAGCGGTCGAGACCCTCGTACGGGCCACCCTCGGCGGTGATGGTCGCGTCCGCCGCCAGCACGTTGATCTTCTCGCAGCCGTGTCGCTCACCGATCTCGAAGTCGTTCGGGTCGTGCGCGGGCGTGACCTTGACCGCGCCGGTGCCGAACGCCGGATCGACGTAGTCGTCAGCGACGATCGGAATCTCTCGGCCGAGAAGCGGCAGCACGACCGTCGCGCCGACGAGGTCGCGGTAGCGCTTGTCGTCGGGATGCACGGCGACGCATGAGTCGCCGAGCATCGTCTCGGGACGCGTGGTCGCTACGACGACGGAATCGCAGCCTGCAACCGGCGACTTGAGCGGGTAGCGGAAGTGCCAGAGGTGGCTGTCGAGCTCCTCGTGCTCCACCTCGATGTCGGAGAGCGCCGTGGCGCATCGCGGGCACCAGTTGATGATGCGCTTGCCGCGGTAGATAAGGCCCTCGTTGAAGAGCTCGACGAACACGCGCTTCACGGCACGCTGATACGGTTCATCCATCGTGAAGTGCTCGTCGGAATAGTCGCACGAGCAGCCCATCGCCTTGAGCTGACTGATGATCGTCGAGCCGTGCTCGGCACGCCATTCCCAACACAGCTCGATGAAACGCTCGCGGCCCACGTCGTAGCGGGAGAGCCCCTCGGCGGCAAGTTTCTGTTCGACTTTGTTCTGCGTCGCGATTCCGGCGTGATCGGTACCCACGACCCAGCGCGTCGGCCGTCCTGTCATCCTCGAACGACGGATGACGACATCCTGGATGGTGTTGTTGAGCGCGTGGCCCATGTGGAGCGATCCGGTAACGTTAGGAGGCGGGATGACAATGGTGAACGGATCCATGCCTGGCTCGACAGAGTGGCCGAAGTACCCCGCCTCGGTCCACGAGGCGAAGATTGAGGTTTCGACAGCATCTGGGTCGTACGCCTTGGGCATCTCACTCATTGAGGCCGCTTCCCTTTCCTGGTTCCGGATAGGAGATGATTCTAGGGGAAAGCTCGACGTGCCGCGAATAGGCGGCCACTGACTCCTGGTGACACGTAGGCCGACCCCGACCTGCGGGGTATGTGCATCGCGCCGCAGTTGTCGCAGAATGGTCAAAGATACGATTCGCAGGAAGGAGCATGACCTGTGGCCATTTGCGAACTCTCCGATACCTGCCTGTTCTTCAACGACAAGATGGCTGAGATGCCATCGATGTCGAACATCGTCAAACAGCGATACTGCCACGGAAGCAACCAGAACTGCGCCCGACACATCGTCTTTCGCACGCTCGGTAGACCCGCGGTTCCCGTTGACCTCTTCCCGAGCCAGACCGAGCGTGCCACTGAGATCGTTTCGAAGGCTGAATAGGAGCGTCACTGAGTAGGCATCAAAAAGGGCCCCTCGGGGCCCTTTTCATTTGGAGGAGCAACCAGACTACGCAGACGCGTCTTGCGAGGACACCTCACAGAGAAGCACCATCGGCTGCGCGGCACCGCTGACGGTCTCGCCGTTGATGGTGACGCACGCAACGTCTTTCCGGCCCGGCAGGTCGTACATGAGATCGAGGAGCAGTGACTCCAGGATCGAACGCAGCCCGCGCGCGCCGGTCGCCCGCTTGATCGCCTGCGCGGCCACGCCAGTGAGTGCGTCTTCGGTGAACCGGAGATCGACGTTCTCGAGCGCAAAGAGCCGCTGATACTGCTTCACAAGAGCGTTCTTCGGCTCGGTCAGGATGCGGACGAGTTCTTCCTCGCCAAGCTCTTCGACGTGCGCCACGACCGGGATACGCCCGATGAACTCCGGGATGAGCCCGAACCGGTGCAGGTCTTCGGGGAGCGCCTGGGCGAGAAGCGTTCCGGTGTCGTGCTTGCTCGCATCCGTCAGCTCGGCGCCGAAACCGACGCCCTTCTTGCCGATACGGTCAGCGATGATCTTCTCAAGCCCTACGAAAGCGCCGCCCAGAATGAACAGCACGTTCGTGGTGTCGATCTTGATGAGTTCCTGCTGGGGATGCTTGCGGCCGCCCTGCGGCGGCACCGATGCCTCGGTACCCTCGAGTATCTTGAGGAGCGCCTGCTGCACGCCTTCGCCGGAGACATCGCGGGTGATCGAGAGGTTCTCGGCCTTGCGCGCGATCTTGTCGATCTCGTCGATGTAGATGATGCCGACCTCGGCCTTTGCCGTGTCGAAGTCAGCGGCGGTGATGAGCTTGAGCAAGATGTTCTCGACATCCTCGCCGACGTAGCCCGCCTCGGTGAGCGTGGTCGCGTCCGCGATAGCGAACGGCACCTTGAGGATGCGCGCGAGCGTCTGAGCAAGCAGCGTCTTTCCGCAGCCCGTGGGGCCGAGAAGCAAGATGTTGCTCTTGGCGATCTCTACGTCCTCGACACCCTCGCACGGCGTGCAGCGAATCCGCTTGTAGTGGTTGTAGACCGCGACTGCGAGCGTCTTCTTGGCGAGATCCTGCCCGACGACGTAATCGTCGAGCATCGCGAGGATCTCACGCGGCGTGGGGAGTTCCTCCGGACCTGCCGGCGTCCACTCCTCGGCGTGCTCCTCCTCGACGATGTCGTTGCACAGGTCGACGCACTCGTCGCAGATGTAGACGCCCGGACCCGCGACGAGCTTGCGAACCTGGTGCTGCGGCTTCCCGCAAAACGAGCAGACGAGCTGGTCAGTTGAATCGTGACGGTCCACGGGGTTCCCTAGCTTTCGGTCTTCGGGCGCTGCACCATGACGGCGTCGACCATACCGTACGCCTTGGCTTCCTCGCCGGTCATGATGTTGTCCCGCTCGGTATCGAGATGGATCTTCTCGACGGTCTGGCCGGTATGCTTCGCCAGGATCTCATCGAGGGTCGCGCGCATGCGCAACATCTCCTTGGCCTGGATCTCGATGTCGGTCACCTGGCCCTGCGTACCGCCCCACGGCTGATGGATCAGCACGCGGCTGTTCGGGAGCGCAAAACGCTTCTCAGGCGCGCCAGCGGCGAGAAGAACAGCCGCCATCGAGGCACACTGGCCGATGCAGATGGTGCTCACATCGCAGCGGATGTACTGCATCGTGTCGTAGATCGCCATGCCGGAGGTGACCGAACCACCCGGCGAGTTGATGTACAGGTTGATGTCCTTCTCGGGATCCTCGCTCTCGAGGTGAAGGAGCTGGGCGATCACGAGGTTCGCGATGACGTCATCGATCTCATGACCGAGGAACACCACGCGCTCGTTGAGCAGTCTGGAGAAGATGTCGAACGAGCGCTCACCGCGCGAGGTCTGCTCGACAACGATCGGTACGAGACCCTTGGCTTCGTGGATCATGATTACTCCTCTTCGGCCGTTGCAGCCTTGGCGCTCTTGCGCTTCGGGGCAGCCTTCTTGGCCTTCTTGTCCTCAGGCGCTGCGGCCTCCTCTTCGCGAACCTCAACATTCGCTCGAAGCCACTCAAGCGCCTTCTGGTGGACGATGCTCTCCTTCACGATGGGCGTGACGCCCGACTCGATCAGGCTTGCACGCATAGTCTCGATGCCGTCCTCATCGCCACCGGCAAGCTCGAGGAGCGCGATGTTGAAGTCCTCATCGGTGACCTGCAGTCCCTTGGCGCGGAAGAGCGACTCAAGCGCAAGCTCCTCCTTGACCCGGGCGCCCGCCTGCATGGCGATGTCGGCCTGGATCTGCTCGACCTGAATCCCGGTAGCCGAGACGTAGTCTGGCAGGGAGATGCCGCGCTCTTTCAGGCTCTCGAAGAAGTCGCGTGTCATCGTCGAGACGCGGCTCTTGATCATGACCTCGGGAATCTCGCCATCAAGTCGGCTGGCGAGAAGCTCCCCGGCGAGAACCTCGACACGGCGCGCGTGGCCTGCCGCTTTGCTCTCGTCAAGGTTCTTGCGGATGTCGGCCCGCATCTCCTCAAGGGTGTCGAAACCGCCGACGCTTGCGGCCAGCGCATCGTCGAGAGGAGGCATGATCTTCGCCTTGACCTCATGGACGGTGATCTCGAAGCGGGCCTGCTTGCCGACGAAGTCGGAATTGGAGGAGGTCTCGGGAATCGCGAACTCGGACACGACTTCCTCGCCAGCCGACGTACCGATGAGCGTGGCGTCGAACTCCTCGGGCATGAGTCCGTGATTCATCTCGTAGAGGTACTTGTCGACGGTGTTGCCCTCGTACGTCTCGCCATCGACCGTGCCGACGAAGGACAGGAGCACGAAGTCATCGGCCTGTACGGGGCGGTTGGCCGTCTCGATCGTCGCGAAACGCTCGCGGGTGTGGTTGATCTGCGCGTCGATCTCGGCATCCGAGGTCTTACTGGGGCCTGCGTAGACCACGAGGTCATCAAGCGAACTGAGCGGAAACTCGGGCCGGACGCTGATCTCGGCTACGAACGTGAACGGCTCGCCGGCGACGAGCGAGTCGAGCTCGCCCATATCCGGGGACTCGATGGGGCGCACGCCCTCGGCGTCGATCGCCACCGTGTACGCGAACTGCACGAGGTCTTCCTGCGCCTCTGCGAGAACGGCCTCGGGGCCGACATGCGAGTCGATGATGGGACGCGGCGCCTTGCCCGCGCGGAAACCCGGGATGCGAAGCTTGCTCGAGACGTCCCGGTACGCCTTCTCGATGGCGGCGTCAACGTCCGACGCAGGAACGGTCACGCTGAGACGAACGAGATTGCCTTCCAAACGCTCCACGGTGGTTTCCAACGGTCCTCCTGAGATGACTGGTGATCGGACGCTCTCTGGCGTCACATTTACGTGTATGGTGCGGGCGAGAGGACTCGAACCTCCATGAGTCGCCTCACCGGGACCTAAACCCGGCGCGTCTGCCAATTCCGCCACGCCCGCATCGGCCAAACAAGGCCAAGCACCTATGATAGCAAAAAGGCCGCCGCACGAGGCGTCGACCTTTGAAGAGACGATGGTGGGCCGTATAGGGATCGAACCTATGACCTTGGGATTAAGAGTCCGGGGAGGTCAGCAGGTCAGCCAGGCAAGAGGGAGTTCGTTGTCACCTATGTGTCACGACAGCCTCGAGCGCGATCCACAGTCACTCGATTATTCGCACTTGCGAGGGGGACTGTACCTTGATGTTGCAGGCTTCTCTGTAGATGTAGACCTCGCCCGTTACACTGATGGTCTTCCCGAGATACATCTCTTCCGGAGAACCCGAGAAGTTATGGCGATCTTCTCCCCAGACCACAATGCTGACTCTGCTGGCGTCGGGATACTCAGCCCCTATGTTGATGTAGGTAGGCTGACCGCTGCTGTCGCTGGCGTAATTCGACCCCTTCACCGGGCCGTAGACGGTGACTGTTTCGCCGATATGCTTCCCAGCTTCAGTCCAATTGATTGCGCCGTCAGGAATCTGGGCATTGCTGGACTCCGAGGCCTTTGATGCCCCTGGCTCATCTAGTAGTCTGAAGGAGGCCTCTGCGACAATGGCCTCTTCTTTCGTCTCCCGTATTCCGGCAAGCGAGAATTTGTCACCGTCATCTCGATACACGACGGTTACATAGCACCATATGGTGCGCTCGGAATCCGTTAGGGGGAAGATTGTCGTTGCCGATGGGTGGCCGTTCCTAGTGGCAAACTCGATGGGTGGATGTATGTCCCTCGTGCTTTGCATCAGAAGGGGAGGCAGCTCCATCTCCACGTCGGAAGTCATCACCTCTTTGAGCTGCCACTCTTCGTACACTTCCTCAAGGTCGATCTTCCTTGGCCAAGAGTCTGGTCGGTAGACGCGGAGTACAGTCCTCGGCACCGCTATGCCTTCCACAGTGGGATCGTAGCCCGGCGGTGGATTGAAACTGTCCAGGTGGAATGATGAGCCGTCGACTCCTCCCCAAGAGCTCGTGTCCTCCCCCGGCTTGGCTGGGAACTGTGCGGCAAACCCGAATTCATCATTTGTATAGACAATGAGCTCAGTGGGAGCGTCTGCTTCGGCGGCGTTGCTCTCCCCCGACCGCATCGATTCCCCCTGCTGACATCCTGTCATCAGCACGGACGCAGCAAGAAGCACGCAGAGCACCACTCGGATTCGAACAATATGCGAACGGAGCATGTGCCATCCCCCTATGCCGACGGTCTACCGTGTGGCGTTCTGCTCGATGCCTTGACTAGGGCACCAGGCCTCTAGCCTTGGCGATCTTCTCGATAGCCGCTGAGTGGCGGTTGCCCTCAGCCATCAAATCGTTCACACGCTCCCACGCCTGGGCAGACTGGTTCTTGAGTGCCGCTTCCATTTCCAAGGCACCGCTTCCGTAGGCGTGATACATGGCAATCAACTCAGCGTGGAGTTCCGCGTCTTCAGCAGAGGGCGAAAGCCGGGATAGGGCGTCCGCTGCCGCTCTCAGCTGCTCGCCGGCCCGATGCAGCTCCGTCGTGCTTGGGGTGTCGCCATTCGTGCGCTTGGCGATGCTCTCATCGATGGTACTGATAGAGACCTTCGCAGCAGTCATAATCGGATCGACTTGGCTGTGGTACTCACCCGCGCCGGACGACTCGTCTGCGGGCCCCGGCACCGAGGAAGCTGTATCCGCAGGGTCAACTCTCCCTTCGACATGACCGTGATAGGGGGGATAGTAGTACCCGATTAGCGCCTGAAAGAGACTACCTCTCCTGGCAAATAGGAAGTCATGATCATGCTCATAGCTGCCATCAAGCTTGAGCCCCCCGGTCTTGGCTACACACCCGCGTGAACCGATTTCCACGTCGTCCAATGAGATTGACACAGCAACGTAATAGTTCTGGGGAGTTGCTAGAACTTCAAATATCGCCGAGTCTTTGGTCTTCTCCACGAGCGTAACGTTCGCAATCTCGTTCTTGCCCTCTTCGTAATGTTCAAGAAGGTGACCAGTTCCTAGTCTCACAGGAATGAACATGGAGACAACGGTCGCCGCGATCATCAGCCCGATGATGAGCCCTTTGTGCTCTTCCCAAAACGATTGCATGCGCGAGATCCCCCATTCGGACAAACCCTCCGCTGCCAACACAGTGCTTAGTCCAGCGTCGTATCCCCGAAACAACGATGCGGGAGCAACGAACCCCAGACTCAGCATACTCGACCGTGCTGACCACGGGATTCATTATCCCGATGATTATGCAGCTAAGGTCTGACATCGTCGCGCCCTTCTCCTGTTGGGCACCCATGGCACCCGCTCCTGTCGACCATAGACGGCACGATTCTCCATGCCGAGCCACTTCTCGAGATCTGCTACCGCAGCCTCTTCTTCGCCTGGGAGCAACCAGCCGTAGATATTCAAAGTCGTGGAAGCATCGGCATGTCCAGCCACCGTTTGGACGTACTTCACACTCCTGCCGCTAGCGAGCATCTGCGAACAGAATTGATGTCGAAGATCGTGCAGCCTGAGAGTCGGAAGGCCGGCCTTCACCCTTGTTGGCTGATGGATCCTCGAGTAGAAGTTGCTCGCATCAATCGGCTTCCCCTCGGGAGTCGCGAATACTAGGTCGAGTGGATTCTCGACCCTGTGAGCAAGATGCTCTCTCAGAGCCTTGATCGTCGGCGCTGGAATCGGAATCTTCCTTTGAGCATTGTCTGTCTTCAAATCCTCAAGTCGCCCTTTCACGAGCTGTCGGCGAACATGGACGAACCCGGCATCAAGATCCAAATCGGATACGACGAGGCCCCACCCTTCCGCTCTTCTCAAACCTGTTGTTACCAGCAGCAGGTAGAAGACTCGCCATTCCGCTGGGGCCGACGCAATCAGGTTCGCAACCTCTTCGCGAGTCAGGGGTCTGAAGATCCGCTTGCGCACCTTTGGGAGAGCCAGCCTGGTTCCACCGGTAGGCAGCCGGTCGATCATGTCCCAGTCGATTGCGACCCTGAACACCATCTTGGCAATCGTGATCGTCTTGCGAACGGTGCTCGCGGAATACGAGAGCGACAGTCCGGAGATGGCCTTGTCGATGTCCTTGCGGGTGACGTCCGCGACGAACTCCTTGCCGATGTACGGCTTCAAGCGTCGAATCGCCTTCCGGTAGTCCTCGCGAGTGGACGGCCTCACTGAAGACAGACCCTTGATCCAGCGTTGTGACAACACGTCGAAACTGACCTGCTCCCGCGCCGGCTTTGGTCGTGCTGTCTCTCCCGCCCTCAGGCGCTTCTTGGCATCGAACTCCGCCTCTTCGGCATCTTGCAGCCGGTCGAACGTGTTGATATACAGACTCCTCTTGGCGACCGAGTCCCACACATAGACCTGGAACCTTTCACGACCCTTCTGGTCAATCCGCTTCTTGATAGACACGGTTGGACTCCTTTCACAACGAAGAAGACGCCCACCGGATGGTGAGCGCCAGGGGCAGATTCTATTTCCTCTACTTTTTCGAGAGAGCCCTCGTGGACGGCAATCAGATACTAGGTGTCCACGTTCGAGATGGGCCACTTGGGTTCTATGTCCTCAGCCGTCTTGCGGAAGTACGCCAGAGCGGCAACCTGGTCGAACGGGGTGCACGGATGTAGCGACAGGTGGATGCCTGGTTCGTCACCTCGTAGCACGGAGACTTCATTGAGCATCTGATCGATGGTCAGCGGGTTGGCATCCGACGGATCGGCATCCCTACGTGCGACCTCTAGGAGATCGAGCAACCGTAGTACTACGTTGTCTGGGTCAAAGTTGCCGGTCGATGGCATTCGTACTTCAAGTGATTGCCCGGCAGAAAGGAGGACATTCCAGTTGTCGTCCACCTGAAGGGAACCTGTCTCCAACAGTTCGCTCCACTGGGATCGCAGCTCCCGAACGTAGTCAGCAGGAGTACGCACATCAGAGTGCTTGAAGACAGGCTCACCGGGCACACCCGTGGTATAGGCATATGCTACTGCTGACCCAACGACAGGTGACCTCGGCTCCTTCTGGCCGTTGGGTGCAATCTGCCTTACGAATGGACACTGAATGTCCTCGGACTCCAGAACTGCCACGTTGACCGTTGGTCGTGAACCCTGGTCGGGCGTGTAGCGGAGAAGCCTCATTGCCACGACGTCGTTGCGATCGTCACGTATGAATCCTGCACGAACGACCGCGTCCGTGAGTAGCTTCATTGATGCGACCGTATACGGATTGCCTGTTGCCGGAATCGCCATACTGATTGCAGCGTGTCTATACGGCTCATCGAGAACGACATCGAAGCTGTTGATCACTGCGGAGAGATAGCCCGCAGCATCCGGATCGGGTCGACGCGCATCATCGCCTTCGAGACGTGGCCTCGGAGTCGGACTCATCCACGGTGCGTCGATTCGGAGTATCGCCTTTTGGCCGAACGAGATCATGTGATACCACCGGTCGCTGGGACGTAGTACGGGACGAAGACAATAGTCCCCGACGGTATGTTGCGTGCCACAGGTCGTGACCAGGTGACGTACTCTCGACCCGCTGGGAAGGGCTCACCGGGCTCAAGCTCACAGTCCATTCCGAAGAGACGTCGTTCGTTCCACAACCAGGACAGCACCCCTGCTACATCCTTCAGGGTTGCAGTCTCACCACATGCTCGCATGAACGATGCACTCGCCTCGAGAATGTGTCCGTCACTCACCCGCAGATGGTTCGGATTGACGGAAGCGTAGGTCGCGTCATCGAAGAACAGATAGAGCGCCGTGATGACGCGCCGGTACGTATGATTCTGCGCCTTCAGCCAGGTTCCATCATTGATGATCGCCTCAGGCATCATGAAGAACGAACGATGGTAGCTCTCTAGACTCGCTCGGGTCTTCGCAACGTGAGACACCACAGGTCTCTCACTGTCCGCTGGCCACATGGGCGCCAGACACTTCCGATACCAGGTGAGCTCCTCCCGGTACGGTGGGTCATCCTCCAGCTCGAGGAAGCCGCACTCCACAAGCCTCGGGAACAGGCTGTCACGACGAGCTTTCTTCAGCTCGTTGATCTTAGGCGTCCCCCGAACGAGGCCCTGATACAGACCGCATTTCTTGATTGCCATCCTGTAAGACGCATACGTAAGGCTCGGATACCCCGGGGTCGACGTCGAGTGCAGACCGATCAAGAAATCCCAGTGCCGGGTGTCGAGCCAGCCCTTCTCAGCCGATGCTCGAGATCCCGGGTCAGGAAGCAGTCCGTTGACTATTGACTGCTCGATCATCGCGAACTGATCGCAGCGACGGCTTACCTCGTGACGCTTGCCAGTGACACTGCCCAGGAGTAAGCCATCGAGTTGCCGGAGGAACGACCGACCGCTGATGTCTAGCGTGTACTCGAGCACGAGCGGTTCCCTCCATTGTGCGGGGGCGGGACTCCATTCTACCGATGAAATCGCAGCTGAGGAGAACGCCGTAAAGGACGTGCCTCCCGGTACTGTATTAGTAGACGATCACAACGGATGGAGATCCATGCTTGAGCAGCACGAACGCACCCTTGAAGAATGTCATGCGGAATTCGAGCGCCTGGCACACAACGCGTACCGCGACATCCAACTCGCGGGGCTGGTCAACATCGCTTTGCTCGGCATGATCTTCATCACGTCACTGGCCATCGCACTCAAGTAGTCCACGAAACACTGGAGAGCCATTGCGTGTGGATACATTAAGACGGCAGATGATGACGCCGTGGAAGACACCCGATACGTCGGCGCCGCGACGTGCCCATTCCGCCATTCACCCTCGTAGGAACTACTCCCCGGCGCCGTGAAGGCACCTTGGGGCAGTTTGTAAGAACGGATACGCCGTGACGAAGAAGGCTGACTCATACGCGGGTTCACGCTGGAATGCGCTCAAATTCGGCACCCATCAGGACGGGCCGCTCCGCTGCCCAGGCAGCAGCAAATGCCTCTACCGTTACTGCGAAGGAGGCTACCTATCGTCTTCTGCCGGGGATCTCTGTCCCTATGAACTCCTCCTAGCCGAACGTCTTGAGGAAGAGTTCCGCGAAAGATACGACCTACTCACAATCACCCCGGACATCGACGACTTCGAAGACCTCGTCACTGAACACGTGAACATCCACCTTCAACGCGGAAGAGCAATGACTCGGATGAACCGCTCCTGGCTGATGCGCAACGACGATGGCACCCGGAACAAGGACTCGCAGAAGGAGTTCGACCTCGCGAACATATACCTAGATCGACTCCAAGGCCGGCAAGACCGTCTCAACGCGAAGATCGAAGCCGGTCTCGACATCATGCGTGAGAGAGCAGACCGCCTACGACCTCATATGCAAATGATCGAGATGTTCACCGTGGGCCGGAAGAACGCAGCCGAAGAAGCTAGGCAGCCACACGAGTCGATCTACGACGAGTTCGTAGACGACCCAGGCGAACCTGAATCCGAATGAGTCGCGCCCATTTCCCTCAACGCATCAGGCGTCAGCTGGATGCGCTTGTTAGGCGGGTAGCTCGCGGTGCAGCTCGACAACGCGAGGGTTGCGTGTGTCGTCGTTGACCGTCACCTCGTAGCAGTGGCCGTCTGCCATGAAGTCGTCCGAGAAGATGATGTCAACGTCGCCGAAGTACGGACTGTCTTCCGAGATGACCTCATACTTGAGCTTCCACACCTTCTGGGGAAGGCGCTCGCAGGTGATCCCACGAATGCACATGGTCTGTCCCTCCATCTGGACACCACCGATGCACACCGACTTTGTAGTCCGCTTTCGCCTCACGCTGACTTGCTTGAGTGGCTGGCCCAGCGGTCGTCTCGCCGATGCCTTCGCCTGCTTATCAACTGCTTTGTTGTGCGGGTCTCTTGCGTGGCCCTTCACCCACTGGAATTCGACGCGGCATGGACTGTACGACTTCATCTCGCGGATGAGGTTCTTCCAAAGATCCGCGTTCTCGACAGGCCGACCACTGCGAGAATGCCAACGATTGCCTTGCCACTCGAACATCGCCCTCTTGTAGTTGTCAGCGACATATTGTGAGTCCGTGCGGATCACTACCTTGTCCTTGCCAGTTGAGAGACCGAGGCGCTTCGCCTCACGGAGGGCGAGGATTGGTGCTTGGAGTTCCATCATGTTGTTGGTGGCGCCCTCGTAACCGGGCAATGAGACGTCAGTCACCTGCTCAGCGCCCGCGGAGTCAATCTCGATGAACCTGATGCCCACTCCGCCGACGCGCGGTGAGTTGTAGCACGAGCCGTCAGTGTAGATGGTGAGTATGCGTTCCTCGAGCAACCGAAGCCCCCCGGTCGCGCTCGTGACTCCGCCTAACGCATTTGCGCATCAGCTGCGCGCCGATGCCGTCCTGGTCAGTCTACCTCGTGCGCGTCAGCTGGATGCGCTTGTTAGGAGTCACGCCAGTGAACGCTGATTCTGTCCCAGAGCAGTCCGGAATTGAGCGCTCCCCCGCAATCCAACCATGCAAGGCGCTCGACGCCATCCGGACCCCTTAGACTCACGGAACACACCACGCTCAGCCGCGTGTAGCCCCAGGTGAACGGGAAGTCGGGCGAGTCGTCATCCATCGGAGCGTAAAGGTTGACTATCTCGTAGTTGTTGGCCTGCGCCCAAAGCGCGATCATCCGCCGCACGCGCGTCGCCTGGTGTACGCCGAACCACACCAGCAGTGAGAGGGCTGCGATGCTCCCGAAGGTATACACCAAAATCTCCCACCGCACGTGTACTCCTAACGTTGTGGCGCATAAGCTGCGCGCCGTGCGCTCTCAGGTTGATTCTGAATCGTGCGCGTCAGCTTGATGCGCTGGTTAGCCGCCTGGCAGCCGCTTCTTGAAGCCACGATACGGTCTGCTCTCGTAGCCAAGCGACTCGTAGAAGCTGACAGCATCGACACGGTCGGACTCCGTAACGAGAATGGTCTGTGTGCAGTCGCGTTCAAGTGCCGCGGCTTCAAGCTCGCGCATAAGAGCTGATCCAACGCCCGTGCGCTGCCGGCCCGCGTCGACGACGAAGTTCTCAACGACCATGAACGGCCTGCATTCCCCGTAGAGGTCGCTGCAGAGGATCCCGGTTGCAGTGCCGAGGAGCTCGCCACCGTTCTTGGCTGCGAGGAAGACATAGTCCGGATTGGATTCAAGCCGCCGGAACGCTTCCCGCATGCGCTCCACCGATGAGGGCTCGCCCCAGAACTGCTCATAGAGCCGGGCGACCGCTTCCAGGTCGCTTTCGACGAGCCTACCGACCTCCACCCGTCCCCCCATCAAGTGTGGCTAACTACCGTTGTGCAGACTCCGTATGAGCATACACAGCCTCCTCCAGCATCATGGCACATCGTGCTGACACCATGTCTACCGTGTGCAGGTGGACGGAGCCACTCAACCTCAGCCCCGCCCACCCGAGTCCAGCCAGACTGCTACGACTCCTTGCGTAGCCTCTTGCTCGCAGCGACCTGAATAGCTCGTGACACGGTGCTCGTCAGATCAGCCGCCTTCGCAACAGCACCGCTCCCAATGACGGTCATCTTCAGGCCAACCTCTCGCATCTGAGCGAGAACCTCCCGGACGTCGATGTCAGGAATAGCATCCTTGGCGAAGTCAATTGCCACATCCCTCGTCTTAGACAGCTTGTCACCAGCAGACTCACCGAAGAGCGCAATCTCATGCGCACGACGAAGCGTCGAATCACTGAGAACCGCCAGTGCTGCATGCAGATCTCCGGTCTTCCGGCCCCGACGATCAGCGAGCAACTTCTCGAACGCGGCGGCAACCTCTTCCTGCTTGGCTCCGGGCGCTAGCCCCAGTACAGCAAAATGATTAGTCATCGTTGAATACTCCCTAGAAGACGACAAAGGCGAGACCCGGTATGGATCTCGCCCACGGACACATGAACGATCTGAATCACATGAGACCGAGTTCTCTCAAGCTCGCGTGGGAATCACCTCCAATCACGCAGAAATCTAGGAGCTCACATCCCATCACGTCAGCGCACTTGACGATGCGGCGACAGAGCTGAATATCGGCCCCACTCGGGGTAGGGTCACCACTCGGATGGTTGTGCACCACAACGAACGAGGATGCAGCCACAGCCACCAGTTCCTTGAAGAGCGGAACCGGATGAACGATGCTCGCCGAGGTGGAGCCAATGCTGACCTCGATCACCTTCTTGAGGTGGTTCTTCGTGTCGAGGGCCAATGCCATGAAATGCTCGCGATCCTGCCCAACGAGCAGTGGCCTCACGACAGCAGCCACATCCTCCGGGGTAGAGATCGTCTCGGTCTTGCGAGCAGCACGAGCAGCAAGAGTTCTGCGGCCCAACTCGACCGCAGCTTCAATCTTGGCCAGGCTGCGCGGGCCGACACTACCGTACTCACGTGCGACCTCCGATAGCGGTGAACCCGACATCCATCCATCGGTAGCGAGCACCGTGGCAAACCGCGTACAAGCTTCATCGTTCGTCTTCTTGCCAAGGATCGTGGCGACGAGCTCCACGTCCGATTGGCGATCGACAGTCGCGTACTTCATGAATCCCTCCTGAAATGGAAGAAGCCCCGACCGGTTTCCCGATCGAGGCTTCATGTGGATAGTGCTACGCGGTTGTGGCGCCCGGCTCCTTACTCTTGCCGGGAAATCATTCGATCCAATCGATCCACAGCATCACCTCCAATCGCAGGTAGTACATGCGCGTACGTCTCGAGAAGCGTGGCCGTGGAAGACCAACGACCAAGGTAGGCGAGTGTTTTGATGTCGGTGCCGGTACGAAGATGAGCTACAGCCCACGAGTGCCTGAGGTCGTGGAACCGAATCGTCGGCAACCCTGCCTTAATAAGTGCCCGAGCAAGGATTCTGTTCGGCGTGGCATCTGATAACGGCGACCCATCGCTCTTGCAGAAGACGAGCTTGTGGCCGCCTGCCTGCCTCCGCCTGTGCTCAATCAACGGGAGCAAAGACTCCGGCAGAGAAAGCGTCGCAACTGAGCTCGAGGTCTTGGGTGTGGACACGATCCCGCCGCGCATCGACTTGGTGATGCTGATGGTCTTGGCCTCGGTATCGATGTCATCGAACTCGAGAGCCAGAATCTCGCCTTTGCGAAGACCACAGAGCGCCGGCAAAGCGATAAGCAACCTCCATGACGCTGGTGTCGCCTCGATGAGCTGACGGATCTGCTCCGGCGTCAGAAACGACATCTCAGAGCGTTCGATCCGAGGAGAAGCGACCTTGTCGACCGGGTTCTCGCGAAGTAACCCGTAATCGACGGCAGTGCCCAAGATGCGCTTCAAGACGATCACGTGATTCTTGACCGACCGGGGAGCCAACCCCAACGCAATCTTGTCGGCGATGTAGACCTGGATCCTGTACACCGTGACCTCATCAAGCGTGAGCTCACCGAAGTGCGGGATCAAATGCAAGCGCACGATCGACTCGTACTCCCGGTACCCGGAAGCCTTGAGCCGAACGATCGCCCAGGTAGATAGCCATGAACGGGAGAATTCTGCGAACGTGACCGACTCACTTTCTGATGGCATGTATTCCTCCTCAAGATAGAAGAAGCCCCCCGACCAGAAGGCCGAGAGGCTCATACAACACTAGAGCTTGTGTCCGAATTACGTCGCCGAATCCGAGACTACCCGACACGCGTCAGGCAGCCCACAGGGACGGAGTGACACTAAGAACACCCGGGTTAGCGCGTCGCATCATTCGCTGGAAGGCTCAACATGTACGCCCATTGCCGAGATGACGATACCATCCGAGGGGTGGGTCGCAGGCTGCTGAATGCCACGGTGCCTCGCCACTTGGTGCTTGGACTTGAACGCCCACGGAGCGAACAGGGCAACTGAGACGAGAACCTCATGTGCGATTTGCCGCAGACTTGCAGGCACCGGCGAGCCGTATCCGAACCAGTGCTCCCCATCTCCGTGGAACATCCCGAGCGAGTTCTCGCGAGTCAGGCCAGCGTACTCGTCCGTAAGCTGCAACCTTCTGTCGATGTGCGAACATCCGTCCTTGTTGTTGGTCTCGAGTACGAGTTGTCTGCGACTGAACTCGAAACCAGATTGATCGAGGATCACCGGCTGCTCCCACCATGCGGCGAAGTCCAACAGTCGCCTCAACTCAGCGCTCTCGCATTGTGAATCCAAGTGCGGCAGGAACCTCCCGGATCCGGTTCGACCCGCTAACGCCATGTGCGCCATCTTGACGTCACCCGATCCAAGCCTGGGGCAGCTTGAATCAAAGAACCGCATCGTGTCCTTGAGTCCCAGGTGCTGAAGAAGTGAGGTGCTCTCCATGGTGTCATGCAGGAGATTCCGGAGCCTGGGGCCTATGAGCTTGGCCCCGGCGTCGGGGTCTAGCTGACCTTCATCAAACCCCCTGCTTGCATAGAGAAGCGCAGTGACTTCAGAGCGCAGATGGGCACGCAGATCTTGATCCGACTGTCTGGCCACCCTGCCCCCCTGTACTGCGCCTAACCTATTTGCGCATCAGCTACGACTTTCGCGCCTGTCTTCAGTCTAGCGCTCCTGGCCGTCTGCTGGACGCGCTGGTTAGGCGTCATGCTGTGGGAATACCGGGTCACGGGGAAGAATCCGCAGCCTCATTGGGGCGCTGGGATTGCGTTGATCTTCGGGAATCTCATATCGAACGAGCGGCAAGGGCGATGGCAACCTCAAGAGGCAGTCACAAAGCAAATCCTCGAAGAGCGTCAGGATGTTGTCCATGATGGCAATCATGTCAGCTGCAATCGGCACGGGGATCTCCCCCTCCTTGTTCCAGGTTGGCTCGATGACCACAGGAGGCGAGCCTGCTGACCCAAGACGAAAGTCCTTGATGATCAACGTCCCGTCACCGCTGCCCGGATGCTCAACTGCATTCCTGAGGGAGATGACTCTCTCAATCCACTTGGCATCGTCCTCGAGCAGCACCACGAGCTGGTCATCCGGGCCGAATTGCCGCTTCGCCCAAGACCTGATCCTCTGGAATCTGTGGTCGAACCTCTTGTCATAGAAGGGCTCAAAGAGCCTGCCAGTTTCGCGCAGCGCCTGTTTGGCTGAATGCAGAAAGTCCTCAACATTCGCTTGAAGATCCAAGACGCACGGTAGGGTCACAATCAAGCCGTTACCCTGGATATCGACGCCGTGTTCTAGGAGTTGACGCTTGCCGTCGTCGACCCCGGTAGTCACGTGCTCCGCCCGGTTCTGGCATGCGACCAGTCTAATCATCAAGTCGTGCGAGACCTGCATCACGGCGTCTCGCATTGGGTCTTCGAGTCCGAAGGGTGCAAGCAGCTCGCCCGTCTGTATCATCGTCCGCGCAACATACGGAGAAGAGGATCCCTTACTGAGATACTGCTGCGCAGTGAGCTCCATTCGATCCCCCTCATGTACACCCAACGCATTTGCGCGTCAGCTGTGCGCCGATGCCTTCCAATCAGTCTAGCGCTTGCCGCATCTGCTAGATGCGCTTGTTAGGCAGACGCCTCGCCGGTAGAGCAAGGAGCCCTCAGCGTGGCGACGATGCCGGAGGTATCAATTGACCACCCACATCGAACAGGAGCGGGAGCAGTTGCTCGAAGTACTGGTCAAGCAGGCCCTCGACAACCGTGTTGGTGCGTTCGATCCAAACACGCTTGGTCGTACGTGTCTCCTTGTACGCTAGCTCGTAGAGGTACTCTAGCCTCGAATCTGAAGTCTTCACGAGTTCGAGCACCTTCAGGCGCTCGAGGTGGATGTCGGTGTACCTGCGTTGGTGTACGTGCACACCGCGTGCGACATCAGCGCCCGACAGGGACTCTTTGAACACTCGCCTGACGCTCTTGGACAGCTTGGCCAATTCTGCTCCGCGCTCATCCGAAACGAGTCGTGACACGACCTTGATATATGCCTCAAGGCGTTTCTCGAGAATGTAGAGTTCGTTCAGGTAGTTCTCGACGTGGTATCGCAGGTATGCACCCTTCTCGATCCCCGCATTTGCATAGGGAAACCGCCGGACATAGACGGCGACATTGCGCAGGCATGTTGCGGACTCCTGAATTTCCCCAAAACCTACGATCAGCGCTGGCATGAACTCCTTCTGCGAACTGCGTTGTGCGGTACCAGGTACATCGACAGCGTCACCAAGTAGAACTTCCTTAATCCGTCTGGCCAGGCGATCCTGGTCGTCTTCTGTCCAGGTCGACATGGCGGCGGCACCGGCGCGACCAAGAGCCGTCTCAAACTCCTCGAATGCAGACAAGCGTGGCTCCTCTGAGTTCTGCCTAACCACAGAATATGCAGATAGCATAACTCCGACATGACCAATGCTAGCAGCGGAGTTGGCAAGATCCCCCTCATCGCGCCGACTGTCTTGCCTGTCCGCGCCAAGCCGTTGTGACCACTGTTTGCCCTTCCAGCCGATGAAGACGCCTGGCTCGCGAGTAGAACACGAACCAAGCTTGATACATCGGCAGCCGTGACGGCCACGGGAATGCTCGATACGACCAGCTCAATATTTGAATGCATGCAGAGCTGATCTCACAAAGGACGCATCCCCGGGCCGTCAACTTGACGGACACAAGGGCCACACGAAGAACACGGGACAAGAGCACTCTTCATCGAAGCGCGACACGCAGTCGCTCGCGATCCGAGGCGACCTCCCAAAGGAGCACCTCAGTCGTTTCGCCGAGTTCGGCAGCAAGCTGGTCAACGACCCAGTAGGACACTGTGCCTCGCTTGATGACGGCGTTCGCCCAGACACGACACTTGCCAGCGAGCTCTGACACAGCCACCAGCGTCAGCCTCCTTCGGTACCATGCAGAGCGCCACCTGTCGGCATCAATCTCGACAGCATTCGCTGACCGAAAACGACCTGTCGGTGTCTTGGGAAGATCGGCACATGCCGAGTAGCGCCTGCGAAGCTCGCAGACAGCGGAGAACACGTCGTCACTTGCAAGTGCGCCGGGCTGATGCCCGATCGGCATCGACACGATCATCTCGACGATCGCCTCGTCGCTCAAACGCTTCAATTCTGATGGTGACATTGCTCTTCCAACTCCTTCCTCTGAACGCAGAAAAGGGCCGCCAGCCTTAGCTGACGACCACTTGGGGTAGAGCGTGTCTCAGGCGCGACTACACGGCTTCTGAGACCCCTGCTCGACGTGCTATTCAGTTGTCACAAGCGACGAGCAACACCTCCTTTCCGGATAACATGACGGACAATCGCGGCAACCCTGGCTTACCTTCCTGACAGGCAAGCCCTAGAACCAAAGAAGCTCGTCCTCAAGATCGAGAACGAGCTCCATGAACTCCATGACCCCAGAGGGGCACGGGGCGATTATCTGAAGAATCCGGATTACCTCAATCCTATTACCCGCTCACACTCGACAACCGATTTCTGAATCCCAAATCCAGTTTTGCATAGCCCGTCGCTACGCTCCGGGCATCTCAGTTGAATGGCTCACGTTCTAGTCCTCTGCGGCAACTTCATTCTCGCCGTCGACGAAGAGCACACCGTCCGTCAGAGGCCCCACCTTAAACAGACGAGCCTTCGCCCTGTACTCAACGCCGCCTTCCCCACTCGAGTCCTGACCCGCGCCCGAATCCTTGTATTGCAGGAACGCGTCCATAAGCTGACCAAAGCTAGACGGCTGGTATCGCTCGAAACTCTGTTGATCCACGAAGACGAAGTCGAAGACCGTATCGCTCTGGACGCGATTGACGTCCTCGCACCAAATACGCAGACGCTCCATCTTCAGCGGCACATCGAGATCCTCGAGCCCCTTGGTCTCGACAATCACAACTCGTCCATCGGACATCCGGACGATGAAGTCCGGGTAGTAGTTCGAGATATCGCCGTCAGCTTTCACATAGTCGAGCTTGAAGTGCACGGCGAAGTAGTTCTTGGCGTACGAGACAACGTCGGTCGACTTCTCGAGAAACGCGGCGAACACAAGCTCCAGATGGCTGTCGCCGATGATGCGATTGAACACGCTCTTCGTCGGAACCACGTAGCCCTGCTCCTTGGCCACAAACGGTCTCGTGTTTCGGAGCTTGATGGTGTCACGAATCTCGGCATCGCCCTTGTCGAGCACGGTGAGGTCGTTGATGGCGACCTTGAATGACTCGACGAGGGTCTTGGTCGCCGCGACTTCTGACATGTTCCTCAGCGTGTTGGCATCCTCAAGATCAACTTCATGGTCGAAGAGCCGATATCGTATGAACTCCTTCACCTTGCCGAAAAGCACGTCGTAGCCGCTCACGAGACGAAGATCTCGCATGATGGTCTGCGCGAAATACCCGACGGCGCTTCGATAGTCGATGATTCCGACGGTGTCGAGAATGGTCGTGTGGGTCACCTCGCCCGTGGTGATGTCCTTGAAGACGATTTCGCGCTTCTCCTCGTCAGTGAATTCTCGATACGCGATCCTGCGGCTCGCCGGCAGCTCGACGTTCAGGCCAGCGAGGTTCTTGTACTCCCTGTAGACCCGAGGAGTGAGAACCGGCACTTCGATATCTAACGCTTCGAGATCCTTCTTGGGATCCTCGTGGTCGACCTCGATGACGAGCGGCGCCTTGGCACTCGTGCCCTCGCCCATCGGCTTGCGCTCGAGTACAACGCCTTCAGCTTGAATCTGCTCTACGAAGTCCATGAACGCGTCTGTTCCGACAACGCTCACGTACTCCTCGACGCTGTTCCCGACGTACATCTTCCGAAGTCCCCGGCCCAGTGTCTGCTCTGGCAGGATGTTGCTCTGCGCCGAATACGCCCGGAGTCCGACAATCGTCGTCACGTTGCGGACATCCCAGCCCTCTTTGAGCATCAGGACTGAGACGATGACCTTTGCAGGAGAGTCCGTGCTGTCGATTTCGTTGGCCTGCTTGCGAAGCAGCTCCAGCTCGTCCTTGGCCTTACCGCTAGCCGCCTCGGAAATCTCACCGTTGTTCTTGGTGTGGATGACAAGAACCGAGCCCTCGTCCTGGAAGTCCGCATAGTGTCCCCGCAAGTAGTCAGCGACCTCATCGCAGTTGCGGGTGTCGTCCGTCATCACGAACAGGATGGCCTTCTTGCCCATCTTCTCGTGCTCGTCAGATGCCTTGCGCCATTCGATCACGCCGAGATCGAGGTAGTCCGTGTACTTCTCAGTAAACTTGGCCGACTGTCGCTCCACGAGCTTGGCGCGGCTCGGCGCATCTGGCAGAACCGGATGCTTGACCACGTTCTGAGAGATGGCCTCCACGAGCGGATAGTCCACGACCGTCTGCACAAAGATGCCGCCGTTGGTGTGCTTTGGCGTCGCCGTGACATCGATCTGAAGCGATAGCTCGCTGCCCTTCTGGAGCAACCGATTGTGGATGTCCTGAATGGACTTGAACCAGGCCAGCCGAGAATCGTGGATATGGTGCGCCTCGTCGTTGAGAACCATGAGTTCCTCGACGTCACGCACGATCATCCCGAGATCTACCTTCGAGTCGGTAGTCGCCCCAGATGGCCGCTTGCCCAGAAAGTAGTCCATCGAGTTCACATCGTCAGGCGACGCTGGAATGTCCTCGCCCGTGTACACCCTATGGATGTTCGTGAGAAAGATATTGCCTGTGGGCCGAGTTAGCTGCACTTCGTCCTGCAAGTGGAGCGTGAGCTGGAAGTCGCTGCGCCAGTCGCGACCGTCATGCCCGTTGTCCGGGATGATCGGATCCTCGTGGAATATCCTGAGACCTTGAAAGTCGCGATACACCCTGTCGAGGACGATGATGTTCGGTGTGATTATGAGGAAGTTCCTCGATAGACCAGAGTCCTCCTCGTACAGCTTGTGGAAGAAGCTCCACGCGAGAGTGAGGGCGAGAACCTTCGTCTTACCGCTGCCTGTCGCCATCTTGATTACGAAGCGGCGCCAGTCCTCGTCGAACATGCTTGCCGAGACAAAGCCCGTGCTGTCGAAGCGCATCAAGTCGTACTTGTCCTTCACCCCGACGACGTCGTAGAGGTACACGATCGTCTCCAGCGCTTCACGCTGAGCGAAGAAGTACTGAAACTCACCCATCGTGCCGTCAGGCTGAGGCAGCAAGTGCGGAGCCCCGAACCACCATCTGAGCAGACTCCGACTCGTTTCGGTTGCGCCCACGTATCCGCCGTCCCGGAACTCTTTTGCCTTTCGGCGAAGCTGAGGAACCAATGGCGGCATGAGTTTGTGAGCGCTTTCGTCACGCATCGCCTCGTCCGCCGGAAACCACCGGACGTCCGGATTCAAGATGGCATGTGGTGATTCTGGGAATTCGGGGTGCAGTCCCATTACTTGCCGCCTCCCACGCTGACCTCGACGATGGCCATCGTGTCGTTGCCGAAGATATCGACGACCTTGACAGCGATCTTTCTCCTGCCGGGCACGCACTCATGGAATACGCTCTTGAGCTCGAGTGACCTATCCCTCTTAGTCCGGAAGCTCTGCCACTCGTTCTCGAAGACGTAGTCGCCAGTCCACTTCTCTTCCCACTCAGCAGTGTCCGGATCCTGGACTCGGATGATCTCCGACTTGTTCTCGAAGTCGAAGTCCACGGCCCAGTAGTCAATCCAGTCCGTCCACTCCTTGGTGAGCACTTCCCGGGTGACGATGCCGTCCTTGTCCTTGCTCACTTTGATAATCTGACCTCGCTCGACGACCACTCTGCTGCCCTTGTTCTTCACGGTCTCCTCAGCGTTCGCCACTGAGTCCTGCGAGTAGAACACCGAGAAATCGGTCAGCTCGACGGCCACCGTGTTGCCGACGACGTACGGCTTGACCTCGATATATGCGACGTCGTGAAACACGACCTGATTCTTCTCAATGGCTCGCTTGTCGAAAACCTCTGTCGGGATGTATTTCGGAGACAGGTCGATACCCTTGGCCCGTGCGTCATCCAGCAGATTCGGGAACAGCCCCATCTCGAACTCGAAACCGAGAATGTCGGCCTTGGTGATGTGCTGCTTGCGACACTCGAGGATGATCTCCTCGACAAACAGACGGGTCACTGGCATGTTGATCGGCCCAACGGCCACCATCCTGCCAGCCTTCTTGCCGTGGAACGCGCTTGACCCGGTCGTTGGCTCCGCCCTGTACGCACGCAGGATGAGATCCGTGAACTCCTGCTCACGAGCCTCAAGCTGAAGGCGCTGCTGTTCCTCACGCAGGTTGGGATTAACGCCAACGTAGTGCTGCCGCTCGTATCGGCCCAAGTTCAGAATCTCAAAGGCACGAAAGTCCCGTCCGTCGGACTTCATTCGGCGCTGTACGTCTATCATTCGCTTGCGTGATGTGTGGATTGCGAATTTGCCCAGATCGCTCGCGATCCACTTCCTGCCAAGCCTCTCCGCGACGGCAGGCAGAGTACCGGAACCACAGAAGAAGTCAGCGACCAGATCCCCCTCGTTCGAAGATGCTCGGACTATGCGTTCAATCAGAGCCTCTGGCTTCTGCGTCGGGTAGTCGACACGTTCATGGGCGACCGGAGCAATGATCGAGATGTCCCACACATCGTCCAATGGCGCACCCTCCGACTCTCGAGTGTCATAATCCGAGGGAACCCGGTTGCCTCCCTCATCGTGCGCCGCGACGATCCGACTATTGCCCCACCTCCTCTGAGTCTCCTCGCTCCGCTCTCCATACATGGTGTTGAAGGTGTGTCGACCCTTCGCCTTCGTGTACACGAAGATGGTGTTGTGCATCTTCTGCCACTCTCTGGCTGGCGTCGGCCACCTCTTGAAATGCCACTGCACTTGATTGAGTTGGTTCGCCCGCCCGAATACTTCGTCGAGCACCAGGGTCATATAGGAGTTCACTCGCCAGTCACAGTGAACATATATTGTCCCATCGTCCGCCAGGAGATCCCGCATTAGCACGAGTCGCTCGTGAATCATGCAGATGAACGAATCCGCGCCCTTGCCCCACGTATCACGATAGGCGATTTCCTCAAGAATACCGGGGCGCTTCGTGAGGCTGTCTCCCCCCACCTTCACTTCCATGGAGAAGTCGGCACCCACGTCGAATGGCGGATCAATGTAGATTAGCTTGAGCCCACCATGAGCCTCGATTTCCTCCCGCAGGGGGCCATTCTTCAGCGAGGACAAGATGAGCTTGTTGTCGCCCCAAATCAGCTTGTTCGTCCAGCCTTTGAGTTGACGACCACGATCGTCCAACGAGAAGAAGTCCAATTGAAGTGCGGAGTCTTCAGTCTTCTCTGCTCTCGGCTCGTCGACTTGCTCAATCGTCTGGAAAGGCAGTACGACGTTCGTGACGTCGCCCGTCTTCCCATTCCACACGAGCTCAACTTCACGCTTCTCGTCGAATAGCAGGAACCGGTACTTGTCCGGCAGCGGCTTGCCGGCCTCGAGGAAGCGAATGACGTCTTGCTGCTCTTGGTCAGTCAATCGGGCCATGGATCCTCCGAGGTCAGAAGTAGGATGCAGCTCCCCAACTGCGACTCTGACCATGATAGCCAATGTGGCCGCTTCCCGTAGGCAGGGTGGCCCTCCCCACACTCGGAGAGAGCCACCCCATAGGATGCGAAACTCGGACGCGCCGGCTCTAGCCCACCGCATTCCAATAGTCGAAGTCGACCGCGAGGATCGTCTTCGTCGCAGGATTATAAAGCGGCGTGCGATGCTTGATGTGTAGCGGCTTGTCCCGCATAACACACCACGCCTTCACGTCAGCAGCGATCCGCGCATAGAACGAAGCATCGACGTTCTTCAGGTACTGAGTGACCGCCAACGTGTAGTTCAGCCGACCGAAGATGAACTTGTCGACGAATTCAAGCTCGTTGAGCAGGGCGTCCACATCAGACGCTGTCGGATCGATGTTGGGCGTGGGGTAGGGCTCGACACTCACCCACGTGCGAGCGCCGGCTTCCGCAAGTACCCGCAGTGCCTCAATCCGATCGAACACCGACGGCGTGTTGGTTTCCCAGGCTGCGTGGAACTCCTCACCCAGTGATACCGCCGTGATTCCGTACTGGTTGTCCGGGTGCAACCCGCTCAAGTCCAGTTCCGGATAGATGCCTTTGGTGAGTACGGTGACCGGGATACCCTGATCGTTGAGACTCTTCATGACTTCGAGAGTCATGCCAGCAATCTCAGGATGGGCCGAGCCGGTAGCCGAATCCCACATGAACGGATCCGTCGCGAAGCACAGATGAACCCGATCTATCGGTGTCCTCTTGCGAGCCAGCTCGCGCTGGATCTGCTCGACCGCGTTGCCGACGACCTTGGGCACGCACCACTCCTGATAGTTCCGAACACGCCCGTGAGCCTTGGCCTCGCTGCACGCATAGCAGTACAGGCATCCGTGCGAACACCCCTGGACGTGGTTGATACCCCACGTCCCATACTCAACCCTGCTGCGGTTGACGAGTGACCTGCGCTCGATTGACTCGAGGCGGATCTCGCGTCCACCCATATCACTTACTGGAGACATTTTGTCCCCTTCCTGCTTGGCGACCCGTAGCGGGAGATCGACCGCCAGAACCTCCCTGGGCCCGCACCAATTATTGGGCGGCCTTGGGTGCTCACAGCAGGACTTGGTTGTTTCCGGAAACAAGAAAACCTCGCCGTGAGCTGTGTTCTCAGCGTTGCGAACACCAGTCGACGAGGTCAGCTGCGCAGGGAATCCTGTGCCCTCAAGTGCTAGGCAAACCTAGCAGAAATTGAAAATATCACTCTACCGATGAATGGTCAAACTTCTTCAGATATCTGACACCTGTTCGAACAAAGAAAGCCTCCGGGAGATTGAAGTCCGCTGCAAGCCTCCCCAGCAGCGTGTTCCATGATATCCCAACCCACTGACAATGGTCGCCCTGGCGCACCAGGTGGCCAGAGAACGACGAACACGGCTCACTTGGGGCATCGGGTGCCCAAGCCATCCTTTTGGCAGGCTACGGTCGCCTCAGTCTCCCGTTGTCACGTATGTCTCCCGTAAATGGGCGTTTGATGGGCCGTTAGCTCAGCTGGTGGAGCCCCCAGCAACCGGCGCTTTCGCGGTTGCGAAGCGCAGCCGAAGGCGAGCAGGGGACTCATTTCCGCAGCTAGATGCAGAAAAGCCGGCCCCCTCTCGGAAACCGACTCTTCGTAGTTTCGATGGTGGGCCGTATAGGGATCGAACCTATGACCTTGGGATTAAGAGTCCCCTGCTCTACCAGCTGAGCTAACGGCCCATCGAACGCTAGGACATTCTAACGCCTGCCCTATAAAACGCAAACACGGTGCCTGACGCACGAAGCTCCCGGTGAACGGGGACCTCGAATGCTATCTGGGGTGGGTGACGGGGCTCGAACCCGCGACCTTCGGAGCCACAGTCCGACGCTCTAACCAACTGAGCTACACCCACCGTGTAAAGCAATGGCACGCCCGGAGGGATTCGAACCCCCGACCTAGAGATTAGAAGTCTCCCGCTCTATCCAGCTGAGCTACGGGCGCGTATAGGAGACGACCACCAGGGTACCGAGTGAGAACAGTACCCTCGAGGTCAACGGGTTGTCAATGGAGCGGCCGACGGGACTCGAACCCGCAACAGTCAGCTTGGAAGGCTGATGCTCTACCAATTGAACTACGGCCGCAAAACTGGTCGGGCTGACAGGATTTGAACCTGCGACCCTCTGCTCCCAAAGCAGATGCGCTACCAAGCTGCGCTACAGCCCGACTCTGAGCCCGAAGGACAGGCCTCGTCGGACGACCCGCCCCGAGGGCGAGTCACAGTATATTCGCGCGACCGCCGAAGCGCTACCCGCAGTCGGGGAGTTCTAGCGCCTTTCGCAACCGGCGCAGCGCCGCGCCGCGGTGGCTGATCGCGTTCTTCTCGGTAAGCGCGAGCTCGGCCATCGTCCGGCCGGGCGTCGCCGCGGGCAAGAACAGCGGGTCGTAGCCGAAGCCGCCCTCGCCACGCCGCTCGTTGCCGATACGACCCTCGCAGTGACCCGATGCGCTCGTGACGGTGCCGTCCGGCTCGACGAGAACGATGACCGAGCGAAACCGTGCGGTGCGAGCGTCATGGGCGACCGCAGCGAGCTCCTCGAGAAGCTTCGCGTTGTTCTCGGCATCGGTCGCGGTCTCGCCCGAGTAGCGCGACGAACGGACACCCGGAGCGCCATCCAGTGCGTCGACTTCCAGACCGCTGTCGTCGGCAAGCGCCGGCAACCCGAAGGCCTCACTGTATGCCAGGGCCTTCAGAAGCGCGTTGTCGAGAAACGTGTCGCCGGTCTCCTCGACATCGAGCGAGTCGAGCCCGAGGTCGACCGCGGTGACGAACTCCCAACCGTCGAAGTCGAGCGCCGAGCGGATCTCAGCCAGCTTGCCGTGGTTGGTGGACGCGACGATGACGCGGCGCGACTCACCAGCGCTCATCGACGACCTCGATGTCCTCGGCGAGGACACGGCGCTGAAGCTCGATCAAGCGCCCGGTACCCGTGACCGCGAGGTCAAGCATACCGTCGAGACGCGCGCGGTCGAACGGCGTGCGTTCGCCGGTGCCCTGCACCTCGATGAAGCGCCCTTTGCCGTCAACGACGACGTTCATGTCGATCTCGGCAGTGCTGTCCTCGGAATAATCCAGGTCGAGCAGTTCAACGCCGTCGACCATGCCGACCGACGTGGCCGCAACGAAATCGAGCAGCGGCAGCTCCTTGATCTTGCCAGCATCGCGCCAGGTGGAAAACGCGTCGTGAACCGCTATGAACGCACCGGTGATGGCGGCGGTTCTGGTGCCGCCATCGGCCTGGATGACGTCGCAGTCGACGTTGAGGGTGTACTCGCCGCCCATGGCTCCCATGTCGACGATGGTACGCAGGGAGCGTCCGATGAGGCGCTGGATCTCGTGCGTGCGGCCGCCAGGGGCTCCAAGGCTGACCTCGCGACGGGTGCGCGTGTTCGTCGACGCCGGCAGGAGCGAATACTCGGCCGTGATCCAGCCGTGACCCGACCCGCGACGCCACCCGGCTACGCTGTCGCTCATCATCGCGGCGCAGAGCACCTTCGTGTCGCCGAGCTCGATGAGGCACGAGCCATGCGCGTGCTTCAGGTACCGGCGCGTCATGCGTACGGGGCGCAGGTCCCCTGGTGAACGACCGTCATTACGCTGCATTCAGTCCTCCTTGGAAGGGTTGGTCTCGCTCAGTTCTTCGCCCTCGAATCGGGTGAGTTGGTCGCGTAGCGCGTTGTCGAGCAGCGCGGTCAGGTCGTCGAGCACGACCTCCTCCACGCGTCCCGTCTCGAAGCCGAGCACGCGACTGCCAAGCCGCTCGAATTCGATCGCATCGCCAGTTGTGAAGAAGCGTCGGTCCGGCGACCCGCCTGCAGCCAGATGGCCACGAGCGGTGAGCGCTTCGACGACCTCGCGGGCCGTCTCCTCGGCTGAGGAGATGAGGCGGACGTTCGGCCCGACAACCTGCTGTATCGCAGCAGAAAGAAGCGGAAAGTGCGTGCATCCGAGGACGAGCGTGTCGATGCCGGCGCGCTTGAGCGGATCGAGATAGTCGCGCGCCATCTCGTAGAACGAGGGGCGGATGAAGACGTCGGCCGTCTGCGAGATCCAATCCTCAAGTGGACTCTCGTCCATGCGCAGCCCGGCCTCGACGAAGTCCACGAAACGCGGCGCTGCTGCAGAGAAGACCGTCACACCCGCATCGAGCGCACGCACGGCCCGGCTATACGCGCCGGAGTCGACCGTCCCGACGGTGCCGATAACGCCCACCCGACGGTTCACGGTCGCCATCACCGCGGCGCGCGCACCCGGCTCGACGACGCCGATGACGGGTACATCGAACGCCTGCTGCGCAAGTGCAAGCCCGGCCGCCGTGGCGGTGTTGCACGCGACAACGATGAGTTTGACCGGCCGCGCAGAGAGCCACGCGCCGATCTGCAGCACGAATTCGCGAACCTCCGAACGCGCGCGTGGCCCGTAGGGACAACGCGCCGTGTCACCGAGATAGACGATCGATTCGCCCGGAAGCGCGCGCACGAACTCGCGCACGACGGTAAGGCCGCCAAGCCCGGAGTCGAACACACCGATTGGGAGAGAGCGCATATCTGGCATGCGACGATTATAGCGGTTCGCGGACTAGAGCCCTGCGAGCCGCAGTATCTCTCCCGCTACGTCCTGTACGGCGAGCACCTTATCGGCGGCACCGAGCTCGATCGCAGACTTCGGCATGCCGAACACCGTCGACGTCGCCTCATCCTGCGCGATCGTAGCGGCCCCGGCATCGCGCATCGCCTTGAGTCCGCGGGCACCGTCAGCTCCCATACCTGTCAGGAGCACGCCGATACCGTGCGTACCGTGCGATTCCGCAACGGATGCGAGCAGGGTGTCGGCCGACGGGATGTAGAGCTGACCCTTCTCGGGTGCGGCAAAATGCATCGCACCACCGGAAATCTTCAGATTGCGCCCTGTCGGAGCGAAATACGCCACACCGGGCTCAAGTTCCTGACCATCTTCAGCCGCTTTGACCGAGACGCTGCAGGCGCCGTTCAGCCACCCGACAAGCCCGGGTATGAATCCCTCGGCGATGTGCTGTGCGATAACGATCGGTAGCGGGAACTCGGCAGGTAGCGGGCACAGAACGGTCAGCAGCGCAGATGGCCCCCCTGTCGACGAACCGATAGCCACGATCGAACGGCCACCGGTGACTCTGGGCGGAACGCGGAGTACCGCACGGTCCAACATGCCGCGTCGCCCGCGGATGTGCGTGATGACCCGCACTTTCGAGAGGATCTTCACCTTACGGATGACCTCGCGGCCGATCCGCTCCAGATCCGCCCAGTCGCGCGGCTCCGGCTTCTTGATCACCTCGAGCGCCCCGGCTGCCAGCGCGTCGAACGCCGCGCCCATTCCCTCGCCGTGGACCGAGGACGATACGACGAGGATCGGCGTCGGCGTGAAGGCCATGATCTGCTCGGTGGCCTCGATCCCGTCCATCCTCGGCATATGGATATCCATGGTGACAAGGTCCGGCTTGAGCCGTGCGACCATATCCACGCCATCTTGACCGTCGACGGCCATGCCGACGATCTGGATAGCCGGATCGGTACTGAGGATCTGAGCGAGCATCTCTCTCGCAACGAGCGAATCGTCGATGATGACGACTTCTATCGGTTTTCCAGCCGTCACGTGACGCACCGCTCCCTCTTCAGGCACCCACACTGCCCGCTATCTGATAAGGCGCTCAACTGTATCGATGAGCGTGTCTTGATTGAAGACTGACTTGGTGATGTAGGCATCGGCACCAGCGTTGATACCCTCTGCCTTCTCTTCTTCGCGCTCGAGTGAGGTCACGATGATGACCGGGATATGCGCAAGCAACTCGTCGCCCTTGATCGCCCTGGTCAACTCGAAGCCGGTCATGTTCGGCATCTGCACGTCCGTCACGACCGCATTGACCTTGAGCCCCTCACGGAGCTTGGCGAGGCCGAGGGCCCCGTCGATGGCCGTTTCGACTTCATAGCCCGCAGCCTCGAAGATCGAACGCTCAAGTTCACGGGTCGTGAATGAATCCTCGCAGATGAGAATGCGCTTTGACCCGACCTCAGACGTACGTACCACTGGCTCGTGACGAACCCTCATTCCCGTGAGCTGCCGGGCATGGTGCATGAGGTCGGGCACGTTGAGGATGGGAACGATCTCCCCCGCGCCGAGAATCGTGACCCCGGCGACATTATCGACATGCGCCAGATGAGACCCGAGGGTCTTGATGACGATCTGCTGCTCGCCGGCGAAGGCGTCCACCAGGAAGCCCATCCGGTGCCCGGAGAAACCGACCGTCACCATGGGGAGCTTCTTACCTTCGACCGGGATGGACTCCAGTCCGAGAACATCGCGTAGGCGGACGAGCGGAATCGTTCGTCGTTGCCTGCGAATGACCTCACGGCCCTCGACCCTGATGACCTCTGAGGGCTCCACCCTGAGTGTTTCCTCGACCGAAGAGGTCGGCAGGGCGAACAACTGGCCGCTCACGCGTACCAGCAGAGCCCGGATGATCGCCAGAGTGAGAGGAATCGTCAGCTTGAGGGTTGTCCCTTTGCCGGGCACCGACTCTACGTCGAGCGATCCCTTGAGTTTGACCACAACGAACTCACGAACGACATCCATTCCCACGCCGCGACCGGAGATCTCGGTGATGATCGCACTTGTCGAAAAGCCGGCGTCGAAGATCAGGTAGCGGGCCTCGCGATCCGACATCGAAGCGGCCTCTGCCTGCGAGATGTGCCCCTTGCGGACGGCTGCAGCGCGCACCTTGTCCGGGTCGATACCAGCACCGTCGTCAGTGACCTCGATGACGATATGATCGCCTTCCTGACGGGCGGCCAGGCGAATCGTACCCTTCGCGGGCTTACCGGCTGCAACGCGATCCGCCACAGATTCGATGCCGTGATCGACCGCGTTGCGCATGATATGGATGAGCGGATCGTTGATCTCTTCAAGGACCTTCTTGTCGAGCTCGGTGTCCCCGCCTTCGATCTCAAGTTCAACATCCTTGTTGAACTGCTTCGCAAGATCACGAACCGCCCGCGGGAAGGTACTGAAGACCGTCGACACCGGCAACATGCGGAGACTCATGCCCCGCTCCTGGAGGTCGGCCACGACGGATGCGGAGCGCGACGTATCGTCTGCATACTCTTTCGCGATAACACCGAGCTGTCTGCGCTGGTCCGACAGAAGCTGATCGAGCGCCTCGATGTCCTCATCGAGCGACTCACGCGGGCCCGCCTGCGCTATCGCCGCAAGCGATCGAACACGAACCCACATCTGCTGCGTCTCATTCGAGAGCGCCTGAAGCGACCTCAGGTCGCGAACGCGCTGCTCGTCTTTGATCTGCGAGATGACAACCTCGCTCACGAGGTTGAGGAGCTTATCCACTTGTTCCGTGCGGACACGAATGGTGTTCTGTACGCGTGCCTGGAGCTTCTCCTCATCATGGACCGCCTTCTTCGACGGCTTCTGAACCGACGCTGGTGCCGATTCGTGGGTCTCTGTGTCGGCCTGGAGCTCCTCCTCGGGCGACGCCGTCGCGACGGGCGCAGGCTCCGCTTCCGCGCCGGCTACGGTGCCGAGACGCCCGAGCAGCGCGGGGATATCGACCTCTCCGCTCACGTCTTTGCCGGCGTTCTCCGAAAGGAACACGATCATGTCGAGCGCCTCGAAGAAGCTGTCCGACATCTTTGGCTCGTAGCGCAACTCACCCTCACGAACCTTGACCATGATGTCTTCGAGACGGTGTGCGACATCCGATATCTCGATGAGACCGACCATGCGGGCCGAACCCTTGAGCGTATGTGCGTCACGGAGCATCTGGTCGATAAGCGCCCGGTTCTCCGGATCGCCTTCCAGGGTGATGACGCCTTCATTCAGGCGCTGGAGATACTCCGTCGCCTCTTCCTGAAACTTCTTGATGAACGCCGACCGGTCGAACTCGACCATGCGTGCAGTCCCTTCGCGATACCCGGCGATCCGTCAGTTGACGATCCTGAATGCGGCGCCCACATGGCTCGACTCGCGCGCGATAGCGGCGAGCTGCTCGGCCGCTGCGGCGACTTGCTTGCTGCCTGCGGCAGTCTGCTGCGCGACCGAGGCGACTTCTCGCATGGCCTTCACGACCTGGTCCGTTGCGCTCTTCTGCTGCTGGGTCGCCGCCGAGATCTCCTTGGCGGCCACGGTGGTCTGCTCGATCGTGTCGAGGATCTGCTCGAAGCTGTCGCCGGTAACGTGCGCAAGCTGCACCCCGTTGCCGACTTCCTTCAGCTCCTGCTCGGTCGATATGACGAGGTCGTTCGCGGCCGTCTGGATCTCAGTCATGATCGTCTCGATCTCGCCGGTTGAATCGACGACCGATTCGGCCAGTTTGCGTATCTCAACCGCGACGACCGAGAAACCTTTCCCGGCATCGCCGGCGCGCGCGGCTTCGATAGCAGCGTTAAGCGCGAGGATCTTGGTCTGATCGGCGATGTTGTTGATGATCGCAAGTACCTGGGCGATCTGCTGGCTGCGCTCGCCAAGCTGAAGGATCTTGTTTGCCGACGACTGGGCGCGTACCTTGATCTGCTCCATGGCGTCAAGCGTGTTCGCGACGGCCTGCTGGCCTGACTCGGCGTTCCCGAGCGATGCCTCGGCCATATGCACGACCTGGTTGGCGTTCTCGGCGATCTGACGGTACGTCGACGCAAGTTCCTCCATCGTGGCAGTCGTCTGGCTGATCGAGGCCGCCTGCTCGGCGGATCCGGATGCCTGCTGCTCGGTCGCCGAAAGAATCTCCGAGGAGGCCCCGGAAAGCCGGTTTGAGGACTCCTGTGTCTGCGTGATCAGGTACACGATGAGGTCGAGCATCTGATTATAAGAACGCGCCAGCACGCCGAACTCGTCCTCGGACTTCACGTCGACCTTATGGCCGATCTCGCCCTCGCATGCCGATTTGACGCTGGCCACCACCCAGCCGAGCGGCGCAGTGAAGCGCTTACCGACCTGCGCGTAGATGTAGATGAAGACAACGCCGGTGATGAGGAACGCACCGACAACGATGATGAGGTCCGTGTAGAGGTTCGGTGACTGCTTGAGTTCGTCGCCGAACATCAACCACGCGACCGCCAGCTGAATCGTATTCACAAGGATGATGAGACCCAGGTTCACGAGCGAGTACTTGAGCAAGAAACTGCCCCTGATCATTTTGATGAATCTCTTAGCCATCATTCGACCTCTCTCGCGCCCTAAGCTTTCTCGCCGATTGGTTCGAGCACTTTCTCGAGATTCACGAGTCCGATGAGTCTGCCGTCAACGTAGACAGAACCGCTGACGAACTCCACCTGGCTTCGATCGTATGTCGACAAGGGAGGCTCCACGGCATCCTTGCGTATCTCGATGATATCGCCGATCTCATCCACCACAAGCGCACTCACGCAGAGCTCGGAATGCACGATTATGGCAGATGACATCTCCTGTCCGCCGTGTACGCCATCCGATGCGATTCCGATAAGCGCAGCAGTATCGGTCACAGAGATGATCTCACCCCGAACGTTGATCACACCCAAAATGAAGGACGGGACACGCGGTATGGACGCAACGACAAAGTCATTGTGAATCTCGCGCACGTCGGCGATGCGCACGGCATACCACTCTGAACCCAGCCGGAAGCACAACAGCGCGAACATCTCCGCGGTTGCTTCGATCTCTTCGACCTGTGCGAGAGATTCAGCGCGTTTGCGCAGAATATCGAGCGATTGGGACGCTACCGACTGACGAATGAGCGGGTCGATGTCCGTCATAGATCCAGGCCCCCTCCGTCGTTGTCGGTTGCCGCAAGCGATGTGTCCGGAATGAGCCTCTCGGGATCAAGAATGATGACAAGCCCGCTCTCGAGCACGCAGATGCCGATCATGCGATCCGCGAGTGCGTACAGCTTCGACGGAGCCTGAATGGACCCGTCGGGAAGCGTGATGACATCGTCAACCTCATCGACCACAAGCGCCACGAGACGACCGTGCGCGTGACAAAGGATCATGGGCGTGTCGAGCGTGTACTGCCGGGAGTCGAGACCGACGAGCACGCGCACATCGATCGCCGGAACGATGCGACCACGGACATCGATCATGCCGACAAGCGCTGGCGCCGAGTCAGGAACAGGCGTGAACTCAACGATCTGCTGAATCTCCTGAACGACGTCGATCGGGAGCGCATAGCTCTGATCGCCCAGGCGGAAGACCACCACACGCCCTTCCGGAAGGGTGACGCGAACTACTTCCTCAGCCTGTGAGGTCGGCTCGTCCCCGACCGCCACACGCTCAGGCGACGGAGGCGCTTCATGTTCTGTCTGCTTCTTGCGAGGCACGATCACTCCCCGTGACTCAAGAGAACCTCAGGACGCGATCGAGCTCCTCGGCGCTGACCTGACCGGATACCACACGAGAGAGCCCCGACGTACTGAGTGGCCTCATGCCCGCTGCGCCAGCCGCAGCTGCGACCTGCAGCGCCGTGCCCCCGTTGGCCACAGCGCCTCTGACCGACTCGGTGAACGGAAGCACTTCGAAGATGCCGACCGTACCGCGGAAGCCGGTCTTCCCGCAGTTGGGACAGCCTGTGCCGACCTTGTTCACGATACCCGTCGTCGCACCCGGGATCCGGTCAAGCACCGTGCCCGGCTGCTCAACCGTGCAGTTGGCGCAGTTCAGCCTTACGAGTCGCTGTCCGACCCCGAGTGTAAGAGCCGCGGCAAGCCCGTGCGGCTCGACGCCGAGGTCAAGCAACCTGCGCACGCCGGTCGAGATGTCGGCGGCGGGATACGTGGCGATGACCAACTTGCCGAGACCCGCGGCTTCGACCGCGAGATGCGCATCCTCCACAGTCCGGATACCGTCGAGCGCGATGACATCGGTGTCCTGCCGTAAGCCCGCAGCAATGTAGTTTGCGGTGGGAACAGGAGAGGCCGTATTGACCATGACCTGGGCCACAGCGGGAATCTCGTACTCAACCGAACGTTCGACGGAGTAGACGGTCTTGCCCACGGCCGCTGCATGCGCGAGAAGCGCGTAGTACGTGGTGCTCGCACCGGCGCCCACGGGAGCGCACACCAGCAGAAGGCCCCTGCCGCGCTCGACCATCGCGTGGAGCGCGCGCGTCTCGGTGTCAGACATGCCAAGCTCACCGAGGCCCCGGGGCTCCGGCTTGTGCGGAGCGAGCGAGACCACCAGTCGCTGACCGGCGATGGTCGGAACGGCTGAGACGGTCACGACCAGGTCCTTGTCGCCGATATGCGCCCGCACCCGCGCGAGCGCAGGGCGAGACGCCTGAACGCCGGACATCTTGGCGAAGCTCTTGAATGCGTCGACAAGAGCACCCTGCATTGAGAGCGGTGCACTTCCGATCTTCTCGAGCCCGCCTTTGACCCTGAAGACGAGGAAGAAGTCGTCTTTGTAGGGCAGCAGGTGAATCATGCTGGCCCCTTTTGCCACCGCGCTTTCGAGAATATCGGCCACCAGCACAGCGGTCTTGCGGCTATCCGCGACTGCGAGAACGTCGAGGTCTATCGACTCGCGGCCACCGGGCGCGACCGCCACGGCAATCTGCTCGATCGTCTCAACGGCGGAAACGGCCGCGGGAGCATCAAACTCGGCAACCGGGGCGACCGGAACCCCAAGCGTCGCCACCGCGTCGCTCGCCTCGAAGAAGTCCGAGGTCGCGAATACGGGCTCACCAGGTTCCGTATCGCGAATTCCCTCTGCTTCAGCGACAGGCGGAGGCGGGGGGAAGTCATCCTGTGCGACTGGTGGTGCCGGCTCAAGAGCGGACGCGCCATAGTATTGATCGATCGCCGCGGTAACGGACGCGGCGTCGGCCAGCACGGGCTCAAGTTCGAGACCGATGTGGACAGCCACGGCGTCGAGCGCGAAGACATCCATCGCATCGCCGATCGCCACCGTGAGCATGCCCTCGATGTCGAAGAGCGGCAGCAGGTTGTGTGCACGCGCGAGCTCGGCCGGAACGAGCGCGAGTGCCGCGTCCTCGGGCGCATAACTCGAGAGATCGACCCGCGGGACTCCCATCTCGTGCTCAAGCACGGAAGCCACATCAGAAACCGAGACAAGACCGCGCTCCATCAGGATCGCGCCCGACGTCACGTGACGCGCGCCGGCTTGCTCGTCGATGCTCGCCAGCTGCTCCATGGTCAGCAGTCCGGCGTTCACAAGACTGTCGAGAACGCGGCTCGAAATACCATTCGGGTCGATCATCACGACGCCTAACCCTGAACCTTGGCAAGTTCTTCGGCTACGGCAGCGAGCAGCGTATCGGGCTCGACCGGCTTCGTAAGGTACTGGTTTGCGCCGGTGCGGATGCCCGTCGCCATTGCCTGCTCCTCGGTCTTTGCGGTCAGCATGATGATCGGGATGCTCTTGTAATTCTGGTCGAACTTGAGCAACCGGCAGACGCGATAGCCGTCCAGCTTCGGCAGCATGACATCGAGCAGTATGAGATCGGGCTTCTCGGCCCGCGCGGTCTCCAGTGCTTCCGCGCCATCCACGGCCGTGATGACGTCGTATCCGCCAACCTCGAGAATCGCCTTGATCATCTCGAGAATCGTCGGGCTGTCATCGACCGCGAGTATACGTGCAGCCATGCCCTGCTCCCTCCTCAACACGCCCACAACGTCCGATATGGCCCCACAGAAAGCGGGGTCCAAGCGGCATTCTCACGCCGCGCCCATCGCCTTCCGACACTCTAGCAGACTCCGCTCGCACGTCTTGGCGAGTAGATCGGCCTTGAACCCGCCGAGGAACTCGGTCCACGCCCCTTCAGGGCTCTTGTAAAGCGCCCGGAGCGCGTTCTCGTATTCGCGCGCCGCATCTTCCCACTTGCGCTGCGACTTGTAGATATTCGCAAGGTTCAGATGCGCGAGCGCGAACTCAGCATCGATGTAGATCGTCTTCTTGAGCTCGCTCACCGCACGAACCGGATCCCCCTGGCGCTGATAGATGATGCCGAGGATGTAGCGCGCAACCGGCAAGAGCGGGTTGATAGACAGAGCGCGATGACATGCTTCGAGCGCCCTGACGTAGTCGCCCGAGTCGGCGTGCACGTATGCCGAGAGGAGATGCGCCTCGGCATTTCCGGGATCAGTCTCGAGAATCCGAGCGACGGTCTCAAGAACTCGTTCGGGGTGCCCGTTGCTTAGGCTGCGCCTCGCATCAATGATGAGCTCGTCCGTCGGTGGCACCGCCGCAGACATAACTGCGGGGCTCTCGTGCTTACGAGGCGACTTGACGGTCTCGGCATTAGCCTGGGACGCCTGCGAGAGACGGTCGGCAACAACGGGCGCACGCGAAGCTCGCACGGCGACAAGCTGCTTCGTCTTGGGCTTGCGATACAGGAAGACGCCCCCTATTTCGACCGGCTCGAAATCGTCCGAGATCGAAGAGAGCGTCTCGGAATGGCCGATGAAGAGGTAGCCGCCCGGGTTAAGGCTGTTGAAGAAGTTCGATACGACTCGACGAGTCGACTCCAGCCGGAAGTAGATCGTGACGTTACGGCAGAAGATAACGTCCCAGTTACCCATGAGGGACAACGGGTACGGCTCCTTGATCAGGTTGTGATAGCCGAAATCAACGAGACTCCGCACCTGGGGTGTCACCCGATAGGACTCGTCCGCCGGCTCAAAGTGACGGGCAATGACTTCCTTCTCAACATTGAGCATCGCGCGGCGGCCGTACACGCCCTTCTGGGCGAGCGCAAGCGCGCGAGTCGAGACATCGGTACCGAGAACCTGCGGCGTCCATCCGAGACCCTGAATCCCGGCATCCAGAAGCGCCATGCCGAGCGAATAGGGCTCCTCGCCTGTTGAGCATCCGGCGGACCACACGCGAATCGTCTTGTTGGACTGCGGCTTACCCGCCATGATCTCGGGGAGCACACGGGTCTTGAAGGCCTCGAACTGCTGCGGGAAGCGGAAGAAGCTTGTCTCGTTGATCGTCACGAGGTTCATGAGCTCGTTGAACTCTCGTTCGTCTCCGGAGAGCGAGCGGTAGTAGTCATCGAACGAAGGGAAGCCCAGCCGGGTTGCGCGCGTGACGAGCGAGATACGGAGCGAATCGAGCTTGCCTTCTTCGAGATAGATGCCGGACGCCTTGTGAATGAAGTCGCGGAAGCTGGCGAACTCTTCGAGCGTCAGATCCTTGGCAAGACCTTCTTCGTTCACGGCGTGGATTCCATGCTCACTCGACAGCGCCTTCGGCGCCATCCTCAAGCTTCTCGATGAGCCCGGCAGAGTACATACCGTAGAGGATTCTCGCGGTCTCAAAATCGTTGTAACCGGTCAGCGAAACAAGCTCGGCGACGGAGCGACCTCCGTGCAGGTAGCACAGAAGCATCCACTCCTTCGGCTTGAGATGGATCTCCATAGACTTGTCGCCCGGAGACGACGCCATGATGAACTCGCTCTCAAGCGACGGTATCTTCTGCTTGATCCGGCTCCAGAGCTCAAGGCGGCGAGATGATTCCATGATGATGTTCTCGACCGAGACGGAGATACCGATGTCCTCGTCCTCGCATGCTTCATCCGGCTCGAATCGAAGCTGGCCGTCCTCCCAGCGGAAGAGGTCGAAGAGCGTGTCGTTGATCTGCTCCTGGATGAAGTTCTCAAGCACCTTGGCGTCGAGATAGCCCTCATCGACAAGAATCTGCCCGAGACGCCGGTCGGCCTTCTCCTTCTTCTGGATCTTCTGGAGCCCGAGTGCCTGCCTGAGTTGCTTCTCGGAGATGACCCCGACCTTCACGATGCGGCGGCCGAGCGATTCGCGATGCCAGTTGCTGGATGCGAAGAACACACGGCCCTTCTTGAAGCAGACCTTGCCCTGGGCATCGGGACGCTCGAGATACAGCGTGCCGGTCTTTCGACCCGACGCCAGCAGGCGGAACATGTCCGCAATCGAGAAGTCCTTGAGGTTTCCCTCGAGGGCCACGAGTCACTCCCCGTTCAGATCGATCGGCGCGTAAGGATGCACCGGCGGCAGGATAGTCGAATCGCAGTGTCCGCCGACGCGTTCATGCGGGTTCAATCGTAGCACGCACCAGGGGGTGCTCAAAGCCGAACGTGGTCGCGATCACGCCATTCCCGACTACGAAGACGCTCATAGGACACGGTTTTGTGCCTGTCTGACAAGAATCGCTCGTGAAGCCCTTGCTTTGATTGTTAAGTAGGCTTATTGTTTGCTTCATAGTATTCGAATATTCGCATATCTTGTAGAGAAGGAGACCCCGTGGATGACGACAGTTTCTACTGCCTTCACTCGGAGTTGTGTAAGACGCTTGCGAACCCTAAGCGGCAGATGATTCTCGACCGCCTGCGAGACGGGGAGGTTTCCGTCGGTGAGATCGCAAGCCAAACGGACATCCCCCAGGCGACGCTTTCCCAACACCTCTCCATCCTCCGCAGTCGCGGTGTGGTTCGAACCCGGCGCGCGGGAAGCAGCATCTACTACGCGATCGCGAACCCTAAGATCATCACAGCATTCGATCTCATCACCGATGTTCTCCGAGAATCACTTGGAGAACAGGCTCGAACCGCCGGAACCGACGAATCTGAGAAGGCAAAAACGGCCTGAGGGCCGTGGAAATACCCTGAGTCACAAAGGAGGACCGCACGATGTCGGAAGAAGAGAGCCATCAGAAGAGTCTCGCGATGGTGGTCATGAGCGGCGATATGGACAAGCTGTTCGGCGCTTTCATCATTGCAACGGGCGCGGCCGCGATGGGCATGGAAGTCACCATGTTCTTCACATTCTGGGGCCTGCGCGCGCTCAAGAAGAACGTCAGCACTGGCAAGACATTCTTCGGTCGTATGCTCGGCCTGATGTACGGCGGGGACATCACCAAGTCAAACCCCTCGAAATTCGGCTTCGGTGGGATGGGTCGCTGGATGTTCGGGAAGATGATGGGTAATCACAACGTAAGCAAACTCATCGACCTTCGCGACCTTGCCATCGACCTCGGCGTCAACATGTACGGGTGCCAGATGTCCATGGATGTAATGGAGATTCCGCAGGAGTCCTTCATTGGGGGCGTCAAGGAGCCTGTTGGTGTCGGCTTCTTCCTCCTGAAGGCCCAGGAAGCGGATATCTCTCTGTTCATCTAGCCGCAAAAGCGAACCCCACTGCACAGTCAGCGCACCGTCGCGCGAACGCGCGACCCGTGAAAGGAGACCACCATGTCCGATGAGACCAAAGTCGACCTGGAACTCGACCTCAAAGGCCTGCTCTGCCCGCTCCCGATGGTGAAAGTCAGCCAGAACATCGGCAAGGTCGAGGTAGGCGGCGTCATCCGTGCAGTCGCAACCGACCCGGGCGCGATGGCCGACATCCCCGCGTGGGCGAAGTCGACCGGTAACGAGGTCCTGCAGGCCGAGAAGGTCGGCGGAGAGTTCGTCTTCCTCGTCAAGCGCGTCAAGTAGAGACAACCATGGAAACCTACCTCTGGATCACCTCCGTCTGGGGCATCTACCTGACGGCCGTGGTGTTCTTCGGCGGGATGGCCTGGCGCATCTATCAGTGGGCGACGACCCCTAAGTCGCCCATACGCCTTGGCATGTTCCCGAAGCCAAAGACTGGCGCCGGTCGTTTCAGCAAGATGCTCACCGACACGTTCATCGCGCCTCAGTCATTCAAGATCGAGCCGACGATGTGGCTGTTCGCCTTCGCGTTTCACATCGCAGCACTGGGCGCGTTCGTGGGGCACGCACGCCTCTTCCGAGAGTTCCCGATCCTGCCCGAGCTGCTCGGCGAGGCGGGCATGAACTCGTTTGCCGCATGGTCCGGCAGCATTGCCGGGATCATCATGCTCGTCGGCGTGCTGTACTGGATCGGTCGCCGCACCTACGGCCCGTTCAAGAACCTCTCGGTCCCCGAGGACTACCTGCTGCTCTTCTTGCTGCTCGGCGTGATAGCCATGGGCGACCACATGCGGTTCGTGTACGGCGACATCGTGCACGCTGCAACCTATCGCGAGTGGTTCATGAGCGTGATGACGTTCAAGCCCGCCTTCCCGGCTAAGCTGCTTGAGAGCAACGTCGGGATCTCGCTCGGCACGCACATGCTGTTCACGGACTTGTTTCTGATGTACTTCCCGTTCAGCAAGCTGGTGCATTCGATCGGCGCCTTCTCGTCCAACCTTGTGAGGAGTGAGTAGCATGGACTCAACGCAGCTCACGACCCTCACGGGCGTCATCGACAAGAAGATGAACCGCCAGCTCAAGCAGTACATGGACATCTGCGCGCGATGTGCGATCTGCAAAGATGCGTGTCACCAGTACGTGGGAACCGGCGACTTCAAGTACCTCCCCGCCCGCCGTGCAGAACTCATCCGGCAGATCTACAAGAAGTACTTCACGAAGACCGGCGAGTTCGTGCCGGCGCTTTACGAAGCCCGCGATCCCGATGACAACCTTCTCGACGAACTCTACGACTCCACGTATGCATGCACCGGCTGCCGTCGCTGTATGTACTACTGCCCATTCTCGATCGACACCGCATGGATTCTCTCGGTCGCCAAGGCGATCCTCATCGCGGCCGGGCGCGGTAACGAGATGCTCGGACAGCTCGCCGACGCCGCGCTCTTCAAGGGCGACAACGTCGAGATGTTCAAAGACGTTATCGTAAGCGGCTTCAAGGACATCGAAGTCGAGGTGCAGGAGATCACGGGCAACCCGAACGCGCAGGTCCCGGTGGACAAGCAGGGCGCCGACATCCTCTACGTCGCGCTTGCCGGCGCGCACTCGATCCGACCTGCAGCCGTCATCTTCGAAGAGGCCGGCGCCAACTGGACGATCTCGATGTTCGAAGCGGCCAACTACGGCTTCTTCGACGGGGATATCGAGAAGGCGCGTCTCATCACAAAGCGCTTCATCGACGAGGCCAAGCGTCTCGGCGTGAAGGAGATCGTGGTTCCCGAGTGCGGACACGCATACCGGGTGCTCGAACTCTTCTACGAGGCGTGGTCGAAGGAGAAGATGCCCTTCAAGGTGAGCCACATCCTTGAGAAGGTAGACGAGTACATCAAAGATGGCAGCATCACCGTCGAGAAGGGCCTTCTCACAGGCACCGTCACCTATCACGACCCCTGTCAGATCGGTCGCAACGGCGGCATCTTCGAGCAGCCGCGCGATATCGTGCAGTCGCTCACCGACAACTTCGTCGACCTTACGCCCAACCGCGAGCAGCAATGGTGCTGCGGTGGCGGCGGTGGCATCGTCGCGATGGAGGAGTTCACCGAGACGCGTCTCGATCGAGGAACTCAACACACTCCACGATCTGGGTATCGATGTACGTCAGGTCATCGACCTCGTGGTCGAAGCGATGCCGCTCAAGGGCAAGAAGCCCACGCACGCATAGACGAGCCACGCGACCGAGAACCACAACGGGGCACCCTCAGGGGTGCCCCGTTTGCATCAAGTCCCGATTCAGACGCACAGGCTGCGGCCTACAGGACGCGCTTAGGATCGACCGCCCGCGGCCGCGCGAGCAACCACAAGCGCATCTCGCAATGAGAGAACTTCATCCTTCGTCGTGATGCCGCCATCATCGGCAACGAGGAGTCCACCGGCGCGGGCGAGCATACCCACGCGGCTGCCAAGCATCTCAGCCTGAGCGGTTCCTCCGAGGAGGTCCGCGGTCGGGAGCCCGCCGATGACCGCGATCTCGAGAGCGTGAGCGGCCCGAAAGAGGCGCTCGAATGCATCAAACGACAGTCCGCCACCGCCATGGATGCCGGCGAACCCGGCGCGCTTGATAGCCGGAAGCAGCCAGCGGATCTCGCCGTCGGAATGCAGGACTGTCGGCGCACCGAAGCCGTTCGCAACGCCCACGATCTCCGCGAGCATCGGTGTGAGAACGTCTATGGCGAAGTCCGGCGCAACGAGCGGCCCCTCGGAGCCCGCAAGGTCCTCGGCGATGACGACCGCCGAGACGCCCAGCACGAGTCCGCGGTGTACATCCGCGATGACCTGCTCGACACCATCGCGCATCTCGCGCGCAACGTCATCCGGATGGGTCAGGGTAGCCCGAAGACCGTCCTGGAGTCCTCGCACCTCGAGCACGGGCCAGAGCGGGCCCTCGACGGCCCAGAAGACGCTCACGCCCGCAGTACGAAGCGCCGTCACAGCATCGGGCGCCCACGTCTCCCACGAGGGAACGAATGCAAAGGCCGCGTCGAGCTCCTTGCAGGCGCCGACGAGCGCCTCGACTGGAGACACACCCTCAGGCGCAAAGGCCGCCAGTGCTTCCGGCGAAACGAACGTCAGCCCGAATCCAAAGGGTGTGCCATATGGGAGTCGCGTACCCATGCCCCGATGTGACCGCGGCTCAGAAGAGGCTGATGCCGGCGGCAACGGCCGCAGTGGCTGCCCAGACGATCAGGAACGCGCCCACAACACCAAGTGAGACGGCAAGAAACGCCTTCTTGGGCTCCATCTTGAGCAACCACGAGGCCGCAGTACCCGAGTACGCGCCTGTTCCCGGCAGCGGAATCGCCACGAACACGGCAAGTCCAACGACGCCGTACTTCTCGACAAGAGGATGCGCCTTCGCGCGGACGCTCTCGAGTTTGCGGTGAACCCAGCCGCCTTCAGGAAGCCGATGATAGACGAGCTCGAGGAAGTAGTAGCCCGGCCAGAAGATGGCGAGGTTGGAGAGCAAGATGAGCGGCAGGTACAGCTGCTCGTGCTGCTGGAACGCGAGCGGAATCGCACCACGCAACTCGATCCACGGAATGATGGTGATGACGATGTACTTGAGCCATGCGGGAAGGTCAGCGACGAATGCAGGCATAGATGATCTACTCCTTGGCGGGGAATGCGGCGTAGATACGCTCGACTTCGGAGCGCCAGAACGCCTCGCGGTCAGTGGTTTCGCGACCGAGGCCGGCCGCGAACTTGAAGTACCCGTTGCCGGGCAATCCGGTATCGCGCCGGGTCACAAGCGACGCGAGCATGACGCCATGAGCGGCGTCCTCCTCGGCGCAAACCTCGTTCAGAAACGCCATCATCGCAAATGAATACGGGCGAAGCTGTACTGCAGAAACGACCTCACAGAGTTCGGAGTACGTTGTGGTACCACGCTCCTGTGCCCGTCCGATAAGGAAGTCACGCGCCTGACGCTTTGCCGTTGCCCAGGCATCGCGAGGGAATCCATATCGGGTATCAGTTGGCATTTGGAAAGTATGCCACACTGCGGCGCGGTGCACTGTCAACGTGACGGTAACGGGGCGTTACAATGGTCGCTATGGATTCCGACTACCGCATCCCCGAGACCGACAGCGCGTTGCTCGCACAGTGCGACGTCACGACGTTTCGCGCCACGGGACCGGGCGGACAGAGCGTCAACACGACTGACAGCGCAGTTCGACTGAAGCATCTGCCGACTGGCATCGTCGTTGTCGCACGACGCGAACGCAGCCAGTACCTCAACAAGAAGGCGGCGCTCGCCCGCCTGCGCCTCAAGATCGCCGAAGCCGCCTACGAAGCACCGGAGCGAATCGCCACGCGAAAGACGCGTGCCGCGAAAGAGACTGTCCTGCGCGTGAAGCACATCACGGCACGGCGCAAGGCGACGCGACGCAAGGTCGATCCCGCGGAGGAGTAGACCTGCCCGTGGTGCTTCCGATAACGCAGAACAGGGACCCGTCGGTTGCGACGAATCCCTGCGATAGATTGTGGTGGAGGCGCGGAGAATCGAACTCCGGTCCACAACAGATCCCCGGGGAGTATCTCCAGGCTCAGACACCGGTTATCGTCAGCACGAGCGACACCCGGTGACCCGCGTGCTCGTGCCCTGGCTGTTCAGTCTCGCGCTCACGGCATACAGCCCACATCCGTCGCGCAAGTCCCCTGAGTGACGTCGTACCCGATGACGGGGACGCTCATCGGACGACGTCGCTACTTATTAAGCAGCGAGAGCGTAATTAGTGTCGACGCTTAGGCGTCTTTCCCCCTGTTTAACGAGGCGAGGGGACCTCGGCCTGCTGCTACCCTCGGACCTATCGTGTCGAATCCAGTCGCCCCCGGATTCAAGCGTTGTCAACGTTCTGCCCGCCACGTGCGCGGATGCGTAGTATATCCCCGCGTGAGCGGCACGTCACCTTGCGTGCAAGCGTCGTGCCGTCAGCGGCCCTGCGTGCGGTCCTTGAGCGCCCGCTCAACGTCGCGCTTCGAGTCGCGCGCGGCCTCGGCGTCACGCTTGTCGTAGTTCTTCTTTCCGCGGGCAAGGCCCAGCTCGACCTTCACAAGGCCGTTCTCGGCGAAATAGAGCTTGAGGGGTACAAGCGTGTACCCCTTCTCCTTCGTCTTTCCGAGGAGATAGCGAATCTGGTTCTTGTGCAGGAGCAGCTTCCGCTTGCGGTTGGGCTCCACGTTGCTGCGGTTACCGTGACTGTACGCCGCGATATGCACGTTGTGCAGCCACACCTCACCCGCGCGAACGGCCGCAAATGCGTCGCGCAGCGTCGTCCGGCTCTCCCGAAGCGACTTCACCTCGGTACCCGTCAAAGCGATGCCTGCCTCGAAGGTCTCGTCGACTGTGTAGTCGTAGAAGATCTTCTTGTTGGACGCTATGAGGCGTTCTTCGCGGGGCACTGTCGGTTCGTCCTCGGTTCTAGGGTGTGAAGTCGGTCCCGGGCTCGAGTCGGAGCACGAACGCTGCGAGCAGCTTCGCGGTGTTCTCCAGATCCTCGAGCGACAGGACCTCAGTGGGTGTATGCATGTAGCGGAGCGCCACGCTCACAAGCGCCGCAGCTTTGCCGCCGCGCGAGAGCTGGATGGCGTTCGCGTCGGTGCCAGTGCCGCGAGGCGCACCCTCGACCTGGTACGGGATCTTCTCGGCCTCAGCTGCCTCGCAGAGAAGCTTGAAGACCATCGGGTTGATATTGGCGCCCCGGGCGATGACCGGACCGCATCCGCACTTCACTTCGCCGTGCTTGCGCTTGTCCACGTCGGGGTAATCGGTGGCGTGCGTGACCTCGAGTGCGATGCCGATGACCGGGTCCACGCTGTACGCGGACGTCGTACCGCCTCGGAGGCCGATCTCTTCCTGCACCGTCGCGGCCGCGATAAGATTGCCCTTCGCTCCTCCGGCCTTCTTTACGAGCCGGATGACCTCGGCGGCAGCCCAGGCGCCCATCTTGTCGTCAAACGCGCGCGAAACGGCCATGCCGTCGCCGAACGTCTCCATGCCAACGGCATATGTGACCGGGTCACCGATGCGAACGCGCTTCTTCACGACATCCCCCGGCATGCCGAGGTCGATGAACATCTTGTGCATCTTGACGACCTGCTTGCGCTCTTCGTCATCGAGCAGGTGGACGGCGAGCCGGCCGATAACCCCGAGGAGCGGGCCCTCGGTAGTGTGGACGGTGACACGGGCACCCGGAAGGATCTGCGGGTCGTGCCCACCAATGGGTGCGAACGCGCAGAATCCGTCGTCGGTGATGTAGGTGACCATGAAGCCTATCTCGTCGATATGTCCCGCGAGCATGACGGAAGGACCGTCCGCCGTGCCCTTGAGCACCGCATGCACCGAACCCATGACGTCGGTCGAGACCGTGTCGGCCATCGGCGTCACGTACTCACGGAATACCTTCGCTGCAGGCTGCTCGTAGCCGGACGGCGACGGGGCCTCGATGAGGGTCTTCAGGAATGTGAACGAAGCTTCGCGCATGAATCGGCCTCCTCGGTGCATAGACGCAGGTGGGCGTACAGTGTACCGCCGAGGTGTGACACGCGCCAGACGGGGCACGTCTCTTGTAGGCTGATCTCCAGCGCATCATCCACGCGTACGTGCTATACTCCATCACGGCACTACTGTCTGGCACTACCATGGAGGACTACTTTGGCCAAGGTGAACGTCTCACTCCCCGATAGTCTGCTTGACGAGGTCGACGAGCTCGCGACGTCGCTCGGGCGCTCGCGCAGCGGCTTCGTGCAGGAGGCGACCGCACTGTACGTGGCGCGGGTTCGTGACGAACGGGCTGCTGAGGAGCGTCGCGTAAGCATTCAGCAGGCGATCACCGGTATGCGAGAGCTTGCGAAGCACCTGCCCGATGGAGAGGACACGACGGCGATCATTCGCGCTGACCGCGATAGCGACCACGGGAGGCGGACACCCGATGGACGCTAGTCCCCCACTGCTCGTCGTTGACTCGTCGGTTGTTGTTAAGTGGTTCGTGCACGAGAACGAGAACCACGTCCCGGCCGCACTCGACGTGCTCGAGAAGCATCTCGATGGCTCGCACGTACTCGCCGCCCCCGACCATCTGCGTCTCGAAGTCCTGAACGCGCTCAGGTGCAGACGACTCAGCGACGTACATCTGATCGAAGCTGCTGAACGTCTGGAGCTCGCAAACCTGGCGTGGTTCTCGGTGGACGGGCCGCTGACCCGCGCAGCCATTGCGCTTTCCGGACGCCACAAGCTGACCATCTACGACGCGGTCTTTGCGGCGCTCGCAGTATCGCTGGGCTGCGAACTCGTCACCGACGACCGCCAACTAGCCGCGAGCGGTGCCTGCGACGTGCGAACGCTCGACTAGCGTAGCTTCTGACGCGCCGTAACCACCTCGAAGTCGATCCTACGCTCACTGACGCTCACGTCGAGCAGGCGGACGCGCACACGCTGGCCGAGCCGGAAGACCGCACCGCGGTTCTCGCCGAGCAACAGGAAGCGCTCGGGCTCGAAGCGGTAGTAATCGTCCTTCATCGTCTGCACGTGGACGAGTCCCTCGGCAGTGTTGTCGAGCTGTACGAAGAACCCGAACGACATCACGCCGGTGATGATTCCGTCGAACTTCTCGCCGAGGTGTGCGCTCATGAGCTCCGTCAGCTTCACGCGCTGCGATGTGACCTCGGCCGACTCGGCCTCGCGCTCCATGATCGAGCAGTGCTCGGTCAGCCACTCGAGCTCCCCCACCATGCTCGCAGTAGGCTCCTTGCCGAGCGTTTTGGTGAGCTGGGCTCTAAGGAGCCGGTGCACGATGAGGTCCGGATACCGACGGATCGGACTCGTGAAGTGACAGTACGCACCGCTCGCAAGCCCGAAGTGCCCCGAGAGGATGTCCGAGTAGCGCGCGCGCTCGAGTGCGCGAAGCAACAGCGAGTTGATGAGGAGTTCCTCGGGGCGGCCTTTCGCGAACTTCACGATCTTCTGAAATGTCTGCGGAGTCGCTCCGTGAATCTCTTTGATGGGGTAGTTGAACTCCTTGAGGATCACAGCGATCTGCCCGAGCGCATCCGGATCGGGATCCTCGTGGATCCGGTAAACCATCGGCACTTTCGCGTCACGCATGTGGCGCGCGACGACTTCATTGGCGAGCACCATCGCCTCTTCGATCATGTTGGTGGCGACGGTGCGCTTGCGCACAACGACTTCGAGCGGCTTACCCTTGTCGTCAAGTCGAACGCGCGCCTCGACCGTGTCGAAATCGAGCCCCCCACGTGCGATGCGCCGCGTGTGGATGGCGTCGGCGACGCGCCGGAAATCCTCGATCAGCTGCTTTGACTCGGGACTCGGGTAGCCGTCGCCTGCCGCCAGCCAGCGGTCCACGCTGTCGTAGTCGAACCGGTAGTTGCTTCGGATGACCGAGGGGTAGAGCCGCGCGCCTTCCACCAGCCCCGTCTTGTCGAGGTCCATCTCGACCGTGAAGGTGAGGCGGTCCTCGTCAGGGTTGAGCGAGCAGATGCCGTTGCTGAGGTGCTCCGGGAGCATCGGAATGACGCGGTCGACAAGGTACACCGAGGTGGCCCGCTTGCGAGCCTCCTCGTCGATTGTGGAGGCCCAGGGGACGTAGTGGCTCACGTCCGCGATGTGCACCCACATCCGGAAGCCGCCTTCGCGGCGCTCGACCGAGATTGCGTCGTCGAAGTCCTTCGCGTCGGTCGGGTCGATGGTGATGGTGAGAATGTCGCGCACGTCAGTACGGCCGCGCGCGAGCTCGCCCTCGACGTCTTGCCCCAGGCTGTTCGCGGCCACCTCGACTTCTGCGGGGAACGCAGTCGGCAGCGAATGCTCGCGAATCACTATCTCGACGTCGACACCGGGTGCGCCCGGCTTGCCGAGGATCTCCTCGATAGCGCCCTGCATCGAATCATGCTGCGTCGGGTACCGCGTGATGCGAGCGACGACGACGTCGCCCTGCTTCGGCTGCAGCCCGCGCTTCAGGTCGACGAATACGTCGGTGCTCACGCGCGGGTCGGTCGGCGTGACGATCCCGAGACCGCCATGCCGCTGGAACACGCCTACGATCGAGGTGAGCTTCCGCTCGACGACCTGCACGACTTCACCAGAGCGACCCTCCTTCGAGCGCTGCGAGTTGAGTCGCACTGAGACGGTGTCACCGTGCATCGCTCCCGCTGAATCGCGTCGGCCGATGTAGATCTCACCCGCCGGCGTCGACACGAAACCGAAGCCGCGCCGGTTCATACTCAGACGGCCAATGAGGAGGTTTCGCTCCTTGAGTGCGATGTACTTCTCGCCCGGGAGCGCGGCGACAGAGCCCGCCCGAACGAGACTCGCCAGGACGTTCGCAATGCGGTCCTCAGGCATGCCGTCGACCTCAAGCGTAGCGGCAAGCTCTCCCACGGTCATGGGTCGACCCCCGCCCGCGCGCAGGGCTTTGACCACAAGTTTCTCCGGGCGCACGACCCCTCCTTGCGACCTGCATCGATGGCCCTTGAGCCCGACCGACGGAGCCTGCTTTCGCTTGCCCCGATGCTACAATCTCTGTATGGTGCAACTCTACACCTGAGCGTTCGGAGAACACATGCAGCACCCCAGAGACCTCACACCGTGCCTCATCGGCACCGGAACAGTCAGCGGCCTGCGCGACATGGTTCGCGCCATGGAGACCGTCGAAGCGTTCGAGTATCGCTATGCCGTCGACGGCGAGGGTATCGCTGAAGGTCGTGCCACGCTTGTGAAGATCATGGCCGACCCGGACTCATCCACGCTGCTCGTAAACGGATGCCTCTTCCTGAATGTTGCGAGCTTCCGCTACCTCAACTTCACCACAGCGGATGATGGCGATACCGCCATCGAGCTCTATGGCGACGGAGTCGTCCTGGAGTTGCGTCCTGTGGAAGATGCCGAGGGCCGTGAGGGGCGTCCGGTCATGCGCTTCATGGAGGACCCGGCGTTCGACGCGGGATCATTCGTGACCATGGATGACGAAGAAGACGAAGACTAGAAGAGTCTCCTCAGTTCGGTGAGCGCACGCTCGTACTGAGTATCGGTCTTCTTGTCTATCTGCTTCTCGGGATCCATCTTCACAAGCACCTCGGGCACGACGCCCTTCTTGTCGATGATCCGACCTTTCGGCGTCAGGTAGTGCGCGATCGTGAGCTTCATGGCACCGCCGAAGCTGAGTTCCTCGATCTGCTGAACACTCCCCTTGCCGAACGTCGTCACGCCGACGATGGTCGCGCGCTTGTAGTCCTGGAGTGCGCCCGCGACGATCTCGCTTGCCGAGGCGGAGTTCTCATTCACAAGCAACACGACCGGTGCCTTGGTTTCGATGCTTCCCGAGGCGCGGTACGTCTCATCCACTTGCGGTGCACGACCGTCAACGCTCACGACCACGCCGTCTTTCACGAAGAGCGACACGACGTCGACCGATGCGCTCAGGAGCCCGCCGGGGTTATCCCGCAAGTCGAGCACGAAGCCCTTAGCACCCTTCGTGGTCAGTTCCTTTATGGCCGCACGGAGATCATCGCCCGAGCGCTGGTTGAACGAGTAGAGGCGGATATAGCCGACGTCTTTGCCGACAAGCTCCTGCTCGACGTTCGGCACATCGATCTTGGCACGAGTGATGGTGAATTCGAGCAACCCGGGGGCGCCTTTGCGCGCTATCTGTAGCTTAACCTTGCTACCCTCGGGACCGCGCACGCGCTTCACGACCTCATCGAGGTCCCACTTATCGCGCGTCACGCCGTCGATCGAGACGATAACGTCCGCGGCTTTCAGCTTTGCGTTCTCGGCCGGGGTGCCCTTGATCACGGACACGACCGTCGGCTTGCCGTTCTTGTCGGAAATCGTGATTCCGATGCCGTAGAACTCGCCGGTGGTCTGCTCGTTGAAGTACGCATAGTGCTGCTTGTCGAAGTACACCGCATATGAGTCATCGAGCGACTGCAACATGCCACTCACGACCCCGGCCGCCATCGAAGCATCATCGCTCGGGGCAAGCGCCTCGCGGTTGATGATGTCCCGAACTTCCCGCGCTGCCTGCTCGGGCGTCGCGGCGGCGTCGCTTACGCCGGGCAGTGCTGCGGGAGCGCCGACCATACGGTCGAACAGCACGCCACCCGCAAAACCGCCAAACCCAACGATAAGAACAATCGCGACAGCGAACGTGACCTTGAGCGCCTTGTTCATGCGGCTAGACCTTGAGGTAGCGACGAAGTGCGAACGCAGATCCACCGAGGCCGATGACGACGCCGCTCAGGATGAGAATCGCAGAAATCTGTGCGGCGGCCCCGGCTGACAGCGTCACGGGCAAGAAGGAGATCGTCTCCCTGACCTTTGGCATGACAAACCACTGGATAGAGCCAAGCGTGAGCAGCGCCAGCAATGCTCCGAGAAGGCTCTGGAGCGTGCCTTCCAGGAGGAACGGCGTGCGAATGAACCAGTTCGACGCGCCAACGAGACGCATGATTCCGATCTCTTTGCGCCGTGCATAGATTGCAAGTCGGATCGTGTTGTTGATGAAGATCAGGCTGATGATGGCGAGCATGATGATGAACACGGCCCCGACTGCACGCAGCACCCGTGTGAACGCGAAGAGCTGGTTGACGATCTGCTGACCGTACTTGAGCGACTTCTCGGGCTTATCGGGGCGATCCGCGACTTTAAGGAACGTCGGGTTGGCCTTGATCATCGCGACGACGGCGTTCACGTCTTGCGGAGTCTTGAGGTCGACATCAAGCGATGCGGGCAACGGATTGACCTCGAGTGCGTCCACAAGTTCCGGGCTCTCGACCATCGTGGCGCCGAAGTCCTTGAGCGCCTGCTCCTTGGACGTGTACTTGACGTTCTTCACCCGTGCATCGGCAACGAGCGCGGCCTGCAGAGAGTCGACATCGGCCGGAGCAGCTCCGTCTTTCAGGAAGACTCGAATCGACACCTTCTCCTCGACCGAGCGAACGACCTGAGAAACGATCATGCTGCTGCCCACAGATGCGCCGACGAGCAGAAGTGACAGGTAGATCGTGATGACCGCGCCGAGGCTCATCACCCAGTTGCGGCGGAAGCTTACAACCGATTCCTTGAGGAAGTATCCGAGATTAATCGCCATAGCCGTACACCCCACGATCCTGGTCGCGGATGACGACGCCGTTTTCGAGTGCGATAACGCGCTTGCGCATCGAGTCGACCATCTCCCTATCATGCGTGGCGACCAGTACAGTCGTCCCTGTCTTGTTGATGCGGCTGAACAGGCTCATGATGCCGAGCGATGTCGCCGGATCGAGGTTCCCCGTCGGCTCATCGGCCAGGAGCAACGGCGGACGGTTCACGAATGCGCGGGCGATGCTCACCCGCTGCTGCTCGCCACCGGAGAGCTCATCGGGATAGCTGTTGATCTTATCTTCCAGGCCGACGAGTCGAAGAACCTCGGGGACCTGCGTGCGGATGACGTGCTTGCTGCGCCCGATGACCTCGAGTGCGAAAGCGACGTTCTCGTAGGTGGTCTTGTTGGGGAGCAACTTGAAGTCCTGGAACACGCACCCGATGTTGCGGCGTAGGAACGGGACCTTCCAGTTCTTCATCTTGGTGAGATCCTGCCCGGCCACGATGATCGTGCCCGAGCTGGGAAGAAGTTCGCGCTGCAGCAACCGGATGAACGTGGACTTGCCGGAACCGGAATGTCCGACGAGGAAGACGAATTCGCCTTGCTCGATTTCCACGTTCACGTCACCGAGAGCGGGTTTGTCAGCACCGTATACCTTGCTGACGTTCCGCATTGAGATCATGGGGTGCTCCATCTGTTGACAACGATTCCCGAGACATTCTAGCAAACTCGCTGCCGTCCCGACGTATGAGACGGTCTGGCGTTGCCCTTACTTCACACAAATCCTATCTGCGAGCGGCCATCGCTTCACGCGCTGCCGAGGCGATATCGGTCGCCGTGAGACCGTAGTGCACCATCAGTTCTTCGGGGTCGCCAGACGTCCCGAAGACGTCTTTGACACCCACTCGACGGAGCGGCGCCGGTACGTTCTCGCCGATGACCTCGGCCACTGCCGAGCCGAGCCCGCCAATGATCGAGTGCTCCTCGGCGGTGACAATGGCGCCCGTCTTGGTGACCGAGGCGACAATCGTTGCCACGTCGATCGGCTTGATCGTCGCGACGTCGAGCACCTCGGCCGAGACGCCCTCGGCTGCGAGCAGCGCCGCTGCCGCGAGCGCGCGCTCGACCATCACGCCGCATGACGCGATGGTGACGTCGGTCCCTTCGCGAAGCACGTATGCGCGGCCGAGCTCGAAGGTGAAGCCTTCGTCGTAGATGACCGGCACGGCAGCGCGGCCGAGGCGGACGTAGAACGGCCCCGGTGTGGTGGCCGCGACACGGATCGCGGCCGCGGCCGCGCGCGCGTCGGCGGGCACGAGCACGCGCATGCCCGGGAGCACGCGCATGAGCGCGATGTCCTCGACCATCTGGTGGCTGCCGCCGTCGGGTCCGACGGTGATGCCCGAGTGCGTCGGGCAGAGCTTCACGTTGAGACCCGCGTAGCAGACCGTATTGCGAACCTGATCGTACGCGCGGCCGGTAGCGAACACGGCGAACGAGCCCGTGAATGCGACCTTGCCACCGACGGCGAGACCCGCGGCGGTACCGATCATGTTCTGCTCGGCGATGCCGGCGTTGAAGAAGCGAGTCGGGTACGCCTTCTCGAACGTTGCGGTGGTGGTGGACTTGGAGAGATCCGCCTCAACAACGACGACGTCGATGCCCTCGTTGGCGAGTTCGACGAGCGTGGCGCCGAACGCCTCGCGTGTTGCGCGCTTGTCGCTCATCAGGACTCCTTCCCATCGCAGCCGAGTTCCGCGAGCGCGACTGCCGTCTGCTCGGCGTTGGGTGTCTTGCCGTGCCAGTCTGCCAGGCCCTCCATGAACGAGACACCCTTGCCCTTCACGGTCGAGCACACGACGACGACCGGGCGCCCTTCGGCTTCGGCGCGCTTGCGCGCTCCGCCGAGTGCGGCCGCAAGCGCATCGATGTCGTGACCGTCGCACTGGACGGCGACCCAGCCGAACGCCTGGAACTTGAGGGCGATCTCGCCGAGGCACATGACCTCAGTGCACGCGCCGTCGATCTGGAGGCCGTTGTTGTCGACGATCGCGACGACGTTGGTGAGACCGTGGTGCGGCGCGAACATCGCCGCTTCCCACACCTCACCCTCCTGCAGCTCGCCGTCGCCGAGCAGGCAGAAGACCGTCGGAGCGGTCTCGCCGTCGATCTTGAGCGCGAGGCCGAGGCCGTTGCTGATAGCAAGCCCCTGCCCGAGCGACCCGGTCGAGACCTCGACGCCCGGCGTCTTCTTCATGTCCGGGTGCCCCTGGAGGATCGAGCCGAGCTTTCGGAGTGTGCCGAGGTGCTCGCGTTCGAAGTAGCCGGTCTCGGCGAGCGCCGCGTAGAGCACGGGCGCTGCGTGACCCTTCGAGAGCACGAAGCGGTCGCGCTCGGGCCAGTCGGTGCGCTCGGGATCATGCTTCATGACGACGCCGTAGAGCGTCGCGACGATGTCAGCCGCTGAAAGCGAGCCGCCAGGGTGCCCCGAACCCGCCTCCGCAAGCATGCTGATGATGTCGCACCGCATTTGTCGTGCAAGCTCGCGCGTCTCGTCGGATGTGAGAATCTGTCCCATCTAGTCTCCTATCGCCTTGAATCCCTCGCCGAGTGCTTCATGTATATCCGAGATGATCATGAACGCGCCAGGGTCGGCGGCGTGAACGAGCGCCTTAAGTGCGTCGATCTCCTTGCGAGAGACGACGGTGAAGATGATCTCGCGCGCCGAGCCGGAGTAGAGTCCGCGACCGGTCAAGCCGGTCGCCCCACGGCCAAGATCGACCAGGATCGCCTCGGCGATACGATCCGAGTGCTCCGAGATGATGTAGGCGGCCTTCTCGACGGAAAGACCCTCCTGCACGAGATCGATGACGCGTCCCATGACGACGATCGAGACGGCGCCGTAGAGCGCCAGATCCGGGCCGAAGGCGAGCGCAGCAGCGAGCGTGACGACCGCGTCTGCGGCAAGCATCCCCTGACCGACGCTGAAGTTGGTGCGGTCGGCAAGCAGCTGCGCGACGATATCGGTCCCACCGGTGTTGGCTCGCGCCTTGAAGACGAGGCCCATCCCGATACCGGTGATCGCACCGCCATAGAGCACGGCGAGCAGCGGATCGTTGGCCGCGAGATGCGGGACGAAGGGTGCCATGAGGTCCACTGCCAGCGAGAGACCGACCATGCCGTAGATCGTCCTCGCGCCGTAGCGCCACCCCTTCATCGACACAGCGACAACGAGCAGAACGGCGTTCATCGCCAGCATCATGAGACCGACGGGTATGTTGAACCCGCGGTCGAGGAGCGTGTAGTGCAAGACGGTCGACAGGCCGGAGACACCACCTGCGGCGAGCTTGTTCGGGATCAGGAAGGCATCGAGCCCGAACGCCGTGATGAGGATGCCGATCGTCATGAACACGTAGTCGCGAGCGCGGCGGCTCTTGAGCACGTTGCGGGTTGTGACCCCCTGCAGCATTCTTCGCACCATGACTACCACTCACCTCCGGCATCGAGGCGCGGGCGCTCCCGTTTGGCAGTGAGGAATCCGAGCACCGACGCAGCGTCACGGTTGACGATGCGGTCCTCGGGAAAGCCGATCTCCTCGGCAACTGAAAGCGCATTCTCGAAGTGACCCACAAGCATGTGGAAGTGGGCATCCGAGTTGATGGCGATGCTGGCTCCGGCGTCGCGCGCGGCCTCGGCAAACTCACGCTCGCGCTCGTATGACGTGTGGCGACCGCTGCGCGGGTCGAACGAGTAGTTGTTGAGCTCGAGGATGACGTTGTGTTGAACGGCCGCGCTCACCACGGCATCGAGGTCGACCGGGAACTCATCCTCATTGCCCGGGTGCGTGATCATGTCCACGAAGGGGTTGGCGACGATGCGGAGCAACGCTTCTGTGTTCCGCAGGCGATCTCGCCCGTCAAAGCCGCACTCCGGGTGGATTCCGACGGCGACAAAGTCGAGCATCGCGAGCATCTCGTCGGGCAGGTCCATACCGTTGGCAGAATCCGCGCACGGGTTCGCCTCGCACCCTTTGAGGATCCTCACGCCGCCGAGAACCGACGGCACGACCTTCATGTTCCAGAAGTGCCACAGGTGCGCACCTCCCGGGACTGCGGGGCCATGGTCGGTGACGGCGATGAGCTCCAGTCCGCGCTGCGCGGCCGCGCCGGCGAGCTCGGTCACGGTCGAGAACGCGTGGCCGGACGCGACGGTGTGCGTGTGGAGATCCGCGAGCAGACGCATGCTAGGCGCCCCCGGTCATCGCGGTGGCGGTCTCATGCTGTACGCGCCAGCGATGGAAACCGACGATGAACTCGTCAAGCTCACCGTCGAGCACTCGATCGACCTGGCTCGTCTCGACTGCGGAGCGAACGTCTTTGACCATCTGGTACGGGTAGAGCACGTAGTTGCGGATCTGGCTTCCGAACGAGATGTCCAGCTTCTCGCCGCGAAGCAGATCGAGCTCGGCGAGGCGCTTCTCTTCTTCAAGCTCGTAGAGACGCGAGCGCAAGATGACCATCGCGGTCTCTTTGTTCTTGAGCTGGCTCTTCTCGTTCTGGCAGGTGACGACAAGCCCGCTGGGCAAGTGCGTGACGCGAACGGCCGAGTCGGTCGTGTTGACCGACTGCCCGCCGGGACCGGACGAGCGGTAGACGTCAATGCGCAGGTCCTCTTCGCGAATCTCGACCGCGACGTTATCGGGAAGGACCGGCAGGACCTCGATCTTGGCGAACGTCGTCTGACGCCGCTTCTTCTCGTCAGTCGGGCTGATGCGAACGAGGCGGTGCACGCCAACCTCGGATTGCAGCATCCCGTAGGCATTGCGACCGTGCACGGTGAACACCGCGCGGTCGATTCCGATCTCGACGCCTGCGGGGGCATCGTGCAGGTCGACTTTCCACTTGCGTCGCTCCGCGTACTTCATGACCATGCGCATGAGCATCTCGGCCCAATCCTGCGCCTCCAGGCCGCCCTGGCCGGGAATGATGGTCACGATCGCGTCGCCGTTGTCGAACTCGCCGGTGAACCAGGATGCCAGCTCGATGTCGTCGATACGCTTGCGGAGATCACGCTCGCTCGCTGTCGCCTCGCTGGCAAGATCCTCATCCTGCTCGGCGACGGCGAGTTCGTTGCTGACCTCGAAGTCATCCAGGTCGGCCACGATCGACTCGTACGAGACGATCTCATCGCGCAACCCGGCGGCCTGAGACATGATGCCCTGCGCCGTGTTCGGGTCGTCCCAGAAGCCGGGCTCGGCGGCCTTCACTTCAAGAGCGGCGACTTCGGCGCGCTTGGCATCGAGATGGAGGTACTCGCTTATGCGAACGACGCGCTCTCGCATCGCTTGAATCTCTTGTGTGCGGTCTTCGATCATGGGAACCGTCTTCAGGTCGACGCGGGCACGGACTCAGCGCGGCCGGAGCGCGTGTGCGCCCCGTACCGCCGGGGTCATGCCCCTGCGCCGTGACAGTGCTTGTATTTGCGCCCACTACTGCAGGGGCACGGGTCGTTACGGCCGACGTCAGCGAACGGATCGCCCTTGTCCTTCTCGACCGTGTGACCGCCGCCCTTGCCGGCGACCGCTGCCGCCTGCGAGATCTGATCTTGCGACGGGCCGTCAACCGACGCCGCGGCGCTCTTGAGCGCACCCGAGAAGATGCTGTGCTCGCTCGGCGCTGAATAGCTCACGGGTTGCGCAAGCACTTCGGGCGCCGGCGCCTGTGCGACCTGGATGTACATGATCGTGCGCAGGAAGTCGTGGTTGATCTCCTCGACGAGGAACCCGAACATCTCGTACGCCTCGGTCTTGTACTCAACGAGCGGGTCACGCTGGCCCATCGCGCGCAGGCCGATACCCTCGCGCAGGTAGTCCATCTCGAGAAGGTGGTTCATCCAGCGCGTGTCGATGACACGAAGCATGACCTGGCGCTCGAGTTCGCGGAGGTTCTCGCCGCCCAGCTGCTCTTCTTTGCGATCGTAGGCGGTAAGCGCCGCCTCGGTGAGCTCGTCGGCGAGTTCGAACGGATTCGCGACCCCGGACTTGAGTTCGGGCGTCACGAGCGTGAGGCCGGTGAGGCCCTTCAGGTCCTCGGCCAGACCGTCCCAGTCCCACTCCTCCGAGTACGCCTTCTCCGGGCAGTGATCCTTGACGATGATCGCGATCGTCTCGCCCATGAGGTCCCGGACGCGCGCGTGGATGTCCTTGCCGTCGAGAATGGCGTTGCGCTCGCCGTAGATGACCTGGCGCTGGACGTTCATGACGTCGTCGTACTCAAGCACGTACTTTCGCGAGGCGAAGTTCTGCGCCTCGACCTGTCGCTGCGCGCTCTCGATCGCCTTGCTCACCATGCCCGCCTGGATCGGCATGTCATCCGGGATCTCGGTCTTCTCCATGAGGCGGCCGACGCGCTCCATGCGCTCGCCGCCGAACAGGCGCATGAGATCGTCTTGCAGCGAGAGGTAGAACTGCGAGGCACCCGGGTCGCCCTGGCGTCCGGCACGGCCACGGAGCTGGTTGTCGATACGCCGCGACTCGTGTCGCTCGGTACCGAGAATCGCCAGTCCGCCCGCTTCAACGACGCGCTTGTGCTCCTCGGCGCAGATCTCACGCGCGCGCTCGAGCGCGGACGCGAGCTGCTCCTCGGACGCTTCCTCGGGCTTGATGCCGCGATCCGTCAGGATCTCATCGGTGAGGAACTCCGGGTTGCCGCCGAGGATGATGTCGGTACCACGGCCGGCCATATTGGTGGCGATGGTGACCGCTCCGAAGCGGCCCGCCTGCGAGATGATATGCGCCTCTTGCTCGTGGAACTTCGCGTTGAGGACCTTGTGCGTCAGACCCCGCTTGGCGAGCATGCGAGACGCCCGCTCGGAGTTCTCGATGGAGATGGTGCCCACGAGGCACGGTTGTCCGTTCGCGTTCCGCTCGATGATCTCCTCGACCACGGCGCTGAACTTGGCCTCGGTGCTGCGGTAGATGAGGTCGTTGCGGTCATCGCGGATCATCTCGCGGTTCGGCGGGATGACGGTGACCGGCAACTTGTAGATCTCGCGGAATTCCTGGTCTTCGGTGACGGCCGTACCGGTCATACCGGCAAGCTTCTCGTACATGCGGAAGAAGTTCTGCAGCGTGATGGTGGCGAGCGTCTGGTTCTCCTCGCGGACGTGCTGCTTCTCCTTGGCCTCGATCGCCTGGTGGAGGCCTTCCGAGTAGCGCCGACCGACCATGAGGCGGCCGGTGAACTCGTCGACGATGAGGACCTCGCCGTCTTTGACGACGTAGTCGACGTCGCGCTTGAACATGAACTCAGCCTTGAGCGCCTGCTGAAGGTGGTTGACCATCAGGCCGGACGGATCCGAGTAGAGATCCTCGATGCCGAGCCACTGTTCGATCTTCTGCACGCCGGTATCGGTCGGTGCGATCGTGCGCTTGGCTTCGTCGAACTCGAAGTCCTCCTCGGCTTTCAGGCGCGGGATGACTTTCGCGAATGACTTGTACGCCTCGGCGGACTTGGTGCCGGCGCCGGAGATGATGAGCGGGGTCCTCGCCTCGTCGATGAGGATCGAGTCGACCTCGTCGACGATCGCGTAGTTGTAACCGCGCTGCACGCGTAGCTCGGGGCGCGTGACCATATTGTCTCGCAGGTAGTCAAAACCGAACTCTGAGTTGGTGCCGTACGTGACGTCGGCCTCGTAGGCCGGCTTGCGGCGCTCGGGGTCCATCTGCGACTGGATGATGCCGACTTCCAGGCCGAGGAAGCGGTAGACCTTCCCCATCCACTCGGAGTCGCGCTTGGCGAGATAGTCGTTGACGGTGACCACGTGCACGCCCTTGCCCGCAAGCGCGTTCAGGTACACGGGAAGTGTGGCGACGAGGGTCTTGCCCTCACCGGTCTTCATCTCGGAGATCATCCCGCGATGCAAGACGATGCCGCCGATAAGCTGCACGTCGAAGTGGCGCATGCCAAGCGCACGCTTACCCGCCTCGCGTACGACCGCGAAGGCTTCGGGAAGCAGGTCGTCAAGTTTCGCGCCATCAGCGAGACGCGCACGGAACTCGGGCGTCTTCGCGCGCAACTGGTCGTCGGTGAGCACGGAGATTGCCGGCTCGAAGGCGTTGATCGCCTCGACGACGGTGTCGTATTCGCGCATCTGACGACCCCCACCGATGGTGAGGATCTTCGTAAGAAAGTTGGCCATTCTATCTCAACCTCGCGGATTCTTGAGTGGGGAAAAGCACACTGATTCTAACACAGGACGTGCGTTTGAACCGGCGTCCGACCCCTCTCACAGCACCAGTTGCCGAGCGTGAAAGCGGCTCCGGGCCGGTCGTGCGCCCGAAGCCGCCCCGCTTCGCTGGTCGAAGGGCGCTGCCCCACCGGTCCGAATTCCTCGCCCGCTTGATAGTGCCCCTCAGGAGTCTCCCGTCTCCTCACCTCAAGCGTTTGTGAAATTCGCTACGTCCTTCCGGAGACCGATCGAACCCCGACCTGTCGACCGACCCGACTACTCGGGCCGGGACCTACGATAGAGGCTCGACCTAAACAGATGCTAACCAGAATCTAAACGTCGGAAGATTCCTCGTGCATCCCCACAAAGACGTAGAGGCCGGCACCGATCGTCAGGAAGAAATCACCGAGACTGGCGATTCCTTTGTGCCATGGCGGGCCCGGGATTGCGATGACATCGGTCAGTCCGGTGAGGCGCGTCTGCTCGTTCACCGGCTCATGGAGCAGGTCGAAGCGTGGCGTCACTCCGGGATACAGGCGCGCTATCTCCTCGGGCGACACGGGCATAGCGCCGTTGAAGCCGATTGCGAGAATGTTGAGCAGGATGCCGAGCGCGGCCAATGCCATTCCCGCAGAGCGCCAGTTCACTAGCGCCAGCGCGACGAGCGTGGCCATCGACACGAGCCACAGTATCAGTGGGAGGCTGCCCGTTAGTCCGAGCAGCACCGTAAAGCGCGGAACCGACAGCTGAAAGAGAAGCACTCCAAGGATGACGAACTCACCCTTGAGCTTCGCGTGAGCCAGGTTGCCGAGACGCCCACGCGTGGCGAACCCCGCGATGAGTCCAAGGATGATTCCATCGAGCAGCAGCACCGGTTCTCCTGTCGCTTGCGAACGAGTGTCTCTAGAGTAGCGTGTCGGAGACCGGACGATCCTCCATTGCCAGTATCTCGTCGTAGAGGCGACGCGTCTCGAGCGACGGGTCGAGCCCCAGGTCATCGGCAAGTTTACTGCGACAAGCAGTGTATATCTCAATGGCACCGCTTCGCTGACCCGAGTGAATCAGATAGCGAAGGGCTGCCTGGTAGAGGTCCTCGCGCCACGGATCCTGTGAAAGTGCGGCTCGAATCATGTGCAGGGCCTTCTCGGTGTCGCCGGCCTCATGATGAAGGTAGGCGGCCCGCAGCATCGCGTCGCCGTAGTCGTGCCGATAGCGGTCCCGGATCGGCGCAAGCCAATCGTCGTAGATTTCCCCCGGGAGCAGCTCGCCACGGTAGTACTGCGCGACATCATCTGCGGCCGCACGAGCAAGGTCACTATCCCCTGCGCGATCGGCGCGGCGCATCGCAACAAGCGCATCCTCGAAATCGCCAACATCAGAGGTGACCAGGCTTGGCACGATACGACACACTCCGGCCTGATGCTCCACGAAGGGACACGGCCCCCCGGTGGTGGTTCCCATGAGCACCCGACGCATGATGCTCCAGATCACATAGAAGTTGCTCTTCGCCCGTTCTTCGGTCATCTCGGGCCACAGGTGTTCGAAGAGTTGCTCACGCGGAAGATCCTTGCCCCGCTGCAGCACGACGATTGCAAACATGAGTCGTGCCTTCCGCTTTCGCCAATCCTTGTCTGTAATGCGACCACTCGGAGTCTCGACTTCCATGCCACCGAATAGCTGGACCCGAATTGCCGGTGCGGACTCGAGATGCTTCGAGCGAGCAGTGGCGCCCTTGCGACCGAGAAGCCGCACCGAGAGCCGCTCGTGCTCCTCTCGCGAGACAACATCGGCGCAGGCATCTAGCGCACGCGCCGCATACTCCGGGAGCACCATCCGTAGCATGTGGACGGGTAGTGCATCAGCGCCCATTGCCATGCAGAAGATGCCGAGTAGCCCTGGAAACGCGCGGATGTACATGGCAATCTGCCAGTTACCGCTTTCCGTCGCAATGTAGTCAGCGTGCGCCGCAATGCGGGCCACACCTGCGTCGACGTCGCCTCGCTGACGCTCGATCTCGGCAAGAATCATGTCTGCGCGAAGGAAGTGGTATGCAGCAGTCCACTGCTCAGCGAGGGCGCGCGACTTCTCGGCAAGTTTGGCGGCCCTATTTCGATCGCCAATAACCAGCAAGTTTGCTGCGACCTCACACTGTGCGAGACACGCCATGATGGGCAAGGCGCTCTTCTGCTCGTTAAACGCGACCAGCGCATCCTCGGCGTCAATCAGCGCGTCGTCGTAGTTGCCACAAGCCCTTCGCATCACTGAGCGATAGACCCGGTTGTACTCCAGTGAAAGATGGTCTTCAGCGCATTTGGCCAGTTCAATTGCCTCAGTCATGAGCGTCTCTGCTTCACGCTCACAGCCAAGTGCCGCCTGTATGGCTGCTTCAGTCCCGACGCACGCGTCCGAGTAGAGGCAAAGCCCAGATTCAGCAACTCTCGCCTTTACTCTGCGAGTCAGTCGACTAGCCTCCCGTAAACGCCCCGTTTCGACCAACAACGCCGCTAGATTAGCCTCGCACTGAATATCAAGACCAGCAGGATGCGTGAACTCCTTCATCGCCTCCTTTAGAAGATCGATCGACGTGGCAATGTCGCCACATACAAAGCCGAGAACAAAGAGCGTGGGCTGCAGGGCCTGGGCCCGCGTACTCGGGCGAACCCTGGGGTACCGCGACAACACAGCGTGCTGCAGAGCGTACTCTCGACCTAGCCGAACATTGCCTAAATGAGCATGGGCCGACGCCAAGTAGCCGCCCATAAGCACGGCAATGTCGTAGTCCCCGTCCGCGAGCACTGAATCATAAGTGCTGATTAGGCGCGGAAGAATCCCTAGATAGTCCGCACTGTCCCACCGGATTCGCGCTTCAACTATGAGGCATTCTCGCACGCATGCCGTATCACATTGAGACTCGGCAAGTCCCTGCGCAACAACGACTCGACGAAATGCCTCCGCAAGCTCGCCTTTTGCTCGCTTGAGTAACGCACCCAGCAGCAGAAGACGAACGCTGCCCACTTGAATCGTGACCGGAATCCTATCAAGCGCAGACTCCAGAAGCCCAAGATGTGCCTCTTCAAGAAGATCGAATCCCAGCGCCTCGCTCCAAAAGACAAGAAGTGATTGTTCATTCGCCTCCTCCAGAACGCGGAAGAGTCGGTGAAAGTCACCACGAGCGGCGAGTTCCTTAGCGGCCGCTGCGAGGTACCCTGAGTCAGTGCTCCACCAATGCTGCACGGCGGCACGCGCAAACACGTCGCACGCCAGATCATGCAGAACGAAACCCCTGTGTATGTCTCCGTGACCCGCCAACCTAAGAAGCGGGACGGCATCGGCGGCGGTCATAACGGCCGCCGCGCTTGTTCGCGAAAGCTCGATCAGTTGACCGACGGTGCCAGAACCCAAAATGGCGGCGACGCCTAAGACGGCCAGCACATCGGATCCAGTCTCTGCTGGCGTACTCCGCTCAAGGTAGACCGAAACATCGGTGGGCGCGTGCTTCAGCGCAGCATCAACTCGACCGCCACTAGCCGCAACGTGGCGCAGCAGCAAGAGCAACAACGCTGGCTGCCCCGTCGATGAGTGGCAAAGAGCCTCCGCGTCGCTCTGCTCTAGTGTCTTACCTAGCACATGATTGGCGAGTTCCTCTACCTCGGCGAGGCTGAACTCCAATACGCTACGCTCGACCACCCAGCGACTAATATCATGAGTTCCTGGCTCAAATCGGACGTTCAGACTTCGGCAAGTGACTACGAGACGGACGTTAGCTTGGAGATGCCTTCGCGCCAGGCCTAGAACTGCGTACGCAAATTCATCCGTCTCAAGTGTGTCTAGGCCATCAACGACAACGAGTCTGGTGGCCTCATGACATCGTCGGAGCTGTGCCTCAAGGAACTCCCATCCGCTTCCCATTGTGATTGCGTCTGCGACACCAGCAGAATGGGCTGGCAGCTCGCGGAAGCGCTGGATTCCGAGCGCCAACGCCGACGGCAGGTCATCAGTTGACGGTGAACTGCCATTCATGGAGACCCAGAGACACTCTCCAGGACACGCTCCCGCAAACTGTGCAGCCAAGACTGTCTTGCCGTATCCGCCTGGCGCCACAACAAGTGTTAAATCCGGCGCGGTGGACGAGAAGACGCGCAGAAGCCTCTCTCGTCTGACGACGCAACCGTATTCCGGTACACCGACCTGCGGCCTGTCTCCCATTTCCTCCCCCAACCTGGGAGATCGTCCTGAGGGTGAGAGGAGTATAGCCAATGACGGCATGCACGCATAGGAGTATGTCTTGCGGAAGACTGCGAAGGCTCCTGCATGTAATGAAGTTAGATCTGGACCGAACCTCTTACGGTCAGCCGGCGGGTCGCATATCTCTGATAACTGTCTTCGCGACCGCATCCAAGACCTCGTCATCCAACCCGGGGGCGAACTCTCGGAGCCGTACCGCTGATGATTCGTGACTCCGCCAGCGTCTCGAGCGCTCAGGCATAGTTCGGTCGAGTAGACAGCAGACGCCGATAAGTTGAGCGCAGATCGCCTCATCGCGACTCAGATTCGCATCTAGAGCCGATGAGTCAGCACATTGGTGCCGAATCATTGCCTGTGTTGACTCGAGAAACGGAATACGGAGCACTATGTCCGCCCCACGCGTCGAATAGTCAGCCGACGCTATCGCGCTTGAAGCCGGTTCTTCAATGCCAATTCGGCCAATCTCGTGCAGCATCGCGGCGTAATTCAGCCTCTCAAGCGTGCTGCTCGACAATCCCATCGATCGGCCTGCGCTCACAGCCATGTCTGCCACTCGCTGAGAATGGCCCTGCCCGTCACTCCCAGCCTGCAGCTCACTGGCACGGACAAGTGCCTGAATTGTCTCCCCGTAGGCACCTCTAGTCTTGAGCAAGAGGTTGAAGCTGTACTGAATCAGCAAGACCAGGGCAATCATCACAGCCAGCCCCCAGAGACGACCACTGGGAAACAGCAGGACGGTCGCTACACCAAGCGACACGTGTGCCGCGTAGAGGGCGGATAGTGACCGCATCAGGCCTGTCGCAGAGCTAACGAGGCTCTGGCTCTTTTCAAGAGACACGCCGACGACAAGAAGCACAAAATCGGCCGCCGCATACAGGAAGCCCAGCGCAATCACAATGAGCAGAGCTCGAGCGTCACCACCAGCGAGTCTCCCTAAATCTAAACTCGTGCTCGACAGATAGGCGAGGCCCGCTACCAGCAACGGCCTTCTAAGGATCTCGCTTAATCGCGCTACTAGGGCCTTCCTGTTCCGAGTATCAAAGGTCGCACCTAGCACAACTCCCAACAAACACGTTGTGACGGCCGTTGCCGGACCCAAAAGAATCGCTGATGCAAGCGCGATTGCACCATCAACAAAGACCGTATCCCCGCGAGATAACCTAACGCTCATCGCATCAATGAGTGCATACGCAACCGTGAAGACCAACGCAGTGTTGAGGTTAATGCTGCCCAACCCAGAGACGTGTGCCAGAGCTACGCCTAGACCTGCCGCTGCCAATACTAGGTTGAACGCGAAGAACCCAGCTTCATTCCTAGAGAGGATCTGCAACTGCGGCCCCCGTTCTTTCCACGAGCGATTCGATATCGCCGTCTGCAGAGACCTGAGATAGAAACTCCCGAACAAGTTGGGTGTCTAGCTGACTGCCGGCAACCCTGAGCAATTCGGCTCGCGCATCATCAAGGCTCATCGGCCTGCGATAGGCGCGATTTGAAGTCATCGCATCAAAACAATCCGCAACAGCAAGAATTCGCGCCTCGAGCGGTATCTCGTCAGCACTCAACCCCTGCGGATACCCAGTGCCATCGGGTCGCTCATGATGTGCATGAACGATTGGCACAACATCTTCAAGAAACTCGACAGCCTCCAGCACGGACCTACCGACATCCGGATGCCTGCGAATCTGCGCAAACTCCGCCTGCGTCAGCGCGTCTTGCTTCATCAGCGTGTCGTTGTGAACGCCTATCTTCCCAACATCGTGCAACAGCGCAGCGAACTCCAGCGTCTGACGTGTGGGCCCGGGTAAGGAGATTCCCTCTCCGATGAGACGAGCATAACCGGCGACCCTCTCGGAGTGACCACGCGTGTACGGATCCTTAGCCTCAATCGCAGAAATCAACGATTTGATCGTTTGAGAGTATGCATCAGTGAGCTTCTGGTACACCTGGAAAGTCTGGCGGGCGACCGCAAGCGGAAATAGCAGGAGCAGAATGCCCACCCATCCTGCGGCCAACATCAACTGGGCCATTAGAACCCCGAGCAGCGCAAGACCAACGAAGCTCACCGAATACATCGCCGTGTTCTGCAGCCGCCACACATCCCGAAGTGACATACGCCTCGCAAATGAGATGCCGACGCTGACCATAAGGACATTCAGGGTGAACAGAACGACAGCGCTCACCGACGCGGCCACCAGAGACAACTGGGCGGGGGCGCCTGTATCCAACGCGAGAGTGAGTGGAACCCCGCCAAGCTCAAGGTAGACGATTCCGGCCAACAAGACGCCAAGCGGCAGCTGCAGCATATTGAACGCCACGACCCATGCGGACTTGTGCTCACGCAGATCTCGCAAAGTCACGGTACCGGCAACCACAACTATGGCTGCTGCGATAGGCCCAGCATAGTTCAGGGCCGCGTAGTCAAACGCAAAAGCGAGTGACACGGAACCGATAACAGGCAAGTCGAAGGCCAGGTTTTCGGCAATAAGTGTGAGTGCAACAAGTATGGCAATTAACGGCCAGTGATTCCACGCGGTGGCTGGCCAATCATAGAGACACATAACAAATACCCCTGCTACAGCAAGGGCGATGACGTATACCTTATACCTACTCGGCATCGGCTCTCGCTTCGGAAGAAAAGGTAGTCGGGCCAACGCCGTTTGACGCACCTAACGCTACATCCTGAAGTTTGCGCCGCCACTGAGAACGAGAGCGGCGAGTGAAGCAAGAAGGATAGCAATTCTTTTCATGTGAGAAGACCCCCTTTTCGGTGTGGTCTTCTCCCATCCCGCTAGTAATGGAAGAACCCTGTCCGCTCCGCTCACTCGTGTGCTGACAGGTATTCAAACCGTTGTTCACGGCGTTGGCCCAAATTGAGATTCTATGATGTTGTCAAGAACCCGAGACGTCTGTTGATGGCATCCAAGGTCGCCTTGACGATGGAGTCTTTCTCGTTCTGTCGTACCAGTGCTGACCCGGAAAACGCTTGCTCTCCAAGTGAGGTCACGAGAACCACGCACGACACGGCCACCGATTCTCTGCCGAGGCGCACGATCTCAACATCCTCCAGCGCAAAGCTCATCGTTCCCTGGAGGAAGTCTTCGACGGCATTGAGGGTCGCTTGCGCGACGAGGCGCTGTCGTCCGGTCTGACTCGCCGGACCGCTGGCTTTGCCAACGTAGAGGTCGCTTTCCAGTTCAAGCGTCACCGTACTGGTGGCGATGACGCCGCTGACATCCGCTGTGATTCCGCGGATGAGGGCGCGAGCTTGAACCTTCACGTCCGACTTTGGAAGAATGTCCGCCCCAAGCTGGGCGATCGAGATGACCTTGTGATCGACGGCGATACCAAACGCCGCCATGATCGTAGACTCGATGTCGCGCACCAACTGCTTCGGGCTCTTGGTCGGTAACGCGAGAACGTGAATCTCCTCGATGGAGCCCCCGCTGGAGGCAACAACGCGCGCCGCCTTGATCTCGGCGACTTGAGAAAGCACTTCTTCAATCTCGGCGATAACAGCCGCCGATGCGACGTTGTCCACTCCGACCCCCTGCTTCGTCCTGTGCTTCGACTGGTCTACGACGTGTGGAGCGATTGCGACCGGGATGGGACTTCTGGCCACAACGATAGTCTGGGCATTTCGTGTGTGTCAACCATAAGCGCACACGAGTTCGTAACTCGAGTCACAAAGTATGAAGGGGCGCCAGGCGCCCCTTCATCGCAAAAGCGTGAAAACCGTCGATCTAGCGCGGCTCGATCAGTCCGTAGTCTCCATCGTTTCGGCGGTAGAGAACGCTGATCTCTTCAGTCTCAGCAGACGAGAATACGAAGAAATCGTGCCCGAGCAACTCCAGCTGCAGAATCGCTTCTTCCGGCGACATCGGCTTGACCTCAAGGATCTTGGTCTTCACGATAACGCGCTCATCAGACTTCTCGGGAACGAGCGGCTCAGCCGGCACCAACACGGGCGCAACCTTGTGACGGTCGATGATCTTCGTCTTGTACTTCTTGACCTGCCGCTCAAGCTTGTCCGAAACGAGGTCGATCGCCGCATACATATCCGACGATGCCTCTTTGGCACGAATCACGTGCCCCTTCGTGTAGACCGTGACTTCCGCGACCTGTCCGTTTTCGATCGAGGGATTGCGCTCCGTGAACAGCTCCACCTCGGCACTCATGATCATGCTGTCGAGAACCTTGGCGATTCGACCGATCTTCTCCTCTGCATACTCACGAATGGCAGGGGTGACATCCATGTGCCTTCCCTTGATGATCATCTTCATCGTGGGCCTCCTACGTTGATGCGGACATGTATAAACATACCCGCGAGACAGCGCGACAAGCGCCGTTCGCGGGTGTGTTTGCGTAGTTGTCTAACTGATGTGCCCGAGGAAGTCTTTGGTGCGCTCATTGCGCGGGTGATCGAAGACCTGCTCCGGCGTGCCTTCCTCGACAATAACGCCGCCATCCATGAAGACGGCGCGGCTTGCCACCTCACGCGCGAAGCCCATCTCGTGCGTCACGACGAGCATCGTCATGCCGGCGAGCGCCAACTGCTTCATGACGTCGAGTACGCCTCGAACGAGTTCGGGATCGAGCGCCGACGTGACCTCGTCAAAGAGCATGACATGCGGGTCCATCGCAAGTGCGCGCGCGATTGCCACACGTTGCTGCTGGCCACCGGACAGCTGCGCGGGATAGTAGTCGACGCGGTCACCAAGGCCGACGCGCTCAAGTTGCTCGATCGCGACGCGATCCGCCTCATCCTTGGAACGCTTCAGAACCTTGCGCTGGGCGAGCATGACGTTGCCCTTGGCGGTCAGATGCGGGAAGAGGTTGAAGGACTGAAAGACCATCCCGATCTTCTCGCGCACCTCGTTGATGTTGGTCTTGGGCGAGTTGACCTGTACGTCCTCGAACCAGATCTCTCCGCCCGTCGGCTCTTCAAGCCGGTTCACGCAGCGCAGGAGCGTCGACTTGCCCGATCCCGAGGGACCGAGAATGACGACGACCTCGCCCTTCTTGACGTCCATGTCGACGCCCTTAAGCACCTCAAGCTCGCCGAAGTTCTTCTTGAGGCCCCGAAGGCGGACGATCGGCTCGCTTCCGTTGGAAGTCATCATCATCACACCCGATCCGCGGTCGGAGCTGCCAGGCCCTGTTTGATCTTCGCGGCGTTCTCGAGATTGTCCTCGGTGCTCTTGTGGAACGTCGCCGCTCCACCACCCTCAGATGCCGCAAGCCGGTTCTCCAGTTGCTGGACGAAGCGACCTAGCGGAATCGTGATGACCAGATAGAAGACCGCTGCGAGCAAGTATCCTGAAACGTTGAGCCGGGTCGAAGCGACCTCTCTCGCACGCATGACGATCTCGGGTAGTCCGACAGCCGCGAAGAGCGACGTGTCTTTGAAGAGCAAGATGAACTCGGACATCATCGTCGGCAGAATCCGGCGCACGGTCTGCGGGATGATGATGAACGCCATCGCGGCCGCAGTGCTCATGCCAAGCGATCGCGCGGCCTCCATCTGCCCCTTGTTGATCGACTGGATGCCGGCACGGAAGATCTCGGCCATGTACGCTGCCGAGTTGAAGGCAAGAACGACGAGTACTCGCAGCCACATGGAGTTAGAAACCCCTAGCAGGCCCGCGTCGTTGATCTGCGGGAACGCACTAACAAGCGCCTGCCACGGCGGCATGAGCGGCAGGCCGAAGAACACCAGGAGAATCTGCAGGAAGATGGGCGTGCCTCGGACGAAGTCCACGTAGGCTGTCGCCGGAAAGCGGAACCAGCGCGACTTGGCCATCTTCATGAACGCCAGGGCGAGTCCGCCCGGAATCGCGAGAATGAATGAGAGGAATACGGCGACAAGAGAGATCGGATACGCCGCGAGAAGGATCGGGAAGGCCTCAGCTATGACCTGTGGTGAAGCGAAGAGGTGGGAAACCTTACCCGCCTCCCACCAGTCGACAGCGCCGAGAAGCCCCCGACGGCCGCCATCGAACGTCATCTTGAGGCCGCCTACGGTGAGGACATCGCCGCTTTTCAGCGTGGCTCCGGCGGCGGGCACCGCACCGTTCAGGAGCACCGGTGTCGGACTCGTTTCCTCGGCGGCGACAGCCCAGGTGCTCTTGCCCATTCCTCCGCCCGCAGGCGTGCGCGTCAGCGTGACGGCGAGATTGTCTGCGAGGACAGCCTTCCGGGGCACGATGTCGGCCTGTCGGCTGCCGATCGTAAGGGTGTCTCGCGTGGGCGAGATGAGGTAGACGGCATCAACGATATCGGTCGTTCCGCGTCGTGGGGGGTCCTTATAGAGGACACGCCCCGGCCCGACCATGGTAAGCAGCAGCGCGCCGATGACAACGCCGGCAATCGCGAGTGCCGCATACCACAAAGCATTCCGAAGCTTAGAGTTCACGCCGCCTCCTCGGAAGAGCGAATGCATCAGGGCCGGTGGCTCAGCCACCGGCCCCTAGCATACTACGTCACACAGTCAGGCTACTGAGCCTTTTTGACCGCAAGTGACTGGTTCGAGTTGATGTAAGGATCCGAGAAGTCGATCGACTGCTTGCGCTCATCGGTGATCGTCATGGCAGATGCGACCATGTCGAACTCGCTGCCGGCCTGAACGCCGGTGATGAGAGCGTCGAACTTGTAGCTCTTGAACTCAGACGTCAGACCGAGCTTGGCCGCGATTGCAGCCATGAGATCGACGTCAAAGCCGACCGTTGCTCCACCCTCGACGTTCTCGAACGGCGGGTAGGCAGTGTCGGAGCCGAGGATGATCTTGCCGGCGGTAAGAGTCTTGAGCTCACCCGCGGGCTTGGCGGTGATGCCGCTGACAGCCTTGGGCATTGACATGGGCTCAGAACCGAACCACTTGGCGTAGATCGTGTTGTAAGAACCATCCTTGATGACTTCCGCGAGCGCCCAGTTAACGGAGTCGCGCAGAACCGTGTTCTTCTTGCTGAACGCGAAGCCGTACGCCTCGTTGGTGGTGATCTCCTGAACGATCTCGAGACCACGGGTCTGATCCTTCACAACGTCCTGCGAAATCGGCAGGTCGTTGATGACGCCGAGGACGTCGCCGGCCTGAAGGGCCGAGAAGGCAAGCAGCACGTCGTCGTAAGGAACAACAACGATGCCCTTGGGCTCAAGATTCTCTTTCGCCCAACCCTCACCGGTCGTACCGGACTGAACGGCGACTTTGTCGCCCTTCTTGAGGTCGTCAACACTCTTGATTCCGACTTTCTCGGCCGGGGGCGGCGTGGTGCCTGTTCCCTCGTCCTTCTTCGCACAACCGCCGAGCGCAAGTGCGCTGACGAGGAGCGCGAAGACCATGAGGAGCGCGAAAATCTTGCCGGTCTTGCTCATGGAACCTCCTTCAGATGCTGATATTCCAAGCGCCAGGTGGCGCTTATCCAACCCACGGTGCATAACTATAGCGCAATTACCGCACAGGTGTGATAGCCCAGCTTGAGTATGCGTCTGGTCAGCCGCATTATGCAAAAACGACCCGCGCACGCAGCGCGAGTCGTCGAATAGCGCTTCACGCAGATCTGGCCCTACGGAGTCGTGGATGTGTCCCCGGATGCCTCTGCCTCGAGAACCGGCAGCGCCCCTACCCACTTAGTGCGAATCGCATCGAGCACACCTTCGGAAGACAGCACATCGAGTACTCCTCGAATCGCTGACTCTAGGGCGCTGTCATCCTTCGCCACCAAGACGCCGAGCGGTTCGGCTGAGCCGTACTGCCCGACGAACGCCACGCCCGGGAAGTCGCGGGCCAGGTAGGCACCTACGACTGCATCGGCGGCAACGACGTCCAGACTCCCGGCACTCAGCGCCTCAAAAGCCCCACGAACTGCCGGCGACGCGGCGACAAAACCCTCGCCATATGCGGACTCTAGAGCCCAGAAGACGGCGGATCCCTGCTGCGCACCGACCCTGAGTTTGGCGAGTCCATCCTGCTTGATGGTTGGCGCAGGAGCCCCGCTCGCAACCATCGAGAACAGACCCGGACCATCTGTGAAGTACGAGCCCGCCACGGTGACGTCGGCGAGCACCGCATCGGCGATCGGTACGGCGCCGAGCGCGATATCAATCGTTTTCGCCTTCAGAGCCGCGGGAACGTCGGCAGACTTGATGTCCACGACCTCGAGACGCAGACCGAGGCGCTCGGCAACGGCTGCGGCCACATCAACGTCGATGCCGACCTTCTTGCCGCCCGCCTCTCCGGCGAATGGCGGATACGAGAGGTCCACGCCCGCACGCAGGACGCCTTCAGCGGCAATCACCGGTGGGGCGATCTTCGGTGTGAGAGTCGCCTGTTTCTTGGCGCCGCACCCTCCGACAGACAACAGCACCGCAGCGCTGAGTACTAACGCTACTACCCGCCTCAAGTGCATGATCTGCGTCCTTCCGTTCAGACTTCGAAAAGTGCTTCCATCCGGCTGACCTGGTCTTTGGCCCCACACTCGCGTACCGGAGCTTCCGCTTGATGTTATCTCACTACCGGCCCTCTCGCCCGCCAACCGGGATGGTTGGACCGGACGGTACGACTTACCCCTAAGACGCGCCATGCTCGCGCGACGGCGAACCGCCGGCTTACGTGGGTCCTTTCGGCCGCGTCTACCTTGGACTGAGGCGCTTGCGCGCCCGCAACCACAGACCCGGATGGAAGCATGGAGAAGTGTAGCAGGAAAACCGCTATCCTTGCCTCACGCGCATCGCTGCTGGCGGCCGAGTTGGACGTGTCCCGAGCAACACTCGCACCATGACGGAGGAACGATGACGGGCAACGAACAGCCACTAGAATCGACGGCTCTCGACTACGTGCTTGAGGCGGCGGCTTCGCTTCTTTCGGGGGCGGCGCTTGCAGTGGTCTTTGGACTCGCCGCCCGATGGGGACTCGACTACATCTCCGGAACGCAGGGTCTCCAGGACATCGCCCGGCTTCTTACAGGTGGCCTCATCGGCATCGTCGTAGGTGCCCCGCTTGGCCCCCGGGTTCTCGCCCGATTCTCAAGACGGTCGCATTACTCGCTCGCAAAGGGCTACGCCGGTGCGCTCGCGGGAGCGGTTCTCGGCATCGTGCTTGTTTCGACCTTGAGCAATGCCGGCGCATCGGGTTTTGGACCGTGGGCTGCTCTCGCAAGCATCGTCGTCGGCACCGTGCTTCTCGGGAACCTGCGACGCAGAGCGCGATAGCCGGAGGCCTCTTCAAGCTCGAGCGACAGCAGCAACCCTGACCTCATCCGCGCCTGCGGCCAGGAGCACTCTCGCCGCTCCGTCGAGCGTTGCTCCGGTCGTGAATACGTCATCCACCAGCAGTATGCGTCCTCGCGGCTGTGCACCGGGCTGCAGGTGAAACGACCCCTGCATGTTCGCGAAGCGCTGCTCCCGCGTCAGCGCACGCTGATCTTGCCGGCGCGCAACCCCGAGCAATGACACGACCGGGATCCCCAATCCTGTGGCTACCGTGTTCGCAAGCACACGGGTGTGATCGAAGCCACGCCGAGCGAGGGCCTCCCTTGACGGCGGGATGGCACTCACGGCGTCAGGCCACCCCCGCCACGGCTCACACGCGCTCAGAAGCAACTCGCCAAGGGCGGCTGCGTACCGGCGCTCACCGGCATCCTTGTGAACCGTGATCAATCGCGACAATGGCGGTTCAAGTCGCCCCGCGCACACGGCTCGGGTGAACGCAAAGTCGCGATCTCTACACTCGCCGCATTCGCGCCGGCCGCAATCCGCGCCGCAACGCCGACATGAACACCTCGCGTCGATAAGCGGCAACTCCCCGGCACATGCAGGGCAGAGCACTGCACCCGGTAGATCACACCCCGCACACCGAATGGGCGAGAACACCTCTGCAAGCGCGACAAAGATGCTCACAACGCCCCCATCCGGCGGACGCTAGACGAGCAGCTGCAAAAGCGGAATCGTCACTATCGCGCCCACGGTCGTGACCAGAATCGCCGAGGCGATAAGGTCGATATCCAACTTGAATCGCATGCCAAAGACCAGCGTGAACATCATCGACGGTACCCCTGCCTCGAGCACGGCGATGCGCAGCGTCGACACGTCGTGCGTCAAGAGCGTCCCGATCGCGAGTGCAAGAAGCGGCAACACGACAAGCTTCACACCCGCTATCGCAGCGATCTTCGAAAGATGCTCTCCGACACTTTTCGGTCTGAGCGACAGCCCGACCGAGATCATGATCAGCGGCACGACAAGCTTACCGAGCGCGCCTAACCAGGAACCAACCATTTCCGGAACGGGAACCGACCGGAGAACCAGGGCAAGCGCCAGCGCGATGAATGGCGGGAAGGTCAGAATCTCTCGTAGTGGGTTCACTTTGAGTTCGTGCTCTCCGTAATGACTCGCCACAAGCGCGCCCAGAGTGATGATCGCGGCCGTGTTGCCGAACAGATCAGAGAAGATCGCGCGCACGAGACCCGCGTCCCCCAGGAGTGCGGACGCAACCGGATAGCCGATGTACGCGGTGTTCCCGAACACTGCGACGAGGATGAAAGCCCCCGCGGTCGGTCCTTCAAGATGAAGAAGCCTGGTGAGTCCCCACGCGATGGCGATGCCCGCGATCACCACCAGCCATGCGATCCCCGGCAGGATGGCGAGACGCCCGTCGGGCACGGTGGGCTGAATGGTCGTGAAGACGAGGGCCGGAAGCGCGACGTAGATGAGGAGCGTGTTGAGGGGCTTCGAGTCCTCGGGGGTCAGTAGCTTCGTCTTCCGAAGCAGCACCCCGAGCCCGACATACGCGAGCACGCCCGCGATCACCGGAAGCAGCGCGCTGATTGACACCTGTCTCGCCTAGCCCAGCTCGTGAATGGCGCCTGACCCGCAGCACCCCGAGGCAAGCGTCTCGATGTACGGCGCACGGACAACGCCCCGCTCCGTGATGATTGCGGTCACGTACGCCGCAGGCGTCACGTCGAAGGCGGGGTTATAGACCTCGACTCCGGGAGGCGCTATCCGGAACCATCCGTCGAACTTGTACGCGCCGCCCTTGCGGTCGATCACCAGCTGGTGACCCTTCTTCATCGGCACCTCGTACGCCCCGGCATCGGTGAGCATGTCGAACGCGCGCAATGCCGATGCGGAATCGGGCTCGATGATGCCCGAAACCGTTACGCCGGTGACTTCGCGGGGATCTCGTTCCTCGATGACGATGTCGTCACCGCTTTCGAGCGTGAGGTCGACCGTGGATGTCGGCGCCGCAACGTAGAACGGGATGCCATGCTCCTTGCAGAGCACCGCAAGCCCGTAGGTTCCGATCTTGTTCGCGACGTCGCCGTTGGCAGCGATCCTGTCGGCGCCAACGATGACAGCATCGACCAGACCGGCACGCATGATGCTCGCGGCCATGTTATCGGTGATGAGCTTGTGCGGCACGCCCGCAAGCTTGAGCTCCCACGCGGTGAGACGCGCGCCCTGAAGCACCGGACGTGTTTCGTCGACCCACACACCCTCGATCTTGCCCTGCTCGTGCGCCGAGAAGATCACGCCAAGCGCCGTGCCGAAGTACGCCGTCGCGAGCGAACCGGCGTTGCAGTGCGTGAGCACGCGGCTGCCGGGCTCGATAAGCTCCGCGCCGTTGGCGCCGATAGCGCGGTTGCGCGCTTCGTCCTCATCGCGGATTGCGTTCGCCTCGATCAGGATGAGCTCGCGAAGTTCGTCAAGGCCGACATCGGCGTTGTCGCGCGCGAAACGCTTCATACGCTCGGCACCCCACGCGAGGTTCACCGCCGTCGGTCGCGTTCCGGCGATCTCGTCGGCAACACGATCAAGCTCTGCGAGGAACGTCTCCGTGTCGTCGATTACCGCGCCCGCAGTGGTGGCCCAGAGCGCCACGGCAAGGGCGGCGGCCACGCCAAGAGCGGGTGCCCCCCGAACTGCCATGCCGCTAATTGCGTGGCAGACGCCGTCGTAGGTGTTGCAGACGAGCAGATCGCCTTGTAGCGGCAGCCGTGACTGATCGACGAGAACGACCTTGCCGTCCTCCCACCAGATCGTGCGGGGAATATCCGTGATTGCCATGCGCCCTCTCCCCTGATACGAACACGGGCCGGCAGTTTCCCGCCGGCCCGATGTGGTCCGAACAATCCTAGACGGTGCCTTCCTGCCATGAGCTCAGATACTTCTCCTGCTCCTCGGTCAGCACATCAATCTCGACACCCATCGCGGCCAGCTTGAGCGCGGCGATTTCCTCGTCAATCTCCTGAGGAACCTCGTACACACCGGCTTCCATGTCGACACAGTTCTCGACCATGAACTCGGCACAGAGCGCCTGGTTGGCGAAACTCATATCCATAACCGAGGCGGGATGGCCCTCGGCGCATGAGAGGTTCACGAGGCGACCGTCGGCGAGAAGGAAGACCTGGCGGCCATCGGCAAACGTGAACTCCTCGACGAGCGGGCGCACTTCGCGCTCGGAAACCGCGTACTCGCGCAGCGCGGGAATGTCGATCTCCACGTTGAAGTGACCGGAGTTGCAGATGATCGCGCCGTCCTTCATGACCTCGAAGTGCTCGCGGCCGATGACGTGCAGGTCGCCCGTGACGGTGATCCAGATGTCGGCGATCTTGGCAGCCTCGATCGAGGGCATGACGCGGTAGCCGTCCATGACGGCCTCAAGGGCCTTGAGCGGGTCGACCTCGCAGATGACGACGTTGCCGCCGAGACCGTCAGCGCGCATCGCGGCACCGCGGCCGCACCAGCCGTAGCCGGTGACAACGACGGTGCGTCCTGCGATGAGGCGGTTCGTGGCGCGGATGATGCCGTCGATGGTCGACTGGCCGGTACCGTAGCGGTTGTCGAAGAGGTGCTTCGTGTTCGCCTCGTTGACGGCGATGATCGGGTACTTGAGCGCCTCGTCATCGGCCATGGCTGCGAGACGGATGACGCCCGTGGTCGTCTCCTCGGTGCCGCCGAGGATGCCCGTGAGCGCCTCGGGGAACTCGGCGTGGATGCGGCCGACGACGTCCGCGCCGTCGTCCATCGTGATCTGCGGCTTGAAGGCGATCGCGGCGTCGATGTGCGCGTAGTAGCTCTCGGTGTCCTCGCCCTTGATGGCGTACGTGCTGATGCCGTACTCGCTCACGAGCGCGGCCGCGACGTCATCCTGGGTCGAAAGCGGGTTGCTCGCACAGAGGACGCACTCGGCGCCGCCGGCCTTGAGCGTACGCATGAGGTTCGCGGTCTCGGTGGTGACGTGCAGGCACGCGGCGATGCGGATGCCCTTGAGCGGCTTCTCCGCTTCAAAACGCTCGCGGATGCTTGCGAGAACCGGCATATCCTTGTCGGCCCACTCGATGCGCGCCTTGCCTGCCGCCGCGAGCGATGGGTCTTTCACGTGATGCTTCATTGAAAGTGCTCCTTTCGAGTCATTCAACCGGGAGGCGCGCAAAACGGCGCCGCGTATTCATCAGAGAGTCGTAAGTATACCAGCGACGAGCCGGGCAAGTGTAGGCGCTGCCGCAGCAGATGCTGCGAGCACTTCCTCATGACCGTGCACGCTCCCGGCGGCTACGTTCGTCACCAGCGAGAATCCGAGAACTCGCATACCCGCATGCACCGCCACGATGACTTCGGGCACCGTCGACATACCGACCGCATCCGCACCAAGGGTTTGAATCATCGCAACCTCGGCAGGCGTTTCGTAGGCGGGCCCGAGGAGGCCCGCGTAGACACCCTCGCGAATCGGGATGCCAAGGTCGGTCGCAATCGCCCTGGCGCGCTCCCGCAGCTCCGGAGTGTAGGCGCCCACCATCGCCGGAAAGCGCGGACCGAACTCATCGGCATTCGGGCCCACAAGCGGGCTCGTGAACGTAAGGTTGATGTGGTCCTCGATAAGCATGATCTCGCCGGGCTGATAGGCCGGATTCACGCCGCCTGCAGCGTTTGTCACAACCAACGTAGAGGCGCCTAGTAGGCGCGCCGCGCGCATGTACAGCGCAACGACCTCAGGTGAATGCCCCTCGTACAGATGAACCCTGCCCTGCATGATGAGGATTGGCGTCTCACCGGCGTAGCCAAACACAAACCGACCGGCGTGGCCCTCCACCGTGGGAGGCGGAAATCCGGGAACGTCAGCAAACGACAGCGTCGAAACGACACGGGTCTCTCCCACAACGCCATCAAGCCCGCTGCCGAGGATGACCAGCACTCGCGGGGTCACGCCACCACTCGCCGCACGCAAGGCGTCGGCTGCCGCCACCGTCGCGTCAAAGCGCGCCTTCGCTTCCGCCTTCATGTCGATCACCGTCGGATCACCCCTTCTATCGCCTGGATCATCTCGAGCGCCTTGGCGGTGACGCTATGGTGTGAAGCCTGCACGATGCACGCCTCCCCGAATGAGTCCTTGCCCGAGACGAGCACCTCGGCAATCGCACCGGCGAGGGCACCCGCATCATCGGGTGACACAAGCCGACCACATGCTGGCGCATCGAGCACCTCGGGAATGCCGCCGACACGGCTTGCGACACACGGCGTACCGCAGGCCATCGCCTCGAGGAGCACCAACCCGAGCCCCTCTGTGCGACTCGGTAATACGAAGACATCCGCAGCAGCCATCCAAAGCGCGAGATCGTGCTGGTGCAGGCGGCCGGTCAGCGTGACTCGTTGCGCCGGATCGGGACGGCCTTCGCGCACCGTAACGTCAGAGATACGCTGCTCGATCCACCCACGTAGCGGCCCTTCGCCGACAAGGATGAGTCGATCCGCAGAATCGGCGTCGAGAAGGCTGAAGAACGCCTCGAGGAGCAGGTCGATCCCCTTGGACTTCACGAGATTCCCCGCGAACAAGACCACCCGCTCATCGGCGTCGCCACAAAGCTGCTCGCGAGCAGACGCACGCGGAAAGAAGACCGTGTCATCCACTCCCATATTGATGACCGCGGACTGCACTCCGACGGGCAGGAGATTCCTCTCACGAAGGTTGTCGCGAAGCGCCGTCGAGACCGTGACGACGAGCGCCGCGGCGGAGAGTGCCTCTCGGCCCTTTCGCCCGAAGAAGTCCGCGCGACCGACCGACTGCGTATCACTCCCGTGTGCGACCAGAACGAGCGGCACGTCGGCCATACTCGCGATGAATCGAGCGATCGCTGCCGTGGGATACAGGTAGTGGCCGACAACAGCATCGAACCGGCCTCTCCTGGCGGCGGCAACGGCCCGAATGAGCAGCGAGAAGTACTTCCGCGCGGCGGCAACTCGACCAGTTCGCGCATCGGTATTGGCTACGACCTGCACCTCGGCGCCCTGCATTCGCAACGCCTGCACGTGCCTCGCAACGAAGACACCGAATACGGGGTTCTTCTCGCTTGGCCACATATTGGAGACGACCAGTAGGCGCTGCGCTGGAGATGCTGTTTCGGGGTTTGGATGCATGAGCCGCTACCCATCCCCTGGTAGGGCCTCGCCTCGCCCGGCGGAGCCCTCTCCGATGACTACCCGTGCAACGCGACTCGTGGCCAGCAGTCGCCCGCCACCAATCGGCTCATGCGCGAGGAGCCAGCGGGTAACGCTTGTGTGGAGCATCGCTCCCACCACACCCTCGATGCTTCCGTAGACACGCGCCGCATAGGATGTGGCCCAGGCCGTTCCGGCCTTGCGAACGCGCACGCGAGCGACTGCAGGCGAACTCCAAAACTCCGCCCCGACTCCTGCCTGAATTCCCACAAGTACGAAGAAGAAGACGGCGCCGCGCGGGTGCTGGAAGGCGTTGCTGGTAAACGCATTGACTGCAAACGCCACAAGTCCGGCGGTGAGTGCCGCGTTCACGAGGCGGGAGCGCATATCGCCGGCCATCCGCATATTGTAGAAAGCTCCCATGCGACACGACCCGAAGACCATCCACGCGAACGCGATGCCACCCAGGATGCCCACTTCGGCGGCAAGCTGAAAGTACGAATTGTGTGCACCGTAACTGAGATAGCCAAGGGTGATTTCGGGATGCGAAAGCACCGTGGCTCTAAATGCGTCGTAGAAACGGCCGAGCCCGGCGCCAAAGAGCGGCCGTTCCGCAATTGACTCACCTGCGACTTCCCAGAGCTTCAGCCGAAAGCTCGCTGTGCCCTCGAGCGAAAAGATCGAAGCCACCCTGTCGAGGACTCCGGGAACAAAGGGCACGATGGCTGCCCCGGAGAGCACGAAAGGCCAGATCAGTCTTGCATCAATCATAAGCACGACGATTCCAAGCCCGAGTGCAAGTGCAAGCCAGCTACCGCGCGTGTACGTGAGCAAGAGTGCCATCGCCTGCGCTACAAGTAGGACAATCGCTATATAGCGCAGCACGCCCTTCTCAGCGAACACAAGCGCGAGTGTGACCGCAAAGACCAAAACCAAGAACTCCGCGTAGAAGTTAGGGTTCTCGAATGTCGCAAAGACGCGAGTGGCAACACTGGTATCAAGCCCATCCATACCGATATAGACGGTCGGGTTCACGTACTGCCAGAATCCGTGCACGACCGTAACAGAACCGACGATCACAAGAATCCAGAGCATCATTCGCCGGCGGGCGGGATCCACAGCGACCGCCGCAACAACACAGACCAGCATCAAGTACGACGCATAGCGTACCCATGTCGCGATGACGGAAGCCTGCGCACCTGTAAATACTGCACTGAGAAGGGCCCAGCCAAGGAAGACGATTGCCGGCAACTCAATACCGATTCTCGGAAACCCCTCGGGGCCGATACGCGCCAGTAGCGGAATCCCGAAGAGAATCGCGATTGGAACCGTCAGAATAACCGTGTCGAGAGGAATGCCCGCAAGTGTGATGCGACCCGGATACAGTGGTGCGAACACGAGAACGAACGCCGTACCCACAAGAGCGAGCCAACCTGCCCAACTCGAGCTCGATGAGCGCTCGAGCATCAGTCGACCTGCCTGACCGAAACCACGGAGACGGGCATCTGGAAGTGCGGCATCTGCGCATCAAACGTCTGGTTCTGGCGAATCCGCTCGGCCCCGATGCTTGCACCGACGTCTGTAATCGAACCCGTGCCGCGAACAACCAGCGTGATTTCTGATGAAATTGGACTTACCGCCTCAATCCCGACGCCTTCCGATGTGTACGCCTCTTTGATTGCCGGAACAACGGTGAAGGTTGTGACAGTGCCCATGACTCCAGCCCCGCTGACACGGCTGATCTCCTGACCCGCCTTGAACTGATAGTCGGCATACACGGGCACGGTGCCCTTCAAGACGATCTCAATCGTATCCTCGCCAGCCGACGTCATGGACCCCGTCGGGGTCTTCCCAAAGAGCACTGCTGCAAGCACAAACACAACCAGCACGGCCAGCATGATCGCGACAAGATCGACGGGATTCACGATGCCGAAGATGCGATTCTTCTCATCGAGCAGTTTCACGGTTCCTCCACACACGAGGGCAGTCAGGGGTATGTCGGCGAAGCCGCCGAACTAACTACGGTAGTATATCCACCGCCTCGGGGCAACGCGACACTGCCAGGCTACGTCACGGCAACAGATTCAAGATTGCCGCACAGGCATCATCCGCTACCGCCCCGAATCCGCCGCCGACCGTCACCGTGACGATCTCGCTCTTGTGGGCGCGAATGCGGGTGGCGCTGGGCGTGGGGAGTGACTGACCATTCGTCAGGAGTATGACGCCATCGGTACGCCCAACGTAGCTACCGAGACAAAGTGCATCCGCAAGATTCACGCCTGACGCGATGCCAAGAAGTGACCATGTCGAGCCCGATGCGGTAGCGAGATCAGCGAACCGCGCGCCGGTGTCGTAGCGATCGGTTCCGGCCGCACGCTGCACGGTGACGCCCCTGCTCGCGATGTCCGCCGAGACCCCGTCGCCAACCACGCCGGTTCCACCCGCGATCCAGGCGGATGGCGACCGAACGCCAGAAGTGAGCTGCGCCATCGCATCAGCGGTGCTGGTCGGGATCTCGTCCCTGCCTACGTACAGGATCGGCCATCTGCGCCCGTATGCGATCGCGCTAGCCCCCGCTGCATCGACGAGTGCCGAACCGTTCGTCACGATCATCCCGCCATCATAGGCGCTGCCGAGCCGCTCCTTGAGTGCAACTGCGACAGCGGCTGCGGTACTGTAGCGATCATCTCCCGCAATGCGGGTGACATCCGCAGCACCAAAGATCTCCTCGAGCCTCGCCTGCACGGCATCTGACACCGCGCCCCGTCCACCGACGATGATTGCTTTCTGGAAGCCCCTTGCCGGCGCCTGCAACCACAGATCCGTCGCCGCAGAAAGTGTCGTTGCATCGGTCAGGATGAGTGGTGCGTCGTACGAGCCGGCGATACTTGATGCCGCAAGGGCGTCCGGCCCGTCGCCGCCAGCGATCACGACATACCCTCCCGCGCGGGGATAGCCGCCGGCCGCGTCAGCGATGGCAAGCGACGTGGAGTACCTGTTGATGCCCGCGCTTCGCGTAATCCGCGGGTCAACCACAAAGGGGCCGGTCGTCTTCACATAGTCGCGGCTGGTTGGGATGCCTGTTCCCTGGCTGCGGTACACGTTCGCGAACTCAACGTAGCGGCGCTCGTACTTCGGATAGGTCGTGGCGTATTCAAATTCAACACGGTACCTGCCGGAGGCAAGCCTCGAAGTGGTATATGACTGCGAGTATCGATACGTGCTACCCGGCTCACGACCGATCTTGTACCGGACCGCCTGCTTCACGAGGCGTCCTGACGGGTCCCACACGCGAAAGTAGAGGGTACCCGTGACCGTCACGTTTCCCGTGTTGGCAATGTAATGGTTCGCATAGATCCCGCTACTCGAAACGTTGATGGTCGCATACGTCTTGCCATCCCGTATGAGCGCCCCGGGGCGCCCGCCGGTACCGGCAGCCCACACGATCGCTGACTCAATGTAGGCGCCCGCGATATCGCTCTGCCGAACTCCGGTGGGCAAGGTCTGATTACCGCTACCGTCCTGATTGATTATGAAATCGGTCGGCGAGAAGTAGAAATACGCCGAACGTCCCTTGAGATAGTTCGATCGAACCGCGCCTGGTCCGTTGCTCATGTTGTAGTTGTTTGAAACATTCGGAGCCGTAAGCTGCGAGAGGCTCATGAATTTCACCGCATTTACGTTTCCGGTGAGCGGCCGCACATACTCGATCCATGAGCCCGGGTTCTGGTTTCGCCACAGGCTCATATCGCTTGCATCGAGTCCCCTCGACTGCAATATCGATGACGCGCCTGTGACGATCGGATCACCCCAGGTCGGCCGTGCGACGTACTTGAGCGCGCCGACATCGTCGATGAACATGGTCTGGTAGACCTCCGAGAGCGGACCCCATTCCCAGCCCTCATAGTTCATGATCCTGACCCAGTGATCCCCGGTCTCAGACCCACCCACGCCCGGGGCGACGCGAGGCGACGCATACGGAACGACCACGCCTCCGCCCTCGCCAACGTATCTAACCACCGTGTTTGCCGCGTTGGGCGACATGGCGAACACCCACATGAGCACCACAACGTCGTACTGGCGCAGCGTGTCGATATTCTCAAGGTCAGCATCGGATATGGACGTCACATCCCAGCCGGCCCGCACCAGGTAGTTGTACAGCGCGTCCTCTTTGTACAAGACGCCGTAGCCCCGGTGATAGGAATCAACCCAGGCCTGGGTGGCGGTAGACCGAACAAACGCAACCTTCAAGGCTGGCGGAGTATACGCGGCAAACGCGGAATCGGGCAGACCGACCGCAAGAAACGGGACAACGAGCGAGAACACCAGAACCGCAGCGAGGAATCGCTTCATTTTGAGACACCCTTTGCTGGACGGATGGCGCACGACACACGTTAGATGTATCGGCACAGCCGCCACGCCGCTTGACGCCCCGCGTGAAGCCCGGAACGCCGCACGCCGTACGGCGAGACCGCAGCCGTCCTACTCCAGAACAGACTCGATCTGGCCCTGCACCCACCCGGAAAGTGCGCCTTCTCCGCCTGCCATGTGCACATGCAGAATCGTCCCTTTCCGCGCCGTAAGCTCAAGTGCCGTAGCAGACGGAAGCTCATACGGTTTCGCAAACAACAGCGGATTCTGGTTGTAACCTGCGACCGGCCCGATGGACAGCGCGTCAACCAGCGACGGCCCCGACGCCACATACACGCTGCCCCAGTTGAACCCGCGTTGCGTCGTCAGATAGATGGCGAGCTGCCTTGCCGAGTCATAGCGATCGATTCCGGCGCCAATCCGCTTCGCACTGGGCAGCTTGCCCAACACCACATCCCCAACGACGCCGGACCCACCGATGACAAGCGACGAGGTAGGCGCGAGCGCGACAAGGGCTGCGACTGAATCAGGCGGGATCGACTTGGTCCGCACCAAAACAATCGGGATGGACTTGGCGTACGCGAAGCCGGAAGCGGCAACTGCATCGGCATAGCTCTCACCGCTCACGACGATGACTTCCGTGCCGGCCTTGAGGCGCTTGACCTCGACCGCTATTGCCCGCGCGGTCCCGTATCGATCGGATCCCGCAAGTCGAATGACCCGCGTCACCGCGCCCGTGTTGAGAAGTTGCTCCTCGATTGCCGCGGGCACCACGCCCGTCCCGCCAGCGATGTAGGCGGTCGTCACACCGAGGCGTGTGATCTCGGCGGCAACACTCGTCGAGAGTCCACCCGGGGCGGTCAGCAGTATCGGTGCTCCGCCGACCGCACCTGCAAGGGCGGACGCGGTCAGTGCATCAGCCGGCGCCATACCGTTGGCGATAATCACAGCCCGCGCCTGCGCCGCAGCGGGCCCGAAGACCCGCTTGGACGACACGGCCGATGTATCATAGCGATCCACGCCGGCGATGCGGCCCGTCCGGTAGTTCACGTAGAACCAACGATCGACGAAGTTCAGGGCTCGCTTGAACCGGTCCATCTGGGTGCTACCCTCAATTGCGGTGACCGCACCAGTCGTGCTGATGAACTCGATACGCATCGGACGACCGGATACGCCGCGGCTACCGCCTCGAATACCGGCAATGGGGTTTGGCAACGAGCTCACGGAGACTCCCTCCGCTATGAGCCTGTTTCGAACATCGGCATCGGTGAACGTCGAGTATGTCCAGGAGTGCTTTACTGACCCGGCCGAAGCCTCGTAAGGATCAGGTACGCCGCGAAGGTACGGGAGCGGCGTGCTCCCCCAGACGCTCTCGTTGTTTTCGGTATAGCCCCCGGACGTCGACATGAAGTACGTGCGGATGATCTTTCCGTTGTAGGTGACGCAACGCCCGAGCGTCTGATCGACCGCATCATTGGTGCGGCTGTTCTCGTGCATCTCCGGAGCGGTGCGATCCAGGCCGCTCGAGTGTCCTCCGTAGACCTGATCACGCGTGTCGATGTACAACTCGGTGCGCGTCGACGTCCGCGCGTACCCGCGAGCAGCAACAGCCTGTGCCTTGAGAGCCTCCATCGGCCACGAAGCCGGCGACTCGCGGGGCACCACGCCGTAGAGGTACTCCGGCATCGTCACCCGGTTGACAAGCTTGATCATCCCACCCGAGGCGGTAAGGCGCAGCTCGCCGCGGAAGCGCATGTTCTGCTCGCTGTACATACCGACGGCATCGAGGACTTGCGTGAGACGCGGCGAACCAGAGGCGCCCCAGACCGCGATCGTGCCGGAATACGTCGTTTCGACGCCACTTGGTCGCCTCCACCGGATCGTGTTGCCCTCGGCGGTGAACGTCGACCACCCGTCCACGGTCGTGGTTGCTGCGCCCGAGCCGTAGACCGCAAGCGCGGATCCGACCATGCCCGGCCGAAGCGTCCACGACGCCTTCGTGAACCCGGCGTTGCCCCCCGTGCCGTAGTTTGCCGCACGGTCAACGTTCACGTCGCGGCTGGCCTCGCTCGTGAATTTGGTTACGACCGTCTTGGGGTCGGTGCCCTGATTGCCGTAGTAGTGACGGAGAATGACATCGTACGTGTAGCCCGCAGTGGCAAAGCCCTTGGCCCCGTACTGGCTCATGCCAAGGCCATGACCAAATCCGCGACTCATGAACGTGAAGGAAGCCGCCGAAGCGCTGAGCGGCGAGGAAAACACGAATACGGCAAGCAACACCGCGAGAATCGATCCACGGCTACGACTACTACTACGGCTGTCTCTCTTCATCAATTGCAACACCCTTCGCGCCCGTCTTCACGACGCGCGGTGTTAGGAGATAGTCCAATACTACATCCGTCCACATTCGTCAGCAAACGACGGGCCGTTGCCTGGAACAAGCGGCCCATGGAATGGCTACCTGATCGGAATCTGATTCGTACGTCTCGGCCGAAGTGGTCCCCAATCCTTGCCGACGACGAGCAAGACATCGGTGTCAAAGGAATACACCCCGTTCGAGGCGACAACCCTCCCCTTTCCAAGCATTTCTGCGAGGAGCTGGGCGGGCTTCTTGTCCTTCTTGTAGACGATGAGCGTCTCCTTGTACACGAACTGATTCATGTTGCCGGTCTCCTGAACGTCGAACCCCAGAACGCCGACCCTCGACGAAGCGTCATTGGCAACGCCCTCAAGTCCTGCGCCATTGCGAACGGCAACGGTAATCTGAGCGGGCTCCGCTGTAGCGGTGGACAGGTTACTCGCCTCGGCCGGCTGACCGCTCTTGACGCGCTCGAGCATCTTCGCAAAACCCTCGGTATCCATCACAACGTACGAGATACCGCTGATCATCTTGGGCTCACCGGGCATCGTAACGCCCTCAAGATCTCCGGACTTCATGCCCTTCATCTGATCGGCGATACGAACCATGTCGCCAACGGACATATCGGTCGTCGAACTCTTCGCCATCGCGCTGACCACCGAGGGAAGTCGAAGGATGTTGCCCGGCTGAAGCGTCTGATCAAGCACCGCTTTCAGGAATGTCTGCTGATTCTCAACGCGCTGAAGATCCCCGCGAGGGAACGCCCTTGAGCGGACGAAGGTGAGCGCCTTGCCGCCATCAAGCTTCTGGACACCGGCAGAGATGCGAGCTGCGGCTTTGACATGATTGGCGGCCTTGATGTCGTAAATGTCCTCTGGGACGTCAACTGTCACTCCTCCGAGCGCGTCGACAACATCCTTGAATCCCTTGAAGTCCACCTCTGCATAGTGCGCGATTGGCAGTCCCGTGACTTCCTTGATGGTCTCAATGACGAGCGCTGGACCACCGTACGCGTGAGCAGCGTTGATCTTCGTCGTGCCATGCCCGGGAATTCTCACCCGGGTATCCCGTGGAATCGAGATGAGCGTGATCCGCTGCTGGGGTGGGTCGACTCGCACAACGATTATCGTATCCGAACGCGAGGCCTCACCGATCTCCCGACTGTCAACACCCATGAGGATCATGTAGAACGGCTGATCCTTCTTCTCGGATGCGGGCTTGTCGAGCGCGGTGTTCGCCTTGACGTCAGTCTTGAAGCTCTTCTGCATGTTGTTATCGAGGCCGCGCACATAGAAGAACGCAGTGGCCGCACCTGCGCAGGCAAGGATCAGGAAGATTGCCAGGCAGCCGAGAGCAACCCGCTTCCTTCTCACGACACGACGTCGGCGCTCACCGTAGTCCAGACGACTGCGACGCTTCAGCTGCTCTCCCCGGCTCTCGGAAGATGTGGAAGCGGGAGCGAGTCGTTCGACCTCTGCGGGCCTCGCGGCGCCCCTGCGTCTGGATGTGGTGCGTGCGACGTGCTTACCCATTACCGTGTCACAGCCCGTTCTGGGGTTGCGGGCTTCGCAACTGCGGTGATGCGGTCCACAAGGTCACCGACATCGCGACGCACGCGATCATCTGATGATGGCTTCTTATCGAAGATGAGATCCTCGGCCGACTCCAGACAATGCAAACGCCCTTGGGTGATAAGGTCCTTGTCGACGGCGCCCATAATGCCCTGGAAGACTGTGTATGCAGGCGTCCCGAGCGCAACGGCCTCACGGTTGAGCGTGCCGCCACCCGAGATAACGAGGTCCGCGTAGTAGACGAGGCTCTGCGCGTCGACGACCTCGGTCGGAATCACGATGTTGCTGGCATTCAGGTCCGCAACGCCCGCTCGCTGATCGGGTGTGCGCAGAAGCACCACAGCCTGCGTGTCATCGCGCGCTGCGATGCGCCGCAAGACATCATCGAATATCGGGTTCTCCATGCGGTGATACGCCGCCATGGATGGCGGCGTCCGAAGCACAATGATCGTCTTCGAAGTATCGAGACCGAGCGTCTCGAGCACACCCGGGTCCGGCACGAAATCCGCGAGATAGTACTCCTCTTTGAGGCCCGGATACCGATCCACCTTGCGAGGAGTGCCACCGTACGGCGCGAGCGCCTCGACGCTGATCGCATCCGGTACGAGCGCCTTTGCAGAAAAGCGCACGTTGATCGAGTGCGAGAGTTTGGCGAATTCATAGTCGAACATCGTGACGTGCGGGATGCCGAGCAGCTTGCTCGCGACCGGCAAGTCATTGCTGGCGTGCGAAAGCGCGAGCGAGAAACCCTTCCCAAACCCGAAGCGCACCATCGCCGCGGTCCTCGACAGCATGCCGAACGCCTTGGCCGTGAGCCGCTTGCCGCGATGACGACCAATCACCGTGTGTGGGATGCCGAAACGCGCGAGCAGCGGCAACGTCTGCGCGAACTCGCGCGCGGTCACCACGACTTCCCAGCCGCGATTCTCGAGCTCCGCGATGATGGGGCGCAGCACGAGTACGTGCGGAGAGTTCGTCATGTCGATCCACACGCGACGGGCCTGTCCTTGCTTTGCCGTCATGCGAGACCTCCGTAGCGCCGCTCCAGGCACGAAACCAGCGCCTCAGCCGAGTGTCCGTCACCGTACACGGGCGGATGCTGCCCCGGCCGCGCGAGTGCGGACACCGCGGCGACAATCCGGGCCTTGTCCGCGCCGACAAGCGTGTTCCAACCCAGCTCGACGGTCTCAACCCACTCGGTCTCGACACGCAGCGTGATGCACGGAACGGCGAAAAAGTACGCCTCCTTCTGCATGCCGCCGGAGTCGGTCAGCAGCCCCGCCGCGTTACGAAGCAACGCGAGTGTCTCGATGTAGGAGACCGGCGGTACCGGCTTGATGTTGACGGCCTCGTCGAGGCGGCCACGCAGGCCGAACTCGTCGATGTTCTTGGTGGTGCGGGGGTGGATCGCCCACAGCACCGGCCGGTCGAGCACGGCGAACGCGTCGATGATTGCTCCAAGATTCTCGGCGCTGTCACTGTTCGACGCCCGGTGAACGGTCGCCAGGTAGTAGCCATCGCTTGAGAGGCCGAACCGCGCGAGCGTCTCGTCGGCCGGCTCCATGCCGAAGCGATTTGCAGTGTCGAGCATGACGTCGCCCACGAGCTCTACGCCCGCAGTGATTCCCTCTGCGGCGAGATTCGCCACCGCAGCAGACGTCGGGCAGAGCAGCAGGTCGGAAACGTGATCGACCAGGACCCGATTGATCTCCTCGGGCATGGAGCGATTGAACGAACGCAGGCCCGCTTCAACGTGCGCGACGGGGATTCCCAGCTTCGCTGCGGCGAGACCGGCTGCAAGCGTCGTGTTCGTGTCCCCGTAGACGAGGACCACGTCCGGAGACTCATCAAGGAACACCGTCTCGAGCTTCACGAGCATCTCAGCGGTCTGAGCCGCATGCGAACCCGACCCGACACCGAGGTTGATGTCTGCCTCGGGAATACCGAGTTGCTCGAAGAACACGTCGGACATGCCGCGGTCATAGTGCTGCCCCGAGTGGACCAGCACTTCGGTGTGACGCTCACGCAGCGCCCGGGAAACGGGCGATGCCTTCACAAACTGCGGACGTGCCCCGACGACTGATACGACCTTCACTTAGGCGAGAACCCCCTTGAGGACCTGAACGACCTCTTCGATCTGCGCACGCGTGATACCGGGGAACGCCGGAAGCGCCAGCGTCGTGCCATCGCACGAGGCAGCGACCGGCAGATCCTCGGCCGCGTAGCCGAGATACTCGAAGACTTCCTGCTCGTGAAGCGCGAGCGGATAGTAGAGTGCGGTTCCGATGCCGGCGTTCTTGAGCGCGTCCATGATTTCATCCGCGCGCGTCGACTTCACGATGTAGAGGTGGTAGACCGGCACACCATAGTCTCGCGCAGCGGGCAGGTCGATCCCATTCACGCCGGCGAGCAGTTCGTCGTAGATGGCTGCGGCGGCGCGGCGCTGGGCATTCCACGCGTCGAGATGCGGCAGTTTGACGAGCAGAATAGCGGCCTGCAGTGAATCCAGCCGCGAGTTGACGCCGAGCGTGTCGTGGAAGTACTTCTTCGTCGTACCATGCGAGGCGAGCTTCCGACACTTGGCAGCAAGCTCATCGTCGTCAGTGGTGATGATGCCGCCGTCTCCGGCGCAGCCAAGGTTCTTGCTCGGGAAGAACGAGAAGGCAGCGGCGTCGGCAAGCGCTCCGGCCATTGTGCCCTTGTAGGTGGCACCGATAGCCTGGCATGCGTCTTCGATGACCTTCAGGCCGTGCCTGTTTGCGATCTCGAGAAGCGGCTCCATGTCGACGCACTGACCGAAGATGTGCACGGGCATGATCGCCTTCGTGCGCTCGGTGATCGCAGCCTCGATCTTCGAGACGTCCATGTTGTACGTGTCCGGCTCGATGTCGACGAAGACCGGCGTCGCGCCGACGTGGGCGATTGCCTCGGCGGTCGCGAAGAAGGTGAACGGCGTGGTGATGACCTCGTCGCCTTTGCCGATACCCATGCCCGCGAGAATGAGGAACAGCGCGTCGGTGCCGTTTCCGCACGCGACCGCGTGCTTGGTCCCGCAGTACTCGGCGATGGCGGCTTCAAGTCCTTTGACCTTGGGGCCACCGATGAATGCCGCATTGGCCATCACGTCGGTAACTGCGGCATCAAGCTCGTCCTTGAGTTCCAGGTACTGTGCCTTGAGGTCAAGCAGAGGGATGCCCATAGGTGATTCCGTCTCCTTCGCAAACGCGGTCGTAGCCCTGTAATGTTGCCTTACTTGTCGTCCCTTGTGGCCCAGTGTGACCGAGCCGTTACCGGGACTTCACTTCTGGTTCTCGAGAAGCTCCTCCGCCGCGACCTCGCGAACAGGTTTCGCGGGAGCCCCCATAACGAGCATTCGTGGTGCAACGTCCCTGGTAACGATTGCTCCGGTCGCCACGAAGGCTTCCTCGCCGATCTCGATGCCAGGCAGGATATGCGAACCGCCGCCAACACGCGCACCACGGCGTACGGTACAGCCCTTGAGGTGCTTGAAGCGCTCCTCGGTGCGTCCCATGTAGTTGTCGTTCGTGGTGACGACCATCGGGGCGATGAAGACGTCTTCCTCGAGCGTGACGTACGCGGTGATGTACGCGCCGCTCTGGATCTTCGTACGCGAGCCGATAGAGGTGTCGTTCTCGACGGTGACGCTTCTGCCGACAACGACGGAGTCGCCGATGGTGCAGCGTTCACGGACTCCGGCGTTATCGCCAACGATGCACGCGCTGCCGAAGACCGACCCGGCCATGAGCACCGTGTGGCTGCCGACCGAGGAACCGTCGCCAAGCACGAGGCCTGGCAGCTCGCCGCCTTTGGCCGTCGACTTCGGACCCAGCTTGGGGCGCTTGCCAACGATGGCAAAGTCCGCAACGGTGCAGCCGGCGCCAAGTGTCGCCCCGGCACATATCGTGACGTGATCGCCGATGACCGTGCCGTCGCCGAGAACAGCTCCGGCGCAAACGTGGGTGAAAGAGCCGATCGTGACGTCATCACCGATCGTGACGCCCTGGTCGATGACTGAGTGCGGAGATGGTGCGAAACGTTCGCCGATCTTCGCTGCGGGGTGGACGAGGATGCCCGAGGACACCGCTACACCTCCACCGTGGTGACGACGGGTGCGCCCCCGGCCGCCATGGACTCCCCGACCGCCTCGAGGATGCGAACGACTCGAAGGCCGTCGCGACCGTCGCTACGGGGCGTCTCGCCACTGCGGCAACAGTCGAGGAAGTGCTGGACCTCGAGGCCGAGCGGCTCGGTCATCTTGATGAACGGTACCGTGATATCGCCGAAGCGTAGCGTGAGGTCCTCGCCGTAGGAAAGCGCGGACGTGGGCTCGCCGACACCGCGGTCGTAGATCCAGATCTTCTCGGTCGCTTCCATGTCGTCAAACACGAGCATCTTCTTGGTGCCGACGATCGTCAGCTTGCGCACCTTGTGCGGGTCGAGCCAGCTCACGTGGATGTTGGCCATCTTGCCACTCGGGAAATGCAGGTTGGCGAAGACCGTGTCCTGCACGCCGGGGGTGACGTACGCGGCGCCGTTCGCGGAGACCGAATCGGGCATCTCGCCGAGGAGGTAGAGAACGATCGACACATCGTGCGGGGCGAGCGACCAAAACGCGTTCTCCTCGGTACGAACCTTGCCGAGGTTGAGGCGCTGCATGTAGACGTAGAGCACGTCGCCGAGGTCACCGGTGGCGATGTGGTTCTTGATCCAGTTAATGGCGGAGTGGTACTCCATAAGGTGCCCGACCATGAGCGTGACGCCGCGCTCGTCGGCCGCCCGGACGAGCGCCTCAGAGTCCGCCGACGTCAGGGTAAGGGGCTTCTCGACGAAGCAGTGCTTGCCGGCCGCGATGACCTTCGACGCGATCGCGAAGTGACTGGGCGCGCTTGTCGCAACAACGACGGCGTCGAGATTGTAGTCGGCGAGCATGCGGTCGAGGTCGGTCGTCGCCTCGACAGAGGGATAGAGCGCCGATATCTTGGCGAGATTCGCCTCTGAGAGGTCGCACGCGGCAACAAGCTGCGCATCGCCGAGCCTGTCGAGATTGCGGACGAGGTTGGGGCCCCAGTAACCGAACCCGACAACCCCGACACGAACTGGCGTACCGGTCACAGCCGCACCACCTTAGGATCGCTGAAGGCCTTGAGTGCATTGCGAGTGTCGAGAATGAGTGCCGCGTTCTCGACCACAAGCGCGTAGTCGACTTCGCTGTGGTCGGTGATGACCACCACGGCATCGACGGCGGCCAGCGTCTCGGCGGTAAGATCGACACGCATGACCGAAACGCCGCCCGCATTGAACTCCGGAATAAACCGGTCGTGATACACGAGGTCGGCGCCCTTATCCATGATGAGCTCGGCGACCTTGATCGCCGGAGACTCGCGCATGTCGTCGATGTCGCCCTTATAGGCGACGCCGAGAACCATGACCTTGCTGCCACCGAGCGACTTGCGCTGCGTATTGAGCGCCTCCATCAGGCGGGTGACGACGTAGTACGGCATGTTCTCGTTGATCTTGCCCGAGAGCTCGATGAACTCGGTGTGGAAGTCGTACTGGCGCGCCTTCCAGGCGAGATAGAACGGGTCGATCGGGATACAGTGACCACCCAGACCCGGACCCGGGTAAAACGGCATGAACCCGAACGGCTTGGTCTTCGCGGCGTCCACGACCTCCCAGAGGTTGATGTCCATCCGCTCGCAGAGCATGAGTAGCTCGTTCATGAGGGCGATGTTCACACTGCGGAAGATGTTCTCGAGCAGCTTGGTCATCTCGGCAGCACGGGTCGTGGAGACCGGGACGACCGTGTTGATGAAGCGGCTGTAGAGGGCGACCGCGTGGCGCGTGCACTCGGCGGTAACGCCACCGACGACCTTCGGAGTGTTCCTCGTCTGGAAGGTCGGGTTGCCGGGGTCGACACGCTCGGGCGAGAAGGCGAGGTAGAGCGTCTCGCCGACTTTGAGACCTGATGCCTCGAGGATGGGCTGGATGACTTCCTCGGTGGTGCCGGGGTAGGTCGTCGACTCCATAGTGATGAGCATGTCGGCGTGCAGGTACGGCGTGATGGCGGCCGATGCCTTCTCCATGAAGGAGGTATCGGGCTCCTTCATCTCGTCGAGCGGCGTCGGCACGCAGATGGCAATCGCGTCAGTCTCAGCGGCCGCGGAGAAGTCGGTGGTCGCGCGTATGAGACCACGCGAGACAAGCTCCGCGAGTTCTTCGGTGGGAACGTCCGGGATGTAGCTGGTGCCGGCGTTGATGAGGGCGACCTTCTCGGCCGAGACATCCAGGCCAATGACCGGGTGTCCCGCCTTCGCCATCTCAACGGCCAGGGGAAGGCCAACGTAGCCAAGGCCAACGACGCCAAGCACAGCGCTGCCGTCCTCGATCCGCTCAAAAAGTCCCATCGTGCAGTACTCCTCCCGACGGGCCGCGCGACGTGCGGCCCCTTTGCAGAACAACCTTAGGATTGTATCGCAAACATGAGCTCTCCGGAGCAGGCCAGCTGGCCATCAACGGTGGCTTTGGCGGTTCCGAAACCGATGGGACCGCGCATCTTGGTGACGGTCAACTCGAGCCGGAGCGTGTCGCCGGGGCGCACCTGCCGCTTGAAGCGGACCTTGTCGATACCCGCGAATAGAGCGATTCGCCCTCGGTTCTCAGGGAGCGAGAGGAGCGCGACCGCACCGACCTGCGCGAGCGCCTCAACGATGAGCACGCCCGGCATGACCGCGTAGTCAGGAAAATGGCCGGGCACCCAGAACGCATCTTCTCGCACATCGAGGTAGCCGACGGCGCTTTCGCCCGGGACCAGCTCGTCAACGCGATCGACGAGAAGGAACGGGTCTCTGTGCGGGATGATCTCCTTGATTGCAGCGGTATCAAGCATGCTGTGTCTCCCCTCTTACGCGTCCGGGTCGATGAAGGTGACATCGGCCCCGAGCGCGGTGAGCTTCGGGACAAACGCCTCATAGCCACGCAGGATGTGGTGGACGTCACCGACCACAGTCTGCCCCTCGGCGACCAAGCCTGCGAGAACGAGCGCGGCACCGCCCCGGAGATCGGGACTCTTGACCGGCGCGCCCGAGAGCGACGACACCCCACGCACGAGCGCGCGATGGCCCTCGATCGTTACGTCCGCGCCCATACGCGTGAGTTCGTCGGCGAACATGAACCGGCTCTCGAAGACGTTCTCGGTGATGACGCTCGTGCCTTCGGCGACGGATGTGAGCACCATGAACTGCGGCTGCATGTCCGTCGGGAAGCCAGGGTACGGGAGCGTGGCGAGGTCGACGGCGCGAAGCGGCCCGTCACGACGCACCGTCACCTCGCCGGGTCCGGTGGATACGTCAACGCCGGCGGCGGCAATCTTCGAAAGGACAAGCTCCAGGTGTGCGGGGTCGGCACCACGAACAGTGACGGAACCCCCCGCGAGCGCCCCCGCGACAAGGAAGGTGCCCGCCTCGATGCGATCACCGACAACAGAGTGATCGGTCGGGTGAAACTCGCTCACGCCCTCAACGGTGACGGTCGACGTGCCTGCGCCCTCGATACGCGCTCCCATCGAATTCAAGAACGCGATGAGGTCCTGGATCTCCGGCTCACGCGCGGCGTTCTCGATAACGGTGGTGCCGCTAGCCGCAGAGCCCGCCATGAGGAGGTTCTCGGTCGCGCCGACGCTCGGGAAGTCGAGAATGATGTGCGCTCCGCGCATACCCGCCGGTGCGGCGGCGTCGATGTAGCCGTGCCCGCTCGTGATCTCCACACCGAGCTGTGCGAGGCCGCGCAGGTGCAGATCGATCTTCCTGGAACCGATATTGCAGCCGCCGGGCATAGCAACACGCGCGCGCCCGAGCCGCGCGAGGAGCGGGCCTAGCACGATAATCGAGGCGCGCATCTTTGCGACCATCTCGTAGGGTGCCTCGTACGACGACAGCTCCGTGGCATCGACGACGAGCGTGTGAGCCTCGCGGTGAACGCGCGCGCCCAAACCCGCGACGACATCGGACATGGTATCGACATCGGCGATGTCGGGCATGTTGCGGATAGTCGTCACGCCGGGTGCGAGCAACGCCGCCGCAATCAGCTTGAGGCCGGAGTTCTTCGCACCGCCGACGGTGACTGAACCCGAGAGCCGACGACCGCCAGTGACGAGGATGGATTCTGGCATGGGGCTCCTATCGGAAGCGGTGCACGGACGCATCAAGGGTAGCCGAGCCGGAGTAGACGAGCAACGCGGGCCTCATGCGTCACCCGACGGTCACCCCACTGCTAACTGAGATGTCGCGCCATCTGGTCACTGATGGAGGCGGATCGCCGGGGCACGCCATGAAGCCACCACAGCCACCCTACCTTCGATACGAGCCTCACTGCGACAAAGCATCCGACCGTGGTGACCAGCCAAACCGCAGCCATCAGCGAGATACTCGCCGTCGGGGATGCCCCGACCGCCCGCATGGTGCGCTCGATCACGAGCAGCACGAGCGGGTGCGCCAGGTACACACCGAAGACGCATGGCGCCCATGGGGCGACACGTGATCCGAGTTTTGGCCAACGCTCTGACACGACTACCGCGAGTCCGAGAACGCCAAGTGAGGGCAACAGGTATCCCATCAGATTCGCAAGGGCGCTGAGGTAGACCGGAATACGGGACAGATCCCCCAGTATCACCCAGGCCCGAAAGCCGAAACCAGCCGCGAGGAGCATCGGCCACACTCGGACAACGACACGCGAGCCGTCCTGACGAAGACTTGCGTACCACGCACCGAATGCCGCGTAAGGCAGATAACTCGTCACGAGCGAAACGAGCTTGAATGCTGTCTCGGGATGCAGTTCTACTCGCGCGAGCACGGTCGGAGTCACCATACCAACCAGACACGCTACGACCACCAGTCCGACCGCACTGCGCCGATACACTGCTTGAGCGAGAGGCGCGAAAAGGTAGATGCCCGCAATGATCGGCACGAAATAGAGGTGGTACCAGGTGGTGCCCAGCAGAAGATCCTGAACGACCCGTGTGAGCGAGCCCAGGGGCTTGACTCCGAGGTAGACACCGACAGAAACAAATATGGCGGACCAAACAAGATAAGGAACGAGCACGACCATAAAGCGGCGCGAGAAGAACGCCGCCCATTCTCTCGATTGTCCCGGCGAACGAGTCCATATGAGCGCACCGGTGAGCATCGCAAACATCGGTACTGCGAAACGCAACTCCCGACTGATGAACATGATCAGTCGATTGACACCGACGTTGCGGACGTCGGGCGTGACGTACTGAGCAATCACATGTATAAGCACGACACACGCGATTGAGACGATTCGCGCACTATCGTATTCAGGCACGCGCTCCCGCACGGACTCGACTCTCGTCACCGGAACGTTCGTCACACCAATAATCTCCTCGGGACGGACTCGACATCGACTAGAGCTGCCAACAGGCGCGGGGTATCCGCGACCAGTATAGCGTCCCCGTGTGAGCAAACGTCGACAGCCACAAAGGAAGCGACGACCCCTTTCGGAGTCGCCGCTTCGAAGCTGTAGCTGGTGCGCCTCAGGCGCGCTTCTCGGCAACTTTCAGCTGCGTCTCGCACCATCTGAGGTCGAACTCGCACGTGTCCCGGTCAGCCGCATCAGCTGCCGCTTCGTTCAGGTCGCGCATCCGGGACTCAAGCGTCTCCTTGGCGAGCCTGGCACGTTCGACATCGATCTGCGACGCCACCTGCGCGTTATCGGCGAGGACGATGACCTTGTCCTCGTGGACCTGCAGGTAGCCGCCAGAGATGGCGAACCACTCGACATCTTTGCTGTGGTTATACCGGACGCGGAGTTCACCGGCGGCCAACACCGTCACAAGCGGAACATGGAGCGGCAGGATGCCGATCTCACCATCAAGCGTCGGAGCAATCACCATCTCCACCTCGTTGGTGTAGACGATGCGCTCAGGCGTGACGATCTCACAGAGTAGAGTGCGTGCCATGTGCAATGGCCTCCTACGCCGTCGCTTGCATCTGCTTGGCTACTTCGAACGCCTCTTCGATGCCACCGACGTAGCGGAACGCCTGCTCGGGAAGCTCGTCGCACTCGCCCTTCACGATCATGTCGAAGCCGCGAATGGTGTCCTCGAGCTTCACGTACTTGCCGGACATGCCGGTGAACTGCTCGGCAACGAAGAACGGCTGCGAGAGGAACTGCTGGATCTTGCGGGCACGCGACACGGCGAGCTTGTCCTCCTCGGAGAGTTCGTCCATGCCGAGGATGGCGATGATGTCCTGGAGGTCTTTGTAGCGCTGGAGGACCTGCTGGACGGCACGCGCCACACGGTAGTGCTCCTCGCCGACGATGGACGGGTCGAGCGCGCGCGAGCTGCTTGCGAGCGGGTCGACGGCCGGGTAGAGGCCAAGCTCGGAGATTGAGCGGGAGAGGACCGTTGTGGCGTCGAGGTGCGTGAACGCCGTGGCCGGTGCCGGGTCGGTGAGGTCGTCAGCAGGCACGTAGATGGCCTGAACCGACGTGATGGAGCCGTTCTTGGTGGACGTGATGCGCTCCTGGAGCTCGCCCATCTCGGTGGCCAGCGTGGGCTGGTAACCGACTGCCGACGGCATACGGCCGAGAAGCGCCGACACCTCAGAGCCCGCCTGCGTGAAGCGGAAGATGTTGTCGATGAACAGGAGCACGTCCTGGCCCTGGTCGCGGAAGTACTCGGCCGAGGTCAGACCGGCGAGTCCGACGCGGAGACGGGCTCCGGGGGGCTCGTTCATCTGGCCGTAGATGAGGGCGGTCTTCTCGATAACGCCCGATTCCTTCATCTCGTTGTAGAGGTCGGTACCCTCACGGGTACGCTCGCCGACGCCGGTGAACACCGAAGTGCCGCCATGTGCCTGCGCGAGGTTGTTGATGAGCTCCATGATGATGACGGTCTTGCCGACGCCGGCGCCGCCGAACAGGCCGGTCTTACCGCCCTTGATGTACGGCTCGAGCAAGTCGACGACCTTGATGCCGGTCTCGAAGATCTCGGTCTTCGGCTCGAGGTCCTCGAACTCCGGGGGCTCGCGGTGGATCGGGTAGTACGCTTCGACCTCGGGCATCGGCAGGCCATCGACGGGCTCGCCGACGACGTTCCAGATGCGACCGAGCGTCGAAGGGCCGACCGGCATCATCATGGGGGAGCCGGTATCGACGGCCTCCATGCCACGGGTGATGCCATCGGTCGACGACATAGCGACCGCGCGCACAACGTTACCCTCAAGGTGCGCCTGCACCTCGGCAACGAGATGAACACGACCGACGGGGCTGTCTGCGTCGACAGTCACGGCGTTGTAGATCGCGGGAATCGACTCCGGCGCGAACTCGACGTCGATGACCGGACCGATGACGCGAACGATGCGTCCGGCGTTCATAGGCGTTTCCTTATCCCTGGTAGCTGACATCAGGCCCCCTCTTGCGCCGCGGCGCCACCAACGATCTCGGCGATCTCGTTGGTGATGGCTGCCTGACGTGCGCGGTTATAGCTGCGGGTGAGCGTTGTGATCATCTCGCTCGCGTTGTCTGTTGCCGACTTCATGGCCGTACGGCGGGCGCCCTGCTCGGACGCTGCCGACTCCATAAGCCCGCGGTAGATGAGCGTCTCCACGTAGGTGGGAAGCAGGCGCTCGAGCACTGCCTGCGGGGTCGGCTCGAAAACGTACTCGGGCGTGATGCGAAGGTCGCCCTCAGCCTGCTCCATCACGCGGGACTCGATGGGAAGCAGTTGGTAGACCTCCGCCCGTTGCTCGGCGACGTTCTTGAAGCGGTTGAAGATGACGTATGCGGCATCGATCTCGCCGGTCGAATACGCCGGGATGATGTGTGCCGCGATACTGCGAGCATCGGCGAAGGTGGGCTTGTCGGAGATGTCGCGATACGCGGCGTCGGGCTCGATGCCACGGTAGCGCAGGTACGACAGCGCCTTCTTCCCGACCGAGATGACAGACACGTCAACGTCGTCGCCGCTCTCGCGCGCGATGAGATCCTCGGTCAGGCGGAGAATGTTGCTGTTGAAGGCGCCGCACATGCCGCGATCGGACGTGATCGTCACGACGGCGACGCGCTTGCGCTCGGCGTGCTCCTCGAGCAGCGGGTGCGACGCGCCCTGCACGAAGCGGGCGACGTTGCCGAGGACCTCGGTCATCGAAAGGGCATACGGACGAGCCGCTTCGATGCGCTCCTGCGCCTTCCTGATCTTGGCCGTCGCGACCATCTCCATGGTGCGCGTGATCTGCCTCGTGCTGTGCACGGAGGTGATTCGCTGCTTGATGTCGCGGAGGTTCGGCATGACTACTCCCGGCCTCCCGAGAACTGCCCGGCAAACTCGGCAAGTGCGGCCTTGAGCTGCTCGATGGTCTCGTCGGAAAGCTTCTTCTCCGAGCCGATGACGTTGCCAACTTCGGGGTGCACGCTGCGCATGAACGCGAGCAGCTCACTGCGGTACCGGAGAACGTCTTCAACCGCGAGGTCGTCGATGTAACCCTTGGTGCCCGCGAAGATGACGATGATCTGGTCTTCGACCGTCATCGGGACATAGCGACCCTGCTTGAGCAGCTCGACGAGGCGCGCGCCGCGGTTGAGAACCGACTGCGTGGTCTTGTCGAGATCGGAGCCGAACTGCGCGAACGCGGCGAGCTCGCGGTACTGCGCGAGGTCGAGGCGAAGCGAGCCGGCAACCTGCTTCATCGCCTTGATCTGGGCGTTGCCGCCGACGCGCGACACCGAGATGCCGACGTTGATGGCGGGACGGACGCCCTGGAAGAACAGGTCGGACTGCAAGAAGATCTGTCCGTCGGTGATGGAGATGACGTTCGTCGGGATGTACGCCGACACGTCACCGGCCTGCGTCTCGATGACCGGGAGAGCCGTCAGCGAACCGCCGCCGTTCTCGTCGCTCAACTTGACGGCACGCTCCAGCAGACGGCTGTGGAGGTAGAAGACGTCGCCCGGATACGCTTCGCGGCCCGGCGGGCGGCGGAGCGTGAGGGACATCTGGCGATACGCCACGGCCTGCTTGGAGAGGTCGTCGTAGATGCAGAGCACCGCGCGGCCGGGGTTGTCCTTGTTCGCGGGCTTGCCATCCTCGCCGTTGTACATGAAGTACTCACCCATGGCGCAACCGGCCAGAGGCGCGATGTACTGCAGCGGGGCGGGATCCGATGCGCTTGAGTGGACGACGATGGTGTACTCCATCGCGCCATAGGTCTCTAGTGTCTCAACGACACCGGCGACGGTCGAAGCCTTCTGACCGATCGCAACGTAGATGCAGATGACGCCCGCACCCTTCTGGTTGATGATCGCGTCGATCGCAACTGCGGTCTTGCCGGTCTGGCGGTCGCCGATGATCAGTTCGCGCTGGCCACGACCGACGGGGATCATCGAGTCGATAGCCATGATGCCGGTCTGGATGGGCTCATGGACGCCCTTGCGCTCGATGACACCGGGCGCGCGGAACTCGACCGGACGAATGCCCTCGGCCTCGATAGGGCCGCGGCCGTCGATCGGCTCGCCGAGCGGGTTGACGATACGACCGAGGAAACCCTTGCCTGACGGCACCTCGACGATACGACCCGTCGTGCGGACCTGGTCGTTCTCTCCGATGAGCGAAGTCTCGCCCAGAAGCACCGCGCCGACCTTATCGCGGTCGAGGTTGAGTGCCATGCCCATGACAGTCTTGCCGTCGCTGCTCACGAACTCGAGCAGTTCACCGGCCATCGCGCCCTTAAGGCCGTCGACCTGAGCGATTCCGTCGCCGATCTGCATGACCGTACCGACCTCACGCACGTCGACGGAGGACTTGAACGCTTCGAGCTGCGCTTTGAGTACCGCGTCGATTCTGCTGGCGGTGATCTCAGCCACTTATGCCTCACCTCCCTGGCGTGCGGTCAGGAGTGCCTGACGCAGGTCTCGCAGCTGCGCCGTAACGCTGCCGTCGAGCACGCGCCCGGCCACCCGGATGACGATACCGCCGAGAATCGCCGGGTCCACGCTCTCGCGCAGTGACACGGCTCCTCCAATGGCGGTCGTGAGCTTGTCGATCAATTTGGCGCGAAGGTCGTCGGTCAGGGCCACCGCTGAGGTGACCTCTGCCACGACAACACCACGCTCCTTCTCGGCGACCGTCCCGAACATCGACGCGAGCTCGCCGAGGCGATCCGCGTGTCCGCGATCGACCATGAGCGTGACGACCGCGAGTACTTCCGGCGACACCTCTTCGCCGAAGATGTCGCGCAGCACGCCGCGCTTCGTCTCCGCCGGCAGGGCGGTGTCGGTGAGCGCGTCGCGAAGATCGACGTTACCCCGGACAGCCTTCACGACGCTGCGCAGACCCTCGTCGGCCACATCGACCGAATCCGCGAGTGCGGCGAGGTCGAACAGCACGCGTGCGTAGGTCTCCACGAGCTCGTTAGTTCTCATGCAGGCTACCCACCTCTGCGATGGACCGCTCGATGAGCGCCGCGTGATCGGCAGCCGAGAGCTGCTGGCCGATGATCTTGCCCGCAACGGCCACCGACAGGTCGGCGACAGATGCCTGCAGCTCGGCCATAGCGGCGAGCTTCTCGGCCCTGATGGACTCGATGGCCTTCGTCCGCTCGGACTCGGCCTCCTCGCGCGCCTTTGCGATGATCTCGTTCTTCATGTTCTCGGCCACAGTGCGGCCCTGCTCGATGACCTTGCCGGCCTCGGCGCGTGCCTCGGCCATCTGGACCTTGTACTCCTCGAGCAGACGCTCAGCCTCGACACGCGTCTCTTCCGCCTTCTCCAGCGACTCGCGGATCTTCTCCGCGCGCTCGTCGAGCATCTTCGTGACCGGCGGGAACGCGAACTTGCCGAGGATCACGAAGAGCACGAGGAAAGACGTCAGTGCGACGAGGATCTCGGGCATCTTGGGAATCAGTGCATCCATGCGTTACCTCCGAAACGACGGCGTCGTGTGGCTACTTCTGCCCCATCAGGACGAAGGCGAGCACGAAGCCGAACAGTGCGATGGCCTCAGCGAGCGCCAGCGCGATGAACATGGTGGTCTGCAGGCGACCGGCCATCTCGGGCTGGCGAGCCATGGACTCGATGGTCTTGGCACCGATCATGCCGATACCGATGGCGGGGCCGATGGCGCCGACACCGAAGGCGAAGCCTGCACCCAGGACTGATAGCGAACCGGTGATCTCCACGTGCGTTCCTCCTCGCTTCTGCGGAAGTGACTCCGCGTTTACAACATCCCGACACCGACCGGATGGCCGGCGTGATGAACCTAGTGAGTGTTAAGCGCTCCACCGATGTAGACCGAGGTCAACACCGCGAAGATGTACGCCTGAATGACGGCGACGAACAGCTCAAGGGCATAAAGCACAACCTGTAGTGCAATTGGCAGCACCGCCATGATCTTCATGACACCCGATGCCTCGATGAGCATCACCGTGAATATCGAGAAGATGCCGAGCACGACGTGGCCGGCGTACATGTTGGCGTAGAGTCGCACGGAGAGCGTGAGCGGGCGAACCATCTGGCTGACGATCTCAAGAAGCGCGACGAATGCCGCGATAGGAGCCGCAACGCCCTTGGGCCAGAAGCTCTTCAGGTAGCCCCACAGACCGTGCTTCTTGATGCCGATCGCGTTGTACACGATGAAGATGAGCACAGCCCAGGTAACCGTCGTGCCCATCGAGCCGGTTCCCGGCTTGAAGCCGGGGATGAGTCCGATGAGGTTGTTGAACAGCACGTAGAAGAAGATGGTACCGATGAACGGAACGTACTTCTTACCCTCGGGACCCATGGACTCGATACAGAGGCTGTCGCGAACGAACTCGACACCCATTTCGATCATGGACCCAAGACGGCTGTTCGGCACGAGCGACACCTTGCGGACGCCGATCATGAAGAACAACACCGTGACCACGAAGGCTATGAGCAGGAAGAAGGCGTAGTTCGTGAGAACGAACTGACCCGCTTCCACCTTATGTCCGGCAACGGTGAGCACAGACAGTTCGTGGAGCAGCTCTTTGACGCCTTCACCGATCATTTCCACAGATGGACTCCCTCCCTTAGTGAGCGTTCTGGGTCCGTGCCGCGCCCAGGAACCAGACGACAGCCACGACCAGGAAGCCGGACACAAGCGAAGCACCAAAGACGAACATGGCGCTGCGCGCAAACATGAAGACAGCTAGAAGCGACCCGAAAGCGACCATCATGACGAGGAAGTTGAGCGCCGCTGCCTGGACCATTCCCCCGATCGGATCGTCGGGAGTGATACGTCCAACGCTTACCCGGGCTCCGGCCGCGAGAATCGCGCCGAGAACGGCGCCGCCGAGCATGACGAATGCAGGCGAGCCGAAGAGAGCAGGGGTGATGTCGGATGCTCCGCCCAGGACGCTGCTCCTCTTGTCTGCACACCGTTGTCAGTCGCGCTTTTGCGACGTCACCCCGTGAGCGACCTGCAGCACGTCGGGTCCTGGCCTCATGAACAGGCCCGAACCACCATGGGAGGCGCCTTCCGGCCGGGGGGTGACCTCGGAAAGCGTGCTCACTATACAGCAAAGGAGTTCGGCGCAACAAGGGAATTCGACGCCGATGCCGACGGCACGGCAACGTGCTCCGCGGCGGGCTACTCGTCCTCGTGATGGGCGGCCTCAAAGAGGCCGAGCCAGTACGCCATCAGGCCCGACATCGACGCGAGCAACACGAGCGTGGCGAACCGCCATATCGGCGGTGCCCATCGCATAGCGTAGCCGCCAAATGCGAGCGCCACCGACCAGACATAGATGATGAGCACCGTCTGGCGCTGGTTGAATCCGCGGCCCAGAAGCCGGTGATGGATGTGACCCTTATCGGCAGCCTGGATGGGCTGTCCGTGACGGCTCCGCCGGATGATTGCCGAGAACGTATCGAAGATCGGCACCCCGATGATGAGCAGCGGCACGACCAATGTGATGGCCGCCACGGACTTCATGACGCCAAGGAGTGACACGCACGCGAGTGTGAAGCCCAAGAAGAGCGCGCCCGAGTCCCCCATGAAGATGCTCGCGGGGTTGAAGTTGTACTTGAGGAAACCGACGCACGCCCCGAGAAGTGCAGCGGCGAGAATACCTGCGGCAAGCACGTTGCTTTGCGCGGCAAGGATGAGAAAGCTCAGCGCGGCGATTCCCGAGATGCCTGCGGCAAGCCCGTCAAGACCATCGATGAGGTTGATCACGTTCGTAAAACCGACGATCCAGAACAGCGTAAGCGGCACCGCGATCACGGGACTCAACGAGACGACATCTCCGCCGAACGGGTTGCTGATGAAGCTGATACGCACCCCGCACGCGATCACGATGCCGGCTGCGGCCAGTTGACCGAGAAGCTTCTTCCCGGGGCTGAGCTCGATGATGTCGTCGAGCACGCCCACCAAGAAGATGACGGCGATGCCGGCGAGCAGGCCGAGCATCGGCTTGCCGACCCGGAGCATCGCTCCCTGCCAACCCCAGAACCGTTCGCCGAGGTAGTCGACAAGAACGGCGACGGTGAAGCCAAGAAACAGTGCAACGCCGCCGATACGCGGTACAAGCCCCTTGTGGACGTGACGTCCACCCGGATGCGCGACGATCCCCCACCGGACTCCCACGAGCCTGACGAGCGGCGTGATGGCGAGTGTGGTCGCGAGGGCAGCCACGATCACCGCGCTGTATTGCAGGGCGACCATCAGTTGTCGCCGCCGATGCAGCGGGGAACGAGTCCCGCCTCGGCAAGCAGCTCTTCAGAGAGCGGATCGGGATACGCCTCGCGGTAGACGATACTGACGACACCCGCGTTCAGCAGGATCTTCGCGCACAAGACGCACGGCTGGTGAGTGCAGTAGACGGTCGAGCCGTCGATGGCGATTCCGTGACGGGCTGCCTGGATGACGGCGTTCTGCTCGGCGTGGATGCCGCGACAGAGCTCGTGGTGCGAGCCGGAGGCGATGCCGCGCTGCTCTCGCAGGCATCCGGTGGCCTCGCAGTGCTGGAGACCCGACGGGACGCCGTTGTATCCGGTCGACAGGATGCGCTTGTCCTTCACGAGCACCGCACCTGTCGAGCGTCGCAAACAGGTCGAACGCTCGGCAACCTGCCGCGCGATCGACATGAAGTATTCATCCCAGGACGGGCGTGGCATGTACTCTCCCCCGCCTGTTACTTGGTGCCGAAGAGCCGGTCTCCGGCATCTCCGAGACCGGGCACGATGTAGCCGTGATCGTTCAGGTGGCTGTCGACAGCGGCGACATAGATCTTGACGCCCTCGCAGTGGCGCACGACCTCGTCGATGCCCTCAGGGGCCGCGATGAGGCAGAGTAAGTTGATCTCACGAGCGCCCTTGGCGCGGAGGAACTGGACGGCTGCGGCAGCCGAGCCGCCCGTGGCGAGCATCGGATCGACGACGAGGATGTCACGCTCACCGATGTCCTCGGGTAGCTTGCAGTAGTACTCGACCGGCTGAAGCGTCTCCGGATCGCGGTACAGGCCGATGTGGCCGACCTTCGCCGCCGGGAGGAGTTCGAGGATACCGTCCACCATGCCAAGACCGGCACGCAGGATCGGGATAACGGCGACCTTCTTGCCCGCGAGCACGTAGGTCGTCGTCTCGGTGATGGGCGTAGTGACCGTCGTCTCGGCGAGCTGGAATCCACGCGTTGCCTCGTACGCCATGAGCATGGCGAGCTCTTTGACGAGCTCGCGGAACTCCTTGGCGCCCGTTCCTATGTCCCGCAGAATCGACAACTTGTGCTGGATGAGTGGGTGGTCCATGACCACCACGTTCTCCCACGCGCGCTCCGACATGTGCCCTCCTCGGCGATAAAGGTCGCTTACAGTTCGGGGTAAAGCGGGTGTGCGTCAAGCATGGTCTGCACGTCTGCTTTGATGCTTGCGAGTGCGGCAGCGTCGTCGCGCTTGAAGATCGCGGTTGCGAGCAGGGATCCCACCTTGTGCGCCTCGGCCTCATTGAAGCCGCGAGTGGTCATTGCCGCCGAGCCGACACGGATACCGCTGGTGACGAACGGGCTCTCCGGATCGTTCGGGATGGCGTTCTTGTTGACGGTGAAGCCGACTTCCTCGACAAGCTTCTCGGCGTCCTTACCGGTGACGCCGGCCGGGCGCAGGTCCACGAGCATGAGGTGGTTGTCGGTACCGCCGGAGACGAGTCGCAGCCCGCACTCGACCATCGCGGCGCCCATCGCTTTCGCGTTGACGACCACCTGGTCGATGTAGACCTTGAACTCAGGCTGCATGGCCTCGCGGAAAGCGACTGCCTTGGCGGCGATGATGTGCTCGAGCGGACCGCCCTGAAGGCCGGGGAAGACCGCCTTGTCGAGCGCTTTCGCCCACTCCTCTTTGCAGAGCACGAAGCCGGAACGCGGGCCGCGGAGCGTCTTATGCGAGGTGGACGTGACGAAGTCCGCGTATGGCACGGGGCTCGGGTGCGCGCTCGTGGCGACGAGGCCGGCGATATGAGCCATATCGACCATGAGCACCGCGTCGACGCTCTTGGCGATCGCGCCGAAGCGCTCGAAGTCGATGATGCGCGGATACGCCGAGGCGCCGGCGATGATCATCCTCGGACGGTGCTCTTTGGCGAGGCGCTCGACCTCGTCGTAGTCGATCGTTTCGGTCTCCATGTCGAGACCGTAGGGCACGACGTTGAACCACTTGCCCGAGAAGTTCACAGGCGAGCCGTGTGTGAGATGCCCGCCCATGGCGAGGTTCATGCCGAGGACGGTGTCGCCCGGCTTGCAGACCGCGTAGTAGACGGCGAGGTTCGCGGGCGCGCCCGCGTGCGGCTGCACGTTCGCGTGATCGGCCCCGAAGAGCTCCTTCGCGCGCTCGCGGGCGAGGTCCTCGACGATGTCGACCTTCTCGCAGCCACCGTAGTAGCGCTTGCCGGGAAGACCCTCGGCGTACTTGTTCGTGAGAACGGTTCCTGCGGCTTCGAGCACAGCCATTGAGACGAAGTTCTCGGATGCGATGAGCTCGATCGTGCCACGCTGGCGCGTCAACTCGGCGTCGATGGCCGAAGCCAGCTCCGGGTCTTGCGCGGGGATATACCGCAATGCCATGCCGGGACTACCTCTCTCTCAAGGACCTTACTGTTCGTTCTCGTGCTCGATTGCCGTGATCTTGTCGACGCGAAGCTGGTGACGGCCGCCTTCGAAGGGCGTCGTCAGGAACATGTCGAGGATCGCCTCGGCCTTCTCAGGTTCGGTATAGCGTCCCGCGAGTGTGACGACGTTCGCGTCGTTGTGCATGCGAGACATCTTCGCCATCTCGGTGTCCATCAACTGGACGGCCCGAACGCCGGGCACTTTGTTGGCGGCGATCGCCATACCGAGCCCGGAGCCGCACACAAGAACGCCGAAGTCAGCTTCATCAGCTGCTACGGCTTTCCCGACCTGCTCAGCGTAGTCGGGGTAGTCGACCGAATCCTCGCTCGTGGTGCCGACGTCGGTGACCTCGTACCCCTTGTGCTGCAGGTACGCTTTCACCTGCTCCTTGAGGGCGAATCCGGCGTGATCACTGCCGAGACTGAGACGCATGAAGACTCCTCTGGAAACGAAATGCGGAAGGCGACCGGCGATGGCCGCCTTCCGCATTGTAGCAAGACGAACGCGCTTTAGGCGTCGAGGCCGGTAGCGGCCGCGAGCACCTGCGCTGCCGAGATCGAGCCTTCCCGCGTCACCACGGGTTCGGTACCGGTGCAGTCAACCACGGTGGAGGCGAGCTTATGCAGCGTCTCGCCGCCATCGAGGGTCAGGTCGGCCGAGGCGATGATACGTGCCTCGAGCGCCTCAAAAGATGCCGCGGGAGGAAGTCCCGAGGTGTTTGCGGACGTGGTGATGATCGCTCCGCCGGATGCCCGGATAAGCTCCTGGACGACCTCATGGTCGGGGCAGCGCAGGGCGACCGCTCCGCGATCATCGCGGAACTCGGGGACGACGACCTGTGCAGCGTGAACGACGATCGTAAGCGCGCCGGGCCAAAACGCACGGGCCAGGCGATGGGCGTACTCGGGAACGTCGACGCCATAGACGTCGAGCGCGTTCTCATCTTCTACCAGCCAGGGAAGCGGCTTGTTCTTTGGACGCATCTTGATATCGATGATCTCTTGCGGCCCGATACACGAGGTAGCGGAAGCGCCGATCCCGTAGACAGTCTCTGTCGGGAAGACTACGATGCCGCCTTCTCGAAGTACCGTCGCCGCGAGATTGATCGCTTCCGCCGAGGGGTTGTCGGGGTCGATGTGTATCACCTTGCTCATAGTTGCCTCGCCTCCCGTGTGTTGCCCACCACGATCCGGTCCCGTCCGGTCAGGTCCTTGCGGACCGAAACACCAGCATAATCGGCGCGCATCTCGTCGGCCATGACGGCCGCTCGAGTCTCATCCAGCTCCATTGCAAGAAACCCGCCTGGCATGAGCCACTCCAGAGACTGCGCCGCAATCCTTCGTGCCACGTCGAGCCCGTCGAGACCCCCATCGAGGGCGGTCTTCGGCTCGAAACCGAGAACCTCGTTCGGCACATCCGGTAGGTCGCCGGTCGGGATGTATGGCGGATTTGAGACAACCGCCACAAGGCGCCCTGCGAGATCTTCCGGAATCGGAGCGAACAGGTCTCCCTGGAACATTTGTACCCTGTCGGTGACGTCCGCGTACAGCGCATTCCGACGAGCGGCCTCGACCGCTTGCTCACTGACATCAGACGCCCACACGCGAGCGCCGCGATGCTCGTGCGCGATCGAGACAGCAATTGCCCCCGATCCCGTACACAGGTCCGCAACGAGTGGCTCCTGCACCTCGCGAATCGCTTCGAGCACCGCGTCGACGAGCACCTCGGTCTCCGGGCGCGGAATGAACACGCCCGGCTCGACATGCAGCACGAGGTGACGAAAGGGCATCTCGCCGGTCACGTATTGCAGCGGCTCACCGGCAGCGCGGCGCTCGATCGAGGCGCGGAACTTCGCGCGCTCATCGGGAGACAGGGGTCGATCGAAGTAGGCGTAGAGTTCCACGCGAGAAAGACCGGTCGCGGCCGAGAGGAGCCACTCGGCGGAGCGTCGCGGATGCTCGTCTCCCTTGCGGCCGAGATACTCGGTTGTCCAATCGAGCGCGTCTTTACAGGTCCAGGCGCGCTCGGCCACTTACACCACCGCCGCCAGCTTCGCAGCACGGTCGGCGGCGACAAGCCCTTCGACCAGCTCCCCGATATCGCCCATGAGCACCCCCGGCAGGTTGTGCACCGTGAGTCCGATACGGTGGTCGGTCACGCGGTCCTGCGGGAAGTTGTACGTGCGGATCTTCTCGGAGCGCTCACCGCTGCCGATCTGGCTGCGGCGCTCGGCGCCCTGCTCGGCAAGCTGCTTCTCAAGCTCCTGCTCGTAGAGGCGCGCGCGGAGAACCCGCATCGCGGCGTCTTTGTTCTGGAGCTGCGACTTCTGGTTCTGCGACTGCACCACGAGACCGGACGGCAGGTGCGTTATGCGAACCGCCGAGTCGGTCGTGTTGACCGACTGACCGCCGGGGCCGCTTGAGCGGTAGACGTCGATGCGCAGGTCCTCCATGCGGACCTCGACCTCGACGTCCTCGACTTCCGGCAGCACGGCAACGGTCGCCGTCGATGTATGGATGCGTCCTCCGGACTCGGTAACGGGAATCCGCTGGACGCGGTGAACGCCCGACTCGAACTTCATCTTCGAGTAGACCTTATTGCCCTTGATCGAGAAGGAGACTTCCTTCACGCCGCCGATCTCCGACTCGCTCATATCGAGCTCCTCGACCTTCCACTTCTGCGACTCGGCGAAGCGGGTGTACATGCGGTAGAGCTCGGACGCGAAGAGCGCCGCCTCCTGACCGCCGGCACCGCCGCGGATCTCGACGATGATGTTCTTCTCGTCGTTGGGGTCGCTCGGAAGCATCATGACCTGGAGGTCGGCGTCCAGCTTCTCGGCACGGGTACGGAGCTCGTCGAGCTCGTCGCGCGCCATGTCGCGCATCTCGGCGTCGGGCTCGGAGCGCAGCATCTCCTCGGCATCGGCGATGCCGTCGAGCACGCCGAGGTAGGTGCGGATGGCCTCCGCAACCTGGGTCTGGCTGCGGTGCTCCTTCGCGATACGCGTGTATTCCTTCTGGTCCGAGAAGACAGCCGGGTCGGCCATCTTCGCGGTCAGATCGTCGTAGGAGCCAAGGATTTGTTCAAGCTTCTCGCGCATGATGTTCGGATTCCTCCGGTGAGTGGTGTGCGAAGCGCCGCGTGTGCGGCTCTAGGAGAGTACTGTATCACGCCCGAGAACAGGCAGTCCGCACTCAGGCGGCGTGGACAGCGGCAATCCAGAAGGTGCGACTGCCCAGCAGGAGGCCCGTCGCAACCGTCGTGTAGAGCGTTCCGAGAAGCGTTGGAGGCAAAACGCCGGACACGCGGAGCGCGATGCCCGCGCCCATCATCACGGCGATCGTCAACCAGGTCTTGACCGAGAAGAATCCGAGCGCGCTCGCACGCGGGTCGCGCGCACGTATGCGCTCGACCGCGCCGCGAGCGACGCCACTCATGATGAAGCGCTGCTTGAGCCATCCGAGGGTCAGCGCGAGTGCGGCGAGCGCGAGCCCGAAGTGCGCGTGAGCGAGCCACCCCGCCCCCCGGACACCGAGCATGACCGACGCAGCCGTCCACATGAACGCAGCCAGCGCGAATTGAACCCGGAGGTTGGCCTCGACGCCTGTTGTCTTTGTGTCATCCATGGGGTTCTGCGGAAGCAAGCGTCCTGCCACGTCAGAGCCCGATCAGTCGATTGCGGGAATCGCTACGACCTCGGGCCCACCGGCCTCGCGGGCTTCCCGCGCGACGACAAGCTCCATCGCGGCGACCGCGATCTCGACCATGCTGTCGTCAGGCGCGGCAGTCGTCATGCGCTGCAACTGCATTCCCGGCCACATGATGGCCTTCACGAAGGGGTTCTCGGCATGATTTGCCGCCCACTTCACGGAGACCTCGTAGGCGAGTCCGGCGATGAGCGGCAGCAAGAGGATCCGCGTGCCGATGTTGAACAGCAGGATCCAGCCCTTGGCCGACACGCCCCACGCCGCGAGGATGACCTTGCCGGGGATGAGCGAGAACACGAGGATCGCGATGACCATCACCATGAGCAGGAACGATGTGCCGCACCGCACGTGGAGCGTCTCGTACTTCTGGATGTTCTCGGGCGTGAGCGGCAGGCCGTTCTCGTATGCGTGGATCGTCTTGTGCTCGGCGCCGTGGTACTGGAACACCCGGTGGATATCCTTGATGCGGCTGACCGCCCAGATGTATGTGAAGAACGCTACAAGACGGAGGATGCCGTCGACGATATTCCACATCAGCGGCTTCTCGATCGAGGAACCGACGAGCAGGTTGGTAACGACCGCCGGCAGCACGATGAACAGCCCGATCGCGAGGCCGAGGCCAAGGACCATCGTGAAGCCGATCTCCTTCGCGGAGAGCTGCTCCTCTTCGGTCTCGCCGGCGTGCTCGGCGGAGATGCCGAAGGCCTTCATCGCGAGGACCATCGTCTCGTAGAAACCCCACATCCCGCGGATCACGGGCAACTTGAGCCACGCGTGTTTGGTGGCCGCCGTGACGAGATCGTGCTCCTCGGTGTAGATCGCGCCGCTGGGCTCGCGCACGGCGATCGCCCAGTTGTACTTGCCGCGCATCATGATGCCTTCGAGGACGGCCTGGCCGCCGATATGCGTGTGGTTCGAGGGCTTGGACACGGTGCTCTTCTCAGTCACGTTTGGGCGCCTTCGGGTAGGGGTCACCGCACGTCATCTTGCCCTCTCGGCACGGACCCCGGCGGCACGAGGCCCCGGCGTCCAGGAAGATGTACGGTGCGGTCGGTTCGACGAGTTCAAGCATGCGAAGCGCGAGCGCGCGTATCTCCCACTGCGCCCGCTTGCAGCACCGGAGCTCCAGGAAGTGCAGCAGCTCCCGGATGTTCATACTGACGACGATCTTCGTCTCCATGGCGTTCGGGAGCAGGTAGCGTGCGTCTTCGGCCGGAATGCCGGCGTCGAGAAGCTGCTTGTAGGCAGCAAACGCGGCCTCAGTGGCCGAAACGAAGATCTCGTGTGCTGCGGCATCAGCGGCAACCACGGGAGGCTCGATGAACGCGGGCTCGCCGTCGTAGCGGACGTAGCGCTGCGACTGCTGGTTGTAGCTGGCCAGCCGATGCCGTACGAGCTGGTGCGTGAGCGCGCGCGAGACACCGTCGATCGCGAACGTGTACGACGCGTGCTCGAGCGCCGAGAGATGCCCCGACGTGATGATGATCTTGAGCACCTTGGCGACGGCTTCGTCCGACATGCTCTCCAGAAGCTCCGCAGCCCCGACAGGTGCGTAGCAGAGCCTCGCGGCCGCGGCAACGGCCCGCTCAGGGTCGGGCGTATGGTAGAGCAGTACGACGTCCATCGAGTGCCCCTCAAGCGCGGCATCGGCCGCTCCGAAAACAAAGGAGGCGAGCAAGCTCGCCTCCTCATCATACCAGTGCTTTGGCTACGACTACTCCGCAGTCTCCTCGGCGGGCGACTCTTCAGCGCTCTCCGTGACGTCGGCAGTGGCGTCGCCGCTCTTGACCGCTTCCGCGACCTCGTGCTTGGCAGCGTTCTTTGCCTTCTCGGCGTCCTTGACCTCGCGCGCCTTGCGGGCGACCTCGGCGGACTCCTCGGCGGCCTTCACGCGTGCCTGCTTGACCGCAGCTTCCTTGTCGAGAGCGGCCTGCGCGGCGTTACCGAACTTGTCGGAGAAACGCTGGACGCGACCACCGGTGTCGACGAACTTCTGCTGGCCGGTGTAGAACGGGTGGCACTTGTTGCACAGTTCGACGTGCAGTTCCGGACTTGTCGAGCGGGTCATGAACGTGTTCGCACACGAACACACGACCTTGGAATCGACATAGTCGGGATGGATACCTTTACGCACTTCCGATTCACCTCCGAGAATGCACCTGGTTTCCGACCAGGTGCCGGGACAGCCGGGCTAGGATAGCACGGCTCCCACAAAGCGGGCAATCGCAAATCTAGAGTTCGATACCGTTGTTGACGCGCTTGTCGTCGGCGCGCTTGGCCATCTTGGTGAGGAACTCCTGGTTGGACGGAGTCTGCTTGAGGCCCTTGATGAGCATGTCGAGGGCGCGCTCCGAGGAGTCCACGCCGTGCAGGATTCGGCGAAGGCCCCATACGAACGGCGCCTCCATCGGATCCAGGATGAGCTCTTCTTTACGGGTGCCGGACGTGACGACGTCGATTGCCGGGAAGATACGGCGATCGGCCATACCACGGTCGAGGCGGAGCTCCATGTTACCGGTGCCCTTGAACTCCTCGAAGATGACCTCGTCCATCTTGGAGCCCGTATCCACGAGCGCGGTCGCGAGAATCGTGAGCGACCCGCCGAACTCGATGTTGCGCGCCGCGCCGAAGAACTTCTTGGGCGGGTAGAGCGCCGTCGAATCGACACCGCCGGAAAGGATACGACCGGATGCCGGCGTCGCGAGGTTGTACGCGCGGGCCAAGCGGGTGATCGAGTCGAGCAGGATGACGACGTCGTAGCCGCTTTCGACCATACGCTTGGCGCGCTCCATGACGAGCTCCGCGACGGCGATGTGGTTCTCGGACGGCATGTCGAAGGTCGAGGAAACGACCTCGCCATGGATGGAGCGCTCCATGTCGGTGACTTCCTCGGGACGCTCGTCGACGAGGAGGCACATGAGGTAGACCTCGGGGTTGTTGGCGGTGATAGCAGCCGCGATGTCCTTGAGGACGGTCGTCTTACCGGCCTTCGGCGGCGAGACGATGAGGCCACGCTGGCCCTTGCCGATGGGGGCGACGAGGTCGATGACCCGCGTCGTCATAAACTGCGCACCGTGCTCGAGGCGCAGGCGGTCATCAGGATAGACCGGCGTGAGGTCCTTGAAGTTCTTGCGCTGTTTGGCCGCCTCGGGCTCGAGGCCGTTGATCGAGCTCACCTTGAGGAGCGCCGAGTACTTCTCGGTCTCCTTGGGCGGGCGCACCTGGCCCTTGACGAGGTCACCACGCCGGAGCTCGAAGCGCCGGACCTGCGACATGGAGCAGTAGACGTCGCGGTCACCGGGCAGGTAGCCGTTGGTCCGGATGAAGCCGTAACCCTCGGGCAGAACGTCGAGAACACCCATGATGTCGATGAAGCCCTCGGCCTTGACCTTGGCCTCGTAGACGACCTCGATGATCTCGTCCTTCTTCTTGAGCGCTTTGACGTCGAGCTCAAGTTCGGCGGCCATCTGACGGAGCTCGGTCACCGTTTTGGTGGCAAGCTCCTCGCGCGTGATGGAGGGTACGACGGCTTCTGCTTGCGGCGCGCCACCACGGCGGCCACGCTTGCGGGGACGTGAACTCATGCGTTCTTCACTTTCTCCCAGTCGGCGAGGAACGATTCCAGGCCACGATCGGTTAGTGGGTGCTTGACGAGGTTCTTGAGTACCGAGAAGGGCACCGTGGCGATATCGGCGCCCATGAGAGCGGCCTTCGTCACGTGGTTCGCGCTACGGATCGAGGCGGCGATAACCTCGACATCGTGCCCGAAGTCATAGTTATCGAGTGCGATAACGACCTGCTCGAGCTGGTCGATGCCGTCCTCGGAGATGTCGTCGAAGCGGCCCACGAACGGCGAGACGTACGCAGCGCCGGAGCGCGCCGCGAGAATTGCCTGCGGGACCGTGAAACAAAGGGTCATGTTGACCTTGATGCCCATGTCGAAGAGCGCTTTGGTTGCCGCGAGGCCCTCGGGCATGGTCGGGACCTTCACGATGAGGTTGGGAGCAAGCGCTGCAAGCTCCACGCCCTCGCGGATGATCTCATCGCGCGTGAGGCCGACGGTCTCACCGCTGACGGGGCCATCGACGATGTCGCAGATGCGCTTGAGGTGGCCGTGGAAGTCGGCGAGCTTGCCACCCTCGCGGGCGTAGAGGGTCGGGTTTGTTGTGACTCCCGAAAGCACGCCCCAGCTTGCGGCCTCTTCGATCTCGGCGATATTCGCCGTGTCCAGGAAGAACTTCATGTGCGCTTACGCTCCTTCTCCCGCGGGGTCTATCCGCGGTGTCGCGGTCCGGTCGTCTCCGCGGATGGCCGCGTTGACAACAAGTTCAAGCACCTCGGCGACCGTGCGGTCGAGTTGGTGGCTGTGGACGATCGGGATGCCGTGCTCGACGGCAAGATCCTCGATATACCTGCCGAGGAGCCGGATGTTCCCGAAGTTCGCCCGGTACTTCTCGAACGGACGAGTTCCGTCCGTCTGTACCTCTCTGATGTAAAAGTGGCTGCGGTGAGCCTCTTCGTCGTCCACCGCCACGAGCAACTGCACGACGGACGCACTCTTGAACTGCGAAGGCTCGATGTAACCGGGGACCATGTGAACGCCCTCGATGACAAGGCTTTCGCCTTCGATCGACGCCCGCTCGATGAGCGACCTGATGCCGGTGATGACCGCAGCGGTCTGTTCGCGGAATCCGACGATAACAGGATTGGCACCGTGAGGGACTGGAACCCGAAGCCCGCGCCATGCGTTAAACGAACTCTCATAGATGGCAGGCATGAGTTCTCGTGTAAAGATACCACGCATCACCTCCCGGATGGAATCCGTCGAGACGATACGCGTGATTCCCAGCCGGTGAGCGATCTCCGTGGCGATGGTCGACTTGCCCACGCCGGTCGTCCCGCCGATGAGGATGACGAGCGGACGGTCGAGGTTTGCAATCTCGCGAAGGCTGCGGTAACGCCGGGCGAACTCGGGGCCCGCCTGCTCCTCGAGCACGGCGACGGACATCTCGACAAGTTCGGCCATCGAGACTTGCTTGAGGTCCCGGGCGCGCATGTCGTCCTGGATACGTTGTGCGGCGAGATACGCGCGCGCCGGGGAGAGGCCGGTCGCCGTAAAGGACTGCGCCATGAGGCCTTTACTGTAGGGCAGGCCGTGCTTCTCGTCCTTGATGAGGATCGGCGGGAGGTTGGTGTTTGGCATCATGCGCTCCTCGCGCCGCAGCGCTCAAAAGCAAGCGCAACGGTGGTGTCGATGACCGGGCCGATGTCGTCGCCGTCCACCGTGACCGGCAGGTTGTCGCAGAGAACCGTCGGCACACCGGCTTCCGCGCCCGCGGCTGCAACGACGTCGATCGCGGCTGCCTTCAACTCGGTGAGAAGCACGTCGAACGTGCCCACCGCAGCCGCGAGATCCGCGCGAAGCAGCGTGCGGTTCGACAGGTGTGCGCTCGCTGCAACAACGGTGCAGCTGTAGGTGTCCTCGAGATACCGCACGAGTGTGGGAAGCACCGCTGCCGGAGCTGTCGTCGCGAAGAACACGCGTCGGCCCTCGACGGGTTCGATCGGCGCGGGTCGGAGCGTGATGGCGACGACCGGCACGTCAGGCCGCAACTCGTGAATGGCCGAGCGGATCTCGGCGACCTCCTCGGCGCGTGCCGAAGCATCCCCGACCCCGGCGATGATGACGGCGTCGGCGCGCGCGACTCTGAACGGTCCGAAGTAATCGCGGATGTAGCCGGCGCCCTGGCTCGCGCCGACGACGAGAATGGTCGCGTCCGCCGCGACTGGCGGGATAGCAGCTCCCGAGCCTTCGAGCATGACGAGATCCTTGCCGAGACCGTCCGCGAGACGGGCGCCTTCCTCCACGTTGCTGAAGAACGTCTCCCCTGCCATACCGCCGCCGCAGCGCCGACAACCGACGGTCGTCACGCGACTCATGACGGCATCCTCGTAATTGTCCGATGAGGCGTGCTTGCCGAGCGCGGCGAGCGCGAGAAGGTCCTCGGTCGTGAGCGCAACCTCGTCGCCCCGGATGAGTTCCGGCTCGGCGGGACCGCCGCGCCCCATCGCCAGGACGACCACGTTGCGTCCGCTTGCTTTGAGGTGCCGCGCGACGTATGCGGAGAACGCCGTCTTGCCGACGCGCTTGCCGGTACCGATGATCGCGAGCGTCGGCGTCTGGAGCACGAGCGACGCCGACGGCGGGGTGAAGATGAAGTCGGCCCCGCGGTACGTCACGCCTGCCTCGAGCGCGATGGATGCGAGACGGAAGCGGTCGGCGGCGCTCAGGATCGGCTCGTCGGAAAGATCGACGATCACCTGCGGCCAGTACTGCTCGATCGCCATGCGAAGCGCATCTGCGGCGGTGGCCGCCCGCACAACCGGGACGCCGTATGCATCTCCGGACGCGGGATCGACCTTCTCGGTGCCGCCGACAAACGCAGCGGCCACGACGTGGTACTCCTCGGCAAGCGCCTCGAGCGCGCTACGGACGACCGGCGGGTAGTGCTCGCCGTCGATGAGCGCAACGGCCGTGCTCATACGCCCTCACCGCAGTTTGCGTCGCGCTCGGAACCGGGACTCCACACGCATGCGTGACGCGATGCGCGATCGAAGTCAGCGACCACTTCGGGCTCGCCGAAGGGGTGCTTCAGGACGATGCGCACATGGTCGGAATAGATCTCGATGATGTTGTAGGACGCCTTGGTCTTCCCCCGGAGACGGTATGAGCACGCGGTTCCGGCGTTGACGACGACCATGTTCTCGAGCCGCCACACGTGCGGCACGTGCTTGTGGCCGCACAAGACCATATCGCAGCCGCTCGAGGTCAGCACGCGCAGCAGGTCGCCGGCGTCAAAGACGATATTGCGCTCACGACCGGTGCCCGGAACAGGAAGCAGGTGGTGGTGCAGGCAGACGATCTTGAACTCATCGGGATTCGAGAAACGCTCCTCGATCCAGCGATAGCGCTCGCGACCGATGCGACCGCCGTCGAGGTCGGGCTCCGATGAGTCGAGTCCGAGAATGCGAATACCGGGCAGCGCGAGTTCCGTCGACCGGGCACCGAAGAGTTCCTCGAAATGCATGTCGCCGACGTTGCGTGCGTCGTGGTTGCCGGGAAGGATCATCACCTTCTCGACATCCATGCGAGAGATGAGGCGCTGGGCGACCTTGAACTCCTGGCGAAAACCCATGTCTGTCAGATCGCCCGTGACCGCAAGCACGTCGGGCTTGAGCTCGTTGATCTCATCGACGACGCGCGTCGCCAGGCTCGGGATGTGGTACTGCGAGCCGCAGTGCAGGTCAGATACCTGCGCGATGAGAATCGGCCGTTCTTCGCCCACGTTACCTCCAGCGGAATAGTGCGAGGTGTGCCCGGAGTCCGGCACGAGAAGGTTGGAATACTCTATTGTTCCCCTAAACGACGGGTATCCGTCAAGATGCGGCCGCCCCCGAAACCTTGCGCGCTCTGCTGAAGGCGAGACGTCAGGCCGTATCCGAGACAGCTTTCGCTGATACCGGAACGCAGATGAGCGCGGCGAGCAACCACATAACCTCGTAGTACAAGAAGTACTGCAGGAACGTCCCGAGCGCGATGGCCACCAGTGCCGCGACGAGCCCGACATCGTAGAGCGTCTTGCGTCGTAGCCGTGCAAGACCGCGCCACACCAGCAACGCGGCAAGCGCCAACTCGGCGAGCAGTCCGGCGATGCCGGTCTCGACGACGAACGCCAGCGGAAGCTGGTGTGGATGCGAGACTTCGGTCTCGGCTCCGGGGAGTCGGTACGCCGGGTAGACGTCGTCATATGCCTCAAGCCCCGTACCGAAGATGGGCCGATCCAGCATCATGTTGACCGACGCCCGGGCCATAAGGTACCGCGTCGCGTTGGAGCCGGGCTTCGTCGGTTGGGCGATGGATGCAGCGCGCTGCGAAACCCCGCTTGACCCCATGAAGGCCACACCGATGGCCACGGAGACCGCGATCACGGCGACGATCGACACACGCACCCGCCATGGCGAGAGCACAAGCATCATGACGATGCCGACGCCAAGCCCCAGCCACACGGTACGGGAATACGTCGAGATGATGATCGGCACCATGACGGCGGAGGCGACAAGCCACCAAGCACGCCGCGCATTCGTTGACGCCACAGCGGCGAGTCCGAGCGCCACGAGACATGCCGCGGCCAAGTACATGCCGTAGAAGTTCGCATCGAGATAGAAGCCTGCCGGCCGGGTGACGGACTCGCCGAAGAGAAGCTGTGTGTTCGCGGTTCCGAGTCCGAGCGCGGGCACGAAGCGCTGCAGGTAGCCGACAGCCGTGGCGCCAACCGCACCAATAACGAACGCTGTCAACGCGCGCAGACGCACGACCTCGCGCGCGCACGCGCTGATGATCAGAGCCGCAACAAGCCAGAGCACCATAAGCCGAAGACTGTAGAGAAACGTCGTGGGGCGGTCTGCAGACTGTATGACCGACCAGAGGCCCGCGAGAAATGGCGTGCCGAAGACCCACAGTGCCGGGTCGGTCACGCCTTTCGGTCGCCAACCGTCGCGCACCGCACGAAGCGCCTTCAGCCCGCCGAGGATTGCCGCAACGGTAACGCCGAAGTAGAAGAGGTTGACCTGGAAGGGGAAGCGCACGAGGAGGATGCCGTCTTTCATCGCGATGGCGATGAAGAGCGCGACGACCGACCACTCGAAGGCATCGAGGCGCTGCGGGTGCGCTGGGGCTCCATCGCGCACGGCGCTCACCCCTCGCACACGATCTGCGTGCCGACGCGCTCCACGCCAACCGCCATGATGCGGCGGTTGCCGGAGGTAGCCACGATGCGCGCGTGAGCGGTATCGGCAACTCCTCGCGCTCTGACCAGTGCGTCATCGTCGGTGGCGCCACTCACGAGTCCGATCACCGTAGGACCGGCTCCCGAAAGGGCCGCTCCGCATGCGCCGCTCGAAACGAGGACGTCACGGATCTCCGCCATATCGGGAATGAGGGCCGCGCGATAGGGCTCGTGGATGCGATCGTGCAGCCCGGCGCTCAACATCGGCTCATCGCCGAGGGCGACGCCGAGTGCGACAAGTGACGCACGGGCCACGTTTGCCGCAGCATCCTCGTGTGGCACGGTCTCAGGCAACGCCTGGCGAGCCTCGGAGGTCGGGAGCACGGCATCGCTGAGTGCGACGACCGCAGCAAGCCCACCGCCGGGCTCGATGCGCCTGACGCGCGGCGTGTCGCCATCGCGCCAGCACACGGTGAACCCGCCGAAGAGCGCGGCCGCGACATTGTCGGGATGCCCCTCAAGCTCGGCGCCGAGCTCGAAGAGTCGCTCGTTGGAGAGCCCGGCGTCCGCAAGCTCGTTACCCAACAGCAGACCACCGACGATAGCAGCAGCCGAGGAACCGAGTCCCCGACCAACCGGAATCGCATTCTCGCAGCGAATGCGCGCTGCACCGGTGTAGCCGACTTCCGCGAACACACGTTGAATCGCCCGGGCGACCTCGTTGTCCCCGTCGGTACGAAGCTCTCCGGCACCCTCGCCGCTTACCTCCAGGAACCACGCATCCGCATGCACTGCCTCGAAATCGTCATAGAGCGCGAGCGCAAGTCCGAAGGCGTCGTAGCCCGGGCCCAGATTGGCCGAGGATGCCGGAACCCTGACGCGAACAGTCACGGGAGCCGTCACAGCTCTTCGACGCGAATGATGGAGCCGACCGAATCAACCACTTCGAGCGCCTCGATCTCATCGAGCGCGGCACGTACGGACCGCTCGGACGCCCGATGGGTCACGTACACGATCTCGGCGCCGACATCGGTCGTCCGCTTCTGGATGACGGATGCGATCGAGACGCCATGGTTGCCGAAGACGCTGGCGACGGCCGCGAGCACGCCGGGTTCATCGGCCACGAGCAGCCGGACGTAGTACTCGGTCACAAGTTCGCCCACATCACGCACGGCGAGTTCCTCGTGGCAGGTGCAGCCCACAAGCGCGAGACAGCCGCTCTGGATGTGCCGGGCGACCTCGATGACGTCGCCGACTACTGCCGACGCGGCGGGCAACGAGCCGGCACCCTCGCCGAAGAACATCGTCTCGCCAACCGAATCGCCAACGACGTAGATGGCGTTGTAGACGCCCGAGACGCTCGCAAGCGGGTGGTCCTCGCGGATCATCGTCGGGTGGACGCGGACGTCGATGCCGCCCTCGACGCGTCGCGCGATCGCCATGAGCTTGATGACGTAGCCCATCTCGAATGCGTACGCGATGTCCTCGGGTGCAAGTGAGCGGATACCCTCGACGGGCACCTGCGGGAACGTCACGCGTGAGTTGAAGGCGATGGACGAGAGAATCGCGATCTTGGCCGCAGCATCGAGGCCGTCAACATCAGCGGTCGGGTCTGCCTCGGCGAATCCGCGCTCCTGCGCCTCTGCGAGTGCGGCACCGTAGCTGAGGCCGTTCTCGGCCATGCGCGTGAGCATGTAGTTCGTTGTGCCATTAACGATGCCGTAGACCGCCGTGATCTCGTTGCTGACGAGCGAGTGCTTGAGGGGGCCGATAATGGGGATGCCCCCGCCGACCGCAGCCTCGAACATGATATCCACGCCGTGGGTATCCGCGGCGTCCATGACCTCTCGCCCGTGGCTGGCCATGAGCGCTTTGTTGGCGGTCACGACGCTCTTGCCGGCCGCGAGGGCATCGAGCACGACACCGCGCGCTACGCCGGTCCCGCCGATGAGCTCGATGACGATGTCGACGTCCGGGTCAGCGATGACGTCGGCGGCATCGGTGGTGCAGGCGTCTGCCGGGAGGCCCAGTGCGGCAAAGCGCTCCTCGGAGCGATCGGCGAAACGCGTTATCTCAACGTCCACGCCCGCGCGCGTGACAAAGTCAGCGCGATGGCGACTGAGAATCTCCACAACGCCACTACCGACGGTGCCAAGGCCGATGAGGCCGACTCGAACTGTACGCATGGAATCCTCCAGAGAAGTGACCGGTGTCACGATTAGGCAACACAGTGAATCCATTGTAGCGGAGCGCGGCGACTCGGTTGGAGTGGGCGCTTAACAGGAGCCCACCTTGGTCCCGCGTCGCCCGTCAAAGTAGAGTGGACTCACTAGCGGGATCAGTTGAACCGTTGTCAATGTCACAGCTCGGTGTTAGGCTCAACGAGCGCTTGCGAATCCAGTCCTCGTAACATTTCGGAGTGTGGCGGGCTTGCTAGGATAAGCGAAAGCGTAAGGCTCCGACCCGGTGATTTCGATCACCGGGTCGTCCTTTTTGTAGGGGGAACACGAGTGGTATTTGTCTATGTCAGACCCTTGGGTCAATCTGTCAACTAGTATGTCGCCACGACTGGGGGGTCTCATGGGTACACACGTTGGCCTGGATATCGGCATCGCTTCTGTGGGGTGGGCAGTCCTCGATCCAGAGTCGTGCGAAATCAAAGGTCTCGGGGTGCGAACGTTTCGCAAGGCAGAGGATCCGAAGACTGGCGCGTCACTCGCGCTCCCGCGACGTCTCGCGCGCTCAAGCCGCCGTCGGCTACACCGACGCCGCGCCCGCATGCAGGACTTCCGTGAACTTCTAACGTCGAGTGGAATGATTGCGCCCGACGACCTCAGCACCGTGTTCACGCCAATCGCCGGCGACACCACTCCATACCAACTGCGGGCCGAAGGTCTCGATCGACTCCTAACAGAAATCGAGTGGGCACGCGTGTTGAGTCAGATCTGTAAGCGACGCGGCTACCGCTCCATGAAGCAAACGACGAAGGAATCCGCGAAGGACGATGACGGTGTTGTGAAGGCTGCAATTGCCCAGAATGCAGCTCACATGTCCGAGCATAAGTACCGCACAGCAGGTGAGATGCTGTGGCTTGATGAACGGTTCCAGGAGTCGCGACGAAACAAGGGCGACTACAGGGCAGTCGTTTCGCGCGAACTTGTTCTAGATGAAGTCGCACAACTCTTCGCCGCACAACGAACTCTAGGTAACGCGTTCGCCACTCCCCAAATCGAGGAGACCTACCTCGAGATTCTTCAAACTCAGGCATCAATCCTCGAGGGCGACGCTCTCAGGGATAAGGTCGGCCGCTGCTCTATCGACCGCACGAACCGACGGATTCCACTGGCGTGCCCGACATTCGAGCGATTCCGACTTGTCGACAAACTCCACAACGTTCGCTACACCCTGGGCACATCAGGTAGCCGCATCAGCCTTGATGCCGAACAGCGCGAAGTCGTTATCGACAAGGCCTTCAATAGAGTCACGAAACTCACCTATGCCAATATCCGAAAGCTATGCGAACTGCCCACCGACGCCCGCTTTGTGGGTGTTCGCTACAGCCGTGATCCCGATGACCTTACTGCGGAGACAAAGGAGACCATCCCCGCTCCGAAGGCCTGGCACGAGATGCACAAGGCGCTCTCCGAGTGTCCGCCCGAGGTATGGAGCGCGCTTTCCTCAGACACTCAGTTGCTCGACGCAGTGGCTGAGATTCTCACGTACTTCAAGTACGACGAATCCATCGGTCGAGAACTGAAGATGCTCGGGCTTTCCGATGAAGCCGTTGATGCGCTCGCCCAACTGCGCTTCTCAGGAAATGGGCATCTGTCGCAAAACACACTGCGCGCGATTCTGCCCCATATGGAAGACGGTCTCCCCTACTCGGAAGCATGTGAGGCGGCCGGGTTCCATCACTCACAGCGATCCGATAGCGAGCGACACTCGAAGCTTCCGGCGATTCCGACGGAAGAACTCCGCAACCCCGTCGTTCTCAGAGCTCTGACCCAGACGCGTAAGGTACTCAACGCGATCATCGACGAGTATGGCCCGATTGAGCAGCTCCACATCGAGCTGGCCCGCGACGTGGCACGTTCGTCCGACGATCGTAAACAGATTGAGAAGATGCAGAAGGAGAACAGGTCTCGCAATGATTCAATCCTCGACCAACTGGCAGATGACTACGGCATCGAACGCCCGCGTCCGCTCGACATCGTGAAGTTCAAACTATGGAAGGAGCAGGGTGGTCGGTGCGCCTATAGCGGCGCATACATTGACCCTGAGCGAATGCTCTCAGGCGAGCCGGGGATTGCCGAAGTGGACCACATCCTTCCCCACTCCCGCTCGTTCGATGACGGCTACATGAACAAGGTGCTCGTCACCACGGCCGAGAATCGGAACAAGCGCGAGCGGACACCGTTTGAGTATCTGGGCGGAGATGCTGACCGCTTGCATGAATACGAGGAACGCGTGCTTTCGATGCATCTTCGTCGGCCCAAACAAGAACGCCTTCTGCGAAAGGACTTCGACGAACGGGCGTCAGATGAGTTCCGCGAGCGCAACCTCATAGACACCCAGTACATCGCGCGTTTCTTCAAGAGTTTTGTCGAGGATAACCTGCAGTTCTCGGGCGACAGCAAGGCACCTGTAATGACCGTCAACGGACGGGCAACCGCATACCTAAGAACGGCATGGCAGCTTCAGAAGGTCCGTGCGGAAGGGGACCTGCATCATGCGCTCGACGCGGCGGTCATTGCCGCAACGACCCGAAGCATGGTTCAGAAGGTGAGTCGCTTCTTCTCCGTCCGCCCGTTACGTAACAAAAATGGCGAGTACTTCGACCCTGCGACTGGCGAGATAGTGCCCGCCAAACATGTGCCGGAGCCATGGGAGGGGTTCGCCAGCAGCCTGGGCGAACGACTTTCCGCCCGATTTGGCGAGGATCCTTTCGGCGAGATTGCCGCGAGCGAGTTCGAACTACAGCCGATTCTCGTGAGCAGAATGCCAAACCGGACAGTCCGCGGAGAGGTCCATGGGGAGACTGTGAAGCGCATCGAAGGCGAAGATGCGAAGGGACGCACGGTCACCAGCAAGAAGGTGCGTCTTGTTGATCTCACTGCGAAGACTCTGGAGTTGATGGTTGGACGAGTGCAGGACCGAACTCTCTATGAGGCGTTGAAGTCACGCCTGGCGGAATTCGACGGTGACGCCGCGAAGGCGTTCGCCGAGCCGTTCCACAAGCCGACCCGGCTTGGCCGCAAGGCCCCGTTGGTTCGATCGGTGCGGATCTCCGACAAGCCCTCAAGCGGTGGGACTGCGGTGCGTGGTGGACTTGCGAAGAACGGCAAGATGGTCCGAACCGACGTATTCGTGTGCGACGGCAAGTACTATCTGATCCCCACCTACGTCAAGCACACTGTGGCCGACGAGCTGCCGAACATGGCAATCAAGGCGCATAAGCCTGAGAGTCAGTGGCGCAAGATGGACGAGTCCTATCAGTTTGTCTTCAGTCTTCACCAAGATGACCCGATAAGGCTTGTGCGGGAGAGTTGCGGCATGATTGTAGCCCTCTCCGGCTACTTTGGGGGGACGGACCGTGCTGCAGGGGCAATCAGCATCGAAGCAACCGACTCATCTTGGACGAAATCGGGCCTGGGTGTGGCTCAGAGCATCGTGTGTCTAGAGAAGTACCAGGTCGACCTTCTCGGCAGATCAGTGCACGTCGTGAAACGGGAGAAGCGCTGTGGCTTTTCGGACGGTGGTGATAAGCAATGAGACCGAGCTGCACGTGCAGTCTGGTCAGCTTGTCGTCATCCAAGAGCGTACGGTACGGATTCCGCTTGAGGATATAGCTGTACTCGTTCTCGAGCACCCACGGACGCACGTCTCTGCCGCGGCCCTCTCGCTCCTCACGGAGCAGGGGGTCGCGGTTGCTGTTTGCGATGGAAAACACATGCCGACCGGCCTGCTACTCCCCTGCTGTCAGCACAGCAGGCAGCTCGCCGTCACTCGCCAGCAGCTGGGCCAGACACAACCACAGCGAAAACGACTATGGCAGCGGCTCATCCGTTCTAAGATCGATAACCAGGCGGCATGCCTAGATGCTCTGCACCTCACTGACTCGGCCAGACTACGCGAGTACTCCGCAGCCGTTCAGTCCGGCGATGTGACAGGTATGGAGGCTGCCGCAGCACGCCTCTATTTTCGACGCCTGATTCCTACTGCCACGAGGCGGTCACCGGAAGGTCCCGGAGGATCCTTGGATTACTGCTATGCGGTGCTTCGAGCGGCAATTGCCCGGTCGCTCGTCGGACATGGCTTCTATCCGGCCGTCGGAGTGCACCACGACAGTCAGCTGAACGCATTCAATCTAGCGGATGACATTCTTGAACCGTACCGTCCGTTCGCCGACTATCTGGCCATCAAAGAAGAGACCGACGTCCAGATTCGAGCAGACAGACAGAGGCTCTTGTCCGTCTTGCAGACTCCGTGCCTAATCCAGGACAAAATGCACTCAGTACTCACGGCAATCGAAACAACAACCTCAAGTCTCGCTAGAGCAATGGCCGAGAGAGACCCGACGGCACTCGCACTTCCGTCGCTGATCGCGCAAGCCGTCGTCCCCGAACTGCTTCCGGAGTAGTCAGGTGAAAGCCATGCGACTCATCGTGCTGTTCGACCTGCCAGTCAGAACGAAGCCGGACAAACGCGCCTATCAGCAGTTTCATAAGTTTCTGGTCGCAGATGGATACGCCATGATGCAATTCTCGGTCTATACTAGAATTACCAACGGTCTCGATGGCGTGCAGAAGCACCTAGCGCGGCTCAAGGGAAGCCTCCCGCCGAAGGGGAGCGTGAGGGCAATGTCGGTCACCGAGAAACAGTATGAGTCAATGCTTTTTCTCGTGGGAAAGCCGACGGTTCAGGAGAAAACGGTGGCATCACAGCTACAGATATGGCTATGAATAACCGATTTCGATCGGTAGCAAGCAAGAAAGGCCCTGCTCAGCAGGGCCTTTCTTGTGTCTCTAGCGTACCACTTCGGAGTGTGGCGGGGAGCTAAGACTACGATTCTCCGCATAATGAACGCCTACCTAGCGTACCACTTCGGAGTGTGGCGGGGAGCTAAGACCGACGAGTTCGGTGTAGCCGCACATGACGTAGCGTACCACTTCGGAGTGTGGCGGGGAGCTAAGACCTCAATGACGCTGTTCTGATGATGTGCTTCAGCGTACCACTTCGGAGTGTGGCGGGGAGCTAAGACTGGGTTCCTCGTGGGAGTGTTCACGAGACTAGCGTACCACTTCGGAGTGTGGCGGGGAGCTAAGACTGCGCACGTGTTCTCCATCACGACCCCGCCAGCGTACCACTTCGGAGTGTGGCGGGGAGCTAAGACTTCCGCCACGAGCGCCCAATAGGTGTCTGGAGCGTACCACTTCGGAGTGTGGCGGGGAGCTAAGACTCGCAAGGTCTGGGGCGCTTTCCGCTCCACAGCGTACCACTTCGGAGTGTGGCGGGG